>NZ_CP036282.1:0-1200000 GCF_006974105.1 Rhodoferax aquaticus
AAGACCAACGAAAACCTCGGGCCAGACATCGGCCAAACCCTTTGGCAGAGTTGTGTAGATCAACTTGCACAGGAAATGCCTGAACAACAATTCAACACTTGGATAAAGCCTCTTGCGGCGCAGGTGTCGGATGATTTAGCCAAGGTCACCATCTTTGTTGCTAATCGATTCAAGCTGGATTGGGTGCGTGCACAGTACAGCAGCCGTATCTCCAATTTGCTTGAAAAACTCTATGGGCAAGCGATTGTCCTTGAGCTTGCCATTACCCCGCGAGAACCAGCGGTCAGGCAGACAAATATCCAAAGACCTACTGAAGTGATGGTTGCAGACGAGTCGCCACCCGTTGGTGAAGACCGTGCGCCAGGTCCCCCGAAAAACCGCCTGAATGCATTGTTGACCTTTGACAGTTTGGTGGAAGGTACTGCCAACCGAATGGCGAGGGCAGCTGCTATGCATGTGGCCACCATGCCCGGGCATTTATACAACCCTTTGTTTATTTATGGTGGTGTGGGTTTGGGTAAAACCCATTTGATGCACGCTGTAGGAAACAAACTGCTGGCGGACAAACCTGGTTCAAAAGTTCTGTACATCCACGCCGAACAATTTGTTTCCGATGTGGTTAAGGCCTACCAACGCAAGACTTTTGACGAGTTTAAGGAACGGTATCACTCCTTGGATTTGCTGCTGATCGACGATGTTCAATTCTTTGCGAACAAAGACCGCACGCAAGAAGAGTTTTTCAATGCCTTTGAAGCGCTTTTGGCCAAGAAGTCTCATATTGTTATGACCAGTGATACCTACCCCAAAGGGCTCGCTGATATCCATGAAAGACTAGTTTCGCGGTTTGATTCGGGCCTTACGGTTGCCATAGAGCCACCTGAGTTGGAAATGCGCGTCGCTATTTTGATCAACAAGGCGCGTACTGAGGGCGCCGATATGCCGGAGGAGGTTGCTTTTTTTGTAGCCAAGAACGTTCGCTCCAACGTTCGTGAGCTAGAAGGCGCACTGCGAAAAATTCTCGCGTACTCAAGATTCAACCAAAAAGAGATCTCCATCCAGTTGGCACGCGATGCTTTGCGTGACCTGTTGTCGATTCAGAACCGCCAAATATCGGTTGAGAACATACAAAAAACGGTAGCCGACTATTACAAAATTAAAGTTGCTGATATGTACTCGAAAAAGCGTCCCGCGAGTATTGCGCGGCCTCGCCAGATTGCGATGTATTTGGCAAAGGAACTCACACAAAAGAGCTTGCCTGAGATCGGTGAACTCTTTGGTGGTAGGGACCATACGACTGTGCTGCACGCTGTCCGAAAAATTGGAGGAGAGCGTCAACAATTGACCGAGCTCAACCAGCAACTCCATGTCTTGGAGCAAACGCTTAAGGGCTGACAAAAAAAAGCGCAGTTCACGCCGCTACGCACCTGATTACAAAGGAAAATGGCTAGGTCCACTTATAGTGTCGAAGGGAATCACTCGATGCAATGGCAGATACTTATGAAGAGGTTGACATGATCGTATTGAAGGCAACGCAAGACACCGTTCTGTCGGTTTTGCAATCAGTGGCTGGCATTGTGGAGCGCCGTCACACGCTGCCTATATTGGCGAACTTTTTGTTGCGCAAAACAGGGACTTCACTGCAAATAACTACCAGTGACCTTGAAATTCAGATTCGGACCACTGCTGAACTTGGGGGCGATACCGGCAACTTTACTACCACGGTTGGTGCGAGAAAGCTCATTGATATTCTGCGCACCATGCCTTCTGATCAGACGGTGGCACTTGAGTCCAATCTGAACAAAATCATTGTCAAAGGCGGCAAGAGTAAGTTCACCTTACAAACAATGCAAGCTGAGGACTTTCCGCTTGTCCAAGAGTCGGCCAGCTTTGGTCCTGCTTTTAGCGTCCCCCAGAAGACACTGAAGGACCTGCTGGGTCAAGTATCGTTTGCCATGGCGGTTCACGACATACGCTACTACTTGAACGGCATCCTGTTTGTTGCCGAAGGGACTCAGCTCAGCTTGGTCGCAACGGATGGACATCGCTTGGCCTTTGCGTCTGCTACCTTGGACGTAGAAGTCCCAAAGCAAGAAGTGATCTTGCCGCGAAAGACTGTGATTGAACTGCAACGCTTATTGAGCGATGCCGACGGCGCCATCGAAATGCAGTTCGCAAACAACCAAGCCAAATTTACTTTTGACGGCATGGAGTTCGTCACGAAGTTGGTTGAAGGCAAGTTCCCTGACTACAACCGCGTCATTCCCAAGAACCACAAGAACAGCGTGACCTTGGGCCGTGCCGCGCTATTGGCAACATTGCAGCGCACCGCCATTTTAACCAGCGATAAGTTCAAGGGAGTACGCCTGAACATCGACCCTGGCACCTTGCGTGTGGCATCCAGCAATGCCGAACAAGAAGAAGCTGTAGACGAATTGGATATTGACTATGGCGGCGACAGCATTGAAATTGGCTTCAATGTGACTTACTTGATTGATGCTCTTGCCAATATGGGCCAAGACATGGTCACGTTGGAGTTGTCGGATGGCAACAGCTCCGCCTTGTTTACCATTCCAGACAACGCAACATTCAAATACGTTGTCATGCCAATGAGAATTTGACGCTATACCTTTTATAGCTGCCTGCGCAATCAAACCCCCGCCTCCCGGGGGTTTGGTCATTGAAGAGATTGAGATTTAGTGAAGAGAAGTGAGCCATGACTGAAGAAAACAAGCCTGTTTTGGGTACCGAGAACGCCGATGACGCCGTGCACACGGGCGAGGGCGGTGCGGGCAGCTCCAACTTCCAGCCCACCATCGACACCAACCAAGCCGGCGCTACCGAAGCCTATGGCGAAGGCTCGATCCAGATTCTTGAAGGCCTGGAAGCCGTGCGCAAGCGTCCCGGCATGTACATCGGCGACACATCGGACGGTACCGGCCTGCACCACTTGGTATTCGAAGTGGTGGACAACTCCATTGACGAATCGTTGGCTGGCCATTGCGATGACATCCTGGTCACCATCCACTCGGACAATTCCATCAGCGTGGTGGACAATGGCCGCGGCATTCCCACCGGCATCAAGCTCGACGACAAGCACGAACCCAAGCGTTCGGCCGCTGAAATCGCGCTGACCGAGCTGCATGCGGGCGGCAAATTCAACCAGAACAGCTACAAGGTGTCCGGCGGTCTGCACGGCGTGGGCGTATCCTGCGTGAACGCACTCTCCAAGATGCTGCGACTGACGATCCGCCGCGACGGCAAAGTGCATGTGATGGAGTTCAGCAAAGGCTTTGTGCAGAACCGCATTGTCGAAACGCAAAACGGCATTGAAGTCTCGCCGATGAAAGTGATTGGGGACACAGAAAAACGCGGCACCGAAGTGCACTTTTTGCCCGACACCGATATCTTCAAAGAGAACAACGACTTCCATTACGAGATTCTGAGCAAACGCCTGCGGGAACTCTCCTTCCTGAACAACGGAGTGAAGATCCGCCTGAAAGACGAACGCAGCGGCAAGGAAGACGACTTCTCTGGTGCGGGCGGCGTCCAAGGTTTTGTAAACTTCATCAACAAGGGCAAGACGGTGTTGAACCCCAACATCTTCCATGCCATGGGCGACCGCCAGAGCGATCAGGGCACCAACATCGGTGTGGAAGTGGCCATGCAGTGGAACAGCGGGTTCAACGAGCAAGTCCTCTGTTTCACCAACAACATCCCCCAGCGCGACGGCGGCACCCACCTGACCGGCCTGCGCGCCGCGATGACCCGCGTGATTAATAAGTACATTGACGACACAGAGCTGGCGAAAAAGGCCAAGGTGGAAGTGACGGGCGATGACATGCGCGAAGGCCTGTGCTGTGTACTGTCGGTTAAAGTACCAGAGCCTAAATTTTCCAGTCAGACCAAAGACAAACTTGTATCGAGCGAGGTGCGCGGCCCGGTAGAAGACATCGTGTCCAAACTGCTAGCCGATTACCTGCAAGAACGCCCTAACGACGCCAAGATTATCGTCGGCAAGATCATCGAGGCAGCCCGTGCCCGTGAGGCCGCTCGCAAGGCCCGCGACATGACGCGCCGCAAGGGCGTGCTCGACGGCATGGGCTTGCCCGGCAAGCTGGCCGACTGCCAGGAAAAAGACCCGGCCATGTGTGAAATCTACATCGTCGAGGGCGACTCCGCCGGCGGCTCGGCCAAACAGGGCCGTGACCGGAAGTTCCAGGCCATCCTGCCCCTGCGCGGCAAGATCCTGAACGTGGAAAAAGCCCGATACGAGAAGCTGCTTACCAGCAACGAAATCCTGACGCTGATCACCGCTCTGGGCACCGGCATCGGCAAGGCCGGCGGAAGCACTGGCAACGACGACTTCAACGTCGCAAAGCTGCGCTACCACCGCATCATCATCATGACCGATGCCGACGTCGACGGCGCGCACATTCGTACGCTGCTCTTGACCTTCTTCTATCGGCAGATGCCCGAACTGGTAGAGCGTGGCCACATCTATATTGCACAGCCACCGCTGTACAAGGTCAAGGCAGGCAAGGAAGAGCTTTATCTCCAAGGCGCTAGTGATCTCGACAATTTCTTGTTGCGCGTCGCTCTCGTGAATGCATCCGTGTTTACGGGTGGGCCCAATGGTTCCACCATCAGTGGCGATACGCTGTCAGATTTGGCACGTAAACATCAAGTGGCACAGGCCGTCATCGCACGGTTGAAGAACTTTATGGATGCAGAAGCATTGCGAAGTGTCGCTGATGGCGTGGCGCTGAATCTTGATACGGTTGCTGATGCTGAACGTTCAGCAGCAGCGCTACAAGCAAAACTTCCAGATGCAGAAGTTGCCGGCGAATTTGATATTCGAACTGATAAACCTATTCTGCGGATTAGCCGTAGGCACCATGGGAATGTCAAGAGCAGTGTATTGACCCAGGATTTTGTGCACGGTGCTGACTATGCTGCCTTGGCTGAGGCGGCCAACACTTTTAAAGGACTGCTATCAGAAGGTGCGCGCGTCATGCGTGGGGAAGGTGAGCGACAGAAGGAGGAAAAGGTTTCCGACTTCCGCGAGGCGATGGCATGGTTGATCGGCCAAGCAGAGCATGCAACAAGCCGTCAACGTTACAAAGGCTTGGGTGAAATGAACCCCTCACAGCTTTGGGAAACTACGATGGACCCTGCGGTGCGTAGACTGTTAAAAGTTCAAATTGACGATGCAATTGAGGCGGACCGCGTGTTCACCATGCTAATGGGCGACGAAGTCGAGCCGCGCCGAGACTTTATCGAAACCAATGCGCTCCGCGCAGGCAATATTGATATTTAGGTAGCTCTTTGGCCTAGTACGCTCTCTCACCAATTTGTACTTGTGGGCGCATTGAAACTGTTGCCCACTGCATGAGTCTGGAACTGGGCGGTGATTTAAATGTTTCAGTTCAAAAAAAAGCACCGCAAAGCGGTGCTTTTTTTATTTCTTCGAAAGGTACGTCACCCTGCTTAGCGTCGCGGCGCTGACGGTCCACGACCTTCGATATGGCGAAAGTTGATGCGACCCTTGGACAGATCATAAGGAGAAAGTTCCAAAGAGACACGATCGCCAGCCAAGATGCGGATGTGATTTTTACGCATTTTTCCTGCGGAGTAAGCAATGAGCTGATGCCCATTGTCCAACGTCACGCGAAAACGGGTGTCAGGCAACACCTCATTCACGACACCCATCATCTCGATCAGGTCTTCCTTTGCCATGCTTAGTTCCTTGTTTCTTTGCGAATTGGTTAAATTTAAATCGGTCGTCTTACTCAGTGGGTGCGCGTGGTGGCGCTCACCCAATCAATACCTTGTGCAATTGCGTAATCTGCTGCGGCATCAATCGTTAGAAAATCGTCAACAAACCGCATCACACGGTCTGTACAGGCACTTCCACGGCCACTAGCAATAGAAACTTGCGCGGCAAACCGACCACTGTCGAGTTGGCGAGGGCAGGCTGCAATGCGATATTTACCCATAATGATAGGTGACTGTGAAAAATCTTTATTTTGCTTATGAATCATCAAAAATACTAACGCGCTCTTAACAGCTCACTTTGATAGAACTGTTGCGCTGAAAATCAAAAATGGCAGCCCCAAGCGCCGGGGTGCCCGCCTGTTACTCCACCAATCATCAACCGCCTTGGATTGACACCGGGGCACGTGCCACAGCAGGGGCTTCGTGAACAGTAGGGATAAATTGCAGCGCCGTGAGAGCCATTGCATATCGCATTTGAGGGGCTAGACCTGCAACCCCTCTGCCGGGGGTCGTTGTACTTCAACTTGAAATTGGAAGCACGGCAAGTCGCCAAAAACGATGGGCCGAATATACCACAGGCCTATATTTTTCGCGTTTGATTCTGGATTTTGCTTTATCTAAGTGTTGCGCAGGTGAAACAAAAAGCGGTTTGCCCCAAGAGTGGGATGGTTCTTGGGGTACTCCGCGTTGGGCTCTTGTGAAGCCACCATATTGAGTTTCTTCAGTGGTAGTGAAGACAACTTGGCGCTGTGGGTGACAGATGGAGAAAGTGTAAGCTGAACGTGATGGTAGGAAATTGCCAATTAACCAAGTTTTATCGATAATTTGGCACATTCTGTCAGAATATAAACTTAAGTTAGAATTTTTATGAAACTTGACAAGTTTGATCAGCATATCCTCGACGTCTTGCAACGGGATGGACGCATCAATAACCAAGACCTTGCAGACCAAATTGGTTTGTCGCCGTCTCCTTGCTTGCGGCGCGTTCGCGCACTAGAGGAGTCTGGCTTGATTGTGGGATACCGCGCCTTGTTAGACGCTAAACGTCTAGGGTTGACGCTGACTGCGCTCATACATATTTCTATGGACAAGCACACACCAGAGCGGTTTTCCAATTTCGAGCAAGCGGTCTGTGTGTTGCCAGAGGTATTGGAGTGCTTGCTTATCACTGGGCAAGACGCTGACTACCAACTCAAAGTGTCCGTGCGAGATATGGACCACTACCAGTCACTTTTGCTTAACCAAATTACCCGCATTGAAGGTGTAACTGGTGTGCACTCTAGTTTTGTACTGAGGCAAGTGGTTCAGAAGACCGCTTTGCCTCTGCATTTGAGCAACTAAGTGACAAAGTGCAAGGACGAATGGAGCGCTTGAACTGGCGCTAAATTGCTCCAGATAACAAGGCTACTCATCAGAAAGCAAGCCTGTTCTTGCGAACCGCTATGGCCCTCGTCCCGGTTTTTGTTTTTTCTCTCTTTCTGCATCTGTTCGTAGGCTGGCAGCTGTTGGGGGATCTAGTCACAGTGTCGCCAAATGCGGCCATAGCTACTGGCGCTTTGCTGGTCTGTTCCTCAGTTTTGATTCCCGTGTCAATGATCGGAATTCGAAAGCGCCATTCATCTCTGTGGGATCAGGGTTTGCAGTGGATAGGGCTGTTGTGCATGGGCTGGTTTTCCAGCATGCTGGTGTTCACCCTTGTACGAGCCGGGGTGCTACTTCTTCTTCATATGGCACAGCTCGCGCTTTTCCCTTCGCTGAAGCTGGCTGCATTGCAGGCATCTAGTGGCCTAGCCGTGCTTGTATTCGCAGTGGGTGTGAGTGCGCTAGGGTTTTGGAATGCACGGCGCACTGCGACCGTAGTCAAGATGGATGTACCTGTGCCAGACCTACCCGCAGCGTTGCACGGTTTCCTGGTAGCACAAATCAGCGACGTCCATGTGGGTCCAACCATTAAGCGACCGTATTTGGAACGCATTGTGGACAAGGTCAACCTGCTAGGAGCCCATATGGTTGCAATAACCGGAGACTTAGTGGATGGAAGTGTCCATGAGCTTGCAGAACACATTTACCCTCTGGCTCGATTGCAGTCAACCCACGGAAGCTTCTTTGTAACTGGCAACCATGAGTACTATTCTGGCGCCAATGCTTGGATAGAAGTTATTCGCGCACTGGGGGTGCGGGTGCTGATGAACGAGCACCATGTCGTACACCACACAAACCTGGCCTCAAGGCACACGGCAGTCCCTATAGTAATCGCTGGTGTTTCCGATTTCACAGCACATCATTTTGACGAAAAGCACCGGTCAGACGCACATAAGGCAATGGCTGGGGCCCCAGAAAATGCTGCGTATAAGCTATTGCTAGCTCACCAACCCCGTTCCGCTGCGCAGGCTGCGCTTGCTGGCTTTGACCTACAACTGTCAGGTCACACGCACGGCGGCCAATTCTGGCCTTGGAATCACTTCGTTCGCTTGCAGCAACCTTTTACAGCTGGTCTGCATAAACTGCAAAACATGTGGATTTACACGAGCCGTGGCACCGGCTACTGGGGGCCACCTAAGCGATTCTGGGCACCTTCTGAGATCACGCTGCTCCGGCTTGTTGCAGCCTCTGAATCCATGCCCTAAATCTTGTGGTTCCGCTCATATACACGGCGCAACCAGCTATGCAATGAATAGCAAGCACTACTTACTTACCATCAGGTAACTCTATTTTGACCTCTAGCACTTCAAGATTGTCTTGGCGCTCTAGATTAACTTTGATGTCTTCGGGATTAATTTTGATGTACTTGCTAATCACCGCAATCAGTTCACGCTGCAAAGCAGGCAGATAGTCCGGCTCAGCGGCGTTACGACCACTGCGCTCATGGGCCAAAATGATCTGCAAGCGCTCTTTGGCAACGCTTGCAGACTTCTTCTTTTCGCCCGCAAAGAATGAGAAAAACGACATTTTCTTACTTCCCCCCAAACAAGCGCTTCAACAGTCCTTGTTTGGGAGCGTCAATGAAGCGCATTGGCTTGTCTGTACCCAGAAAACGCTCTACAACGTCTTTGTAGGCTTCGGATACATCACTACCTTGCATATGCACTGCAGGCACTCCCTGGTTAGAAGCCTGCAATACGGACTCACTTTCGGGAATCACACCAATCAGCTTAATGCGCAGAATGTCTTGTATGTCTTCTAAAGAGAGCATCTGCCCCGAATCGACGCGGGCGGGGTTGTAACGGGTGATGAGCAAATGCTCTTTGATGGGCTCCAAGCCTTCCATGGCACGCTTGGTCTTGCTGCCCAACATACCCAAAATGCGGTCCGAGTCACGCACGGATGACACTTCAGGGTTGGTCACCACCAACGCTTCGTCAGCAAAGTGCATGGCCATCAGAGCACCAGTTTCAATACCCGCTGGTGAGTCGCAGACGATGTATTCAAAGTCCATCGCGCTGAGGTTTTCTAGCACCTTTTGCACACCGTCTTGTGTGAGGGCGTCTTTGTCGCGTGTTTGTGAAGCGGCCAAGACATACAGGTTGTCGCACTGCTTGTCTTTGATGAGCGCCTGGTTTAAATTGGCTTCACCTTGAATGACATTGATCAGGTCGTACACCACGCGGCGCTCGCAGCCCATGATCAGGTCTAGGTTGCGCAAGCCCACATCGAAATCAATCACCGCTGTTTTGTGGCCTCGCAGGGCGAGTCCTGTTGCAAAACTGGCACTGGTGGTTGTCTTACCCACGCCGCCCTTGCCAGAGGTAACCACAATGATTTTTGCCATGGGTGAAAGGTCTTTCAGAAGATTAAAAACGTTAATCAGGTTTTGAGGGCTTCAATGATCAACTTTTCTTGACCATCGTCGCTCAAGCGCACTTGCGCTGCCTTGCCTTGTACATCAGGCGCTAAAGGATTCTCGCTGGTGCGGTACACACCTGCTATGGAGATGAGCTCGGGCTCCATGCACAGCGAAAAAATGCGTGCTTGCGTATTGCCCCGGGCACCAGCCATGGCCTTGCCTCTGAGCGGTGCGTACACATGGATATTGCCATCGGCCACCACTTCGGCACCCTGGTTCACCATGGCCAACACCACCAAGTCTGCACCACGGGCGTAGACCTTTTGGCCTGACCTGAGTGGCCTGTCCACCACCATGGTCGTGGGGCCAGGTATTTCGCGAATGACTTCTCGCACCACCTCTTGAACAAGCACTTCGGCTTGCACGGGTGCGGCTTTGGGTTTGTAAACCTCTGGGCTGGCTTCTACCAAACCTACGGCTAAGGCGGCTGACATCCACTCTGGACTGGCGCCACGGACAGCCACTGGCACCAAATTGCACGCTCGCAACACCTTTAGCAAAGGAATCAGGTCTTGCAAAGGTGTTTGGGGATCGAGCTGAGTGAAGTCGATTACCAAGGCATCGTGGTCAAAAAAATCTGGATTTTCCCCTTGGGGACCAAATTGCTGTGACAGGTCCGCTTGTACCAAGGCCCAGTCATCCGTTTTCAACATAAGGGCCACCAATGGCAGCTGCGCACTTTTGATTTCAAAAGAAACGCTGGGCTGCCGGGTGCTAGAGCCTGTTGAAGAAACGGACATGAAGGAGCTTAGACGAGGTACACAAATTAAACGATGGGCAAATCTTACTTGATTGCAGCTTCGATTCCGCCCTTTGGACCTACTTCTTTGCAGATGTTCACAACTAAATTTTGAAAAATGAAAACGGCTTTTTTTGACGTTTGTTTTTTGTTGCTATCTCTTCTTATTTCTCTATTTTAAGATAGTAGTAGTAGATAGTGTCCCGCTTCCTCTGTTGATAAGCGAAAATTATCTTTATAAATCAACAAGTTATGAAGTCTCCAATGATGTGGGTGACTGCGCTTTCTTTTTGTACCCGAAAACTGGATAACTTTCTCTGTTTGGATATTTCTGTGGATAACTTGCTTCTTGTTAGAGATTTATGCACAGGGTTGTTCTTTTCTTTGTGGTTAACGGTTTTTGATGAATCCGCGGGTTTAAAGTAAGTTTTTCACCACGGGTTTGCTGGACAATGGACGCTGGCTTTTGTTTTCTAAGTAGGTGCATGTATCCATTGCGCTGTTTGCTACTAAATTTATAGCGAAGAAATGAGATATGAGTGACAAAAAACCGTTTGAAATTGCGCGCGAGACACTCAAACAGCTGACGGCTGGGAAGTTGTTACCTACTCCTTTGAATTACCAAAAGATCTACAACGAGATTGCTGGCATACCGCAGATGCCTCAGTTTCCGATGGAGACTCTGCGTGATATTGCGCAGGCGCTGCCAACCAAGACACCAGGTCAGCAAAAGCAGCGTGGTTTGCTGGAGTACGCCATTGACCGCATGAACTGGGATGGTGTGAAGGCCGCCTTGGTGGCATACGGGGGGTTTGTCCCTCCACCCGCTGAGGCTGGCTCTGGGGCAGCAAGCCCAGGCACGTTGCCGGGTGGCGCGGGTGATACGACGCTTCTAAGCCAAGGCGCACCAGCACTAACGCCTGAGTTTTTCAAACAAGTCGGCCGCATGATCGAGTTCTTGCAACCAGCGCTGGGCAACGACGATGCGCGATTTATGGAGCAGACCGACACCCTGCTCAAGGCAGTGAAAAAGCCTGATGTGGATGCTGTGCAGGTTAAACAACTACTGGTTAGCTATAGCGACCGCTTGTCTTTTGTGGCGGAGGACCAAGCAGAAATACGTAAGACGCTGTTAAAGCTTCTCCACCTTGTGTTTGAGAACATCGGCGAGTTGAGCATTGACAACCAGTGGCTGTCTGGGCAAATGGATGCACTCAAAGCCGCTTCTGGCCCACCACTTACCTTGCGCCGATTGGACGAAGTCGAACGCAAGCTCAAAGACGTTATCTTTAAGCAAAAAGACGCCAAGGGCCACGCTGTTCAAGCGCAAGAGGACATGCGCAAGATGCTCGCGACGTTTGTGGAGAGGTTGTCACAAATCACCCAATCAACCGGTAACTTTCACGCAAAGCTAGAAGAAAGTGCGCGGCTGATTGAGCAAGCGAAGACCATCACGGAGATAGCGCCTGTTTTGAAGGAAGTGGTTGGCGCGACGCGTGATATGGCGTATGACAGCAAGGTGTCGCGTGATGAGTTAGTCGCTATGCGCGAGCGAGCGCAGGCGACGGAGACAGAGATTGCTAAGTTGCACCAAGAGTTGGACAGGGTTAGTGCCCAGTCACGCCATGATTCCTTGACAGGCGCTTTGAATCGAAAGGGCTTAGACGAGGCCATGGAGCGTGAGGTTTCCAACGTTCGCCGCAAAGAAACACCGTTGTGTGTGTCCTTGTTGGATATTGATAACTTCAAGCAACTCAACGATAGCTTGGGCCATGCGGTGGGAGACAACGCTTTGGCCCATTTGGCCACAGTGGCGCGAGAATGTATGCGTCCCCAAGACACCTTAGCCCGTTACGGGGGTGAGGAGTTCGTCATACTGATGCCTGATACGGCGATGGAGAAGGGAATAGAGGCCATGACGCGCTTGCAAAGGGAGTTGACTAAACGCTTTTTTCTCGCCGGTGAGGACAAGGTGTTGATTACCTTTAGCGCAGGCGTTGCGCAACTAGCCACCGACGAGAAGGGCTCAGACGCTATCAGACGCGCTGATCAATCCATGTATCTGGCAAAACGCTCGGGGAAAAACCGCGTGGTGGGGTCCTAACCATGGTCTATCTTGTTTTGGGTTTGCTCTTATTCATCGGTGTGCATTCCATTCGGATCTTCAGTGATACAAGCCGCACTCAGTGGGTGCTCGGGTTTGGCGAAGGCCGTTATAAGTTTGCCTTCTCATTGGTGTCCGCCCTGGGTTTGGGGCTGATAGTCTGGGGCTTTGGCCAAGCACGAGAAAACCCGCTGATGTTGTGGATACCGCCTCAGGGTATGCGGCATTTGGCCGCCTTGTTGACTTGGGTGGCTTTTTTGTTCATTGCAGCAGCCTATGTGCCAGGAAACTACATCAAAGCCCGATTGCACCATCCGATGGTGCTAGGCGTTAAAGCATGGGCATTGGCCCACTTACTGGCAACAGGCAGTGTGGCGCATTTGGTGCTGTTTGGGTGTTTTTTGCTGTGGGCGACCGCAAGTTTCAGAGCGGCGCGGCGGCGCGATCGCATAACTAACCCCAAGGTTGCGGGTGCAGCATTGATTCCCACTTTGGGCTGCGTTGCAATGGGGACCTTGCTATGGGCTGTGTTTGCGTTTTTTTTGCATGGGCTGTTGATCGGAATCAGACCTTTCGGCTAAACCAAAACTGCATCGCTGCTTGCGGTCTTAGTTTGATAGAGCCCACTGAATGACGAACTTGGCAGCAAAACCAACCATGCCAAATGCGAGACCCAAAAACAGAACGAAAGTGCCGAACTTTCCAGCCTTGGATTCCCATGCGAGTTGGCCGATGATGAAGAGCATGTACAACATAAAGCCGCCCACGCCAAAGCTCAAGCCAAAGGCGGCAATTTGTTCTTCAGAGAACCCAAACATCAATTGGCCTTTGCACCAGCGGAGCTAGGGAGGCCACTGTCGCGAGATGGAAGCTCAGACACATCGACCAAATCACGATAAGCGTGCCAGCTCGCATGCCCCAGCATAGGTATGACAGCGACTAAGCCCAGTAGCAGAGAGCCTAGGCCTAACAAAGTAAACCCCATGATTAAGCAGGCCCATAGCGCCATGGGGAAAGGGTTTTCAAGGACTGTTTGCCAGCTGGTCAAAACCGCTTGCAGCAAGGTGACCTTCCGGTCCAGCAGCATGGGCATGGCAACGACGCTAGAAGCAAACATAGGTGCCGCCAATATGCCTCCTACCATGAGCCATAGTTCAAACAACCAACCTTCTTTGGCGAGTACCACATGGTGAACAAAGTCTAGGGGCGTGTTTACCGGCAACGGCGCCATGAGCGTAATGAGGGCCGCTGAAGTAAGAACCCAGCCCGTGGCGGCCAAACCAAGTAAGGCGCCAAACTGGACCATGCACCAGTAGTCGTTACCCCATTTGTTGACGTGGCTGCGCTGCCAGTTGAGCCACGTTCTAAGAACCAGTGAGAGACCTGTGGGTTCATTGCGCTCAAGTGCACGGCTTAAGGCGTACAAGCTCGTTGCAAGCACCGGTGCGATGACCAAAAAACCAGACAAAGCACCTGCCAACAACCAAAACTTTTGGTAAGCAACCCACACGATGAAGGCGCCAACCAGCGCCATGGCAAGCCCATGGGCAAAACTGATCCAGCCAGCGCGCGCCATGTCTCGCCATCCAAGAACAAGCCAAACCAAGGGTTGCATCGCACCAATCGTGCGGACTTTGGGAAGGAAGACGCGAGGGTTTGGCATAGCGTATGAGATGGTATTGGGGCAGTGTAGGTGACAGCCGGGCAATGGACTTGCGTTGTGTCAAAAGAGGCACGTCTTGCAGGGGCAAGTGCGACACACCTTTTTGTGACTTTGTTCACGTTTTTTGCATTGACATACCCGCCTGTGAGGCACAAACTGCACCGACGTTCTGGCCAATAGTGCCGTGGTAGTAAGGAGTTTGTATGGGTTCTACAGCCTCAATCGCCTCTTCTGGCATGCAAGCGGCTCAGGTCCAGCTTGCCTCATCTGCCCACAATGTAGCCAATGTGGATACTCCAGCGTTCAAACGACAAAGGGTGATGCAAACCGAGCAAGCACAAGGTGGTGTAGCCACCGAGGTAGGGCGGTCTCAGAAGCCAGGTGCTGCTTTAGAAGCGGATGTCGTGGACCAACTGCAAGCCAAAAACGCATTTTTGGCCAATCTGTCCGTGTTTAAGACAAGTGACAAAATGGCCGGTGCCTTGTTCAAGACAAAGGTCTAAGCAGATCGGCTGTGGGTTCTTAGTTTTTTGTGCGGGTTGTATTAGGTATGGTCCGTCATTCTCAGCTCTTGTTAATTGCCTTGGTTGGCCTTTGTGGGGCGACGCAGGCGCGAGCGCAAGAGTTTGTTCCACTGTGCTTGGGAGACTTTGCGCCGTTTAACAGTCCCGCATTACCTAACAGTGGGCCTATGGTGGAAATAGCAGTCGAGGCATTTGCGCGTGCGGGCATCACCGCAAAACCGACGTTTATGCCCTGGGCGCGCATATTAAAGGTGTCCGAGAAGGCAGAGTGCGCGATCTTGGGGATTTGGCGCAATGCAGAGCGGGATCGCCTATACCAGTACAGCCAGTCCATTTTGAAGCAAGAGCTAGGGTTTTTTGGCTTGCGCAGTGACAACCATGACTTGAACGATCCCAAGGTCATGGCGAGTTTGGTGATTGGCATTCAGCGGGGTACCTACTTGTCCCCAAGCTTGGTCGACAAAGGCTACCATTTTGAAGAAACCACCGACCTGCAGGGTAGTCTGCTCAAGCTAGGAAAACGCAGACTCGATCTGGTGTTTGGTAACCGGGATGCGGGTCAGCGCATGATCCAGAGCCAAGGTGAATTGGCATCGATTGAGTGGAAAAAACCAGGACTTGAGGCCAAAGACAGTTACCTCGCCTTTGTCAATAACTACCCGGGCCAGGACGCATTGATCAAGGCCTTCGACAAAGGGCTCAACAGCATGCGCATCGATGGAAGTTTGAAACGGATTCTTCAAAACGCTGGAATCTCTCAGTAAACGCGCCTGCCATTTGCGCAGCGCATAATGGTTTTTTTGGCCATTGCGGAGAGCTCTCTATGTCGCGCCCTGTACTTCCTGACAACCGGATCCATCCTGCTATTCAAACCTATGTGGAGACCCACCACGTAGACATCATTCAAGAGGTTGAAGCCGCGATAGCGAAACATGCAGTGGTGGTGGTGGGTATGGCCATGAATCCCATGCCCAAAAAAGCACGGGCGGCTTTAGATGAAGCTGGTGTAGCCTACACCTACCTTGAGTACGGCAGCTACTTCAACACATGGCGCAGGCGCAATGCGCTGAAAATGTGGACGGGCTGGCCCACATTTCCCATGGTCTTTGTCAAAGGTACCCTCGTGGGTGGGGCGACTGATGTGCAAAAACTCATTGCAAGCGGCGATCTCACAAAAATGTTGGCCTGAACGCTCACGCAAGGGCCAAGTTAGGCCCTTGTTTGCAATTGGTTAGGCTTCTAAAGCTTAGCGCCGACCGTGTTCGGATCCGTGCTCACCCCGAGCGCCCATACGTGCATGCTCTGTATCGAACACTTTTTTCTGCTCTGGCGTTAGCGTCGCGTAGAAAGTTTTGATTGCTTCGTCACGTTTTTCCATTTCAGCGGCCATCTCGGCATGTTGCTGGGTGCGTATGGCCTTCATTTTGTCAATGCGCTCCGGAGTGGAGAGCTTGTCGAACTCAGCGCGGTCCGGGCGTTGCGCCATCATGTTCCCCGACGGTTTCATGGCCGATGTGAATGTGGTCCAAGCACCCTCCTGCGCTGCACTTAACTTGAGTTTGGCTTTGAGTTCTGTGGTGCGCTTGGCCATCATGGATTCCATTCGTCCGGAGTCCATCTTGTCGCCGTGCATCATCTTGCCTTGCGCATGCGCCATGGGTTTGTCGGTAGAGGGTCCGTTTTGGGCCCAGCTTGCTACCCCAACACTTGCCAAGAGAGCGGCCAAAACCAGTGATTTCAGATTTGATTTCATACATTCATCCTATGGGAGTTACACATCCGCTGCGGATATCGCATTCGGCTTGGGGGCTAGTGTGGGCTGTGCATGTATAGGCTCTATTGCGCTGCCTTAATGATTTGTAAAGTTGCGTGAAAATAGATGATTAACAAAAGAGGTGATCTGTGTTTAAAAACGTGATGGTGTATCGCATCGTGTCGGGCTGGTCTACGACGCAAGAAGAGTTAGAAGCCGCCCTGGATGGAGCGCGCTTCGTTGAATGCGGTGCCTCGCAAGAAAAATCCGTCGGTTGGGCGGAACCACGCGGCGAAGCCCATGGCCCCTTGGTGGAGGTGGTCGGTGGCCAGTGGATCATGAAGCTCATGATCGAAATGAAGACCGTGCCAAGCTCGGTGGTCAAGCGCAAAGTGCAAGAGCAGATCGCCCAGATTGAGGCGACTACGGGTCGCAAACCGGGCAAGAAAGAAAAGCGTGAACTGGCTGACGACGCTCGCCTGTCGCTGTTGCCTATGGCGTTTACCAAGCAAAGTAGCGTCACCGTATGGGTTGACCCCAAGGCCCAATTGTTGATTTTGGACTCTGGTAGCCAGTCCAAGGCTGACGAGGTCATGACCGGTTTGATCAAAGCCATTGACGGATTGGCGGTGACCTTGGTGAACACGGAGACATCACCCGCTGCCGCCATGTCGCACTGGCTGTTGACCCATGAAGCACCTCAGGGGTTTAGCGTGGACCGCGAATGCGAACTCAAAGCGACTGACGAGTCCAAAGCCGTGGTTCGCTATACCCGCCATGCCTTGGACACAGACGAGGTGAGCCAGCACATCAGCCAAGGAAAAGTTCCTACCCGCGTGGCCATGACGTGGAATGAGCGCGTGTCCTTTGTGCTCACCGAAGCCTTGCAGCTCAAAAAGGTGGCGTTTTTGGACGTGGTTTTTGAGGGCGCTCCGTCATCGCCTGGCGACACCAAAGACGACGGATTTGATGCCGATGTTGCCATCTCCACGGGGGAGCTGGTGCAGATGATCCCTGATCTGCTAGAGGCATTGGGCGGCGAATCAGTCCTTGGCGCGCCACCTGCGCCCGCAGCCGCCGCCTAAGGTATACCCACAATGGGGGGCACGGTCTTGTGATCGTGGGTATGCTGCCTACTTTTTTGGGGAACATCGCTATGCAACGTAAGACCGCGCAAGATTTTGACCAAGAGCTTCTGATTTTGTTTGATGCCTATGTGCATGGAACCATAGATCGGCGCGGTTTTCTAGAGCGAGCCCAAAAGTTTGCGGTGGGCGGTGCCACCGCGGTGGGCCTGCTAGCAGCCTTGAGCCCTAACTTTGCCATGGGCCAGGTCATTGCACCGACCGATGCGCGTGTCAAAACCCAAATGGTGGAAGTGGCTTCCCCTGCAGGATACGGAACCATCAAGGGCTATTTGGCCCGCCCAGCGTCTGCGGCAGGCAAGTTACCCGCCGTTTTGGTGGTGCATGAAAACCGAGGGCTGAACCCCCACATTGAAGACATTACCCGCAGGTTGGCCCTTGATGGGTACATGGCCTTTGCGCCTGACGCATTGACCCCTTTGGGTGGTTATCCGGGCGATGAAGACAAGGCCCGTGAGTTGTTTGGCAAGTTAGACCAAGCAAAAACACGTGAAGACTTTGTGGCGGCTACCCAGTGGCTGTTGGCACGGACTGACGGTACCGGCAAAGTAGGCACCGTGGGCTTTTGCTATGGCGGCGGTATGGCCCACGTGTTGTCAATCCGGGTCCCAGAGATCGCAGCTGCCGTGCCGTTTTATGGCAACGTACCCGCCGCTGCCGATGCGGCCAAGGTCAAGGCACCCTTGCTGATCCATTTTGCGGAGGTGGACGAGCGCATCAATGCCTCTTGGCCCGCTTACGAAGCCGCGCTCAAGGCGGCAGGCGTGCGCTATACCGCGCACCAATATGCCGGCACGCAACACGGCTTTAACAATGACACCACACCCCGCTTTGATGCGGCTGCAGCGAAAACTGCGTGGGACCGCACCTTGGCGTTCTTTGCACAAAACCTCAAAGCTTGATGAAAAGCCCGTGCGACGGCAGGTCCGTCGCATGGCGACTTCAAAGGCTTAGGGAAACAGGGCATTCAGGCTGTCGTAAGTCGTCGCTTGCTTGAACAATTCTTCAGTGCGGTGTGTCTGTAAGAGCTCAGTTGCACACCGACTTGCCTGCCCATAGGCCGCTAAAAAGCTAGCGGGTCCCGTTGTGAAGCGCTTGACCCCTTGGTTGAACAGGCTTGAGATGGAAGGCATGTCGGGCAAAAGCATGAGGTTCAGCGGCAATTCGCAAGCCCGTGCAACTTCTGTTGCATCCGCCGCGCTGGTCATTCCGGGCACAAATAAACCGCTGGCTCCCGCTGCTTGGTACAGCGTGGCGCGCTCTATGACTGCGCGGATGGTTGTGTCCTTAGACGCCAAGCCGCGAAGCACTACGTCGGTGCGCGCATTGATGAACATGGGCGTAGCGCCCAATGCGTGGCGCATAGAGCGTATTTTTTCCACCAACACAGCCGGTGCGTGCGCGCCATCTTCCACGTTAATGCCAGCGACACCCAGGGCCGCTAGCGCGCACACCAACGCGGCCACTGCTTGCGGGTCGTCGCTGTAGCCATCCTCAATGTCCAAGGTGAGAGGGACTCTGAGTACCCGTTGTAAGCGGTGCACTGCGGCCAAAAGCTCGGTGCGTGGCAGTTGCCCGCCGTCCGCATAGCCCAGTGACCAGGCAAGCGCGGCGCTAGAGGTTGCTATGGCAGGCGCGCCGCCGTGTTGAAACAAAGCGGCACTGGCGGCGTCCCATGCGTTGGGTAGTACAAGAGGCTGAGAACTGTGGTGTAGCGCGTGAAACTGTGTGGCAAGAGGGTGTGTCATGGCGGTCTTTCGGCCCGGCAAGTTGTTGGCCGGGCGGGGTGATGAAAGAGCGCCATGGTAGAGAGCCGCATTGGCTGAAAACGGACATCTGCCTTGCGCGGACCGTTCCTTGGGTGACTGTCCGCGTGGGCTTTTTAGCCGTGTTTGTGGTGCTTACCGTGTTTTTTGTGGCCGCGACCTTGGGCCAGTTGCAGCTTGGTCTTAGGTTTGCCACCTTGTGCTTTGGGGGACTGGCTGTTGCCAGAGTTGGCCAGTTTCTTTCCTACAGCCACGCCTGCCGCTCCACCCACTCCAGCGCCTACAGCAGCGCCCGCCTTGCCGCCCACGCTGTTGCCCAACACGGCGCCAGCGCCGCCGCCAACTGCGCCGCCGATGATGGCGGCGTTTTTGTCGTGGCCCTTGCTGCCAACGGCCGCGCCAGCCGCGCCACCTAGGGCACCCCCCACCATCGCGCCCGTGCTGCCCCCCATAGACTCACCCAAGATCGCACCCGCTGCGGCGCCTATGCCGCCACCCAGCACGGGGGTCATGTCGTCGGCTTGCGCCGTCAGTGCACCGGCCATGAGTCCAAGGACTAGGCACGCGCCGCCCAAAGAACGCAGCAAATGGGAGGAGGAAAGCAAAGGGTTGCAGAGTTGTTGCATGAAGTCTGTGTGGGCCAGAGCCCGTACCGCTAAACGTAGCAGCTGATCACCGAACAACGCCTGCGAACACCATGGGCTGACGGCGCTCACAAGGTCGTACAAAGACATACGCCTCGCAACACCCTGCTTCACAGGCATGCAGTTTTACGGTTTGAGTTTGCTTTTGACTGCGCAGGTACTGAAACCGAACATGGCATTCGGCGTGCACCAGCCCATCAAGCCTGTGGCCAAGGGCACGGCGCCCAGCCATCCCGCTCAAGGCGGCGCAGCAGACGCGTCACGATCTCACGCACCGTGCCCAGCTCGTCGGCCAGCGTCCGGAAGGCCACTGCATCGATCAGACTGGTCAAATCGGCCATGCGCTCGGCAAACAAGCCCAGCACCAGGTTGCGGAAGGCGGGTGTGTCCAGCCATCGGACAAAGGTGGCAGGGCTGCCCCTCGGAGAAGAGGTAGGTTTGGCTCGGCACCGTGATACTTTATCCCTCCAGCCCCAGTGCTGCCAAGGCGGTGGACATCATGGGTGCGTTTTGGTGCTCTAGCGCTCGTTGGATAGGCGTGAGTAGCTATGTATTTGATAGTGAGTTGCTGTCGCCCGCTAGGTCGTCCAAGATGGGGCAGTCCGGCCGGTCGTCGCCATGGCAGCAGTGCAGCAGGGTGGAGAGGGTGCGTTGCATGGCCTGCATGGCGGCGATGCGCTCACTCAGTTCGTCCATATGCCTCTGGGCGATCTTCTTGACGTTGGCACTCGCGCGACGCTTGTTTTGCCACAAGCCCACCAGCTCGCCGATTTCGGCCATGGAGAAGCCTAGGTCGCGGCAGCGCTTGATGAAGCGCAGGGTGTGCACATCGGCCGCGCTGTAAAGCCTATAGCCACTGTCGGTGCGCGTGACCTTGCCCAGCAGCCCCAGCGACTCGTAGTGCCGCAGCATCTTGGCAGACACACCGCTTTGCCGGGCGGCCTCGCCAATGTTGACCGGCTCGGTGGATACCGGCGCGGGCCTAGGCTGCAACGGCATAGCCTTCTTCGGCAATGGCCCTGGCCAAGGTTTCGCGGGCTTGGGTAGATGCCACTTCCACTTTGTTTTGGCTGCGGTCGATCTTTACCTGGGCTTGCGGGTCGGCCTCTTGGATAGCGCGGGTAACAGCTTTTTCGCAATGTCCGCAGGTCATGCCGGTGACGGTAAAGGTTTGGTTCATGGTGACTCCTGGTAGGTTGATGCAAGCATTGTGAACCTTGCTACGGTGGGAGGGTCAAGCGTTGGCGTCGATGACTTGCTGCGACGTGGGACAACAAGTTTGCACGTAAGCTTGTTCTACGATGCAATGGAGAGGAGAGCTTCACATGGAGATTAGCAAAGCCACGGTGGAGGATGCACCCGCCATCAGCCGCCTGATTGGCAGCGTGGCCCGATTTTTCACCTTGCAGCCTGATGGGGCGGGTGCCGAAGAGTTTCTGAAGACCATCTCTGCAGATGCATTGGCCAAGTGCTTGGCCGATCCGCGCTTTTCGTACTTCAAAGGGCTTGAAAGCGGAGCCTTAGCGGGGGTGGTCGCAGTGCGTGACGCTAGCCATCTGTACCACCTGTTTGTAGACGAGTCATTCCAGCGCAGAGGCCTAAGCCACCAGCTGTGGGCTCATGCCCGTGCTGCCGTGCAGGAAGCCAACCCCGGCTACTTCACAGTCAACTCCACGCCCTATGCGCAGCCGGTGTACGAGCGCTTCGGGTTTGTGGCCACCGGACCGCGCGCGGAGACCCACGGCATCGCTTTTGTGCCCATGCGTTGGGTAAGCGCTTGACCTTCCCCCTGTGGCAAGCCCTAAGCTTGCGGTATGACTACTGAAACCCCCTCCCCCACGACCATTGATATTGGCATTGGTGGCATGACCTGCGCATCGTGTGTGATGCGCGTGGAAAAAGCGCTGAAGAAGGTGCCCGGTGTGGACAGCGCCACGGTGAACCTGGCCACCGAGTCCGCCCGCATTGCGGTGCACGATGCCGGCATGGAAGCGCGCTTGCGCCGTGCGGTGCGGGACGCGGGGTATGAGCCGCTGGCGCCCAGTGCGGCCATTGATGCGGTGGATGCCTCGCCCTGGGCTGGCTTCGCGCCGGTCGGCATTGGCCTGGCGTTGTGTGCGCCGCTGGTGCTGCCCATGGTGGGTGATCTGGTTGGCAAAGATTGGATGCTGCCCGCGCTGTGGCAGTTTTTTCTGGCCACGCCGGTGCAGTTCATTTTGGGGGCACGTTTTTACAAGGCCGGTTGGCATGCCTTGCTGGCTCGCACCGGCAATATGGACCTTCTGGTCGCACTGGGCACTACAGCGGGCTGGGCTTTGTCCATGTGGTTGTGGCTGACCGCCACGGACCACAGCGCGCATGGCATGCCGGCCATGGAGCCGCACCTGTACTTTGAAGGCAGCGCCGTGGTGGTGACGCTGGTGCTGCTGGGCAAGTGGCTGGAGGCCCGCGCCAAGCGGCAGACGACAGCCGCCATTCGCGCCCTGCACAGCCTGCGGCCCGATACGGCGCACCTGTTGGTCGGGATGGCAGCCGCAGCGACGGGCCGCCCCGAGCAAAGCACGGCCCCCTTGGGGGGCAGCGACCCACACACTGGGGGGGAGCGTGGGGGCCATACCGTGGATGTGCCCGTGGCCGAGGTCTTGGTGGGCGACAAAATTGTGGTCAAACCCGGCGAGCGCTTTCCGGTGGACGGCACTTTGCTGGAAGGCCGTACGCAGGTGGACGAATCCATGTTGACGGGCGAACCGCTGCCTGTCGCCAAAGACGTGGGTGCCAAGCTCACGGGGGGCAGTATCAATGGCGAAGGCCGCGTGGTGTTGGAGGTAAAGGCGGTAGGCGTGGACACGGTGCTCTCCAGCATCATCCGCCTGGTGGAAGACGCACAGGCTGCCAAAGCGCCCATCCAGCGGCTGGTGGACCAGGTGAGCGCGGTATTTGTGCCGGTGGTGCTGGTGATTGCGCTGGCCACGCTGCTGGGCTGGTATTTCACGGGCCACAGCTTTGAAGTGGCTTTGATCCACGCCGTGGCGGTGCTGGTGATTGCCTGCCCTTGCGCGCTGGGTTTGGCCACGCCGGCCGCCATCATGGCGGGCACGGGGGTGGCGGCCAAGTTCGGCATTCTGATCAAGGACGCGCAGGCGCTGGAGGTGGCGCACACCGTGAACGTGGTGGCTTTTGACAAAACCGGCACGCTCACCGTAGGCCAACCGCGCCTGACCGCGCTAGTGCCGGTGGGCATGGCGGAAGACGAAGCTCTGGCTCTGGCTGCTGCATTGCAAAGCGGCAGCGAGCACCCTTTGGCCCGCGCTGTGCTGCAGGCCGCCAAGGGTAAAGCGCTACCGATGTTGGCGCCTACTGACGTGCAATCTATTGCTGGTCGTGGCACACAAGGCAAAGTGGGGGAGCGCACTGTGCTGCTGGGCAGTCTGCGCTGGATGGCGGAGCTGGGGGTGAACATGACGCCGGTCGCGGCGCAAGCGGCTGATTTACAGGCTGCTGGTGCCACCGTCTCGGCCATGGCGGAGCAGCAAGCGCAAGGCCTCCAGCTGCTGGCCCTGCTCGCGTTCGCGGACGAGCCCAAGCCCGGCGCCAAAGAGGCGCTGGCCAGCCTGAAGGCTCGCGGCATCCAGACGGTGATGATCTCCGGCGACAACCGTGGCGCGGCAGAGGCTATGGCAAAACGCCTGGGCCTGGACGCCAAGGATGTGCTGGCCGAGGTATTGCCCGGCGACAAAGCGGCGAAGGTGTTGGAGCTGAAGGTACATCGTGGCGTTTTGCCGCCGGGCCGCCCCAAGGCAAAACAGCCCCCTTGGGGGGCAGCGACCCGCGCAGCGGCGGAGCGTGGGGGTGTAGCGTTTGTCGGCGACGGCGTGAACGATGCGCCTGCGCTGGCGGCCGCCGATGTGGGCATGGCCATGGCCAACCCCAACGGCGGCGGCACCGATGTGGCCATGCACGCGGCCGGCATCACGCTGATGCGGGGCGACCCGCTCTTGGTGGCGGCTGCGCTGGACATCAGCCGGCGCACGGTGTCCAAGATCCGGCAAAACCTGTTTTGGGCCTTTGCCTACAACGCAGCCGGCATACCGCTGGCCGCGTTGGGCTATCTGAGCCCGGTGGTGGCGGGCGCTGCGATGGCGCTGAGCTCGGTGAGTGTGATGACCAATGCGTTGCTGCTCAAGCGCTGGACGCCGGAACAGGGCGGCAAGTAGCAGGCCTTCGCGCAGTAGTTCTGAGGATTTGAGGCCGAAATTGGCCGTTGGCGCGCATGGAATATGCGCAGCACGCTACTAAATACATAGCGTTCTGCGCGCTGACGCTATCCGCAGAGGGCGCTGCTTAGGCCGGAGACCAGGTCGCAGGGTCCGCCGCCACTTGCTCGCCCGTGAGCAGGTTTTTGACGTGGTGGCTGTCGGCCTCGCCGATGAACCACACGTAGGGAATGCCGCGTTTGGACGCCGCTTCAATCTGCTTGCCGTAGGCTTTGGGCGCGTGGTACAGGTCGGTGGCAATGCCACGGCCACGCAGGCGGTTGGCCAGGGCGTTGGCTTGGGGGCGGCTGGCATCGTCGTTCAGGGCGACCAGTACCTCGGTGGGAGTTTTGCGGGTGGGTTTGAGCACGCCTTTGGCAAACAGCAAACCCAGGATGCGGGTGAGTCCGATGGACACGCCCACGCCGGGCAGCTTGACCTTGGCATCGTTGGCCAGGTTGTCGTAGCGTCCGCCGCCGCACACCGAGCCAGACGACTCAAAGCCTTGCATTTGGCCCTCGCACACCATGCCGGTGTAGTAGGCCAAGCCGCGTGCAATGGCCAGGTCGGCTGACACGGCAGGCGGTTTGCCTTCTGCCAATCGGGCAGCGTTCAGGTCGGCCGCGTTGTCCAGCACTTCGGTGAGTTCGGTCAAACCTTCTTCGAGCAGGGGGGTGGTGATGCCCAGGGCACGCACTTGCTCTACAAAGCCGGTATTCGCTGTTTTGATGGCCGCCATGGCCAAGCATTGGGCGGCTTGGTCGGCGCTCAGGTTCAATTCGGTTTGCAAGAGGGCGGCCACTTTGGGGGCACCAATTTTGTCGAGCTTGTCGACCACGCGCAGCACGGCGTTGGTGTCGGCAATGCCTAAGCCTTCGTAAAAGCCTTGCAAGAGTTTGCGGTTGTTCACCCGGATGGTGACAGGCGGAATGGGCAGCTGGCCCACGACCACGGCCAAGAGGCGCACCACCTCGGCGTCGTAGTGGCTGGGTAGGGTGCCGTCGCCAATCACGTCGATGTCGCACTGGGTGAACTCTCGGTAGCGACCTTCTTGGGGGCGCTCGCCGCGCCATACCTTTTGCATTTGGTAGCGCTTGAACGGAAAGCTCAGCTGGCCCTTGAACTGCTGCACGTAGCGCGCGGTGGGCACGGTGAGGTCAAAGCGCAGGCCGAACTCGGGAGGGGCTTTGGCTGCGTCGGCTTCCTCATGCAAGCGGGCGAGCACATAGATTTCTTTGTCGTCGCCATTGCCGGTCAGCACATGCGTGGGCTCGACGCTGCGCGTTTCGATATTGGCAAAGCCGTACAGCTCGTACTGCTTGCGAATCGTGTCCATGCACTGCTGTTCTAGGAGGCGCTGCTCAGGCAGCCATTCGGGGAAGCCACTGATGGGGGCAAACTTGCTCATGATGGGTATTTGGGTGCTGGCCGGATTGGCGTAGAGGGCGCAAGTGTAAATCCCCCGCTGGGACCATTCGTGGGCCCGCCCCCTTTACAAGTTTTTAACAAGCATGGTAGGCTGGCTTTTCAGGGACGAAAAACAGAGATACGTGGGAGCCGCCACTCGCGGCTTGGTCTTTTATTTAGCAGGACAGTCACCATGGTTCAACCCGCAGCGCGAACGCCCGTTTTCCCCCCACGCGCAGGCGTGCAGTTCTCCCTCAATACCAAAATCTGTGTGGCCGCCAGTGTGCTGGCGCTGGTGTCCCTGGGGCTCACGGCCACGGTGATTGGGCTCAAAAGTAGCACCACGGCCAAAGAAGCCACCATGGGTTTGGCCCGCACCTCGGCCCGCGAAGCTGCTGGTGTGTTGCAAAGCCGAATCAGTGCCAACTTATCCACTGTGGTGGCCTTGAGCGGGTCCATGCGCAGTACCAAGGCGGCCAACTTGCCCCTGGAGCGCGAGCAAATTGACGAGATGGTCAAGGCCGCGCTGATGAGTTCGGATGATTTTGTGGGTGCTGCCGTGACCTGGGAGCCCAATGCGCTGGACGGCAAGGATGCCGAATACGCGGACAAAAAGCCTAACTACGACGCCACCGGTCGGCACATGCCGTACTGGACCCGGTCTGCCAACAACACCTTCCATGTGGACCCGATTGTGTTTGACCCCGCACCCGGTGCCAATGACTGGTATGACGTGCCCAAACGCACCAGCAAGGTGTTCTTCACCGAGCCTTACATCTACCCGATTGAAGGCAAAGATGTGCTGATGGCATCTTTGGTAGCCCCCATCTTGGTGGAGGGCAAGTTCCAAGGCGTCGCTAGTGCAGATTTCACGCTGACCCAGTTGGGCAAGATTCTGGGCGAGCTCAAGCCACTTGAGGGTGCCGAGTTGTCGCTGCTCTCTAACGGCGGCTTGTATGCCAGCCACAAGGACGCAGCGCGTATTAACAAAAAGGCGGACGATGTGCCCGCTGCTGGCCTAGAGCAAGTGGCCAAGGGTTTGGCGTATGAGTATGTGGACGACCAAGGGGTGGTGAATTTATTGCAGCCCTTGAAGGTGCACCCGGACGCTGCACCCTGGAGTGTGCGTATGAGCTTCCCGGGCAGCGTGGCCACGGCCTCTTCGCGGGAGTTGCTGGCCTACACCTTGGTCGTGGCGCTGGTGTGTGCGGCGCTCACCGCGGCCATTTTGGTGACGGTGGTGTACCGCCTGATGAAGCCTTTGCGCTCCTTGGCCACAGTCATGGCGGGCATGGCCAGTGGCGATGCCGATCTGAGCGTCCGCCTAGAGGTCAAAGGACACGATGAACTTGCGACGATTGGCTTGGGGTTCAACACATTCGTGGAAAAAATCCATGGGGTACTGGCGCAAGTGCGCTCCAGTGCCGACAGCGTGGCCAATGCCAGCGCCGAGATTGCGCAGGGCAATAACGACCTGTCCGCCCGTACCGAGCAGCAAGCCAGCGCTTTGGAGCAAACCGCTGCATCGATGGAAGAGCTAAGCGGCACGGTGACTCAAAATGCGGCCAGTGCGCGCCAAGCCAACCAGTTGGCGGCCAACGCCAGCATGGTGGCTGCAGAGGGCGGTGCGGTGGTCAACCAAGTGGTGCAGACCATGAAGGGTATCAATGACGCCTCCAAAAAGATTGCCGACATCATCAGCGTGATTGACGGCATCGCCTTCCAAACCAATATTTTGGCGCTTAATGCCGCCGTGGAGGCGGCCCGGGCGGGTGAACAGGGGCGTGGCTTTGCCGTGGTGGCCAGTGAGGTGCGTTCTTTGGCCGGGCGCTCGGCCGATGCTGCCAAAGAGATCAAAACCCTGATCACCGATAGTGTGGAGCGGGTCGAAAAGGGCACGACATTGGTGGACCAGGCAGGTGAGACCATGACCGAGGTAGCCACCAGCATTCGCCGGGTGACGGACATCATGGGAGAGATCAGCTCGGCCAGTTCCGAGCAGGCCTTGGGCGTGGTGCAGGTGGGCGAGGCGGTAAAGCAGATGGACCAAACCACGCAGCAAAATGCGGCCTTGGTGGAGGAAATGGCGGCTGCTGCCAGCAGCTTGAAGTCGCAAGCGCAAGAGCTGGTGAGCACGGTGAGTGTGTTCAAGCTGGGCCAAACCGCAAGCGCCGTGGTGTTGCCCAAGGCCAAAGTGCGCTCCAACGCGCCGAGCAACCCGGCATTCAAAGGCCCAGAACGCAGAGCCCTGGGGGCTGCACGTGGTGCGTCAAGCGCCTCGGCACGCAGCACGCCAAGTGCTTCTTCCTCCAAGCCCAGCGCTAGTGCTGCGCCCACCGCGAAAGCTGGTGGTGACGAGGACTGGGAAACTTTCTAGCCTTGCTGTGGCGGAGTTTCTGGACTCTGCGCAGCTGCCTGGGACACCGCCATCGCTTGCAATTGCATGTGGAGCAATACCGCGCTCTGGCGCACGATGTCTGAGCCTGACTGCATGGCCGTGTGCACCACGGTGCGGGCGTAGTTCGCGTCGCTGTGCAGGCGGTTGGCGTCAATCCACCAACCCAAACCCGTCAGCAGCCATTTCAGGTCGGTTTCCCGCAGCACGGTGTCGCAATGCTCCCCATCGGCAGGCTGCGGGGCTGTGTGTGCCGTGCTGTCGGGTGCTGTGCGCAGGGGTGTTTGCATGGTCCGTGCCTTTAGATGTGGGGGGAAGCGCGGGGCAACTATAGGCAGCTGTGCGCAGACCTAGGCTTGGGTTTGACCCCGAAAGGCAGCCGAGTTGGAGCGCTAACAGCATGCGGAATTGATAGAGGCGGGGCTACAAAGGGGTGCATCTTTGGCTTGGTGAATAGGCGCGCCAAGCCTATGATGTTTGCTGCGTGGCTTGCTCGCCAGTGTCCCCGCCATGGCTGCCAATTTCATTCCAAGGAGACTCCCGTGAATGTGCTTTCTTTGATGCGGCTTTTTTCCATTCGGTTTCGCATGTTGGGCGCCATTGCGGTGGTGCTGGGTTTGCTGTCCCTGTTGGGGGGGGCGGGCATGCTGGGCATGTTCCGCATCCAGGCGCTGAGCCAAGACTTCATCGACCAAACTTTTTCTGATGCGGGGCATCTGGCGCGCTTGCAGTATGAGCTGGGGCGTGTGCGGGTGGATGAGAAGGAAATGATCATCCAGTACGAGAAACCGGAAGCGGCCAAGGCGTCGTTTGCCCGTTGGCAGGCGAGTATCAAGAACGCTTTGGACCAAACCGAGTCTTTCTCTGGGGGGGGCAGCGGCGGTGCGGTCGCCGAGGAGGTGAAGAAGCGCTTGCGCAGCTATGAAGCAGCGTTTACCCCGGTCGCTACATCGTTGATGGAAGCCAAGCTCGATTCAGCCACCGCGGGCAGTGCGCTGGCTGCCAAGGCCGCGGCCGAGTATGCGGAATTGGACAAGCAAGTGGTGCTGCTTGAAGAAGTGGTGCAAAAAGAGGCGGGCACCGCAGTTCTGGAACAAGAGCGCGTAGGCAACAACACCAAATGGCTGTTTGGCTTGGCGGTGGTGGTGACCGTGGCGGTGGTGGTGCCGCTGACCCTGATGAATATGAACTCCATTTGCAGCCCCTTGATTCAGGCGCGGGGGGTGGCTGAGGCTATTTCCAAAGGGGATTTGTCAATCCATATTGCGGTGGACGGCAAGGATGAGGTGGCCGACTTGTTGCGCTCACTAGAGGTGATGCGAGCGCACTTGGCCAGCATCGTGGGAGACCTGCGCGACGCGAGTGAAAACATCGCGTCTGCCAGCCGAGAAATTGCGTCGGGTAATCAAGACCTGTCCTTGCGTACCGAGCGTGCGGCGGGCAATTTGCAAACCATGTCGGCCACCTTCTCGGGCTTGCTAGACACCGTGCAGCAAACCGCATCGTCAGCCCGTGAGGCCGATAGCTTGGCCCGCTCTGCCTCTCAGCAAGCCTTGCACGGCGGTGAGGTGGTGTCTCAGGTGGTGACCAGCATGCACGGCATTTCCACCTCTAGCCAGAAGATCAGCGACATCATCGGCTTGATCGATTCCATTGCCTTCCAAACCAATATCTTGGCGCTCAATGCGGCGGTAGAAGCGGCCCGGGCGGGCGAGCAAGGGCGTGGCTTTGCGGTGGTGGCGAGCGAAGTGCGACTGCTCGCCAAACGCTCGGCCCAGTCCGCCAACGACATCAAGGCCTTGATCAGTGCCAGTGTGACCGCCGTGGATGGTGGTGTGCGCTTGGCCGAGGAAGCGGGTACCGAGATGATGGAGATGGTGAGCGGCGCGCAGCGCGTGGGTGCCATCATTGGCGAAATTTCATCGGCGTCTGCCGAGCAGGCCTCAGGCATTGGTGGGGTGAACGAAGCGGTGCGTGAGATTGAGCAAATGACGCAGCAAAACGCTGCGCTGGTGGAAGAGTCCGCGGCCTCAGCGGAGTCTTTGCAAGAGCAGGCTGCACGCTTGGCCGAAGTAGTGCGCCAGTTCACCTTGCGCACACGCGGTGGCCCGGCAGACCCATCAGGGCCACGCCCAGGGCGTGGTGATGGGCACTTGGGGCTGTCTTAAGCGCTTGCTTCTAGGGCCCGAGACGGGCAGAAAAAAAGGCCATCCACTGCGAAGCGGATGGCCTTTTTGCGGGTGCACAGCCTGTGCGACTTACTTGAGCAGACCTTCCGCCTTCATGGCGGCTATGACGGCGGGGCGCTCACCCACGCGGGCGCGGAAGGCGGCCAGTTCAGCAAAGCCTGAGATGTCCACGTGAACGAGGCGGGCCCAGTTGGTCACGGTGAACAAGTAGCCGTCGGCCACGGTAAAGGTGTCGCCCATGAGGTAGTGCTTACCTGCCAGCTGGCTGTCCACCCACTTCAGGCGCTCCAACAAGCGGTTGATGACGCTGGTTTTGTACTCGGCCGGGGTGGCGGGGTTGAACAGGGGGCTAAAGCCTTTGTGCAGCTCGGTGCCAATAAAGGTGAGCCACTCTTGCAGCTTGTAGCGCTCATAGCTGCCATTGGCGGGCGCGAGTTGTTTCTCGGGGACCAAATCGGCAATGTATTGCACGATGGCGGGGCCTTCGTGCAGGCTGCGGCCATCGTCTAGCGTGAGGTAAGGCACGTAGCCCAAGGGGTTGATGGTGTAGAAGTCGGTGCCGTCTGGGAGCTTGTGGGTCTTGGTGGGTGCTGCAATGGCCTCAAAGCTCAGACCTGCTTCGTGCAAGGCGATGTGGGGCGACAAGGAGCACGCGCCGGGGGAGTAATACAGTTTCATGGGGGTGGTAGGTTGGGTTATAGGAGGTTGCGAGTTTAGGTGGAGGCTGCGGCCTTGATGCAGTCTGCGGCCTTTTCACCAATCATGATAGTGGGCGCGTTGGTATTTCCAGTGGTGAGGCATGGCATAACAGAAGCGTCCACCACGCGCAGGCCTTGCAGGCCATGCACACGCAGTTCGGCGTCCACCACCGCTAGGGGGTCGTTGGCCGGGCCCATCTTGCAGGTGCCGATGGGGTGGTACTCGGTGTCTGAGTGTTCGCGCAGGAATGCCTCGACCTGTTTGGTGTCGTTGCGGTCAACTGGGTAGAGCATGCCGCCACGGTAGTAGCTCAGTGCCGGTGCTTCCATGATGTCGTGGCCCAGTTGCGTGCCTTTAACCAAGCGCGCCATGTCGTCCGGGTCTTGCAGGAACGCGGGGTCTATGTCAAGTGAATCTGCCGGGTTGGTGCTGCGTAACCTGACCGAGCCGCGGCTCTTGGGGCGCATCAGGGTCACGTGCAGGGTGTAGCCGTGCCCCAAGTGCATCTTGCGGGTGTGGTCGTCGATGATGCCCACGCACATGGCAAGCTGGATGTCGGGGTGCTCCGTGTTGCCTTCGGTCGAGATGAAGCCCTGGGTTTCTGAGACACAGCTGGTGAGCAAGCCGGTGCGTTTGTTGCGCCACTCAAAAACTGACTTGAGCATGGCCCAGGCGCCCTTGAAGGAGATCCCGAATGACACCTCGGTGTGGGGCGTGCGGTAGATAAGGCAGGTGGTGATGTGGTCTTGCAAGTTTTGGCCGACGCCGGGCAGTTCGTGCTGGACGGCAATACCGTGCTGTGCCAGGTGGTGCTTGGGGCCTATGCCTGAGAGCATCAGCAACTGGGGTGAACCGTAGGCGCCACCTGAGAGCACCACTTCTTTGCGCGCACGGACTTCTTTGGTGCTGCCGCCTTGTTGGTATTGCACGCCGACAGCTCGTTTGTCTTCCATCAGGACACGGCTGGCCAGCGCCTTCGTGATGACCGTGAGGTTGGGGCGGCTGCGGTGGGGGGTGATGTAGGCCTTGGCGGCGCTGCAGCGCTCACCGTTAATCTGGGTAGTTTGTCCCTTCGACACGCCGTATTGCTGTGGACCGTTGTAGTCGGGGTTGGTGGGAATGCCACGCTCATTGCAGGCTTTGATGAACGCATCGTTTACCGGGCTGGGGCTGCGTAGATGCGCCACGTTGAGGGGACCTCCCACACCTCGGTAATCGGTGGCACCGAAGCATTCATTGTTCTCAGACCGTTTGAAGTAGGGCAGCACATCCTGGTAGCCCCATCCAGGGTTGCCTTGGGCGGCCCAGCCGTCGTAGTCGTTGCGGTTGCCGCGGGTGTAGACCATGGCGTTGATGGAGCTGCTGCCTCCCATGACCTTGCCGCGTGGCTGGTAGCCCTTGCGGCCGTTGAGTCCTAGCTGGGGTACGGTTTCAAACTTCCACATGTCTTGCCCCGTTTGGGCTATGGCAGCCACGCCTAGCGGACAGTGGATGAAGACGGATGTGTCCTCGCCGCCCACTTCGAGCAAGCACACCGTGACTTTGGGGTCTTCGGTCAGGCGGCTTGCCACCACGCAACCGGCAGAGCCGCCGCCCACCACGATGTAGTCAAAAGTTGTATTGGTCATGAGTGTGCTCATTTGGTTAAAAAGTCGAGGTAGGTGTTCGCGAACTTGCCGTAGGGGGGCCAGAGAAGTTTCACGGCGCTGAACGGTGCTTGGTAGAACACGGGGCGCATTTTTGAGAAGGTGACAAAGCCTTCGTAGCCATGGTAGTGGCCCATGCCGCTGTCACCTACGCCGCCAAAGGGCAGGTCATGCTGGGCAGCGTGCAACAGGCCGTCATTGACCGCCACACCGCCGGACATGATGTGGGTGATGAGGTGCTGCACCACTTTCTTGTGGTTGCTAAAGGGGTAAAAGGCCAGCGGCCGTGCGCCCGCGTTGATAGCGTCAATGGGCACTTGCAGGTCGGTGTAGCCAATGATTGGCAGCACGGGCCCGAAGATCTCGCGGGTGAGTAGCTCGCAGTCGGCAGGCGCATTGAGCACGATATGCGGCGCGATTTTCCGGGTCTTGGCATCCCACGGTTTGCCGGGTATCAGTGGTACCAAGGTGGCCCCCATGTCGCGGGCTTGCTCCAAGGCTTTGACGATGCGCTTGAAGGCGCGGTCATCGATGATGGCGGTGTAGTCGGGGCTGTCTAGGTTGCCATAGCGCTTGCCCACGATGCTGGTGGCGGCTTTGACGAAGGCATCGATTTTGCGCTGGGGCACGTACAGGTGGTCTACGGTGATGCAGGCTTGGCCCGCATTGAGAAACTTGGCAAACGTCAAGCGCTCGGCCGCCGTCTTCAAGGGAAAGTCGTCGCACAAGATGGCGGGGGTTTTTCCGCCCAGTTCTAAGGTGACAGGCACCAGGTTTTCTGCCGCCGCTTTCATGACCGCACGGCCGGTTTGCGTAGACCCGGTGAACATCAGGTGGTCAAACTTGAGCTGAGAGAAGGCAATGCCCACGCCTCCGGTTTCATCAAAAAAGGCCAGCTTTTCTCGGGGAAAGTAATCCGGGATTTTTTCGATCAGCAAAGCAGCCAGATGGCGGGAGTTTTCCGACATTTTGACCATGGCCCGGTTGCCCGCTGCAAACATGCACACCAGCCCATTAAAGCTAGTCCACACGGGTACGTTCCACGGCACGATAGACCCCACCACGCCCAAGGGTTGGGGGATGACGGTGTTGCTAGCGCCCATGAAGTTTTTAAAGTCCACGGGACGTTTGCCGGGTTTCATCCAGCTCTTGAGGCTTTTGAGCGTGTGGTTGACCGCGTCAATGCTGCTGAAAATTTCAATGAAGAGCGACTCAATGCGCGAGCGGTGACCCCCAAAGTCGGCGTTGACCGCTTCCACAATGGCTTCGCGGTGGTCGATTAAAAAGGCTTTGAGCTTGCGCAGGTCCGCTTTGCGTTCCACCAGGCTGGGGTAAGGGTGTGCCAAGTAGGCGCTGCGCTGCAAATCTAGTGTTTCTTGTAGGTCGCGGCTGATGGCGTCGCCCAATGTGTGGGGCGGTTTGGGTATGGCGCGCAATGGTGCTCCCATGGCGGTTCCTTTGTGTGCAGAGAGTGGTGGTGTCGCTACGCGTAGTCCGCGCAGCGTTGCAACGATGGTGACACGGTAACCGGGTCAGCGTGGCTAGACTGTCAAATAGTTAACATTTAAGGGTATTCACCGGGACTAAATGGATGCATAGCTCGAAACCTAGCTACGACTCTGTATGGAGTGCCAACCCGTGGTTTGCTGCCCTGCCTGCCGCAGAGAAAAAGGCGCTGATGGGCAGCACCAGCCTTGCGCAGTTAAAGGCGGGTGACGTCCTGCTGCGCAAGGGCACGGTGGGTGGCGGCTTTTATGGCGTGCTCAGCGGCAGGCTCAAAGTGTCATCCGTGGGGGAGGACGGGCGCGAGGCGGTGCTGTCAGTCTTGGAGCCAGGCACCTGGTTTGGCGAGACCGCGCTGCTCGACGGATTGCCGCGCACGCATGATGTCAGCGCGCTAGCGGCGTGCGAGTTGTTGGCGGTCAGTGCCGGGGCGTTTGCGCGCTTGATGGGGCGCAGCCCTTTCGCCCGTGCCATTGCCTTGCAGCTTGCCACGCGCAACCGGGCTTTGTATGGCTTGGTGGAAGACGCGATGCTGCGCTCTACCGCCACGCGCATTGCCAGGCGTTTGCTGGTGCTGGCACGCGGCGACGCGAGCATGTTGCCGCAAGCCCGCAGCTCGCTGACAGTTTCGCAGGAGGCGCTGTCGCTATTGCTGGGCCTGACCCGTCAGACGCTCTCTAAGGAACTAAAGCAACTGGAGCGCGAGGGCGTGTTGAGCTTGGGCTATGGGCGCATTGAGATCGTCTCCCTGCCCGCGCTGGAAGCGCGTTGCGCTTTGGCTTAATTGGCGGCATAAACACTGCTTATGGTGTGGCAAGGCGCAGCAGCCCATGGCACACTGGTGCGTGATTCCATGATTGGCAAGGAGTAAAGCATGGCGAAAGTTGAGCTGCAGGTTCTGAAGTCCGGCATTACCCGCGCGGCGGTCACCGACCCCAAACACCTGTGTGCCACTTTGGCCAAACAACATGGCGTTAGCACGTCCACCATGGCCAAGTACTTGCGCGTGCTCACGGCCGAGGGCTGGCTGGTGCGTGAGGGCACCTCGCGCCCCGCTTACCAGCCCGGTGTGTTGCGCGATGTGAGCCGCAGCTATGCGCTAGAGGGCCTGGACGAGCAAACGCCCTGGGAGCGTGACTTTGCCCCCTGCTTCAATTTGCCACCCAACATCATGCGCTTGGCCCACCATGCGTTTACCGAGATGTTGAACAACGCGGTGGACCACAGCGGCGGTACACGTGCCTCGGTCTCCATGCGGCAAAACCGCACCCATTTGCACATGCTCTTGCGCGATGACGGGTGTGGCGTGTTCAACCGCATCCGCACGGCCTTCCAAATTGACAGCCCTGAGGTCGCTTTGCTGGAGCTCAGCAAAGGCAAGCTCACCACGCAGCCCGAGTTCCATACCGGGCGCGGCTTGTTCTTTACCTCGCGCTTGTTTGATGTGTTTGACCTGTACGCCAACGGCCTGACCTACCAGCGCAACCAGTGGCAACGCGGTGGCTGGCTCAAGGCCAACCCGGCGCATTCCACTGGCACGGCCATCTTCATGTCCATCGCCCTGAACTCCCCCCGCACGCTGGATGAGGTGTTTGCAGCGCACGCCAAGGGGGAGGGTGATCTCACGTTTTCGCGCACCGAGATTGCCATGCGCTTGGCGCACAGCGCGGGTGAGGCCTTGGAGTCGCGCAGCCAAGCCAAGCGCATCGCCGCGCGGCTAGAAGCCTTCGACACCGTGGACCTGGACTTTGAAGGCGTGGACGCCATTGGTCAGGCATTTGCGGACGAGTTGTTTCGCGTGTTTGGCAACCGCCACCCCCACATCCGTTTGCAGCCCCGCAATATGAACGCGCGCATCTCGGCCATGGTGGCGCAGGCTGGCGTCGTCTAGCCTCTCGCTAAACCGATCTTGGGACAGGGCAGGGCACAGAAGTCCTTGTCACTGTTCAGATTTTCAGCAGCCCGGTAAAATACGCACCCTTCTGCTCAGGCGCACAGGGCGGGCGCCTTACGACTTTCTGCCCCCTTCCACGGATCACTATGCTTTACCCACAGAATTTTGACGTCATCGTTGTCGGTGGTGGCCATGCCGGTACCGAAGCCGCATTGGCGTCCGCACGCATGGGGTGCAAAACACTGCTGCTCACACACAACATCGAGACCTTGGGCCAGATGAGCTGCAACCCGTCGATTGGCGGCATTGGCAAAGGGCACTTGGTCAAAGAGGTGGACGCGCTCGGTGGTGCCATGGCCTTGGCCACGGACGAGGGCGGCATCCAGTTCCGTATTTTGAATTCGAGCAAAGGCCCGGCCGTGCGGGCCACCCGCGCGCAGGCAGACCGGGTGCTGTACAAGGCGGCCATTCGCCGCATGTTGGAGAACCAGCCAAACCTCTGGCTGTTCCAGCAAGCGGTGGACGACCTGATGGTCGAGGGCGACCGCGTGGTCGGTGCCGTCACCCAAGTAGGCATCCGTTTTCGCGCCCAAGCGGTGGTGCTTACCGCCGGTACCTTCTTGGACGGCAAGATCCACGTGGGCTTGAACAACTACTCCGCGGGCCGTGCGGGCGATCCACCCGCAGTGAGTTTGAGTGCGCGCTTGAAAGAGCTGAAGCTGCCGCAAGGCCGCCTGAAAACAGGCACCCCTCCGCGCATTGATGGGCGCAGCATTGACTTCAGCAAGTGCCAAGAACAACCTGGGGACGGCATGGAAGGTGGCATGGGCGCGGCCATGCCGGTGTTCAGCTTTATGGGCAAGGCAGAGATGCACCCGCAGCAAATGCCCTGCTGGATTACCCACACCAACCAGCGCACGCACGACATCATCCGCAGTGGCTTTGACCGCAGCCCCATGTTCACCGGCAAGATTGAGGGCGTGGGCCCACGCTACTGCCCGAGTGTGGAAGACAAGATTGGGCGCTTTGCCGACAAAGAAAGCCACCAGATTTTTCTGGAACCCGAAGGCCTGACCACGCACGAGTATTACCCCAACGGCATCTCCACCAGCTTGCCGTTTGATATCCAGTACGACTTGGTGCGCAGCATGGCGGGCTTGGAGAACGCGCACATCTTGCGCCCTGGCTACGCCATTGAATACGACTACTTTGATCCGCAGCAGCTCAAGAGCTCGTTCGAGACCAAGGCTATTCAAGGTCTGTTTTTTGCCGGGCAGATCAACGGCACGACCGGGTATGAGGAGGCTGCGGCGCAAGGCTTGTTTGCTGGCATCAATGCGGCGCTGCAAGCCGGAGCCAAGACGGCCTGGACGCAAGAGACCTGGGTGCCCGCGCGTGATGAGGCCTACTTGGGTGTGCTGGTGGACGACCTGATTACCAAGGGTGTGTCTGAGCCCTACCGCATGTTCACCAGCCGCGCGGAGTTCCGCTTGCAGTTGCGAGAAGACAATGCCGACGCCCGCCTGACCGAAACAGGCCGCAAGTTGGGCTTGGTGGACGACGCACGGTGGGAGGCTTTCAGCCGCAAGCGCGACGCTGTTTCACGTGAAACAGAGCGCCTGCGCTCGATCTGGGTGAGCCCCAAAAACCTGGCTGCTGCGGAGTCTGAGCGCGTGCTGGGCAAGGCTATTGAACACGAATACAACCTGGCTGACCTGCTGCGCCGCCCCAATGTGAGCTACGGCGATTTGCTTTCTTTGGATGGTGGCCGCTATGCCAACGCAGAGCTAGCCACGCCGCAGGGCCAAGTGCCCACGCCTTTTGTGGCGACCGTGGTGGAGCAGGTGGAAATTGCTGCCAAGTATTCCGGCTACATCGACCGCCAGCGCGACGAGGTGCAGCGTGCATCGCACTACGAAAACCTGCGGCTGCCTGCCGAGTTGGACTATATGCAAGTGACCGCTTTGAGCATTGAAGCGCGCCAAAGTTTGAACAAGGTGCGACCAGAGACGCTGGGCCAAGCCTCACGCATGTCGGCTATCACGCCCGCCAGCATCTCCTTGTTGATGATTCACCTGAAGAAGGGCGGCTTCAAAGAGTTTGCCAACGTGCCACGCACGGCGACCCCTGAGGTGGTGAGCTGATGCGGCCGTTGGAACAGGGTTTGCGCCAGGGCTTGGACGCGCTGGCGCTGGGGCTGACAGATGCGCAAGTAGGGCAGTTGCTGGACTACTGCGACCTGATCCAAAAGTGGACCAAAGTCTATAACCTGACGGCGGTGCGCGATCCGGCCGAAATGTTGACCCACCATTTGCTGGACAGTTTGGCGGTGATTGGCCCACTGCGTGCGCAGATTGCCGCCCTCCCGTTGCCCGCTCATGCTGTCTGCCGTTTGCTGGACGTAGGTTCAGGTGCTGGTCTGCCCGGTGCGGTGATCGCCATCTGCTGCCCTGAGGTACGTGTGGATTGCGTGGACACGGTGGCCAAGAAGGCCGCATTTATCCAGCAGGTGGCGGTTACTTTGCGCCTGCCCAATCTGCGTGGCGTGCATGCCCGGGTCGAAAACCTGAGGGACAAGTACCAAGTGATCAGCTCGCGCGCGTTTGCATCTTTGCTGGATTTCACCAATTGGTCGCGGGCGGCCATGGGTGAGGGCTCTGTTTGGATGGGTATGAAGGGCAAGCATCCTGCGGAAGAGCTTCAGGTTTTGCCTGCCGATGTGCAAGTGTTTCACGTGGAACAACTCACGGTGCCCGGCTTAGATGCCGAGCGCTGCATCATCTGGATGCGCCTGGCGACTGCCTAGTACGGCCTTGGAATGAGGGTGGTGGCCAAAGGCGGCGCGGCCAGGCTGCTATCTTGTTGGGCGGGTAAGTGGCTGCAGATGGCTTGCCAAAAACCTAACGTAAACTCAGGTTTCCAAAAACACCGCTGCCAAAGGACTCCACATGCTCGGCGTAACAGACTACGGCACCTTCGTTGCCTCCATCATTGTTTTCTTGCTGATCCCTGGACCAGGCAATTTGGCCCTCATCACCTCCACAGCCAAGGGTGGCATTCGCGGTGGTTTGGGTGCCACGATGGGCGTGATTTTTGGGGACCAGGTCTTGATGTGGATGGCGGTAGGCGGCGTGGCTGCTTTGCTGGCAGCCTATCCCCAAGCCTTTCACTTTGTGCAGTATGCGGGCGCGGCTTATCTTGCTTGGTTGGGCGGCAAGATGCTGCTGGCCAAGCCTGGCGCGGCGCCGGTGCTCAACATCACGGCGGGCCACTACGTCCGCCAAGCCCTGATGATCACCTTGCTCAACCCCAAGGCCGTGGTGTTCTACATGGCGTTCTTCCCCGCATTTGTGGACCCCGCCCATCACCAAGGGCTGATAACTTTTGGATTCATGGCCATCACCATTGCGGTGCTCACCTTTGCTTACGGCTTGACCTCAGTGCTGCTGACTTACTTTTTGGCAGAGCGCATGCGCGCCAACCCCACGATCAGCCGTGCGCTGGAAAAAGTGGCGGGTTTGTTTTTGGTGGGCTTCGGGGTCAAGCTGGCACTGTCACGCTAGCCCTGGCTTGCATCCCCAGACTTTTGTTTCACGTGAAACGCAGTTCGTCACTTTCGGTTCTTTGATTTTTCATTCTTGCGGGGAGGGTATTCATGGCCAAAATTTTCTGCATTGCCAACCAAAAAGGCGGAGTCGGCAAAACCACCACCACGGTGAACTTGGCCGCAGGGCTGGCCAAAATTGGGCAACGCGTATTGATGATCGACCTAGACCCGCAAGGCAATGCCACCATGGGCTCGGGGGTGGACAAGCGCCAGTTGGAACTCAGCATTTACGACGTGCTGCTGGAGTCCGCCTCGGTGGCAGAGGCGCGCGTGCAAAGCGACAAGCTCAAAGAGGGCGGTTGCAGCTACGACATCTTGGGTGCCAACCGCGAGCTGGCAGGCGCCGAGGTGGAGCTGGTGGAAGTGGAGCGCCGCGAAAAGCGCCTCAAGCTTGCCTTGGCACAGGTGGACGCCGAGTACGACTTCGTGCTCATTGACTGCCCGCCGTCTCTGTCCATGCTCACGCTCAACGGCCTGTGCTGCGCGCACGGTGTGATCGTGCCCATGCAGTGCGAGTACTTTGCCTTGGAGGGCCTGACCGATTTGGTGAACACCATCAAGCAAGTCAAAGCCAACTTGAACGACGACCTGCAAATCATCGGCTTGCTGCGTGTGATGTTTGACCCCCGCATTACCCTGCAGCAGCAGGTGAGTGAACAGCTCAAAGCGCACTTTGGCGACAAGGTGTTTGAAACCGTGATTCCCCGCAATGTGCGCTTGGCCGAGGCCCCCAGTTACGGCGTGCCCGGCGTGGTGTTTGACCCCGCCTCCAAGGGCGCGCAAGCCTTTGTGGGCTTTGCGGAAGAGATGGTGGCCCGGGTTACGGCCATGAAGGTCTAAATTGGGCACAAATTGGCCTCTGGCGCACATGTGGTGTGCGCAAGCAGCTATTAGTTTCGTAGCATTTTCATGACTGATTCAAACCCCACCCCCGTGCTCGTATTGCCTGGCTGGCAAAACTCTGGCCCCACCCACTGGCAGTCGCGCTGGGAGGCGCTATACGGCTACAGCCGCGTGGACCAGCACGACTGGATGCGCCCGCTGCGCGGTGACTGGCAAATCCAACTGGAAGAGGCACTGCTCGCCCAAGCGCGCCCCTGCGTGCTGGCAGCCCACAGCTTGGGCTGCATGTTGGTGGCGGCCTGGGCCTCGCACTCGCGCAACACGCATCTGGTGCAAGGCGCTTTGCTGGTGGCCCCCGGCGACCCGGAGCGCGAAGCATTGCGCCCCGTGCTCAAGAGCTGGGCGCCTGTGACCATGCAAACCTTGCCGTTCAAGACCGTGCTCTTGGGCAGCCACGACGACCCCTATTGCAGCTTGGAGCGCGCCCAGCGCTTTGCCCACGCCTGGGGTTCCGAGTTTGTCGACTACGGCGCGCGCGGCCACATCAACGCCGACTCCGGCTTGGGCGACTGGCCAGAAGGCCACGCCCTGCTGCAGTCACTGCGCTAACACACAGAATTCTGAGAAGGAAAACAACCATGGTTACCAAAAAGCCCAAAGGCTTGGGGATGGGTTTAGAAGCTTTGCTAGGCCCCAAAGTCAAAGACCGCACGCCGCTGGAAGCGCAGGCCAACGAGCCCGGCCAGCCCAGCAGCTTGCACCTGGAAGACATGGTGGCCGGCATGTACCAGCCGCGCACCCACATGGACGAGGGTGCCCTGTACGAACTGGCGGAGAGCATCAAAGCCCAAGGCATCATGCAGCCGATCTTGGTGCGCCAGCTCAAAGACGGCGCCAACCAAGGCAAGTACGAAATCATTGCGGGCGAGCGCCGTTTCCGGGCCGCCAAAATTGCTGGCTTGGCTAGCGTGCCCGTGCTGGTGCGCGACGTGCCCAACGAGGCCGCCGCCGCCATGGCGCTCATTGAAAACATCCAGCGTGAAGACCTCAACCCGCTGGAAGAAGCCCAAGGTCTGCAGCGCCTCATCAAAGAATTTGGCCTGACGCACGAAACTGCGGCCCAAGCGGTCGGGCGCTCCCGCAGCGCGGCCAGCAACTTGCTGCGCTTGCTCAACTTGGCTGATCCGGTGCAAACCATGCTCATGGCCGGTGACTTGGACATGGGCCACGCTCGCGCCTTGCTGGCGCTGGACCGCGCCACCCAAATCACAGCGGCCTCGCAAATTGCGGCCAAAAAAATGTCGGTGCGCGAGGCAGAAGGCTTGGTCAAAAAGCTCAGCGCCGAGTTCACGCTGACCAGCAGCAAGCCCAAGAAAGAAAAGTCGCGCGACCTCAAACGCGTGGAAGAAGAGCTGTCCGACCTGCTCACTGCCCAAGTCGAAGTGCACATCAAAAAGCGCGTCAAGCGGGCAGGGCGCATGGAAGAAATGGGCGAGGTCGTCATCCAGTTCGGCTCCATGGACGAGCTCAATGGCCTGATCGAGCGGCTGTCCCCAGGCGCTAGCCGCTAGCCCCTGCACACCCCATGGCTGCACCCTCCAAACTGCGAGCCTTGACAACGTGGCCCTTGCCCGCCATCGCCAGCTGGGCCTTGGCATGGGCGGTGTTTCGCACCAGTTTAGGTTTGGCGTGGGCCCCCGTGCTGGCGCTGGGGCTTGCCACGGCGGTGGGTGTCGTTCTCACGGCGTGGGGCCAAACCTGGTGGCGCAGGGCCTTGATTGCGCTGGGCTTCCCCCTGTCTTTCGCGCTCAGCCATGCGTCGCTGGCCGCCAGTGCCTTGCCCGCTTGGGCTTGGTTGATTCCGCTGGCGCTCTTGCTCTTGGTCTACCCCTTGAACGCATGGCGTGATGCGCCCTTGTTTCCCACCCCCTTGGACGCCTTGCTGGAGCTACCCACAAACGCGCCCTTGGCAGATGGTGCCAAAGTCTTAGACGCTGGCTGTGGCTTGGGCCATGGCCTGCAGGCCCTGCGTGCGGCCTACCCCGGCGCGCAGCTGCACGGTCTAGAGTGGAGCTGGCCGCTGCGCCTGCTCTGCGCCTGGCGTTGCCCATGGGCCCGGGTGCGCCGTGGCGACATCTGGGCGCAAGACTGGTCGGGCTATGACATGGTCTATCTGTTTCAGCGCCCCGAGAGCATGCCGCGCGCAGCGGCCAAGGCCATGCAAGAGCTGCGCCCCGGTGCGTGGCTGGTGAGTTTGGAATTTGAAGCCCGCAGCCTGCAAGCTGTGGCCAGTTACCGCGCGCCTGGTGGCAGAATGGTGTGGCTCTACAGGGCACCGCTCACCCCCTTGCCATAGCACGCGCCCCCGCATTTTTTGTTAGGAGACCCCGCATGTCCACACCGTCACTCTCCCTGATGAACCCGCAAGGCGACGATGCGCAGGCCCACCAGGTCATCTTGTTCGCGGTGGCCACCATGGCCGAGCTGCGCGACTCCGACACCGAAAGCCACCTGATCCGCGTGCAGCACTATGTACGCACCCTGGCCCAGAGCCTGCAAAGCCACCCCACCTTTGCCGCCGTGCTCACCCCGGCCTATATCGACACCCTGTGCGCCTGCGTGCCCGTGTACGACCTGGGCACCATGTCCGTGCCCGACCGCATCTTGCTCAAGCCCGGGCGCTTGAGCAGCGAAGAGCTCTCCATCATGCGCACCCACACCACCAATGGCCATGCGGCCTTGGTGCGCGCGGAGGCCAGCTTGGGCCGCAGCTCCCCCTTGCTCACCGTGGCCAAGCAGCTGACCCTGTCCCACCACGAAAAGTGGGACGGCACGGGCTACCCCCAAGGCTTGGCCGACACGCAAATTCCGCTGGCGGCCCGCATCGTGGCGGTGGCCGATGTGTACGACGCGCTGATCAGCCACAAGGTCTACAAAGACGGCATTGCCCATGCCCAAGCGGTGCAGGTCATTGTGGGAGAGCGTGGCAAACACTTTGACCCCGACTTGGTGGACGCGTTTGCCAAAGTGGCCGACGAATTTGCCGCCATTGCCGCCCGCTTTGCCGACACCGATGCTGACATGCAGCAAAAAATCGAGTACCTGGCCAACGCCATTGCCGAAACCGCTGAGCTGTAGTTTGTGAAGCCTGCGACCTAGCGGCTACAGGCCTCCAAACAAATCGTGCGCATCCAAAATCGCATAGGCAATCTCGGGCCTACTCTCTAGGCTGCGGCGAATCGCAGCCGGAATCGCTTGGCGCGTTTTGCGGCACAAGCCCGGTTGCTCTTGCAGCTTGATGGCAATGCCGCGCACCGTGCGCACCTCGTTTGGGCTAGGCGCAATATGCAACACAATGCCCAGCTGCGCGTGCATGCGCTGCTCCATCGCCTTCAAATCGTCCAAGCTGCTCAGCGCCTCTAGGCGGGCAACGAGCCGTTTTTCTTCATCCTTGGTGAGCTTGAGAATGCGCACATCCCCCTGCGGGTCGCGCAGCAAAGCCTCACGCCCACAGTCGCACGCCCCAGGCGGGCACTCCTTGCGAATCGGAATCGTGGCGTTCATGCGGTAGGTGGGCGAGGGGACAACAGGCCAGAAGGCGAGCCGAGCAGTTTACGTCAACGTGTGTTTGGCATGCTTTGGCCTATGGAAACTACTTCGCATAGTCGGGCTACCCCGTAAAAATACCTACGTCAAACTGTTTGATATCTTGTAAATATATTTATACAATGCAGGCACCGTATTCACTACCAAGGAAAGCAAGCCATGAGCAATCCCCGCTGGAAGGGCGTATTCCCCGCCGTTACCACCAAGTTCCACGCTGACGAGAGCATTGACGCTGAGGGCACCGCCCGGCACATTGATTTTCAAATCCGCAACGGCATCCACGGGCTTGTGACCTGTGGCTCGCTGGGCGAAGCCAGTACCTTGACCTTGGAAGAAAAACTGCAGGTAGCCGAAATCGCTATCAAGGCCAGCGCAGGGCGCGTGCCCGTCTTGGCCAATGTGTCCGAAACCAGCACACGTGAAGCGCTGCGCTACATCAAAGGCGGCAACGCGCTGGGGGTAGACGGCTACATGGTGATGCCTTCCGTCATCTACGTGGCCGATGCGCGCGAAGCCATGCTCAACGTGCGCACCATGGCCGAGGCCGCGCAAAAGCCCATCATGGTTTACAACAACCCTGTGGCCTACCGCGTGGACCTCAAGCCCGAGCACATGGCCGAGCTGGCTGACTGCGAGTGGATTGTGGCCATCAAGGAAAGCACCGACAACATCCGCCGCATCACCGACCTGCGCAACCTGCTGGGCGACCGTTACCAACTCTTCTTGGGCGTGGACGATCTGGCTTACGAAGGCTTGGCCCTGGGCTGCGACGGCCTGCTGGCGGGCGTGGGCTGCACCTTCCCGCGTGAAAACGTGGCCCTGTATGACCTCATGAAGGCAGGCAACTTTGCCGAAGCCTTGAAGCTGTACCAATGGATGACGCCCATGCTGCATTTGGACGTGTCCACCAAGCTGGTGCAGAACTTGAAACTGATTGACGTTGTCGCTGGGGTGAGCACCGAACACATGCGCCGCCCCCGTTTGCCACTGGTAGGCGCAGAGCGCCAAGCGGTGATCGACATAGTCGAAAAAGCACTGGCTACACGACCCAAGCAATACCAGTCGGTCATGTAAGCAGCCGCACCCCCATCCACACCATCACAACAACGAGGAGACACACCATGACATTCAAACTCATCCCCCTGGTCGCCGCACTGGGCTTAGGCTTGGCCGCGCATGCGCAAGAGCAGGTCGTCAAAATCGGCCAAACGGGCCCACTCTCAGGCCCCAATGCCTTTGCCGGCAAAGACAACGAAAACGGCACCCGCTTAGCCATTGAAGAACTCAACGCCAAGAAGATCACCGTGGGTGGCAAAACACTCAAGTTTGAGCTGCAGTCTGAAGACGACCAGTGCGACCCCAAGGCAGGCGTGAGCGTGGCGCAAAAGCTGGTGGACGATGGCGTGAAGTACGTCATGGGCCCTTATTGCTCGGGCGTGGCCATTCCTGCCTCGCGCATTTACGCTGATGGCGGAGCCATGCTGTCTACCGTGGGCACCAACCCCAAGGTGACGGAGGGCGGGTTTAAAAACCTGTACCGCATCATTGCGGGCGACAACCAAATTGGTTCCAGCATGGCCATTTACGCGGCCAAGGTCTTAAAGGCCAAGAACGCAGCGGTGATCGACGACCGCACGGCCTTTGGCCAAGGTGTGGCTGCAGAATTCATGAAAGAAGCCAAAACCCAGGGCATCACCATCTTGGGCCAGGAGTACACCACCGACAAAGCCACCGACTTCTCCGCCATCCTGACCAACATCAAGGCCAAAAAGCCTGACGTCATCTTCTTCGGTGGCTACGCACCCCAAGCCGCCCCGATGGCGCGCCAAATGAAGCAATTGGCCGTGACTGCCAAGATGCTGGGTGGCGACACCTTGTGCAGCCCCGAAGTGGGCAAGCTCGGCGGCGATGCGGTCAATGAAGTGGTGTACTGCGCGCAAGGCGGCTCCATGCTGGACAAAACCTCCGACGGCCCCGCCTTCAAAGCCAAGTTCAAAAAGCGCTTTAACGTAGACGCTGACGCCTACGCAGCTTCGTTCTACGACCAAATGCTGCTAATCGGCACCTCCATGCAAAAAGCCCAATCCATTGACCCCAACAAGGTCAGCGCTGAAATCCTCAAAGGCAGCTACAAAGGCGTGGCAGGCACCTACGCCTATGACGACAAAGGCAATATGAAGCAAGCGCCTATCACCGTGTACACCTTCAAGAACGCTGCGCCAACACCCTTGGCAAGCTATTGATGGACAGGGCCAGCCCACAAGGCTGGCCCCACAATGCCGGCTGGCATTGCACAACCCCAGACCCAACAACACCCATGAAACGCATCCACATCATTGACTCCCACACAGGCGGCGAACCTACACGCGTGGTGACCGCAGGCTTTCCAGACCTGGGCCGTGGCAGCATGGCCGAGCGCCTGCAGACCCTGGCCACCCACCATGACCATTGGCGTGCCGCCACGGTCCTGGAGCCGCGTGGCAGTGACGTGATTGTGGGTGCCTTGCTCTGCGCGCCGGTGGACCCCACCGCAGCCGCAGGCGTTATCTTTTTCAACAACACCGGCTACCTAGGCATGTGTGGCCACGGCACCATTGGCTTGGTGGCCACACTGGCCTATATGGGCCGCATTCAGCCCGGCGTGCACACCATAGAAACCCCGGTGGGCCATGTGCAAGCCACCTTGCACCCTGACCGCAGCGTGAGCGTGCGCAACGTGCCTGCATGGCGCTACGCCACCCAAGTCGCCGTAGATGTGCCCGGCTATGGCGTGGCCCATGGCGACATTGCCTACGGCGGCAACTGGTTCTTCTTGATGAGCGACCATGGCCAGCGCGTAGCCAGCGACAACCTAGACGCGCTGATGGACTACAGCTGCGCCGTAAGCGACGCACTGGCGGCCCAAGGCATCACCGGGGCCGAAGGCGCGGTGATTGACCATATCGAACTCTTTGGCGCTGCAGGCCAGGGCCTGAACGGCCAAGCCCATGCGGACAGCCGCAACTATGTGCTGTGCCCCGGCAAAGCCTACGACCGCTCGCCCTGCGGCACCGGTACCAGCGCCAAGCTCGCCTGCTTGGCCGCAGACGGCAAGCTCGTTCCCGGCGCTCTGTGGCGGCAAGAAAGCATCATTGGCAGCCAGTTTGAAGCGAGCTACGAGCCTGTGGGCGACAAAATCATCCCCACCCTGCGCGGGCGCGCCCACATGAGTGCAGAGACCACCTTGCTCATAGATGCCGACGACCCCTACGCGTGGGGGATTCGTCTTTGAGCAAAGACGCAGACGTCATCGTCATCGGTGCGGGCATTGTGGGCGCCGCATGCGCCCACGCCTTAGCGCAAGCCGGCCAGCGCGTGCTGGTGCTGGACGACCACCGGGGCGGCGCGACCGCCGCAGGCATGGGCCACTTGGTGGTGATGGATGACAACCCGGCCGAGCTGGCACTCAGCCACCACTCGCTAGAGCAATGGCGCGGCTGGGTGCCCCACATGCCTGCCGACTGCGCCTGGAGCGCCTGCGGCACCTTGTGGCTGGCCGCCAATGCGCCAGAGATGGATGCTGCGCTTGAAAAGCAAGCGCGCCTGCAAGCCTATGGCGTGGCCGCCGAGATGGTGAGCGCCAGCGCACTGCAAGCGCTGGAGCCCGTATTGCGCAAAGACCTCACCGGCGCGCTCAAGGTTCCCGGGGACGGACTGGTCTACGCCCCCAACGCGGCCCAATGGCTGCTAAACCAGTACCCCCAAGCGATTCAGGTGCGGCAAGTGGCTGCGGTGGATGTTGAAGAGCCCCGCGTGCGTCTGAGCACAGGCGAGTGGCTCAAGGCCGATGCCGTGGTCCTGGCCAGCGGCATTTACGCCACCCAAATCTGCCCTGAGTTGCCCATACGTCCCAAAAAAGGCCAGTTGCTCATCACCGACCGCTACCCCGGCACCGTGCACCACCAGTTGGTAGAGCTGGGCTATGTCACCAGCGCCCACCATGCGCAAGGGCCGTCGGTGGCCTTTAACGTGCAACCCCGTCCCACAGGGCAATTGCTCATAGGCTCGTCCCGCCAGTTTGACGACACCTCGGTCGACCTAGACCCGCACATGCTGGCCCGCATGTTGCAACGCGCGCAGCACTACCTGCCTGGCATTGGCGACCTGAACGCCATCCGCTGCTGGACCGGCCTGCGCGCCGCCACGCCTGACAGCCTGCCCATTCTGGGCGCGCACCCGCAGCGCCCGCATCTGTGGCTGGCGGTGGGCCACGAAGGCCTGGGCATCACCACGGCACCGGGCAGCGCGCAGATACTGGCCGCGCTGATGACCGGCGCCACGCCGCCCTTGGACCCCGCGCCCTACAGCGCCACCCGATTTGCCGAGTTGTCATGAGTACGCAGACCCCAACCCATACCTTGACCGTGAACGGCCAGACCATCGCCGTGGCCCACGGCACCACAGTTGCCGCAGCGCTTGCCATCGCTGGCAACGGGGTCAGCCGTATCAGCGTCAGCGGACAAGCGCGTGCGCCTGTGTGCGGCATGGGCGTGTGCCAAGAGTGCCGCGTGTGGGTCAACGGCCAGCGTCGTTTGGGTTGCCAAACCCTGTGCGCGGCCGGCATGGAGGTGGTGAGCACCCACAACACCGCGCTGGGTCAAATGCTATGAATGCCGCTTTGCAAAACCAAGCGCCTGTGGCGTGCGACGTGCTCATCATCGGGGCTGGCCCCGCGGGCATGGCGGCCGCACTGGCTGCCGCGCCCAGCGGCGCGCGCATCACCCTGGTGGACGACAACCCCACTCCCGGCGGCCAAATTTGGCGCGATGGGGCTCAGGCGAAGCTTCCCGCATCTGCCCGCAAATACCGCGTGGACCTCGCCAAACACGCCAACATCACGGTGCTCAGCGGCACCCGCGTGGCGGCGGTGCTGGGGCCCAAGCAGCTGCTGCTGGAGAACACAGAGCAGGGCAGTGTCATCACTTACCAAACCGCGATCGTGTGCACCGGCGCGCGCGAGTTGCTGCTCCCGTTTCCCGGCTGGACGCTGCCTGGCGTCACCGGGGCAGGGGGCTTGCAAGCGCTCATCAAAGGCGGCATGCCCGTGGCGGGGCAGCGCATTGTGGTGGCGGGCAGCGGCCCCTTGTTGCTGGCGGCAGCCGCTACGGCGCGCGCCGCCGGGGCCACCGTGGTGCGCATTGCCGAGCAAGCGCCCTGGGCCCAGGTCATGGCATTTGGAGCAGGCTTGGTGCGCTGGCCGGGCAAGATTGCCCAGGCTGCCACGCTGGCCTCACCCCACTACCGGGCCAACAGTTTTGTGCGAGCAGTGCAGGGCGATAACCGTGTGGAAAGCGTTAGCCTGCAAGTAGGCACTCACAACGCGCAGATTGCCTGCGACCGCGTGGCTTGCGGGTTTGGCCTGGTGCCCAACACCCAGCTCGCCCAAGCGCTGGGCCTGGCCTTGGATGCGCAGCACGGCATTGCGGTGGATGCCTACCAAGCCAGCAGCGTGCCCGATCACTTTGCGGCAGGGGAGTGCACCGGCTTTGGTGGCAGCGAGCGGGCCTTGGTGCAAGGCGCCATTGCCGGGTTGGCTGCCGTGCGCGAGGCCGACCGCGCCCAAGCCCTGTGGCCCCAAGCCGCGCGCTGGAACCGCTTTGCCAGCCACCTCGCCACCCACTTTGCCCTGCGCCCTGAGCTCAGCACCTTGGCCCAAGACGACACCATTGTTTGTCGCTGCGAAGATGTGCGCATGGGCCAGTTGCAGGGCATGGGCCATTGGGTGGAGGCCAAGCTGCAAACCCGTTGTGGCATGGGGGCTTGCCAGGGCCGCGTGTGCGGGGCCGCGCTGCAGCACCTCAAGGGCTGGCAACAGCCCGCGCCGCGCATGCCGATGGTGCCCACGCGCATCCAAACCTTGGCCCAAATTGGACCCATGGAGTTGCCCTAGTCGCGCCATAATCCAATCCAAAGACACGCTCCATACGCCTAGCGCATGGGGCACCCACGGAAAAATTTTCACCCCCACGCTATGCCTATCGCCCGTTCTCCCGTCAAACAGCGCGCCGCAGATGTGGCCTATGACGCGATTGAGGGACTGATATCGACCCTGCGCTTGGAACCCGGCAGCCCCGTGGTCGAGGCCGAGTTGGTGGCCTTGACCCAAATGGGCCGCACCCCTGTGCGCGAGGCACTGTTGCGCATGGTGTCCATTGGCCTGATCACCCAACAACCCCGCCGGGGCTTGTTGGTGTCTCACATCGATTTGGCTGACCACTTGGATGTAATCCAAACCCGCCGCGTGTTGGAGCGCTTGATTGCAGGCTGCGCCGCCCGCCGGGCCACCGCGCCCCAGCGCCAAGAAATTTTGCGCCGCGCCGAACGCATGGTGGAAGCCGCCGCCAGTGGCAACCTAGACGCCTACATGCTGGCCGACCATGAGCTAGACCTCATCAACCACCAAGCCAGCCAAAATTTTTCTGCCGTGCAGTGCGTGCAGCCCCTGATCGTGAAGTGCCGCCGCTTTTGGTACGCCTACCAACACGAGGGCGAGATTGCCGAAGGCGCGCGCCACCACTTGGCCCTGGCCCGTGGCATTGCCACCGCCGACGAAGAGGTGGCCATGCACGGCGCAGACCAGCTCATGGACTACTTGGAGCGCTTTGCCCGTGTGGTCATCAACAACTAGCACCGCATAGCGCCTGTTTCACGCATCGATTTCTGAAGACAAACCACCACAAGGCCCCCTTATGACCACCCCTCTATCCCAGCTCAAAGACCCCAGCCTGCTCAAAACCGACGCCCTGATCGGCGGCCAATGGGTGGCAGGCGGCAGCCGTTTTGACGTGCTCGACCCCGCCACCGGCCACAAACTGGCCGACGTAGCCAACCTCACCGCCGCAGACGCTGAAGCCACCATTGCCGCAGCCAATGCCGCCTGGCCCGCATGGCGCAGCAAAACAGCCAAAGAGCGCAGCATCATCTTGCGCAAGTGGTTTGACCTGTTGATGGCCAACCAAGACGACTTGGCCCGCATCATGACCGCCGAGCAAGGCAAGCCCTTCCCCGAAGCCAAGGGTGAAATCGCCTATGGCGCGAGCTTTGTGGAGTGGTTTGCCGAAGAAGCCAAGCGCGTCAACGGCGAGACCTTGCCCCAGTTCGACAACAACCGCCGCCTCATGGTCATCAAGCAGCCCATCGGCGTGTGCGCGGCCATTACGCCATGGAACTTCCCGCTGGCCATGATCACCCGCAAGGTGGCCCCCGCGTTGGCGGCGGGTTGCACCGTGCTCATCAAGCCCGCTGAACTCACCCCCTTGACCGCCTTGGCCGCGGCTGAGTTGGCCATTCGCGCAGGCATGCCCGCCGGTGTGCTCAACATGATTACGGCGGACGGTGACAACTCCATCGCGGTGGGCAAGGTCATCTGCGCCAGCGACGTGGTGCGCCACATCAGCTTCACCGGCTCCACCGAAGTGGGCCGCATCTTGATGGCGCAAAGCGCGCCCACGGTCAAGAAAATGTCGCTCGAGTTGGGTGGCAATGCGCCATTCATCGTGTTTGACGATGCCGATGTGGACTCCGCTGTAGAAGGCGCCATGCTCAGCAAGTACCGCAACGCGGGCCAAACCTGCGTGTGCGCCAACCGCTTTTATGTGCAGGCCGGTGTGTACGACCAGTTCGTGGCCAAGTTCGCGGCCAAGGTCAAAGCGCTCAAAGTGGGCAATGGCTTTGACGACGGCGTGGCGCAAGGCCCGCTGATCGAAGACGCCGCTATCGACAAGGTCAGCCGCCATGTGGCTGACGCGCTGGCCAAAGGTGGTGAACTCTTGGCCGGTGGCCACAAGCTGCAAGGACAGTTCTTCGAGCCCACCGTGGTGGCCAACGCCACGGCCGACATGCTGTGCGCCAAAGAAGAAACCTTTGGCCCCTTTGCCCCCGTGTTCAAGTTCACCACCGAGCAAGAAGCCATTGATGCAGCCAACAACACCGAGTTCGGCTTGGCCAGCTACTTCTACAGCCGCGACATTGGCCGCATCTACCGCGTGGGCGAAGCGCTGGAATACGGCATGGTAGGCATCAACGTAGGCATCTTGGCCACCGAGCACGTGCCCTTTGGCGGTGTCAAACAATCCGGCCTAGGCCGCGAAGGGTCACACCACGGCATGGACGACTACGTCGAAATCAAATACCTGTGCATTGGCGACATCTTGAAGTAAGCATTTAGAGCCATATCGGGCCCTTGCGCCCATGGAATAAGCGCATGATGCTACATTTTGTGTAGCATCATGCGCCAAACACCTGCATTCCCTGTTCTGTCCCCACGTCGAGGCGCTCAAGCACTAGCTGAAGTGCCTCGACCACGGTAGGATGGCGACTCTGAGTCGTGAGGAATGCATGCAGCACTTGTACCGCTGGTTTATAGGCATGGTGTGTGGGCTGAGTGGCACCTTGGCAGCTGCTGCTGCGCCCACTGAAATTACCCTGGTGCGGGGGGACGAAGACTACCCGCCGTTTGAAATGGTGGTGGGTCACAAGCTCAGAGGCGTGCACGTCGAAATGGTGGAAGCCGCCGCACGCAGCATGGGCCTGCGTGTGAAGTGGCAAAGCTTGCCCTGGAAGCGGGCGTTGCGCATGGTCGAACTTGGCCAAGTGGATGGAGTGACCTACATAGGCCGCACCCCCGAGCGCGAGGCCTGGGCTATTTTTGACGAAGACAACCAACTCTCCTCGACCGACATTCGCTTCATCGTGCTGCGCGCCAATGCCGCGAACATGCCTTTCGATGGCAACTTAGTGAGTTATTTGGCCAATCGCACGCCCATCGTCGTGCGTGGGTTTCAGTTCGGCATTGCAGACATTGACCGGCGTAAAAAGTTTGAGGCCAACAACATGGCGGATGTGGTGCGCCAGTTGGAGGCCAAAGTGGGGGGTGTGGGGGTGGTGAACTGGAGTGATTTTTCAGGCGCATTTGCGGATAAGCCGGAAATGGAGGCGGTCACTGCGCTCAAGCCAGCCATCACCACCACGTACAACTACATTGCCTTTTCCAAAGCACGTAAGCACGAAGCTTTGGCGCACCAGTTTGGCAATGCCCTCGCAAGCTATAAACGCAGCGCCGCATACACCGAGCTGCTAAGCCGCTACCGCACGGAGCGCTAGGTCAGGGCTAGAAAAAAATCTGCATTACACACTTCTAACTGTGTTGAAATTTGGCAGCAAAACCAAGGAGGGCAGGCTATGAAGGGCATGGTGTTCACTGAATTTTTGGAAATGGTGGAGATGAAGTTTTCCGCTGACATGGTGGATGACATCATTGACGACAGCGCCCCGCCCAGTGGAGGGGCCTACACCGCTGTGGGCACCTATGACCATGTAGAACTGGTCAATATGGTGGTGGCTTTATCCAAGCGATGTGACATCCCTGTGCCCACCTTGGTACAGGTGTTTGGTGAGCACTTGTTTGGGCGCTTCCATACCTTGTACCCCACATTTTTTGCCGGCCAAGCCTCTGTGATGGATTTCTTGGAAGGCATTGAAACGGTGATCCACACCGAGGTGCGCAAGCTCTACCCGGATGCGCAATTGCCCCAGTTTGACTGCACCCGGGATGTGGGTGGTTTACAGATGCGCTACAGCTCGCCACGCCATTTTGGCGATCTGGCCGAAGGATTGATCAAAGGCGCTGTCGCCCATTTTGGGGGAGGCGTTCAAGTGAGTCGCCTTGACCAAGACAATGGCGACATTGTGTTTGACCTGCGCACCTTGGCTTAGCTTCTGTGCCACTGACGCCGCCTGAACAAAGCCCTGAGGAAGCCTTACGCCGCTTGGGCTTGCGTTTGGAGCGGGAGCGGTCCGCGCGCAAACAGGCGGAAGCCTTGCTGGAAGAAAAGAGCCTAGACCTTTACCGAACCAACCAAGCATTGCAGGCCACGGCGCTGGGGCTGGAAGCGCGCGTAGCCGAGCGCACCACAGAGTTGCACAAGGCACTGCAAGCCGCCGAGGCGGCCAACGAAGCCAAAGGTCGGTTTTTGGCCCTCATGAGCCATGAGATACGCACTCCCATGAACGGGGTGCTGGGCTTGTCGGAGCTACTCATAGACACGCCGCTGGACGAGCAGCAAACGCTGTATGTGAAAAATATCTTGGGGGCTGGTACTTCGCTCTTGGCTTTGATCAACGACATCTTGGACTTTTCCAAGATTGAAGCGGGCGAGATGACCTTGGAGTTTTTACCCTTCTGCCCGACCGAGGTGCTGGACGAGGTAGCCAGCCTGCTCACCAACCAAGCCGCCCAAAAAGGGGTCGAGTTGTTGGTGCACCATGGGCCCGATCTCCCAGCCCAATGGCACAGTGACCCCACGCGCCTGCGGCAAGTCTGGTTGAACTTAATCGGCAATGCGCTGAAGTTTACCGGGCAAGGCCGCGTCACCGTTTCCCAGACCGTGGTGCAGGGGCGGCTTCAGTGCCGCGTGCAAGACAGTGGAATCGGCATGTCTGCCAGTACCTTGGCCCAGCTGTTTCAACCTTTTCGCCAAGCCGATAACAGCACCACGCGCAAGTACGGTGGCTCGGGTTTGGGCTTGGTGATATGCAAGGCCTTGGTCGAGAAGCTCGGGGGACAACTTACGGTGACCAGCACGCCCGGCCAAGGTTCACTGTTTGTGTTTGAGTTGCCCATGGTTGAACTAGGCGAGTCACCCAAAGGTATGTGCGCGCTCCCACTGGCCCCAGTACCCCATTCGCCAGGGGCGGACCCTGCTACCGCCCAGACGCAGGCGCAAGACCTTGGCCTCTTGCGCATTGTGGTGGTGGACGACCAGCCCATTAACCGCCTGCTGGCGCGCAGCCAGCTCAGGCAGTTGGGCTGCTCCGTGGTGGCAGAAGCGGCCAATGGTGCGGAAGCTTTGGCGTACTTGCTGGAGCACCCTGTGGATGTGGTGTTGATGGACATGCAAATGCCTGAAATGGATGGCCTAGAGGCCACACGCCAGTTGCGCCGCTTGCCGCTGGCGCTGCAGCCTTTCGTCATTGCCATGACGGCCAATGCCTTTGCCGAAGACCGCGAGGCTTGCTTTGCGGCGGGCATGAACCACTTTGTGAGCAAGCCCGTCAAGCTGGACACCCTGCGTGACGCCTTGGCGCAGGCGCTGGTGCGTTCGGTCTAGCGCGGTCCCTTAGCCCGGGTGACCCCACAGGGCGTGCAGGTCGGCAAAGCGCCATTTGTTAGGGTCTTCGCGGCCTACTATTTTTTCAGTGCCGTCCGCTTGCGACAAATCCACCACCACGGGCGCAATACGGTCTTTAGTGGCCAGCGCAAAAAACACCTTGACTTTGGGCTGTGTGAGCGACTTGCCGCTTTGCTCCACCACCACCCCCAGCCGCTCTGAGCTCAGGCGCACCAAGGACCCCACGGGGTAAATGCCCAAGGTGCGCACAAAGGCTTGGAACACGCGGGGGTCGAAATGGCCCTTGGCCCAGTCGGCCATTTTTTGCAGTGCTTCTGACGGGTCCCACCCCGTTTTGTAGGGGCGGTTAGAGGTGATGGCGTCGTACACATCACACACCGCCCCCATCTTGGCGAAAAGGCTGATCTCGTCGCCCTTGAGGCCATGGGGGTAGCCTGAGCCATCCATCTTCTCGTGGTGGTGCAGGCACACCTCCAGCACCACGGGGTTTGGCTCGCTGCCGGTGCGCAGCATGCGGTGACCCTCGACCGCATGGGTTTTGATCAAGGCGAACTCGGCATCGGTGAGCCCGCCCTTTTTGTTGAGCACCTCTAGGGGAATTGCCATTTTTCCCACGTCATGCAACAGACCCGCCAAGCCTGCGTCACGCGTTTGCTCCACCGTTAGGCCCAGCTGGTGCGAGAGTGACACCATCAGCGCGCACACGGCGACCGAGTGCATATAGGTGTAGTCATCCGTTGTCTTGAGCCGTGCCAAACTGATCAGTGCACTCGGGTTGCGAGTCACCGACAGTGTGATCTCTGACACCAGTTGCGCCGACACCCTCCGGTCAATGCTCTTGCCCATGCGCGCTTCTTGGAACATGGAGATGACCGCCTGCTTGGACTGCGCGCAGATTTTGACGGCACGCTCCATCTCTTGGGCCATAGACACCGTAGCCGTGTCTTCGCCCGCTTCTAGCAGGTCTTGCAAGTGCAGGTGCCGATGCGTGTCAGATTCGCTCTCGCTGATGGCGAGTTCCTCACTTGGCAGGTCTTTGCCCTTGGAGGTATCGATCCACACCTGGCGGATGTTGCTGGCCAAGGTGGTGGCCAGGTCTTTGGGCTCTTGCAGGACAAAGCCGGCCTTCCAAAACGGATGGTCCATCCACGAACCACAAAACTCGTGGATGTACATCCCCAAGCTCAGCTGGTCCACATGAATCTTTTTCAGCATAGGTGCACTCGGTCTACGGCATCGGTGAGAACTGCTCTTGGCGCAATATAGACCGGTTTGCTGTTTTTGGGGCGCTAGTTGCTGGCTTGTGCCACCCGCTTTGGGCGGCCACCGTGCACCACCCACGCCATGCAAGCCAACGCAAGGCCCGCCAGCACGCACAGGTGGGCGCTGACCGCAGCCAAGGGTGCGCCCATTTGGTTGACCTGCAAAGACGCTTGAATGGCAGCCGTGCTGGGGGCCAACCAACGCAACATCTGCAAAGCAGGGGGCAAGGCCTCTGCGGGCCACGAAAACCCCGACAAAAAGGCCAAGGGCAGGGCGCTGAATAACAGCACCTGCAAGGACCGCTCGCGGTCTTTGAACCACAGGCCCAGCAAGCATCCCAGGGCTGCGGCGCAGGGCGCGTACACCAGCAGCAAGGCCAATGCTCCCCCTGGATTGGCACCCCGCGGATAGTCTTGCCACACAAACACCCAGCCAAAGAAGAACAGGCCCGAGCACACCCCAAAGCCAGACAAGCCGAGCCAGCGCCCCAGCCACACCGCTGCGTTGGCGCGGTGTTGCCCTTGCTCCACCCAGGTGCCCACCAACATGGCCACGCCCATCAGCAGCGTCTGCTGGATGATGAGCAGCGCTACGGCAGGTACCACGTAGCTGCCGTAGCCTTCGGTGGGGTTGAACAGCGGCACTAGCTGCGTGCCCAAGGGGCTACGCGAAGCGGCGGCTTGGCGCGCACTTTGGCCAGCGGCTTGCAGCTTCTTGATCTCTATCCCTGCAGACAGCGTGCCCACGGCTTCTGCAAATCCGTAGAGCACAGCCTTGTTGAGCAGCGCATAGGCACCGTTGCCTTCCACACGCACCACCGCAGGCGTGCCGCGCAGCACTTGGCGTTTGAGGTCCGCAGGAATCACGGCAAAGCCCTCGACCTCGCCCCGCCACAAGGCTTCTTGCGCCTCCCGCTCGCTGCCCACCACCAGGCGCACATCGATGCGCGGGTTGGCCGCTGCAAAGCGCGTAATTTGGCGCGACAGGCTGGTGTGGTCCAGGTCCACCACCGCCACGGGCACGCGGGTCACCACCTGGTCGGTGTAGGGCCAGGGGTAAAAAAAGCCATAGATCACCGGGGCCGCTACCAAGAGCAGCAGCACGCCCGTGTCCTTGAACACCGCATGAACGGCTTGCAGCCAGCCTTGCCAAAAGCTGTGGGCCATTTAGCGCTTCCCCCAGCTTGCGGGCTGCAGGGCCGCTTTGCGCAGGGCCAGTGCGGTCGCCGCCAGCAGCAAGACGGTGACCAGCAACATCACCACGGGCGTGCGCAGTGAATAGGCCAGTGGTGCGCCCATTTGCAATTGCTCCATTTGCACGCGGATGTAGTGGGTATAGGGCAGGGCACGGGCCCATGCTTGTGCCCCCCAGGGCATGGCCAAGAGCGGAAAGCCCACGCCACCAAAGGCAAACGCGGGTGCGGTCACAAAGCCGGTAGCCGACAGGGCCGTGCGCAGCGAACGGGTGAGCGCTGCCACCCATGCCCCCAAGGCAATCGACAAAGCCATAAACACCGCAAGTGCCACGCCCGTCCACAGCACCGAGCCCGCCGGGTGCCAGCCGCGCCCCCAGGTCATGCCACACAGTGCGAGCAGTGCCACACCGCCCAAGCCCAGCCAGGGCCACAGCAGCTTGCCCAGCAAGGCACCCGCCACTTGGGGCCACGCGGCGTGCGGGCCCAACCAATCCGCCAGACTGCGGTCGCGCAACTCGCGCCCCACCATCCAGGCCCCTGCGCCCATGGCCAAGATGTGCAGCAGCGCGGGGATGAGCGCGGCGGCTAGAAACTGCTCATAGTCGGTGGACGCGTTGAACAGGGTAATCAGGTCCGCACGCAGCGGCTCCATGGCCACCCGTACGCTGTGTGCGGGCTCACCACGCTTGGTGCGCGCGCTCATTTCGATGCCGGCGGACAGCGTGCCCACGGCACTGCGCACATCGCGTTGGATCAGGCTGGAATGCGTGCCCAACTGCGCGTTGTGCAGCAAGGTGACGGTCGCTGCGCGGCCTTGTTTGAGGTCACGCGCCAAATCGCGCGGGATCAGCACCACGCCGTACACCTGGGCGGTGCGCAGGGCGGCCTCGGCCTCTGCGGTGCTGTTGAACTGCTGCGCCACTTGCAGGCCCGGCGTAGCCGCCAAAAAGCGGGTCAGCTGGCGGGAAATGCTGCTGTGGTCGGCGTCAAGCACGCCAATGGGCAGGGCGCGGGGTTGGCCGGCCGAAAAAATCCACCACACCAAGGCCACGCCCAAGAGCGGTACCCAGCTGATGAAGGCCAAGTCCCACGGGCGGCGTAGCAACAGGGCGCCCTCGCGCCGTGCACTGGCGGCTAAGGCCTGCAGCAAGCCCAAGGGGTTAGCCATGCTGGACGGGCCCAAGCGCTACTGCACCAGCACACTCATGCCCGGGCGAGCGCCCGCAATGGGCGCGGCGGGGCGGGCGCGTACCTCAAAGGTGCGGGCATCAAAGCCTTGGCCGCCACGGGTGGCGCGCCAGGTGGCAAAGTCGGGCAGGGCCGCGCTGTAAAACACCTTGAAACGCACCGGTGCGGCAGCACTGCCCAAGGCGGGCAAGGTCGCATCAAATGCATTGCCAATGGCAAAGCGTTGCAGCTTGTCCTCGCGCACGTTCAGCACCACCCACTGGTCTTTGAGGTCCACCAAGCTGACCACAGCCACGCCTTGTGGCGATATTTCACCCACCTTGGCCAGGACCTTGGCCACCTCGCCGGCCACCGGGCTTTTGAGCTCGGTCTCTGCCTTGGCCGCTTGCACCTCTGCCACCACCCCGGCTACCTGCCGGGCTTGCGCTTGGGCTGCGGCTTTATCCTCGGTGCGCGCGCCGCTGCGGGCCATGTCGTACTGGGCGCGGGCGGCAATTTCGGCATCGCGCGAGGCTTTGAAGTTGGCCTCCGCTTCGTCGCGCTTTTGTGCGGCCAGCAGGCCGTCACGCGCCAAGCCATCCACCCGTTTGAAGGAAATACTCGCCAGCTCGGCGGCGGCTTGTGCGCGTTGCCAGTTCATGCGCGCCATTTCAATCTCTTGCGGGCGCGCGCCTTTTTCCGCCTTGTTGGCTACAGCCTGTGCCGCATCTTGCGCGGCAGTGGCCTGGGCCAGCTTGGCATTGACCTCAGGGCTGTCCATACGGATCAACGCGGCCCCTACCGCCACGGTGTCGCCTTCTTTGACCAAGATCTCGGCAATGCGGCCGGGCACCTTGGCGGCAATATCGGTTTCGCGGGCTTCCATCTGGCCCTGGAATACCTCAGGCGCGGGCTGTCCGGCCTTCCACAGGCCATAGCCCAACAGTCCCACCACCAGCAGGCCTGCGCCGGCGCCTATCAGTCCAGTTTTTTTCATACTCACTCCACCCGAATATCGGCACGCGCCACGTAAGCGCCCATGTCTTCACTGAGCCCGCACGACTCCAAAAGCTGTGCCAAGGCCACGGCGTAGTCGTACGCGGTTTGGGCGCGCTCGGTGTGCACCTTGGCAAACTGGGTCTCGGCGTCTAACAGCTCCAGCGCGGTGCCGGTGCCTTGGGCCAAGGCGGCGGTGCGCAGGCGCAGCACCTCTTGCGCCAGATCCACACTGGGCTGCTGCGCCAGGTATTGCCGGCGGGCTTGGTCCACCAAGCGCCAGTTGCGCTCCACCAGCAGGGCAATGTCGCTGCGGGCTTGGGCGTCGCTGCGCTCGGCCTGCACCACCAGTTGCTGGGTCGCGGCCGACAAGGATGTGCGATCCATGGTGTCCCACAGGCTCCAGCGCACGCCCACGCCCGCCACCCAGTCGGCATTTTTTTCCTTGAGCTGGTGCTGGCCAAAGGCAAATACCTGGGGCTTGCGCAAGGCGTCTTCCCCGTCGTGCAATCGCTCTGCCTGGGCCTTTTTGGCCGCCACTTTGGCCAAGCCCGGGTGCTGGCGCAAGGCGGCGTCAATAAATCCTTCCAAACCGGGTAGGGGCTGGGAATTCAAGAACAAGGGTGTTGCGGCTTGTGGCACAGGTCCTTGGGCGCGCAAGGTGCGGGCCAGTGCAATGGTGGCTAACTCGGCGTCGTCCTGGGCTTTCTGGGCGTTGCGCCTGGCCTCTTCCAGCGCAGCACGCACTTGCAGTCGCTCGACCCGCGCCATGACGCCAGCGCTCAGCATGCGCTCGGCGCTTTGGTCATGCTTTTCTACGTTGGCAAAGGCCGCTTGGCGCAAGCGCGCCGCCTTGGTGGCCAGTTGCGCGCCAAAGTAACGCTGCACCAGCAGTGTGGCCAGCTCATCCCGGGTGCGCAAGGCGTCGGCCTGGGCCTCTTGGGCCTGTGCGTTGACCAAGCCGCGCACCGCATCACTGGCGCCGCCCATGTACAAAGGCCAAGTGGCGGACACGGAGGCGGTCGTGTTGCTGTCTTCTTTTTTGTAGGTGTAGTTGGAGGGGAAGGGGTTCGCCGGAATGGGCAGGCGCTGCAGGGGCGGCGGCAGCATCTGCGTGGCCTGCGCCAAACCCCGGTTGATGGGGTCTAGGCTCACATCCAGGCTGGCGCTGTAGTGGTAGGCCGCGCCGCTCACCGCCACACTGGGGCCGCCTAAACCGCTCAGGCCTTGGCCTTGCAGGGTTTTGTGGTCCACGGCGGCTTGGGCAGCGGCCAGTTTGTCGGAGTTGGCTTTGACCAAGCTCCACGCCGCGTCGTAGCTCAGGTTGTCTGCCGCCGGGGTTTGGGCCAGCGCCACGAGCGCCCAGGATGACAGTGCGGCGGCCAAAGTGCTTCGTAAGGCAAAAGGCATGTGCATAGGCGGGTTGAAAAGTGCTTGCATTATCGGCCAGGCCTGCGCCATTGTGGCGTCATTTCAGGGCCTGCGATGGAGAAAATGGCCCTTTGCGCCCACGGAATAAGCGCAAGCAGCTATACAAACCATAGCAATTGCCGCTAACGGGTAGTTCTGAAGACAGCTCGCCCCTGATCCGTCGTCCCAAGACGCCACGCGCTTGCATCATTTCTTCCAAATGGCCAAAGCGCAAGGGGCAAGCTGCGTACCAGCGGGCGCACACATAGCAAAGCACTCAACAGCAATTGCAAAGCCGTTTTTACAAAGACACGCCGTTAGCTTCCTCACAATGGCTGATTGCGACAGAACCGCTGCGACCTGCATCCGGTGATGCGCGATGAAGACCTAGGTTTGCTGCAAGGCGGCCTCAAAGCCATCGGCTTCAGCGGGCGGCGCGAGGGCGGTGGCTACTTTTTACCGCGTGCGGTATTTGAATGAAGGGGCTAACGATGCAACGAACGACTCAACGCGCATTCACTTGCGCAACCTTGGCCCGGTCCACCACGGATAAGCCACGGAGCTAAGCCATGCCCACCACCACCCTCATCCCCGCAGAGCGCATCCTCACCATTAGCAGCGCCAGCCTAGAGGCCCAAGCCGGTCACGCCCAACTTCAAGCCGTGCGCTTGGAAGGCCACGAAGGCATCAACCAACTCTTTCGCTACCAACTCACCCTGCAAACCCCGGACACCTCGGTCCCGGGTGGCCTGGTAGAGCTGGACCTCCAAGCCCTCATGGGCCAGGCCATTAGCTGCCACATCCAGCTCGAAGGCATGGGCACGTTTGAGGCGGGCAGCATCGGTGGGGTCGTCAAGGGCCAACTCGCCACCCCCCACCAAGGCAGCGGAGAGCGCCAAATCAGCGCCCTCATCACCGCAGCCACCCTCATTCAAGAAACCCCGCGCCAGCGCGTCTACCAACTCACCCTGGAGCCCTGGCTGGCCCAGGCCCGGCTCAAGAGCGACTGCAAAGTCTTCCAAGACATGAGCCCGGTCGACGTGATCGAACACGTGCTGGCCAACTACCCCCAGCCCAGTACCAAGAGGCTCCTAGAGAGCTACCCCGTGCGCGACTACTGCGTGCAGTACAACGAAACCGACCTGCAATTCATCACCCGGCTCATGCAAGAGTGGGGCATCAACTACCACTTCGAGCACAGCGGCGAGGCCCACCGCCTCATCTGGAGCGACCACAACGGCGCCTTCCAAATCCGGCAACAAGACCTGCAACAAAACAGCGCTGATCCCGGCCTCAACCCCTACCACACCATCCCCTACTACCCGCTGGGGCACAAGACCGACCGCGAGTACATCCACCGCTTCAGCCCGGTGCAGCGCCTGACTGCCAGCGCCTACGCCAGTGCCGACTACGACTACACCCGCCCCCAGGCCAGCCTGGCGGTGCAAGCCAGCAGCGACCATGCAGGCAATCACCCGGCCCACCAGATCTACCTCTGGCGGGGAGGGAACAGCGGAGTGAACAGTGGAGCAGGTGGTGGAGCAAACACCTCCCTCTCTTCCTCCGACTACAGCCAGCCCAATGCAGGCGCAAACAGTGCCGCCAACCAGACCGAACCCCAAGGCCAACACCTAGCTCGCTTGCGCCTGCAAGCCCTGCGCCAGGGGGCCTTACGCGCCCGAGGTGCCGGCCACATCCGCGGCATCGTGCCCGGCAGCAGCTTCACCCTGGCCGAGCACCCCCAGACCAGCGCCAACACCGAATACATCGTCTTGCACACCACACTCGACATAGAAAACCCGAGTGAGCACAAAACAGGTAGCACCAACACCCAAGACACCACCCAAGGAAAGTGGCGCGTCCACACCGAATTCGAGGTCCAGCCCAGCACCATCGCCCTGCGCCCTGACGGCACACAGAGCAAACCCCTGATCCCCGGCCCCTTGAGCGCCTTGGTAGTCGGCCCCGCAGGGGCCAACCACCACACCGACTACCTCAGCCGCGTCAAGGTGCACTTCCCCTGGGATAGGCACGACGCGCGCGACCAACGCAGCAGCTGCTGGGTGCGGGTGGCAAGCCCTTGGGCGGGCAACCAGCTAGGGGCCATCCACATTCCCCGCATCGGGCAAGAAGTGCTGGTGAGCTTTGAAGGCGGCGACCCGGACAAACCCATCGTTATCGCCTCTGTCTACAACCAGAACAACCAGCCTCCCTGGGAGCTGCCCGGCCAACAAGCCTTAAGTGGTATGCGTAGCCGCGAGCTCACCGCAGGCCAAGGCAACGCCGCCGCAGGAAGAAGCAACCATGTGCTCTTGGACGACACCGCAGATCAAATCCAGGTGCAGGCCAAGAGCGACCACCAGCACAGCAGCTTGAGCCTAGGCCACATCACCCGCATAGAGAGCAGGGCAGGCCGCCAAGAACACCGGGGCGAAGGCTTTGAGCTGCGCACGGATGGCCACGGCGCTATCCGCGCCCAAGACGGCTTGCTCATCACTACCGAATAACGATAAAAAAGGCCTGGCCCAATCCAAACATGCCAAAGCGAAAAAAAGCTACATGGATAAACATGGTGCCACCTTGGCCGGTCAGTTCGAGAAGGCTTTGCGCATCAACCCGCTGATCAAGCAGATTTTTGATCCCTTCATCATGGATAGCGACACCCGCGACGCCGTTGAGCCCAGCGCCAACTTTGTGACCCCTAGCACATCGGCCAAGACGCAGGTCACTACTCTGCAGGGGGACGTAAAGCCGGCCGAAAAAACCAATGAGTTCATCCACCGCAACCACCTGCATGTGACCGCAGTGGATGCGTATTTGCTACCTTGAGGAACATCGACATGCAAGCAATGAAACTGCGTAAGGTGTTGGTGTGGGTGAGCTTGGGCCTGTGTATAGCGGTGGTCGCGCTGCAAGCGGCGCGGGCACAAAACCAAGCAGCGCAAGCCCCGCCCAAATACTCGATGTTGCGGTACGAATGGCTCAAGAAGCCATGGACGGTGCGCTATGTGATTGAGGTATATCTACGCCCCAATTCACTCATTAAATACGCAAAAAAGGAGAACGCCAAGAGCGAAGCCAAGCACTCGCCCGAGTTCAGGGATTACCAAGAATATGTGGCTCCTGTCTTGCCATTCCAAGGGCAACCCTATGCCAACCAGGACGATCCTGGCTTTAACAACACCTACGGTGACTTTGGCCTCTTCGTCTTGCAGTTTGATCGCACCGGCCAGCTCATCAGCCCCCACATCGCGCCCATGCCTTTGATGGCTAAACAAATCTTGGATACAGAGAACCGTCGCAACGTGCAGTTGTACGAAGGCGGTGGGCAACCCGGCAGCAATTGGTATTACTTGGGCGAGTGGTGGGACTACCTGCCCGGCCCCTTGGGGGAGTCGGTCACGCCCGCCCTGTGCTCAGCACATGATGACGGTCGGTATGGATTGGGCAGCGGTTACCGTGCGTTCAATCCAGACAAAAAATTCAGTGTTCAAGAAGTCCTCGACTCACAAGGCATCTTCGGCTGCCGTGAATGGACTTACCAACTCAAACGCCCGGTCAGTGTGGCAGGCCTTGGTGGCCAAGTCCCCGACGCCCAAGGCCTCTGCGCAGGCGGCTTTGAACCCGGCATGTACAAAGGCCGCCTAGTCTGCCCCGGTCTGGACGAGAGCAGCCATTACAAGCCCAACGCCAAGGGCTTTGTACAGCCCTACATCGACGTTACCAGCTACCACGACAAAGTGGGCAAGAAGGGCACCATAGGCCACTTCATCGGCTGGGCCGGGTTTGATGACCCGGTGCGCCCCGTCATTGGCAAGTTTGGCGACCGCTGGGTCTGCCTGCACGAATGCCCCGATGGCGCAGCCCCCGGCCCGATTGAGGACATCGCCCAGTGGACCACCCGGCGCGGCTGGCCCCTGCCCAAGCCCGGGCCGTATTTTGTGGACAGCAAGTTCAAGGCGAGCAAAGAGGACTTGGAGGAGTGATGCAGCACCTTGCCCGCCCGACATTCATCCTCTACACCGGGAGCTACCGCGCCCGCGCAGGGCGGGGTGAGGTGCACCTGCCTGGAACTGGCCTTCTACATGCAAAAAAGGCGAATCGCGCATGTGGAGTATGGGCAAGCAGCTATCAAAAAAAGAGCTACCACCTGCATGTGACCGCAGTGGATGCGTATTTGCTACCTTGAGGAACGCCAACATGCAAGCAATGAAACTGCGTAAGGTGTTGGTGTGGGTGGGTTTGGGCCTGTGCATGGCGGGTTGTGCTCTGCAAGCGGCGCGTGCGCAGGACTCTGCAGCAGCACCAGCCCCCCTCAAGTACGACAAAGCGTGGTACCAATGGCTCAAGAAGCCATGGACGGTGCGCTATGTGATTGAGGTGGATGAACTTGCGAAAGGCATGGATAAATATGCCAAAAAGAACAACGCCAAGAGCGAAGCCAAGCATTCGCCCGAGTTTCGGGATTACAAGGAATATGTAGCCCCTGTTTTGCCGTTCCAAGGGCAGGCCTATGCCAGTGAAAGGAATCCACTGTCTGGAAGCATGTACGGTGACTTGGGTCTCTTTGCGTTTGAGTTTGACCGCACCGGCCAGCTCATCAGCCCCCACACCGCGCCCATGCCCTTGATGGCCCGGCAAACGCTGGATGGCGAGAACCGCACCATGGTCGCGTTGTCTGAAGGCGATGGCAAACCTGGCAGCAATTTTTATGCCTTGGGCGAGTGGTGGGACTACCTGCCCGGCCCTTTGGGAGAGTCAGTGACCCCCGCGCTGTGCTCTGCGTTTGATGATGGTCGCTACGGCGTCAGCAGCAGCGCTCGAGTGTTCTCCCCCGGCAAGAAGTTTGATGTCAAAGAAGTCCTGGACCCGCAAGCACAAGGCATCTTCGGCTGCCGTGAATGGACTTACCAACTCAAACGCCCGGTCAGTGTGGCAGGCCTTGGTGGCCAAGTCCCCGACGCCCAAGGCCTCTGCGCAGGCGGCTTTGAACCCGGCATGTACAAAGGCCGCCTAGTCTGCCCCGGTCTGGACGAGAGCAGCCATTACAAGCCCAACGCCAAGGGCTTTGTACAGCCCTACATCGACGTTACCAGCTACCACGACAAAGTGGGCAAGAAGGGCACCATAGGCCACTTCATCGGCTGGGCCGGGTTTGATGACCCGGTGCGCCCCGTCATTGGCAAGTTTGGCGACCGCTGGGTCTGCCTGCACGAATGCCCCGATGGCGCAGCCCCCGGCCCGATTGAGGACATCGCCCAGTGGACCACCCGGCGCGGCTGGCCCCTGCCCAAGCCCGGGCCGTATTTTGTGGACAGCAAGTTCAAGGCGAGCAAAGAGGACTTGGAGGAGTGATGCAGCACCTTGCCCGCCCGACATGTCGTCTACACACCGGTGGCCACCGCGCCAGAGTGGTGCGGGGTGGGGTGCACCTGCCTGGAACTGGCCTTCTACATGCAATAAGTGCCGATTGCGCTGGTGGAATATGGACAAGAAGCTATCAAAAAAAGAGCAACCACCTGCATGTGACCGCAGTGGATGCGTATTTGCTTCCTTGAGGAACACCGACATGCAAGCAATGAAACTGCATAGGGTGTTGGTGTGGGTGAGCTTGGGCCTGTGTATAGCGGTGGTCGCGCTGCAAGCGGCGCGGGCACAAAACCAAGCAGCGCAAGCCCCGCCCAAATACTCGATGTTGCGGTACGAATGGCTCAAGAAGCCATGGACGGTGCGCTATGTGATTGAGGTATACAAGTTTGCGAGTGATGCTGACAAATACGCCCAAAAGGACAACGCACAAAAGGAGGCAAAACATTCACCCGCATTCAGGGATTACAAGGAATATGTCGCACCTGTCTTGCCGTTCCAAGGCCAGCCCTATGCCCAGCAAGACGATGTAGTTTTCAACAACACCTACAGCGACTTTGGCCTCTTCGTCTTGCAGTTTGATCGCACCGGCCAGCTCATCAGCCCCCACATCGCGCCCAAGCCTTTGATGGCTAAACAAATCTTGGATACAGAGAACCGTCGAAACGTGCAGTTGTACGAAGGCAATGGGCAACCCGGCAGCAATTGGTATTACTTGGGCGAGTGGTGGGACTACCTGCCCGGCCCCCTGGGGGAGTCGGTCACGCCCGCGCTGTGCTTTGGGTTTGATGATGGCCGCTATGGCGTCAACAGCAGTGCTCGCGTGTTCACCCCCGGCAAGAAGTTTGATGTCAAAGAAGTCCTAGACCCGCAAGCACAAGGCATCTTCGGCTGCCGCGAGTGGACTTACCAACTCAAACGCCCGGTCAGCGTGGCCGGTCTTGGTGGTCAAGTGCCCGACGCCCAAGGCCTCTGCGCAGGTGGCTTTGAACCCGGCATGTACAAAGGTCGCCTTACCTGCCCCGGTCTGGACGAGAGCAGCCAATACAAGCCCAACCCCAAAGGCTTTGTGCAACCCTATATCGATGTGACCAGCTACCACGACAAAGTGGGCAAGAAGGGCACCATAGGGCACTTCGTCGGCTGGGCCGGGTTTGATGACCCGGTGCGCCCCGTGATTGGCAAGTTTGGCGACCGCTGGGTCTGCCTGCACGAATGCCCCGATGGCGCAGCCCCCGGCCCGATTGAGGACATCGCCCAGTGGACCACCCGGCGCGGCTGGCCTTTGCCCAAGCCCGGGCCGTATTTTGTGGACAGCAACTTCAAGGCGAGCAAAGAGGATTTGGAAGAGTGATGCAGCACCTTGCCCGCCCGACATTCATCCTCTACACCGGGCGACACCGCGCCCGCGTGGTGCCGGGTGGCGTGCGCGTGCTCGGTAGGGCGGAATTACATGCGAGAAAATAGCCCTTTGCGCCCACGGAATAAGCGCAAGCAACTATTGAATTTATAGCGTAAAGATTTTTCCCGGATTGAGGATGTTGTGCGGGTCTAGTGCGCGCTTGATGGTGCGCATCATCTCCACGGCCCCGTTGCCGGTCTCTTCCACCAAAAAGCCCTGTTTGTGCAGGCCCACGCCGTGTTCGCCCGTGCAGGTGCCGCCCAGTTTGAGGGCACGGGTGACCAGCTGGTGGTTGAGTTGTTCGGCCAGCGCGCGCTCTTCGGGTTTGTTGGGGTCAATCAGGTAGCCCATATGGAAGTTGCCGTCGCCCACATGGCCCACCATGAAGTAGGGCAGGCCGGCCTCGCGCGCCTCGGTCACGCTGTCCAAGAGCGCGTCTGCCAGGTGGGAGATGGGCACGCAGGTGTCGGTGGTGATGGCTTTGCAGCCCGGGCGGGACTGCACGCCCGCAAAGTAGGCGTTGTGCCGTGCGGTCCACAAGCGGGTGCGCTCCTCGGGCGTCTCGGCCCAGGCAAAGGCGGCGGCACCGTGTTCGTTGGCAATGTCTTGCACCAGCGCCACCTGTTCTTTCACGCCATCGGGCGAGCCGTGGAACTCCAACAGCAGCATGGAACTCTCGGGCAGGCTGAGCTTGGAGTGCGCGTTCACCATGCGGATGGTGTTTTCGTCCAGCAGTTCGCAGCGCGCAATCGGCACGCCCATTTGGATGATTTGGATGGTGGTGTTGACCGCATCCGCCAGCGTGGGGAACGAGCAGGTGGCCGCCATCACCGCTTCGGGCAAGGGGTAGAGCTTGACGGTGACCTCGGTGATCACGCCTAGCGTGCCTTCGCTGCCCACAATCAGGCGGGTCAGGTCGTAGCCCGCGCTGCTTTTCTTGGCCCGCGTGCCGGTGCGGATGACTTCGCCGCTGGCGGTCACCACTTCCAGTGCCAGCACGTTTTCGCGCATGGTGCCGTAGCGCACCGCGTTGGTGCCGCTGGCACGGGTGGCGCTCATGCCGCCAATGGTGGCGTCCGCGCCCGGGTCTATGGGGAAGAAGAGGCCAGTGGACTTGATCTCGTCATTGAGTTGCTTGCGTGTCACGCCGGGCTGCACCGTCACCGTCAGGTCTTCGGCGTTGATGGACAGCACCTGGTTCATGCGGCTCACATCCAGGCTGATGCCGCCTTGCACGGCCAGCAAGTGGCCCTCTAGCGAAGAGCCCACGCCAAAGGGAATCACCGGTACCCGGTACTGCGCGGCCAGCGTGACGGCATCGCTCACATCCTGTGTGTTCTGCGCAAACACCACGGCCGAGGGCGGCGGCACGTCAAAGGCCGATTCATCGCGCCCGTGCTGCTCGCGCACCACCAGTGCGGTAGACAGTTGCTCACCAAAACGCGCCTGCAAGGCCGCCAAAAACGCGGGAGGCACAGGGCGTTGCGCAACTTCAGGCAGCAGGGGCGGGAGGTGAGGGGTGTTCATAGCAAGACTCCGGTGTGGTTGCAGCGCAAGGCCGCTGCGTTACCCATTCTAAGAACCCACGCGCCGCGAAAGGCTGACGCCAGGCTGGCAGCGCCCAGGGCACCCCGCTATTCGGCTGACAGCGTGAAGTTTTGGATGACGGTGATGTGTTCCCCCGCAGGCCGAGATCCGTTTGCGGGAACTTGAAATGTCATGCTCACTGCCATAGGGAAAATATTGGGCAAAGGCGTGGTGCCCAGCACGCTTGCGCGCTCCAGTTCCCACGCCCATGTTTGTGGCTGGGACAGCGCACGCGTGTCGCGGTGCAAGACTTTGTTGTCGCGAATCTGTTTGACCTCCAGCACGTAGTTGCCAGCGCGCGTGCCCTCGGTGCGCACCTCTAAGCGCCAGTTGTGGTTGGGCAAGGGCGTCACCTTAAAGCCCGTGATTTTGAAAGCCCCCGCGACCGATTGCGCATAGCTTGCCAAGTCCAGCGCGTCTTGCTTTTGGCGCGCTTGGTAAGCCTTTGCCACGTCTTGGCAGCGCTGCGGTGAGTGGCTTGATCCGTCGCCCCACAGAGAGCGCCGTTCAATCACTTTGGGGCACAGGTCGGCGCGGCCCGTGCGCCGCACCAACTCCATGTAGCAGGCCGAGCGGTAGTAGTAGGTTCTGCCTGCGCCCGGAAACGAGAACCATGCCCCGTCCGTCATGCCGCTCGCGTAGGCGTTGGGTGGCGTGGCCTCGCACACGGCCTCCAGTTGAGCGGTGTTGTAGCGGTCGTACTGTAGGGTGGGGCTGTCTGTGCTGGGCTGGGCCAACACAGTGCCGCTGGCACTGAGCAGCAGCATCGCCAAGGTCTTCCATGAAGTTCTGCGTAGGTCCATGCGGCGCAGTATGGCGTGGGGTCCACTCCCCGGCAAGCCGCCATAGCGTAAGGACTTGTAGCTGCTGCCACAATGGCGCCATGGCAAACCGACTCACACAAATCGCCACCCGCACTGGGGACAATGGCACCACTGGGCTGGGTGACAACACCCGGGTTTCTAAAAACAGCTTGCGCGTGCACGCCATGGGCGAGGTGGACGAGCTCAATTCGCACATCGGCGTCCTGCTGTGCGAAGACATGCCGCAAGGCGTGCGCACCCTGCTGGTAGAGGTGCAACACCAGCTCTTCAACTTGGGCGGAGAGCTCTCTATTCCCGGCTATGAGTTGCTCAAACACGAAGCGGTGCTGGCCTTGGACGAGGCGCTGGCCGAGCACAACGCCCATCTGCCACGCCTGCAAGAGTTCATCTTGCCCGCCGGTAGCCGCGCTGCGTCGCTGGCCCATGTGTGCCGCACCGTCGCCCGCCGTGCGGAGCGCGCCGTGGTGGCCTTGGGCAACGAAGAGGCCTTGAAAGACACGCCGCGCCAATACCTCAACCGCTTGTCGGATTTGATGTTTGTACTCGCCCGCGTGCTCAACCGCCACCGCACCGACGGCACTGTGGGTGACGACGTGTACTGGAAAAGCGAACGCATGGCCAAGGGCGCGGCTGAGTAAGACATTGCCAACGCATTTGCCCAAGGCGCAGCCCCAAGACACCATGTCCCTCCCCGGCAAGGCCGATGCCCAAGCGGCGGTCGAGCTAGCGCTTAGCGGCTAGTGCTGTGAGCGTAAAAAAGCCACCTGCAGAGGTGGCTTTTGGCTGCGTGGGGTTAGCGCTTATTTCTTGGGGGCTTCGGCTTTGGCTACCCCTGCATCTGCTTTTGCCTTCGCGTGCGCGGCCTTGGCTTCTTCACGTTTGGCTTTAGCGGCTTCGCGCTTGGCCTTCAATGCTTCCATCTTGGCCTTGCGGGCTTCCGCCTTGGCTTCTTTGCTCATTTCGGCAGGTTTGGCCGCAGCGGCTGGTGCTGCTGCTGGTGCTGTTACGGCTGGCTTAGCGGCGGGGGCTGCAGGTGCTGCGGTTTGAGCGAATGCGCCCAAGGTGGATACGACAAGTGTTGCGGCGATGAGAGTTTGTTTGAACATGGTCTTCTTAACTGTTCATGGCGACGTTGCCATAGCTCTTTAACGCCGGGGCCCGTGGCCCGCCTACTGGGCTTGGGTAAAGCTATGTAAAGCCAGCGCTGTGTCATGCCGGGCTCAAGAAGGGCCGCAGCAGTTGGTTAGGTAGGTGCTGGCAAACCACACCAAGAAGCCCACAAACGCGACGGCCAAGCCGCAGACAGCAAGCAGGCGGCCAAAGCGTGGTGTGTATTCTTTGCGTGGGGCTGGATCGGGAGCGTCAGACATAAGTGTGTTGAAAGTGGTTGCTATATAAATAGTAGCTACTTCTGCAATAGGGATGGGCGCTACAGCCTAATTTTGCCAAGTCTATGAGCGGGCACCCAAGACCGACATGGTGAGGCGTGACACGCACGTCATCTCGCCAGCGTCGTTACGCATATCGATTTGCCACACCTGTGTGGTGCGGCCAATATGCACTGCGCGTGCCGTGCCCGTGACCCAGCCCGCCTTCACGCCGCGCAGGTGGTTGGCGTTGATGTCCAGGCCCACGGCTTGGTGCCCCGGGGCGCAGGCGAAGTTGGCACCGCACGAGCCCAAAGTCTCGGCCAACACCACGGACACACCGCCGTGCAGCAAGCCAAAGGGTTGCACCGTGCGTGCGTCTACCGGCACGCGGCCCACCAGGTAGTCGTCACCCACTTCTAAAAACTCAATGCCCAAATGGCTCACCGCTGAGTTCAGGCTGAACTGCGTGAGGGCGTCTACAGAGATGGGTTTTTGCCAAATAGGCATGTGCGGTCCTTGTCTGAAAATGGTGAGGGGCTGGCCGTGCCGTGCCCATGTCCAAGATGGTACGTGCAAACCCACAAGCGCCCATGCCGTGCGCCAATGCGGTGCATGCAGCTTGGGTTCATGGGGTGCGCGAACCTGCCTGCTAATGGTGCAACTACGCGGCTCTGCCTAGGTGCAATGAGGGTAAATACGCCCGTGTAAACCCCCGTGGAAACGCTGGCACGAAACTCGCATGGATGGCTAGAATAAGTTGACCAATTGGTTAGCTTATGCAGGCAAACCCTTTGGCAACTACAGCGACTTACCACACCTGGGCGTCAATGAACCATTCTGAATCCACTCACTTGGGCACGGCCCCAAGCCAGACCCACCTCCAGCAGCGGACGGCGGTAGAGGTGCGCAATGCCAGCGTGATTTACCAAACGGCAGACACCCCCGTTCACGCACTGAGCGACATCGATCTCCACATTGCCGAAGGCGAATTTGTATCGCTTATCGGGCCCTCAGGCTGCGGCAAAACCACGCTGATGCGGGTGATTGCCGACCTTGAGCACATCAGCGCTGGCGAGGTGCTGGTCAACGGTGTGAGCCCCCATGACGCGCGCTTGGCCCGAGCTTACGGCTATGTTTTTCAAGCGCCTGCCTTGTTTCCTTGGCGCAATGTGTTGGCCAATGTGACGCTGCCCCTGCAGATCCAAGGCAAAGGCAAGGCGGAGGCAAAACGCATCGCCATGGAGCACCTGGAGCGCGTGGGCTTGAAGGGCTTTGAAGGCAAGTACCCCTGGCAGCTCTCCGGCGGCATGCAGCAGCGGGTGTCTATTGCGCGTGCGCTCTCGTTTGAACCCAAGATTTTGATGATGGACGAGCCCTTTGGTGCGCTCGACGAAATCACGCGTGACCGCCTGAACGAGCAGCTGCAGCAACTCTGGCAGCGCGAGCGCCGTACCGTCGTGTTTGTGACCCACAGCATTGCCGAGGCGGTGTATTTGTCGACCAAGATTGTGGTCATGTCCCCACGGCCCGGACGCATCGTGAAAGTGATCGATTCGCCGCTGCCCGATGAGCGCCATTTGGGCTTGCGGGACACGCCAGCCTTTATGGAGCTGGCCCACGAAGTGCGCGAGGCCTTAGCCGATGGCCACCACTAGATCACTGCCTCAGCGCCTTGTGCACGACTGGCTGCCAGTCGCAGTAGTGCTACTGGCGGTCCTCATCGCTTGGTATGTTGCAGCCTGGGGCCTCAATGCGCAAGGCGCCATTGAGCGGGTGCTCGATGAAGAAGCGGGCTACACCCAGATGGAGTTGTTCGAGGCCACCATGACCATGGAGCGCCCGCTCATGCCCGCACCGCACCAAGTGGCCATGGACTTTTATGAGAGCCTGACCGAGTGGCCTATCGACTCGCCGCGCAATCTGATTTACCACGTCATCGTCACTGGCCAGTCCACGCTGCTGGGCTTTGCCATGGGCACGGCACTGGGGCTGGTGCTGTCAGTACTCATCGTGCACAGCCGCACTTTGGACAAGGCTTTGCTGCCCTGGATCGTGGCCTCACAAACGGTGCCGGTGCTGGCCATTGCGCCCATCGTCTTGGTCATATTGGGCAGCCTGGGTTTTGCAGGCACCGCGCCTAAAGCGGTGATTGCCATGTACCTGTGTTTCTTCCCGGTCACGGTGGCCATGGTGCAGGGCCTGCGCTCGCCGCAAAAGATTGAAACCGAGATGATGCACACCTACGCCGCATCCCGCTGGCAGTCGCTGTGGCTCTTGCGCTTGCCTGCGGCCTTGCCCTTTCTGTTCCCCGCCTTGCGTGTGGGTGTGGCAGCGGGCTTGGTGGGCGCCATGGTGGCGGAGCTGCCTACCGGCGCGCAAGCGGGCCTCGGTGCAAGGTTGCTCACGGGTTCGTACTACGGGCAGACCACCCAAATTTGGTCAGCCTTGGTGATGTCTGCGCTTTTGGGGCTGGCCCTGACTGGCATCGTGGCGGGGGTTGAGCGCTTGGTGTTGCGCAGCCGGGGGGGCGTATGACAGAGAGCGTGACTTCCATGTGGTTTTGGCCCGGCATGCTGCTGCTGGCTTTGGTGGCGGGCTACAGCGTGTACCGCATGGCTGCAGTGCAAGGCGCGCGCTGGGTGGGCATGGCCACAGCCGCACTGTTTGGCGTGTGGGTGGTGCTGTTTTGGGAAATCTTGGTGCGCGCACTCGATGTGCCGCGCGTGCTCTTGCCTGCCCCGAGCTTGGTCATGGGCTCTATGGTGGACCACGCGCCCAAATTGTGGGGCGACTTTGTGCAAACTGTAGGCAAGGCCGTGGTCATTGGCTGGGCATTGGGTTGTGGCTCAGGCTTTTTAGTGGCCGTGGCCATTGACCGCATGCCTTTTTTGCAGCGCGGCTTGTTGCCTGTGGCCTCGCTCACCAGCGCTATTCCTTTGGTGGGCGTGGCACCCATTGCGGTGATGTGGTTTGGCTTTGAGTGGCCTAGCAAAGCCGCCGTGGTGGTGCTGATGACGTTTTTCCCCATGCTGGTGTCCACCTTGGCGGGCCTCAAAGCGGCGGGCAAGTTGGAGCGCGAGCTCATGTACAGCTATGCCGCCAGCTACACCCGCACCTTGCTGGCACTGCGCCTGCCAGCGGCCTTGCCGTTTATTTTTGGTGCGCTCAAGGTCAACGCTACGCTGGCCTTGATTGGTGCCATCGTGGCGGAATTTTTTGGCTCCCCAACCTCGGGGTTGGGCTTTCGTATCTCCACCGAAGCGGCACGCATGAACATGCCGCTGGTGTGGGGCGCCATTGTGGTGGCGGCCGTGACCGGGTCATTGGCCTACGCCTTGCTAGTGCAGTTGGAACGCCGCGCGGCGTTCTGGCACCCCTCGGTGCGTGAAGGGTGACCTCGCGCCGTGTTTGATGTGTACGTTGTTTTGACGATTACTTAACCCAGAAGGAGCCTTTCATGATTCGTTCTTCCAAGTTCACGCGCAGCCTCACGGCAGTAGCGCTTGCTGCTGCTACGCTGGGCGCAAGCTTTGGCGCAGTAGCGGCCGATAAGGTCACCGTGCAGCTCAAGTGGGTGCCACAAGCCCAGTTCGCCGGCTACTACATGGCCGCCGCCAAGGGCTTCTACAAAGACGCTGGCTTGGAGGTGACCATCAAACCCGGCGGCCCTGACATCGCACCCACCCAGGTGATTGCCGGCAAACAAGCCGACATCGTGGTCGATTGGATGCCCTCAGCCCTGGCCGCGCGCGAAGCCGGTGTGCCTTTGGTCAACGTAGCTCAGGTGTTCAACCAGTCCGGCCTCATGCTGACCTGCAAAAAGGCCAGCGGCGTGGCAAGCCCCAAAGACTTCAAGGGCAAGACCCTGGGCGTCTGGTATGGTGGCAATGAGTACCCCTTCCTGAACTGGATGGGCAAGCTCGGCCTGAAGACCGACTCCGATATCAAGATCCTGAAGCAAGGTTTCAACGTCGACCCGCTGCTGCAAAACCAAGCTGCCTGTATCTCCACCATGATTTACAACGAATACTGGCAAGTGGTGGACGCAGGTGTGAAAGAGAAAGACCTGGTCACCTTCTTCTATGAAAAAGAAGGCGTTGCCACGCTGGAAGACGGTTTGTATGTGTTGGAAGACAACCTGAAAGACGCAGCCTTCGTCGCCAAGATGGGCAAGTTCCTCAAAGCCACACTCAAAGGCTGGGACGCTGCCGTCAAAGACCCTGAAGGTGCTGCCAAAGCGGTGGTCGCCGCCGACACATCTGGTAGCGCCAGCCTGAAGGTGCAAAAGCGCCAAATGGAAAACGTGGCCAAGCTGATCACCAACGCCGGTACCAAGAAGATTGGTTACCTGGAGCCCGCCGCCTATGAGCGCACCGTCAAGGTGTTGCTGGCCGGTGGCAGCGACCCAGTGATCAAGAAAGACCCAGGCAAGGCGGCGTACTCCCACGCCATCTATGACGCTGCACAAAAGTAAGACCATGCTCCGCAGCGATGCTTTGCTTCAACCCGCATGAACAAAGCCGCTGAAGGCCCCAAGGGCCTCATTCGCCAAACGAATGAGGCCCTGATACTTTCTGCCGCCGAAAAGGTGTTTGCCCGCGCTGGATTCGCGGGCGCCACCATGGCCAACATTGCCGAAGCCAGTGGCTTGCCCAAAGCCAATTTGCACTACTACTTTGGCTCTAAAGATGTGCTGTACCGCGCCGTGTTGGCGCGCATTTTGGAAGACTGGTTGGTGCCCACACATGGCATCACCTTGGAGGCGGAACCCCGTGCCGCCATAGAGCAATACATACGCGCCAAGATGGCCTTGTCGGCCCAGCGGCCCGATGGGTCCAAAGTGTTTGCCAACGAACTCTTGCACGGCGCCCCCGTGATCAAGCAACTGCTGGCCACCGAGCTGCGCCGTATGGTGCAAGAAAAAGCCGCCGTGGTGCAAGCCTGGGTCAACGCCGGGCGCATGGCCCCTGTGGACAGCGTGCACCTCTTCTTCACCATCTGGGCCGCCACCCAAACCTACGCCGACTTCGACGTGCAGGTAAGCGCCGTCCTCGACACCGACACCCTACAAGCCCCCGACTACACCCGAGCCACCGAACATGTGGTGTCCCTGATCTTGCGAGGGTGTGGGTTGTAAGGAAAACGGGCTGTGGCGCGCATGTAGCGTGCGCAGGTAGCTATAACATTCGCAGCAAAATCACTGTTAGGTGACCAGAGATAAACTGTCTTGGAACGGCTGCAGTGTTGCGAAGGCTGACTTTTCGTGGCATGTCCACAGCTGGGTGGTATCCAATAGGTCCTCCATACATTGTTGGCTAAACATCATGATGCGCCTCTTGATCACACTTCTCTGCTTGGTGAGTCCGCTTAGCGCTGCATTCGCTGTCGGACCGCCCTTGGCTCAAAAGCCTTTGCTCTTGCAGATTCAACGATTGACTGACCTTCTTAGGGACAGTCAGGCTGTCGGCTACCCCAATGCGACAATGGCGCAGGCTATCGAATTGCAGAGTGGGCGGCAACTCGTACTGGCCGTATTCACTATTGAAGGTTTTGGCGGCGGCAACAATCATTCTCAGTTTTTGGCCGCATTCGAAACTGACACCGAGACCAAGCCTACGCACTACAGATTGCTTGACGTAATCAAAGTCGCCGGCAAAGGCTGGCGCGGGATTGAAAAACTAAATGCGCGTGTTTTGCAGGCACCCAAGTCACAGGACATCAGGGTCGAGATCGATGCCTTAGAGGTTGGACCGGATGACCCACCAAACTTTCCCAGCATCAAGACGGTAGTTCGACTTGTGATTAGCAAGGGGCGCCTTACTGAAATAGAGTCAAAATCGTCCCCATAGCAGTAGCGCAACCCACGCTCGCAATTTCAGTAATCAGTGAAGATGCCGCAAGTTTTGCGACACACATTAAGCAGGGTGCACATGATCCGTTTGGCCTTGACCATCCTCTTTGCAACATTTGCTGCCAATGCCGTAGCTCAAACGAAAATGCCCTCGGCTGTGACGCGCTACCTAAAGCAACAAGGGCCTATCACAGAAGAACAGATGTTCCACGCGTCTGAACCGCGAGAGCAAGTGGTCCTGTGGTACTGCGTTGACGAGAATTCCCCAGGAGGTAAGAACGAAGGCGCGAGCAACCCAGCAAACGTGCTTTGCCATGTTGCACTATTCAACCGCAAGGGTGAATCGTGGTCCTTCGCGAATAGCAGTGCCTTGGGCCAAGGGAGGGTGACTACCTTCACAAACGGCGTCGTTGCAGCCGAATCAGTAAGGTACCAAAGTGGTGATGGGCTCTGTTGTCCCAGCAACATTCGTAAGAAATCATTTGCCACCACAGATGGAAAACTTGTCGAAAAGCAAGGCGCACACTAACAGAACACCCCGCCCGGACACGCATGCACATCGTGCTTTGCCACGGTTCGTAGCTGCTAAAGCGTGAAATCGAGATGATTTAACCAACGCTATCTGTAAAGCTGTAGGACCGATACCAGCCTTTAGCAGCCGTCAAATCGTGGACCTAAAACAAGCGGCGGAGCCTAAGCCCGTTGCCGACTTGACGTGGCGGTGAGCGCCGTGCGCTATACCTCCACCTAGCCCCCCGAGTACCCTCTCGCCACTAAGCGTTCTTTTGCCACGCCGCATCAGGCCGCCAGCTGGCTACCCAGGCGGGCATTTGGTCGGGGGGCATGGGTCGGGCTATGCCATAGCCTTGCCCCAATTCGCACCCCAGTTGCAGCAACGCCGTGCCGTGGGCTACGGTTTCTACGCCCTCGGCGATGACCTCGCGTTTGAAGGCCGCGGCCAGGCCGATCACCCCTCGCAAAATGGCCAGATCGTCGGCGTCGTCCAGCATGTCGCGTACAAAGCTGCGGTCGATTTTGAGCAGGGCCACGCGCAGTTGTTTGAGGTAGGTGAGGGTTGAGTAGCCGGTTCCAAAGTCGTCTAGCGCAAAGCGCACGCCCATTTGGGCACAGTCCTCAATCACCTGCGAGACCTGCGCCATATCGGCCAAAGCGCTGGTTTCCAGAACTTCCATCTCAATGCAGCCCGGCTGTGCCTGAGGGTGGCGGGCCAAAATAGTGCGCAAGCGCTCCACGAAGTGGACCCCTTGCAATTGGCGTGCACCTATGTTCACGCTCACCGGCAGCACCAGCCCTGCGGCGCGCCAGCGCTCCACTTGAGACAGTGCCGCGTCCATCACCCATTCGCCCACATCCACGGCCAGGGGGTCGTCTTCGATCACGGGCAAAAAGGTCGCGGGGGCAAGTAGGCCTTTTTCGGGGTGCTGCCAGCGGATCAGCGCTTCCGCTCCGATCACTTCGCCGGTGTGCATATTGACCTTGGGTTGGTAGTGCAGCACTAGCTCGTGGTTTTCAAGTGCCAAGCGAATGCGCTCCAAGCTTTCGTGGTGGCTGCGCAGGCTGCTGTCGTGTTCGGCATCAAAGACGTGGTAGCGGTTCTTGCCCGAGAGTTTGGCCTGGTACATGGCCTGGTCTGCCTGGCGTAGCAGCTGGTCGGCGTCGATGTCGCGCGCCTGCGGGTAGTAGGTGACGCCTAAGCTGGCCGAGACCTGTAGGTTCAGTGCGCCAGACGGGATCGGCGCAGCGGCTGCGGTGAGCATGCGCTCCAAGAGGGACTCGCTGGCCTGCGCGTCTTGCAGATCGCTCAGCACCGCCACGAATTCGTCGCCGCCCATGCGGGCGATGGTGTCGCCTTCGCGCAGCGTGTCTTTCATGCGTTGGGCCAAGGTCACCAGGACTTGGTCGCCTAACTGATGGCCGTGGCGGTCGTTGATGGCCTTGAAGCCATCGAGGTCGAGGTAGACCACGGCGAGCTGCTTTTGCTTGCGTTGGGTTTGTGCCATCGCGTGCTGGAGCCGATCAGCCAGCAGCACACGGTTGGGCAGACTGGTGAGCGCATCAAAGTGGGCAATATGCTCCAACTGCCGCTCGTAGGCCTTGCGCTCGGTGAGGTCCACATCGACGCAAAACATCTCGGGTGCCTGCCCCGGTTCCTGCACACAGACATGGCTTGAAAATACCTCCACCCGTGAGCCATCTTTGCGGCGCAGTGACAGCTCCCCAGCGGGAATGGGCGTGCCGGTGGCAAACATCTCGCCCATGGCCTGGCGTACACCGTCGTGCATTTCTGGCGGAATGATGGTGTCAAACAGCGTGCGGCCTAGGACTTCGGCTGCACTGAAGCCGTAGAGCCGCTCGGAGGCCTGGTTCCAGTAGCGCGTCACGCCGTTTTCGCCATAGCCCTGCACCGCCACCATGGGAATATCTTGCAGAATTTGGCGAAACCGGATCTCGCTCATCTGCAGGCGAACCTGCGACTCCATGCGCTCGGTGATGTCGCTGTTGGTGCCAATCATGCGCAGGGGCCTGCCGCTTGCATCGCGCTCCACCACCTTTCCGCGCCCGTGTATCCAAAGCCAACTACCGTCCTTGCTCCGCATGCGGAACTCGGCTTCATAGGTATCGGTTTCGCCATCGAGGTAGCGCTGCAGGGCGCTTAATGCGCTGCCCGCATCGTCCGGGTGGAGGTAGGTTCTCCATGCGTCTGCGCCGTTGCCAATTTCATCCTCGGTATAGCCCAGCATGGCTTTGTAGCGCGGCGATAAATACACCTGCCCTCTGTCTATATCCCAGTCCCACAGGCCATCACCTGCGCCGTCGATTGCAAACTTCCAACGCTCTTCACTTGCCTTCAGGGCCGCCTCACGCTGGGCCCAGGTCTGCGCGATATGGTTAAAGCCCGCCACGAGTTGGCCGATTTCGCTTTGCGAGTCTGTCGGTAATGCATGTGAAACCGCCTGGGAATGGGCCAAGGCCGTCATGGCGTTGGCGGTGGCCATCAAGGGCGCGAGCTGACGCCGTAACACCAGCCAGGTGAGCACGCCGGTCAGCACGGTCAGCAACAGTGTGGCACCCAGCATGCGCTGCTGCAAGCTGGCAATCGGCGCAAAGGCTTCAGCCGTGGGCAGCGAGGCCAACACATACCACCCTGCGGTCGGAATGCCTTTGCCTGAAACCAGCACGTTCACGCCCTTGGGATTGGGTGAAACAGCCGAACCTTCGTACCCGGCAGCAAACCGGTCTACCCACACGTTGACACCCACAGCGGGCAAGGGCTCCATGATGCGGCGCTTGTCGGTGGCGGTAATGACCCGCCGACTGGACGCTGAAATCAGTACATACCCACCGCTTTTGCCGTAAGCGCTTTGGGTGATCTTGTCCAGAAAGTTGGGTTTGCCTAGGTCCACCACACCCACCAGCACGCCCATTGCCTGTCCCCGCGCGTCAAGAATGGGCGCGAAGATGGAGAAGATGTGGGCTTTGGGACTTTCGCTTAGCACCGGTTGCCCGACCAGCGCTTTGCGGTCTTTCACTACTTTTGCCAACGTGTCGCGCTCGTCGCCGTTGGGGCCGAACTGGTTGGCGGTGGTTCGCGCATCCGCAAGCACTTTGCCTTGGGTGTCGGTCACGAAGATGCCACCGTTGTACAAGGCAGCGGCATGCTGGCGTTGCCCAAGGTAGGTCTGCAGTGCCACTGCATTGGCCATCATGGGAGCATCAATTTTTGCGGCGGCTACTTCCAACGCACCTAAGAAATCCTTCAGTTCGTCGTCCACATCCTGCGCTAGCAGCGACACCGTGGAAAACTGTTGGGCACCCAGCAATTGCTGCATATCAGCTTGCAGACTGCGGCTGATAAGGTACGACAAGCTCCAGATGCCGAGTACAAAAATAAGCAGCGTGAAAGCCGTGGCGCGGACTTTCAGTGAGCGCCACGGCGAGTAACTGGGTTGTGCGTCAGGATCCATACGGGCTATCGTTTTTATAGCTGCTTACGCTTGATTTGCATGGGCTAGAAACTGATCGGATAGGAACGTACCACTTCATTGAACTCGGCCTTGTGGAGTGCCGCCGTATGCGCCCCAATCGTCTCTCAATGCCCAGGGCTTAGCAAGCAGTTTCGCGAGCCAGCGGCCATCCAAACAAGCCTCAGCGCCCTCCATCACCCACCAGAGCGTAAGGGGCCCAAAAGGCGGGGTGGGCGTATTTGGGGTTTGCCATCACTTTGAGCATGGCTTGGCGCAGGCTCTCGGCCTTGGGCTCTTTGGGGTTGGCGGCGTAGTGGGCGAAGGTGCTGGTCGTGAGCAGCTTGGCGGACTCGCTTTCAACTGCCCAGTGTGTGACCAGCAAACTGCGGCTGCCCGCGTAGAAAAAACCACGGGCCAAGCCGCTCAAGGCTTCTTCCGCCTTGCCATCCGCTGCCGCAGTGTTGCAGGCTGACAGCACCACCCAATCCGCGTTGAGCTTGAGCGACAGCACGTCTTCCAAGGTGAGCAACGGTGCCAGTGGGTTCTGGGCTTCTGCCCCGGTGGCAGCCAAGGCTAAAGCCGGTTGCGTGAGCTTGGGCAAGTCACCTGCCATAAGGCCATGGGTAGCGAAGGCGATGACGCGTTTGTTTTGCAATTGGCCACTTTGGCTAGCCGCCAACACGCTCTCGCGCGTAGCCCGCGCGCCCAAGTACACATCGCTGCCCGGGTTGGCTTTGAGCGTTTTGGCAATGGCCAGCAGCTCATCGCGCGTCTCGGGGAGTGCAGGTATATCGGCATAGCGCAGCCCTGAAGCGTTGGGCTTGGCCAAGGCGTCGAGGTCGAGAGCCAGGTCATTGGCGCTGTTGCTAGCAGTGGATTGGCTGCGCAGGGTGGTTTGGCCAGTGGCTGCGCTGGCCTGCATGCGAAACGCTGGGTCGCCCCAGGCCACAAAGGATGGGTCCGCGTTCTTGGTTTGACTTACGGTTTTAAGGGCGAGCCAGGCGGACAGGCTGGGCACTTGGGCAATGGCTGCATCACGAATCAACCAAGGTGCTTTGCTGTCAAAGCCACCGCCCGCGCGGGTGTGCAAGAGACCGAGGGGAATTTGGCTCAAAGCGCCACCTGCCGCCACGATGAGCTGCGTTTTGCCGCGCCAGGCGGGCGCTACCGGTGCCAACAAGGTGTCGTAGAGCTGAAAGGCGGCATCTCCATCAAACCGGGTACCCGCGTTGCCAGGCGTTCCAAAGTCCAGCTGCTGGCGCAAGCGGTTGACCAATGCCTTCACCGTGTCGGCACCCATGTCGGCGCGCACAAAGGCCGCCGGGCGGTCTGCACTCACGGCCCACACGTAGACTGCCTGCGGGGTGGGCAGGAGCAACAGCACGGCCTGTTTGCTATCGAGCTTGCTTGCGATCTCTTGCACCGTGGGTGGCACGGGGTGCACCAAGCGGTCGTACTCCGGCATGGCGGTTTTGATGTCGGCTTGCAGCTGTTGCCGGTCTTTTTCAAGGGCAGCGATTTTGTCGCGAGTCTCGGAAAGTGCTTGCCCTGCGTCTTGGCTCAACAGGGTGCGCAGGCCTGAAATTTCCAGCTTGATGTCTTGCTCGCGCCGCACCAGCTGCACCAGTGCGGGTGTGCGCGCTGCGGCGCGCACCGCGGCGTCATTCAACGCGTCTTGCACCACACCGCCACGCACCCAGTCAGCAGCGCCCATGGCCTGGGTGGCGTCTTCGCCGGGTGTGAGTGCCAAGGCGTCCAAGTAGGCCGCGAAAACAATCTCACGGTATTCTTTGCGCAGGCCTACGTTTTCCAGATTGTCGGCATTGGCGGGGAGCATATAGGCCCGCACCGCCGACTTCAGCAGAGGCAAGGCGGCTACTTGGTTGTCGCTTCCACCCGCACGCCACAGCGCCGCACCCTGCAAGCCTTGCGCCTGCGTGGTGAAGAAGTGTTGTTCTCCTAGATTGGCTTGGTTGAATTTGACGGAACGGGCAAAGAAAACCGCTGCCTTTGCATACTGTTGATTGCCGAAATACAAGTAACCGTTGTCTGTGTTGAGCCCAGTTTTGCCCTGTAGCTTAGGGTTGGCTTGTTCCAGTTGGTCTAGACCTGTTCGTAGCGCGAAGGCGTCTTTCCAGCGGCCCTGTGCACTGAGGCTATTCATCAGGTCTCGCGAGATTTGTGCGCGCTCCACACTGGCCTCTGGTACGCCTAGCTTTGCTCGCACAGCATCTGCTTTGCGGTACAACTGCTCCGCGAGGGCAAACTCGCGCTGTGAAAAACGTAGGTTCGCTGCTGTACGGTAGATGCGGCTCAGGAAATCCGGCGGCAATTGATGACGGCTTGAAAACTCCACCAGCTCTTTGAGCGCTGTTTCTGCATCGCCCAAACGCCCAGCCTCACGATAAGCTCCCAGCTTTCTTTCCAATGCATTGATCACCGACTGAAAGGCATAAAGCTCCTTAAGTCGCCCGGGGTCGTTGGCCGCTTGCACCAGCTTTAACTCTTGGCGTGCCAAATGGGCGGCTTGCTCCGCAGCTTCAATCGCTTTTTGGGGCTGCCCTTTGTACGACTCTAGGCGTGAGGTGCATTCCTGCATTTTTCCTTGTGCACGCGTGAGTAAGCGCTGATCCTTGCCTTTGGCGGGCGCTAGTTCGAGCACGCGCAAGAGTTCGCGCGAGTCCATGAGGGTCTTGCTTGCTCCCTCCAAATTGCTTTGCAGCAACAACTCGCATCCCAACAGAGCGGCGGAAAAAGCGCCATGCACGGGGCTAAAGAGCACTATGGCCTGGCGCATGAGGTCATTGCCCTCTTGATTGGCGTCGCCGCGGCTGTAGAGCGCTAAGGCTAAGTTGTGTTTGTAGGTGGCATTGTTCGGCAAGGCACGCACGGCTTCTCGCATGACCACTTCATAGGCAGCCGAGTCTGCCAATCGCTTTGCTGCGTTGATCTTGACATCGATATACATCGAGAGCGTGTCGGCATTTTTTGTCACGGGAAGGGGTTGGGCCAATCGGTAGCGCAAGTTGGCTGTCTCTTCCGAGGTCAAGGCTTTGAACGCGCCTGCAATATCGTCAGACTGCGCCAGCACTGGCAAGGCACACCCGCAGAGCATGGCCAGCGTGGCGATGAATCGCAAAAAATGTCCCACCCAAAAGTCCCCCTGAAATAATGATGGCGAGCTTAGTGCATCAGGCTTCACATGAACGCTACGTGGCCCGCGCATAATTTAACGGCTAAGCGTGTGTAATACACACGCCTCGCTATTGGAGCATGGCCGCTTCACCGTTAGACTGCGGCCACCCAGTGGGTGGGCCCAGTGCCCTCACGCAAACCTAGGAACCCCTAAGTAATGAAACACTTCTCTGTGCCCATGTTGGCGACCACACTGCTCTTGGCGGCTTCCCTCACGGCCTGCGAAACCCAGCCTGTCGCACCTAGCGCGGCAGTTGCAGCTAAGCCCGAAGTCGCGTTTGTAGATTTGCAAGGCTTTGACCGTGACCTGTCGGGCGCGCTAGCCGCCAAGTTGCCCAAGGTGGACGTGGCGTTCTACGACCGCATTGCCCCCAGTGCTTTGCCTGAGCGGCTGCATCATTGGATGGCCTCTGTGGAGGCCGGTGGCGGCACCGTGAAGGTGACCCCTCCCCCCGGTAGCGTCACGCCTAAAGACCCGTTTTTGTTGATCAGTGCGATCAGTGCGGTATGGAACGCCAGCAAGATGGTCAATGCCGCGGCAATCAACGCCCAATACAAGCCCGCACAAGCCTACGATGCGCAGATCGTGTTGAAGGCAGACCCCCAAGGGGTCTCCGTGGTTGACAAAATTGTGTTTGTGCAGCGTCCAAGCAAGTAGGTCTGCCATGCGTCTCACTGCCCTATTTTTAGCCGTATTGCTGTGTGCCTCAGGAGGCGCATCGGCACAAGTAGCCACGCCCACTGCTGAGCAAATGGTGCAGCAGCTCAAAACCCCGCCACGCCTGCGCAGCTTGCGCAACTTGGCCGTTGAGGCAACTGGCGGCGCGCAAGCGCAAGCCCCTGAGCGTCCGTCGCTCTCGCTGTTGATTCAGTTTGACTTCAACTCCGCCCGTGTGCGGCCCCAAAGCCAACAAGCGTTGCTGAACTTATCGCAGGCGCTCTTAACGCCTGAGCTGGCCAGTAGCCGTTTTGCAGTGGAAGGGCACACCGATGCCAAAGGCAATGAGGACTACAACCTCAAACTCAGCGCCCAGCGTGCCCAAGCCGTGGCCGACTTCCTCAAGGCCCGTGGCGTGACCGAGGAGCGTTTGGTGGCCGCTGGCAAAGGGGCCACCGAGTTGGCCAATAGCGAGTCCCCCTATGCGCCAGAGAACCGGCGCGTGCGCATCGTCAACCTGAACTGAGCCTTGCACTTGCCAAGCTTCGTGCGGTTCGCACCTCGGTTGTGAGCACCTAAGGTATGCACCTGTGGGACCGCTTTAGCGAGGCCATTGGCGCCCTGCCTGCACGGCGGGTCACGTGGGGCTTGGTGCTGGTGTTTGCGCTGTGGGTGTTGTTGGATGTGTTGGTGCTCAAGTTCACAGGTGGGCTCACCCAGTCCACCTATGACGCCATGGTGCGTGCCCGTGTGCTGGCACCTGCGCCAGACCCTCGCATTGTGGTGGTGGATATTGACGAAGCCTCATTGGCACGCATGGGCAAAGAGTTCGGCCGCTGGCCTTGGCCGCGAGATACCTTGGCCACTGTGCTGGAGCACATTGAGCGCCAGCAACCCGCAGCGGTGGTGTGGGATGTGTTGTTTTCCGATGCTGACCGCCTGAGTCCGGGGGGAGACGCGGCCTTCAATGAGGCCGCCAAGCGCAGCGTACATAGCCACTTCTCGGTGGTGCGCCTGCCACAGAGCAATGATGCGGACAGCCAAATCGGCAAAGTCGCCTTGCCCAGCCTGTGGCTAGCGCCCCATTTGCAAGCCCTGCTTGCGGAGCCTCGGAGCGCTCCACAGCCGTCGCTGCCTGCAGCCACTGTGGCCCTCATTCCCCCAGGGTTGCCGGCGGTAGCCAATGGGCGCTTGGGCTACAACAACGGCTATGTGGATGATGATGGGGTGCTGCGTCGCTACCGCTACTTCGAGCGACTGAGCGACGGCAGCGCCATCCAGTCCCTCCCCTTGAGTGTGCTGTCTGCTATAGATTCAGAAGCGGCTGGTGCATATCTGGTGGGCGCTAGCGAAAGAATAGGCGGCAAAGACGACCTCATCGTCTGGCCCAAGCGCGCGAACGCCTATCCCCACCTTGCGTTTGCCGATGTGTTCATGCAGGCAGAAGGCGAGCCGCCTTGGGTGCCGGTCCCCTCGTTGGCGGGCAAGGTGGTCATCATCGGGGCTACTGCACCGAGCCTGCACGATATCCACCCCACACCTTTGTCCAATATGCATGCCGGGGTGGACGCGTTGGCCGTGGTGGTGGACAACGCCATGAACCAGCGCCAACTGCGTGAGTTGCCACGCGGTTTGCAAGCGGCGCTGGCCATTGCCTTGTGTGTGGCCTTGGCCTTGTGGGTGCAGTTCAAGAGTGCGGCCTCTTTGGCACCGGCCCTGCTGGCCTTGCCGGCGGCTTTGCTGGGCGTCAGTTACCTGAGTTTGAATGGCTCCCCCGTGTTTGTTGACCTGCATTTGTCCGCAGCCCTAGGGCTGGTGTTTTTGGCGGTGCTGCGCTTTTGGAGTGCATTGCGGCGGGTGCATTGGTGCCTACCACCGCAGGGCGATGTGCTGGCGGTATGGCCCCTGCGACGCGATGCGGCTTGGCTGGAAGAGCCCTTGGACCGTCTGATCGATGCGGTAGAGCGCCACGCACCCGAATGCCGTGTGCTGGTGTGCGACTCCAACGTGGTCTGGCCCGCGACCTTGCGCTGGCCCGAACTCGCGCGCTTTGCGGCCGTGGTGGGCCCACCCGATGCGCTGCAGCGTGCGCTGCCTGCACTGACTCGCCAAACCCAGCGCCTGGTGCAGCAGGCAGGCCCGCTCTCGCTCTTGCCAATGGTTCCCGTCCACGCGGGTGGCGAAGCCGCCCTTTTGGCGGGCCGGCGCCTGCAACTGGCCCAGTACGCGTACCAAACATGGGCGACGTTCGGTGCGCTCGCCCCTCAAGCCCACGCAGTGCCGGCACCTTCAACACACAACAACCCAGGGAAAACCACATGACTCAAGCTCACAAGCGCCGATGCCCGAAAACCCTCTTGCGAACCCTAGGCGCCGTGGCCTTGGGCACGGTACTGGCGACGTCAGCCAGCGCCCAGGTAGCGTCCAGCCCAGGGGCCGGGCAGGCGCTCACTGCAGTCAGGGCCACAGAGCTGCGCGCAGACAAGCTGGGTTCAGCCGCCGTATTGCGCAATGTGCCTGCCGGCACCAGTTTGCGCTTGCTCAGCGTGGAGGGTGGGTGGGCTTTGGTAGAAGCCAGCGCGGTCGACAAAGCCGCAGCCAAACTGACCGGCTGGGTGCGCGCCAGTGCTATCGACCTGCAGGCGGGCAGCTCTGCAGCGTCTGGCATGCGCAGTGGCCGCGAAAGCGCTGGCAACACCGCATTGACCTTGGGGGTGCGCAGCTTGCCACCCCGGGTGAATCGGCACGCGCTGATCATTGGGGTGAGCCGCTACGCAGACACCAACACGCCGCCCTTGCCTGGCGCGCGCGTGGACAAAGAGTCGGCCACCCAAATGGCACAGGCCATGCAAGTGCCCGCAGGCAATATTCAGTACCTGCAAGATGAGCAGGCGACGGGCGACAACATCCGCAAAGCCCTGCGCGAGCTCACCGACAAGGTGCAAGACGGTGACCGGGTATTCATCCACTTTTCAGGCCATGGCACCCGCTACAAAGATGCGACGGCCGGAGGCTGCGTAGAAGCGCTGCTGGCCTACGACGGGGGCCAAAGCGGTACGCTCACCAACCACGAGATGGCAGAGCTGCTCAAGCCCATGACCAACAAGACCGACAAGTTGTTTGTGATGTACGACGCCTGCCACTCGGGCGGCGTGGTGCAAGCGGCCTCTAGCGTGCGCACGCGCGGGTTCACAAACGCCAATGACGATGGCCTGCTGCGCCCCAAGTTCGCCAACATTTCCGACGAGTGCGGCCGCCCGGTCAACGTCAAAACCCGCAACTTGGTGGTAGAGGCACAAAGCAAAGGGGCATTGCCCCAAGACATCATCCACGTCAGTGCTTCGCGTGACAACGAGGTGAGCTTTGACGATGAGCTCAAAGGCGGCCTGGCCACCCAGTACATGCGCGACTGCATGCTGCGCGATGCCAAAGACGTGGACAACTCAGGCGCCATCACCATGGACGAGATTCGCATGTGCGCCCAAGAAAAAATCAACAAGCGCATGGCCAATGACGCCAACTACAAGGCCCATAACCTGATGCTCAACGGCAATGCCGACTTTGTGCCTGCCTGGTTCAGCCAAGTGAGTGCTGCGCCCATGGTGAGCTTGCCCACGCCCACGCCCACGCCGCCCGCGCAAGCCCTGGTAGCGGCCCCAGCCAAGCCTGTGAGCGCCGCACCTGCTGTGCCCGTGCCCGCCCCAACACCTGCCCCGGTCGTGGTGGCCAAGCCCCTCACGGGTGAACAGGCACTGCGCCAGATGTGGGACCAGCGCGATGCGAAGCGCAATGTGCGGGTAAGCCTAGGCAAGAGCACGCTGACCATAGGCAAAGATGCCTTGGAATTCAGCGTGCAGTCTGACCGTGCGGGCTATGTGTACGTGGCCTTGGCTGGTTCTGACAACCAGTCCGTGTACCTGTTGTTCCCCAACGATTTGGACGGCAACAACACAATTGAAGCGGGGCAAAAGCTCACGCTGCCCCGTGCCAACTGGCGTGTATCGGCTGGGGGGCCGGTTGGCACAGACCATGTGATGGTGATGGTCACAGACGCACCGCGCGAAATCAGTACGCTGGCTGCCAACAAGGCAGGCCCTTTTGTGAGTTCGCTCAATGACGCCACTGGCCGCGCCCAACTAGGTGCTTTGATGAGCACTTCACGCCTAGGCACCAGCCCGGTGTGCCAGAGTGTCACGGCTCGGCAGCAGAATACCGCCTGTTCTGACGCCTACGGCGCCGCAATGGTTTCAGTGGAGGAAGTCAAATGATGCAAACAAGCGCACGCACCCTGGTTTGGGGTGCTCTGTTTTCTATAGCTGCTTACGCAATACCCGTGGGCGCACAGGGCACTTTGGCACCTGTTCTTTCTGAAGCATCTGCCGGGTGGCTGGTCACCGCAGCGGAGGCGCAAGCCTACAAGGGCGAGGCGGGATTTGACGAAGCGCCCGGCTTGCGTCCGCGCTCGGTTATTCCGGTGATTGACATTCTCAAGCCCGAACCTACAGCCGACCTCAAGGTGAAAGCTCCCTTTGCCATTGCGGTGGAGTTCAAGGGCCAAAGCGATGCCCAGATCGACCCCTCTACTTTCAAAGTGATGTACGGCGCCTTGAAGATTGACATCACCAGCCGTATCACCAAATACGTGACGGTCAGCAAAGACGGCTTCACCCTGGACAATGCAAAAATTCCGCCGGGCAAGCACCGCCTGATTCTGCAAATCCAAGATGCCAAGCAGCGTGTGGCGGAGCGCGAATTGCGGGTGGAGGTGGAGTAGCCCTATGCCGCATAGCACCTTCAAGCCGTATTCGGTGGTGAGCTGCCTGGTACTCGCCCTTATGGGTTGGGGTGGGGCCGTAGGCGTGGCCCATGCAGCACGTGTGGTCGCGGTGCACGGTGTGTTGCACCTAGAGCGGGGCGACAAAGCCCAAACCGTGCTGGCTGGCATGGCGGTGCAAGAGGGCGACAGCTTTCGCAGTGAGGGCGAAGCCGAATTACTGATCCGGTTTGATGACGGCGCTCGGATGGTGCTGCGGCCGGGTTCGAACTTGCGGCTGACGACTTTGCGTGAGCACGGGCCTATGACCAAGCGCCAGAAAACCATGCACATGGTCAAAGGCGGTTTGCGCTTTGTTTCGGGACGTGGTCCTGCGCGCCACCGCGTTGCCTTTGAAACCGAGACCGCCACCATTGGAATCCGTGGCACCGACATCGAAATCGCGGTGGCTGACGAGGCCGTGGCCGACAACGCCAGTGGTACCTACTTGCAGGTCAACAGCGGTGCGGCAACCCTGCAAGCGGTAGATGGCACCGTCTTAAGCGTAGACCCCGGCGAGGTAGCCTTTGGCGGCGAGCCAGAGCTCACCCCCAAAGACGGCTCAGGCATCAAGCGCCCGGCAGGCCGCAAGCTCTTGGGGGCCATGTTGTTCTTCAAGAAAACGGGCATGGATGCAATGCTGAAATAGCACATGGGGTCGGGGTGCAAGCACCATGGCTCGCTTTCAGCGCCCGCCATCTCCCACCAAGGCGTAGGGCGCCCAAAAAGCCGGGTGGCTATAACGCTTGTCTGCCATCACACTGAGCATGGCCTGGCGCAAGCTCTCGGCTTTGCGGGCGGTGGCTTGGGTGGCGTAGTGGGTCAGCGTGCCGGTGGTGAGCAACTTTGCGCTTTCACTTTCGACCGCCCAGTGGGTGACCAGCAGGCTTCTGCTGCCCGCATAGAGGAAGCCCCGCGCCAAGCCACTGAGCGCTTCTTCTCCCTTGCCATCGGCACTGGCGGTGTTGCAAGCCGACAGCACCACCCAGTCGGCATTGAGTTTGAGCGTGAGCACGTCGTCCAGGGTCAGCAGTGCGTCAAGGGGATACTGCGCGCTCGCCGCGGTGGCCGCAAGCGCTAAGGCCGGCTGCGTTAACCGTGGTAAGTCGCCTGCCATCAGGCCATGGGTTGCAAATACGATGACTTTTTTCTTCTGTAGCTCGCCCGCTTTGCTGCTGGCAAGCACGCTTGCCTTGGTGGCCAAGTTACCCAAATGGAGGTCACGTTGGGGGTCGGCTTGCAAGGCCTTTGCAATCGCCAAGAGTTCGTCGCGTGTTTCTGGGAGTGTGGGTATGTCGGCGTATTGCCTAGACTCTTTGGCGTCATCCTGATCCAAGTCCACCAGCCGTACGTCCCGCGCGTTGGGGTCTGCAGCAGCCAGTGCGTGGGCGTGTGTGCCAAAAACGGGATCTCCCCATGCGACCAATGCGTCGGGGGCCGATGCGACTTTGGACAACTGTTTCACCGCGAGCCAGGCGCTTAGGCTGGGTACATGGGTGATGGCGGCTTGCTTGATGAGCCACGGTGCGTTGGCGTCCAGTGTCTTCGTTGGCTTGGTCAGAAGCAGCCCAAAGGGAACTTGCCCTAGGGCGTCACCGGCCGCTACCACCAGATGGCGCTTGTCGGTGAGTGCGGCTTCTACAGGGCGCAGCAATCGTTCGTACAAGGTGCTGGCCGCAGCCGAGTTGAATGGCAATACGACATTGCCCATGGTGGCAAAGTCAAGTGTCCCCCGCAGGTCGTTGACCAGCTTGCGTAAGGTTGTGCGTGGCAGCACCACACGCGCGCTAGCCCCCGGGCCATCGCGTGTGAGTGCCCATACGTAAACGGCCTGTTCTGTGGGCAGCAGCATGAGCAAAGCTTCGTCTTCAGCCAAAGCAGCTTTGAGGTCATTGACCCCGGGGGGCATGGGGCGCACCAAGCGGGCGTAGTCGGGAAAACGGGCCTGAATCTGGATCTGCAACTGCTTGTTGCTGATCTCCAGATCGCTTACTTGAATACGCATTTTCGACTGCACGTCGGCTGGCGCCAATGCATCATCGAGCAAGATTTTGCGCAAGGCCTCAATGGTGTTTTTAGCGTCTTGCGCGCTGCGCACCAGCTCGGCCAAGGCGGGCTCCACTGCGGCAGAACGCAACGCCGCATCGGCAACAGCTTCTTGCACCGCTCCGCCGCGCACCCAGTCTGCGGGCCCAACCAGGTCCATGCGGTTCACCGTGGGGCTAGCAAAGGTCGCATCCAAAGCAGTTGCGAAGATCAGCGCGCGAATGTCAGCGCGCAGTCCAACGGCTTCGTAGCTGAAGTTGTCGGGTTGCATGTAGTCGCGTATGGCGTCTTGCATCAAGGTCAGAGCCAGTGGCCGTTGCTTGGGGTCACCGCCCTTCCACAAAGCCACGCCTTGCAGGCCTTTTGCCTGTGCCACGTAAAAGTGGCCTTGTGGGTAGCGTTTGCCCTGCTCCAGTGCGACTTGTTCAAACAGGGTTGCGGCCTCGTCCAAGTGCGTGTGACTGCCAAGATAGGTATAGCCGCGTTCTAGAGGCATTTGGAAGCGCTTGGCCGCTGGTGCATCATTTTGCGCAGCAGCATCCAAGCTGGCGAGCCTATCCAAAGCGTCGCTCCAGCGGTGCTGCCCCAAGAGCGTCGCGATACGCATGCGCGCTAGGTTGACCCGCGTGGGACTGCTGGCTACCAGCCCCTGGGTTTGAGCCAGTTGGTCTGCTTGCAGGTAATAACGTTCTGCGGAGACGAACTCATGCTGGTCAAAGCGCAGGCTGGCTGCACGTACATAAATTTCATTGAAATAGCGGGGCTCCAAGGCCACTGTTTTTGCCAGCTCCAATTGCTGGCGCAAACTGCGGTCTGCATCGCCGTAACGCCCTGCGTCTTGCCATGCAATAGTCAACTGGCTCAGCGCCGAGGCCAAGTCACCCGCGGCGTAGCGCACCTCTTTCTGCAGCTCGTCTTGGGGTAAACGGGTCTCTGCTTTTGCACTTGCAAACCCGTTGCGCCCCACCTCTACGGCAGTAATGGCTAGTCGCAGTGCTGCATCCTTTCGCCCGTAGTAGCTGTGAATCTCAGAGCCAAGGCGCAGTGCGCGGGATTCGGTGCGCAGCAAGTAGACCGTGTCCAAGCTCACAAGGGTCTTTTGCTTCTTCAGAAGCGCTATGTTTGCGTTTGCAAGCGCTAGCACGTGAGCCGCTTCTTCTATGCGGCCCGAGTTCTTGAGGTCGCCTACCAAATTCACACGCACATGCTCTTGCCGAGGGCCAGGCTTTGTCTGGTTCACCTCTGCAGTGCGCGTACGTAGGCCTTCGTTAATCTCGCCCGCACGCATGAGCTCGATCGCAAAGTTATTGCGCGGCAGCGTTGCGGGCATCAGCTTTTCCCAGCTGCGATACAACGCTAGCAAAGCTTGTGAGTCCCCCAGTTTTTCTCCGGCAACTTGTTTGCTGCGCAACAGGGACTTGAGCGCGCCGTCGGCAAGGTCTGTGGGCAATGGGGCCGCCAATAGGGCCCGCAGCGAGGACGCTTCTTCGGGGCTCACCTGCTTGAGCGCACTGCCTAGTTCGTCTTGCGCTGTAGCGTGACCGCCCATTGCCGCAAGCCATAACGTGAAGCAAAACGCCAATGCCTTGGTCGAGGGCGCGCAAATGTGCATACGAGTAACCCGTGCCATGGCAATGAGGGCCTAGCGCACTGCACCAGTTGCTTGCCAAATGGCCGATTGCATGCAGAGGCTAGGAGTATGCGCTAGCGCAATGGCCTTGTGCCTAGGCTTCTAAAGCAGTACAAACCATGCGCATCACCCAGCGATCGATTGGAGGAGCTATGCGACATATAGAGTTGGGACGCCGCACCGCCATGGGCGCCGTAGGCCTCGGGTTGGGGGCCGTCTTGGCACCGCAGGCGTTTGCGCAGACACAGCGGCCCACAGATCTCACAGAGCCCATGGCTCCCGGCGTGGCTGGTGGGCGCGTCATTGTTATTGGTGCGGGTGTGTCTGGGCTGGCGGCGGCTCAGCGTTTGCGTTCCGCAGGCATGGACGTCTTGGTCTTGGAGGCCCGTGACCGCATAGGAGGGCGTGTGTTTACCCAAACGCATTGGCAAGGGCCGGCGATAGACCTAGGTGCTTCTTGGATTCACGGCGCTGGGCCCGCCAACCCGATTGCCAAGCTCGCGCGCCAAATGGGCGCTCGGTTGACGCCGACCAGCGAAGAGCGTGCCGGCGTCTACAGCGGTGATGGCGGTGAACTTGGCGCGGCGGAGCAGAGGTGGCTCGAATCCATCCGGGCCCAAATCAGAGCCGCGATCGCGCAAGGTGGGCGTGCCCGACGTGATCGCTCGCTGAAAGCCTTGGTCTACAGCGCTTTGGACTATGACCGCCGTGCGGCTGTGGAGCAGCGCATGATCGACTATGTGCTCAACAGCAGCTATTAGCACGAGTATGGTGGCGCGGTGGACCAGCTGTCCGCGCAGTGGTTTGACAGTGGTTCATCCTATGACGGTGACGAGTTGCTGTTCCTTGATGGTTACCAGGTCTTGGTCAAGCATCTGGCCGCAGGGGTGAATGTCAAGCTTGAGCATGAGGTGACTGCCATCGTGGACCAAGGGTCTGCGGGCGTGAGCGTAGAGACTAAGCAGGGGGTGTTTACGGCAGCACGCGTGGTCGTGACCCTTCCCTTGGGGGTGTTGAAGTCGGGCAGTGTGCACTTCCAGCCCGCCTTGCCCTTTGGCAAACAGGCGGCCATCGACGGCCTTGGCGTCGGGGTGCTCAACAAATGCTGCCTTTTGTTCCCGCAAACGTTTTGGGACAGCGAGTTCGATTGGCTCAACTACCTACCCAAGCTAGGGCAGGGAGGCCAGTGGGCCGAGTGGGTGAGCTTTGCGCGCCCCACCAAGCGCCCGGTGTTGATGGGCTTCAACGCGGCGGACTTTGGCACTGCGATTGAACAGTGGGACGACACCGCTATCGTGCAAAGCGCAGTGGGGGCCTTGCAGTCCATGTTCGGGCGAGATATACCTGCCCCCGTGGACGCATTGGTGACCCGCTGGGCGTCCGATCCCTACGCCCGTGGAGCCTACTCCTGCCATGTGTTGGGTTCGACGCCGACGCAGCGGGATGACTTGGCAAAGAACATCCACGGCCGGCTGTTCTTTGCGGGGGAAGCGACCGAGCGACAGCACTACCAGACGGTGCATGGTGCTTACCAGTCAGGCTTGCGGGCTGCACAAGAAGTGCTGCTTGCCGGTGTCGCCACCACCAACAGCAAGCGCACGCGCTCTTAGCAGGCCGCTCATTCGCGCTGGGTAGACACGCGCGCGGCCATTGGCAAGCTTTACGCTGTAAACACCCGTGCCTTGCGCGGTGTCAGCACCACGGTGTCGCCGTCTTTTAGCTCCAGCGCTTTGTACTCTTGTGCGCCAATTTGGGCTTCGATGATGTCTCCACTGCCTGCGGCGCTGCGGTCTTCAGGCAGCAGCTCTAGGCGGGCAATCGGCCCGACCACAATGGCGCGCACCAGCTTGGCCACGATGCCCCCCACTGGCTGGCCCGCTTTGTAGGGTTGCACGTCGATGTCGTGGGGGCGCACATAGGCAAAGGCCTTGGCGTTTTGCGCTGCGCTGTGCTCGGGGCTGGTCAAGCGCACGCCATGGTGGTCTTGGCCAATCAGCATTTCGCCTTCATGGGCGCGGCCATGGAACAGGTTCACATCGCCCAAAAAGCCATAGACAAACGGGCTGGCGGGGTGGTCCCACACCTGCTGGGGCGAGCCAATTTGTTCAATGTTGCCACTGTTCATCAGCACCACGCGGTCAGCCACTTCGAGCGCTTCTTCTTGGTCGTGGGTCACAAAAATGCTCGTGACATGCAGGTCGTCATGCAAGCGGCGCAGCCAGCGGCGCAGTTCTTTGCGCACCTTGGCGTCTAGCGCGCCAAAGGGCTCGTCCAGCAGCAGCACTTTGGGCTCTACCGCCAAGGCGCGGGCCAGGGCAATACGCTGGCGCTGACCGCCAGAGAGCTGCGCTGGGTAACGGTCTGCCAACCAGTCCAGTTGCACCAAGCCCAAGAGCTCATGCACTTTTTGCTTGATGACAGACTCGCTGGGGCGGCTGGCGCGTGGTTTCATGCGCAGGCCAAAGGCTACGTTGTCAAACACGCTCATGTGGCGGAACAGGGCGTAGTGCTGGAACACAAAGCCCACATTGCGCTCGCGCACATGCACGTCGGTGGTGTCTTCACCGCTGAACAAGATGTTGCCGTGGTCGGCGGTTTCTAGCCCCGCGATGATGCGCAAGAGCGTGGTCTTGCCGCAGCCGGAGGGACCCAAGAGGGCGACCAGCTCGCCGGACTCAATGTCCAGGCTCACATCGTTAAGGGCTTTGAAGCTGCCAAACTCTTTGCTGACGTTACGGATTGCGATGCTCATGGTGTTAAACGCTGGGTTTTTCTGGGGGGAGGGCAGCTGCGGCTTTTTGCTCGCGCTCAAACTGCCATTCAACAAACGACTTGATGACCAAGGTGACCAAGGCCAACAGGGCCAAGAGAGAAGCCACCGCAAAGGCGGCTACCGATTGGTATTCGTTGTACAAAATTTCTACATGCAAGGGCATGGTGTTGGTTTGGCCGCGGATGTGACCTGACACCACCGACACCGCGCCAAACTCGCCCATGGCGCGTGCATTGCACAAGATCACGCCATAAATCAGGCCCCACTTGATGTTGGGCAGCGTGACATGCCAAAAGGTTTGCCAGCCAGTGGCTCCGAGTACCTGGGCCGCCTGCTCTTCTTCGGTGCCTTGCGCTTGCATCAGCGGTATCAGCTCCCGGGCAATGAAAGGAAAGGTCACGAAGATGGTGGCCAACACAATGCCGGGCACCGCAAACACGATCTTGATGTCGTGGGCTTGCAACCAAGGCCCAAACCAGCCATGGGCGCCAAACATCAACACGTAGACCAAGCCCGCCACGACCGGCGACACGGAGAACGGTAAGTCAATCAGGGTGGTCAAGAACGCCTTGCCTTTGAACTCGTACTTGGCAATGGCCCACGCCGCTGCCACGCCAAACACCAAGTTCAGCGGCACAGCAATGGCGGCAGTCAGCAAGGTCAGGCGAATAGCGCTCCAGGCGTCTGGCTCCTTCAGGGCTTCAAAGTACGCACCAAAGCCTTTGCGCAGTGCCTCGGTGCACACGGCGGCCAATGGCAATACCAAGAATAAGAACAAAAAGGTCAGCATCACGCCAATGAGCGTGTTGCGCAGCCATGCGGGCTCGGTGGTGCCCGCTTTGGCAGTGCGTAAGGTCGCTGTGCCGCTCATGACTGTGCTCCCGAGCGGCGGCGCTGCCAAGCTTGCAGTGCGTTGATCAGCATCAACAAGACAAAGGAGATGAGCAGCATGACCGTGGCCACTGCCGTGGCACCCGCGTAGTCGTACTGCTCTAGCTTGCCGATGATGATGAGCGGCGTAATTTCAGAGACCATGGGCATATTGCCTGCAATAAAGATAACGGAACCGTACTCACCCACCGCCCGGGCAAAGGCCATGGCAAAGCCAGTGAGCAAGGCGGGCGCAATGGTCGGAAAAATCACATGGCGAAAGGTCTGCCAGCGGCTTGCGCCCAAGCAGGTTGCGGCTTCTTCCAGCTCTTTCTCCATGTCTTCCAACACGGGCTGCACCGTGCGCACCACAAACGGCAAGCTAATGAAAATGAGCGCGATGACAATGCCGTTGCGGTTAAACGCCAGCTGAATGCCGTAGGGGGCCAAGAGCGAACCAATCCAGCCGTTGTCAGCCAAAAGCGCCGTCAAGGCAATGCCGGCCACCGCGGTGGGCAGCGCAAAGGGCAGGTCCACCATGGCGTCCACAACCTTCTTGCCGGGGAAGGGGTAGCGCACCAGCACCCACGCCACCAGCAGGCCAAACACCACATTGACCAAGGCCGCAATGAGCGATGCACCAAAGGTGAGTTGGTAGGCAGCTACCACGCGTGGGCTGGCCACAGCCGCCCAAAACTGCTCCCACGTGAGGGTGAAGGTTTTGAGGACCAGTGCTGACAGCGGTATCAGCACAATCAGGCTCAGGTACAACAGGGTGTAGCCCAGCGTGAGGTTAAAGCCCGGCAGGACGCGCTTAGACGCACGCTTGGGGGTGGTGGGGGCAATGGACATGGATCAGACGAAAAAGAAAGCGCGCCGATACGGCGCGCAGGAGGCCAGAGTTACTTAACGGTGTACAGCTTATCGAACTGGCCACCGTCGTTGAAGTGCACTTTTTGCGCCTCAGAGAACGAGCCAAAGTAGTCTGCTGCTGTGAATAGCTTGATGGGCTTGAAGGTGCTGGCGTACTTTTTCAGAATGGCCGGGTTACTTGGGCGAATGGCGTGCTTGGCCGCAATCTCTTGCGCCTCATCGGTGTACAAGAAGTTCAGGTACGCACGGGCTTGGTCAGCGGTCCCTTTTTTGGCCACGGTGCGTTCCACCACGGCCACAGGGTTCTCGGCCACGATGGAGCTGCTGGGGTGAATCGCGTCGACCTTGCCTGCGCCAAATTCATTGTCCACCGACACCACTTCAGACTCAAACGTGATCAGTGCGTCGCCGATATTGCGTTGCAAGAAGATGGTGGTGGCGTCACGTCCACCCTTGGCCAAAACCGGCACGTTCTTGTACAGCTTGGCCACAAACTCCGCGGCTTGTGCATCGGTTCCGCCCTTGGCACGTACAGAGCCCCAAGCCGCCAGATAGGCCATGCGGCCATTGCCACCGGTTTTGGGGTTGACCACAACCACTTGCACGCCAGGCTTGATCAAATCGTCCCAGTCTTTGATGCCTTTGGGGTTACCGTTACGAACCAAAAACAGCATGGTGGAGCTGGTAGGGGCTGCATTGCTTGGGAACTTCTTGGTCCAGTCTTTGGCCACTACGCCGTTGCCCGCCAGAAAATCGACATCGGTGGTGGTGTTCATGGTCACCACATCGGCGTCCAAACCGTCGTTCACAGCACGTGCTTGGGCGCTGGACCCCGCGTGGCTTTGGTCAATCTTGATGTCTTTGCCCGTGGTCTTTTTGTAGTTGGCAATGAAGGCCGCGTTGATATCTTTGTAAAACTCACGTGACACGTCGTACGACACGTTGAGCAAAGTGGTTTGTGCTGCTACAAAATTGCTAGCTGCCAACGCAATAACAGCGAGCGCCAACTTGGTTTTTTGCTTGAGGTGCATGGAGTTTTTCCAAAAAGTAAAAGGCCTGTAAGCAGCCTCTGAAGGGCCACGAATGCCTGAATTCTGGGCAAAACTGCGCTGAACAACAACGAATTGTTTATTGTTTGATTATTCGCTAAAGCGTATATAGAAATCCCTAATGTCTTTTTATCTTGCATAAACAACAGGGTGCAGACCACGTGGGTGGGCGCGCCTTGTGGTGCCCAGGGCAGAATCGGCGCGCAATGCCTTGCCGCCTGTTTAGCGCAACAGCCGCACCGCCCCAATGGCCAGCCAACCCAACACAAAGTTCAGCACCACCAGCTTGTGAATGGTGGCAGCCGCAGCGGCAGCCACGGGCCACTCACTTGCGGCGACTGCACGCTGAAACTTCTTGAAACCTGCGAATCGGATGTGCCCAAACACGAGCACCATGAGCAGGCCGAACGCTGCCATGAGGTTCCAGCCCAGCGGCAAGCCATTGCCCGATGCATGCGCCGCCTTAGCAGCACCTGCGTACAGATGCCCGCCGGTGGCCAGCACCACCACGACCGCGATCAGTACCACGTTAAAAAACCGCTGCCACACCTGTGCCATTAAGCGGGCACGGGGCTGGGGCTCCATCACGGCCAGCGTGGCAGGGCGCAAGGCCAGCAGCATGAAGGTCATGCCCCCCATCCAAACGATGGCGGCAATCAGGTGAAGGAGCTTGAGGATGTCATACATAAGGTAGGGCTCAGGGTTGGGTGAAGGGTGCTGTCCAATGCAGCAGGCTGAAGGTGGGCATTGTGGGCCATGCGATGGCAGGTCTGTGTGCAGCGCCGACAAAGGCCGTGGCAGATTCTGGGTCATGGACAGGGCCTTTACGCCTACGACGTTCTGATTTTTCCGAACTTAAACTGAAGGAAATACGAATTTACGCGAAGTGTCTTTGTGCCTACAGTTGCAAGCTTACGAGCCACAACAGGCTTTTTTGGAGTAACGCCATGCGACTAAGTACCCGAGGACGATTTGCCATCACCGCCATGATTGACTTGGCCCTGCGCGAGAGCGCTCACCCAGTGCCTTTGGTCGACATCGCGCTGCGCCACCGAATTTCTTTGTCTTACTTGGAGCAGGTGTTTGCCAAGCTGCGCCAACACAGCTTGGTGGAAAGCACGCGCGGACCTGGCGGCGGCTACACCCTGGGGTTCCGACGTGATGCCATTACGGTGGCAGACATCATTGTGGCCATTGAAGACGACTCCGAAGAACGTGTAGGCCTTAGCAGCCGCGACAGCTCGCAAAGTGCGCACGACATGACCCAAGGCCTGTGGGATTCCTTGCAAGAAACAGTGCTGGCCCATATGCGCACCATCACCTTGCGCAGCTTGGCGCAAGAGCAGCGTGCCAAAGGCTTCCAAGTGGCTGAACGGGTCTCCTCCAAAAAAGGCGTGTTCAAGAAGCCCAAGCCAGAGGTGATGCGTATCAATGCGCCTAACTCGGTGTTTGCACTGGGCCAAATGTTCCCTGCGCGCAGCTAGGACACGCCCCACGGGTATCGCTTGCTCTATGAGCGAGCGGTGCCTTGTGCCAGAGCGCGCGCCCACGCGCTGCGATTGGAGGGCATTCACAGATGCGCTAAGCCTTGGCAAACCGGCCCTTGCTTGGGCGGATAGGCTATAAATCAGCACTACATCAAGGAGTGCACATGGGGCGACGGTTGAGGTGCGTGGGAGTGGCGCTCGCCGCCGCGATGGGGCTGCAAAGCCTTGGTTTTGCCAAAGACGCGGGTCCAGCATTGGGCTATTCACCCGCGAACATGGACAAGCGCGTGAGTCCGCGTGAGGACTTTTACCGATACGCCAACGGCCATTGGCTCAAGCGCACCGACATCCCCTCTGCGGATGCTGATGTAGGCGGCTTCACCCTGCTAGCCAACAACCTCAATGACAAACTCCTAGCGCTCATCCAAGAGGCTGCCAACACCCCTGCAAACAAACAAAGCGTCAGCCGACAGCAAATTGGGGACTTCTATCGCGCAGCGATGGACCTACCCCGCCTCGACGCATTGGGTCTGCAACCCATTGCACGTGACTTACAGGCCATTGAAAGCGCGCAGAGCCCTGCCACTTTGGCTGCGCTCTTGGCTCGCCTGCAGCTTGGCTTTGGCGTGTCGCCCCTGCTCAATGGTTTTACAGGCGCGGACCCCAAGCAAAGCAATATGACCGTGCTCACCCTGTATCCCGGTCTACAAACCTTGGGCCAAGATGAGTATGCAAGCTCCTTTGCGCAGCCGGTGCGGGCCCTCTACCGTGACTACATGGTGCAGATGTTTCAGACCCTGGGTGACACCGAGATCAGTGCCAACACCAATGCTCGCACGGTGATGTCGATAGAGGGTGAAATTGCGGCCGCCCGCCTTACCCCTTTGCAGCAGCGCGACCCGCAACTGACCTACAACAAGCTCAGCTTAGACGAGGCGCAAGCCTTGATTCCTGCCGTGGACCTGCGTGCCTTCATCACCGCACTGGGTATGACACCACCCGCCACAGTGATGGTTCCCGACATGAACGGCTTGCGCACTGGTCAAAAGGTAGTGGCGGAGCGGTCGGTAGAGGACATACGCACTTTGCTGCGATGGCATGTGCTGTCAGCCAGCGCTTCGGCCCTAGGCCAACCGTGGCGCGGCTTAAACCAAGAGTTTTCCCGCGCACGCAGCGGCGCAGAAAGCCAAGAAAGCCGCGAGCGTGAGGTCACCAAGGCCATTGCCTCCACGCTGTTTCACCCCCTGTCGCGTGTGTATGTGGAGACCTACTTTCCAGAGAGCACGCGCCGCGATATCACCACCATGGTGAACCTCATGCGGGAGGAGTTTGCCAAGCGCTTGCAGACTAACCCGTGGTTGGACGAACCCACCCGCGCTGCCGCCCTAGACAAGCTGTCCAAAGTAGACATCGCAGTGGGCTACCCCGACCAGTGGATTGACTTTGGCGGCGTACGGATTGTGTCGAATGACTACTTGGGCAACATCCAGCGTGTCACCGAGTTTTTGATGCGCCGAGACTTCGCGCGCCTCGGGCAGCCCGTGGTCAACGACCGCTTTGCAGCGCCCAACATGACCACACCCATCGCGGTCAACGCGGCGTACAGTCCGCGCACCAACAGCATTGACATCACCGCCGCCATTGCGCAGCCCCCGTTTTACAAACAAGGGGCCGACCCCGCCGTCAACTACTGCACCATGGGTGCTGTCATTGGCCATGAACTCACCCATGGCTTTGACAGCTTCGGGCGTCAATTTGGCCCAGCGGGGAATTTGCGCGACTGGTGGACACCGCAAGCCACCGCAGAATTCACCAAGCGCACCGACATGCTGGTGCAGCAGTACAGCGAGTTCACGGTGCTGCCCGGCCTGATGCACAACGGCGCGCAGACCTTGACCGAAAACACCGCAGACCTGGGTGGCATCACCTTGGCACATGCCGCGCTCAAGCGCTACTTGGCGACCCATCCCCAAAACAAGATTGACGGTCTCACCAGCGACCAGCGCTGTTTTGTCGCTTGGGCCCAGATGTGGGCGTACAAGGCCCGTCCAGAGCGACTTCGCACCTTGGTCGCGACCGACTACCACGCCATTGGCTCCGTGCGCGGTGTGGCTCCGCTGCTTCATCTCGATGTATTCCACAAAGTGTTTAAAACCCGCAAGGGTGACCCCATGTGGCGTGCGCCCGAGCAGCGCGTCCGCATTTGGTAGTTTGTTAGAAAACAGCCGTTTACGCCCATCGCATAAGCGCGAGCAGCTATCTATTTGATAGTATTTCAGCTTGGCTGAGCCTAGGTCTTGCGAGCGCTTTGCACCAGCAACACGCCTAGCACCACTACCACCACACCGGCTGCCTCCCACAGGCTCAAGTGCTCGCCCAAGAGCACGCTGCCCAGCAACAGCGCCACGATGGGGTTGATGCTGGCATACGTGGTTGCCACCGCGGAACCCATGCGAAGCGTCAAAATGTTAAAGGCCAAGTAGCCGCCAGCAGTGACCCCCAGCGCGAGATAGGCGAGCGCTGCCATCGATGACCAAGTGATGGCACCCAGTGGCTCTGCCACCAAAACGGACAAGACCGTGCCCACCAAACCACCCACGGCCATCTGCATGCACGACGCGACCAGCACATTGCGCGGCATGTTGCCACGCTCGGTCAGCACCGAAGACACCGACGCCAACGCAGCGGCACTGAGGATGTAGGCATGCCCCACACCCCAGCCTCCGCCTAAGTAGGCCTCGTAGACCAACAGCAAGCCACCGATGCCGAGCACCGTGCCCAGCAGGGCCCGTGGCGCTACCCGCCGCTCCAGCGCGCCGTTGAGCACGCAGGTCATGATGGGCATGGTGGAGAACAGCACCGCAGTCATGCCCGACGACACCGACTGCAGGCCCCAGACGATCAAGGCACTCACGACCGTAATGTTGAGCGTCCCCACCAAGGCGGGCCCCCGCCACGCCTTGAGGTCAGAGAGTGCCGGTAGCGCTGCCCCACGGTGCTTGAGCACGAGCCACAAAACACCGGCCGCCAAAAGCCCGCGCACGCCACAAAGCAGCAAAGGGGGCAGCGCCGTGGCTGCCATCTGCACCACCATATAGGAGCTGCCCCACACCACATACACGGTGAAGAACGAGAGGCCTACAACCCAAGGCTGCTTCAGCAAGCTCATGGGCAGCCTAGGCCTAGGGACAAGAGGGTGTGCGTCGCAGATGGCATGGGGGGTGGTTGGACTTGGAAGTATTGCGAAGCATAGCGCTGCGGTACAGCAAAGGGAACACCATCTGGGTGCTGACCTGGGTTCTGCAGCAAAAATACCTTCACACAACTTTACCTAAAGGCAGTAGGCGCGGGACGCGGGCCCTTCGTTGTAGTGACAAGCCGATCAAGGCTTGTTCAACCTAGATGAGGACACTATGGAAACCCGCTTATTGATTGCTTCCTTGTTCGTCGCTTTTGGCGCTAGCGCCGCGATGGCACAAACCAATACGGCCAACACCGTGCAACGTGACGTCAACCAGCAAACTCGCATTGAGACCGGGCTGAAGGACGGCAGCCTCAACACCAAAGAGGCCGGACGACTAGAAACTGAGCAAAGTCAAGTTGACCGGCTACAAGCCCGTGACTTGAAAGACGGCAAGCTCACCTTGAAAGAACGTGCGCAACTGCGCAGAGCCCAAAACAAGGCTAGCCGAGACATTCAGTCGGCCGAGCACAACAACGTCAAGGGCAACCCTGAGTCCAAGTCGTCCGAGCGCTTGCAAGCTGATGTACAGCGCAACATCCAACAAGAAAAACGCATCGAGCAAGGCGTGCAAAGCGGTGCTCTCACCAAGCCTGAAGTCAGCACACTTGAGCGTGGTCAAGCGCGCGTCGACCGCAAGGAAGCTAAGGCAGCACGCGACGGCAATGTAGGCCGAGTGGAACAGGCCAACATCCAGCACGCCGACAACAAGCACAGTGAGGAAATCTTGGACAAGAAGCACAATGGCAAGACCCGCAAGGGGTAGCACGGAGTAGCGGCCTGCGGAGGTTTTCGGCAGGCTACTCATCGCTTCAACCACAGGGCTCCTATGAAAACTGTTTCCTACGCACTGGCGCTTGGCGTCAGTTGTTTGATGGTGGCGTGCGCTACAACGGGCAGCGCCAGCCCATCGGCCAAGCCGGTGTTTTATCCCAACGCCAAGCTCAATGCCGTGGGTCAAGACAAAGCCAACCAAGAGGCCCAAAGCTGCATGTCGCAGGCCATCGGTGCGGGGCTTACGCCGGACGAGAAAGACAATGCCATTGCCCACGGCGCTGAAAAAGGTGCGGCAGTGGGCGGCGTGGCTGCAGCTGTGGGCGCCCTGGTGCGTGGCAAGGGTGTGGAACGGGCTGTCGAGTCCGGCGCGGGCGGTGCGGCTGTGGGTGGCGCTGCCGGGGCTGTATCCGGCGCCTTCCACGACAAGCCCAACACCACTTACCGCCACTACGTGCAGCGCTGTCTGAAAGACCGTGGCTATGAAGTCATTGGTTGGAACTAGGCCGCACCAGCTGCTCTTTGGGCAGGTTGGTGGCACTCAGGCCCACCTGGTCTAGCCGCACAAATACCAGGCCATTGCGCAAGAGCTGAAGCAAGCCGGTGGAGAGCCCCTCCGCCGTGTCAGAGGCAGGCTTGTTCATGTGGGCAATGATCACGTCACCGCCTTTGACGTGCCGTAAGCGCTCTTCCACAGCGGGCTTGCGCAAAGTGGCCCCCGAGTCGGCATTGATAGAAAAACCTGCAATACCAAAGCCCATGCGCTCAATCTCTGCAATGGCCTGCGGGTCGTACTCGGCCGTTGCACCCCGGTACCAGTGGGGTGGCACACCAATCATCTCGGTGATGGCCTTGGCCCCTTCGCTGACTTCTTGGCGCAGGTGCAGCAGGTCTGGCTCGCCGGCAATGCCATAGACCTTGCGCCCCGCCCCAATGACTGCGGGAATGTGGTTTTCACCATGGTCTTCTACGTCGAACAAGTCCAAGTGCGCTTTGATGATGGCCACACCTTGGGGGTTCTTCAGTAGCCACTTTTTAGTGGCAAACAGCGTCGCCGGTATGCGGTTGCGAATGAGAAACTCAATCAAATCATCATCAAACGCGCCAGAGCAAGCGTCTAGCGTGAGCGCAATGTTGCGTGTGGGAGTGGCACTGGCTATGACGTCATGCACTTCAATGGGCGTTTGGGCCCACAGCGGCGGGTAAGTACAGCACAGTGCGCCGACTGCGAGGCGTACCAAGAGGCGCCTCGCAGCCGCCATAGGCATTTGTTGGCGTAATGGCTTGCAAAAGGAAAATTTAGTAGGAGTGAGTAGCAATTGCATAGCGGCATGCTAGCGCCTCGGTACACTGCGCCCAGTTTTGGCACTTGTCTCTGTTTTTGTATGCACACATCACCTTTGGCCTCCTTGCCCGACCACCACAACGCCCGTACCGAGGCGGCGCTGGACCGCCTGCGCAAAGCCATGGCCGACATTGAGGCGGATATCCACGCCCACCAAGGCGTCTACCCCTTTAACCATGGCCGCGTGACCCAGTCGGAGCTGTGCCGCCGGGCAGATGTCAAGAAAGCAACCCTGCAAACGCCCCTGCACAAAGACACCACCCGCGTGCAGATCTTGCAATGGCTAGACGGCCTGAGTCAGCACCTGGCCCAAACCCGAGACGCCACCCGCGAGCGCGTGACCGCTGTGGCCGACACCTTGATCAGTGAACGTGCGCAACTTGTCCAAGACTTAGCCCATGTCCAAGCCCAGTTGCAAACGGCTTTGCAACGCGTCACTGCGCTAGAGGAAGAAAACATAGCCTTGCGGGCGCAGTTGCGACAAGGATAAGCCCGCGCACGTGCGTGATACTTGCCGCATGTCAGCACCTTCAGTCTCCAACCCTCAACTCTCATCCCAATGGGCCAGCATGGCTTTGTGGGTCATACCAGCCCTGTGGGCCGTCAACTACATCATTGCGCGCAAGGCCCCGGGGGTGGTGGAGCCCTACGCTTTGGCTCTGGGGCGCTGGGGCCTGGCCGGTCTGATCTTGACGGTGATTGCTCGCCACGAACTGTGGCAACAGCGCAAAGCCATTGCCACGGTCTGGTACCAGTACGTGGTCTTGGGCTTTTTTGGCATGTTGGTGTGCGGTGCCTGGGTGTACCTCGGTGCAAAAACCACGGTCGCCATGAACATTGCACTGATTTACGCAGCCTCTCCTGTGCTGATTGCCTTGGGCGCGGTGCTGTGGTTGGGCGAACGTTTTAGTCGCACCCAAGCCGCAGGCGTGGTCTTGGCCCTGCTGGGGGTCGTGCACGTGGTGGTGAAGGGCCAGTGGGGGGCGCTGGCACAGGTTCAATGGGTGACGGGCGACCTATGGATCGTCATGGCCATGGTGTCTTGGGCCGCCTATGCCTTGCTGCAAAAAATATGGCCTAGCAGTTTGAGCCCCACGGCGCGCCTCGCCGCCATCTGCATGGGCGGCGTAGCGTGGCTCTTGCCTTGCAGTCTGTGGGAGTTTGCCCAACCCAACACACCCGCCTGGGGATGGGAGGCCAGCGCCTTGGTCCTCGCAGGGGCCTTGCTGCCAGGGGTAGGTGCGTACTGGATTTACGGCTGGGCTCAAAAGATATTGGGTGCTAGCCGGGTGGCTGTGACCTTGTACTTGGGGCCCTTGTACGCTGCCGTTGGGGCCTATGCAGTCTTGGGCGAACCCTTGGGGTGGCACCACCTCACAGGCGCACTCTTGATCTTTCCCGGGGTGTACTGGGTTTCTCGAACGCCAGGTAAAAAAAGCACCTAAAAGTGGCATTGGCGCTTGTTCCACTTTCGTAAGTAGCTATAAAAACCGCAGCAAATGGTTGCCCTATCCATGGGGTGTGCACCCTAAACGCAAAGGGTTAACCCTTATAAAATTGCGCTTTCACCCCTTAGGGAGCCGACGTATGTCACCCTCTGAGCATCCGCTGCAAGCCGCATATCCCGCCCAAGACCTGTCCCATTGCATGGGCTCGGCAGGCTTGGCCCTTGTGGCCTTGCCCTTTGAGATCGCCCGCGCCCAGTATGCCAACGCAGTGCAGTGCGGTTTATTGCCGCAGTCCTTACGGGCGGCAGCGCGCTACGCACAGAGTTTGGATGCACTGGAGAAGCTCACCTTAGGGCCACTGGCGCGGCGCGTATAAGCCAGCGCTAACTTAATAAAAAAACCGTTGGTCACCTCTGAAGGTGCTTATTCCATGAAAAAAATCGTTGCATTGACCGTTGCCATGCTGCTCCCGCTATGGGTCGCAGCCCAAACGCCCACTGCCGGTGCAGGCGCTAGTTTTCCCTCGGCCGTGTACCAGCTGTGGGCCCAAAAGTACGAAAAAGCCTTCAACAAACCCGTGAGCTACATGCCCACGGGTTCAGGCGACGGTGTCAAAAAAATCATCGCCCGCGAGGTTGCGTTTGGGGGCACAGACTCTCCGCTGTCTGAGGCCGACCTCAGCAAGCACCGCTTGGTGCAACTGCCGGTGTTGGTGGGCGGAATCGTCCCTATCGTCAACTTGAAAGGCATCAGCGCCAATGAACTGCGTTTGACGGGGGATGTGTTGGCGGACATTTTTCGCGGTGACATCAAGGTCTGGAATGACAAACGCATCGTGGCCTTGAACCCTGGCGTGGCGCTGCCCAACCTTGCCATCACCCGCATCGTGCGCAGCGAAAAGTCAGGCACCACCGAGGGTTTGACCAAGTATTTGGCCCACGTGTCTGCAGAGTTCAAGCAAGAGGTGGGCGTTTCCTCCTTGCCCACGTGGCCGACCGGGGCGGCTGCGGCCCGTGCGGTGGAGGGCAATGACGGGGTTGTCAAAGGCATCCGTGACACGCAAGGTGCCATCGGCTACCTTTCGTTTGACCGCGTCTTAAAGCATGGCCTGACCGCCGTGCGATTGCGTTCGGGCGATGGACAGACCTTTGTGTCTGCCAGTGAAGAGGGCTTCAGAGCCGCAGTCAAGGCTTCGGATATGTTGCGTTCGGGCGATGAAACCTCCAGCCTCATGAACACGTCCGCGGCGGCGGCGTGGCCCATCACACTTACCACCTATGTCTTGTTGGATGCCCAGCCCAAGACCGCCAGCAGCGTGGCCACCGCCCTGCATTTTTTGTACTGGACGCAGCTTAGCGGCGACGGTGCGCTTCGAAACAGCGGCTTTTCGCCTCTGCCCTCCGAAGTGCAAGCCAAGTTCTCGGCACGGTTGATGAAAGTGAAACCCCAGGACGGCCAAGCTATCGCGTTTATGTAAGCGCCACAGAAATCCAATGGGCCAACTGTCATAAACGCACCCTAAACTACCCGCTTCACTTGTTGTCCCAAAGGGTTCTTATGTCCATACGAACGTTTGCTAACCTGCACAGCACCTATGCCAATCTGCGTGACCGCTATGGCGACGCAGACACCCATGTGCTTGAGCTCAAGGCCGAAATCGAGCAACTCACCCGCGCCGCCAAACTGCCAGCCACTGGCGACCGCCGCACTGCCAAGCCATCTTCCGGCGCGCTGTCGCGTGCTTCGTTCCAAGACCCATACAAAGCCAGTCGCGCATCACGCAGCACCCACTGGCACTAAGTCAAATCGGGCCCTAGCGCCCATGGAATAAGCGCAACCAGCTATCTTTTTGGTAGCTTTTTTCGCAGTAGCTATAAGTTCCCTAGGCCATCCACATCCGCCCGGCACCGCGTGCATCGGCAGGGCACACACATAGTTACGCCCGCTTGCTTTGCTGCAAGCGCCGCGCCCAGCGTTCAAACGCGCTGTCTACCGTGAGCGCCAGCAGCCCGGTCAGCACCGCGCCTTGCAGCACATAGGCGGTGTTAAAGCCGCTCAAGCCAATGATGATGGGCGAGCCCAGATTTTGCGCACCCACGGTGCTGGCAATGGCTGCTGTGCCAATGTTGATGGTGACCGAGGTGCGTATGCCCGCCACCATCACCGGCGCTGCGAGCGGCAACTCCACCTGCCAAAAGGTTTGCCAAGGGCTCAGGCCCAGGCCGCGCGCGGCGTCTAGCGTGGCACTGGGTGTGGATTCCAGCCCGGCAATCACGCCTTGCACCATGGGCAGCAAGCCATAGAGGGAGAGCGCCACAAACGCGGGCCACTCGCCAAAGCCGATGAGCGGCACCGCAATGGCCAGCACCGCCACGGGCGGAAATGTTTGGCCCATGGCCACCAAGGACTCCACCACGCTGCGGTAGGGCTTGCCCGCTGCCCGCGTGACCCACAGGCCTGCCGCAAACGACACGGCCAGTGCCAGTGCGCTAGAGCTGGCCACCAAACCCACATGGGCCAGCAGCAGGTTCAAAAACGTGTCTTGCTGGTAAATAGGCCGCTCTTGCTGCGCAAACGCCCAGTGAAACAGCGGCTCCAAGTGCGCCATGCCTAGTGTGAGCGCCAGCAAGGCCAGCGCCATCAACAGCGGCGTGGCATAGGCCCGCCACAGCGGTGCGCGGGGTGTCATGCGCGCGCGTCCAGCAGGTCGGCAAAGTGCACCACACCTGCATCGGCACCCTGCGCGTCCACCACGGGCAGCGTGGTGCGGCCTTGCACGATGAAGGCCGACAGCGCTTCGCGCAGTGTGAGGTCTGCCGAGATGGGCTGGCCGTCGCTGCTGTCGCGGGCGCGCTCGCTGCGCCGGGCGCGGTCACGCACGCTGCCCAGCGCCAGGCGCTTGAGGCCCAGTTCCGCACGGCCCAAAAAGTCGCTCACAAAATCATTGGCGGGGCGGGCCAACAGCTCGAGTGGCGCGCCATCTTGCACGATGTGCCCGTCTTGGAACAGCACAATGCGGCTGGCCAAAAACAGGGCCTCGTCAATGTCGTGGGTCACCATCACCACGGTGGTGCCCGAGAGTTGGTGGATGCGTTTGAGCTCGCGCTGCAGCACGATGCGGGTCACCGGGTCTAGCGCACCAAAGGGCTCGTCCATCAGCAAAATTTCAGGCTCACCGGCCAAGGCGCGTGCCACACCCACGCGTTGCTGCTGCCCGCCGGAGAGTTCATCAGGAAAGCGCTTGGCAAACTGGCTGGGTTCTAACTGCAGCAGCGTCAACAGCGCTTGCACCCGCGCGTGCACCCGCTCGGCAGGCCAGCCCAGCAGCCGTGGCACCGTGCCAATGTTTTTCTCCACCGTCCAGTGGGGGAACAAGCCCACCGACTGAATGGCATAGCCCATGCGCAAGCGCAAGGCCTGGGGCGGCAGCGTTTGCAGGTCTTGGCCCTGAAACACAATGCGCCCGGCGTCACAGTCAATCAAGCGGTTCATCATGCGCAGCGTGGTGGACTTGCCCGAGCCTGAAGGCCCAATCAACACGACAAACTCACCCTTGCCAATGTGCAAGTCAATACCATCCACGGCCGTGGTGTCGCCAAAGTGTTTGCTGACCTGTTGAAACTCAATCATCGCGTGTCTCTCTATTACTTTGTGGCTTGGGTTTAGGCCGTGTGGCGCGCCCAGCGGCCGCAGGCGGTGGCCACGCTGCTTAGCAAACCCTCGGCCAGCCAGGCCATAGCCACAATCGGGAACACAGCCAGCACCACCAAATCCATGGCGCTGCTAAACAGGCCCTCAAACATCAGCGAGCCCAAGCCACCGGCACCAATGAGCGCAGCCACGGCGGTGAGGCCAATGGTTTGAATCACCATGACCTTCACGCCCGACACCACCAAGGGCAAGGCCAAAGGCAGCTCCACTTGCCACAGCGTTTGCCTCGCCGACAAGCCCATGGCCTGCGCCGATTCATGGATGGCGCGCGGCACCTGCTGCAAGCCTGCCACCACACTGCGTACCAAGGGCAGCAGGGCGTAAGCGCACAGGGCCAGCACCGCGGGTGCCATGCCCACTCCGTGCAAGCCCAGCGCAGGCAGCAGCGGCCATGCCTTGCCCAAGGCCGCGAGCAGGGCCATGAGTACGCTAAACAAGGCAATCGACGGAATGGTTTGCACACCACTGAGCAGCACAAAAAAGCGCTGGCTCCAGCGCGGTGTGCGCTGCAGGTACACGCCCAAGGGCAAACCCACGCCCAAGGTCAGCGCCACGGTATAGCCCATGATGTGCAGGTGCTGCCCCCACGCGCGCCAAAAGTCTTCGGCCCGCGCACTGTATTCTTTGACGGTGGACAGCGCATCTAAGCTGCCACTCAGGCCCAAGGCCCCAATGCCCACGGCCAGCAGCGCCCATGCGGCGGTGCGTTGCACGGCCTGCCACTGCAGCTGGCGCATCAATTCATTGGCGGTGAGCCATAGCACCAATGTGAATACCCAAAAACCACTGCCCAGCGTGGTGCGGCCCAAGCCTTCGGTCTGCACATCGGCCACTGTGGCAAAGCCACCCACCAGAGCCGCCAAGCTCAGCAGCGAGATTGCGGCACTGAGCAAGCCCGCGCTGAAGGCCACGTTTTGCCAACGCCGCGCAAGCCACCCAGAACCCGCCAAGACCACGCTGATGAACAGGCTAGCCAAGGGCAGCAGCGCCGCCCAACCCACTTGGGCTGCCACGCTCCACAGTGCCACACCTTTGCCACTGAGCAAACGGTTGGGGCTGGCACTCAGCAGCGGCAGGGCCAGCAACACCAGCGCACCCACGGCCGCCAGCACCCATAGGGCACGGGCGGTTGGGGGAGCGCGGTGGGTGCTAGCCATAGGGTTTAGCCCTTGATAAAGCCCTTGGACTTGAGGTAGTCAGCCGCTACCTTTTTGGCGTCTTTGCCTTCCAAGGCAATCTGTGCGTTCAAGCCTTGCAAGGTCACACCGTCCAGAGACTTGAACACCGGTGCCAACACGTCTTTGATCTTGGGGTTTTTGGCCAAGACTTCATCGCGAATGGTGGGCGCGGGTGCGTACACGGGTTGAATGCCTTTGGGGTCATCCAAAATCACCAAGCCCAAGGCGGCCACAGGGCCGTCTGTGCCATAGGCCATGGCTGCGTTCACGCCCGAAGTGCCTTCGGCCGCCGCTTTGATGGTGACGGAGGTGTCACCGCCCGCCAGCGTCAGCAACTGGTCTTGGCTCAGCTTGAAGCCGTAGCCCGTTTGGAAGGCGGGCAGTGCATCGGAGCGCTCAATGAACTCGGCCGACGCCGCCAGCTTGAACTTGCCGCCACCGCTCACCCAGCGCCCTAGGTCTTCCAAAGTTTTGAGTTTGTTGGCAGTGGCCACATCTTTGCGCACTGCAATCGCCCAGGTGTTGTTGGCGGGGGCGGCGTCTAGCCAGGTGATTTTGTTCTTGGCGTCGAGCTGCTTGACCAAGTCATGTCCGGCCTTGGCGTTTTTCCAGGCGGGGTTTTTCTCATCAGAAAAGAAGAAGGCGCCGTTGCCGGTGTACTCGGGGTAGATGTCAATTTCACCGGCCACCAAGGCGGTGCGCACAATCTTGGTGTTGCCCAAGCGCACCTTGTTTTCGGTCTTGATGCCGTTGGCCTCTAGCACTTGCACAATGATGTTGCCCAAGAGCGCACCCTCGGTGTCGATTTTGGACGCCACGCGCACCGGCGCGTTTTGTGCCCAGCTGGCGGTAGCTGCCAAGCCCGCGAGGGCGATGCCCGCTACAGCCAAAGTGCGGCGATTGAGAGAGAAGCGCATGTCAGTTCCTTGCAAAAGTAAATCAAAGGGTGAAGAAATTCGAGGTCCCGTGCAGCGTGGGCTGCCTGCACTTTACGCCGAGTGTGTGAACCGCGGAAAAACGCGGCGCAAAGGGCTAGGGTTTCGGGCACGTAGCTCCAAGCTTAGTTCGGAACTGCGTGTAGCTTGTGCACTTGCGCAAAACCCCCACATTGCCTACATCGGTTGAACTAAAACACGTTGAAGCCTAGACTACCCGTGGGCGCACAGGGTGCCGACTACGCAGCAAAAGCGTTGCAGCACCCACACATTTCATGGTTGCTATGAACACATTTCGCTTTTTTGTTGCCTTCTGTCTGGCCTGTGTCTGGGTACCTCTGGCGGCACAAGAAAGTAATCCTCCTAAACCAGTCGTTACGGTTGCTTTGATGCAGGGAAATGCACCGTTCAACTACGCCGATGCCGCGAGTGCCTCTGGCCAAAGCGGACTGTTTATAGAACTATTGGATGCCATCTTCAAGCAGCTCAAACTCCCTTATGAAGTGCAAACCTATCCTTGGGCGCGGGCACAGAGTCAGGTGCAAGCCGGGCGTTCGGACTTCATGGTCACAGTGCCTACACCCGAACGGCTGCAATATGCAGAGGCCAGTGCCCAAGCTGTTTTTCTGATGCACATGCAGGTTTTCACGCTCAAAGATCACCCCCGCTTGGAAGAAATAAAAAGCGTACGTTCAGCGCAGGACATCTTGTCTTTGCAACTCATCCCTATTTCAAATCTTGGCAATGGCTGGCACAAGGCAAACATTGATGTCATTGGTATACCCACGACCTATGGCACGACAGACGAATCTGCTGCCAAGATGCTCGTCTACAAGCGAGGTGATATCTTGATTGATTCGGCCGTGTCTATGCCTCTGGAAATCAAGCGGCTCGGGTTGGATGGAAAAATTGTTGCGGCGGCTGAGCCTTTTGCACCCTTGAAATTCCATTTGCTCATCAGCAAACGGTCTCCGTACGTGGCTTTGCTACCCAAGGTCAACCAAGCCATTGCCACGCTGACCAAGAACGGAACCTTGGAGCGTCTGGCCGCCAAGTACGCCAAGTTGGACTAGTCCGCTACGCCCACAGACGCACGCGCATCGACCTGCTTGGGTGCAGCGTTTCCAGTCTTGCCTGCCTGGCGCTCTTGCAAAATGCGCTCTGCCAGGGGCTGAAGGTGGCGCTTGATTCGGTTGCCCGCCAATGCAAAGGTGGCGATGCTGGCCACCAACAAAGCCAAGCCAAGGTAGGCAGCCCAACGCGGGTCAAGCGCAGCACCCATGGTGCCAAACGTCCAGCCAATACCCACCATAGTTCCTATCCAGATGAAGGCACCGATACCGTCTAGCAGCAAGTGGCGGGTCCACGGCAGCAGCGAAGCGCCAGCGCCTATGCTGACCAAAGAAAACGCACCTTTGACGAAGCGATAGCTCAGCAGCACACGCAGGCTGTAGCGCTCTACGCCGGCACTGGCCAGAGCGAGCCACGCCGCCAGACCCGGAAACTTTTTGCAGATCCAGGGCGCAGCAAAGCGACCCGTGGCAAACCGAATCTGGCCTCCCCCGATCGTGCCCAGCAGCGTCACTGTGAGTAAAGCGCCTAGGTGCAATGCACCCATGGCCGCCGCAAACGCAGCCAGCATGGGTAATGGCCCGGTCTTGCCCAAGCAATACAGCAACAGCAGGCCATAGACCCAGTAGTCATACCGCTCAATGGCGCTTAAAAGTTCCGCTAAGTTCATGCCAACGAGTATGCCTGCCTATGGCGCTATGTGGAGCCAGTCAGCAGCAAAACCGTGCGGCTTGGAATGGCAAGGTGGGCTAGGGTGGCGGTAGGCGTCGGGTAAACACGAGATGAAAGAACCCAGAGAGTGCTGCGCACGCTTGCGCGGTGGTCGCCATGCCAAGGGCTGTGGATTGGCTGAGCGTGAGCAGTGTGTCCACTTCAGACTTCGCGGCAGCAGAAATGGTCGACTTGTCCATGCATTCGCTGAGCGTCTTTGCGTCAGGCGCTTTTAAATACAGCAGTTCCTCACAGAACTTTGCACAGAGCAAGATGGTTTCACTATTGGCGGACTCGCCATTGCAGAACGCAAACTCGACCTCCATCAAGCGCACCGCAAGAAAGTCTGTGACCCAAAAATTCTTCGGCTTGAGCTGCTCTTGCAACTGGTGGCAAAAGGCAAAGCGTTCGTCGTCTGTCATGGGCAAGAGCTGCGCTAGATTCCATCAGCCCAAGCGCACCGGCAAGCCAGTGTGCTTGGGCTGCTAGGCTGTTACACCTTGGACAAGGCCGCATCCAAGTCGGCCAGCAAGTCGTCAATGTGCTCAATGCCTACCGACAAGCGCACCGCATCTTCAGGCACACCGGCCTTGATCAACTCCGCAGGCGAGAGCTGGCGGTGGGTGGTGGACGCAGGGTGGGTGGCCAAAGACTTGGCGTCGCCAATGTTCACCAAGCGGGTAAACAGATTGAGCGCATCCAAGAAGCGCGCACCGGCTTCGCGGCCCGCACCCGCGGCCGACTTCACACCAAAGGTCAGCAAGCCAGAGGCTTTCCCGCCCAGGTACTTTTGGGCCAAAGCGTAGTCGGGGTGGCTCTCCAGAGCCGCGTAGTTCACCCATTGCACCTTGGGGTGCTTTTCTAGGAATTGAGCCACCTTGAGGGTGTTGTCGGTGATGCGTTCCATGCGCAGGCTCAGGGTTTCAATGCCTTGCAAAATCAAGAACGCGTTGAACGGGGAGATGGCCGCGCCGGTATTGCGCAGCGGCACCACGCGGGCACGGCCAATGTAGGCCGCAGGGCCCAGCGCTTCGGTGTACACCACGCCGTGGTAGCTCGCATCAGGCTCGTTCAGGCGCTTGAAGCGGGCTTTGTGCTCGGCCCAAGGGAACTTGCCGCTGTCCACGATCGCGCCACCAATGGTGGTGCCGTGGCCGCCCAAGTATTTGGTGAGCGAGTGCACCACGATGTCCGCACCGTGTTCAAACGGACGCAGCAAATACGGGGTGGCCACTGTGTTGTCCACAATCAGTGGCACGCCATGGCGGTGGGCGATGGCGGCAATGGCCGCAATGTCAGTCACCGTGCCTTGTGGGTTGCTCAAAGACTCAATGAAAACCGCCTTGGTCTTGTCGTCAAACAAGCCTTCAAAGCTGGCCAGGTTGCGTGCATCGGCAAAGCGGGTGGTAATGCCAAACTGTGGCAGCGTGTGCGCCAGCAGGTTGTAGGTGCCGCCATACAAAGCGCTGGTGGCCACAATGTTGTCGCCCGCCTCAGCAATGGTTTGGATGGCATAGGTCACCGCCGCTTGGCCAGAGGCCAATGCCAGCGCGGCAATGCCGCCTTCCAAGGCCGCCACGCGCTTTTCCAGCACGTCTTGGGTCGGGTTCATGATGCGGGTGTAAATATTGCCCGGCACCTTCAGGTCGAACAAGTCAGCGCCGTGCTGCGCACTGTCAAACGCATAGGCTGCCGTTTGGTAAATCGGCACCGCCACGGCCTTGGTCGTGGGGTCTGGGCTGTAGCCCGCGTGAACCGATTTGGTTTCAAATTTCCAGCTGTCTGACATGCGTTTCTCCGTTGTGTTTGTAGGGATTGAAAGACTGTGCAGATAACTCTAAAGCACCTAGTCCCGAACTCAAAAGAATATTAAGTAGGGTCTTAATATCAATATGTGGCTAAAGAAGTGGCGGGCAGGGTGCAATCCGTGTGCTCCGCGCCCCATGCAAAAAAGCCCGCTGAATCATCGGGCCCCCTCTCAAGCCGTATGGGCCGCGCTATATAGTCGAAGGCTCAAGGGGAGAACACACATGCTGATCCAATCAGCCGACGATAAAACAGCACACACCACTGCGCACCATGCTAAATATTTCGCATGGGAGCTCACACGCCGCCGAGCAGCCTCTGAGGAGGACCGCCTAGCGCAGTCGCTGTTCGATGCCAGCGTTGACCTAAATCCTCATCAAATTGACGCAGCACTCTTCGCACTGAATAACCCTCTCAGCAAAGGCGTGGTGCTGGCCGATGAGGTTGGCCTTGGTAAGACCATTGAAGCCGCGCTGGTGCTGTGTCAACTCTGGGCTGAGCGCAGGCGCCGCCTGCTGGTCATTTGCCCCGCTGCGCTGCGCAAACAATGGGCGCAGGAGCTGGCCGATAAGTTCAACCTGCCCGCTGAAGTGCTCGATGCGCGAACCTGGCACCGACTGCGTGAAGGCGGTATCTATGACCCATTGGACCGCGACGTCATCAGCGTCATGTCCATCCATTTCGCCGCCCGCATGGAAGCCCAATTGGCGGCTGTGCCCTGGGATGTTGTCGTCATTGATGAAGCCCACAAACTGCGCAACGCCCACCGCAAGAGCCATGAAACCGGGCAGGCACTCAAGCGCGCGTTGGCGGGCCGCAAGAAGCTGTTGCTGACAGCCACGCCCTTGCAAAACTCCTTGATGGAACTGTACGGACTCACCTCACTCATTGATGAAGAAATATTTGGCGACGAGCGTAGCTTTCGCTCGCAGTACAGCAGCATCGATGGCGACATCCAGTCTTTGCGCCGCCGCTTGCAGCCCTTCATCAAGCGCACCCTGCGCCGCGACGTTCTGGAGTACGTGCCGTACACCCAACGTCACGCGCTCACCACGCCGTTTTCTCCTTCTGAGGAGGAAGTCCGGTTTTATGAGCTGATCTCTGCCTACCTGCAGCGCGACTTCAGCTACGGCTTCCCAAGTCGCCAAAAGCACCTGGTGGCACTTATCTTGCGCAAGCTGCTGGCCTCGTCCACCGAAGCCGTGGTAGCCACGCTGGACGCCATCCGCACCCGGCTGCAGCGCTTGCTGGACAAGCAGACCATCGACGAAGAGTGGATTCAGCAGCTGATTGAAGACGAAGACCTCGACGAAGATTTGCTGGAAGACGACGACCCCGTTGCACCCAGCTCCGATGGCACGCCACCTGTGGACTACGCCCTGGTGCGCGAGGAGCTGGCAGAGCTAGATGGCTACCTGCGCCTGGCCCGCAACATCCGCGAAGACCAAAAGTCCCACGCGCTGTTGTCAGCGCTGCAGCAGGGCTTTGTGCGCATGGGCGCCATGGGGGCAGCCCGCAAGGCGGTGATCTTCACGGAGTCCCGCCGCACACAAGACTACCTGGCCCGCTACCTTGAAGCCCACGGTTACGCGGGCAAGGTCACCATGTTCAGTGGCGGCAACCAAGGCCCTGCGTCTACCGGCATCTACCAGCGCTGGCTAGCCCAATACACCGGCAGCGACCGTGTGACGGGCTCCCCAGCCATAGACCGCCGCACCGCACTCATCGACCATTTCCGCCAAGAGTCTGAAATCCTCATCGCTACCGAAGCTGCGGCTGAGGGCGTCAACCTGCAGTTCTGTTCGCTCGTCGTCAACTACGACCTGCCCTGGAACCCCCAGCGCGTGGAGCAGCGCATTGGCCGCTGCCACCGCTACGGCCAGCGCTTTGACGTGGTGGTTATCAACTTCCTGAACCAGCGCAACGCGGCTGATCAGCGTGTGCTGGAGCTGCTGCAAGACAAGTTCCACCTGTTCGACGGCGTGTTCGGTGCGTCTGACCAAGTGCTGGGCCAGATCGAAAGCGGCATGGACTTTGAAAAGCGCATCGCCGAGATTTACGACCGTTGCCGCACGCCCGCAGACATCGACGCTGCCTTTGCACAACTCCGCACCGAGCTGGACGCCGATATCCAGGCCCGCATGCAAGAGACCGAAAAGCTTTTGCTGGAGCACTTTGACGCCGACATCCACGACCTGTTGCGCAGCCACAAAGAGCGCGCCGAAAGCCAGCTCGACCGCATTACCCGGTTTTTCTGGTGGCTCACGCAGTACGTGCTGACAGGTCTTGCCCGGTTCGACACCGCCAAGTTGGGCTTTGACCTGCAACTGCCCCCCGTGGTGCAGGCACCCATTGGCGCTTACCAACTCATCCGCAAAGGCGAGCCCCCACCCGAACACGCCCGCGTCTACCGGCTCACCCATCCGTTGGGCCAGTACGTGCTCGACACCGGGCGCAGCTTGCAAGCGCCCCTGCAGAGTCTTACGTTTCACTACGGCAGCCACAAGCCCCGCATCAGCATGGTGGAACGACTGGTGGGCCAAAGCGGCTGGATGCAGCTCAGCCTGCTGGAGCTCGACAGCTTTCAGCACGAAGAGCACCTGGTGTTCACCGCCATGACCGACACCGGGGAAGTGCTGGACCAAGAAAGCTGCGAAAAGCTTTTCTACTTGCTGGCTACCACCACCGACCTGCAAACCAGCCCGCCCATGGAGCTGCAGGCCAACACCCAGCGCCAGTTAGAAGCCACCCTCAGCCGTGCGCTGGAGCTTAACGACCAGTTTTTCCAGCAAGAGCGCGACAAGCTCGAAGCCTGGGCCGACGACCGCATCGCCTCCGCCGAGCTGGCCCTCAAAGACACCAAACTCAAGCTCAAAGGCCTCAAGCGCCAGGCCCGCATGGCCCTCAGCATGGAAGACGCAGAGCGCCTCCAACGCGACATTAGCAAGACCGAGACCGCCCAACGCCGCCAGCGGCAAGAGATATTTGCCGTGGAAGACGAAATCGAAGCCCGGCGCGACGCGCTCATTGCCGCCCTGCAAAAGCGCCTGCACCGCGCCAGCCGCAACCAGAGCCTGTTTGTGCTGCGCTGGAGCGTGGTGTGACGTGTCGCCAAAACCCGAAAATGGCGACACGTTGTCGTCTCATGTCGCTGCTGCGTACAGGTTCTGCACACCACGTTAGCCACGCCATACTTGGGCCACACCCCGCAAACCCCTTATCGCACCTATAAGAAACCATGACCAACACCACCAACCTCACCGAACTTGGCCACAGTCCCGACGCAATGGCCCAGCGCCAGGCCGAACTGCTGGCCCTGCTGCGCCAGACCGCTCCCGAAGTGGTGAGCGATAACCAGATCAAATTCGACAAACTCAAAGAACTGCTGGGCGAAGAGCGTATTGCGCCCTCTGAACACTACGAGCTGAACTGGGCAGGCAAAACCGAAGCCCGGCGTGAAATACAAAAAACCAGCAGCCACACCCTTCGGCCAGACGCCAACAACCCGGCCCAAGCCCAGCACATGCTCATAGAGGGCGAAAACCTGGAAGTGCTGCGCGTGCTGCAAAAAAGCTACTACGGCAAGGTGAAGATGATCTACATCGACCCGCCGTACAACACAGGCAACGACAGCTTTGTGTACCCGGACGACTATTCAGAAACGCTGGATGAATACCAGAAGCGCACGGGCGAGAAAAGTGCTGAAGGGTATTTGAATAAGCAAAGCCTTTGGAAGAAAAACAGCAAAGAGAGCGGTCAGTACCACAGCGCCTGGCTAAGCATGATGTACCCGCGCTTGTATTTGGCGCGGAATTTGTTGCGGGATGACGGGGTTATTTTTATTTCGATTGATGACAACGAAGCGGCGAATTTGAAGTTGCTTTGTGATGAGGTGTTTGGGACGGAATGTTTTGTCTGTGATGCAATTTGGCGTTCAAAAGACAACAGCAATAACGATGCCAAAACCTTTTCCTTTGATCACAATCACACTCTGATTTACTCAAAGTCATCTTCATGGGAGCCTGCAAAGCTTGATGACTCTTCGAAAAGAACCCACTTTAAAAATCCTGACGGAGACCCGAGAGGACCGTACTTTGATGGCAATCCATTAAATTCCCCAAATTACAGGGAAAATTTAGTTTATTTTTTGACTTCACCTAACGGGGTCGAGATTCGTCCGCCAAAAAATGGTTGGAGATGGTCTAAAGAGGTGATGGAGGAGAAAATAAAGAGCAGCGAAATAAGATATTCAGATGATGGGCAGTCCATAAAAAGACGAACCTATCTAAATGAAATGGTTGGTCTTCCACCATCTTCGCTCTGGATCGATCTGGAAAAAACTGGTCACAACAGGCAGGCCAAGTATGAACTGCTCAAGATAATTCCAGAGGATGTATTTGACACCCCAAAGCCTGTAAAACTCATCAATTACATCATTCAACTCTGTGGTGCGGTAGATGGCGTCTATTTGGATTTTTTCGCAGGCAGCGGCACCACAGCTCACGCCGTAATGGAATTGAACGCTGAAGACGGCGGCAATCGCCGGTGCATCAGCGTGCAAATGCCCGAAGTACTTGAAGAAACCAGCGAAGCCTACAAAGCGGGCTACCGAACTATTGCCGACATCACCCGCGCCCGCATCGATAAGGTGATCTCCAAGCTCAAAGCCGAGCACCCCGACAAAACCGCCGATTTGGCCTGCGCCCATTTCACGTTGGTACCGAGCAACTTCAAGGTCTGGCGTGGCGACGTGGGCAGTGCCGACGCACTGCGCGAGCAGTTGGCCTTGTTCCAAAGTGCTGAAAAGGCTGGGCAAGCCCAAGCCACCGACGCGCAAACCGCCATGCTGGCCGAGCTGCTGCTCAAGCATGGCCTGGGCGCACTGGGGGTGCATGCGGTCAGCGCACCAAAGCTAGTGGCGGGCGTGACGGTGCACCGCGTGCTGCTGCCCGATGACAAGCACATGTGGCTGTGTTTTGAGCCCTACACCGATGCGCTGAAAGACGAGATGGTGAAAGCGCGCCCGGCGCAGGTGGTGCTGCTCAATTCGTGCTTTGTGGGTGACAAAGCCGACGAGCAGCTGTCCAACCTGCAACTGGAGCTGGCGGGGCTGGACATTGGCCTGACGGTGATTTGAAAGGGGCCATGATGAACCCCATGCAGACATCAGGCGACGCCGCTCCCGTTTTGTTGAACGATGTGCGCCAGCTCATTGAGCAGGCGCGTGCGCATGTGGCTAGTGCGGCCAACAGTGTGCTTACGGTGCTGTACTGGCAGGTGGGTGAACGCATTCGCCGTGAGGTGTTGGGCGAAACCCGTGCCGATTATGGCGAGCAGATTGTGTCGACGCTGTCGACACAATTGGTACAGGCCTATGGCCGTGGGTTTTCTGAAAAAAGCCTTCGGCGCATGATCCAGTTCGCAGAGGTGTTTGCTGATGCGCAAATTGTCGCGACACTGTCGCGACAATTGAGCTGGAGCCATTTCATTGAAATCCTGCCGCTCAAGCAGCCGCTGGAGCGTGAGTTTTATGCCGAGATGTGCCGCATCGAACGTTGGAGCGTGCGCACCTTGCGCGAGCGCATTGGCAGCCAGTTATATCTGCGCTCCAGCATTGCCAAAAAGCCGGAAGCCGCTATTGCCCAAGAACTGAGCCATTTGCGCGAAGGCGGGCAGATGACGCCCGATCTGGTGTTTCGCGACCCCTACATGCTGGACTTTTTGGGCCTGCCTGAGGGCTACAGCGAGCGCGATTTGGAAAGTGCCATCTTGCGTGAGATGGAGCGCTTTTTGCTGGAGCTGGGCGCGGGCTTTACCTTTGTGGCGCGGCAAAAGCGCATCAGCGTGGGGGCGGACGATTTCTATCTGGACTTGTTGTTCTACCACCGGCACCTGCGCCGCTTGGTGGCGGTGGAGCTGAAGCTGGAGAAGTTTGCGCCCGCGCACAAAGGGCAGATGGAGTTGTACCTGCGTTGGCTGGACCAGAACGACCGCGCCGAGGGCGAGGCTTCGCCCATTGGCCTGATTTTGTGCGCCAGTGCTGACCGCGAGCAGGTGGAGCTGATGGATTTGGACAGCGCCAACATTCGGGTGGCGCAATACCTGCACGCCTTGCCCGATGTGCAGGTGCTGCAGGCGCAGTTGCACCGCGTGGTGCAACTAGCGCGAGAGCGGCAGGCCCGGCAAGTGCTGGACGCGCTGCCCGACAACAAGGAACAGACATGACGATGAAGCTGCAGTTTTCCCACCAAGACTACCAAAAGAAGGCCGTGGATGCGGTGGTGAAGGTGTTTGACGGCCAGCCGCTGGCCAAGAGCGATTTTGCGCTGGTGGCGCACCAAGGCAGTGTGGCCTATGCGGGGGATGGGAGCATTGGCAATGCACTGAAAATCTCACCCGAGCAACTGCTTGAAAATTTGCGGGCAGTGCAAGCGGCCAATGCGCTAGAGCAGTCGGCCGCCTTGGCAGAGTCTCGTTCAGACAATGGCAAAGAGGTGTTTTGCCCGCTGAACTTCACCATTGAGATGGAAACCGGCACGGGCAAAACCTACAGCTTCATCAAGACGATGTTTGAGCTGAACAAGGTGTATGGTTTCAAGAAGTTTGTGGTGGTGGTGCCCAGCGTGGCCATACGCGAAGGCACCATGAAAAACTTGGAGATCACGCGCAGCCACTTTGCCGCCGACTATGCCAATGTGCCTTGCGTGCCGATTTTGTACGACAGCACCAAGCTAACCGACTTGCGCCACTTTGCGCAGAGCGATGCGCTGAGTGTGCTGGTTATCAACATTGACAGTTTTACCAAGGACAACAACAAGATTAACCAGAAGGGTGAGCGGGCGTTTGCGCCCATCGAATACATCCGGGCGGTGAACCCTATCGTCATCGTGGACGAGCCGCAGAACTTCGAGACCGATGTGCGCCGCCGGGCGCTGTTTGACTTGAACCCGCTGTGCACGTTGCGTTACTCGGCCACGCACAAAAACCCCTACAACCTGCTGTATTCACTCAACCCCGTGCAGGCGTATGACTTGGGGCTGGTCAAGCAGATTGAGGTGGACGGCGTGCTGGCCGACGAAGACCACAACCAGGCCTTTGTGGAGCTGGTGAGCATCGAGGCCAAAGCCAAGGGTATTTCTGCCAAGGTGTGCATGGATGTGAATGGCAAGACGGGCCCCAAGCGTTCCGAGTTAACCCTGAAGCTGGGCGACGACCTGTATGACAAGTCCAAGCAGCGCGATGTCTATCAAGACGGCTACATCCTGAATGAAATTCGGGCGGAGGATGGTGAGATCGAATTCTCTGGCGGGCGTGTGATTCGCATCAACCAGGCCCAAGGTGGGCTGGCCGATGATGTGATGCGCTTTCAGATTGAGCGCACGGTGGCGGCGCACTTTGCCAAGCTCAAAAATGTGCAGCCCATTGGCGTGAAGGTGTTGAGCCTGTTTTTTGTCGACAAGGTGGCTAACTACCGGGCGTATGAAGAGGACGGCAACCCGACGCTGGGCAAGTTTGGTGTGTGGTTTGAAGAAGCGTTCAACAAATACGCCAGCAAGCCGCAGTACCTTGGCTTGATTCCACACAGCGCCGGCGAGGTGCACGACGGGTATTTCTCCGGCGACAAAAAGGGCAAGGGAGCGAAAGCTAAAACGGTGTGGGTGGATACGTCTGGCACGGTAGCGAAAGACGACAGCACTTACCAGCTCATCATGAAAGACAAAGAGCGGCTGCTGAGCGCGGCGGTGCCGCTGCAATTCATCTTCAGCCACTCGGCGCTGCGTGAGGGTTGGGACAACCCCAATGTGTTCCAGATTTGCACGCTCAACGAGACCAAGAGCGCCGTGAAGAAGCGCCAGGAAATCGGGCGCGGGCTGCGTCTGTGCGTCAACAAGGATGGCGAACGTGTGCAAGACAAACGGGTAAACGTGCTGACGGTCATACCCAACGAGAGTTATGAGACCTTTGCCAAGTCGCTGCAGCAAGAGATTGAGGATGAAACCGGCGTGAGCTTTAGTGGGCGGGTGAAAAACGCCCGCGCCAAGGCGCGCATCAAGCGCAAAGCCTTGTCCGCTGATGAAGAAGCGCTGTTCCAAGCCATTTGGAAAAAGATCAACTACCAGACCAGCTACAGCGTGACGCTGGATACCCCGGCGCTGATTGCGGAGTGTGTAAAAGCGCTGGGGGACATGAACCAGTACCCCAAAGTGCGCCCACCCAAGATACGCGCCGACAAGGCCAAGATCATCATGCGCCGCGAGGGGGTGGAAGGGTTGCACATTGGCACCGGCGACACCGACGCTAGGGTGTACGGTAGCACGGTGCCCGATGTGTACGCCTATATCCAGAACCGGATGCACCTGTCTCGGTCCACCATTTTTGCCATTCTGGACGGGTCAGGGCGCTTGGGGGAGTTGTTGCGCAACCCACAGGCGTTTTTGGACACCGCCATCGCGGCCATGCGCACCTGTCTGCAGGCGCTGATGGTCCAAGGCATCAAGTACAAAACCATCAACGGGCGTGAGTATGAAATGAGCCTGTTTGACGAGGAGCAGGAAACCTACCTGAGCAGCGTGTATCCGCCCGCCAAAGACGACATGACCACGCCGGTGGATAAAACCTTGCTGCAGGCCCAGCCGGTGGATGAGCAAAAAGCGCCTGTGGGTGAAGCGTTTACCTGCGTGCTGAGCCAAAGCGACACCGAAAGCCAGTTCGCCCATGACTGCACGGTGGACGAGCGCGTGAAGTTCTTCTTTAAGCTGCCCAGCCGCTTCAAGGTGGCAACCCCTTTGGGCAACTACAACCCCGATTGGGCTGTGGTGCTGGAGGACGATACGCGGGTGTACTTCGTGGCAGAAACCAAATCCACCACGGTGCGCGATAACCGGCGGCCTGCGGAGAACCTGAAAATTGATTGCGCGCGGGAGCACTTTGGCTTGGCAAGTGATCTGAAATTTGAGGATGTGACGAAGTTGAGTGAGTTGCTAAGCTGATCGTTCCGCCGCGCGGCCCCTTGCCCAATTTCAGTAACCCGGCATTGGATTACACCTGCAGCTTGGCGCAGGTGCCGGTGATGCCCAGATTGGCGATGCAACTCGTTAACACGTTCACGCCAAGCTTGGATAGTCAGTTCAGGCGCTTGCTTCACCACGCAGCCGCTGTCAACTCGCAGTCGCAAACTACCCCCAAACCCCCCGCCTTGAACGCTTCGGCACGTAGCGGTTTGCTTGGATGTTGGGCGTGAGGCCGTGGTAAGTTCCTCGTCGGTGATGAGCAGTCAAGCAGCGTGCAAGGCGGGCAATAGGTCGCTCACCTGCGTAGGGCGCACCACACGCGCAACCTCTTGCCCATCACGAAGTAGCACCAGCGTAGGCCAGAGCTTGACGCGGTAGCTGCGCCCCAGCGCCCGCCCCGGTCCATCTTCTACCTTTACGTGCCGCCACTGCGTGTGCAGCGCCAGCGCCTCGGCCACGACCGGTTGTGCCGCACGGCAATGGCCACACCAGCTCGTGCCAAATTCCAGCACGGTCAGGCCCGGCAGGGCGTCCACGTCGGTGCGGCTTGGTGCGTCTGTTTCGCTGAGGTAGGGTGTGGGTGTGTGCATATTGGAATTGTGGACCAGGCTATTGCGCCGCCGAAGTCGTGCGCAGTCGCTCTTCCAGGCCTAAGCGCACGCTAGGCCACTCGTCGTCAATGATGCTGAAGCGCACCGAGTTGCGCTTGCGGCCATCGGGCATGATGCGTTCGTTGCGCACAATGCCTTCTTGTTTGGCACCTAGCCGCAGAATCGCATTGCGAGACTGGGTGTTGATCTCGTCGGTAGTGAGCTGTACGCGCACGCAGTTCAGCGTTTCAAAGGCGTAGCGCAGCATCAGAAATTTGGCCTCGGTGTTCACGAAGGTTTTTTGCCAAGAGGCCGAAAGCCAGGTGCTGCCGATTTCCAGCTTTCGGTTGTTCCTGTCAATCTTCCAAAACCGGGTGGAGCCCACCACCTGCTGAGTACTCACGATCTCGGTCACAAAGGGCATGACAGTGCCTGCCTCTTTGCCTGCCAGTGCGTTTTGGATGTAAGCCGCAACCGTGGTGGACGACGGCACGACGGTGAAGGGCAAGTTCCAGAGTTCACCATCGGAGGCGGCATGCACCAAGGCATCGGCATCGGTGGCCAACAGGGGGCGCAAGCGAACACGCGGACCTAGCAGTGATTCCATAGGGGGCTCAGTTCTTTAGCGACGCGAATGAGAGCCACTGGTGTGAAAGACCTTAGCAATCGGGTGAGTCTGGATCATGGCTGGGCTTCATCAATGTGCTTGCTGTACAGCCTTGATTTATAGCTGATCCGCGCAAGCCATCTGAAGGTGCCAACCCAGGATTGCAGACATGGTTTCCCCCTGATTTTGCTATTGATTTGTGAGCTGCCTACGCAGTATTTATGGGCGCAAAGGCCTTATTTCTTGGTGTAAATCTGGTCAAAGCTTGCGCCATCGGCAAAGTGCGCGGCGTCAGCTTTTTCCCAGCCGCCAAAGGCTTCTTCAATGGTGAAGAGCTTGATGGGGGCAAATTGCTTGGCGTACTTGGCTTTCGCTTTTTCTGAAATCACGGGGCGGTAGAAGTTTTTGCCAATGATGTCCTGGCCTTCTTCGGTGTACAAGAATTTCAGGTATTCCTCTGCGACCGCACGGGTGCCTTTTTTGTCTACGTTTTTGTCGACCACGGCCACGGCGGGCTCTGCCAAGATGGACAGAGGGGGTGCCACGATGTCAATCTTGGTGCGAAATTCTTTTTCTAGCAGATAGGCCTCGTTCTCCCAGGCAAGCAGCACGTCGCCTTGGTTGCGCTGGGCAAACGTGACGGTAGAGCCGCGAGCGCCCGTGTCCAAGATGGGCACGTTGGCAAACAGCTTGGCGACAAATTCTTTGGCCTTGGCGTCGCCACCGTACTTGCGCTTGGCAAACTCCCATGCCGCCAAGTAGTTCCAGCGTGCACCGCCAGAGGTTTTGGGGTTGGGGGTGATGACTTTCACATCTGCACGGATCAAGTCATCCCAGTCTTTGATGTTCTTGGGGTTGCCTTGGCGCACCGCAAACACAATGGTGGAGGAGTAAGGCGTGGAGTTGTGGGGCAGGCGTTTTTGCCAGTCTTTGTTGATCCAGCCACCGTTTTTCACAATGGCGTCGGTGTCGCCAGCCAGCGCCAGGGTGACCACGTCAGCGTCCAAGCCGTCGATCACGGAGCGGGCTTGCTTGCCCGAGCCGCCATGGCTTTGTTTGATGACTACGTCTTGGCCAGTTTTGGCTTTCCAGCTTTTCGCAAAGGCGGCATTGAATTCCACGTACAGCTCGCGGGTGGGGTCGTACGAGACGTTGAGCAGCTCAATGGCTTTTTGGGCGGATGCGCCCATGGAAGCCGCTGCCAAGGTGGCAGCGACGGCGAACTTTAAAAAGGGACGGCGGGTAGCAGAACCGGTGGTAGGGCGCAAAGCCATAACAAAACTCCAGAATAAAAACACCGCAAAGGTGCGATAGAGCAGATTCTGGGAGTGGATGCTTAAAACCGGAACTACTGATTTGTTTGTTCTTTATTACTAATTCATCTGTTTGTGCCGCGATGGCAGCGGGACTAAGGCGGGGCCGTGTTCCAGCGCTGGAGGATTTGCGCGTAACTGTGGTCCGTGTGCAGGTTCTTAAGACCTTGGTCTAGCAGCTTGGCATAGCGTGCAGATTCCGGCCGTAGTTTTGAAAATGAAACAAACAAGCGCGTATTCATCACGACACCCACTTGCTTGATTTTTCCGCCAAGCTCTTGTGGGTGGGTGGCTTGCAAATGGTCCACCACGCGGGTGTACACCAGCGAGTACGCGGTTCGACCCAGTAAGAGCTTGCGCAGATTCAGAAGGTCGGTTCGTGCCACATCCCGTGCGATGCTGTGGTCCAACTCTACGGCGTCACCGTAGGTGTATCCATTGGTAAAACCAACCCGCTGGCCTTTCAGATGCTGGGGGGCCAAGTTGCGTTCTTTGCTGCTCGCCATCGCATAAATGCCAATGGTGGCGTCAAACAAAGGGGTTTGGTGGAACAGATAGTCGGCGTTCAGTTGGCTGTCTGGGGCGCTGTCAAAGCAACCTAGTTCTTGCCCCGCTTTCACCTGGGCCATGCAGCGGGCATAGGGCATGGTCCTGAAGTTCACCTCGACCCCTACCGACTGGTAGGCCGCAGTGATGATGTCTACCCCCAAGCCGTGGGCCTTGCCATGGCGCGCAGCCGCATAAGGGTACCAGTCGTCTTCGCCCACCAAGGTGATGCGTTCTTGGGCACGGGCTGAGCCAAGCAGCAACACACACACGATGAAAGCCCACAGACGCCGCATAAACCCTTTGAATTGAATGGACCACATGGTTCGCAATGCGTGCTAGGCGCATGTGGCAACCGGTGCAAATTATTGCACCGCATGGCAGAAATGTCCCTAGAGCCCTGCCATCGCTTGAAGGTAGATAAAAATGGGACTTTCGAGTAAGGTCCAAGGCGCAGTTTGCATCTTTGGGCCTTACGTTGGCGCACGCCCTCCCTGGAGCTCGTATGAAAATAGTCCCTGTGTTACGTTCCTGCGCCATGGTCTTGTGCCTGGCGGCGTGCGGTGAGTCCGGTGGCCCCGCCATCAGCAGCATGGAGAGCGCCAGTAAGCCCGCAGTGGCGGCAGAGCCCGCTAAACCCGCCGGTCCTCGGATAGGGCTCTTGATGAAGACGCTGGCCAATCCTTTCTTCGTTGAGATGGAGAAGGGCGCACGGCGCGCAGAGAAAGACCTGGGCGTCACACTGGTGGTCAAAACATCTGCCCAAGAGACTTCGGTAGGCCAACAAATTGACTTGGTGAACGATCTGATTGCGCAGAAGGTGGCGGCCATTGTGATTGCACCCTCCGATTCGTTTGCCTTGGTGGCCCCACTGAAGAAAGCAGCAGATGCCGGCATCAAAATCGTCAACATCGACAACCGCCTAGACCCTAAAGAGGTCGAAAAAGCAGCGTTGCTGCCTATCCCCTTTGTCAGTGTGGACAACTTCGCGGGCGCGTACAAAGCGGGTAAAGCGTTGGCCGACTCCGTGAGCACCCCCGCCATGGCCGGCATTATCGAAGGCATTCGCAGTGCCGACAATGCGCGGCTGCGCATGGAAGGTGCGAAGAAGGCATTGTCCGAAAGCAAACACGTGACCGTGGTGGCGTCTGAAACTGCAAACTGGAAGATCGAAGACGCCTACACCGTGACCCAACAAATGATGGCTCGGCAACCTAAGATTCGGCTCCTCTTTGCCGCTAACGACATGATGGCCTTGGGCGCGATCAGGTACCTGCGTGAGACCGGACGCAAAGACGTGCTCGTGGCTGGCTATGACGCCAATGGGCAAGCCCTGGAAGAAATCCAAGGCGGCCACATGCTGGCTACGGTAGACCAGCAAGCCGCTGAGCAAGGCTACCAAGGGATTGCGCTTGCCCTCAAACTTATTCGCGGCGAAACGGTTGCGCCCATCACACTCATTGATACCAAGCTCATTTCCAGCAATAGCAAGTAGGGTGCTTAGTGATGCGTAGTGCGGTCAGTCAATGAAGCTTCAGTTCAACATCACAGCAAAGCTCCTAGGCTATTTGCTGGTCGCTAGTGTTTTGCCATTTGCGGCCTTGGGCGTGGTTGCGTTGCAGCTCTCCACGCAAAGCTTGACGGCGCTGGCACGTGAGCAAAACGTACACATTGTGGGCGGGTTTGCCGCCTATTTGCGCTTGCACATCGACCAAGTGGACCAATTGGTCGGCAGCATTGCCCACAACGACGCCATTGGGCAAGCCCTGGACAAGGCCAACAATCCGCGCGCAAGTAGTTTTGATGAATTCAACGCACGGGCCCAACTGAGCTATGCCGTGAGTGGCTACGCAAGCGCAAAAGGGCTCGTGTCATTGGACTTGTTCTCGATGACGGGCGTTAACTTCCACATTGGTGAAACGCTTAATCCGAGGCCTATTTCGCCCCAGGCGGTAGCCAACTTGCTAGCCCAGGCAACAGCATCGTCTGGCCCCACGTTTTGGCGGGGCATGGGACCCAACGTCAGCCCCGAGTCGCGCTACCCGCAGGTATCTACCGTTGTGCGGGCCATCCAGTACTACTCGCCGTCCACCGGACAGGCCAAGCCCGTAGGGGTGTTGGTGATCAGCTTGAATGACGACGTGATGCGCGACTACCTTGCGCGTGCCACGATTCTGCGCGGCCAGAAGCTCATGAAGCTGGACCGCAACGGCACGGTGGAACTGCACTCTGACGCGCGCATGGTGGGCAGCCGACTCTCTAAAGAGTTTTTGGACACCGTCAAGAGCCAAGTGGGAACCCAAGAGCTCAGGTTGGACGGTGACGACGTACTGATGGATGTAGTTCACCTGGACGCAGGCCATGGCGATCTGGTCATGATTACCCCTCGCCAGTTGGTGACCGGTCGTGTGGACCAGCTCACCCGCACTACGGTGGGTTTGCTGGTGTTGGGCTTGTTGGGCATTGCTGCTTTGACGTGGCACTACGCAGTGACCGTGGTGCGGCCCATACGTGCGGTGTCACATGGGTTCAAATCCTTGGAGCACATGCCATCCCAAGCCTTAACAAGCCTTGAAGTTCCGAAATCTGGGGATGAAATTGCGGCCTTGGTGGAAGGCTACAACCACTACCTGCAAACCCTCAATGGACTGGAAGAGCAAGTCGCCAAGCGCACTGCGTCATTGGAGGAGGCGCTCAAAGACCTGCAACATGCGCACAATGAAGTGATGCAGGCCGAAAAGTTGGCCTCGCTAGGGCGCATCGTTGCTGCTGTGGCGCACGAACTCAACACGCCCATTGGCAATGCGGTCACGGTGGGCAGCACCATAGGTGATGAACTTCAGGCCCTGCGCCTGGAAATGCAAAGCAACGCCCCACGGCGCTCCCTGATGACCGCAGTTCTAAACAAATGCGACCATGGCGTGCTGATCTTGATGAGAAGCCTAGACCGCGCTGCCAGCTTGATCGGGAACTTCAAACAAGTCGCGGCGGACCAAACCAGCGACCAACGCAGAAGCTTTGACTTGGCGGAGACTACCGAGGAAATACTGAGTACGGTGGCCGCGGTTGTCAACAAACAGTCTTGCCAGATTGTCACGGACTTGGAGCCAGGCATTGCGTGTGACGGGTACCCAGGTGCCTATGGCCAAGTGCTGATCAATTTGGTCATGAACGCGGCGGTCCATGCCTATCCCGATGGCGGAAAAGTGTACGTTTCAGTCCGAGCCGTATCTGCAGAACAGGTCCGCTTGTCGGTCAGAGACGCAGGGGTGGGGATGCCTTTAGACATTCAAAACAAGATTTTTGAGCCCTTCTTCACCACCCGTCTAGGCCAAGGCGGGTCTGGCTTGGGCATGAGCATCGTGCACGGACTTGCCACCAAGACCCTGGGTGGCAGCATTACCGTGAATTCCACACCCCATGTAGGGACCGAGTGCGTGCTCCTGTTTGCGCGTGTAGCTCCACGCAGTCTGGCACCCCATCTAGCGCCTTAATCCCCCATTGTGCCTGCCGGGGTACCGCAGGCCATGGCACCGCCAGACGCAGTTACACCTATGTGCTGCAGTCTCAGAAAGCCCAGCTAATTTCAGTACGTTTCAGGATTTCTTTAAGACATTTTTGGCACAAAGCAAGAAACTACCTGTAACAAATTCAGCAAGGTGCCAAGCGAGCTTGGCTTTTCAACAGGATTTAAAAAATGCTGTCACGCAGAGAAAGTGTGCCCCACGTGCCATTGATCCCACGCGCAAATTTTGGTGATGTATTCGAGTTGCCCAAGCAACCACAGCCCAAGAGTTCGTCGATCTGGCGCGATACCGTGGTGGTACGCAATCGCCAAGGAAGGGAAGAAGTCTTCACCATCGGACCGGACGGGTGCGTGTGGAGCTTCTTCCCCGACGCGGTCAGTAGCGGCGATTTTGGGAGCTACCACTTAGAGAGCCTGGGTATGCAGGCCGATGTTTTGGCGGTAGGTGACGATACCTTTGGCAACCGGGTGGTGGTCGCCGCCAAAGGGCTCAAAGTGCAGTACCGGGTCGAGGAACAAGCCCCACAAGGCACTGAGTCCAGCTGCATCTTGGCACGCTGGTCTATGCCCAAAGAAGCGCTCTTGCCCCATGTGCGCGGTGCCATCGCCGTAAAGCGCCTGTACACGGAAAGCGTGTTTGGCTACATGCACATTGCCGCGGTATTGAGCATTGATGAGTCGGTGGACGATGCAGGCGTCGCCCTGGCTTACTGCGACTGGCAAGAGGACCGCACCGAACTGCGGGTGTAAGGCGCCAACCCGTTTAGGGTTTGGTGCTGTATTTCAGCAGCAGCTTTTGTAAGCTCTCGGCCTTAAAGGGCTTGCCCATATGCTCGTCCATGCCGGCCTCCAGGCAGGCCGTTCGGTCTGATTCCATAGCGTTAGCGGTCATGGCGATGATGGGCGTGTGCTGGCCCGCAGGTTCGCGGGCCCGGATGATGCGTGTGGCTTCTAGGCCATTCATCACCGGCATTTGAATATCCATCAACACCACGTCCCAGGCACTGCTGGCAAACAAGTCCACCCCTTCTTGGCCGTTTTGCGCCAATACCACCTCATGGCCCCACTTGCTGAGCAAGGTGATGGCCAGCTTTTGGTTGATAGGGTGGTCTTCCACTAACAGCACCCGCAAAGGGCGCTGCTGGGCTGGGGCTGGGGCAGGCGTAAATGGAGTAGGCATGACCGAGTCTATGCTGTCATCCAAAGCCGCTAACAAATGCACGGTGAAATAGAAGCTGCTGCCCGCGCCGGGTGTGCTCTCCAGCCACATTCGCCCCCCCATCAGCTGCACCAGTTGCTTGCAAATGCTCAGCCCCAAGCCTGTGCCGCCAAATTTGCGTGTGGTGGAGGTGTCGGCCTGGCTAAAGGCCTCGAACACCTGGCCCTGCATGTCTGTCGGAATGCCAATGCCTGTGTCACGCACGGCAAACTGCACTTCAAAAGAATCGTCGGGCAGTCGGGACCATCGCACCTCTATCCGCACACTGCCGGTGGTGGTGAACTTGATGGCGTTATCACACAGGTTGGTGAGCACTTGCCGAATGCGGCCCGGGTCGCCCAAGAAGTGAGTCGGAAGATCCGACGGCACTGTGCTCACGAGCGGCAAGTTTTTCTTTTGGGCACGCGCACCCACCGCCTTGAGCGTCTGGTCCACAAGCTCCGCTACGGAAAAATTGACCTGTTCAATCGCCAGCTTGCCTGCTTCAATCTTTGAAAAGTCCAAAAAGTCATTGAGGATGACCATCAGCGTCTGCGCAGAGCCCTTCACGGTGCCCAAGTAGTCGCGCTGCTGTGCGGTGAGTTCTGTATCCAAGGCCAAATCGGTCATGCCTATGACCCCGATCATGGGCGTGCGAATCTCGTGGCTCATATTGGCCAAGAACTCACTCTTGGTCCGGTTGGCGTTTTCGGCAGACAGTTTGGCGCTGCGTAATTGTTGTTCAGTCCGGCTTTTGAACCAAAACATGACCACAAAGGTGGCGACCAAAATCCCCCCAAACAACAGTGAGGCCTCGTTGATTTGGTTGCCCGCCAAGAGTTCTGCCTTTTCTAGCGGCACGGTCACCGAAAGCGCGCCCATCAGCTGGTGCTGAGCCCATTGCTTGCCCGGAGCCACGCCTTGGCTCGCGCGCAGGCTAAGAATAGGCGCTGTCTTCTCATAGGCGTTGTGGCAGGTCACGCACGACATTTGCGAGGCGGGGTCTGCTTTTAAAAAACGCAGCACCCGCTGCCCATCGTGGGTTTCTATGCGGGACACCGAGCGCCACGCAATGGCCTCTTTGGGAGCGGCCTGGTCTTGGTTCTCCAGTTGCGGCCACGCCCAGAGCAAGAAATCGTCGGACAGACCTTGTGAACCCTCTAGGTTCCACTTGCTCACGGGGCGGTAGGCAAACAGCTTGTCAGAGTCGGCAGAGGCAGAGAGCCCCACTAACTTTAAAAACTGGGCGGGAATCGGCACATGCCCGGGTAAGTTGGCAAAGTTCACGTCGGGGCCAAAGCCGTCTTTGCGCAGCTTCTCGGCTACTTCCTTGGCATACACCGAGCGCGCGGTCGTGGCTTGACTGGCCACCACTTCGGCAATGGCCAGGGCTTGGTGCTCCACGGTCTGGCGCACCGCATCTCGCACCACCGCATAGCCCAGCACGCAGGCCAGCACAAAAACTGTCACCAGCAAGGCATAGGAGCGTGAAAAACGGGTTACCCAAGTGCGAAGCATGCAGCCTTTCAAGCGGTACACCCGCATGCGGTCCATTGTAGGGAGGCTGGCAAGATTTGACTACTGGGAGCTGCTTGCATCGGCTCGCGGCGTGTATCCGCTGGTCTTGCGAAACTCGTCTGGGGTGGTGCCCATGCGGTTTTTGAACATGCTGATGAAGGCCGAGGCGCTGCTATAGCCTAGGTCCAGCGCAATGGTTTCTACCGTTTGGCCGCGCTCCAAAAGCCCCATGGCCTTGACCACACGCAGGCGCTGGCGCCACTCGGCCAAGCGCATGCCGAGCTCACGCTCGGCGCGGCGCATGAGGGTGCGTTCGGTGGTGTGCGCGGCCCGGGCGAGCTCTGGCAAAGCACGCGTGTCGCCGGGGTGGGCTTGCAGCCACTGCAACACGGGGCCTAGCACCGGGTCTTCTGAGCTGGGCAAATAGCTGCCTGCACGCGGTGCCACGTTGAGTTGGTCTACCAACACGTGCAGCAAACGTGCATCGGCCGCAGTGCTTGGCAGGCCCGCGGTGCGCAGGCGCATGTGGTCTAGCAGCGCTCGCACCAAAGGGCTCACGGTGAGCGCGCAAGGCTGGGTAGGCAACTGCGAGCTGCATTCGGGCGACACATAGAGCGAGCAATGGTGCGCTTCCAAACGGTTGAGGCCCACATGGTCCAAGTTAGGTGGCAGCCAAATGCCGTAGTGCGGCGGTGCCAAGTAGTGGTGGCCCGCCACCTTGACTTCCATGACCCCGCTGAACGCATACACAAACTCGCCCCACGCGTGCTGGTGCGCGGGGTAAAGGCCTTCGGCTGGCACATAGGCACTGCGAAACATGATGGGCGCGGGCAGCGCGGGGCTAGACAATGGGATCTCTAGCTTAGGTTGCAGGATGGGCATGGCGTGGTGGGCTGGGGCTTGGCGGCTTGTCGGTATGGCTTGTCAGTTAATCACTATATCCATGAAAGCGGTCAGTCCGATAATGGCCCTCTCTTCAATCACCCGGTGTTGTTATGGATTCACGCAAAGGCTTGGACGGCCAGGCCATCACCCTCATGCTGGTGCTCTGCTTTCTTTGGGGCATGCAGCAGGTGGTGCTCAAAGCCACCGCGGCAGACATTGCGCCGGTCATGCAAATTGCGCTGCGCTCCGGCGTGGCCGCCGCGCTGCTTGCGGTGTACATGTGGCTGCGCGGCGAGCGCATGGACCTGCGCGACGGCACCTTGCTGGCAGGCGTGGCGGTGGGCTGTTTGTTTGCCTTGGAGTTCATGCTCGTGGCGGAGGGCCTGCGCCATACCAACGCCTCGCACATGGTGGTGTTTTTGTACACGGCACCTATCTTTGCCGCTCTAGGCCTGCAGTGGCGCTTGCCCGCCGAGCGCTTGAACAAAGTGCAGTGGTTGGGCATTGCCTTGGCGTTTGGTGGGCTTGCCTTCGCCTTCTTGGGCCGCACCGGCAGTGCCAGTCCCGCGCAAGGCAACGTGCTCTGGGGTGACCTTTTAGGTTTGTTGGGTGGCATGGCGTGGGGTGCTACCACCGTGGTGGTGCGCTGCTCGCGCCTGGCCAAGGCACAGGCCAGCCAAACGCTGATGTACCAGCTGATCGGCGCGTTTGTTTTGCTGCTGGCCGCCGCGTGGGGCACAGGCCAAGCGGGTGTGAACTTCACGCCCCAAGTGTGGGCTAGCTTGGCGTTTCACTCGGTGGTGGTGTCGTTTGCCAGTTTTTTGGTGTGGTTTTGGCTCTTGCGCACTTACCTTGCCAACCGCTTGGGGGTGTTCTCGTTCATGACCCCGTTGTTTGGCGTGCTCTTGGGTGCCTGGTTGCTGCACGAGCCGCTGGAGCCTAGCTTTCTACTGGGTGCCATACCCGTGCTCGTGGGCATTGTGCTGGTGAGCGGCGGCGACTGGGTAGCGCAGCTACTATCAAAAAAGTAGCTGCCTACGCAGTATTTACGGGCGCAACACGCTGATTTAGCCCTTGTTTTTGGCCTGGCGCTTGCCGCGCGCGCGGATGTTGAGCGCTTCCACCCCCAGCGAGAACGCCATGGCCGCATAGATGTAGCCCTTGGGGATCTCTTGGTCAAAGGCCTCGGCAGTGAGGGCCATGCCCACCATCACCAAAAACGCCAGCGCCAGCACCTTGACGGAGGGGTGCCTGTCCACAAACTCGCCAATGGGTTTGGCCGCCACCAGCATCACGCCCACCGAAGTCACCACCGCCGCCACCATCACGCTGATCTGGTCCACCATGCCCACGGCGGTGATGACGGAGTCCAGCGAGAACACAATGTCAATGATGGCAATTTGCCCAATGATGGCCCAAAACAACTTGGTGCCCGCCGCCTTGAGCGCCGCGTCATCCGTGGCAGCCGGGGCATGTTCGTCACGCGCCTCCACCTCCACAAAGATCTCGTGCGAGGCCTTGTACAGCAAGAACACGCCGCCCAAGAGCAGCACCAAGTCCCGCCCGCTAAAGCCCTTGCCCAGCACCGAGAACAGGTCGGTGGTCAGCCCCATCACCCAGCTCAGCGAAAACAGCAAGAGCAGGCGCGACACCATGGCAAAGCCCAAACCCAAGCGTCGCGCTTTGTCTCGTAGCTCAGGCGGCAGCCGGCCCACCAAGATCGAGATGAAGATGATGTTGTCAATGCCCAGCACAATCTCCAGCGCTGTCAGCATGCCAAACGCGATCCACACATTGGGGTCAGTGAGAAATTCCATCGGGTAGTCCTTGGGGTGAAGTTGCAGGATGGTGAGCATCCTAGCCGCAAGCCCTTACACAGGTAGGGCCATTGCGTGGGGCGGGCGCAGCTTGCTATGCAACTAGTAGCTAATTGCGCTGGTTTCATGCGGGTTACTGGCAAGCTGGGTAAGATAGCCGCATGCTTAAAACTACCGTAATCGCCACGCACAGTGGCAGCTTTCACGCCGACGATGTGTTTGGTGTGGGCGTCTTGATGGGGGTGTACCCCACACACACTTTGGTCCGTACCCGCCAGCAATCTGAGATGGATGTGGCCGACTTTGTGGTGGACGTAGGGGGCGTGTGGGACGCAGCCGCGGGCCGCTTTGACCACCACCAGCGCGGCTTTAACGGCGCGCGCCCCGCGCAGCAGGTGGGCGACACCGTGCAGCCTGGCGTGGGCTATGCCAGCGCGGGTCTGGTGTGGGCAGCACATGGCGCAGCCTATGTGGAGAGCTGGGCCGCAGCCCACCGCCAGCCACTGGATGCGCAAGCGGTAAGCGATGTGGTGCGCTCTATCGACCATGCGCTGGTACAGTACCTGGACATGGTGGACACCGGCCAAGGCGATGTGGCGGCCGGCATTTTTGGCTTGTCAGCACTGATTGCGCAGCTCAACACCCATTGGCTGGAAGAGCAGGGCCTAGACCACGCCGCCAAGGCAGCGCTGCAGCAAGCCCGCTTTTTAGAGGCTATTGCCATCACGCGCAAATTTTTGGACCACGCCATCAGCAAAAAGGTCGCCCAGATTCGCGCAGTCGACATCGTGCGCCGCGCACCGCGTGTGCTGGGTGGCAAGGTGCTGCACTTGAACGAAGGCGGCATGCCATGGACGCGCGTGGTGGTGGACGAAATGCCCGAGGTCATGTTCGTGATTTACCCCGACTCTGATGGCAATCAGTACCAACTGAAAACCGTGCCCGTGGAAGCTGGCTCCTTCACCGCCCGCCTGGACCTGCCTGCGAGCTGGGCAGGCCTGCGCGACCACGAGTTGGCGGCTGTGACCGGCGTGGCCGACAGTGTGTTTTGCCACCTGAACCTGTTCATCGGCGGTGCGCGCAGCTATGAAGGTGCGGTGCAGTTAGCCGCGCTGGCGCTGGCAGAGTCCGCCTGATGTCGGCGACAATGCCGATGACGGCCCTGGGCCAAGTGCGCGCCGCAGTCCAAGCCAATTTTTTGCCGGGGCTGGTGCTGTGGTCCTGTCTGGCCGCCTTGCTGGCGGCTTATGCGAGCAGCGCCTCGGTGCAAGCGGGCTTGGCGCAGTGGGGCTTGGTCAAGCAGGCCTGGGGCTATCCGTTTGCCTTTGCCTCGTACGTGGTGTTTGCCGTGGTGGTGCCCGAGGCGCTGGGCTTTTTGGTACTCAAGCAAACCTGGTCCCCAGGCAAGTGGCGTGAAATGGGCTACGCCGCCTTGGTATTTGGCACGGTGGGGGTCACGGTAGACATGTTCTATGCCTTGCAAGTGAGCCTGTTTGGCGAAGGCCATGATTCCGCCACCCTAGCGAAAAAGATGGTGTTTGACCAGTTTGTGTACTCACCGGTGTCCAACTGGTTTGTGGTCGCCCTGTTTGCGTGGCGCGAAAACGGCTACCACGCCAGCACCTGGCGGGTCGCCTTGTCAGCCCACTTTATGAGCACCCGCTACCTGCCCATGCTGGTGGCGCTGTGGTGTGTGTGGATACCCAGCGTGCTGGTGATTTACTTCATGCCCACGGCCTTGCAGTTCCCGGTGGCGTCCATTGTGCTGAGCTTTTGGATACTGATATTCAAATTCATCCGCAAGAGCTAACGCTACATAAAACATAGCTGCTTGTGCAGTATCCATGGGCGCAAGAGGGTAATCTTGCTTTTTTCCTTCAAATAAACAGCCTCTCTTGCAAAAATGCCAAGAAGGTGGCCGTCTTGAAGGCCAGCCAGGGCCGCGCGGGGTAGACCGCATACACCGGCTGGCCCGCGCGTAGCTGGTAGTCGGGTAGCAGCTGCACCAAGCTGCCCTGCGCCAACTCTTGCGCGACCAAGAGCCGGTCAATCACCATCACGCCGCCACCCGCCACGGCGGCGGCTACCAGCGCCATGCCGTCGTTGATTTGCAACTTGCCCGGCACGCGCAGCAGTGACGTCGCTCCGTCGTGGGTAAAGCTCCATTCATCAAACACCCGCGCGCCGCTGCAATACAACAGGCAGTCATGCGCCAGCAAATCGGTGGGCACACGCGGTGTGCCTTTGCGCGCCAAGTAGGCCGGTGCGGCCACCAGAACGCGGGGGTTGTCGCACAGGCGCCGCGCGATCAGCGTGGAGTCTTCCAAGTGCGCCACCCGCAAGGCCACGTCAATGTGCTCGGCAATCAGGTCCACCATGCGGTCGTCCACTGAGAGGTTGATTTCTACCTTGGGGTACAGCGCGGTGAACTCCACCAGCAGGGGCACCAGGTAGCGTTGTCCCAAGGGGCGCGGGCAGGTCACGCGCAAGCGCCCCATCACCTCGTTTTGGTGCTGCTCGGTGAGTTGCTCAATGTTGGCCACCGCACGGTCAATGTGCTGCGCCTCGGCAAATACTAGCTCGCCAATTTCGGTCAGAGTCAGGCGCCGGGTCGAGCGCTGAATAAGGCGTGCGCCCAGCTCATCCTCTAGCTTGGCCAGCTGGCGCGACACCACCGACTTGCCCATGCCCAGGCCTGAAGCGGCTTTGCTGATAGAGCCCGCGTGGACGATGGCGCTGAACAGTGCGAGGCGTTGTGGATTCATGGTGGGTGGCCTAAAACGGTGATTGCTGCCAAACGGGCAACAATATTATGCAAACTTAGTGACTATGCGGGCAATAAGTGCGTCTCTACACTCCTGCTCATTCCTATCTACCCCTTGGAGAACCTTTATGAGCAACGCCATCAACCGCCAATTCAAACTCGCCGCCCGCCCCGCTGGCGCCGTGAAAGCCACCGACTGGAACCGCACCGAAGAAGCGGTGCGCGCACCCGCCGAGGGCGAAGTGCAGATCCAAAACTTGTACCTCTCGCTAGACCCCGCCATGCGCGGTTGGATGAATGAGAGCAAGGCCTCCTACATCCCGCCCGTGGGCATTAACGAAGTCATGCGTGCCATTGCCGTGGGCAAAGTGACCGCCTCCAACAATCCCAAGTTCGCCGTGGGTGACCATGTGACCGGCCTCTTGGGCGTGCAAGACTTTGCCTACTCCAGCGGCCAAGGCCTCACCAAAATCGACCCCAAGTTGGCGCCCTTGCCGCTGTACCTAGGCACGCTGGGCATGCCAGGCCTGACCGCCTACTTTGGCCTGTTGGAAGTGGGCCAGCCAAAAGCGGGCGACACCGTGGTGGTGTCTGGTGCTGCAGGCGCTGTGGGCTCGGTGGTGGGGCAAATTGCCAAGATCAAAGGCGCGCGCGTGGTGGGCATTGCCGGTGGTGCCGACAAGTGCCGCTACTTGGTCGAAGAGTTGGGCTTTGATGCCGCCATCGACTACAAAACCGAGAACGTGGCTGAGGCCTTGAAGACCCACTGCCCCGACGGCGTGAACGTGTACTTTGACAATGTGGGCGGCGACATTTTGGACGCCGTGCTCACCCGCCTCGCGCGCGGTGCTCGCATCGTGATCTGCGGCGCCATCTCGCAGTACAACAACACCACGCCCGTCAAAGGCCCTGCCAACTACTTGTCGTTGCTGGTGCAACGCGCCACCATGACCGGCATTGTGGTCTCCGACTACTACGACCGCGCTGCAGAAGCCGCCATGGTCATGGCCGGTTGGATCCAGTCCGGCAAGCTCAAAACCCGCGAAGACATCGTCGACGGTCTGGACAACTTCCCCAAGGCCTTTGACATGCTGTTCACCGGTGCAAACAACGGCAAGCTCGTGTTGAAGGTGGCGTAAGCCCACCGTAGGTCACGCAACGCGCTGCATGCGGGCGTGTTGCGGCATAGCCTAGAAGCTGGTGAACCCCAGTTGACTCCGGCCCTTCGTTGGTGAGAATGGCGTGACTGTTCACCACAAGATATGGCATGAAATACGCACAACACGGAGAGTTTTCGTTGCATTGGCAAGGCGATGTGCTCGTTGCCCGCTATACCGGCACGTGGAATGAGTTGGCATCCACCAACCTCCATGCAACGGCAAAGCAAATGTGGGCGGCGGGTTTGCCAGCGCCGGCTTGGGGATTGCTCAGCGATGTGCGCGAGTGGGGCGGAGGCACACCGCAAGCCCTTGAGCTGTGGTGGGAGTTTTTTGAAGACTGCGTGCAGCACGGTTTGCTGGCCGTGAGCGATGTAGTGCCGAGCCCCATGTTGAAACTGGTCTTGAGCCCCTTGGCCAAGCGGGCCAGCGCATTGGCCCATTACCATCGTGGGGACAACATCGAAGACGCCCTGCAATGGCTAGCCTCCCAGGGCTTACGGACCGGGTGAGCTGCGGCTCCGTAGCACAGCGTTTAGTTGCGTGGCGGTGTCATTTGATCTGCGGGAAGCAAGGCCATTACGGCCATCGAAAAATGCGAGTTGGCATGGGCGTTGAGCTTGCTGAATTCAGGTGTTCTGAAGAGCGCGGCCCAGTAAGTTAGCGTCGCCCAGCGGGACACATGGACATAGTGCGGCGCGTTGTCTGCATTGAGGTTCTGCAAAAACTCTTCAGACAAATATCCCGCTTGCCGCTTCATCAGCGCACGCATATCGTTCAGCGCTAACAAAGCGTCAGCGGGCGCGCTGTCGGGCGCGCTGTCGGGCGCGATGCTCACTTCCACCACTACCGTCACCGGCCCCACCAGGTCGGGCACGGTTTGGGCATGGCTTGGCAGAGAGATGCATGCCAACAGGGCCAACGCACACGCAAACAAGGCCTGCCCCATGGGCCGAAAGGCAAGGACTTCTTTCATAGGCTGCGGTACTCCATGCAGAGGGTCAACTCGGGATGAGTCAACGCTGATCTTCAACTGGTGGATGTAAGCCGTCTGTGCGCTGCCAGACCAATGGCAACGATGCGATGTGACTTATTCCACTTGGGCACGCCGTCGGCGCCTGAGCCGGACCACCAAATAGGCCACCACGCCAACGTTCACGCTCAAGACGCTCAGATTGACAGCCGTCGTGTGAACCACCAAGTGGCTTAGCTCCAGCGGAACATAGACCGCGCCCGACACCGCAGCCAGCCACTCGGCCCAGACTCTGCCACGCCACAGTCCGTACCCTTCAGTCGGCCGCAAGGCTGCGTAGCCCCAAGCGAGCAGAATCACCTGCCGCATATCCGCGTTCTGCAGCGCACGGATGTCATCCAGCAGCATGCGCGGAAAGTGAGCCTGCGGGTCCACATGCAAGCGCCCCAGCAACGCGTAGGCCAGTTCCTGCACATCATGGTGCGCCAGACCCAAGAGCCCCACGCTGGCAGCAATAGCCACCAAGCCCTTGAGCCCTTCAAACAGGGCGATAGACAGCAGCGCCTTGTTGATCACCGTGTCTAACCCGCACAGGGGTCTGGGTTTTGTTGGAGCGAGGGGATGTTGTGGATGGCAAAGGCCGGTAGGTGTTAGCGGCCTACTGGCCTACCTTAGAGGCAATGGCTTCCGAGCGCATTGATTGATCTCAAGTCACGATGCAATTGCTATGAATATAGGAGCTGCGTGCGCAATGTAGACGTGCGCAATAACTGTTCTACTTCAGGTTTTGATCTGAATTACTTGTACTAACCAGACTTGCAGTGGATCTAGGCGATCGGATGCGTTGGCCAATAGCCATTTGACGATTTGAGGGCCATGCGAAGTTTTGTGATATTCCAAGGTTCCAACTTCCCTGAAAACCGCATTGAGCAGTTTTGCTGCGTGTATTGCATTACTGCTTGCATTCCTTGGTTGCAAGAGGCAGTCAAGCCCTTTTCCAAGTCGTTCTAACGCCTCTGCAACGGTACTCGTCGAGATCTCACGATCAAGCGATGTACTAAGCACTGCTGAAATGGCGTCTGCATGTAAGAAGTAGTCCTCCAGCATGGTGACCGGCAGAAAGTGAACTACCCCAGCACAGTCAGCTTCAATTTGTGTGATTTGCTCTTTTCGACGGCTTTCTCTATCCAATGCAATTGCGACCATTGGCGGGGCGAGAAAACTGCTTGAGCTCAGTTTGCTGTAGATGTTGGCAATCGTTTTAGGACTTATTTTTTTTGACTCAAGATCGCCGGTTGCATGTAGCGGAAGTGTGGCTATTCCTTGTGCATGTTCGGGGAAGTACTTCCTCAGCAATAAGGGAAAGACAGCAGCCTCAGTTTCGCCCTCTACCCAAAGAACCTTATCGCAACCATGCAAATCCGTGAGGCTGATACCGAGGTCAAGAAGCCCAGCTCTTAGTTCGTTGAGTTTTTTGCCAACAGTCTGTTTCACTGTGGTTTGTTGTCCATCATGTTCCATCAACGTGACCGTCGTCGCGTCTACTGTGCGCAATACGTCGCTGGAGTGCGTTGTTATAAAGAACTGATGTTTGCTGCCAACTTCCGCCAAGATCGACAGCAGTTCACGTAAGGCTCTTGGATGTAAGAATGAGTTAGGTTCCTCTAACAGGATGAGACGTTGAGTCTGCGCGGTAAGTGCTACGTAGAGAATTGCTAGCGCATTCCCTATGCCTGTACCCACTCGATTAATGGGCACCGCTAAATCCCCTCGGTTCAAATGAGTCGGAGCGGAATGCACTCGAAGCTCAAACTGGTTGTTTCCATTCGGTGGCGCTGCCACCCAGTAAATAGTGGGAAATACCCGGTGCAGTAGCTTGTTGAGCTGGTCGAACAAATTGCTGTTGTTGGACTGCAGATAGTTGATGCAGTAGGCCAAATTTTCGCTGTTCGGTAGCAACTCTCCATTGGCGAAATGACCACAAATCGGCTTGATGTTTCGCTCAGAAGAAAAGCGATATATCTTTTGAGGGAGCTTTTGCCAGATTTGTCTTAACTCTTCAGCATTGTTGGTCACTACGAAGCTGCTGAAGTCCGACAAATTTATTGCCGAAAATTTGGTGTTCGTCCCGAAAGTGCGCCATGTTGCAGGCCAGTCGCGGAACTGTAACCGCGCTGCAACAGGGCTATTGATCTGTAGTTTGAAGCTCAATTCCTGCTGGGTAGAACTAAGTCGTTGTCGAATGAGGTCAAAGTCGTTGCAGTACAAATGACCAGGTGCATTCCCGACCCCTAAATAAACATCCGATACAGGGTATGCAAGGCTCTTCAGTTCTTGTGTAGAAACTGAAATGGTCAATTCGACTTCAGACTTTTCAGTAGGGACGTGACCCGGTTCATTGGAGTTCAACGTGGAAAGATGTGGAGTGTCACTTAATTCGTGCAGGGCGATTGCCTCTAGAACTGAAGTTTTTCCACTTGAGTTGGCTCCCAAGAGAATGTTGAAGCCAGGTCCGAATTCAAACTCTGTAGGTTGGAAAAAACTCTTGTAGTTTGCAATCTTCAGGTGCGATATGTGCATCTCTGTTCCCATGTAAATAACCCCGCAGGCGTATGCTCTGCGGGTTGGATTGTGGCAGCTTGTTTTGGTGACTAAACCACCTTCGCCCGTTCCAACGTCGCATGCAGCAGCATATTGCAGCCTGCCGTGATGTGCTCCGGTTTGGTGTCTTCAATCTCGTCTTGGCTACTGCCGTCTTTACTGGGGATGAAGACTATGCGGCTGGGCAGCTAATCACGAGAGGTTCAAACCTCTTCTGGCCGCATCAATACGTCAACGTTCGCCTTTTCGATACGGTTTCATCAACGCTTGCGGGTAGCTGGCTTTGCGTGCCACCAGCACCAGCGCGAGGATGGACAGCACGTAGGGCAGCATCAGGTAGAGCTGGTAGGGCAGCACTGCGCTACCGCTTTGCTGCAGTCGCAACTGGATAGCGTCAAAGAATGCAAACAGCAGCGCGCCCAGCAAGGCCTTGCCGGGCCGCCATGAGGCAAATACAACCAATGCCACACAGATCCACCCGCGGCCGTTCACCATATTGAAGAAGAAGGCGTTGAATGCAGACAGGGTGAGGAAAGAGCCTGCAATACCCATCAAAGCAGAGCCTGCCACGATGGCACCGGTGCGCACTTGCGCCACCGAAACGCCTTGGCCTTCCGCGGCTTGCGGGTTCTCGCCAACCATGCGCACAGACAAACCCAAGGGCGTGCGATACAACACATACGCCAATAACGGAACCAATGCCAGTGCCAACAGCGTGAGCGGTGTTTGCTGCGCAAGCACTGGCAGGCCCAGCCACCCCATCTCGGCAAAGGGGGTGATGGTGGGCGGCGTGCTCACTTTGGGAAAACTCACCCGGTAGCCGTAGTAACTGAGCGAGGTGGCCAGCAGTGTGATGCCGAGGCCCGACACGTGTTGCGACAGCGCGAGGCCTACGGTCAGAAACGCATGCAACGAACCCAGCACCGCCCCGGTGGCCGCCGCTGCCGCCACACCGACCCACAAAGGCGCCCCGGCATACACGGTGAGCCAGCCGGTGAAGGCCCCTGCCACCAGGATGCCCTCAATGCCTAGGTTCAACACCCCGGCCCGCTCGCACAACAACACGCCCAGGGTCCCAAAAATCAGGGGCGTGGCTATGCGCAGCACCGCCACCCAGAACGAGAGGTTGGACAAGATATCGACTAGTTCCGTCATTTGAACTTGACCCGGTATTGCGTCATTAGCGTGGCTACCAGTACCGAAATCAGTGAAGCCGCCACGATCACGTCGGCAATGTAGGTGGGCACTCCCACAGCACGGCTCATGCTGTCGGCGCCCACCAGAACGCCCGCCACAAACATACTGGCGGCCACTACGCCCAGCGGATGTAAGCCAGCCAACATGGCAATCACGATGCCGCTATAGCCATAGCCTGGCGACATATCCAGCGTGAGGTAGCTGGTGCGGCCGGCCACCTCGATGGCGCCTGCCAGCCCGGCCAGCGCCCCTGAGAGCATGGCTACCAGCACCACCGTGCGCGTGACTGGAACGCCCGCAAACGCCGCGGCGCGCGGGTTGGTACCCACTGCGCGAATGTCAAAGCCCAGTACCGTGTATTTCATCAAAACCCATATCAGCACGGCCAGCGCGCAGGCGCCCAAGAGGCCCGTGTGCAGCCGGGTTTGCGCAATCAGTTTGCCCAACTCTAGGTCGGCAAGTAGTGCCACACTCTGCGGCCAACCCATGGCGGTCGGGTCTTTCATTGGGCCGTCCAGCATCAGCGAAACGAAGAGCAGCACGATGAAGTTGAGCAGCAGCGTGGTAACTACCTCGTCTACGCCCAGTCGGGCTTTCATCAGGGCCGGGCCTAGCAAGAGCAGGGCGCCCGCCAGCGCAGCGGCCAGTAGCATCAAAACAAATAGCAATGCCGCAGGCAGTTCAAACCCGGTACCACCGTGCATGCCGCCCACCGCGACAGCGGCCAGAGCACCCACATACAACTGGCCTTCGGCTCCAATGTTGAACAACCGGGCCTTGAAGGCTACGGCGGCAGCCAGCCCGGTCAGAATCAGCGGCACCGCGCGTGTCAGCGTTTCACTGAGCGCAAACACCGACCCAAAGCCACCTTGCAGAATCAGCCCATAGGTTTGGCCCACAGGTGCTCCGGCCCAAAGCACCAGCAGTGTACTGATTAAGAGCGTGAAAAGCACTGCACTGATGGGTGCCAGCACCAGGACTGCAGGTGACGTTGTGTTGCGTTTGACGAGTTGCATATTGGGGTTAGTGTTCCGCCCCGGCCATGGCCAGACCAATGGTTTCGCGGGTCCAGTCCTCGGCCGGGCGCGCAGCGCTGAGCGCGCCTGCGTGCATGACGGCCACGCGGTCGCCCAAGGTGAGCACTTCATCCAGATCGTCGGAGATAACCAGCACCGCAGCCCCCGCATCGCGGGCGGCCAGCAGTTGGCCTTGCACATAGCGTACGGCGCCGATGTCGAGACCCCAGGTGGGTTGGTGCGCCACGATGAGCCTAGGCGTGTGGGTCTGTGCCTGCACGCCATCTGTGGTGGCCGCGTCAGGGTGCAGAAGGGCTCGCCCCAAAATCAGTTTCTGCATATTGCCACCAGACAGTGCGCGCGCCGCACTGGTTGCACCGCCACCGCGCACATCAAATGCAGCAATCACCCGCTGCGCATAGGCTTTGGCTGCGGCACGGCGTACCCACCCCCAAATGGAAAATGCAGGGGTGCGCAGCCGCTCAGATGCTACGTTCTCCCAGAGCGGCAAGTCTCCCACCACGCCAACAGCGTGCCGGTCTTCGGGAATGCGAGCCACGCCGCGCTTCACCAGGTCCGCAGGGCTGGCCGGCAGCGGTTGGCCCTGCAGGGTGACGCGCCCTGCGCTTGCCGTACGTGTGCCACTCAGTAGCTCAGCCAGCGCCACTTGCCCGTTGCCCGAAACGCCGGCAATGGCTACTAGCTCACCACTGCGCAGTTGCAAGTTAACCTGGTGCAACTTTTCGCGGCCGCGGCCGGTGCTTACGTTGTCCAGTTCGCACACCACCTCGCCCGCGCCACGGCTGGGCTGGCGCACGGGCGCTTCAATAGCGTGGCCGACCATCCACTGCGCCAATTGGCTTTGGGTGGTGCCTTGGGCTGGCGCCTGTGCCACCAGCTTGCCGCCGCGCAGCACGGCCACCCGGTGCGACACTCGCAGCACTTCACCCAGCTTGTGGCTGATGAAGATGATGGACAAGCCTTGTGCCACCATCTGGGTGAGCACATCAAACAGTGCTTCGCTTTCTTGCGGTGTCAGCACCGCCGTGGGTTCGTCCAGAATCAGAATGCGTGCGCCACGGTACAGCGCCTTTAATATCTCCACACGTTGGCGCGCACCTACAGACAGGCTGCCCACCAGCGCATCGGCATCTACCGCCAGACCAAAGCGCTGGGCTACCTCGGCCAGGCGCTGGCGTGCAGCGCTGCGGCGGGTAAAGGGTTGCCACAGGGGCTCAGAGCCCATCATCACGTTGTCCAGCACGCTGAGGTTGTCGGCTAGCGTGAAATGTTGGTGCACCATGCCAATGCCTGCGGCCAAGGCGGCCTTGGGGTCGCCTGCTGGCAGGGACTGGCCAAATGCGCGGATGTGGCCCGCGTCCGCGACGTAGTGGCCAAACAGAATGGATACCAGCGTGGACTTGCCCGCTCCGTTTTCTCCCAGCAAAGCCAACACCTCACCCGCACCGAGGTGCAGAGAGATGCTGTCATTGGCCACCAGCGAGCCAAAGCGCTTGGTAATGCCGGAGAGAACTAGAACGGGGTCGCTCACGTCGCGCAGGGGTTCACACTACTTGGCCGTTGACTTGGGCTGGGTGTCGTCCACCACAACGGTGAAGCTGCCGTCCAAAATGGCTTTTTCCTTAGCCTTCATTTTGGTCACGATGTCGGCAGGCACTTTTTTCTCGAAGGTTCCCAAGGGGGCCAATGACGAGCCTTTGTACTTCATCATTGAATACTGGCCGTAGTCTTCAGCGGCAAACTTGCCCTCCTTGATCAACTTGATGGCGCGGTCGGCAGAGGGTTCAAAGTGCCACATTGCTGAGGCGACCACCGTGTCGGGGTATTGGGGCTGGGTGTTGATCACATTGCCGATGGCGAGTTTGCCCTTCTCTTTGGCTGCGTCGCTCACTCCAAAGCGCTCGGCGTACATCACGTCAGCACCTTTGTCGATCATGGCAAAGGCGGCTTCCTTGGCCTTGGGTGGGTCAAACCAGCTGTTGATAAAACTTACGCTGAACTCGACCTTGGGGTTTACTTCTTTGGCTCCGGCCATGAAGGCGTTCATCAGGCGGTTCACTTCTGGGATTGGGAAGCCACCCACCATGCCGATCTTGTTGCTCTTGGTCATGCCGCCAGCCACCATGCCCGAGAGGTAGGCTGGTTCCTGGATGTAGTTGTCAAACACGCTGAAGTTCGGCGCGGCAGGCTTGCCACTGGAGCCCATCAAAAAAGCGGTTTTAGGAAAGTCTTTGGCTACTTTGCGTGCAGCAGCCTCTACTGCGAATGCCTCGCCCACAATCAGTGCATTGCCGGCGGTGGCGTACTCGCGCATCACGCGCTCGTAGTCAGCATTGCTCACGTTTTCGCTGGCCTTGTATTCAATCTCGCCACGCGCCTCGGCGGCTTTGAGCGCGGTGTGCAGGCGCCCGGCCCATTGCTGCTCGAACGGTACGGTGTAGATACCGGCGACTTTGAGTTTTGCTTGCGCCAGTGCAAGGCCGGGGGCCATGGTGGCCAAAGTTGCGGCCAACACCACCGCGCGGCGGCTGATAAGCTTCAGAGACATAGTTACTCCTAGATTAGTGACACCAAAAACGGACGCACGTTACGTGCCAGCCCGCTCCAACATCGCATGCAACAGCACATTGCACCCAGCCGTGATGTGCTCTGGTTTCGCGTCTTCAATTTCGTTGTGGCTGATGCCGTCTTTGCAGGGGATGAAGATCATGCCGCTGGGGGCCAGCTTGGCCATGTAGACCGCGTCGTGCCCGGCACCTGAGACGGCGGGCATGTTGGAGTAGCCCAGCTTCTTGGCGGCGCGGCCCACGGCTTCTACGCAGTCGTCGTGGAAGGCAATCGCGTTGTAGCTGGACACCATTTCGATCTTCACATCCACGCCGTGTTCCTGCGCCACCTTGGCGGCAAAGGCTTTTACCTCGTCGGCCATTTGGTCTACCAGTGCGTCAGTGCTGTTGCGCAGGTCAATGCTGAACTTCACGCGGCCCGGAATCACGTTGCGGCTGTTGGGGAACACCTGCACCATGCCCACGGTGCCACGGCCATGCGGCGGGTGACGGTGGGCAGCGGCCACCACGTCTTGCATGATGCGCGTGGCGGCCAAGAGCGAGTCCTTGCGCAGCGCCATGGGTGTGGGGCCGGCGTGGGCCTCCATGCCGGTCACGGTGCAGTCAAACCAGCGGATGCCCAGTACGCCACTGACTACGCCAATGGTCACGTCGTTGTCTTCGAGCACCGGGCCTTGTTCGATGTGCGTCTCGAAGTACGCACCAATCGGGTGGTCGCCCGGTTCTTGGTCTCCGATATAGCCAATGCGTTCCAACTCGCCCTTGACGCTTTTGCCCTCGGTGTCGGTCGCGGCATAGGCATGCTCCAGCGTGAAGGCTTTGGCAAACACGCCCGAGCCCATCATCACCGGCACAAAGCGCGAGCCTTCTTCGTTGGTCCAGAAGGCCACTTCAATCGGCGCTTCGGTCTCAATGCCCAGGTCGTTCAGGGTGCGTACCACCTCGATGCCCGCCAGCACACCGTAGTTGCCATCGAACTTGCCACCGGTGGGCTGGGTGTCGATATGGCTGCCGGTCATGATGGGTGGCAGGCTGTTGTTGCGGCCCGCGCGGCGCATGAAGCCGTTGCCGATTTTGTCGATGGTGACGGTCATGCCGGCTTCACGCGCCCAACGGGTCACAAGGTCGCGGCCTTGCTTGTCCAGGTCGGTCAGCGTTAAGCGGCACACACCGCCTTTTTGTGTGGCACCAATTTGCGCCAGCTCCATCAACGAGGCCCAGAGGCGCTCGCCGTTGATGCGGATATTGTTGAGATCGATGGCGGTTGCTGTGGTCATGGTGCTGTCCTTGTGGGCTTAACGCTTCACCGCTGTTGGGGCCAGTGCATCGGCCCGCAGCTTGTTGGCGGCAAAGTTGTCGTTGAAGGCGGGGCGCTTGATGTAGCGGCCTTTGCCGTTGACTGCGCGCAGGTCGCCTTGCACAAACACCAGTTCGCCTTGGCTGACGGTGTGGCTTGGGATGCCTTTGACGGTGCGGCCTTCGAAGATGTTGAAGTCTCCTTTGCTGAACTGTGTTTTGGCAGACAGTGTTTTGGTACCCGCGGGGTCCCACACCACCAAGTCTGCATCGGCACCCACGCTCACGCTGCCTTTTTGGGGGTAGATGTTGAACAGCTTGGCCGTGTTGGCGGAGGTAATGGCCACAAACTCAGAGGGCGTGATGCGCCCTGTGTTCACGCCGTCGTCCCACACCACGGCCAAGCGCTCTTCCACGCCGCCAGTGCCATTGGGGATTTTGGAGAAGTCGTCTTTGCCGGCGGCCTTTTGCGCTGCGCAGAAGGTGCAGTGGTCGGTGGCGGTGGTGTGCAAGCTGCCGCTTTGCAGGCCGCGCCACAAGAACTCTTGGTTGCCTTTGGGTCGGAAGGGCGGGCTCATGACGTGGGCCGCAGCGGTGGCAAAGTCGGGGTGGCGGTACACGCTGTCGTCTACCACCAAGTGGCCGGCCAATACCTCGCCGTACACACGCTGGCCGCGCGCACGGGCGCGGGCAATGGCTTCTGCGGCTTCAATGCAGCTGACATGCACCACGTAGATGGGCACGTTGAGCACATCGGCAATGGCAATGGCGCGGTTGGCGGCTTCGCCTTCCACCATAGGGGGGCGTGAGAGCGGGTGGCCTTCTGGGCCTTTGATGCCCATTTCAGCCACGGTCTTTTGCAGCAGGTAGACCAGCTCGCCATTCTCGGCGTGCACGGTGGGCATGGCACCCAATTCCAAGCAGCGCTTGAAGCTGTTCACCAGCGTTTCGTCGTCACACATGATGGCGTTTTTGTAGGCCATGAAGTGCTTGAAGCTGTTCACACCCTCGGTCTGCACCAGTGTGCCCATGTCGCGCTTCACCGTTTCGTCCCACCAGGTAATGGCCACGTGGAACGAGTAGTCGGACGCCGCCTTCTCCGCCCAGCCACGCCACGTTTGGTAGGCCTCCATGATGGGTTGTTGTGGGTTGGGGATGACGAAGTCGATGATGGTGGTGTTACCACCGGCCAAGCCCGCTGCGGTGCCGGTGAAAAAGTCGTCCATGGTGGTGGTGCCCATGAACGGCAGTTGCATGTGGGTGTGGGGGTCAATGCCGCCGGGCATGACGTACTGCCCGCCCGCATCCACGATGGTGGCACCGACTGGTGCGCTTAGGTTCTCGCCCACGGCGGTGATCTTGCCGTCTTGGGTAATGACATCGGCTTTGAAGGCGCGGTCTGCGTTGACCACGGTGCCGCCACGGATAAACAGAGTCGTCATGAAAGTCTCCTCACAAATACAGGTCTGGAAAACAACAAGGCACTTCAAGCAATTGGAATGCCATTGTGAACCTTTGTTGGCGAGCCGTTTAGGCCGCCTTGGCGCTCATAGGGTTGTTGGGGTGGGTGGTCCAGTCGGCATGCACAGCGCTCACGGTTTTGCCCGTGCGCTGGTCGGTTTCACCCGGTACTAGGTCGCGCAGTGAGATGCACTCTGGCACAGGGCACACGGTCACGCACAGGTTGCAGCCCACGCATTCGTCTTCTTTGACTTCGAAGAAGCGCTTGCCATCTTTCATATTGGTGATGGCTTGGTGGCTGGTGTCTTCGCACGCGATGTGGCAGCGTCCGCACTGGATGCAGCTGTCTTGGTTGATGACCGCTTTGCTGATGTGGTTGAGATTGAGGTAGCGCCAGTCGGACACGGTTGGCACCGCTTTGCCCACGATTTCAGACACGCTCTTGAAGCCCATTTCGTCCATGTAGTTGGACAGGCCATCGCTCATCTCTTGCACGATCTTGAAGCCATACACCATGGCGGCGGTGCACACCTGCACCGTGCCAGAGCCCAGTGCAATAAAGTCCAAAGCATCGCGCCAGTTGCCAATGCCGCCAATACCGCTGATGGGCAGGCCTGCGGTAGCGGGGTCGCGGGCGATCTCGGCCACCATGTTCAGTGCAATGGGCTTGACGGCCGGGCCGCAATAACCGCCATGGCTGCCCTTGCCACCAGTGCTTGGCGACATGGTCAGGGTGTAGGGGTCCACGCCCATGATGGAATTGATGGTGTTGATGAGCGACACGGCGTCGGCCCCACCGCGCTTGGCGGCTTGCGCGGGCTTGCGGATGTCGGTGATGTTGGGCGTGAGCTTCACAATCACGGGCAGCTTGCTGTACTGCTTGCACCATGCAGTGACCATCTCGATGTACTCAGGCACTTGGCCCACTGCAGCACCCATGCCGCGCTCGCTCATGCCGTGGGGGCAGCCAAAGTTGAGTTCAATGCCGTCGGCACCGGTGTCCACCAAGCGGGCCAAGATGTTCTTCCACGACTGCTCTTCGCACGGCACCATGAGCGACACGATCATGGCGCGGTCTTGCCAGTTGCGCTTGACCTCGCGGATCTCTTTGAGGTTGAGCTCCAAGTCGCGGTCGGTGATGAGCTCAATGTTGTTGAAGCCCATCATGCGGCGGTCGTTGGTCATCAGCGCGCCGTAGCGGGGGCCGTTGACGTTGACAACCGGTGGGCCGGCTTCGCCCAAAGTCTTCCAGACCACGCCGCCCCAGCCCGCTTCAAATGCGCGGTTGACGTTGTACGCCTTGTCGGTAGGGGGCGCAGACGCCAGCCAGAAGGGGTTGGGGCTTTGGATGCCGATGAAATTGGTGTGTAGATTGGCCATGGTGATCTCCGAATCTGTGAATGGGGTGGGGGTGTGCCTTAGGCGCGCAGCAATTGGGCGTGGATGGCTTTGGCAGACTGCTTGCCGTGCTCTACGGCCTCGACCGTGAGGTCTAGGCCGCCTGCGCGGCAGTCGCCACCGGCCCACACGCCTGGCAGGTTGGTGGTGCCCTGTGCGTCGGTGGCAATGCGCCCACCGCTCAAGGTCAGGCCGGCTTGCTCCAGCACGGGGTTGCCCAGTTGTTGGCCAATGGCTTTGAGCACGGTGTCGGCTTCAAAGGTTTCGGTTTCGCCTGTGGGCGTTGGTTTGCCGTTGACCAAGGTTTGGCGTGCAAATTTAACCGCGTTGACGTGGCCGTTTGCGCCCAGCACTTCGACGGGGGCCAGCCAGTGGTGAATGGTGACGCCATGGGTTTGCGCCCATTCTTGCTCGGCGGTAGAGGCGGACATATTGTCTTTGCCACGGCGGTAGACCATGTGCACTTCCTGCGCGCCCAAGAGTTTGCTTTGTACTGCGGCGTCTACTGCGGTCATGCCACCGCCGATGACCACCACGCGGCGGCCCACCGGCAAGGTGGAGAGGTCTTGGGTTTGGCGTAGGGTGGCAATGAAGTCCACCGCGTCTTGCACGCCTTGCAGGCTTTCACCGGCCACGCCAAGCTGGTGCGTGGTAGACAGGCCCATTCCCAGGAACAGTGCGTCATAGTTCTGGCGCAGTGCATCGATTTGCGAAGTAGTCTCTAGCTTCCAGTTGTGGCGAATCTCAATGCCGCCAATGTCCAAGAGCCATTGCACTTCTTTTTGCGCGAAGTCGTTAGGGGTTTTGTAGCTGGCCAAGCCGTATTCATTCAAACCACCGGCTTTGGGGCGGGCATCAAACACCACCACGTTGTGACCCAGGCGCGCCAGGGTGTAGGCGCAGGCCAAGCCTGCAGGGCCGGCGCCGACCACGGCGATCTTTTTGCCAGTGGCGGGTGCCCGCGTAAATACTTGGGGGCGGTCACTTTCCATGAGCGCGTCTACGGCGTGGCGTTGCAGGCGGCCAATGAGTACGGGCGCACCTTCTTGGGTGTTGCGCACGCAAACGGCTTCGCACAGGTTCTCCGTGGGGCACACCCGGGCGCACATGCCGCCCAAGGGGTTGGAGTCCAAGATGGTGGTGGCAGCGCCGCGCAGATTGCCCTCGCCAATACGGCGAATGAAGGAGGGCACGTCAATGCTGGTCGGGCAGGCCGTGGCGCAAGGGGCGTCGTAGCAGTAGAGGCAGCGCTCCGCTTCCAGCACCGCCTGGGCTTGGGTCATGCGGGGGCTTGCGTCGGCAAAGGCGTGGGCATATTCCGCAGCGCTTAGGCGGCCGGGGCGGACATCAGGTTGGGTGGTGGTGGACACGCTGGCAACTCCTGTGAAGGTGGGTGGATTCGGCACATTTCCAAAAAACTGACCGTTTAGTCAAGTTATGAATTGCATACTAGCAATCCGTGTGCCATGCCGTAACTAGGGTTTGTCCGCTCAGGGTTTTCCTTGTCATAGCGTTGTCACGGTACCGTCATACCAGCGGAATAGAGTGCCAAGGCTTCGCCCCACAACTTCTAAGGTCTTCCCATGTTTCTCAAAAGCGCAGCGGTCGTGATTGCCGCACTCAGCCTGATCTCTTGTGCCACGACTGGCACACAATCAGCCCAGTCGTACTCTTTCGGTCTGTGGGGTGACATGCCTTACAAAAAGGCGGGTGACGATGCCAAGCTGCCCGCAGTTTTGCAAAGCATCAACAAGTCAGACATCGCGTTCTCGCTGTACGACGGTGACATCAAAGACGGCAGCTCTAAATGCACCGACGACATTTACACCGACGCGTTGAAGATGTTTGGCAGCATGAGCAAGCCTGTGGTTTACATCCCGGGTGACAACGAGTGGACCGACTGCCACCGCACCAACAACGGTGGCTACAACGCCCTAGAGCGTTTGACACACCTGCGCAAAGTGATGTTCCCCACCCTCAACAGCTTGGGCCAGACGCAAATGCCCATGGAGCACCAGGGCAAGTTGGGTGAAAAGTATGTAGAGAACGTGCGCTTTGCGCGTGGTGGCGTAGTGTTTGTGGGCCTCAATGTCCCAGGCAGCAACAACAATGTGATCATGAGCGAGAAAGAGTGCAAAGACAAAAGCGCGCGTGATTCCGCCCAGTGCGATGCCTCTAACGCAGAGTACCTAGAGCGCGACGCAGCCAATATCGAATGGTTGGCACAGTCCTTCAAAGCGGCCAAGGAGCAAGGTGCCAAAGGGCTTGTGTTGGTGATTCAAGCGGACCCAGGATTTGACTTGCCTGAGACAGAGAGCATTGACGAAAGCGAAGCGCCAGGCCAAAGCGGCTACCGCAACTTCATTGCCGCCGTGACCAAAGAAACCGAAAAGTTCAACGGCCAAGTGCTTTTGGTGCATGGTGACACGCACTTCTTCAAGATGGACAAGCCCTTGTACAGCCCCACCAAGCTCTTGCCTAACCTGACCCGCTTGCAAACCTTTGGCAGCCCTTCGCTGCACTGGGTCAAGGTGACCGTAGATACCACTACGGAGCAAGTGTTTACCGTAACACCGGTGATCGTTCGCCAGTAAGGTGCTCCACTAGGGCGGCTTCACATCAGCGCGTAAGCGCGGTGAAGTCGTCCCAGTGTAAAACCTCGTTGCCATAGCGCTCTTGCAGCAGATTGCGCGCAAAGGCGGCGCCCAAGGTCTCTACGGGGATGCCTCGGTACTTGCGCAAAGGCCCTGCCAGCACCGGCTGCAGGTGGGGCCACACCGCGAGCGTGATGGCCTGTTGCACACCATAGCGGTTGGTGGGCGTCAAAATCATCGAAGGCTGGAACAGACTTAAGCGGTGAAAGCCCAAGGCCAGCAAACCTTGCTCTAGCTCGCCCTTGGTGCGCAAGTACAGCGACGCTGACTTGGCGTTAGCACCTACTGATCCCAACAGTTCAAAATGCCGCACACCGGCTTGCTTGCAAGCGGTGGCAAACGCCAACACGGCGTCTTTGTCAATGCGCACGAATTCTGCCTTGCTGATCACGCTAGGCTGGCCCACCCCCAAGGTGCAAATAGCCGTGGTATGGCCCTTGAGCAAATGGGCGTAACTCGTGGGCTCCAGCACATCCACGGTGTGTTGATGCACGCGCGCATCGCTGACACCGGCAACGTTCTTGCGATTGAGCAGCGTCACTTGATCAACCTCAGACAGGGCGATCAGGGCCTTGAGGGCTTGCCCCCCCACAGCGCCGCTGGCACCCAGCATGACAACGGACAGCTTGGTATTCATCGCAGAGGGTTTAGGCATGGTTGAGGTCTCCAGTCAGGGTGCGCCATTGTGCACAAGGCTGTACGGGCAAAAACGAAGGTGGGCACGCTAGTTGGCGCGCAGCTTGGTAGGTTTGCGCTTTTTCTTACCTGCCAGTGCCATATGGAATGCTTGTTTGGCAAACACCCAGAGACCTGATTCTTTGGGTTTGGTGCGCTCACCGCGCCCAATGCGTTTGAGCTGCCCGGTGTACCAACTGATTTCCAAGAGCCCCAAGCGGTCAATCGCCTTGATGCCCGTCGTGATGGGTTTGACCGTCTGCAGCGCGGGTTTACCTGCCAACAAACGCAGCGGCACATCAGGCTCAATGGCCATGATGCGGGCAATGCCCACCATGTCTACCGCACCGGATTCGATGGCTTGCGCCATGCCCTGGGCCGTGCGAAAACCACCGGTCACCACCAAGGGCGTGGTGACTGCCTTGCGTGCCTTCTCGGCAAACTCCAAAAAGTAGGCCTCGCGCTGGCGCGTGCTTTCTTTGGTGGGCGCGGCTTTGCTGCCCACGCCTGTCATCACGGGGGCTTCGTAGGTGCCGCCAGAAATCTCGATGAGGTCAATGCCCGCATTGGCCAAGGCGCGCACCGTGTCCAGCGACTCTTCTTCCGTAAACCCACCGCGCTGGAAGTCGGCCGAATTGAGCTTGATACCAATGGGGAACTTGGGCCCAACGACCGCCCGCATGGCTTGGTAGACCTGCAGCACAAAGTGCCTGCGCTTTTCTGGGGTGCCTCCCCAGTCGTCGTCACGGGTGTTGTGAAGCGGCGATAAAAACTGGCTGACCAAGTAGCCATGCGCGCCGTGGATTTGAACGCCGGAAAAACCTGCCTTTTTAACGATGCCTGCTGCGGTGGCGAAGCGCTGCACCAAGGCGTGCACTTCGGCGTCTTCCAGCGTACGGGGCGTCGAAAAAAAGGCTTGCATATCGGGCCTAAACGGCACAGCCGATGGCGCCACGGTTTCACGGTTTAGGCCGCGCGGGGCTTGCTTGCCAGGGTGGTTGAGTTGCACCCAGCACTGTGTGCCTTGCTCTGTAGCCGCTTGGGCCCATGCTTGCAGCGCGCCTAGGTGGCGCTCGTCTTCAATCACCACATTGCCGGGCTCGCCGCGGGCGCGCAGGTCCACCATCACATTGCCCGTGATGCACAGGCCAATGCCACCTTGCGCCCAGGCCTGATACAGGCGGGTGAGTTCGGGCGTGGCGGCTCCATCGCGTGTGCCTAATGCCTCGGACATGGCCGACTTGAGCAAGCGGTTCTTGAGGGTGATGCCGTTGCGCAGCTTCAAGGGCTGTGCGAGTACCGAGTGGGGTGTCATGAGCGGGTGTCCAAGGTGGCCAGGAGAAGGGGCATGGTAGTCACAAAGCCAGCGCTTGACTGCGCCCCAGGTGACAAAACTGCCCACTTTAAGCGGGCCTCTCTAGTGACAAGGTGTCCGCTTTTTGACCGATATTGTCCGCGGTACAGCATGCAGCCCACGGGCTAGTTTGATTCAATGACAATGAGGCCCGTGCCAGTTGGTCGCGGAGCCAGTTGATCCCTTATTGACTCAGGAGAACTCATGCGCTGGATCCCTCGTTCACGTATTGCCCAAAGCCTGTTGGCTGTGGTTTTGCTTTTTGCTGCTTGGCAGGCCGGTCACCTGGGCTGGCGTTATTGGCAGTTTGAGACGCTGTTCCGGGGTGACCGCATCGTGGAAAACTTCCGCTCCATGCCAAGCTTCTTCAATTCCGTTGCCATGCACAACTCTGGCGAGGTGATGCCCTGGCCTGTCGCGCCCCAGGTTTTGCCAACTAGCTTCAAGTTTGTGGGGAAGGAATATGCGTTGCAGGACTGGATTACCAGCACCGGCACCACAGGCCTGATGGTGGTGGCCGATGGCAAAGTGGCGTTTGAGCAGTACTACCAAGACAATACAGCGCAGACCGAAGCTATCTCGTGGTCATTGGGCAAGTCCTTTGTATCCTCGCTCGTCGGTTTCGCCCTTGCTGACGGCTCCATCAAGAGCCTGCGCGACCCGGTCAGTCAGTATGTGCCTGCGCTCAAAGGCGGGGGCTACGAGGGTGTGTCGATTCAGGATGTGCTCGAAATGTCGTCAGGCATCGACTTTGATGAAGACTACGCCAATCCGGACGCGGGTATCAACCAATTGGGTCAGCGTATCTTCCTAGGGCAGACGACCAACGACTGGGTTGCGCAGCGCAAGCGTGCCAAGGCACCCGGCACCGAACACCACTACATCAGCATTGACACCCAGGTGCTGGGCATGGTGTTGGAAGCGGCCACCGGTAAAGGCCTGGCGCACTACATGCAAGACAAGCTCTGGAGCCAAATAGGTGCTGAGGGCGATGCGCGCTGGCTCACGGATGCGCATGGAGCTGTCTTGGCCTTTGCAGGACTCAATGCCCGCCTGCGCGACTACGCCCGCTTCGGGCAGTTGTACCTGGACGGTGGCCGCAATCTGCGGGGCGTGCAAGTGCTTCCAGAAGCTTGGGTGCGCGAGTCAGTGAAGCCCCGCACGCCCTACCTTCAGCCGGGACGCTTGGTAGAAGAGGGCAGCCCGAAGTTGGGCTACGCCTACCAGTGGTGGATTCCGAAAAGCGAAGAAGGTGAATTCATGGCGATTGGCGTGTACGGTCAGTTTATTTATGTGAACCCTAAGCGCCGTGTCGTGATCGCCAAAAACACGGCCTACGTGGACTACAACACGGATGGCAGCCGCATGGAGTACCAAAGCATCGAAGCATTCCGTGCGATTGCCAAAGCACTCAAGCCCTGAACTGGCATGACGAGACGAATGGCTGGGGTGATCCCCTCACATCGACCTGAGGGCATTGCATGGGACTTTGGCTTGCGTCCGCTCCAGCAATACCTCGCAGCCCATGCACCCATGTTGCGCCCACCCGCCGGGCTGAACAGCGAACAGCTGTTTGCATGGTTGGCGCGCAACGTCACTGATCCTGCGCATGGGCTGCTTTTGGGGCAGTGCTATCGGATTACGGACTATGGCCCAGTGAGCTTGGCCATGCTCTGTGCCCAGGACATTGGCCAGGCGACGCAGGTGATTTCTGCCCATTTACTGGAGTTCAACAGCCACATCGCCAGCTTTGACTTGTCCGCTTGTGCGGGGGAAGTCGTGGTGGAGGTGCGATTCAGGGCTGACGTGCTCCAGCAGGAGGCGGTGCACCGTTTCCATGCCAACGTCATGGCCGCGGCCACCTTGCGTTTGGTGGCCGATCTGGTGGGCCCACGGCGCTGCCTGCGCCGTATGGTCTTGCCGCTGCAAGCCCCCCAAGCAGCGATGAAGGCCTACTTTCAGGTGCCTGTCGAGTTTCAGGGGGCCAGCGTGCGGTTTCATTGGGATGGCGATTTTCTCCATTGGCCCCTGCCCACTGCCAACGCCGCCACCTTTGAAGCAGCGCTGCGCGCTTGCGGCAGCCAACTCAATGCACGGCTTGAGCATGCCTTGGGTGGCACGGCACAGCGCGTAGCCCAACTGCTGGCCTCGTGTGCCGATGCCTTGCCCTCTATGCGCGCGGTGGCCCAGCACATGCATATGTGCGAGCGCACCCTGCGACGCCGCTTGGAACGCGAAGGCCGCAGTTTTGGTGTGCTGCTTGAGGAGGTTCAATGGGCACGTGCGCAAGCCCTATTGGCTGTTCCTACGCATAGCACCGCCTCTATCGCTGCCCAGCTTGGCATGGCGAACCCCTCGACCTTGCGCACCTTGGTAAAGCGCCGCGCGGGCATGGACCTGGTGCGCTACCGAGCCTTACGTACCCAACCTGGCATGTCAAATTGAATTCGGGTGTAGCAAGGTGCTGTGCCAGCTACGGGCCACTGGCCCCGCGCTGAAGCTCCGCCAGCACATGGCTCGCCAGCGCTTGGCCCCACGCTGCATAGCCTGCGGGCCCGGGGTGAAAGCCGTCGCTGGCCAAACCTTGCTGTGCGTTTTGGCTGGGCAACGCATGCAGGCGGCGCCACGGTGACGCAGCCACTGCGCGGTGCAAGCCTGCGTTCATGGCGTGCGCCCACTGCCCCATGAACCAGCGCAGCGGCTGGGGCAGGGCGCTGAAGGCGTGCATAGGCGGCACGGCGCAGTGCACCAAGAGGCGCGGGCCGAACTTGGTTTGGATGGTGCTGGCAATGCGCTCTTGGTGCTGCACCCACGCGGTGGGCGCGCGCAAGGCGGTGACATCGTTCACGCCCATGGACAGCACCACCACATCAAACGCTTGGGGGCTGGCCTGGTCTAGGCGGGCTTGCAAGGCGGGGGAGTCGTGGCCCGTGGTGGCCCACAAGTCCCAGTGCACGGTGTAGTGCGCGGCCAAGTGGTGCAGCAGCTGACCGCTTAAGGCTTGGGCCTGGTCGGCAGCGCCTACGCCAGCGGCTGCGGAGTCTCCAGCAATGAGCACGCGTAGCGCAGGTCCTGCGCCCACCGTACCCGTGCGTGGGCCGGGCGGTTCTGGAAGCCGAGGCGTAACCCGGCGCACATAGCGGCCTTGCAGCCACAGCACCGGCGCCAAGCTGCCCAAGAGTGCGAGCCGCAGCCACGAAGGCAAGGCTTGTGGCCGCGTAGACGCGGTGGCATGGCCTGAGGACTCAGGCATGGTTTGTGAGATGTGCTATGCAAATAATAGCTGGATGCGCAGTATCCATGGGCGCTACAGCCATCATTTGCCTTTGGTACATGCCGGGGCGCACTTAGGCAGGCTTGCCCAGCTCTTCCCAGCGCTCCAAGGCTGCCATCAGTTCATCGTCAATTTGCGTGCTGCGCACGGCCAATTGCAAGGCGCGGGCGTTGTCGCTGCTGTACAGCGTGCCGTCGGCCAGCGCGTCGTTGATGTCCTTTTGCTCGGCTTCCAGGGCGGCTACGCGTTCGGGCAGGCCGTCCAACTCGCGCTGCTCTTTGAAACTGAGCTTTTTGGTCTTGGTGGGCGCTGGTGCGGCAGGGCTGGTGGCGCTTACTGCGGCCACAGCTTGCTCTTGCTTTTGTAGCTGCTCGCGCTCGTAGTTAAAGGGCTTGGCCGTGGTTTTGCCTTGCGCGGCGTTGATCTCGTTGGCGCGCCTGGTCTGGATCAGCCAGTCGCTCACGCCGCCTTCGTACTCGCGCCACTTGGCGTCGCCTTCAAACGCAATGGTGCTGGTGACCACGTTGTCCAAGAAGGTACGGTCATGGCTTACCAAGAACACGGTGCCATCGTAGTTTTGCAGCAGGTCTTCTAGCAGTTCTAGGGTGTCGATGTCCAAGTCGTTGGTGGGCTCATCGAGCACCAGCACGTTGGCCGGGCGGGCAAACAAACGGGCCAGTAGCAAGCGGTTGCGCTCACCGCCGGAGAGCGAACGCACGGGTGAGTTGGCGCGCGCAGGTGAGAACAAAAAGTCGGCCAAGTAGCTCTTGACGTGCTTGCGCTGGTTGCCGATCTCAATCCACTCAGAGCCGGGGCTGATGAAGTCTTCCAGCGTGGCGTCCAAGTCCAGCGCATTGCGCATCTGGTCAAAGTAGGCCACTGTGACGTTGGCACCCAAACGCACGGTGCCCCAAGGGCTGTGACCGGGCTCGGGGGCGGGTGCGTTGGCCGGCGCTGGGTCTGGCTTGTGCTCACCCAAGATGAGCTTGAGCAGCGTGGTTTTGCCAGCGCCATTGGGCCCGAGCAAGCCAATTTTGTCGCCGCGCAAAATGGTGGCCGAGAAGTCGCGCACGATCATACGGTCGCCAAACGTCTTGGTCACATGGGTCATTTCCGACACGAGCTTGCCGCTCTTGTCGCCGCTGCTCACGTCCATGTTGACGCTGCCCACCACTTCACGGCGGGACTCGCGCTTGGCGCGCAGCTCATCCAGGCGCACGATGCGGGCGGTGGCACGCGTGCGGCGGGCTTCCACGCCCTTGCGAATCCACACCTCTTCTTGCGCCAAAAGCTTGTCGGCCTTGGCATTGATGATGGCTTCTTGCGCCAGCTGCTCTTCTTTTTGTAAGAGGTAAGCGGCAAAGTTGCCGGGGTAGCTCAGCAGCTTGCCCCGGTCCAACTCCACGATGCGGGTGGCCACGTTGTCCAAGAACGAGCGGTCATGGGTGATGGTGATGATGGAGCCTTTGAAGTCCACCAGCAGGCCTTCTAGCCACTCAATCGAGTCCAAGTCCAAATGGTTGGTGGGCTCGTCCAGCAGCAGCACATCAGGCTGCGCGACCAGTGCTTGCGCCAAGGCCACGCGCTTTTTGGTACCGCCAGACAGGGTGCTGACAATCGCCTCAGGGTTCAGGTGCAGGCGTTGCAAGGTTTCGTTGACGCGCTGCTCCCAGTTCCAGCCGTCCAGTGCTTCAATCTCGCTTTGCATGGCGTCCAGGTCGCCATGTCCCAAGCAATACTCTTCAATTAGGCCAATCACGCGCGCCAGACCTGCGCGGGTTGCTTCAAAAATAGTAGCGTCTGCGTCCAGCACGGGCTCTTGGGCCACGTAGGCAATGCGGGTGCCGCTTTGCACTTGCAGGGTGCCGTCATCCGGTTTCTCCATGCCGCCCAAGATTTTGAGCATGGAGGATTTGCCGGCGCCATTGCGGCCGATCAGGCCCACGCGCTCCGTGGTTTCTAAAGAAAAATCAGCGTGGTCGAGCAGGGGGACGTGCCCAAACGCCAGCTGGGCGTCAAGTAAGGTGATTAGTGCCATGTGGCCGCGATTATCCCAGAGCGCCTGTGTCAGGGATGTGGCGCCTGCAAATGGGCCCGTGCGGCAGCAAGCCTTGGGCGCTTGGGCCCAAGCTTGGGGTTCCGTGTTTAGAGGCTGGCGGGGCGGGTGTCGCTGCCAGAGCTGCCGTCTAGCTGCTTGTTGTCACGCACGTTCTTTTGCACGGTCACTGCGCTGTACAAGGCCAGCACGAAGGACATGGCGTAGTAACCTTTTTCAGACAAAAGCAAAGTCGCATTCCACAAACCAGTGGCCAATAAGAGCAACGCCAAGCCAACGGCCAAGTAGCACAGGCCGTAGTAAGCGCCTGAGACCGGGATGCCCTCTAACTTGTCCCGCACACACTTTTGCAAAGACACGGCGGCAAACAAACCAAAGGCCAGCAGGGTGAAGTAGTAGCCCTTTTCGTTGAGCTGCATCTCTGCATTCCACAAGCCCATCAGAAAACCCAAGGTGCCCAGACCGAGGCAGGCGTAGGTGGCGCCGATGTAAGCACCTGAAGCTTTGGGCAGTGACAAAGAAGATTTCATAGAGGCCGATGGACAAAGGTAGAGCACCCGCTTTTCACCAAGGTATCCTATGCCTTGAACGAACTCCCATGCGGGCACTGACGTTTCATTATTGCCGAGTTTGATGACTGCAAATTCACGTACTTACCCCAGCGCACTTTGAGATGAAGCACTCGCCACGTTCCTTTGGCCGATCACTTATGGCCACTTGTCTTGCCTTGTGGGTCAGCACTGCGTTGCATGCCCAAGCACCAGTGCAGTTCAACAACAGCCCGCAGGCGCTCAAGCAGTACGAAGCCAGCACCATGGACGGTCTGCGGGAGCGCTGCCCGAGCAAGAAGGCGGGCGCGGACCTGTGGACCCGCGACGAATTGCAAGGCATGCGCAATGGCTATGTGCTGGTGAATGAGCGCTTGCCCGAAGCCGGCCGTTACACCGTGTTTGTGTTTGACCAAGACAAGCGCAGCTTCACGCTGATGGACGGCCAGGGCTTAGAGCGCAACGCGCGGCTGCACCTCAAGTTGGCGCTGCCGCGCGACTACGGGCGTTGCCGCATCATGCGCAGCCCCACGGGCGCGGAGCGTTTGGAGGTGGTGCACATTGAGCGTAATTCCATTGCCGACACCCAGGCCATGGGCCGTCTGCTGGCCGAAGCCACGGAGATGGCGCAACAGCTGGCATTGCCTAGCACCCCGCCCGTGTTGTGTGCAGAGGGCACGGCGCCTAAGCCCTTGGCACTGAATGACCGCATCATGGTGCAAGGCAAAGTGCTGGTGCTGCCCGCCTGCCACGAGCCTGCACTGGCGCTGCGTGAGCGCTTGGACAAACTGGTGCGCAAGGTGTTTGAACGCTAGTGCGCGCGGCATGTTGTGCGACGTGTAACGCCTTGTAAAGGGAAAACACGCGCCTAGGCCAAAGACTTAGCATCCAGCTAGCTTGAGCCGATATCAAGGGCGTGGCGATGAAAGGAGCGTGAGATGGACCAAGACGACGAGCCCAATGTGTGGCTTACCGTACTCAAGTTGGTAGTGGGTGCCGTGGTCATCATTGGCGGCTTGGGGCTGGTCTTGTGGTGGGCCGGTGAGCACCAAATGAAGAACGCGCCGGACCCCAACACCAATAGCTCCAAAGACGCTTGGGGCATCGTGCACGACTCCCCTGTCAACCGCAAGCGCTAGATCGTTTTTAGACGCATCGCGCTCGCCTTGAGTTTCGCGCTTTCTATTTAGAAGAGATCCAAAATGCGCCAGCCTCGCGCTTGGGCCAAAGGTCGCAGGCGTGCATCAGGATTGGTGGCGACTGGGTGGTTCACTTTTTCCAAGAGCGGCAAGTCGTTGATCGAGTCTGAGTAAAAGGTCGTCTCCACCTGGCTCCAGTCCAGCCCACGTGCTGTGAGCCATTCTTCCACCCGAGTCACTTTGCCTTCTCTAAACGAAGGGGTGCCGCGAATGGTCCCGGTGAACCAGCCGGTGCTATCGCGTTCCAGGTCCACCGCCATCAGCTCGTCCACGCCAAAGGCTTTGGCAATCGGGCGGGTGACAAACTCGTTGGTCGCAGTGACGATGATTACATCGTCGCCTGCGTCTTGGTGTTGGCGCACCAGGGCTTGGGCCTGGGGGTGGATGAAGGTGTGCACGACTTGCTCCATGTACTTAGCATGGGCCGCCAAGGCTTTTTCGGCGCCTTGCGCGCAAAACGCAGCGGTCGAGAAACGCACGTATGCATCAATATCGAGCGTCTCGTTTTGGTAGTGCGCGTAAAACGCATCATTTTGGCGCTTGAATTCAGCGGGGTCGACCCAGCCCAAACCCATGGTGAACTCGCCCCATGAGTAGTCAGAATCCATGGGGATCAAGGTGTGGTCCAGGTCAAACAAAGCCAACTTGCGCGCGTTCATGCAGTCTCCGAAAAAATAAATAGAGGATGTGGACTAGGGGAAAACGAGGGGGGATTGTCCGCGCCAAAACCCTAGGAAGTGCATTGGCGCATGCGAAAGTTGGGTTGAATGTAAAAAACTCGCCACATTGTGATTCCAATGCGACGAGCATCGGTGCGCGATGGTTAACCCTAGGACAAACAAGGGGTGCATTCCGTAAACTGAATGTCACGCAACTGTCATTTGGCAAAACCATACTGCCGCGTCTTTTCAAAGGAACCGTAATGTCAACTCGTTCATTCTCAATTTCCTCGTTAAGCGCGCTGGCGCTAGCAACTTTGGCTGTGTGTGGCGCCCCCAGCGCACAGGCCCAATCCGCCCAGTTGATTGCCGCTGCCAAAGCAGAAGGCAACCTCAGCGTCATCGCTTTGGCACGCAGTTGGTGCGGCTACGGTGCGATCATTGACGGCTTCAAAGCCAAGTACGGCATCAACGTCACCGAACTCAACCCAGACGCCGGTTCTGCGGATGAAATTGAAGCCATCAAGGCCAACAAAGACAACAAAGGCCCACAAGCCCCAGACACCATTGACGTGGGCTTGTCCTTCGGTCCTTCCAGCAAAGCTGCTGGCTTGCTGCAACCGTACAAGGTTGCTACTTGGGCATCTATCCCCGCCAACGAAAAAGACCCAGAAGGTTTTTGGTACGGTGACTACTACGGTGTCTTGAGCTTCCAAATCAATGCGGACCTCATCAGCAAAGCGCCTACCGACTGGGCTGACTTGCTCAAGCCTGAGTACAAAGGTGCTGTGGCCTTGGCGGGTGACCCACGTGCGTCCAACCAAGCCATCCAAGCGGTCTACGCTGCGGGCTTGAGCATGACCGGTGGTGACCACTCCAAGGCTGCTGCTGCTGGTTTGAAATTCTTTGCTGACCTGAACAAGGCTGGCAACTTTGTCCCTGTGATCGGTAAAACCGCATCCTTGGCCCAAGGTACAACCCCCATCGTCATTGCGTGGGACTACAACGCTTTGTCTGGCCGTGACCAGCTCAAAGGCAATCCCAAGGTGAACGTGGTGGTGCCTAAAACTGGCGTCGTCGCTGGCGTGTATGTGCAAGCGATCAGTGCTTACGCTCCACGCCCCAATGCCGCCAAGCTGTGGATGGAGTACCTGTACTCTGACGAAGGCCAACAAGGCTTGCTCAATGGCTACTGCCACCCTATCCGCTTCAACGAAATGGCACCTAAGGGTAAGTTCACCAAGGCTTCTTTGGACAAGTTGCCACCAGCTGATGCCTACGCAAAGGCTATCTTCCCATCTTTGGAACAGCAAAACGCTGCCAAAGAAATCATCACTAAACAGTGGGACCAAGTGGTGGGTGCTACGGTTAAGTAATCCACGCCTTTGAGCGCTATGAGTCGGGCACGGCTGCAACCAGTGGCCGTGCCCGATTTGCATTTTTGACTGGTGTTAACTCCCGACTTGCGAGCACAGAACTTGTCTGCTGAACCCCTAAAACCTTCCAAGCCCTCACCGACAGGGCCACGCGCGCAATCAGCGAGTACCAACCTCTGGGGTGTGGTGCCCTTCTTTTTGTTTGCGCTGATGTTTTTGTTGTTGCCCACGGCGTACCTCATGGTGGGCGCGTTTCAAGACGGCGACGGCAACTTCACGCTCAACAACATACGGGGTTTGTTTGAAGCCAATGTGCTCGACGCCTATTGGATGAGTATCAAAATCAGCGCCACGTCGGCATTCGGTGGTGCGGTACTGGGTTGTCTATTGGCGTGGTCTGCGGTTATGGGCAAGTTGCCTGCGTGGTTGCGCCCGACCTTGATGACCTTTTCTGGCGTGGCCTCTAATTTTGCAGGAGTGCCCTTGGCCTTTGCATTCTTGGCCACCTTGGGCCGCTTGGGCCTGGTCACCATGCTGTTGAAGTCCTTGTTTGACATCAACCTGTACGCCACCGGGTTCACGATTTTGAGTTTCTTTGGGCTCACGCTGACCTATTTGTACTTTCAGATTCCATTGATGGTCCTGATCATTACGCCCGCGCTCGATGGTTTGAAAAAAGAATGGCGCGAAGCGAGCGACTGCCTAGGAGGCACCGCCGTGCAGTACTGGCGCTATGTAGCACTGCCGGTGCTATGGCCTAGTATTGTGGGCGCCATGCTCTTGCTGTTTGCCAATGCTTTTGGTGCAGTGGCAACTGCCTATGCTTTGACGGGCAGTTCGCTCAACATCGTGCCAATTTTGTTGTTCGCGCAGATTCGCGGCGACGTGTTGCACAACCCCAATTTAGGTTACGCCATGGCCCTGGGCATGATTGTGATTACTGGGCTGACCAACGCGGGTTACATGCTGCTGCGTAGCCGTGCAGAGCGGAGAAGCGCATGAAAAAAGAATCCCGTTTAGGCGCTTGGATCGCCATGCTGGTGGGTGCCAGCTATTTTCTGATTCCACTCATCGCGACCTTTGAGTTCAGCCTGCGCATGCGCAGAGGGGAATACAGTTTTGACGCCTACCGCGTGGTCTTTGCTGACCCGCTGTTTCAGCAGACCTTTGGCTACTCCATGCTGATGGCGGTGGCCACCATTGTGGTGGGTGTGTTGCTCAGTGTGCCTACGGCCTATTGGGTGCACTTGAAGATGCCCAAGCTGCGCCCGTGGGTGGAATTCGTCACTTTGCTGCCGCTGGTGATACCGGCCATCGTGATCGTGTTTGGCTATCTGCGCATGTACAACAGCAGCTCCATCATTCCGCTCACCGGTAGCGCGCGCGCCACTGACTTTTTGCTCATGTGCAGCTATGTGACCTTGTCGCTGCCCTATATGTACCGCTCCATTGATACGGGTTTGCGCACGATTGATGTGCGCACCCTCACAGAAGCCGCCGAAGTGTTGGGGGCTGGGCGCGCGACGATTTTGTTCAAGGTCATTTTCCCGAACATTACCTCTGCGATTCTGTCCGGCGCGTTTTTGACATTTGCGGTGGTAATCGGTGAGTTCACCATGGCCAGCTTGTTAAACCGCCCCGCCTTTGGCCCCTATTTGCAACTCGTCGGCGCGAACCGCGCGTACGAGCCATCGGCACTGGCGGTTATGGCTTTCTTGATTACCTGGGCCTCTATGGGCCTTATCCAAGTATTCGGCCGCAACTCCCGCACCGCGCCCACCAAATAAACAGCAATAAGAAGAGAAATACGCAATGGCTTTTCTGGAAATATCCCATCTCAAAAAACACTTTGGCAGCCAAACCGCCGTCAAAGACTTTTCTATCTCGGTAGAGAAGGGCGAGTTCATCACTTTCCTTGGCCCATCAGGCTGCGGCAAGACCACGATCTTGCGCATGCTCGCAGGCTTTGAGGCACCCTCAGAAGGCAGCATCGTGTTTGACGGCAAAGACGTCACCCACTTGCGCACCAACCAGCGTAACGTGGGCATGGTGTTCCAGTCCTACGCGCTATTCCCCAACATGACCGTGGCCGAAAACATTGGCTTTGGCCTGAAAGTGGCCAATATGCCGCAGGCGCAAATTGATGCGCGTGTCAAAGAGATGTTGGCTTTGATCAAGTTAGACACTTTGGCAGCCCGCTATCCTTGGCAAATGTCGGGCGGTCAGCAGCAACGCGTGGCGCTGGCCCGTGCCATTGCCAACAAGCCCAAGGTGCTGTTGCTCGACGAGCCTTTGTCCGCGTTGGACGCCAAGATCCGCGTGTCATTGCGCGAAGAAATTCGTGTGCTGCAGCGCGAGCTCAACATCACCACCGTGTTCGTCACCCACGACCAAGAAGAGGCCTTGTCCATCTCTGACCGCATCGTGGTGCTGAACGAAGGCAGCGTGGAACAGATTGGCACTCCTTCAGAGATCTACAACTTCCCCCGCACCCGTTTTGTGGCGTCCTTTGTGGGCACCTTGAACCAACTCCACGGTACGGTGGTCGACGTGCAAGCCGGCACCATTCAAGTGGGGGACCAAATTTTGGTGTCCACCAACCCCGTCAACGGCTTAACTGCGGGTCAGCCTTGCGTGTTGGCTATCCGCCCTGAAGCCATTCAATTGAATGCGCCCTCCGACGGCAAAAACATGGTGCAAGCTACTGTGGAAGACGTGAGCTTCTTGGGCTCCATCGTGCGCATTCGCACCCGCGTGGGCAGCGACGTCATTTCGTTTGACGTGTTCAACGACCCCAACCAGACGCTGCCTGCCCGCGGCGTGTCCGTTTCCTTGAGCTTTGCCTACGAGAATTTGTTAATCCTGAAGTAAGGCGCGCAAGACCTAGGGCTTGGGTCTTGCTGCGGCCAAGCCATGGGCGTATTCTTGGACTGCTTGCGCCTCCGCACTGTGCGGCAAGGCGCGCAGCAGTAGTTAGGGACTAGCGCACATGGGGTTCACACACCGCGTTCTGAAATGCTCCGCCTGCTTGGGGCTTTGGCTTGCCAGTGCTTGGTGCGGTGCGACTGAGTACAAGGTGGACCTGATCCAGTTTGATCCTTGGGCGATGAAAAACCCAGATGGCCAGTCCCCACGGCTATTGGTTGGCATCGTGCCTGAGCTTTTGGATGAGTTTGAGCGGCGCAGCGGCCACACCACCACGCGGGTGCTCACGCCCTATGTGCGGGTCGAAAAAAACCTAGAGAACGGTTGGAACGATTTTTCCCTGATGGCTTGGGGCCCCGTTCGCGCGGCCTATGCCAACCGGGGCACGGCCTTTGTGCCTTTGGAGTTTGGGGTGCGCGCACACAAGAGCGTCAGTCTCAAAAGCTATGCGGACTTGGCCACCATCACCACCAGTGCGCCGCGCGGGCTCAAAGTGGACCCACGCTTTGACGTCGATACCGAGTTGCGCAAAGACTATGTGGTGGACTACACCATGGGCATCAAAAAGACCGCCATGCGCCGCGACTCGCAAGCCGTGGCGGGCTCCTTATCGACGATCAACAACATCATCAGCAAGCTGCACTTGGAATCAGAGTTTGGCGACACCATCCACTTGAACACCACGCACTTCACCGTGGCGTATTCCAAGAAATCCCCCCACATTGCCGACGAGGCCCCAGTGAACGCCATTTTCAAAACCATGGTGGACGACGGCACGGCCAAACGCATTTACGACAAGTGGATGGCGGCACAGTAGCTGATTTTGGTGCAACTTGCTATTGATTAAGTAGCTGTTTGCGCAATGAGCACCAGCGCCAGCGGCACTTTTTGCCTTGAAACGTGCTTGCACCAACGATCTGGCTTCGTTAAGCCGCGTCCACTTGCACTTCGGGCCTCGCGTCCAAGAAGGCTTGCACTTGCATGCACTCAGTCTCGATACGGCGCACGGTGGGGAAGGCGTCCAAGGGTGCCGCAAACCGCCGTGCGTTGGAAATCTGGGGAATGAGCAAGCAGTCGGCCATGGTCGGGGTGTCGCCATGGCAAAAGCGTCCCGTGGCAGGGTTGTTGGCCAGCATGGTTTCCAAAGTCGCAAATCCGGTGGTCACCCAGTGGCGGTACCAGGCCGTTTTAGTCGCCTCGTCCAGACCCAAGGTGCGTTCCAAGTACTGCAGCACGCGCAGGTTGTTGAGCGGATGCATTTCGCAGGCGATGAACTGGCTCAGCGCCCGCACGCGCGCCCGCGCCAAGGAGCCGCTTGGCAGCAGTGCCGGGCTAGGGTAGGCCTCTTCGAGGTACTCGATGATGGCCAGCGACTGGGTGAGTGCCTCGGCCCCGTCCACCAAGGTAGGCACCAGCTCTGAGGGGTTGAGCGCTGCGTAAGTGGCGCTGTGTTGCTCCCCCCCGTCGCGTAGCAAATGCACGGGCACTGACTCAAAGGGCAGCCCTTTGAGGTGCAGCGCAATGCGCACACGGTAAGAGGCAGAGCTACGCCAGTAGGTGTAAAGCTTGAACATGCTCGGTGCCTTAGGCGCGCGGCTTGGCGGGTAGCACGGTGCCTGCCACTTCGCCAAAGCCAATGCGGGCCGCGCCGGGCACTTGGGCAAAGCCTTTGAAGGTCACGGTGTCGCCGTCTTCCAAGAAGGTGCGTGTCTCGCCCGAGGGCAGGCTCAGGCTGCGGCTGCCGCCCACAGTCAGCTCAATCAAAGCACCTGCTTCTTCCAGCGTGGGGCCGGACTGGGTGCCGCTGCCCAGCAGGTCGCCTGGCTGTAGGTTGCAGCCATTGACGGTGTGGTGCGCCACCATTTGGGAGACGCTCCAGTACGCATCGCGGAAGTTGCTGCGCGACAAGCGGTGGGGCGCCAGGCCTTGCTCGCGCATGGTGGCGCTTTGCAAGTACACCTCTAGCTCAATGTCGATGGCACCTGAGGCGCGCAAAGTAGCAGAGTCTAGGTAGGGCAGGGGCTGTGGGTCGTCGCTGGGGCGTGTCCAGGCTGTGCGGTAGGGCGCTAAGGCTTCCACGGTGACAATCCATGGCGACACGGTGCTGGCAAAGTTCTTGGACAAAAACGGCCCCAGCGGCTGGTATTCCCACCCCTGAATGTCGCGGGCAGACCAGTCGTTAAACAGGCACAAGCCAAACACATGGCTCTCTGCCTCGTCCAGCGCCACGGGCTCGCCCAAGGCATTGCCCGTGCCGAGGTACACCCCAAGCTCCAGCTCATAGTCCAAACGTTTGGTGGGCTCCACCACGGGTGCGGTGGCGCCTGGCTTCATCAACTGACTCACGGGGCGGTGAAAGGCCTGGCCCGAGATGCCAATGGATGAGGAGCGGCCGTGGTAGCCAATGGGAATCCACTTGTAGTTGGGCAGCAGCGGGTTCTCGGGGCGAAACAGCTTGCCAACATTGGTGGCGTGGTGCACCGAAGTGTAGAAGTCGGTGTAGTCGCCAATCTGCGCGGGTACCGCGTATTCTGCCTCGCTTTGCGGTACCAAGCAGGCGGTCAAGCGGGTTTGCTCAGCGGCACCGGTGCGCAGGGCTTGCGACAAGGCGGCGCGTAAGGCAGACCATGCCTTGGGCCCCAGCGCCATGAAGGCGTTGAGTGTGCTGGCTGCGCAGGCTTGTGCGGCTGTGTGCGCTGTGCCCGTGAACACATCAGCGCTTAAGGCGGCTGCCAAGTCCACAATGTGGTCGCCGATGGCTACGCCACCGCGAAACGCTTGGCCACTGCCCACGCGGCGAAACACCGCAAACGGCAGGTTTTGAATGGGGAAGTCGCAGCCCGCTTGGTTGGCTGAAGTAACCCAGCTTTGCAGGCTGGGGTTGTGGGTGTCGTTCAGTTGCATAGCGCTCATTGCTTAGGCTTCCACAAAGCCTTTGCCGTCGTGCATCCATGCGGCGTGTTTGGGGGCTTTTTTGGTGCGGTCCCATTCGTTGAGCATGTCCCATTTCACGCTGTTGAGCTGATTCATCATCGCAGGCGTGCCGGTGTTGAACGCCAGTTCCAAGCGGTGACCATTGGGGTCAAAGAAGTAGATGGACTTGAAGATGGCGTGGTCCGTCACCCCAATGACCTCAATGCCCGCGTCTTGCAAGCGCTGCTTGGTCGCCAGCAGTTCATCCATGCTGCCCACTTCAAATGCAATGTGCTGCGTCCATGCAGGGGTGTTGTGGTCGCGGTCCATGGCGGGGCTGTTGGGCAGCTCAAAAAAGGCCAGCACATTGCCCATGCCCGCGTCAATGAATACGTGCATATACGGATCGGGGGCTTTGGTGGACGGCACTTCGTCTTCGGCAATCGCCAGCACAAAGTCCATGCCCAGGTGTTTGAGGTACCACTCCACGGTTTGTTTGGCATTGATGCAGCGGTAGGCCACGTGGTGGATTTTTTGAATCAGCATGTAGTTTTCTCCAAGGCAGTTGCGCAGGGCGTGTGCCCCATTGCGCAATTAGAGAAGCATTTGATCTATCATTCAAGCAAGTTTTTATGATGAATATATAAGTCAATCAAATGAACGTCACCCTTAGGCAGTTGCGGGCGTTTTGTGCACTCGCCCAAACCAGCAGCTTTACCGATGCCGCCGCCAGCTTGCACGTCACGCAGTCTGCGCTCAGCGGCTTGATCAAAGAACTCGAGCAAACCCTGGGCGTCCAGGTGGTCAACCGCAGCACGCGCAAAGTGCAACTCTCCGAAGTAGGGCGCGAGTTTTACCCGCTTGCCACCAAAGTCTTGCAAGACTTAGACGGCGCCTTGGAAACCATGGCCGACTTGAAAGCGCTCAAGCGTGGCTTGGTGCGCATCGCCGCGCCACAGCTCATGTCGTGCACGGTGTTGCCCGAGGTGATTGCCCAGTTTCAGCAGCACTACCCCGAAATTCAAGTGCGTTTGTTTGACTGCATGGTGGAGAGCGTGTTGTCCAAAGTGCACAGCGGCGAGGTGGACTTTGGCATAGGGCCTGAGCGTGAGCCTATGGCCGACATCGAGGCCAAGACTTTGTTTGAGATGCCGTTTGTTGTGGTGTTCCCCAAAGGGCACCCGCTGGAGCCATTGGAACACGTGACTTGGGCGCAGGCTTTGCAGCACCCCTTGGTGGCTTTGCAGGGGGAGTTCACCCAACGTTTGCGCCTGGACCTGCACCAGTCGGTGCGGCACTTGGCGCTCAACCCTGCCAATGAGGTGACCTTTATGACCACCGCACTGGCCATGGTGAGTGCAGGCTTGGGGGTGACCACCTGCTCCCCCTATGCCAACAGCCTGATCCAGCGGCACCGCTTGCTCAGCAGGCCCTTGGTAGAGCCCGCTATTGAGCGGCGTTTCTTTGTGTTTACCCGCAAAGACCGGCCTCTGTCACCCGCAGCCTTGCGGTTTGAGACCTTTTTGATGGATTACGTGGCGTGCCACGACTGGCCCGACACGCAAAACATCGAAGACTAAGCCCTCTCAGGCCCAACCGCTTAGTGGTGGTGGCCGTGTGCGCCGTGCACATGTTTGTGTTGGATTTCTTCGCTAGACGCAGCGCGCACTTCGGTCACTTTCAAGCTAAAGCGGAGGTCTTTGCCCGCCCAAGGGTGGTTGCCGTCCAAGAACACGGTGTCACCCTTGATCTTCATGACGGTAAAGGCAATTTCTTGGCCCTCTGGCGTGCGGCCTTGCAACTGGCCACCCACCTTGACGCCAGCCGGAAAGTCTTTCTTGGCAATGGTTTGCACCAAGGTTTCATCGCGCACACCAAACGCATCCGCTGCAGCCAAAGCCAACGTGGTTTGGTAGCCCGCTTCTTGGCCATCCAGCGCTTCTTCGATTTTGGGTAAGGTGTTGCCGTAACCGCCATGCAGGTAGGCCATGGGTTCTTTGGCTTCTTCAATCAGCTTGCCTTGCGCATCAGAAACTTTGTAGCGCAGGGTCACAACGGTGTCTTTGTCGATTTTCATAGGGAGACGGTGGGGGAGTTAATAAGGAATGTGCTGATTTTCGCCGATTGGCGGGAGGCGCGGCATTGCGTGGTGATCGGCGAGTCACTGGGCAGGGGCCGATCAGCCTGCGCGATGCGGTCTTTGCCAGCTCACGCCAAGCGCAGGGCCACTACGCCACCCAGGATGATGGCCGTGCCCAGTGCACGGCGCACGGTGAATGCTTCTTTGAGCAACCATGCACCCAGAAGCACCGCAAACAGCACCGAGGTTTCGCGCAGTGCAGCCACGGTGGCTACGGGAGCTTGGGTCATGGCCCACAGGGCGATGCCGTAGGAGCCCAAGGACGCACACGCCCCCAGTGTTGCGATGGGCCAGCGCTTGCGCGCGTAGCGGGTGAACTCTCCTTTGCGTTTGGCCCACACCATCAGGCCAAAGGGCCAACCGTCTAACAAAAAGAGGGTGACCACATAGGCAATGGCGTTGCCACTGAGGCGCACACCTAGGCCGTCGATCACGGTGTACATGGCAATGATGACGGCATTGGCTAATGCAAACGCAATAGCTTTGGGCACCTTGAGAGCTTGGGCGCTTAAACCCAAGACCATGACGCCGCCGCAAATGCCCAATACACCCGCCCACGCCAAAGGTGTGAGGTGTTCGCCCAAAGTAAGGGTGGCAGACAGTGCCACCAGCATGGGCGCTACGCCGCGCATCAACGGATAAGTGAGGCCCAAATCTCCATGGCGATAGGCGCCGGTGAGGGCCAAGTAGTAGCCAATGTGCACACACAAGGACGCTGCAATATAGGGCCACGCCGCTGGCTCAGGCAGGCCAACCCACAGCACCAATGGGATGGCGAGCAAGGAGCCAATCAGGTGGATGAGGGCGGTGTCCAGGTCTTTGTCGGTGCTGGACTTCACCAGCGCGTTCCAGCTGGCGTGCAAAAGCGCCGCAAACAAAACGGCGGCAACTACGGTTCCACTGAGCATCAAATGGGGCTGGGGTTAGGCTTTGTCGGATTTGCCTGCCGCGTTGGCAAAGGTACTGAGCCAACGATCTAGCAACCACGGTGTGCGGTTGTCGTCCTCAGCTTGTTCTTTGCGTCGAATGGCATTGCGCACCATGATAGACCCCACATAGCGCACCGGCTCTGGTGGAAACTGACCCAAAGGCCCTTGGGTCAGTGGGCTGCGCGTCCAGGCATTGTCCAAGCCCAAGACCATGGAAGACAAAATCTGGCCCCCCATGTAGCTGGGCCCCACGCCATTGCCCGAGTAGCCAAAGCCGTACACGATGTGCCGCGCGCCATTGAGTTGCCCAAAAAACGGGAAGCCTGTGACCGACCGGTCCGACGGGCCGTTCCAGCTCGCCGTCATGGGCAGCTTGCCCAGCTGCGGGAAAAAGCCACGCATGGCTTGGGTGAGCTGGGCTTCGTAAGGCGAGCGCTGGTCAAACACCGGCTCCATGCGGCCGCCACGGGCAAAGGTGTTGCCGCCTTTGCCCAGCATGATGCGGCCGTCCATGGTGGTGCGGTAGTAGTACACAAAGGTGCGCGAGTCCAAGACCGAGACGCCGTCGCGCAGGCCGATGTGCGCCAAGAGTTCCGGGCAGCGCTCGGTGATGACCATGTCGCTAGACACAATGGCAATGCTGCGCTCAAACTGCTTGAAGCTGCTGGCCATCCACGCGTTCATGGCCAGCACCAGCTTGCCTGCGGTGATGCTGCCGCCGGGCGTACGCACCACCACCGGCTGGTCGGTACTGAAGTCAAGCATGGGGCTGCGCTCATAAATGCGAATGCCCATCTCCAGCGCTACACGGCGCAGGCCGCGCACCAGCTTGCCCGGGTGCACCGTGGCGGCATAGGGTGAAAACACGCCGGCCAAGTTGCGTTTGGAGCCTGAGCGCTGTGCCACTTCGGCTGCGGGCATGGCGTGGTAAGAGTGCAGGCCGCACGACTCCAGCGCAGCGATCACCGGGTCGAGCGCGCCAATGTGCACGGAAGCAGTGGCGGTGTATAGGGTGCCGTCTTGGCGGTACTCCGCGTCGATCTGGTGCTTTTTGCAAAAATCACCGATGTGTTGCACCGCTGCCTCGGAGGCGCGCACCAAGCGCACGGCCTCGGCTTCGCCAAACAGCTTGCGCAGGGTAAAGAACTTGGCCGACCAGGTGAGTACACAGCCGCCGTTGCGCCCACTGGCACCGGCCCCGCACAGGTCGCTCTCCAAGATGGCAATGTCTAGGCAGGGGTTGTGTTGCTTGGCTTGTATGGCGGTCCACAAACCGGTGAAGCCGCCGCCCACGATGCACACATCGGCGGTGTGATCGCCATGCAGTGCGGGGGCCAGTTCACCGTCTCGAAACAAGGCTTGCTCTAACCAAAAGGGACGCATCAAAAGCTCTCAGTCCAAGTTAGGCCAGCACAGGCGCGGCGGGCAAGGCGCAGCGTGCAGCCCGTGCCATGAAGTGATCCAAGCTCGGTGTTGTGCGCGTGGGGTCTTTGGCCAAGTCGTCCCACAGGCGCAGGCATACCGCCTCATGTGCGCCCTCTTGCGCTATGAATTTTGTAGCTTGCTGCGCAGTGTATACGCCGCCTTGCAAGGCAAGACTGCGCTGTGAATCGGCGGACAGGGCCGCTTGGTAGCCTGCGTGTGTAGCGCACAGGTAGCGTTTGGCGTCTACGTGCAGGCGTATGCCGCTGAGCACGCTGTCAGGAAACAGGCCGCGCAAAAAGGGGATCACGCGGTACTGGTGCACATCGTCCACGCCCGCGAGGGTGGGGGTTTCACCCATGTCATGCAGCAGGTGACCCAGGTCGTGCAACAAGGCGGCGGTGACCAGTGCGTCGCTGGCACCGGCCTCTTCGGCCAAGGCAGCGGTTTGCAAGGCGTGCTCCAGTTGGGTGACCGGCTCACCGCTGTACTGCGCGTCGCCCTTGGTGAGAAACAGGGTGCGGATGTCGTCTAAGTTGAGTGCCATGGCGTGCCTTACTGCCAAGGCAGCGAGAAAGTTTTGACGTTGGTAAAGCTCTTGATGGCTTCTTGCACGCCTTCTTTGTAGCCCAAGCCAGAGTCTTTGATGCCGCCAAAGGGCGTGAGCTCTAGGCGGTAGCCTGGCACTTCGCGCACATTCACCGAGCCCACATGCAGGGCGTTCACAAAACGTGTGATGTAGTCCATGCGGTTGGTGCACACCGAGCTGGACAAACCGTAGGCCGTGCCGTTGGAGATGGCAATGGCTTCGTCAATGCTGTTAAAGCGGATGATGGGTGAGACCGGGCCAAAGGTTTCCTCTTTGACCACCAGCATGTCGGGGTGCACATGGTCCAGCACCGTGGGGCTGTAAAGCGCGCCTTGGCGCGCATTGCCTACCAAGAGGTGCGCGCCTTGTGCCACGGCTTCGTTCACACGGCTTTCAAAAAAGCGTGCAGCTGCTTCGTCAATGACGGTGCCCATGTCGTTGCTGGCATCTGCCGGGTTGCCAAACTTCCAGGCGCGGGTCTTGGCCACCACCTGCTCGACAAAAGCATCAGCCACGGCACTGTGCACCAGCATGCGCTTGACGGCCGTGCAGCGTTGGCCAGAGTTTTTGTAAGAGCCTTGCACCGCCAAGGTAGACGCCTCGTCCAGGTCGGCGTCTTCCATCACGATGATGGGGTCGTTACCGCCCAATTCCAGCACCATGCGCCGGTAGCCGGCCTTGCTGGCAATGTATTTGCCGATGGCCACGCCACCGGTAAAGGTGACCAGGTCCACGTGGGGGTTCGTGATGAGTTCGTCCGCAATCTCGCGTGGGTCGCCGGTGATCACGCTCAGGGCTTCGGGTGGCAGACCTGCTTCGTACAAGATGTCGGCAAACAAGATGGCCGAGAAGGGCACTTTTTCCGAGGGCTTGAGCACCATGCGGTTGTTGGTGGCAATGCTGGGCACCACCTTGTGCGCCACCTGGTTCATGGGGTGGTTGAACGGGGTGATCGCGGTGATCACACCCAGCAGCGGTGCACGCTGGGTAAACACCTTGCGCTTTTTGCCGTGGGGGGTGAGGTCGCAACTAAATACCTGGCCATCGTCTTTGAGCACTTCGTTGGCGCCAAACACCAGCACGTCGCTCACGCGGCCGGTTTCGTACAGCGCATCTTTGATGCACAGGCCCGACTCGGCGCTGATGAGCTGGGCAATGGCCTCGCGCCGCTGGGTCACGATGGCGGCCGCTTTGTTGAGCACCGCCGCGCGCTCATAGCGGCTGAGTTGGGGCTGGTAAGCATGTGCGGTGGCAAATGCCTCGCGCACTTCTTCCAGCGTGGCCTTGGGCACGCGCCCTATCACTGCTTCGGTGAAGGGGTTGTAGACCGCAATGCTGCGGTCCTCACTGCGGTCTTGGCCGACCACCCGGCCTGCGATGCGCATGGCATTGAGGCGCTGGTCTTGGATGTACTGTTGAATCACGGTGTGCCTTGTGTTCAGTGGCGGGCTGCGTTACTGCGCGTAGTTCAGCGCGAGTTCAAACGCGTCAAAGTTGCGGAAGCGCCGTGCGGTGTCTAGGCCGGGCAAGCTGCGGTTCACAATCAGCGGCACGCGCTGCTCACTGATGCCACCGTGCGAGCGCAGCGGCACTTCAAGGGCGCTGAGGTCGTGCCGGGACTTGGAGGTGCCAATCACGGTAAAGCGCTCGGATACCACCACCAAGTCGCCAATGCGGTCGGCTGGCAACTCAAAACGCTCGGCTGCTTGCTCACGGGTGAGCACCACCTCCATGCCTTTGACGGCTTGTAGCTTGGCGCATGCTGCAGCCACGTCACAAGCCTGTGGCAGGTACACCGTGGCAAAAGAACCCAAGGCACCGTGGTGCACCACATAGGGGTCGGTAATGGGCAAGATCACGCGGGCGGCAGCAGCGCCCAGCCAAGCGTCAAACCAATCTTGCAGGTAGACCACGTCGGGCGTGCCGTCCATGGCTACTTTGGGGTTCATGCCGTGGTCGGCGGTGAGTGCGATCACGCAGCCCATGGCGTCGAGTTGGCCCAGGTAGCCGTCCATCATGGTGTAAAAGGCATTGGCACCCGCCGTGCCGGGTGCATGCTTGTGCTGGATGTAGTCGGTGGTGGAGAGGTACATCACATCAGGCTTGTGGACTTGCATCAAGCGCACACCGGCGGCAAATACAAACTCCGACAAGTCAGCGCTGTAAACGCTGGGCACAGGCTTGCCCACCAACTGCACCACGTCGGTGATGCCGTTGGTCTCCACCGTGGCTTGGTCCGCCTTCTCTGACGAGAAGCAAATGCCTTTCATGTGGTGGCCCAAGAGGGCACGTAGCTTGTCTTTGGCCGTGACCACGGCCACGGATTTACCCGCATCGGCCAGTGCTGCCAAGATCGTGGGGGCCCGCAGCCACTTGGGGTCATTCATCATGACTTCGGTGTTGGTGGCGGTGTCGTACAGGTAGTTGCCGCAGATGCCGTGCACGCTGGGGGGCACGCCAGTCACGATGGACAGGTTGTTAGGGTTGGTGAAGCTGGGCACTACGCAGTCAGCAACCAAACCCGTGCCGCGGGCGAGTGCGCCTTTGAGCCAAGGCATATGGCCTGTCGCCACGGCTTGTGCCAGGTAGTCAGGCTCACAGCCGTCTACGCACACGATGACAGTGGCTTGGGTGGGGAGTTGGTAGGTCTTGGCGTTGACAGTGATGCGGGTGGTGGCCACGGGGATTCCTCAGAGTGGGTTTTAACTAAGCGTGTGTTTTGGATGTTGCAGGCGTGTGACCTTGGCGGCGCAGGTCGTTGGCAATGGTGCGTTCTTTGCTCTGCATGGCGTGCTCAAACATGGCCTGCCCGGCGGCATCTGCATCTTTGGACGCAATGGCTTTCAAAATCTTTTGGTGCTCGTTGGCAGACACGGGCATCTTCCAGCCTTCAGACAGGTTCAGGCGCCTAAAGAGCGAGAGCTCTTTGATGAGCTTGCGGTAAATAGCGACCAGCTTGCTATTGCCCGTCATCTCCACCAAGCGGTCGTGAAACTTCAGGTTCAGCAGGTGGTACTGGTAGGTGTCATCGGCTTTGGCGGCTTTTTTCATGGCGTCTACCAACTCGCGCAGTTCTTTGAGCTGCTGGGGTGTGGCCTCGGTGGCGAGCTTGCGGCCCACCATCTGGTCCATGGCGGCGCGCAGGTCAAAGATTTCGATGGCTTCTTCGATCGGAATGGCTTTGACAAACACGCCACGGTTTTTCTCCGTGCGTACCAAGCCGGCTTCGTCCAGCATGCGAAAAGCTTCACGAATGGGGCCACGCGAAACGCCCATTTTTTCAGCCAGGGTGACTTCAATCAGCTGGCTGCCGGGTGGATATTCGCCCGCAAGAATGGCACGTTCAATTTCTTGTTGCACCACAGTGGCGAGTGAGCTGCTCTGTAGCAGTGCAATGGTGGGGTTGGTCACAGCGTTCATGCATGGTATTGGAGCACAACGCATTAAATTGTCAACAATCTACAAAAAACAATTGACAAGTGTGTTGCTGAATCGTTCAATTAAGAGTGAGACATGTGAGGTGACATGATTAATGGTTAAAAATGTCATCACCTTGTCACATTAAAAACTGAGCATTGCGGTCTTTCAACCAAGGAGCTTCACGTGAAAATTTCCACTGTGTCTAAGGCGCTTGTCGTAACCGGGCTGCTGGCATTTGCCAGCTTCGCGTCCGCCCAAAAAACCCAGCTGCTGGTTTACACCGCACTGGAAACTGACCAGCTGAAGGCCTACCAAGAGGCCTTCAACAAAGTCAACCCCGACATCGAGTTGAAATGGGTACGCGACTCAACCGGTGTGATCACTGCCAAGCTCCTGGCGGAAAAAGCCAACCCCCAAGCCGACGCCATCATGGGCGTGGCGGCCACCAGCTTGGCCCTGATGGACAAGCAAGGCATGCTGGAGCCCTATGCGCCCTTGAACTTGGACGCCATCATGAGCCAGTACCGTGACAAAAAGAAGGTGCCTAGCTGGTGGGGTATGGATGTGTGGGGCGCCACCATCTGCTTCAACACCGTAGAAGCCCAAAAGCGCAATATCCCCAAGCCAGAAACTTGGCAAGACCTCACCAAACCGGTCTACAAAGGCCAAGTCGTGATGCCTAACCCCGCATCCAGCGGCACGGGTTACTTTGACGTAGTGGCGTGGCTCACCTTGTTTGGCGACAAAGACGGCAAGGGCGGCGGCTGGAAGTACATGGATGCGCTGCACGACAACATTGGCCAGTACACCCACTCAGGCTCCAAGCCCTGCAATATGGCGGCCAGCGGCGAATACGTGGTGGGCATCTCGTTTGAATACCGCGCCAATGCCAACAAAGCCAAGGGCGCACCCATTGACTTGGTGTTCCCCAAAGAAGGTCTGGGTTGGGACCTGGAAGCCTTTGCCATCCACAAGGGCACCAAGAAGCTAGACGCTGCGAAGAAGTTGGCGGACTGGGCCTCGAGCAAAGACGCCATGATGCTGTACGGCAAAAACTTTGCCATCACCGCACAACCTGGCGTGGCCGCACCTTTGGCCAATGTGCCCAAAGACTATGAGCAGCGTTTGGTCAAGCTGGACTTTGGCTACGCAGCAGAGCAACGCGAACGTATCTTGACCGAGTGGACCAAGCGCTACGACGGCAAGAGCGAAAAGCGCTAATTCCCTGTACGTACCTGAGGCACCTTGGGCCACTGCATACGGTGCAGTGGCCCTTACCGACCCAAAGCATGAGTTCCACCCCTTTCCTCCAATTGCGCCAAGTTCGCAAAGAATTTGGCAGCTTCACGGCGCTGCAAGACATTGACCTTGACATTGGCAAGGGAGAGTTCGTGTGCTTTCTGGGCCCCTCGGGCTGTGGCAAAACTACCTTGCTGCGCATCATTGCTGGCCTAGAGGTGCAGACCCGTGGCCACATCTCCCAAGGGGGGCGCGATGTGTCGCTGCTGCCGCCTGCCTTGCGTGACTACGGCATCGTGTTCCAAAGCTATGCCCTGTTCCCCAACCTCTCGGTGGCGGACAACGTGGCCTATGGCTTGGTGAACCGCAACACACCGCGTGCCCACGTGAAGCAGCGCGTGTCTGAGCTGGTGAAGTTGGTCGGCCTGCCCGGCAGCGAAGGCAAATACCCGGGGCAGCTCTCGGGTGGCCAGCAGCAGCGCATTGCCTTAGCCCGCGCCTTGGCGACCTCACCCGGCTTGCTGTTGCTGGACGAGCCCTTATCCGCTCTGGATGCGCTGGAGCGCGTGCGCTTGCGCCAAGAAATTCGGGCGCTGCAGCAGTCTTTGGGGGTGACCACCATCATGGTCACCCATGACCAAGAAGAGGCCCTGAGCGTGGCCGACCGCATTGTGGTGATGAACCAAGGTGCCATTGAACAGGTGGGCACGCCTATGGAGATTTACCGCGAGCCTGCCTCGCCCTTTGTGGCCGACTTTGTGGGCAAGGTCAACGTGCTGCCTGCCCGCTTGGAGCAAGGCGAGCTGCATGTCGGCGGCATGCGCTTGCCGTTTGAGGGTGTGAGCCGCGACGTGCGCTTGTACCTGCGCCCTGAAGACGTGCTGGCCCGCCCCATTGCAGCGGGTGATGCGCATGTGTTTGACGCCCGCATCGACAAGATCGAATTTTTAGGCTCGTACTGCCATGTGCATGTGAACGCGCCTGCCTTGAATGCGCACGACTTGGTGGTCTACCTGTCGCTCAACTTTTTGTCAGAGCAGTCTTTGCAAGTGGGCTCCAGCCTGCCACTCAAGTTGCTGCCTGAGCGCATGAAGGTGTTTTGATGTCTGCCGTGCTGCCCATTTGTGCCGCTGCCCCGGTGCAGCTCAAACAACACTGGATTGACCGTCTGGCGCACGTGGCTATTGCGATCATAGCTCTGGTTTTGATAGCATTTTTGGCGTCGCCCCTGCTGGCGATCTTGGTGCAGTCCACCGCCAATGCCGATGGCAACTTTGTGTGGTTTGACAACTTTGTGGCCTACGCCAAAACCCCAGCGCTCCTAGGCAGTTTGTGGAACAGCGTGTGGGTGTCGGCCGTGGTCACCGTGATCACGCTGCCCTTGGCGTTTACCTTTGCCTATGCATTGACGCGTTCGTGCATGCCGTTCAAGGCCTTTTTTCGCGGTATTACCTTGGTGCCGCTGCTGGCGCCGTCGCTGCTGTCGGCGATCTCTTTGATCTACTGGTTTGGTAACCAGGGGGTGCTCAAGGGCTGGATGCACGCAGTGGGCATCTCCGAAATTTATGGTGCACCCGGCATCATCTTGGCCGAGTGCTTTGCCGTGTTCCCCCATGCGCTGATGATCTTGGTGACGGCCTTGAGCCTCTCCGACGCACGCTTGTACGAGGCGGCAGACGCCATGGGCACCAGCGCGCGGCGCAAGTTTTTCACCATCACCCTGCCCGGTGCCAAGTACGGTCTGATCTCTGCCGCTATGGTCACGTTCACCTTGGTGGTGACCGACTTCGGCATTCCCAAGGTGATTGGCGGCAACTTCAATGTGTTGGCTACCGACGTGTTCAAGCTGGTGATCGGCCAGCAAGACTTTGCCAAGGGCGCGGTGGTTGCCATTGTGCTTTTGGCCCCTGCATTGTTGAGCTTTGCGGTGGATGGCTACGTGAGCCGTCGCCAAACCGCCATGCTGACCGCGCGCGCTGTGCCATACCGCCCCAAGCCCTCCGCCACGCACGACCGTTGGATGACCGCGTTCTGCTGCGTGATTGCCGCGCTGGTGCTTGCCATGTTGGGCATGGCGGTGTTTGCTTCGTTCGCGACGTTCTGGCCCTACAACTTGACCCCCAGCTGGCGTCACTACACCCTGGGCCTGCTAGACGCGGAGGTGGGAGAGGCCTTTTTCAACAGCGTAAAGATGGCAGCCGGCACTGCGGTGTTTGGTACCGCCGTGGTGTTTTCAGGTGCTTACCTGCTAGAAAAAACCAAAGGCATGGACCGTCTGCGCGGACTGGTGCGCCTGCTGGCGGTGCTGCCTATGGCGGTGCCTGGCTTGGTGCTGGGCTTGGGTTACATCTTTTTCTTTAACGCGCCGAGCAACCCCTTGAGTGCGATGTACCACACGCTGACTCTTATGACGGTGTGCACCATCATGCACTTCTACACCACGGGCCACCTCACCGCAGTCACCGCGCTCAAAGCCTTGGACAGCGAGTTCGAGGCCGTGAGTGCCTCACTCAAAGTGCCATTTTTCAAAACGTTCTGGCGCGTGACCTTGCCCGTGTGTGCGCCCGCGCTGATCGACATGGCGCGCTACTTTTTCATCAATGCCATGACCACCATCTCGGCCGTGGTGTTTCTGTACGCCCCAGAGACCAAAGTGGCCTCCATTGCCATTTTGAACTTGGACGAATCCGGTGAAATGGGCGCAGCCGCAGCCATGGCCGTGCTGATCGGTCTGACCTCCACCGTGGCGACCTTGCTCTTTATGGTGCTGGGTTGGTTCGTGACCAAACACACCCAAGCTTGGCGCAACAGCGCGCGCTAGCTATCGCAATCCAAGCCCACATCTCAAACACACAGCAGGAGACACCCATGGACAGAGACAAAATACTGCTCACCCCCGGCCCACTGACCACCACCTTGCGCACCAAGCTGGCCATGCTCAAAGACTGGGGCTCATGGGACGCAGACTTTATTGCGGTCACTGCCAGTGTGCGCAAAAGCCTGCTCAACATCGTGCACGGTCAAGAGAGCCATGTGGTGGTGCCCCTGCAAGGCAGTGGCACCTTCAGCGTGGAGGCAGCTGTAGCCACCGTCGTGCCGCGTGATGGCCACGTCTTGGTCTTGGACAACGGCGCGTACTGCAAGCGGGCAGGGCGCCTCACCACCCTCATGGGGCGGCGTTGCACCATCCACGAAAGCGATGAAGCCCATGCAGTGTCTGCCAGCGTGTTGGACGGTTTGCTAGCCCAAGACCCCAGCATCACCCACGTCATCTTGATCCACTGCGAAACCGGGGCGGGCGTGCTCAACCCACTGCAAGCCGTGGCCGATGTGTGTGCGCGCCACGGCAAGGGTCTGATCGTGGACGCCATGAGTTCGTTTGGTGCTTTGGAGATTGATGCGCGCACCTGCCAGTTTGACGCCCTCATTGCCGCCAGTGGCAAATGCTTGGAAGGCGTGCCCGGCATGGGTTTTGTGTTCATCCGCAAAGCCATTCTGGACGCTTGCGCTGGCAACAGCCAGTCACTCGCCATGGACCTGTACGACCAGTACCAATACATGGAAAAAACCGGCCAATGGCGCTTCACCCCGCCCACCCATGTGGTGGTGGCTTTGGCAGAGGCTATTGCCCAGTTCGAGGCGGAGGGTGGCCAACCCGCCCGCTTGGCGCGCTACCGTGCCAACTACGAAGCATTGGTGCAAGGCATGGCAGGCTTGGGCTTCAAGCCCTTCTTGGACCCCGCAGAGCAAGCGCCCATCATCGTCACCTTCCACGCGCCCACCCACCCCAACTACGACTTCAAGCGCTTCTACGAATGCGCCAAGCAATACGGCTTCTTGCTCTACCCCGGCAAGCTCACGCAGGTAGAAACCTTTCGCGTCGGCTGCATAGGCGCCATAGGCCCCAACGAAATGCGCCAAGCCGTGCACGCCGTGGCGCAGACACTGCAAACCTTGGGGATCGCACAGGGGTGAGGGGCGGCGTGCTGGCTCAGCCCTAGTGACAGGCCCTAGCGCTCTGAGCGCAACTGCTAGACTGCCACGCAGTGGCGCAATCACAGGCGAAGGAGGGCGATATGCATGCGTGCTTGAAGCGGATTGTCATGGTCTGGGTGGTGTGCTATTCGCTGTATGGCGTTGGTGGTGTGCATGCGCAAGACGCCAAGCGCCTTGAACCATTGAAGGTAGCCTTTGCGACAGGCGAGTACCGTCCCTACACGTCTGAATCCATGCCCAACCTGGGCGCCACCACGGAACTGGTCACTGCCATTTGCAATGCTGCGGGCATCGTGCCGGAGTTCGTTTTTGTTCCCTGGAAGCGGGCTGAACTCAACCTCGCCAATGGCTTGGTCTTTGGTGCGTTTCCCTATTCAGCCAATCCTGCCCGTAAACAGCAGTTCGATTTTTCAGACGAGCTGTATGTCGTCTCCAATGCCTTGGTGTACTACGACGGAAACTCCCGCGCTAGTGCACTGAGCGGAAGTGAAGAGCTGTCCCGCTTAAAGGAGTACAAGTTTGGGATCATCTCCGGCTCATTCGCAGAACCTAGGCTGAAGCAGCTCAACATTGCCTATGAGTCAGTGACGACGGTAGACCAGCTGGTACAAATGCTAAGGCTAGGTCGCTTCGATATCTACGTCGATGATGAGGCGACCATCTTCGATGCGGTGAACCGTTTGTTTCCCTCTGAGGCTAGCAAATTCCGCGCGCTGGCAGTACCGTTTGGGGCCCGCACGCCCAACGGTGTGATGGTGTCGCGCAGTTACCCGAATTCAGCCGCCATCCTGCACCGCTTCAACGAAGGCCTAGCCAAGATCAAGAAGACGGGTGAATACGACAAAATTCTTGCCAAGTACTACTTGCGCAAGAAGTAGACACCGCACTAGACCCCGTGGTGCCGTTTGAGCGTGTCCGACGGGCGCTCGCCAAACATGGCTTGGTAGTCTTGCGAAAAGTGTCCGAAGTGCCAAAAGCCGCTGGAGGTCGCGGCTTCGGTGACGGAGTCCATGCGCTTCAAGGCGCGGCGGGCATGGCCTAAGCGCAAGGCTTTGAGGTAGGCCAAGGGGCTGATGTTGAGCACCTTTTGAAAGCTGTTTTGCAAGGTGCGCCGGCTCACGCCCAAGTCCACACACAGTTGCGCCACGGTGGGGGCGTCTTCCACTTGGCTTTGCACCAAGCTACAAGCCTGTTGCACCAACTTCCACTGTGTTTTGGTGTCGCCTGCCGTCTCGCCTTGGCGCACTACCTGGGATACCTGGTCCAGCAGGTAGTCAGCCACGGTAGACACCACGGCGGAGGTGGCCAGCAGCTGGGGGGAGGCATGGGCGGACTGAAAGAGCTTGAGCAAATACTGTTTGACTTCGGCCAAGGCCGCAGGGCTCACGTGCAAGGCGCGGGCTTGGGCAGGAAAGAGGGCGCCACGCCCTGTCTCGGTTTGCAGCCAACCCGCCCCCAGCTCCAGCTCTACGCCCAAGATGGTGTGCTGTTGGGCCGAGCGAAACTCAAAGCCGGAGGAGCCAGAAAACACATGAAAGTCTTGCGCACCGCAGACTTGGCCGCAAAACATGCCTTGGCCCACGGAATCCAAGGGCACACCGAAAGCCAGCACGTTTTGAGGGAGCACGCCGGTTTGAAACACCGACTGCTGCACCTGTTCGATGAATAGTTTGATGCCGGTGCCCTGAAGTTGGGCCAGCTCGCCGCGAAACGTGCCTGCGGTGAGTTGCAAATAGTCTTGGTTCCAGCCAGTAAGTGCTGAGGCTTGCTCTTGTGCGTCATCAAAACGCAGGGCACCAGCGCCGGGCAATGGGTGTCCCACAGCACCTAAATAGGTGGAGATGGGGGGCAAAAGGCTGGTGGCACAGGCATGCATTTTTTCATTCTCGCAGTAAGCGTGGTGTCAACGTAGGCGGGTTTTCACCATTGGGGCGGACCCCTAGGCGCTCAAAAAACACGATTTGCAGATCGCACTTGGCAAATGCCAATTCGGGATAGTCAGACGCAATTCGCATGCCTACGATGGATACCAGCCCAGTTCTTCAACTCTTTTCACCCCTCACAATTACTATGGCGACAAACAAAAAAGCAGCATTGAATGAACACCCCGCTATCCAAGCGGTGCGCCAGTCTGGCGCAAAGAAGGTCAAGGTCGCGGTGAGCGATATTGACGGTGTGTTGCGGGGCAAGTACCTGCACATTGACAAGTTTTTAGGTGCGGCTGAGGCCTTCCCCAATGGAGGCTTTGGCTTTTGTGATGTGGTCTTGGGGTGGGACATGATGGACAACACCTACGACAACACCACCGCCACAGGGTGGCAGCATGGTTTTCCAGACGCCTTGGCGCGTTTGGACCTCAACACCGCGCGCAACGTGCCCTGGGACGATGGTGTGCCGTTCTTCTTGGGCGAGTTTGTCAATGGCGATGGCACGCCCCACGCGCAATGTCCGCGCCAAGCCTTGAAGCGCGTGCTTAAGCGCGCCGAGAAAATGGGCTTTAAGGTGATGACGGGCATGGAGTTTGAGTGGTTCAACTTTCTCGAAACTCCGCAAAGCTGGGCCGCTAAAAAGGGCGTAGGCCCTGAGCCGCTGACCCCGGGCATGTTTGGTTACTCGCTCTTGCGCATCAACCAAAACCGCGAGTTTTTCAACTCCATCATGGATGAGATGCTGCAATTTGGCGTGCCAGTAGAAGGCCTGCACACCGAGACAGGCCCCGGCGTGTATGAGGCTGCCATTGGCTTTAGCGAAGCCTTGGAGCAGGCGGACCGCGCGATTTTGTTCAAGACCGGTACCAAAGAAATTGCAGCAGGCTTTGGCATCATGCCGAGCTTTATGGCCAAGCCCAACCAGCAACTGCCAGGCTGCAGTGGTCACATTCACCAAAGCTTGTCGGACGGCAAAACCAATCTGTTTTATGACGCCAAGAGCCCGCGAAAAATGAGCAAGCTTTTTGAGAGCTACCTCGCGGGCCAAGTCGCGCACATGATGGACTTTGCCCCCATGATTTGGCCCACCATCAACAGCTACAAACGTTTGGTGGATGGCTTTTGGGCACCGGTCAAACCCACCTGGGGTATGGACAACCGCACGGCCAGCTTCCGCGTGATTGCGGGCAGCCCCAAAGCCACGCGCTTGGAAACCCGTTGCCCAGGTGCGGACGTGAATCCGTACTTGGCCATGGCGGCCGTCATTGCTGCTGGTTTGGATGGCGTGGAAAAAGGCCTCAAACTCACTGCGCCGCCCATCACCGGCACCAACGTGGGGGCAGAGAACATACCGCGCGCACCGCGCACCCTCATTGAAACCACCCGCATTTTTGAGAAGTCTGGCGTGGCCCGTGACTGGTTGGGCGACGGCTTTGTAGACCACTTTGCCGCGACCCGTGACTGGGAATGGCGCCAATGGTTGGACGGCGTGACCGATTGGGAAATGAAACGCTACTTTGAAATCATTTGAGATGCATATTCGCCGCTTGACCCCTGAAGACGCCAGTGTCTACTGGGACTTGCGGCTGCGCGGCTTTCGTGAACACCCCAGCGCCTTTACCTCCAGTTATGAGGAGGAGGTTAAGCGCCCCTTAACGTATGCCCAGGCCCGCTTGGGGTCAGATTCCAGCGCCACATTTTGGGGCGCTTGGGAAGGCAATACCCTGATGGGTTTGGTGGGGCTGGACCGTGAGTCGCGCACCAAAAACCGCCACAAAGCAGTCGTCATTGGCATGTTTGTGGCACCGGAATTTGCAGGGCGCGGTGTAGGCCGCGCCTTGCTCGCCGCCTTGTTGGAATCGGCACGCACCAGCGATTTGGAACTGCTGGTCTTGACGGTGACCCAAGGCAACCTAGGAGCTGAAAAACTCTACCTGAGCATGGGCTTTACGTCTTTCGGCATTGAGCCCGGCGCCATAAAGGTCGAAAATCAGCGTTTCAATAAAAACCACATGTTTTTTCCATTGAGCACACCATGAGCATTACCTCTTTTTCTTTTCCTACCCCCATCAAATTTGGCGTGGGAGCACGCAAGCTGGTGGGCGCCCATTTGCTAGAAATGGGCTGCAAACGCCCCCTGATCGTGACCGACAAAGCACTGGGTGCCTTGCCCGTGCTGGCTGAGTTCAAATCGCATTTGGCCGGGCTGGATGTGGCGGTGTTTTCCGGCGTGTTTGGCAACCCCACCTGTAGCCAGGTGATGGAGGGTGGCGCTGCTTACAAGGCCCACAACGCCGACTGCATCATCGGCTTTGGCGGTGGCGCGGCCCTGGACGTGGCCAAGGTGGTCGGTATAGCCGCCACCCACGAAGGCGACATCTTGGAGTACGTGTGGGACCACCCCCAAGTGCGCCCTATCGACAAACCACTGCCGTACTTTGTGGCGCTGCCCACCACCTCCGGTACAGGCTCGGAAGTCGGCCGCTCTAGCGTGGTGAGCGAGAACGACACCCACCTCAAGCGCGTGGTGTTCAGCCCCAAAATTTTGGCCAAAACCGTGTTCGCCGACCCAGAACTCACCGTGGGCTTGCCCGCCCACGTGACCGCAGCGACCGGCATGGACGCGTTGACGCACAACATTGAGAGCTATCTCTCACCTGCTTACCACCCGCTGTGCGATGGCATTGCGCTGGAAGGCACGCGCATTGCTGCCGCTGCGCTGCTCACCGCGGTGAAAGAGCCCGGCAACTTGCAAGCCCGCTCCGACATGATGATGTCGTCCATGATGGGTGCCATTGCCTTCCAGAAAGACTTGGGCGCTGTGCACTCCTGTGCCCATGCCCTGGGCGCGGTGTGCGACTTGCACCACGGTCTGGCCAATGCGCTGATGATCGACACCGTGCTGGCCTGGAACCTGGAGTCTGTGCCTGCCAAGTTTGATGAACTCGCCCATGTGTGCAAGGTGCCAGGCGGTGGTGCCGCATTTGTCCCATGGCTCAAAAGCTTGAAAGCCAGCCTAGGCATCACCGGCGGGCTTGCGGCGCACGGGGTAAAAGCCGAACACCTGCCGCGTCTGGTACAAATAGCGACCGCCGATATTTGTCACCAAACCAACCCCCGCCCTTGCACGGCGGTGGATTTCGAGGCGCTGTTCAAAGCAGCGATGTAAACCATGAGTACCAGCCAAGCCACATCTAGCACCCCTAAAGCCACGCAGCGTCTGAAAATTGGTATCAGCGCCTGCTTTTTTTACCCCGATCCGGCACGCGCAGCGTTTGCCACCAAAACACTGCAATACGTGGAGCAATCCATGGCGCACTGGATCATGTCAGGGGGCGCTGTGCCTGTGATGATTCCCTCGCCCGTGGGTGAAACCGCCCGTGGGGACATTGGGTTTGAAGACTACGCACAGTGGCTAGATGGCTTGGTCTTGCACGGCGGCGCCGATGTGTGGCCAGGCAGCTATGGCGAGACGCCCATGGACAAACGCTGGCACGGCGACCGCAACCGCGACGAATACGAAAGCGCCTTGGTCAAGGCCTTTGTGGCAGCGGGCAAGCCGGTGTTTGGCGTATGCCGTGGGCTGCAGCTCATCAATGTGACCTTTGGCGGCACCTTGATCCAAGACATTCCCACCCAGCGCCCCGATGCTTTGCAACACCGGGATGCTGCGGTGTACGACTACAACTTCCATGGCTTAGAAATTGTGCCGGAAACACGGCTTAGCGCGCTTCTACCCAGTGCGGAGAGCTACAAAATCAATAGCATTCACCACCAAGGGATCAAGGACTTGGCGCCTAATTTCGTGGTGGAAGCGCGTTGCCCTGACGACGGCATGATTGAAGCCATTCGCCACACGGGGCCTGCCTATGTGGCGGCGGTGCAGTGGCACCCCGAGTTCCACCAGTCTGACCTCGGCACCTTGGACGACACCCCTTTGCTGACTGACTTTTTGGCGGCCGCGCAGGCTGCGAAGTCTGCAGCCTAAGCAGATCCGCTTAGACACGCATTGCAATAGAACAGAGACACCTTTTATGAACCACCTTGCTATTCACAACCCCGCCACTGGCGCCTTGATTGCCGATGTGACCGCTGACAACGCTTCTACCGTCGCCATCAAGGCGGCGCGCGCCCGTGCTGCGCAGCCCGCTTGGGCGGCAGTGTCTCTAGCGGATCGCAAAGCTTGCATCACCCGTTTTCGCGCCGCCATCGTGGCCGAGCTAGACGGCTTGGCCGCCACCATGACGGCCGAGACAGGCAAGCCCATCAAGATGTCGCGCAACGAGCTCAATGGTCTGTTGGGCCGGATTGACTTTTTCTTGGCTGAGGTGGACGCCCAGTTGGTCACCGAAACCGTGTACGCCGAAGGCGGAATGACCGAGCAAATTCAGCACACGCCCTTGGGCGTGGTGGCCAATATCTCTGCGTGGAACTACCCCTGGTTTGTAGGCGGCAATGTGTACATTCCGGCGCTGCTCACTGGCAATGTGGTGCTTTACAAACCATCAGAGTTCGCCACCCAAACCGGTTTGGCAATGGCCCGCCTGTTGCACGCCTCGGGCATTCCCGATGACGCATTCATCGTCTTGGTCGGTGGTGGCGATGTGGGCGTGGCCCTGCAGGCGCAAAAGATTGATGGCATGTTCTTCACTGGCTCAGCCGCCACAGGCGCGAAGATTGCCCAGTTTTTGGCACCGCGCATGGTTAAGCTGCAGCTCGAACTCGGTGGCAAAGACCCGACCTATGTCTGTGCCGACGCCAACGTCAAAAACGCTGCAGAGTCCTTGGCCGATGGCGCTATGTACAACACCGGCCAAAGCTGCTGCTCGGTGGAGCGTGTCTATGTGCACGAGAGCATTTACGACGCCTTTGTGGCCGCGTTTGTGGACACGGTGAAAAGCTTCAAAGTGGGCGCGCCTGATAGCGAAGACACCTACATTGGTGCCATTACCCGCGCACCCCAGTTGGAAGTGCTGGAAGCCCAAGTGGCTGACGCTAAAGCCAAGGGCGCGACTTTGTTGGTGGGCGGCACCCGTTTGCCTGGCCCCGGCAACTGGTTTGCACCTACCGTGTTTTCGAATGTGAACCACAGCATGGAGCTCATGCGCGAAGAGAGCTTTGGCCCCATCATCGGCATTCAAAAGGTGAGCAGCGATGAAGAAGCTGTGCAGCTCATGAACGACACGCGCTATGGTTTGACGGCGGGTGTGTTCACTCCCGACGAGGCGCGCGCCAAAGCGGTATTGGCGCAAGTGAATGCGGGTACCGTGTACTGGAATTGCTGCGACCGCGTAAGCCCGCGCCTGCCTTGGAGCGGCCACGGTGACTCGGGAGTGGGCCTTACCTTGTCCACCTATGGCATCCAAACTTTCACGCGCCCCAAAGCGTGGCATTTGCGCCAAGCCTAAGTGGTGCATGCACACAAGTGGGCTTGAGCGTGCTATGTAAAACCTAGCTACCTACGCACTATTCATCAGGGACATAGCCCTGTTTTGCACCACGTGGTGTCAAAACAGGGCTATTTTTTTGTGCTGCGCTGGCACACACATTGCGTAGTGCAACACATGGACCATGTGTGACAGCGCGAGGCATCGTACGGGGGCTTACCCTCGGTGTGCCGATTTGGGATAGTCATTGCAGATAGCGCTTCCTACGATGGTCCAGTTCTTACTCCACAACCACCATTTACAGGAGACAGGTATGACGGCAGTTCCCAAAGACAATCTGAAGCGGGGCGGTGCGCAAAGCACCGGCACTGCGGACGATGTCAAAGTCTTGCAGAGCATGGGGTACACCCAAGAGCTCTCGCGCAGCATGAATCCGTTCTCGAATTTTGCAATTTCGTTTTCCATTATTTGTATCTTGTCGGGCGGCATTAACTCCTTGTCGCAAGGCATCTCGGGTGTTGGTGGTGCCGCCATTGGAATCGGCTGGTTGGTGGGCAGTGCCATCAGCCTGATGTTTGCCTTGGGCATGGCGCAAATTGGCTCTGCATTTCCTACGGCGGGTGGCCTGTACCACTGGAGCTCGATCTTGGGCGGCCGTGGTTGGGGCTGGTTGACCGCCTGGCTGAACCTGATTGGTTTGGTGACAGTGCTCGGTGCCATTAACGTGGGGACCTTCTACTTCTTCATTGGCGCCTTTGGCCCCGCTTTGGGCTTGGAGCCGAGCTTTGAAATACAGGCTGCGTTTGTGATTGGTATCACCTTGATCCAAGCATTTGCCAACCATGTGGGTATCAAGCTCACCGCCTTTTTGACTGACATCAGCGGCTATTTGATCTTCGCAACGGCCTTGGCACTGACGGTGGCCTTGTTGGCATACGCGCCACATTGGGATTTGTCGCGCCTGTGGACGTTTAAAAACTACAGCGGTGACGTGGGCGGTGGCGTATGGCCTGAAACCAAGAGCATGTGGCTCTTGTTTGGCTTAGGCTTGTTGTTGCCGATCTACACCATCACCGGTTTTGATGCATCCGCTCACACCGCAGAAGAAACCCATGACGCATCGAGCTCCGTGCCCAAGGGCATCGTGACTTCCGTGCTGTGGTCTTCATTGTTCGGCTACCTGATGCTGTGCGCTTTTGTGATTGCCATTCCTGACATGGACGGTGCAGCGAAGAGCGGCGGCGGTGTCTTCTTTGGAACCATGGATGCGGTAGTGCCCAGTACGTTCAAAAACGTTCTGTACGCAGCCATCTTCTTGTCACAGTTTTTGTGCGGTTTGGCCACAGTAACGTCTGCTTCGCGCATGATTTTTGCCTTCGCCCGTGATGGTGGCTTGCCTGGCTCCAATGCCTTGAAGAAGGTCCACGCCACGCTCAAGTCCCCCGTGTTGGCGATCTGGACCGCTGCTGTCATCTCGGTATTGTTCACGCTGTACACACCGGCCTACACCACTATCGTGTCCGTGACCGTGATCTTCATTTTCATCTCCTACGGCATGCCTGTGGTGCTGGGTGGTTTGGCCTACGGCAAGTCATGGACCCATATGGGCCCATGGAACTTGGGCCCCATCTACAAGCTCATCTCTTTGATCGTTGCCTTGGCATCCGTCTTGATTTTGTACTTGGGAGTGCAACCGCCCAATGATGCGGCCTTGAATATTACGCTGGCGTTCTTGGTGTTGACCGCCGTGATTTGGTTTGGCTTTGAGCGTCGTCGCTTCAAAGGCCCACCCATGGCCAAGATGAAAAACTAAGCTTTTCAGACCTTAGCAAAGCCCGGCTCGCCGGGCTTTTTTTCGCCCCGCACCTAGTGGCAACTTTGATATGACTGGCCAAAGTGGTATGGCACTGGTAGCATAGATACTATGCAAACCATGCTTGACCCCCAACAAGAGCCAGCGACCGTAGCCAGTGAATCGGCAAGTGCGAGAGCACCCTTGTACCGACTGCTGGCCAAACGCTTGGAGCAAGAAATCAGAACCGGTCACTTTCGGGTGGACGAGGCTTTGCCCCCTGAGCGCGAGCTGGTTGCGTCGCATGGAGTTTCCAGAGTGACCGCCCGCAAAGCCATTGATTTGTTAGTGGCCCAGGGGCTGGTGCAGCGGCGGCACGGGTCGGGCAACTTTATTGCCCCGCGCTTAGAGCAAAACCTCAGCGGGTTGACTGGCTTCTCGGAGGAGATGCGCAAACGTGGCTACCAAGCCTCCTCAGAATGGTTGGACCGCACGGTGCGTCCCGGTACCAAAGAAGAGTGCCATAGCCTAGGCTTGATGTGGCCCAACAAGATTTTGTGCCTGGAGCGTTTGCGCCTGGCGGATGGGCGACCCGTCGCCTATGAGCGCACGCTATTGCCGCGCGACGCTCTGTCATCGCCCTTTGCCATTGAAGAGTCGTTGTACGCCCAGTTGAGCCAAACCCAATACGCGCCGGTAGAGGCCAAGCAACATATCCGGGCCATGAACGCCAACACGCGCTTGGCCAAGCTTTTGCACCTGCGCGCGGGCACAGCCCTCTTGTGGGTCACGCGCACCGCCTACGGCGTGGGGGGTGGAGTGGTGGAGTGCACCGTGTCTTACTGCCGCAGCGACTATTACGATTTTGTGGTTGAAATGAAGAGGTCTCATGCATAGCCTGTCTGGAAACATCCTTACCCCCGGCGGCTTTGTCGCGGGCACTCTGCAGCTGAATGCACAGGGTCGCATTGCCGCTATCCAAGGACAAGCGATTAGCGAAGCGCAAGCGCGCGATAGCGGGGACGCCTTGGTATTGCCCGGCTTTATTGACTTGCATGTGCACGGGGGCGCGGGTCACGACATCATGGAAGGGGGGCAAGCGGTGGATTTTGTGACCGACATCCATGCCCGCCACGGCACTACCTCGCTTTTGGCGACGACCATGACCGCTCCCCTGAGTGACTTGGATGCGGCGTTTGCAGCGCTGTCTGGGGTGTGTTCCCAGCGCGCGCCCGGGCGTGCGCGGGTTCTGGGGGTGCACTTGGAAGGGCCCTTCATCAGTGAAACACGGCTGGGGGCACAACCACCTTACGCGCGCCCCGTGAGCGTTGATGAGATCGCGCGCCTCAACGCAGTGGCCCCCATCCGCCTGATCACGCTGGCCCCTGAAGTGGACAGCAATATGGACATGATTGCCGCGCTGTGCGCAGCAGGCTACCGGGTGCAATTGGGCCACACCAGCGGCACCTACGAAGACGGTGTCAAGGCCTTGGGCCACGGTGCAACCGGCTTTACCCATTTGTTCAATGCCATGTCGCCCATGCACCACCGCGAGCCAGGCATGGTGGGGGCCGCCTTGGCGCATGCACCGTATGCGGAAATCATTCCCGATCTCTTGCATGTGCACCCAGGCGCCATCAAAGCGGCTATGCGCGCCATACCCGGCTTGTACTGTGTGACCGACTCCACTTCTGCCGCAGGCATGCCCGATGGCGAATATGCGCTGGGCCGTCACAAAGTTTTCAAATGCATGGGCGGGGTGCGCTTGGAAGATGGCACCTTGGCGGGCTCCACCTTGTCCATGGACCAGGCGTTGCGCAACTTGGTGAACACCTTGGGCTTGAGCGTGCAAGATGCGTCGCGCCGCGTATCCACCTACGCCGCCGACCATTTGCGCCTTGCAGATCGGGGCCGCTTAGTGGTGGGCGCGTGGGCCGATGTCGTGGTCTTGAATGACGCGTTGCAACTGCAGCAGGTGTTGGTAGAAGGCGAAGCGCTTGCGCTGAACCCTTAGCCCGTCTGCTGGCGCGGCTTAGTCCGAGTTGCTGACCAAGGGCAGCAGTACCGTAACGACCAAGCCGCCTTCGGCGTGGTTGTGCAGACGAATCTCCCCGCCATGGGCTTGGATGATGTTGCGTGCAATACCCAAGCCCAAGCCCGTCCCACTGCGGTTCTTTTGCTGGCCATGGCTCAGGCGCACATGGGGTTCAAAGGCGGTAGACATGGCGGCTTGGGGAATGCCGGGGCCAAAGTCTCGCACCTCCACCACGGCCAAAGCGCCACGCGCGCCCAAAACGATTTGCACGCGCTCACCGTACAGCACCGCGTTGTCAATCAGGTTGCCAAACGCGCGTTCCAAGGCCAGTGGCTTGCCTTGCACACTGACGACTTCTACGTTGAACTCAATGCTGGCGTCTGGGTAAATGGGGCGCCTGGCGAGGCGGGCCAGCAGCGTGTCCAAGCGCACGAGGGTGAGGTTTTCATGAATGTCGGAGTCTCTGACGCTTTGCAACGCTGAATTGACCATGACGTCGAGGTCGTCTAGGTCTTCGTGAAAGTCTCCACGCAAAGCGTCATCGTCTAACAACTCCGTCCTTAATTTCAAGCGCATGATGGGTGTTTTAAGCCCATGGGAAATGCCTAAGAACAAGCGCTCGCGGTCCACCATGTAGCGTTGGATGCGCGCCTGCATTTGGTTGAACGCGCGGGCCGTGCGGCGCAACTCGGTGGTGCCTGTCTCTGGGACCGAGTGGTCGGCGCTGTCACTGCCAAAAGCATTGGCGGCCGTGGCAATGCGGTTGAGTGGTCGAATCATGCCGCGCACCAATAGGACGGACAGCAACAACACGGTCGCCAGCGTTACCAACTGCTGCAGCACCCGGTCATAGGTCAAAGGGTTGGCATTGTCCAAAAAGTACGGGTCCGGCATAGGAGCGGCCAAGTACAACCAGCGACCCGCTTCAAACTCTGACTGAATCACCAGCACCGGGGCAGGCCGAGGGCGCAGCAGCAGGGTCGCCTCCACCCAAGACTCGGGGAGGTCTTGTACCGTCCGCCCGTCATCCGACACTTGTAGCCCCTCAGGCCAGGCAAACGCTACCTCAGGCACCTGTGATGTTTGCAGGTTGCGCACCAAGTCGTCGCGAACCACCTGGGTGACCGCGTCTACCAAAGCGTTGTTCTTGATGGGGTGGACCACCACCTTAGCCCGGTTGACATTGACAAAAAAACGCGTACCCCCCATGGTGCGCAATTGTTCAATCACGATAGGTCGGTAAGCAGGGGGCAGGTCGCGGAAGAAACGCAAAGTACCCGCGGCATTGAGTGCCAAATGCTTGCCCGCAATCAGGGACTCGGCCTTTGCGCTTTCGCGCAACTGGCGGGCCCACAGCATGGTACCGACCAATTGCGCGCTGACAACGCCCAGCGCCATCACCAAGACGATGCGGCCTAGCAGGCTGTCAGGCAGCCAGCGGCGCGTCCACTGGCTCCACCAGCTAGGCATCGGCAGACGCGCTGACGTCGGCGGAGAATACGTAGCCGCTGCCGCGAATGGTCTTGATCAAGGCGGGCTGCTTGCCATCGTCGTGCAGGCGCTGGCGCAATCGGCTGATTTGGACATCCAGTGACCTGTCTAGCGGTCCCAAATCGCGGCCACGGGTTTGCTCCATCAGGCGTCCGCGGTCCAGCGTTTCGCCAGCGTGCTCTGCAAAAAAACGCAGTAAATTGAAATCCATACTGGTCAAGATGACAGCCGCGCCTTGCGGGTCGTGCAATTGTCTTTCTACGAGGTCCATGGTGAAGCCAGCAAAACGCAGATATCGCGCGCTCGCGCCAGGGCCAGCGAGTTGCATACGACGGTGTATGGCTTTAATTCTTGCGAGCAGCTCGCGAGGGTTATAGGGCTTGGCGATGTAGTCATCGGCACCCAGTTCCAAGCCCACAATGCGGTCGGTGTAATCCGCGCTCGCGGTAAGAATGATGATAGGCACCGTGGACTGTTTGCGTACGGCTTGGCATAACGTAAAGCCATCGGTGTCCGGCAGCATCACGTCCAAAATGACCAAGCTCAGATCGTCTTTGAAACGCTCAAACTCCACCATAAAGCTGGCGCCATCGTGGGCGACGCGCACGTCGTACTGTTGCTTTTCCAAATAGGTTTTGAGCAGGTTGCGGGTCTTTTGGTCGTCATCGACGATGAGCAAAGTGCGTGTCATACGGGTTTTCTCAGCGGTCGTTGCGGGACGTGCGGATCACGCTGGAGAGCCGGCGTTGGGCCTCCGATGCGTCCATGCTCGGGTCTGTTAAGTAGCGCCACAAGGTTTGCGCCACGGCGTCTTTGATCGCTTCGTCGGCCGCCATGCGGTGGGCTAAGCTGGGTACGCGCGCAGTGCTCGGTGCGGCAAAGGTAGACCATGAATCTCGGGCGCAGCTGTCCAGGGTGGAGCTGTCGACGTCACGGCGCACCGACACCGAGCCTTTGTGCCGGTTGTAGGCCAATTGCGCACTGGCGCTCGACACCAGTTCCGCCACCTTTTCTTGGGTTGCCTCGCGTTGGCGCGGACTGTTCAACATGGCCAAGGTATCAATGCTGTAGAGGTGTGTCTTTGCAGTGCCAGGTACCACCACACAGCCAAAGTCTTTGTTGGGACTGGCACCCCACGCCATGAGCTCGCCTTTAGCCCAGTCCCCCATGATCATCATGCCGGCGTTGTCTTCCAGCAAATCGCGAGCACCTTCGGTCCACGTGCGTTCGCTGGGGGTCTCAGTGCTGAGCTTGCGCAGCAAGCGCAAGCGGTTAAGGGCGCGCTCCACGCGAGGGTCCATCCAGGCGGCACTTTTGCGCTGCACGATGAGCTCTCTGTACAAGGCCGGGCCGGTTTCACCCAACAAAACTGATTCGAAAATGGTGGCCACTTGCCATGGCTCATCGCTCCACACCAGTGGACGTACCTGGATGCTTTTGAGCTTCTGTGCCACGGCTTCAAATTCGCCCCACGTGGTCGGGGGGGGCAACCCAATCCGGGCGAAAACGCGGCGGTTGTAGAGCAGTACATTGATGCGGTGAATGCCCAGGGGCACCGCAATGACATCGCTCTTATAGGTCACCAGGTCCATGACGGTAGGGAACAGGTTCTGGGCCCAGCGTTGCCGTTCAGCCACCGCATTCAAAGGCAAGACCAAACCCACATCCGCCCAGTCGGTCAATGTGGTGCCAATGAGCTGGGCTACATCCGGCGGGTCACCCATCAGCACCCGGCTTTTGAGCACTTTGACTGCGGCCATGCCCCCGCCGCCAGGAATGGCAGCATCTTTCCACTGCACGCCGTTAGCCGCCAAATGGGCAATGAGTTGGTCCGCCGCCTTGCGTTCACTCGCAGAGGTCCACCAATGCAATACATCGACCGTCGAGGCCTGCTGGGCCCAAGCAACGGACACTTGAAGAGCCACAAAACAGCCAAAAAGCCATCTTGACACTGGTAGAAACCCGGATGAAAGAGCTTTCATTACCTAGCGTTTTGTAATGTTATCTATCACGCATGGCTGCAGACCTCTGCTTTCCCTGCGAGTGCTCGCACACGAAGGTAAAGAAACGTAAGTTGGCAGCAGAGATTTCGAAATAAACATCAACAAAATCAACAACTTAGTGAAAGCAGGCCTTGGGTCCAAGCTTGCTTGATATTACATGGCCCTGAGCATAACCTCCGGCGCACTGTCAGTTACAAAACGCACAGCGCGCAGACAGTTTTTTAAACCAACGATTCGGAGAAAAATCTTTATGTCTTTCCAACTACGCATTGCTGCCGCAGCGGCCGCACTCGTTTGTACCGGTATCGCAACAGCGGGCACTTTGACCATCGAAAGCTGGCGCGGTGACGACAAGGCGACTTGGGAACAAGTGTTGATTCCTGCTTTCCAAAAGGCCAATCCTGGCATCACCGTCAAGTTCTTGACCACCACCCCCAACGAATACAACGCAGCAGTGAACGCACGTTTTATCGCTGGCACCGCCGGTGACTTGATCCAATGCCGTCCTTTCGACTTGGCTGAAACCATGTACAAGGCAGGCAACTTGGCTGATATCGCCGCGCTGCCCGGCATGAAGAACTTCCCCACCAGCGCCAAGTTGGCATGGCAGACCGCCGATGCGAAGTCCGCATGGTGCATGCCCATGGCTTCTGTGATCCACGGCTACTTCTACAACAAGAAAGTATTTGCTGAACTGGGCCTGAAGGTTCCTACGACAGAAGCTGAATTCTTTGACGTGTTGGCTAAAGTGAAGTCCGCTGGCAAAGTGGCCCCCGTGTCCTTGGGTACAGCTGACGGTTGGGAAACCTCCGAAATCGTATACACCGGCCAGGGCCCTGCTTACTGGAAGGGTGAAGAAGGCCGCCAAGGGCTGATCAAAGGCACTAAGAAGTTCAGCGATCCTGAATTCGTTGCACCTTTGAAGTTCATGGAAAAATTGGCGGACTACCTGCCAAAGGGTTACCAAGCACAAGGTTATGGCGACAGCCAAACCCTGTTTGCCAGCGGCAAAGCAGCCATCATCCCCACCGGTTCATGGGACATCTCTTTCTATGACAAAGAAGGCAAGGGCTTGGAATACGGCGCATTCCGTCCTGTGGTGCCAAAGAAGGGCGACACTTGCTACATCTCTGACCATATCGACATGGCCATGGGTATGAACTCTAAGACCAAGAACAAGAAAGACGCTGAAGTGTTCTTGAACTGGATGGCTGGCTCTGAGTTTGCTGAGTTGTTTGGCAACAAGACACCCGGCTTCTTCCCACTGTCTTCTGCACCTGTGAAGTTGACGAACCCAGTCGCGGCAGAGATGCTGAGCTGGCGCAAGGATTGCAAGCCCACCATCCGTGCCCAAGTGCAACACTTGGACAAGGGCCAGCCTAGCCTGGGCGCTGAGCTGCAAGTGGTTGGACAAGGCGTGATCAACAAAAAGTTGAGCCCCGAAGCGGGTGGCAAGCAACTGGCGGATGGTTTGGCTAAGTGGTACAAACCCGCAAACTAAGCCGTTGACGTGAGATACAAAGGCCCAGCCCCTGTGGGCGGGCCTTTGTTCGTAGTGAATGCCAATACCCAATAACCACAAGGCAGATAGGAATCATGAAAAAGAAATTTCCGTGGCACGCGCTGGTGTTCGTGGCACCGGCACTGCTGATTTACGCCGTGCTCAGCGCCTTTCCTTTGATTGGCACGCTGTACACCGGTCTATTCACCCAAAGTGATGCAGGGGTCTACAGCTTTGTAGGCCTGCAAAACTACCAAACGATCTTGATGGACCCGCAGTGGTCACACACGTTTTGGAATGCCATGTACAACAACCTGAAGTTCTTCGGGTTCCACATGTTGGTGCAAAACCCGATCGCCTTGTTGCTGGCGGCCCTGTTGTCGCTGCCCAACGTGCGCTTTTCGGCAACGTACCGCACCGTGTTCTTCTTGCCGACATTGTTGTCCGTGGTCATTGTGGGCTTTACATGGCAGCTGATTCTTTCTCCACGCTGGGGCGTGGCCGAAGGCTTCATGAATATGTTGGGCATCGGTCAGTACTTCGCTCCGTGGTTGGGTTTGGAAGAGACTGTTTTGCCGACCTTGTCGCTGATGTCGAACTGGCAGTATGTAGGCATCCCCATGATGCTGATCTATGCGTCCATGATTTCGATTCCCGACGACATCATTGAAGCTGCGTTGGTGGAAGGTGCCTCACCCTGGCGCATCTTTTGGCAGATCCGTTTGCCTCTGATCTTGCCCACACTAGGCCTCACAACCATTTTGACGTTTGTCGGAAACTTCAATGCGTTTGACCTGATTTACGCGGTTAAGGGTGCAGTGGCTGGGCCTAACTACAGTTCCGATATCTTGGGCACCTTGTTCTACCGCACCTTCTTCGGCTTTCAGTCCCAAGTGGCCAACCCCACCATGGGTGCTGCGGTGGCCACGCTGATGTTCCTAGTCATTTTGATGGGTGTGGGTGTGTACTTCGTCGTTATTCAGCGCCGCCTGCAGCGCTATTCCCTGTGAGGCTGTGATGCGAACCCCGAACTCCTACTCTAAGTCCAGCATGTTCAAACGCGTGGCGCCTAGCCGCTTCTTTGTACATGTCACATTGATGGCTTACGCCGTGTTGGCACTGTTTCCTATTCTGTTGGTTTTGGTCAATTCGTTCAAACGTCGGGATGCCATTTTTGACAGTCCCCTGGCCTTGCCGACTGCCGAAACCTTCTCCTTGGTGGGCTACGTCAAAGTGCTGGAACAGGCCAATGTACTGAACTACTTCAGCAACAGTCTGATCGTCACCGTCGTGTCCCTGTTCTTCATTTTGCTGTTTGGTGCCATGGCGGCCTGGGCTTTGTCAGAGTACCGTTTTCCAGGCAACCGTTGGCTGGCGTTGTTCTTCGCGTTCGGCATCATGGTTCCCATTCGCTTGGGCACGGTGAGCATCTTGAAGATCATGGTGGCGGCCGATTTGGTCAATACCCTTACGGCCTTGATCTTGGTCTACATCGCCCAAGGTTTGCCCTTGGCAGTGATGATTTTGTCGGAGTTCATGGCGCAGGTACCCAAGGAACTCAAAGACGCGGCGCGCTGCGACGGCATCAGTGAATACAGCATTTTTTACCACGTGATCTTGCCCTTGATTCGCCCGGCATTGGCCACCGTGGCGGTGTTCACCATGGTGCCTATTTGGAATGACCTGTGGTTCCCCTTGATCCTGGCACCCTCAGACCAGACGGCCACGATCACCTTGGGTGTGCAGCAGTTCGTGGGGCAGTACTCCACCGACTGGAATGGCGTGATGTCCTCGCTCACCTTGGCGATGGTGCCGGTCATCATCTTGTATGCATTGTTCTCCCGTCAACTGATTCGCGGCATCACCGCGGGTGCAGTGAAATAACCTCAGAAAAATCATGGCACGAGTTTCCTTAAAAAACATCTCCAAGTCCTACGGCAAAACCTCGGTTCTGCAAGACATCAACTTGGAAATTGAGCACGGTGAGCTGGTCGTACTGGTTGGCCCTAGCGGCTGCGGCAAGTCGACACTGTTGCGCGTTTTGTGTGGTCTAGAAGATATCAGCAGCGGTGAGTTGCGCATTGGCGATGACATCGTCAATGACTTGCCACCCGCACAGCGCGGCATCGCCATGGTGTTCCAAAGCTATGCGCTGTACCCCCATATGACGGTGTACCGCAACATGGCGTTTGGTTTGAAGATCCAAGGCGAAGACAAAGCCCAAATCGACAAGCGCGTGCGCGATGCTGCCAAGGTTTTGCATATCGACCACTTGCTAGAGCGTTTGCCCCGCGAGTTGTCGGGTGGGCAGCGCCAACGGGTGGCGATTGGGCGCGCGATTGTGCGTGAACCCAAACTGTTTTTGTTTGATGAGCCGTTGTCCAACCTGGATGCGGCATTGCGTGCCAAAACACGCATTGAGCTTGCGCGTCTGCACAAGGACTTGGCTGCCACCATGGTCTATGTGACCCACGACCAAGTAGAGGCCATGACCCTGGGCGACAAAATAGTCGTGCTGCATGAAGGGCGCGTGCAACAAGCGGGCACACCGCTCACGCTGTACCAACAGCCTGCGAATCGTTTTGTCGCAACCTTCATTGGTTCGCCCACCATCAATCTGATGCCAGGGCGAGTGACCGACGTATCGGCGCAAGGTGCGCGTGTGCAACTGGGCAATGGGTGCCGCTTGTTGGCCACGGTAGACACCACGGGTTTGCAAGTGGGAGAGTCTGTTGAAGTGGGCTTGCGCCCCGAGCACTGTGATGTGTTGCCCGCAGGCACCCCTCCGGGCCCTGACGACGCCGCGTTTGACGCAGAGATCACCTTGGTCGAACACTTGGGTGAATCCAATCTGCTGTACCTGAAGACCGATGACGGCCAAGAGCTCATCATCCGGGGTGATGGCAGCGCAGAGGTGCACTTGGGTGACTCCGTCATCGTGCGTGCAGCGCCCGAGGCCTTGTATTTGTTCCGTGCGGACGGAATGGCCTGCCCCCGCCTGCGGCCCGGCAATATGCGATCAGCCAACGCACGATGAGCTTTGAGCCTGCGACATCGGCCTTGCCGGACCATGTCTTGTATCGGGTTGGGGTAGACGGGGGCGGCTCCAGCACCCGTGCGCGCTTGGTGACACGCGACGGCTTGGTCTTGGGTGAAGGGCGTTCAGGTGCCTCTGCCTTAGGCCAAGGCATAGACCAAGCCTGGCGCCATGTGGTGCAAGCGTGGCAAATGGCCATTGAGGCCAGTGATCTGCAGGGGAGAGCGCCGCCTGATATGCAGAACTGCGCTTTGGGTGCCGGTCTCTCGGGCGTCAACAACCCGGTGTGGAACCAACAGTTTATTGACGCCAATCCGGGTTTCGCGCACCTGTTTGTGGCGTGGGATGCGTTCACTGCCGTGCTAGGCGCGCACCAGGGGCGCCCAGGGACCGTCGTGATTTCTGGCACCGGAAGTACCGCACAAGCCTTGTATCCCGATGGCAGCCGTGGCGAGGCTGGTGGTTGGGGCTTCCCCTCAGGCGATGAAGGCAGTGGTGCCGCACTAGGTCTGCGTGCGATGGGCTTGACCCAACAAGCCGCCGACAAACGGCGTGTCGCAAGCCCTTTAACCCGCGCAGTTTTGCAAGCGGTAGGGGGCACGCCCGCGAGGTTGATGGACTGGTGCGGCAAAGCAGGCCAAGCCGAGTACGCGACCTTGGCGCCCTTGGTGTTCGAATGCGAAGCCACCGATCCGATGGCGGCCCAGCTGCTTCAAGAAGCGGTGGATGCGGTGGCGCAAATGGCCCAGGCCTTGGACCCAGATGGCAGTCTGCCTGTGGCTTTGTGGGGCAGCATTGGCCAGCGACTTGCGCCCCGTTTGCGCAACCGCCTAGGCGCACGCTTGGTGACCCCGGTAGGGGATGCGATGGATGGCGCTTTACTCTTGTGTACCTTCGCGCAAGGGCAGGGGTGAGCGTTACCATGTACGCATGTCAAACGCCGTCTCTCCTCCAATATTGAAATTTGTCCCTGACGCGGACACTCCCCAACTTGGTACCTTTGCAGGCCTCCCTGCGGTGCGGGTGCACGACCTGCAGGGTGCCAGTGCCGTCGTGTTGCTGCACGGCGCGCACGTGGTTTCGTGGGTCGACGCAACAGGGTCCGAGCGTCTCTACCTCAGCCCGTGGTCTAAGTTTCAAGCAGGTACCGCGGTGCGGGGCGGTATTCCTGTGATTTTTCCGCAGTTCAGCACCCAAGGGCCCTTGCCGCGGCATGGCTTGGCCCGTACGCGTGAATGGGTGCTCACCCAATGTGAAGGCGAAAGTGCGCGCTTTACTTTCACAAGTGATGCAAGCACCTTGGGTGTATGGCCATTCGAGTTTGCGTGTGAGTTGCACGTCGCGCTGGTGAGCGATGGCTTGGATGTGCAACTCACGGTGCATAACCACAGTGCCCAAGCGTTCTCCTTTGCCGCGGCCTTACATACCTACTTGGCGATACCTGCTTTTGAGGGTGCAAGCCTGGAGGGCCTGCAAGGTTGTGCGTTTACCGATGCGCACAGTACCCAAGCGCAACGCGAGCTTGCGCCCTTGTTGCGCTTCTCTGAGCCCTTAGACCGGGTGTACTACGACCTAGAGCATCCCTTGACCTTGCGAAGCCAGTCCACTGCGCTGGATGTGTCACAGCAGGGCTTTGTCGATGCGGTGGTTTGGAACCCGGGGCCAGAAGGCGCGGCGCAAACGCCTGACTTCGCTCCCGACGCGCATACGCACTTTGTGTGCGTGGAAGCCGCCGCTATCGGCCACCCTCCCGCGCTCAAGCCCGGCGGCCAATGGCAAGGCTCTCAGCGCCTGCGCCGGATTTAGTCAGCGTGAAACTGCGCGGCGTTTTTGCCCTTGAAGGGCGCATAAAACGCCTTGATGGCCACCATGTCCGCGGCGATATCACCCGTCGGCATAAAACTGGGGCCTAGGCCGCTGATTTTCTTTTCGTAGTCCATGTACGCCATGACGATAGGCACTTTGGCTCCCAATGCAATGTAGTAGAAGCCCGTCTTCCAATAGCGTGTCTTGCTTCGGGTGCCCTCGGGGGGAACCACCAGCATAAGAGGTCCCTGCGCTGCAACTATGGCTTGCGCAGAGGCCGCCACCAGGTTGTTGGCACTCTCCCTGCGTACTGGAATGCCGCCTAGCCACATCATCAGACTGCGCACGCCTGGCTTGAACAGCTGCTCTTTACCCATCCAGTAGATGTGCAAGCGCAATGCAAATGCCACCATGAGGGTGTAAGGCAAGTCCCAGTTGCTGGTGTGTGGTGCCGCAATCAGCACGCATTTGTGGCCATCAGGGGGCAATGTTCCTTCTACTTTCCAGCCAGTGACCTTCAAGAAAAAAATGGAAAAAGCACGTAAAACGGTGTTGACTACCGGGGTGTCGAAAATAGTGCGGTGCATAAAGGCCTAATCAGGGAAGCAAATCTGCCACCATGTTCCACGCGTCAGGTGCAATACGTCCCTCCAAGCGCATGGCCTCTTTGCCAGCGCTATCGATGACAACGGTCACCGGCAGTTTGAAGTTAAGTTTCTCGCCAGACCACAAGGCTATGGGCCGCACCGACTGTGTCTTGGCCGCAATGCTCTCGTAACTGCGCCACTCTTCCGGATTGGCATCCATATTGACGGTCACCAATTCAAAGGGCTTGCCTTTCCAGCCTGCCATGTTGGCTCGCAACTCCGGCAGATGGGAGCGGCATACCGCGCATTGCGTGGACCAGTAGAAAATCAGCACCACTTTGCCCTTGAGGCGGCTGGTGTCAAACACATTGCCTTCGGTTGTGGTGGCATTGAGTGTGCTCGGGGCAGCCGTTGCAGGCCGTCCTTGGGCACCCACCCAAGCGCCAGACAGGGCCAATGTCAAAGCCAGGGCGCTGTGCAATAGAGTCAAACGTTTCATGGTTGAGGAGAAATCTGTGTTTCGTGGTCGCGGTCCGGGCGGTGTGCAGGGTCCACATGGGTCATGAGGTTGAGAACGCGGTGGCGCTGCATAACGGCTTGGCGCGCGGCCACGGCAATGTTGTGGCCAGCTTCTACGGTAATGTGGGCGTCGACTTCAATGTGGGCATCGGCCACCACCATATCGCCCATTTTGCGGGTGCGGATGTCGTGCACACCAGCCACACCTGGAGTTTGCAGCAGCGTTTGGCGAATGGCCTGCACCTCGGCTTCGTCTACTGCGCGGTCCATGAGGTCGTGCAGCGCGTCCCAGCCAAAGCTCCAGCCCATCTTGCCCACCATAAATCCAACCATCAGCGCCGCAATCGGGTCCAAGAGGGGGTAGCCCGCCAAGTTACCAATCAGCCCAATGCTCACCACCAAAGACGAAGCTGCGTCAGACCGTGCATGCCAGGCATTGGCCACCAGCATGCTGGACTTCACCTGCTTGGCCACCCGCAACATATAGCGAAACAGCAGCTCTTTGGCCGCAATGGCCGCCAAGGCGACCCACAGGGCTGAGCGGTGCACGGTGGCAATGGTCTCCGGGCTTTCTAGCTTTTGCAGGGCAGACCAGACCATGCCACCGCCAACGGCCAGCAAAATCACGCCCAAGGCCAATGATGCTGCGGTTTCAAAGCGTTGGTGCCCATACGGGTGGTCCAGGTCTGCGTCTTTGCGGCTATGGTGGCTGGCAAAGAGGACCACAAAGTCCGATACCAAGTCCGACAGTGAGTGAATGCCGTCCGCGATCAAGGCCTGTGACTTAGACAACACGCCAATCACGATTTGGGTCGAGGCCAGTACCACGTTGACGACCACACTCACCCACGTGCTGCGCGAGGCGGCAGCGGCCCGCTGCGCCGCGGTGTGCGTGGCGTGTTCGGAGTCGTCGTCAATCTCAACGAAGTTCATGGTCGGTAGGTGACGCTGTGTCGCTCCACACTGGCGCCTTCTTACGTTTAACTGAGGTGCTTGCCAGCAATGCCGGCCAGCTCAAACATAGTGACTTGCGCCTTGCCGAACACCGCGAGCAGCTTGGCATCGGCGTTGATGCTGCGCTTGTCCTTGGCGTCTTGCAGGCCGTTGGCCTTGATGTAGTCCCACAGCTTTTTCATGACCTGCGGGCGCGCGATCGGCTCAGGCCCGATCACGGCTGCCAACTCGGCGCTGGGCTGCTTGCCGCTGGCGGCGGTGGTCTTGCGGGGAGCTTTGGGCTTGGCCTCTTTGACGGCAGCCGCCTTCTTTGCAGGTGCTTTTTTGGCCGTGGCGCCCGTGGTACCTGCGCGAGCTGCTACTGTTTTAGTAGCGGTTGCCTTGGCGGCCGTCTTGCGCGGTGGGAACTTGGAGGGGGCGAATTCGAAATTCACCTTGCCTTCGGCCGCATCCCAAGCCAGCATGGCCTTAAAGGCACGGCGGGTGCGCATGGAGACAAATTTCTCCAGCATGTCGGTCTTACCGGTGGCCAGCAGCTTTTGCATCTGCTCGCGCTCGATGGGCTGCTGCAGGATGATCTGGCCGCTCTTGAAGTCGCAGCTCGGGGTGGCCTGCGCATCGGTGGGCACCGACTTTTCGCAGACGTAGTTCTTGCCGTGCTCGAAAACGTTGCCGCCGCACTTGGGGCAGGCGCCCAGCGCAGTTTGTGCGCTGAAGTCGATGATTTCGCCGTCCTCTTCGCCAGCCTTGTCGTCGCCGAAGTCGAACTCCAGTTTGTAGTTTTTGGTTTCTTCATCAAACTTGATGACCATCTCCGCCACAAAAGGCCAGCCGGCTTTGGAGCGGAAGCCGTCCAAGGGGCCGATGTGCTTGTCGCGCAGGAATTGCTCTACCTCGGCCAGCTCGAAAGTGCGGCCTGCGGGCGACTTGCCGAAGGAAAAGCCGCAGCCATCGCTGTGTCCGTCTGCACCGGTGCAGGTATAGCGGCGGTAGTTTTCTTTGACGATGCCGCCGCAGTTGGGGCAAGGGGCTGCCAGGGTGGCGTAGTCACCGGGGATGGTGTCGCGGTCGTATTCCTTGGCTTTTTTGACCATGTGCTCGGTCATGGCAGCAATCTCGGCCATGAACTTCTCGCGGCTGAGCTTGCCTTGTTCCATCTGGGCGAGCTTGTATTCCCATTCACCGGTGAGCTCGGCCTTGGTCAGTTCCTGCACGTCCAGCCCGCGCAAGAGCGTCATGAGCTGGAAGGACTTGGCAGTGGGAATCAGCTCGCGGCCTTCGCGCAGCATGTACTTCTCGGCAATCAGACCTTCGATGATGCTGGAGCGGGTGGCTGGGGTGCCCAAGCCCTTCTCTTGCATGGCTTCGCGCAGCTCGTCGTCTTCCACGGTTTTGCCAGCGCCCTCCATGGCGCCGAGCAGCGTGGCTTCGGAGTAGCGTGCAGGCGGTTTGGTCTTGAGACCCTTGGCTTCTACTGTCTCGCCGCGCACCTTTTCGCCGGGCGCCACGGGCACCAGGTTCTGACCCTTGTCGCCTTCCTTGGCGTCTTCCACTTCGGCAGCGGCTTCCTTGCCGTAGATGGCCAGCCAGCCCGGCTTGACCAGCACCTTGCCTTCGGTCTTGAATGCGTGCTGGGCCGCGGTGGTGATGCGGGTGGTGACCTGATATTCCGCACTGGGGAAGAACACCGCCATGAAGCGGCGCACGACCAAGTCGTACACCTTTTGTTCCGCCTCGCTCAGACCACTAGGCGCTTGCAGGGTGGGGATGATCGCAAAGTGATCCGACACCTTGGCGTTGTCGAAGACGCGCTTGGTGGGCTTGATGTAGTTGTTGTTCAGTGCAGTCAGCGCGTGCGGTGCTAAGTGGCGCATGCCGCTGTCGGCCAACATCTCAAAGGTTTGCTTGACCACCGGCACATAGTCTTCGGGCAGGTTGCGAGAATCGGTACGCGGGTAGGTCAGGGCCTTGTGGCGCTCGTACAGGCTTTGGGCGATCTGCAAGGTGGTCTTGGCGGAGAAGCCGAACTTGCCGTTGGCTTCGCGTTGCAGGCTGGTCAAGTCAAACAACAGGGGAGAAGCCTGGGTGGTGGGCTTGCTTTCTTCGGTGACCGTGGCTTGCTGACCGCGCACAGCGTCTGCAATGGCACGGGCTTCGGCCAGAGACCAGACGCGGTCGGCCTTCTTTTCAGCGTCATCCGCGTCTTTCTTGTGGGCAGGGTTGAACCACTTGGCCGCGTACTCACCGGCCTGGGCGGCAAAGGTGGCGTGGACTTCCCAATAGTCACGGCTCACGAACTTGCGGATCAGCTCTTCACGCTCGACCACCACCGACAGGGTGGGCGTTTGCACCCGGCCCACGGTGGTCAGGAAGAAGCCGCCATCGCGGCTGTTGAACGCGGTCATGGCACGGGTGCCGTTGATGCCGACCAGCCAGTCGGCCTCCGACCGGCAGCGGGCGGCATCGGCCAGCGGTTGCATTTGGGCGTTGGTGCGCAGGTGATCGAAACCATCGCGGATGGCCTGGGGCGTCATGGACTGCAGCCACAGACGGCTCACCGGCTTGCCCAAAGGCTTGGCGCCACCAGCGTACTGCTCGATCAAACGGAAGATCAGTTCCCCTTCGCGGCCCGCGTCACAAGCGTTCACCAACTGCCCCACGTCTTTGCGCTTGGCCAGTTTGACCACGGCGTTGAGGCGGGTCTTGGTCTTGTCCACGGGCTTGAGGTCAAAGTGGGGCGGGATGACTGGCAAGTTGGCAAAGCTCCATTTGCCGCGTTTGACATCAAACTCTTCAGGCGCCTGAATCTCGACCAAGTGGCCTACGGCGCTGGAGACGACATAGTCTTCACTTTCAAAGTACTCATCGTGCTTGTCGAACTTGCCCGCCGTAGGTGTCAGCGCCCGCACAATATCTTGGGCGACCGAAGGCTTTTCTGCAATGACCAATGTTTTGCCGATAACGCTGTTTTTCATCTGATTACAATTCCGGTTGCTCGCGTGCGCACGGGCGCGCACCTACACACGCAGGCGCACGCATGTGCGCCCATACGATTCACCATACCAAATTTTTGACGCGTGTCCAAAAAATCTGCCAATACCCCCCGAGCCGCCGCCCCACACTCCACGCGCCGAATCCAAACCCGCCGCTCCGGTGTGCATGGCAAAGGCGTCTTCGCGGTGCAGGACATTGCAGAGGGCGAACGCATCATTGAATATGTGGGCGAGGTCATCACTTGGGCCGAAGCGCAACGCCGCCACCCCCACGACCCGACGGATCCTAACCACACCTTCTACTTCCATATTGATGAAAACCGGGTGATTGACGCCCTGTATGGCGGCAACTCGTCGCGCTGGATCAACCATTCCTGCGACGGCAACTGCGAAGCGGATGAAGAAAACGGGCGCATCTATATCAAGGCACTGCGCAACATCCACGCTGGCGAAGAGTTGAACTACGACTACGGCTTGATTCTGGATGAGCGCTACACACCCAAGCTCAAGGCGGAGTACCCCTGCTGGTGCGGCAGCAAGAACTGCCGCGGTACCTTGTTGGCACCTAAGAAGCGATGAGTTCCACTGTTCTTGGGGGCATGCCGTGATTGTCCGCTGGCCCAGCGAAGCAATTTGGGAGGACCTAGTGCCCTCGCTGCCTGGTTTTACGGTAGAGATCGTCCCAGAACTGGATTCCACCAACTCTGAACTCATGCGGCGCGCGCGTAATGGACTGTTTGAGCCCATTTTGCTGGTGGCTGAGCGACAGACGGCGGGGCGCGGGCGCTTGGGTCGTGACTGGGCCAGTGACACACAGCCTGCCGCTGCGGGCGCTGCATCACTTACGTTTTCTTTGGGATTGCTTTTGGCTCCGCAGGACTGGTCAGGTTTGTCTTTGGTGGTCGGCTTGGCGGTGGTGGAGGCTTTGCATCCTGGCTTGCAGCTGAAGTGGCCCAACGATGTGTGGTTGGATGAGCGCAAGCTGGGCGGCATTTTGATTGAAACAGCAACCGGTGTCGGTGATATGCGCTATGTGGTGATTGGCGTGGGCCTGAATCTGACCATGCCAGACTCTCAAGGTTTGCGCACCCCTGCTGCCGCGTTGCGCGAAGTACTGCCCGGGGTCGAAGCACCCACCGTTTTGGAGCGGGTTGTACGGCCCCTGGTGCATGCGGTTCAGCGGTTTTCAGAGACGGGCTTTGTCCCTTTTCGCGCAGCTTTTGCCAAGCGCGATGTGCTGCAGGGCCGCGATGTGTTGTGCAGCGATGGCCAGTCGGGTGCATGTCGGGGGGTAGACGGCCGTGGTGCCCTGCTGGTGCATACTGCAGAGGGGCTGGTCTCCATCACCAGTGCCGAGGTGAGCGTGCGCCCTGCGCCCGCGCCTCCTTCTCCATCTGCTTTCGGGGCGTGAACCCATGGTGCGACTGATTGTCTTGGCCTTGATTTTGGCAAACGGGGTGTACTTTGCGTGGTCGCAGGGGCTGTTGCGTGACTACGGCTTTGCGCCTACCTCGCAGAGCGAGCCCCAGCGACTGGCGCAGCAACTTCACCCCGAGATGCTGACGGTTTTAAGTGCCACGGACCTGAAGCGCATTGAGCAGCAAGTGCAGGCTGATCTTGCGCCCAAAGAGTGTTTGCGCGCAGGTCCATTTGACGATGCGCAAGCCGCTGCACTGCGCAATGTCTTGGAGGGTGCACTGCCTGCCGGTTCCTGGCAGTTGGACACGGTGACCTTACCCGCGCGGTGGATCATTTACATGGGCAAGTTTGCCAATACCGACGCGATGGCCAAAAAGAAGGCCGAACTGGCGGCCATGCGCCTCAAAACCGAGCCACTCAACAACCCCTCGCTGGAGTTGGGTCTGTCTTTGGGGGGCTTTGAGACGCAGGCTAGCGCTGGAGCCGAGTTGCAGCGGCTGAACCAGCGTGGCATCCGCACCGCGCGGGTGGTGCAAGAGCGCGAGGAAAGTCGCACCACACAGCTCAAGCTGCCAGCGGTGAACGAATCCTTGAAGGCACGCGTGGCAGACATCAAACCTGCTTTGCTGGGCCACCCACTCAAAAGCTGTTCTTAGAAGCTAGCTGCCGCTGGGCGAGAAGCGCACAGTTAGGCATGCTCCCGGCTGGGGCTGGCCGGGGCGGCAGTCGTCGATGGTGACCGTGGCTTGGTGTTGGCGTGCGATTTCCAGCACGATGGGAAGTCCCAGTCCAGAGCCATCAGCCTCGGTACCCAAGACCCGGTAAAAGGGTTGGAACACCAGTTCACGCTCCGCGGCCGGTATACCGGGACCCGAGTTTTCTACTTGCAGGACGGGGACTTTGCTAAACGGGTCTACCAACACCCGGGTGGTGATGACACCCGGTGTCTCGGCGCTAGAGGGCGTGTAGTTGATCGCGTTATCCACTAAGTTGCGGATCATTTCCTTGATCAAGGTGGGGTTGCCTGCAATCGTGCCGCCTGCGGTGCCGGGTTGCACACCTTCGTAGCCAACATCAATCTCTTTGTCCATGGCGCGGGGCGCGCAGTCGCGGGTGACTTCCATGGTGAGTTTTGCCAAATCACACGGTTGCTGCGCCAAGACCGCGCCACTGCTCTCGGCGCGAGCCAGCGCCAGCAGCTGGTTGACGGTATGGGTGGCCCGGATGCTGGAGCGGCCAATTTGGCGCAAGGACTGTTTCAGGTCTTCGGCGTTGGCTCCTTCACGTTGGGCCAAGTCGGCCTGCATGCGCAGACCCGCCAGCGGCGTTTTGAGCTGGTGCGCTGCATCTGCCAAGAACCGTTTTTGCGTGGCGATGGAGTCTTTCAGGCGCAGTAGCAAATCATTCACAGACTCTACCAATGGCGCAACTTCGAGGGGCACGGCCTGGGCGTCTAAAGCGCTCAGGTCATCAGGACTACGTGCCCGAATACGCTCTTCGAGCCGGTTCAGCGGTTTGATGGCTTGCACCAACGCGAGCCACACCAGCAGGACAGCCAGGGGCAAGATAACAAACTGGGGCAGCATCACGCCCTTCACAATTTCGGTGGCCAAGACCGAGCGTTTGTCCATGGTTTCTGCTACTTGCACCAAGGCCGGTTTGCCTTGCGCCACGTCCAGCCTGACCCACATGTAGGCTACTTTCAGATCTACGCCTTTGTATTCGGCGTCACGCATGTGGATTTCACCGACCGCCAAACGGTCGTCATCGGGGGGGCTAGGCAGGTTACGCTCGCCGCTGAGGTACTCGCCATCGGAGCCCAGTACTTGGTAGTACACCGTGTCTGCATCGTCTGCGCGCAAAAGCTCTCGGGCAGGCAGGGGGAGTGAAAACTGCGCTCGGCTCTTGTTGACCGTGATCAGCTGTGCGAGTGCCCCCACGTTGTACTCAAGGGCCCTGTCAAAGGGCTTGCCGGCTATGCCTTGCGCCACGAGCCAGGTGAGCACCAAGCTCACGGGCCACAGCAACAGTAGAGGCGTGAGCATCCAGTCCAAAATCTCCCCAAAAAGGGAACGTTGCTCACGTTGAAAGATCTTCACGTAGACGACTCCGTCAACCGTGTGGGGCCAGTGAGTGGGCTAGGCTCAGTTCGGGATCTTTTCAAGGCAGTACCCTAGGCCGCGAACGGTGGCGATGCGGATAGGGCCCTTTTCTATTTTTTTGCGTAGACGGTGGATGTAAACCTCAATGGCATTGTTGCTCACTTCTTCGCCCCATTCGCACAGGCGCTCTACCAACTGGTCTTTGCTCACCAGGCGGCCAGTGCGTTGCAGCAAGACCTCCAAGAGCCCCAGCTCTCGGGCAGATAACTCCACCATCTTGCCGTCAATCGTGGCGACTCGGCCCGCTTGGTCGTAGAGCAAAGGCCCGTGCTTGATGTTGCTGCTGCTGGCGCCCATGCCTCGCCGCACTAAAGCGCGTACGCGGGCTTCCAGCTCTTGCAGGCTAAAGGGTTTGGCCATGTAGTCGTCAGCGCCGTAGTCGAGGCCTTTGACACGTTCATCCACGCTGTCTGCCGCGGTCAAAATGAGCACGGGCAACGAAGAACCTCGCCCGCGCAATTTCTTGAGTACTTCTAGGCCGTGCATCTTTGGCAGGCCCAAGTCCAGGATGAGCAGGTCAAACTCGGTGTTGGTCATGAGGGCTGCGTCCGCCTCGGTGCCGCTTGCCACATGGTCCACGGCGGCGCCTGCACTGCGCAGCCCGCGCATCAGCCCGTCCGCCAAAACCTGGTCATCTTCAGCAATGAGAATTCGCATGTGTGTCTCCTGTATGGCGCTTGCTGTGTGTCTTGCGGTTGTGCAGCGCTCTTGGCCTATTCTAGGTCTAGCGAAGCCTGGCTCTGTGCGCCTTACTGGCTGCTGTAAGCCTCTAAGCCTATGGTGACCACGGTGACTACTTCCGCACCTATGGACTGGCGCATTTCTTCTTCTGCTTGCCGTACTGCATCTCGGTAGGCACCCAACCATGCGAGTCCAGTTGCGGTGAATTGGACCCAACGCGCGCGCGCATCGCTAGGGTCGGGGCCGCGCTCCACCATGCCCCAGGCCTCACAGGTGTTCACCAAAGCGCCCATCGCCTGTTTGCTCATGCCCGCGCGTTGCGCGAGGTCGGTCAAGCGCGCCCCGTCTGCGTTTAAGTGCCGCGTGATGTGGATGTGGGCTGCGCCCAGTTGGTCTCGTGCCACGAGGTTGGACAGGCCCAAGGACACGCCAGGGTGCTGTGCCATGAGTTGCGACACCCTGGCATCAAAGCGCGCCAAGGCCAAGCGCAACCAATGGCCGACATGGGCGTCTTGGAACGTGGGGTTCGGTGAGGATGTAGGCATGCCTCAAATAGTAAAGCAAACTGACTAAAAAACAAGATTGTGCGTTTGCAAACAGCGTTGTAAACTACTGTTCAAGTATCCAGCCTGTATTTAAAACCACTGTTTATCTGACGCCTTGTACGCCCCATTTTTTAGGAGAATTTCCATGGACGCACCCGTTAAAGCCCCTGTTAATGCTGAAAAAGCCAAAGCCCTGCAAGCTGCCCTGGCCCAGATTGAAAAGCAGTTTGGCAAAGGCACCATCATGCGCTTGGGTGAGGGCGAGGTGATTGAAGACATCCAAGTGGTGTCCACCGGCTCCTTGGGGCTGGACATTGCCCTGGGCGTGGGTGGTCTGCCCCGTGGCCGCGTGATCGAAATTTATGGCCCAGAGTCCAGCGGAAAAACTACTTTGACCCTGCAAGTGATTGCCGAGATGCAAAAGCTAGCCGGCACCTGCGCATTTGTGGATGCTGAACATGCCTTGGACATTCAATACGCCCAAAATCTGGGCGTCAATCTGCAAGAGTTGCTGATCAGCCAACCCGATACCGGTGAGCAAGCATTGGAGATTGTGGATAGCTTGGTGCGCTCCGGCGCGGTGGATTTGATTGTGGTGGACTCCGTGGCTGCCTTGACGCCCAAGGCAGAGTTGGAAGGCGAAATGGGTGACTCCTTGCCTGGTTTGCAAGCCCGTTTGATGAGCCAAGCCCTGCGCAAGCTCACCGCCCACATCAAAAAGACCAACTGCACCGTTATCTTCATCAACCAAATCCGCATGAAGATTGGTGTGATGTTTGGCAGCCCTGAGACCACTACGGGTGGCAATGCGCTGAAGTTCTACGCCTCCGTGCGTTTGGACATTCGTCGCACCGGCACCATCAAAAAGGGCGAGGAATCTATCGGCAACGAGACCAAAGTCAAAGTGGTCAAGAACAAGGTCAGCCCTCCGTTCAAAACCGCCGAGTTCGACATTTTGTTTGGTGAAGGTATCAGCCGCCACGGCGAGATCATCGACATGGGTGTGAACGCCGGCATCTTGGAAAAGTCGGGTGCTTGGTATGCCTACAAGGGCGAAAAAATTGGCCAAGGCCGTGACAACTCCCGTGAGTTCTTGCGCGAAAACCCAGACTTGGCCATTGAGATTGAAAACAAGGTGCGTGAGTCACTCGGTATTCCTTTGCTAGCCGTGGATGTTGCGCCTAAGGCCAAAGCGTCTTCCAAGAAGCAAGATAAAGCCGAAAAGGCAGAGTAAGCCCATGTGGATTGCGCAAGCAGCTCTCATTGTTGTAGCGCTATTGCGTAAGTTCCAAGGGCGGCACTGATGGCGATGCCACCCTTGTCGCTCAAAGGCCGGGCCTTGCGCTTGCTCAGCGGGCGCGAGTACTCGCGCGCTGAGCTAGAAAAGCGCTTGCAAAGCTACGAAGAAGAGCCCGGGAGTTTGGCGCTGGCCTTGGATGATTTGCAGTCCAAAGGCTTTATCAGCGAGCAGCGCGTTCTGGAGTCGGTGGTCCATAGGCGGGCCTCCAAGCTCGGGGCATCACGCATACGCCAAGAGTTGCACAGCAAAGGCCTGGCCCCTGAGGCAGTGGCGCAGGCGGTCGACCAGCTGCGTGCCACCGAGCTAGAGCGCGCCAAAGAGGTTTGGCGCAAAAAGTTTGCAGAACCCGCCCTAGACCCCGCAGGCCGCGCCAAGCAAATGCGCTTTCTCGCCGCGCGCGGTTTTGGTGGCGACACCATTCGCCGGGTGGTCGCTGGCGACGATGACTAGTGCCAAAAAGTGGCACTAGCGCTCATGGATACTGGGAAGCCAGCTATCAATAGCATAGTGCGCGAGATGGGGGTCTAGGCCTTACAGGTCCAGCATCAGCTTCAAGTTTTGCACCGCCGCGCCACTGGCGCCTTTACCCAGGTTGTCCAGCCGGGCCACCAGCACAGCGTGGGCAAAGCCATCGGCCTTGGCGTCATTGGCAAACACACGCAGCTCCATCTTGTTGGTGTTGGCCAGCGCCACGGCGTCTAGTTTCAAGTCGGCGGTGGCGGGTTCTACCGTGACCCACTCGCTGCCCGCGTAGTGCGTTTGCAGTGCGGCATGCAAGTCTTGGGCGGAGGGCGCGCCGGGCAAAGTGTCCAAATGCAAAGGCAGCTGCACCAGCATGCCTTGGGCAAAGTTGCCGACTGACGGCGTGAACAGCGGTCTGCGGGTCAAGCCCGTGTAGCGCATGATTTCGCCAATATGCTTGTGCTTAAGCCCCAGGGCGTAGAGCTCCATGGGTGGTGCGTTGCCTTGTTCATAGGCCTCAATCATGGTGCGCCCGCCGCCCGTATAGCCGCTGATAGAAGGGAGGCACACCGGGAAATCGGCGGGAATCAAGCCCGCATCTACCAAAGGGCGCAGCAGGGCAATGGCACCTGTGGCGTAGCAGCCGGGGTTAGACACCCGCCAAGCGGATTGCACAGCTTGCGCCTGACCTGCACACAGTTCTGGAAAGCCATAGACCCAACCGTCTGCGGTGCGGTGGGCGGTTGACGCATCAATGATGCGGGGGCCTGCTGCACCGGTTTCGGCGTTCATAGCGTCGATGATGGCCACGGTCTCTTTGGCTGCGTCGTCGTGCAGGCAAAGCACGACCAAGTCAGCCTGGGCCAACAACGCGCGCTTGGCGGCGGCGTCTTTGCGCAGGGCCGGGTCAATGCTGATGAGCGCAATGCCAGCCATGGTTTGTAGCCGGTCGCGGATTTGAAGACCGGTGGTGCCAGCTTCGCCGTCAATAAATATCTTCTTCATATTGGGTGCTAAATAGAGTTAAATGCGGCTTAAATCCGTGCTTCAAACAAGCCCGAGAACCGTGCTTGTAAGGCGCCAACAAGGTTTGTGCGACGCAACATGATACATTTCCCCTGTTAAACGTCCGGTGCCGTGGGCATACCCCAGTGGTATTGCAGCACGGTGAAAATCATCCGTTCCTGAGAGAGCCCTCATGAAGATTCACGAATACCAAGGCAAGGAAATCTTGCGCCAATTCGGTGTGCCCACTCCCCGCGGCATTCCGGCTTTCACGGTGCAAGAAGCCGTGGAAGCAGCCCAAAAATTGGGAGGTCCTGTCTGGGTGGTCAAAGCCCAAATCCACGCGGGAGGGCGCGGCAAGGGTGGTGGCGTGAAGGTCGCCAAGTCCATCGAGGATGTGAAGCGTCTGGCGGGCGAAATTTTGGGCATGCAGCTCAAGACCCACCAAACCGGCCCTGAGGGGCAAAAGGTTCGCCGCCTGTACATTGAAGACGGCGCAGACATCAACAAAGAATACTACGTGTCCATCGTGACTGACCGTGCCACGCAGAAGCTGGCATTTATCGCGTCAAGCGAAGGCGGCATGGACATTGAAGAAGTGGCGCACTCCACGCCCGAGAAAATCATCACTGAGTTCATCGATCCCTTGACAGGTCTCAGTGATGAACAAGCCAAGAAAATTTCCGACGGTATTGGCATGCCTGCCGACTCCACGGCACAAGCGGTGGACATCTTCCAAAAGCTCTACAAGTGCTACATGGACACTGACGCGTCTTTGGTGGAAATCAACCCACTGAACCGCGACAGCAAAGGCAATGTGATGGCTTTGGACGCTAAGTTCAACTTCGACGCCAACGCATTGTTCCGCCACCCCGAGATCGTGGCTTACCGCGATCTGGACGAAGAAGATCCGGCCGAAGTGGAAGCATCCAAGTTTGACTTGGCCTACATCAGCTTGGACGGCAACATCGGTTGCTTGGTCAATGGTGCGGGTTTGGCCATGGCCACCATGGACACCATCAAGTTGTTTGGTGCTGAACCCGCCAACTTCTTGGACGTGGGCGGCGGTGCTACCCCTGAAAAAGTGACAGAAGCCTTCAAGATCATGTTGAAGAACGACAAGGTCAAGGCCATTTTGGTCAATATCTTCGGCGGCATCATGAAGTGCGACACCATTGCCACCGGCGTGATCACCGCTTGTAAGGCAGTGAACTTGAGCGTGCCTTTGGTGGTTCGCATGAAGGGTACCAACGAAGAGCTGGGCAAAAAAATGCTGGCCGAGTCTGGTTTGCCCATCATCAGCGCCGACACCATGGCCGATGCGGCACAAAAAGTGGTAGCCGCCGTCAATGCCGCAGCCTAAGGAATAGAACCATGTCGATTCTTATCAATAAAGACACCAAAGTTATCACCCAAGGTATTACTGGCAAGACTGGCCAGTTCCATACCGAAAAATGCCAAGAATACGCAAACGGTAAAAATTGTTTTGTCGCTGGCGTGAACCCCAAAAAGGCGGGTGAGTCGATTTTCAATATCCCGATCTACGCATCGGTGAAGGAAGCTGCCACACAAACTGGCGCTACCGTGTCCGTGATCTACGTGCCACCGGCTGGTGCAGCCGCAGCCATCTGGGAAGCCGTAGAAGCCGATCTGGATTTGGCCATTTGCATCACCGAAGGCATTCCAGTCAAAGACATGCTCGAAGTGCGTAACCGCATGAAAGCCAAGGAAGCCGCTGGCGGCAAAAAGACCTTGCTGTTAGGACCCAACTGTCCAGGTCTGATTACGCCTGACGAGATCAAGATCGGCATCATGCCGGGTCATATCCACCGCAAAGGCCGCATCGGCGTGGTGTCACGCTCTGGCACATTGACTTACGAAGCGGTTGCGCAACTGACTGAAATTGGCTTGGGTCAATCGTCTGCGGTTGGCATTGGTGGTGACCCCATCAACGGCTTGAAGCACATCGACGTGATGCAGGCGTTCAACGATGATCCGGACACCGACGCCGTGATCATGATTGGCGAAATCGGTGGGCCTGACGAAGCAGAGGCTGCTCGCTGGTGCAAACTCAACATGAAGAAGCCTATCGTCGGCTTTATCGCAGGTGTGACCGCGCCTCCCGGCAAACGCATGGGCCACGCTGGCGCTTTGATTTCCGGCGGTGCAGACACTGCTGACGCGAAGCTGGCCGTGATGGAAGAGTGCGGTTTCAAAATCACACGCAATCCGTCTGAAATGGCGAAGCTGTTGAAAGCAATGCTGTAGTTTTTCTGACAACCCTTGCGCAAGCTAGGTCGGCTTGACGTAACCTAAAGTGCCCCGACGGATGTTTGGGCACTTTTTTTTTGACACGATACGAGGTGGGTATGGAGCTCTTAGCAAGCGCGGATTTTTGGATCAGTCTGATCGAAATCGTCTGGATCAACATCATTCTGTCCGGAGACAACGCTGTTGTGATCGCACTGGCAGCACGTTCGCTGCCTGCCGAGCAGCAGAAAAAAGCCGTAATGTTTGGTTCTGGGGCTGCGGTAATCTTGCGCGTGGGCCTCACCTTGGTCGCCGCCACACTTATGCAACTGCCCTACTTGCAAATCGTGGGGGGGTTACTCCTGCTGTGGATTGGGGTGCAACTGATCACCGGTGAAGAAGGCGGTGAAGGCGAGTCAAGTACTACCAGTTCCCTCATGGGCGCTGTGCGCACCATATTGATCGCAGACTTGGTCATGAGTTTGGATAACGTCATTGCCGTCGCTGCCACGGCCCATGGCAATATGGTCCTTCTTGTGTTGGGCCTAGCAATTAGCATTCCTCTGGTGATCTTCGGGAGCACATTGATGATACGCATCATGGAGCGCTTCCCATTTATCGTGACGCTAGGCGCTGCTTTGATTGGCTGGGTGGCTGGCGGAACGATTGTGAGCGACGTCTCCTTGCAGGCGCAGTTGGCAAGCTATCACTGGCTGCACTACGTGGCTGCGGCAGTGGGGGCGATCGCCGTGCTGGGTATCGCAAGCCTAGTCAAACGCAAAAACGCGTCAGCGCCCGTTTGAGTCGATACCGATCTGTTGTCGTTCAGACGGAAGTTTTCAGGAACTTACGGCCGATTTTGCCAAAAAGTTGCTTGTGGAACCCATAAGCATCTGATAACGTTGCCTGTTAACTCGCGCCGCAAGTGCGGGTATCGTTGTGGGCGCTACTGTCTACTCACCGGATAGCAACACTTAGCGAAGGCGGCACGTGGCGACATCATCTTCAAAAAAATCAGTCGGTTTCTGGAAAACAGATTGGTTTGCTGGCTTGGCCATCGTGATTGCTGTGTTGGCCCTGCATGTGGGGACCGATTTCATTGGCGTGCTGGAGCGCAAGTTTTACGACTACGCCAGCACTACCACGACACGCCAACCGTCTGATCGCATTGCAGTCATTGCGATCGACGACCAAAGCATCGCCAATATAGGGCGCTGGCCTTGGCCGCGTAGCGTGCACGCCAAGCTCATTGACAAGTTGGCAGAAGCCAAAGCCAAGACCATTGTTCAGACCACCTTCTTTTTTGAGCCCCAGGTTGATCCTGGCTTGGCATTCATTCGCCAGATGAAGCAAGCGCTGGAGGCCGGTGCTGACGCGGGAGCAACAAACACACAACTCGCCCAAATCATTGCCAACGCAGAGTTGAGCTTGGACTCTGACTCAGTGTTGGCGGCAAGCATCAAGAACGCGGGCAATGTCTTGCTGCCATCCACCTTCATCTTGGGCAACCCACAAGGCAACGCTGACAGCGCCTTACCTCCCTATGTGTTGGCCAGCACGATCAAAGACGCCAACGGTTATTCCATACCCGCAGTACGCGGCCAGTACCCGATTGAGTCGATGGGTGCCGCTGCGCAAGGGGTTGGTCACTTAAACCAATTCCCTGATGTCGATGGCGCAGTGCGCACCGAACCCTTGCTGGTCAACTACTACGGAAATGACGTGCCGTCCATGGCGCTATTGGCCGCAGCCAAAAGTCTGAACCTCACCGCTGATGATGTGAAACTCAATGCGGGTGAGTCTGTGCAGCTTGGTAAGCTGCGTGTGCAGACCGATGAGGCTGCATTGATGTTGCCCCAGTTCTATCGAGGCAAAGACGGGAAGCCGGCGTTTGCCGTGGACTCCTTCTTTGACGTACTCAATGGCAATATACCTGCCAGCAAATACGCCAACAAAATCGTCATCATTGGTGCGACCGCAGCAGGTGTTGGAGTGCAGTTTCCTGTGCCAGGCAACCCAGCGTTGTCGCCTGCTGAGACCATTGCACACATCACCTCCAGCATTTTGAATGAGCATTTCATTGTTCAGCCAGCTTGGGGCCTGTGGGCAACACTGGGGCTGTTTCTTGTCGTGGTAGCCTATGTGCTAGCTGGAATACCTCGGCTCTCGGCAGGTGTGGCCGCTAGCGTGACTCTGACCGGCTTCCTAGCGCTACTTGTGACCGAATTTTTGCTCTTGTCCAATGGGGCGATCTGGCTCAAATTGGTGTTCCCGGCAGCGCTGCTCGCCATGGGCCATCTTGCATTGACTACCAAACGATTTCTGGTCACAGAAGCCGGCAAATTGAAGTCAGATGAAGAGTCCGCCGAGACCAATCGCATGATGGGGCTGGCTCTACAGGGGCAAGGGCAACTAGACATGGCGTTTGACCGGTTTCGGCGCGTGCCCATGGGCGCTGATGTCATGGAAAACCTTTACACACTGGCCCTAGACTTTGAGCGCAAGCGCCAGTTCAACAAGGCTGGGGCGGTTTACGAGCACATGGCTGCCTACGACAAGTCGTACAAAGATATACAAGCCAAAATCAATCGCGCCAAGAATCTCTCTGAGACCGTCATGCTGGGAGGTGCTTCAGGGCACCTAGGTGGCACCATGTTGCTGAACGAAGGGGCTGTCGAAAAGCCCATGTTAGGGCGCTACCAAGTCGAGCGCGAATTGGGCAAGGGCGCGATGGGGGTCGTTTACGCAGGCAAAGACCCCAAAATTGGGCGCGTTGTCGCGATCAAGACCATGGCCTTGAGCCAAGAATTCGCCGGCGACGAGTTGGTGGATGCCCGAGAACGGTTCTTCCGGGAAGCCGAGACTGCTGGGCGCCTTCAGCATCAAAACATCGTCACGATTTTTGATGCGGGCGAAGAGCACGATCTGGCCTACATAGCCATGGAGTTTTTGAAAGGGAAAGATTTGTCGGAACACTGCAAGTCCGACAACTTGCTCCCGGTGTCCACAGTGCTCAGCATTGTTGAACGTGTGGCACAAGCCTTGGCCTATGCCCACCGCCAAAGCGTTGTCCATCGTGACATCAAGCCCGCCAATATCATGTACGAGATGCAAAGCGATACCGTCAAGGTCACCGACTTTGGCATCGCTCGTATTACGGACTCTAGTAAAACAAAGACGGGATTGGTGCTGGGTACGCCTAGCTTTATGTCGCCCGAGCAGTTGGCGGGCAAAAAAGTGGATGGCCGGTCGGATCTGTATTCGCTGGGCGTCATGCTGTTTCAATTACTTGCTGGGGTGCTTCCCTTCCGAGGGGAATCGATGGCGGAGCTGATGTATAAAATTGCCAATACAGAGGCAGCAGACATTAGGACGGTCAGGCCGGAACTTTCTGCAGCCTTGGCAGCCGTGGTTGCCAAGGCCTTGGTCAAAACACCGGAACTCAGATACCAAAATGGACAGGAATTTGCCGATGACCTTCACGGGGCCATGAACGCCAGCCCGACGGTTGCCGCTTCAGCTACTGCAAGCCTGGACGCACCGGCCAAAGAAGGCGCTTTTGAACGCACCGTCTCTTCGTTTGCACAGCATACGATTCCTATGGTGCCCAAAGGTACTACCGATATTGAAATATAAGAACATGAAGTACAGCTTCTACGCAAAGACAGATCCGGGGCGGGCGCGAGAAAACAACGAAGACTCTGTCGTCTTCGACGATGCGACCCATGTTGCTGTCCTCGCAGATGGAATGGGGGGCTACAACGCGGGTGAAATAGCCAGTGGCATGGCGACTGCATTCATCAAATCAGAGCTCCATCGCTGGTTGCTGGAGGTTAGTGCTGATGCGTCAGATCGAGACGTCAGACGGGCCGTAGAGCTGTGCGTTGAGAATGCCAACCGATCGATCTTCAACGCCGCAAACTCCAATAACCAGTACACAGGGATGGGGACCACACTGGTAGTTGGCGTTTTTCGGGGGCGCAAGCTGTTGCTAGGCCACATCGGCGACTCGCGTTGCTACCGGCTGCGCGCCGGGATCCTCACGCAAATCACCAAGGATCATTCCCTCTTGCAAGAGCAGATTGATGCGGGTTTACTGACAGCTGCACAGGCCGTCAACTCCCCTATCAAGAACTTGGTTACGCGCGCCTTGGGCGTGGATGAGGTTGTGTTGCTTGAGATCCATGAGCATGTTGTCGAAACTGGTGACCTCTATGTCATGTGTTCTGATGGGCTGTCTGATATGGTCGACGATGAGGCGATCGCTAAAATCATATCCACGGACAGAGATTTGCAGCAAATGTCAGATGCTTTGGTGAACGCTGCCAATGACGGTGGGGGCCGTGACAACATCTCTGTGCTGATGGTGGGGGTGACCGAATCGGCCGAAAAACGCGGGCTTATCGCAAGATGGCTTGGCAAATAAACATATAACGTGTTTTCACAATTCAATTATGTAAGAAGGGGTCGGTCATGCCAAAAATGATCGTGTCGATCGATGAGGTCGTAATCAAAGAAGTTCAACTCACCAAGGACAGAACGACCTTGGGGCGTCGGCCGTACAACGACATCGTGATCGACAATCTCGCAGTGAGCGGCGAGCATGCTGTCCTGCAGATGACCGGTGGTGACGTTGTTTTGGAAGACTTAAACAGCACCAATGGCACCTATCTCAATGGCAAGGCAATCAAAAAGCAACAACTCCAAAACGGTGACACGGTAGAAGTTGGCAAGTACAAGATCAAGTTCGTTGGCGACAGCGCAGCCAATAACTTTGACAAAACCATGGTCGTCATGGCGCGCCCAGCGGGTGCTAAGGCTGTGTCAGGGCTTGCCAGTGCAACGTCTAACGCCCCCACCGTCATGAGTGACTCGTCGGGCATGGGTGCTTTTCATGCCGCCATTAAAGTCTTGTCGGGTACTGCGTCTGGCAGAGAGGTCCCACTCACCAAGGTGGTAACCACAGTCGGCAAGCCAGGCGTCGCTGTTGCAGCCATTACCCGCCGCCAGGCCGGGTTTGTGGTGCACCATGTCGAGGGCGCTGGCAATCCTACATTGAATGGGGCGCCGATCAACCAAACACCTGTTGCGCTCAAGTCAGGTGATGTGATCGAGCTTGCGGGAACCAAGATGCAGTTCATGCTGCTGTAAGCAGCTCTTTGGGCCTGCTTGTTCAAGCACCATGTTTTGCACGGGCAGCGCCCTATGAAGGCCATTTCCAAGCATTGGGCCAGAATTGCGGTCACCTTGCTGCCGTTGTTCTTGGCGCTACTGCACGCTGTGGGCATGTTGCCCATCGGTGTTATTGGGCAGCTAGACAATGCCATCTACGACGCGCGGCTGCGGGCCACCAGTCCTAAGACATTGGACAAACGCATTGTCATTGTTGATATTGACGAAAAAAGCTTAGCTGCAGTTGGGCACTGGCCATGGGGCCGTCATCGCTTGGCAGAGTTGGTGAACCAGTTGTTTGAGCAGCACCACATCGCCCTGCTAGGGTTTGACGTGGTGTTTGCCGAAGAGGACGACAGCTCCGGGCTGAAAACCCTCAAGGCGCTTGCAGACCATGAACTCAAAGCCTCTCCCGAGTTCGCCCGGGCCTTGGAAAAGATAGAGCCCACCTTAGATTTTGACGCCGCGTTCGCTAAGGCCCTGGCTTCAAGGCCCATTGTGTTGGGCTACTACCTTAACCAAGGCAAAGCTTCAGGCGTGCTGCCGGCACCTGCGCTGCCCTTGGAGGCACTGCAAGGGCGCAAACTGCCTTCAACGCAATGGCGTGGCTACGGCTCCAACATTGCAGCATTGGCCGCTGCTGCCCCACGTGCGGGGCATTTCAACACCCTGCCTGACGCAGATGGGCTGGTTCGCTCCTTGCCCATGTTGGCCGAGGTCCAGGGCCAAAACTACGAGTCATTGTCCTTGGCCATGTTCCGGTACTTGGCCGGATCACCAGACCTAAGGCCGGGCTTCACCTCGGACCGTTTCTTCTCACGCACCTACCAGACGGTGGACCGCTTGCTGTTGCAAGTGGGTGAAAAATCGCTTGCGGTACCTGTGGATGAGCGCCTTTCCTCACTGGTGCCGTACCGAGGCCCAGGTGGCCCAACGGGAAACTCGTTTCAGTACGTGTCGGCGGTGGATGTGCTAGAAAACCGCGTCCCTGCTGACACTTTGCGGGACAAGATTGTCTTGTTAGGCACAACGGCACCGGGTTTGCTGGACCTGCGGGCCACCCCTGTCGGGGAAGCCTATCCGGGGGTGGAGGTGCACGCCAACGCTATTTCTGGGTTCTTAGATGGCAAGATATTGGTCAAGCCTGACTACGCTTTGGGCTATGAAGTGGTGGTGTTGCTCTTATCGGGGTTGATCCTGGCTTTTGGCCTGCCATTGCTCGCGGCCCCTATGGCCGTTGGGCTCAGTGTTGCTGTGTTGGCAGGCCTTACCGCGCTGAATTTTTGGCTTTATACCCAGTTCGGTTTGGTGTTGCCGCTGGCTTCGAGCTTGTGTATGGCCTTTACTGCTTTTGCGTTGAACATGAGTTACGGCTACTTTGTGGAAAGCCGGGCCAAGCGTGATTTGGCCAACCTTTTTGGAACTTATGTGCCGCCCGAGCTCGTCGACGAAATGCTGAAAGAGCCCGAGAGTTACAGCATGCAGGCCACCAATCGGGAACTGACGGTCATGTTTTGCGACATGCGCGGGTTCACGAAGATGTCGGAAAGCATGCCCCCTACCGAACTTCAAGCCCTGCTCACGGGCGTTTTTGGCAAGCTGACCGACATCATTCGCAGTAACCTTGGCACGATCGACAAATACATGGGCGACTGCGTCATGGCATTTTGGGGGGCGCCTGTGGAGTCTTCGCAGCATGCCCAGTTGGCCGTGAAGGCCGCTTTGGAAATGGCGCAGGCAGTCCACACCATCAATGCCGAGCACCGCGCACGGGGCTTACCCGAAATCGGCATCGGAATCGGCTTGAACACCGGAGTCATGTGCGTGGGCGATATGGGCTCCCATATCCGCAAGAGCTACACCGTCATTGGGGATGCAGTGAATCTGGCATCGCGTCTAGAAGGCCTGTCCAAGGTCTACGCAACCGACATTGTGGCCAGCGAGTCCACACGCAAGCAGGCCGGCGCAATGCTATGGCAAGAGTTAGACAAAGTTCGCGTCAAGGGCAAAGACCAAGCGGTTGCTATCTTTAGGCCCATGCAGGGGACCATCGAGGGGAGCTTCACTACCCAAGACGCGCTCAAGCTGTGGGGGCAGTTTCTCAAGGCCTACCGTGCGCAGCAATGGGACCAAGCGGATGTTGCTTTGTTGAACTTGCAAAGACAAGACGCTACCAATGCCTTGTATCGTTTGTATGTGGAGCGGGTGGCCACCTTGCGCCTGTTGCCGTTTGACCCGCATTGGGACGGTGCGACCAACTTCGAAACCAAATAAGACCAAACTATGAAGATACGCGTGTTGGGGTGTTCCGGTGCCATAGCCAAAGACTGCCGAACCACGTCGTTCTTGGTCGGGGATGATGTCTTGGTGGATGCTGGCACGGGTGTGGGAGATCTCACTTTGGAGCAAATGCGCCGCATTGACCATGTGCTGCTCACGCATTCGCACTTGGACCATGTCGCAGCCTTGCCTCTGATGGTGGATGCCACTGCGTCGCAACGCCAACAGCCCGTGACCATCCACGCCTTGGCTGGCACCATCGCCGCCTTGAAAGCCCATATCTTTAACAACGTCATATGGCCTGACTTCAGCGCAATTCCCTCGGTCGCCGCACCGTTTATACGCTTTAGCGAGATCACTATTGGGCAAACGCTGCAACTGGGTGCTACAACTATTGAAGTGCTCCCCGCCGTACACACGGTGCCTGCAGCAGGGTTTGCCATCAGCCAAGGGCAAGGGTACTGGGTGTTCACCGGTGATACAGAAAAGAACCCTGCGCTTTGGCAGCGCCTCAATCAGCTCGATGTGTCCATGCTGGTCATCGAAACAGCGTTTAGCAACCGTGAAAGCAAACTGGCCGAAGACAGCCTGCATCTCTCGCCACGCGCCTTAGCGCAAGAGTTGGACTGCATTGCACCAGGCAAGCAGTTCCCCATCTACATCACCCATACCAAGCCGGCTGAAACCGAGCAAATCATGAACGAAATTCAGCGGTTTGACCAAACCCAGCCCATGGGCGCGCATGTGAGCCACGATATTCGCTGGTTGCGTGCTGGCCAGGAGTTCGAACTATGAGCGACACCAAAACCGCAGCCGTGGCAGCCAAGGCAGCGGAACTCGCGTTTTACGAGTCGCAAAAGTTGCCCTCCAAAAAACGCGGCGTCACCTTTGAGGCCTTGTTTTATAGGCAACTGCACCATGTCACCGCCCGTATCCACGACACGGAAAACATCGAGCAAATCATGCTCGAAACCAGTAAAGACATTTGCAAACTGCTCAATGCCGACCGGCTCACGCTTTACGCGGTGAGCCCTGATGGGGCGTCCATCGTCTCCAAGGTAAAAACCGGCCTTAACACCACCAGCGACCTCAAGCTCCCGATTACCCCCCAAAGCATTGCAGGCTACGCAGCCTTCAGCCGCGCACCGTTGAACTTAGCTGATGTGTACGACGATGCAGCGCTCAAGCAAATTCATCCTTCGCTCAGTTTCTTAAAGCTGGTGGATACGCGCTCAGGCTACCGTACCCGACAAATGCTGGTAGCCCCCATCTTGGACGGAGACAGGCTGCATGGCGTACTGCAGGTCATCAACAGCAAAAGCGATGAGCCCTTTGGAGACCTAGAGGTCGATGGTGTCACTGAACTGTGCAAAACCCTGGCAACCGCCATGCGCCAGCGCGCAGCGCGAGCGGAAGAGGGGGCGCGTAAAAAAGCGACCAAGTTTGATGGCTTGGTAGCCGAAGGCATTCTGACCGACGCCGAACTGGGCCAGTGCATTCAAGACGCGCGCAACGAGGGCACCCATGTAGAGCACCTGCTGATGGCGCAGTACAAAATCAAGCCACAACAAATTGGGCCATCACTCTCCAAGTTCTTTGGCGTGCCGTACGAGCCTTTTGTCTCTAGCCGCATCCGTTCCGAAACACTGCACGGTGCGCTTAAGCGAGAGTTCATTGACGAACAAGGTTGGGTGCCCTTGGAGGAGTCGCCTGCGGGGCTGGTCATCATGTGCGTGGACCCAGAAGCCGTGCGTGGCTCACGCGTGGTGCCGCAGGTGTTCCCGCGAATCACCAAATTTGCCTACCGAGTCACCACGCAAACCGAGTTTCAAGAAACCTTAGCCCAGTTGTTTGGTGGCGCAGCAGACAGCAGCACCATTGACCAACTGTTGGCCGACATGGACGGCGGCCCTATTGATGATGGGTCTAACGACGACTCCTTAGAGTCTGCCGCGGCCGACAATGAGCTCGTCAAGTTTGTGAACAAGGTGATCATTGATGCCTATAACCAAAAGGTGTCTGACATCCACATCGAGCCCATGCCGGGTAAGTTCAAGACTGGCATCCGCTTTCGCATTGACGGCACCTTGGTCCCGTATGTGGAAGTGCCGGCCCACTTTAGGCAGGCCATGGTCACACGCCTCAAGATCATGTGCGACCTAGACATCTCAGAGCGCCGCAAGCCGCAAGACGGAAAAATCAAGTTCAAAAAGTACGGTCCCTTGGACATTGAGCTGCGGGTTGCCACCATTCCTTCGGCAGGCGGAGTTGAAGATGTGGTCATGCGTATCTTGGCGGCGGGCGAGCCCATACCGCTGGACAAGCTAGGCCTCACGCCCCACAACAAAGAGCGTGTCATTCGCACCATCGAAAAACCCTATGGTTTGTTCTACGTGTGCGGCCCCACGGGCTCTGGCAAAACCACCACGCTGCACTCAATCCTCAAACACCTTAACACGCCAGACACCAAAATCTGGACCGCCGAAGACCCGGTAGAAATCACGCAAAAAGGCCTGCGCCAAGTTCAAATCAACCGCAAAGCGGGCATTGACTTCGCCTTGGTCATGCGGGCGTTTTTGCGTGCCGACCCCGACATCATCATGGTGGGTGAGTCGCGCGACAAAGAAACCGTGGCCATGGGCGTGGAGGCCTCGCTTACCGGCCACTTGGTGTTTTCCACCCTGCATACCAACTCGGCACCAGAGTCCATCACACGCTTGCTAGACATGGGCATGGACCCGTTTAACTTTGCCGACGCCCTCTTGGGCATCTTGGCCCAGCGCTTGGCCAAAAAGCTCTGTGACTGCAAGCAAGCCTATGTGCCCGACGCCGAAGAACTTACGCTATTCGCGGCGGAGTACGCCGAAGAACTCCGCCACAGCGTCGCCTGGAAGCGCGACCACGTTGGCGAAGCGCAAAAGCTCATGGCAAGCTGGCAGACCAGCTACGGCCAAGAAGGCAAACTGCACTTCTACCGCGCCGTAGGCTGCGCCAAATGCAACCAAACTGGTTACAAAGGCCGCATAGGCTTGCATGAGTTGCTGATTGCGGACGATGGCATCAAACGCTTGATCCAAGAACGCGCCCGGGTGGCAGAGCTATTTGCTGCCTCAGTAGAAGGCGGCATGCGCACCCTCAAGATGGACGGCATGGAAAAAGTCATGATGGGTTTGACCGACATCAAAATGGTTCGGCAGGTGTGCATCAAGTAAGGTGCAAGCCCTTGGGGTGACAAAAGTGTCAGGTTGCTGAAGTGACTCTGCCAATTTAAGGCACGCAAAAGCGATATTTGCAGGCCATTTGGCTGACTTATGGGCGGTATCGGGGCTGAATAAAGCTGGCACGAATGCTGCTGATTAGTTGGGTCAGTCTTTCTTTCTATCCATCTCAAGGAGTTTCAAATGAAGCGTTCTATGCAAAAGGGTTTTACCCTGATCGAATTGATGATCGTGGTTGCGATCATCGGTATCTTGGCCGCCGTGGCATTGCCTGCGTATCAAGATTACACCTCACGCGCACAAGCGACTGAAGGCGTGAGCTTGTTGGCGGGTTTGAAGATTCCAACCTCTGAAGCTTTGTCCAACAATGCCTTGGCTCAAGCTTGCAGCACTGATAAGTCTGTGGCAGAAGTTGCTGAAGTTAAGGATGGTAACGGCGTTGTCACTACAGCTTACGTGGCCCCAAAAATCGCTGGAGCCCTGGCAGTTGAAAATAATGTCGTATTGTCGGGTAAATACGTGGAGAAAATTGAAGCTTCTGTTGTTGGAACAACTTGCGCATTGACAGCAACATTCCGCGCCACAGGCGTAGCCGATAAGCTGACGGGTAAAAAAATTCGCTTTACCTATGACCCAGCTAACGGTAGCTGGATTTGCACTACCAATGTCAACGCATCTATTCGTCCTAAGACCTGCAGCGAAGGCGCAGTCTAATTGAATTTCAACGATCAATTAAAGCCACGAATGGCTTTGATTTGAGGTTAAAAAAGGACGTGTGCATCACGTCCTTTTTTTTGGCCAAAAAATTGGGAATGCGGCCGCTACCATCTAGCAAAGGGGACAACTTCCCTTGCAGAGCTGCGAGGCTGGTACTCCTGATATGACGTGTTCCACGTGTGCAGTAAATTACCCCATGGCTTGGGTGGCATCAGAGGCACTGTAAAGGGTCGATCGGCGTACATGGTTCATAGCTGCAAATTAGGAATGAAAGTGCTGTTACCCCATACTAGACGAGCACATGCTGCTCTGTTTTTCATAGTGGTAGTGTTGTTGTTTGGCGCAGCAGCGCAATCGCAGCCGATGCCCCATCAGAGTATGGGCAGCGCCAATGTTGTCCTCCCCAACCTAGGCGACACCAGCTCAATGTCGCCCGCCGCCGAACGAAAACTAGGCGACCGCATTGCCCGGGAGCTGTACCGCGACCCCGATTACATTGATGACCCCGTCATCATGGAGTTTGTCCAAGCCATCTGGCAGCCGCTTCTTAGTGCCGCGCGGCAGCGGGGCGAACTGCCGCCGGAGTTGGACGAAGCGTACGCTTGGGAAATTTTGCTAGGGCGTGACCGCAGGGTCAATGCGTTTGCGCTGCCAGGGGCTTATATGGGCCTGCACTTGGGCTTAGTGGGTGTGGTGAGCAGTCGCGACGAATTGGCCTCGGTCATGGCGCACGAGTTGAGCCATGTCACGCAACGCCACATCTCCCGCATGATGTCTCGCCAAGCGGGGCAAGCACCGTGGGTCATGGGGGCCATGATTTTGGGCTTGCTGGCGGCCAGCAAAGACCCGCGCTCTGCCAATGCGCTGATCGTCGGTGGCCAGGCCGCCGGTGCGCAAACGCAGCTCAACTTCTCACGGGACATGGAGCGCGAGGCGGATCGGGTGGGCTACAGCGTGCTTACCCAGGCGGGCTTTGCGCCGCAGGGGTTTGTGGGCATGTTTGAAAAGCTGCAACAAGCGTCTCGCTTGAATGATGCGGGTGATTTTCCTTATTTGCGCAGTCACCCTGTAACGACTGAGCGAATCTCTGATATGCAACTGCGCTTGCCGGATGGGGCCGCAAGCTTGGCAACTAGAGCCGCCCCTACCGACCTTGCCCAGGCCATGGTGTCAGCCAGAGCACGGGTTGTGTCGAACACAGAGATCGACGCGTTGCGCGCCTGGGAGCCGCTGACTGACCGCAGCGTGCTCAACAAACAAAGTGCCTACCAGCAAAGTGCAAGTTTGTACGGCGCGAGCTTGGCTGCGATCAAGCTGCGCGACTACGCTGCAGCGCAGAAGCACTTGGCGCTGTTGAGCGAACTCACGCGCGCTGACCTTAGCGCTGCGCGACTGGTCAGGCTACTGGCCGCTGAGTTGGCCTTGGCCCAAGGGCAAGGCGCTAAGGCGCTGGTGGTTCTCAATGCAGTGCCCACCGGTGGGGGCGTCAGTGCGAACCAAGCGCATCAGCGAGGGCGGGCTGAAATGCTGCTGATTGCCCAAGCCCAGTTGCAAACGGGAGGCACCACCGGACTGGCGGAGCCCCTCCAACAGTGGCTTGCCGAACACCCCCGCGATGCATGGGTGTGGCAGGTGCTCTCAAGTGTCTACTCTGCCCAAGGTCGCGCCGTGGCTGCAGTGCGGGCGCAGGCTGAGTCCAACGTGGCGCAACTCGATTACGCAGGCGCGGCAGCGCGGTTCAGAGCAGCGCAGGAGTTGGCACGGCAAGGCACCGGCGGGGCGGATCACTTTGAGGCGTCTATTGTCGACAGCCGAGCCCGACAGGTTGAGGCTTTACTTCGAGAACAAGCGGTCGAGCGCTGAGTTAATCACCATGCCTAGCACGGTGTAAATCAAAGAGCCAATCAGCGCGGCACCAAAGCCCCGCACGTGAAAGCCGTCCAAAATGCCCGCCGCGGACCAAAACATCAGGGCATTGATGACGAACAAAAAAAGCCCAAGTGTGACCACCGTGACCGGCAATGTCAGTACGACCAACACCGGCCGCAAAAACACGTTCAAGAGGCCAATCACAAAGGCGGCAATCAAGGCAGAGCCAAAGCTCTGCACGTCGACACCGCTGTACAAATGGGCTACCGCCAACAATGCGACCGCGCTCAGCAACCATTTAGCAAGAAGTTTCATGCGTCAAAGCATAGCACCCGTGCGGATGCCATGTGGTGACTTGCTGGTTGCAGCCAGCGGCAACCCATGTATCAAGCAGATGGCTGGGCCGCGCCTTTGCGCTGGGCCAGCCAGCCCGCCAACAAAACGCCCGCGACAGCCAAGGTGTACACCCCCCAGCGGGCAGCTGTTTGCAGGGTGTCGCCGGGGTCGCTAGGTGTTCCGAAGAGACCTGACAAAAACGGCTCCGCCACAATCATTTTTGCAGCCGTAAACGCCAGCACTGCAGAGCCCAACTGAATGATGATGGGAAAGCGCTCCACCAATTTCAAAACGACCGTGCTGCCGAAGACTACGATGGGCACGCTAATCACCAAGCCAATGATGACCAAGTCAAACGACCCGTGGGCAGCACCCGCGACGCCTAAAACGTTGTCAATGCCCATCAACGCGTCGGCCACGATGATGGTTTTCATGGCCGCCCAAAAGGTGTACACCGCTGGTCCGTCATGTTCATCATCCGACTGGTCAGCGAGCAACTTGTAGGCAATCCACACCAGACCCAGTCCGCCGACCAGCATCAGCCCGGGTATCTTTAGCAGCCAAACAACGCCTACGGTCATCGTTGACCTAACCACAATAGCGCCCACGGTCCCCCACACAATCGCTTTTTGCTTCAAATGGGGGGGCAACTGGCGTGCCGCAAGTGCGATAACGATGGCGTTGTCACCTGCTAAGACTAAGTCGATCAGTACGATGGCCAGCAGGGCCGACCACCAAGGGGCAGAAAAGAGTTCCACGGTATATCCTTCAAATGCAGTGTTAGACAACACCGAAGCAGATAGGAACGTGATGGCAAAAAACCTTCGCGCGCTGCACTGCCCGGTGCACGGCGAAGGTCTTGCTCGAAAGACGAGGCCTGCAAGGCCTTGGCTTTCTGATGTGCCGGGAGGGTCACAGACCCGCCGTATTGACGACACACCAACAAAAGGAGCTACTCCCCTTCAACTTGTAGGGGTATTCTATGCCTTGCGGCTTTACCCCCACATTTCAAAGGGTTAGTGACCGGCACGAAAGGGTATCGCAAGCGCGCTATCATGCCCACCCTTTATCAGATGGCTACCGGGCCTCAACTTGGCAAGAGTGCCGACCAACAACACACGCATGGCGACAGGTATTCACATCACGGACATTGAGGCGGCTATCAACTACTGGCGAGCGCGTATGCCTTCGCCTGACGGGTTTAGCCTCTGTGCGCCTACCCGGGCCTTGGCGACTGTGTACGCGCTCATGGTCTACGAACACCGGCAAGATGTCGCGCCCAACGCTATGTCAGACACGGCCATGGATGCGTGGCTGCAGTGGTATGAGAGTACGCCTGACACGCCGTGCATTGCCATTTGCTCGACCAGTCAAGGGGACGAACTGTGCAAGGGCTGTGGCCGTACATTCCATGAAGTGCAGCACTGGATTGCTATGGGGCCTGCAGACAAGCGGGCCACTTGGCGGCGCATCACCCTAGAAGCCACGGCGTGGCGGTTTACCACCTACACCGAGCGGGCGGCCGAGGGTGCTGCTGATGCGCTATTGAAAAAATAGCTGCACACGCAGCATGGATGGGCGGCGGAGGGCTATTTCCAGCGCAGGGGTTCTATATCCACCGTGCGGTCGGTATCTCCCAGTGTGAGCACACCTTCTTGCACGGTGGCTTGCAGTTGCATGCTGCGCTGGGCCAAGGGGATCAGGGATTGTGACGCCGTGGTCGGAATGCGAAATACTTGCAAATTCGTAGGCCGGGACAACTTGTTCTCAATTCCCTTCCACCAAACTTCCGCTGCATGGTTAAAGCAGTACAAGACCACCTCGTCCGCCTTGCCGCAGGCTTTGAGCATGGGCTTGTCCTCGGGCTGCCCCACTTCTATCCACAGCCGGGTTTGACCAGTGAAGTCACGCAGCCACACATCGGGTTCATTGGGGTCGCTTAACCCTGCGCCAAACGCCAAGGTACCGTCTCCACCACACACACTTTGCAGCTTGTGGGCTTGCAGCGCCAGCGCGACCAAGCGAATCATCATGCGCTCGTCGGTCTCACTGGGGTGGCGCGCCAAGGTCAGCGCGTGGTCTGCGTAGTAGCTGTTGTCAATGTCTGCGATTTGCAGGTTGGCTTTGAAAATCGTCGATTTGATAGCCATCAGACGCGCCGAGCCAATTCCGCAGCCTTGCCGGTGTAGCTGGCGGGCGTCATTTCCATGAGGCGTGCTTTTTCACTCTCCGGAATGGCGAGGTTAGCGATAAACCCTTGCATCAACGCTTGCGTCATAGGAGCTCCACGGGTGAACTTCTTCAACTGTTCGTAGGGTTGCGGCAGGCCGAACCGGCGCATCACGGTTTGAATGGGCTCGGCCAGCACTTCCCACGACGCATCGAGGTCGGCTGCGATTTCAGATTCGTTGATCTCCAGCTTGTTCAAACCCGTGAGCAGCGATTGGTTGGCCAATACTGCGTAGCCTAGGGCCACGCCCATGTTGCGCAGCACAGTGCTATCGGTCAGGTCACGCTGCCAGCGGCTAATGGGCAGCTTCTCACTCAAGTGGCGCAGCAAGGCGTTGGCCAAGCCCAAGTTGCCTTCGGCATTCTCAAAGTCAATGGGATTCACCTTGTGCGGCATGGTGCTAGAGCCGACTTCGCCATCCTTGAGCTTTTGCTTGAAATAGCCCAAAGACACATAGCCCCAGATGTCACGTGCCAAGTCGATCAAAACAGTATTGGTGCGCGCCACGGCATCAAACAGCTCAGCCATATAGTCGTGAGGCTCAATTTGAATGCTGTAGGGCTGGAAGGTCAGGCCCAAGCCAAGCGGCTCGGGTGATTCAATGACCTTGCGGCTAAAAGCCTCCCAGTCAAACTCTGGCCAAGCGGACAAATGGGCGTTGAAATTGCCTACCGCGCCGTTCATCTTGGCCATCATCTTGATGGAAGCAATGCGGTCCCGTGCGTTGTTCAGCCGCACCACCACATTCGCCATCTCTTTTCCAACTGTCGTAGGGCTGGCTGTTTGCCCATGCGTGCGGCTCAACATGGGGACATCAGCAAAAGTGTGGGCCATGGTGCGCAACTTGGCAATCACTGCATCGAGCGAAGGTAGCAATACCAACTCGCGCGCTGCTTTGAGCTGCAACGCATGGCTGGTGTTGTTGATGTCCTCACTGGTGCAAGCAAAGTGCACAAACTCACCTGCGGCAGTAAGCTCGGGTCGGGCGTCAAACTTGGACTTAATCCAATACTCTACGGCCTTCACATCGTGGTTGGTCGTCTTTTCAATGGCCTTGATAGCTTCACCATCCGCTTCTGAAAAATTCTTCACCAAAGACAATAAGTAAGTACGCGCTCCCGGGGTCAGCGGCTTGAATTCTTCAAATCCTGCGTCGCTCAGACTGATAAACCAAGCGACCTCCACTTGCACTCTGCGGTGCATATAGCCCTGCTCACTCATGAGCGGACGTAAGGTTGCGAGCTTGGGGGCGTAACGGCCGTCCAGTGGTGAAAGTGCGGAAATGGCGGAAAAAGTCATAGGCAGATTGTAGGTTGTGCGCTATCGTTAGTCACACAGCATTCTCTGGTTTACCCTAGTGGCTAGAATGGCCCCCTGTTTGCAACTTCACACTTCACATGAAATTACTCGGTTCAACCTCCAGTCCCTATGTACGCAAAGTGCGTGTCGTCATGGCCGAAAAGAAGCTGGACTACACCTTTGTGGCAGAGGATGTGTGGGCTGCCGACACCTCCATCGCGGAGTCCAATCCCCTAGGCAAAGTGCCCTGTTTGGTGATGGAGGGCGCAGAGGCACTGTTTGACTCGCGGGTCATCGTGGAGTACCTCGACACTTTGTCCCCGGTTGGCAAACTGATTCCCAGTGTGGGCCGTGAGCGCGCCGAAATCAAAACTTGGGAAGCCTTGGCTGACGGACTGCTAGACGCTTCCATCTTGGCTCGCCTAGAAGCCACGTGGACTGGGCGCACCAAGGCCCAGCGCAGCCAAGCATGGATTGATCGTCAAATGCTGAAGATCCATGCCGCATTGAAGGCCATGTCGCGCGGCCTGGGTGACAAGCCTTACTGTGCCGGTATTCATCTTTCCTTGGCTGACATTGCGGTCGGCTGCGCCTTGGGGTATTTGGATTTTCGCTTTGCCCAGATTGATTGGCGCACAGACTATCCCAACCTACAACGCCTCTACGAAAAGCTTCAACAGCGCCCTAGCTTCGCAGATACCGTGCCGGCTTAAACACGCTGCGCCAGAGCATGGAAGACAAAAAAATAGCGGCGCAAGCCGCTATTTTTTTGTCTGAACTGTGGAGCTCAACTCAGTCGTTTAGTGGGGTTCACCAAGGCCAACAACTTGGCCGCCATGCCCGGTTCGCCGGCGCTGCTGGTTGGGTGGCTCAGACGGGGGACTGCACTGCGATCACTGCCGCCATCGATTTTGAACACCGCCACTGTTTGGACCAAGTCGTCGGCCTGAGACTGTAAGCTGCTTGCAGCTGCGGCCATTTCTTCGACCAAGGCTGCGTTCTGCTGCGTTGCTTGGTCCATCAGGCTGACGGCCTCTCCCACTTGGGACACACCTGCGCTTTGCTCTGAGCTTGCAGCGCTAATCTCGCCCATGATGTCCGTCACTCGGCGGATAGAGCTCACCACCTCGGTCATGGTGCTGCCAGCTGTGTCTACCAAGGCACTGCCTTGCTCAACCCGTTCAACACTCGCGTTGATCAGGCTCTTGATTTCCTTGGCAGCATCTGCGGAACGGCCGGCCAAAGACCGCACTTCAGAGGCCACCACGGCAAACCCACGGCCCTGCTCGCCAGCACGGGCGGCTTCTACCGCCGCGTTCAGCGCCAAAATGTTCGTTTGGAACGCGATTCCATCAATCACGCCAATAATGTCGGCAATCTTGCGTGATGACTCATTGATGCCTTTCATGGTTTCTACCACCTGACTCACTACGTCACCCCCGCGAATAGCCACCGTACTGGCACTCATGGCGAGTTGATTGGCTTGGCGTGCGCTATCCGCGTTTTGCTTCACCGTAGACCCCAACTCCTCCATGGAAGCCGCGGTTTCTTCCAGCGAGCTGGCTTGTTGCTCGGTGCGGTCGCTCAGGTCTTGGTTGCCACGCGCTATCTCTGCACTGGAGCTGGCCACGGCCTCAGAACCTTGGCGCACATTGGTCACCACTTTAGACAAGCCCTGTTTCATGTCCATCAAAGAGCCCAGCAGCACCGCCATTTCGTCCCTACCTGTTACGTCCACACTTACGGTCAAGTCACCCTCAGCGATAGCTTGCGACAAGGTAGACGCCTGTTGCAGTGAGCGCCCAATGCCTTGTATCAGCAGGGCACCAACTACCGCCGCTACGACGAGACCAAACACTACTGCGCCGATCGAGGTGTTGCGGATGGTGGTGTAGTGCGAAGCTGCGGACTCATACTCGGTTTGAGCTTCCACCAGTTGCAGCTTGATCAAGGCCTCTAAGCTGTCGTTGGCCGCCTTGAATAGGGGTGGCAACTCAGAGTTCACCATCATCTGCAGTTGCATGGTGTTGCCGCCCGTAAGCGCGGCACCTGCGGGAACCAAAGCCTCTGTTTGGAACTTGGCATAGGCGTCACCAAACTTCTTCACTTCGTCGGCTTCGTCGCTAGACTTTGGCGATGCGGTGTACTGCTCCCAAGTCTTTTTAGTCTTGGCAGAGAGAGCGTCAATCTGTCGGCTGGCATCGGCGGCCACGTCTGGCGATGACGCCAAAGCACCTGAGGCAATAAGGTTTGCACTGGTCAGCAAATTGCGCTGAATCAAGGCCAATTGCCCAACCACGACCGTACGGTCTTCGTACACAGACTTCAAAGCGGCGTTGCTGGAGGCAATACCCACCAAACCTACACCGCCTACGGCAATGAGTAACAGAGACATCAGGGCCAGAAGTGAAAAGAGGCGGGTCGAAATTTTCACGGGTAGCTCTCCAAGTTTGCGCAACTGCGTCCACCGATGGGTGCGGGGTGTTCCGCACAGAGGCCATCTATTCGTTAGATGTCGGCAAACGATACTGCAAACTTAAATGCATGACAATGAGAATTCATGCTGCAGCGCAGCAGAAGCAAAGCCAAGGTATGCCCGCAAAAAAAGCACTCGCGCGGAGTGCTTCAGTTAGACCCGCTGAGCAGAGCGGCCGACCAGGCTTCAGTTCAGCGCCATGCTGAGCTTGCGGCGGTAGGTGGCCACCAGTTGGGCTTGCGGGTTTTGCTCCACCACGGTCTTGCCCGCGATTTCAATGCCACCGGCGGTCTTGCCTGCATCCGCAGGGTTAGCCTTGGGCTTGGGCGGTGTGAGCAGCTCCAAAATAGCCACATAGGTTTTGCGTGGCACCGCATCGCCCCAGGCCTTGTCGCGCATCACAATTTCCAGCAACTCTTCCATCGCGCCCGTCCAGTCGCCGCCGACCATGAGCACGCGGGCTTTGGCCAAGCGGGTGTCAAAGTCGCGCTTGTTGGTGGCAATCAAGGCATCAAATTGCTCGATAGCCCACGTACCACGGGCGTCAGATGTTACAAATTTAATAGCATTGATGAACTGCTCAAGCGCTTCAAAGCGCAGCTGGCGTGGAATTTGGGTCAAGGCGGGCGCCAAGGCGGCCTCAGCGTCGTCAATCAGATCGCTCTCAATCAGCAGGCGCACATAGTCGTAGCGCGCGTCGTCATTGGCGGGGTTGATGGACAGCGCTTCCAAAAGCTTTTGCAGCGCGGCTTGGGTGTCGCCCGCAGCGGCCAAGGCTTGCGCGTCTTCGGCATCCGCCTCGGCTTCCAGCTCGTCCAGGGAGGGCAGGTGCTTGTCCAAAAACGCTTTGATTTGGCTCTCAGGCAGTGCGCCTTGGAAACCATCCACCGGTTTGCCACCCACCATCAGCACGCAGGTGGGAATGCTGCGAATGCCAAAGGCTTGGCTCAGTTGGGGCTCAGCGTCGGAGTCAATCTTGGCGAGTTTGAAGCGGCCCTCATAGGCCAGCTCCACCTTTTCCAAGATGGGGCCTATGACTTTGCATGGCCCGCACCAAGGCGCCCAGAAGTCCACCAACACAGGCGTTTCGTGGGAGGCGGCAACCACTTCGGCGTCGAAGTTTTCGATGGTGACATTGATCATGCTGGCTAACTCAGGGTGTAAAAGTAAAATTCAAGCACCACGCCGAATTTTCGGCGCGCGGTGCGCAATGCAAATTGTGGCACTGCAGGCGATTTTGCCAGCCTCCCGACCACATTCACCACCTGCCATGCCGCAAATCCACATTGGCGTGTTGATGGGCTCCAGCTCCGACTGGGACACCATGCACCACGCGGTTCAGATTCTTCAACAGTTTGGTATCGCCTTCGAAGCCAAAGTGGTGTCGGCCCACCGCATGCCGGACGATATGTTTGCCTATGCCGAGCAAGCGGCCGACCGTGGCATCCGCGCCATCATTGCGGGCGCCGGGGGCGCGGCCCATTTGCCGGGCATGCTGGCTGCCAAAACCACCGTGCCTGTGCTGGGTGTGCCCGTGGCTAGCAAGCACTTAAGCGGCGTGGACTCGTTGCACAGCATTGTGCAAATGCCCAAAGGCATTCCGGTGGCCACCTTTGCCATTGGCCAAGCCGGCGCCGCCAATGCCGCCTTGTTTGCGGTAGCCATGCTGGCCAACGACAACCCGGCTTTGCGCGCCAAGCTAGACGCTTTTCGGGCTGAGCAAACAGAAGCCGCACGCGCCATGGCCTTGCCCATTACCGGCGCAGAGTCCGTATGAGCCAGCGCCTGTTACCCGGCACCACGCCTGCTCAGGGCCCCCGCGAACTCACCTTGGGCGTGATGGGTGGTGGTCAGCTGGGCCGTATGTTTGTGCATGCCGCGCAAACCATGGGCTACTTCACCGCTGTGCTCGATCCCGATGCTTTGAGCCCGGCGGGCCGGGTGAGCCACCACCACATCCAAACCGGCTACACCGACCCCGCAGGCCTGCAAGAATTGGCTGAACGCTGCGTGGCCATCACCACCGAATTTGAAAACGTGCCCGCCCAGGCCTTGGCCCAATTGGCCGCCAGCCGCCCGGTGTCCCCCAGCGCGGCTGCCGTGGGCATTGCCCAAGACCGCGCGGCGGAGAAAGCCCACTTTGTGCGCTGCGGCGTGCCCTGCGCGCCCTATGCGGTGATCGAAACCCAGGCCCAGCTCGACGCCGTGCCTGACAACCTGCTGCCCGGCATTCTGAAGACCGCCCGCATGGGCTATGACGGCAAGGGCCAAGCCCGCGTGCGCACCCGCGCCGAGCTGCAAGAGGCTTGGGCCAGCATGCAGCAAGTGCCCTGCGTGCTTGAAAAAATGTTGCCCCTGCAGCTGGAGTGCTCTGTCATCGTGGCGCGTGGCGCCGACGGCCAATGCGTGCACCTGCCCGTGCAGCGCAACCTGCACCGCGATGGCATCTTGGCTGTGACTGAGGTCTATGAGGGAAATCTGCCCCCAGCGCTTGCCCAGCGTGCGCAAGCAGCTGCAAAATCCATAGCAGAAGGCTTGGGCTATGTGGGCGTGTTGTGCGTGGAGTTTTTTGTTTTGGACGACAGCCACCCCCAAGCCCAAGGCCTGGGCGGCTTGGTGGTCAACGAGATGGCACCGCGCCCGCATAACAGCGGCCACTACAGCTTGGATGCTTGCGATATTTCGCAGTTTGAGCTGCAAGTGCGCACCTTGGCGCAGCTGCCCCTGACCCCACCGCGCCAACACAGCGCCGCCGTCATGCTCAACCTCTTGGGCGACATTTGGCCGGCCAACGGCGTGCCTGCGTGGGACCAAGTGCTGGCCTTGCCAGGTGCGCATTTGCATCTGTACGGCAAAGCCAATGCAAGCAAGGGGCGCAAAATGGGCCACCTTACCTTCACCGGTGCCAGCGCCGCCGATGTGCGCGCCACCGCGCTGCAAGCTGCGGCTATTCTGGGCATTGAGGCGTTTTAAGCCGCACCGCCCGCCCACCACCGTCATACCTTCATAGCCCCCATGATTGTTGCCTCAAATGCTCCTGATTCCATAGCTTCTTGCGCAGACGCCATAAGGGCGGGAGCCCTGATTGGCCTGCCCACGGAGACGGTGTATGGCTTGGGCGCAGACGCAAGCAGTGATGAGGCTGTGGCCAAAATTTTTGCTGCCAAAGGGCGCCCGGCGGACCACCCGCTGATCGTGCATGTGGCGGCCTTAGACGGCGGTATGTCGGGCGTGGCCCATTACGCCCAGCAAGTGCCTGCCTTTGCCAAGCAACTCATGGCGGCGTTTTGGCCCGGCCCGCTCACGCTGATTTTGCCCCGGCGCACGGGCGTGGGCGCTGCCGCTGCCGGTGGGCAAGACTCCATTGGCCTGCGCTGCCCCGCGCACCCGGCGGCGCAAGCGGTGTTGGCTGCCTTGCGCCATCCGGCACAGGGCCAGACCGAGGTGTGGGGCATAGCCGCACCCAGCGCCAACCGCTTTGGCCGCGTGAGCCCCACCACAGCGGCCCATGTGCAAAGCGAGATGGGCCATGAGTTGCTCATTCTGGACGGCGGACCGTGCACCTTGGGCATTGAGTCCACCATCATCGACTGCACCCGCGGCGCACCCGTGTTGCTGCGCCCGGGGTCTATCACCAGTGCCGACGTGGAGGCGGCGTGTGGCCGCAGATTGCTATCTAAAGAAGAGCAAGAGGCGCAGTCTAGTCAAGCGCCACGGGCCTCTGGAACCTTGGAGTCGCACTACGCGCCCAATGCCCGCGTGCGCCTTATGGACGCCAAGGCCTTGCAAACCGCCATCGACATGCTGCCCGCCAGCGCCCCCGACGCCCGTGGCCCCACCATTGCGGTGTATGCCCGGGCGCCGCTCAAGGTGGTGACCGGCATCGTGACCCAACGCACTATGCCTAATGACGCCGCGCCTGCAGCGCATGAATTGTTCTCTGTGCTGCGCGAACTAGATGCCTTGGGCGTGCAACTGATCTGGGTGGAGACCCCGCCAGACGGGCTGGCTTGGGACGGCGTGCGCGACCGCTTGCAACGCGCGGCTGCTTAAAGCTGCCGCCATTACGGCATGCACGCCGGGTGGACTGCCTTTAGTCCCCGGTGTGCTCGATTTGCGTGATGGGCTCTTCGTGGTAGCGCAGCTTCATCACCAGAATGGCGCCTGCCAGCGTCAGGGTAATGGCGTTGGCCCCCACCACGGGCCAGGCGCTGACCAAAATTCCGTAGGCCAGCCACAGGGCCACCCCGCAAGTAAACGCGCTGTACATGCCCAAAGAAATGCCTCGGACGTCCTTGGTTTGAAAGGTATGCAGCGCCTGCGGCAAAAAGCTGGCGGTGGTGAGCACGGCGGCGGCATAGCCAATGGCGTCAGTCAAAAGCATGGACAAAATCCTGGGTGAACGGGGCAAACAAATCAGCGCAAACAGCAAGACGCCCAGCCCACGGGAGGAGCGGTAGGTCGTCACCGCGCCCCTCAGACGCGGGCCATGGTGCTTAAGTTTGGAGGGGAGGCTGAATTCTAGGTGTAAACCCTAGATTCGTGGGCGCTGAGTGAAGACCTCGCTTTCTCAACGGTGGAAATTGCATGTCTTCCACCATCGCCCAAAAAACTCTAAAGAGGCTAACATCCGCCAAACGCAGTGGGATGACTGAGAGCGCGACGATCACGCCAACTTGACCTTATCGAGGTAAAGGTCAACACTAGCCTGCAAAATATAAATTGAGTCTTTGCAGGGAGGACGAAGTTGATCGATTCTTATGGCTTTCTCAAGCTCACCATTGACTCGCTTTCCGAGCAAATTGTGGTGATGGATTCCACGGGTCTGATACGGTTCGTGAATCAGGCTTGGGTTGATTTCGGCCTGGAAAATGGGTGTATGACCCCCGTAGGGTGGGATGGCGTGAATTACCTTCGTGTATGTGAAGCAGCCGCAGCGACGGGCGATGGTTTTGGGGTCAGTGCTCTCCATGGGATCAGACGATTGATGGCTGACGGGTGCGGGACATTCACCTTGGAGTACCCGTGCCATGGCCCGAACGTTTTCCGCTGGTTCATGATGACCGTCAAGCACTTCAAGCATTTGGATGAAAACTTTTACTTGGTCACGCACCGCGACATTACCAAGAGAAAGCAGGCGGAGGAGGCTGTATCCCAATTAGCACGTCTAGACGGCCTGACCAACATTCCGAATCGCAGAGCGTTCAATGACTTTTTGGACTCTGAGTGGAGTCGCTCCATCCGCCAAGGCCAACCGCTGTCTTTGGCCTTGATTGATATTGACCATTTCAAGCTCGTCAATGACACCTATGGCCACCAACGGGGAGACGAGTGTCTTGAAAGAGTTGCCGAGGTGCTGCGCGCGCACCGAAAACGCCCCAGTGACTTTTTTGCGCGCTACGGCGGTGAGGAGTTTGTGTATGTGTTCGGGGGCTCCACGAGTGAAGATGTGCACCTTGTTGTACAGCAGCTTCTCAGCGGCATACGAGAACTGGCGCTGCCTAATGTCAAGTCTCCGGTGGGCCGCTTTGTCACCGCGAGTGCTGGACTTGCGACCCTATATCCCAAAGCTGGTTGGAAGCCCAATGCCTTGATTGAAGCAGCCGATGCATTGCTATATGAGGCTAAGAGCCTAGGACGCAATCAACTGGCTTGGCGCGCCGCCAACCATCCCCACGCTGAGACGCCACCCAAGGCCAATCTGCCCATCGACGCGCGCCCTTAACCACAGCAGCAAGTTCAATCTCTTGCCGCCCAATCCACCAGCGCCTCAATGGCGGGGCGGGCGGCGCAAGCGTTGTTCTCGGTGTTGGTTGGGCAATACGCCTTGAGCGGGCCACTGATCTGGAGGCGTACCCTTAGTACCCGGTGTACTCGATCTGCGAAATCGACACTTCGTGGTGGGTCAGCTTTATCACAAGGGGGTGCCCGCTAGTGTCAAGGGAATGGCGTTTGCGTCCAATACGTGCCACGCACCGACTAAAACCCCGTACGCCAGCTGCATGGCAACCCTGTAAACAAAAAGCGCTCTACATTGCCAACGAAATACCTCTGACGTCTTTGGTTTGAAAGGTACGCAGCGTCTGCTGCAAAACCTGGCGGTGGCGAACACGGTGGCTGCACAAGCAATGGAGTCAGCCAAAAGCATAGGCAACATCCAAGGTGAACAGATTGTCGCAAGCGTGGTGGGACTTGCATTTCTTTGTATGCAAGATGTTGCAAAGCAAGCTTGAATAAGACTAAATTGTTTTGGTCAAAGTCCGCAATTGTAAGTTGCCCACTTACAATTGTGTCACCAGTTCAGCTTCTCGAACGAGGCGATCTGCTGATAGGCGCTTTTACAAAAGATGCATTTCATTGCAATCCCGATGTAGCCCGATGGCCGGTACTTTACGAGGGTAAGTATCCGCGCTCAAAGCTAAATTTTTTGTTAGTGAGGTCCACCGCTAAAGCAGCCGTTTTTTGTATGGAAGTGCGTCCAAAAAACAAGACCTAAACTTATGAGTCAGTCAATCAAGATGATGCATAAGTTTGAGTGATTCTCATCGGCTTTAGCCTTAACTTTATGTGAATAGATGACTAACACTTTTCAAAAGACCCTTGAAAATCTTCCCGAAATTTTCATTCAGAATTCCAGCGCAATAGCTGCTCGTTTGGTGAGTCGGATGCAGCGTCAAATGGAGACCGATGTTGCTGCTCTGAACACAGGATATTTGATGTTGCTTTTGAAAATGAGCAGCAGTGACTTAGTGGTCGAGTTTGAAAAAGTCTTGCGCGCTGCTATGGCGCGTGCTAGGTCGGAAGTGAACGGCAGCGGTTTTTCGTTTGAATTTAGTATTGCAGGCGAGATCGATTCCTCGATGCTAGAGAGTGATAGGGCCTTCCAGAGCCTCCAAGCGAAAAGCCGGAGTTGCGGCGCTTTGTCTTTGGCTGCATTTAGCCCTCAAGCGCTGCTTAAGTGTGTAAACGAAGCAATGGCAGGCGCCCGAATTAGTGAGACAGACATCCAAGCTCTGGCACCCTTTGTGCGACAAGCGCTGAATACCGAACTCGTGGCTATTTATCAAAAGTTAATCAATCTCTAGCAATAGGTCCAGACTTTACAAAGTCGGGTTTGCTGTGATTCGTTTCTATCTAGGTGCGCCGCTAGTCTGAATAAAACGCACGCTTGTCTGTTGGCGTCACCAATGCGGTTCTCTTAACTATGATGACCCCAAATTCTATGTTTGCACGATGCAAAAATGGATTGATTCGCTGGCGCAGGGCGATGTAACGAACACTTGGTAACTGACATGTATAAACGTAATTGCTTAGGCGGCGGTGCTCGGATTGCTCCGTTGCGAGGATCTCTTGGGTTTACGTTGATTGAGTTGATGGTAACTGTCGCCATTATCGGGATCTTGGCGTCAATAGCTTTGCCTAGCTACCAGCAGTATGTAAAGCGAGGTCGCATTGCGGACGCGTTAGCCACCCTTGGTCCTATGCAAGCCAAGCTGGAGCAGCTATTTCTTGATAACCGCTCCTACGCCACTGCCTGTGGTACGAATGCACTTGCCTTGAAACCACCGGACACAAGGTACTTTGTGTATACCTGCCCCACGTTGGAAAGCACATCGTACAAAGTAACGGCAACCGGTCAAGGCCCCATGATTGGCTTTGCTTACAGTTTGAGCTTGGCTGGCGGTGTCGTTTCTAAATCCACGGATTCCGTGCCCGCTGGCTGGACCAAAACTGGTTCATGCTGGGTCACCAAAGAGGATGGGTCATGTTGAGCGGAAGACGCTTGAACAATGGCTTTACTTTGATAGAAGCTATTGTGGTCTTGGCAATATTGGGTCTTTTGTGGATGGTTGCTGTGCCTAGTTATTCTGCTTATGCCGCAAATAACAGCCTGAGGACTACCTCTGAATTGTTTTATTCGGCAGTTCAAAAGGCCAGAGCAGAAGCTATCCGCCGCAATCGGATTGTTGAACTGGTATTGACCAATGATGTACCGCCCACACCGGCGGGTGGAAGCATGGAGGCAATTGACACGCCCATATCAGGCTCCACTAGCGGCACCAATTGGGTTATACGCGCACCCAATACGGCACCTGCTGGTACATATGCGCTGCTCGATTCGAAACAGGCCGCGGAAGCTGGCGGCACAAAAGTTACGGTCAATGCAGGTGGCGTTACCAGTATTCAGTTCAATGGACTTGGTGAAACGACCAGTGCGACTGCCGTGCAGGTTCAGTTTCGACACATAACTCAAAATGCGGAATGTCTTTTGACGGAAGCCGTGCGCTGTCTTGATGTTCGTGTGAGTCCAGGCGGACAGGCCAGGTTGTGTGAGCCAAATCAACCTCTAACAGATAACCGAAGCTGTTAACACAATGAGAGACCATATACGCCCTAGGGAACATGGCGGTACTTTGATAGAGGTACTTGTCGCCGTAGCGTTGTTTTTGTTGGGGGTTGTCGGGGTAGTGAGTGCAATGGGTGTGGTTGTTAGCAATCAGGCGGATGTGCAAATACGAAGCGAGGCAGCTATGCGCGCAGAATCCATGTTGAATACGATGTGGCTCAATGTGGATCGAACGACCCCAGCGGCCACTGCTTTGTCATTACAGAATTTTGCACATCTCACCGGGACAGAGCAAGCCTGCAACTTTGCTGGTGCCGCCTCGAGCAACAACTTGGTGACGGCTTGGGTGTCAGACGTTACATCCGGTGCCGGGAAACTCCCGGGATCTACTCCTGCGATGCAGCAAATTCTTGTAGATACAACTGCAAACAACCAAGTGACCATCACCTTGTGCTGGCAGTCCAGCGGCGATGCGGCTCCGCGTCAATATGTCTTGCGCTCATATGTCAATTAGCACCCGAGGTGCTATGCGCCGTTCGCTTGGCTTTTCGTTGATCGAATTAATGGTCAGTTTGGTCATTGGGCTCATAACCGCGATTGCGGTAGCTCAGATCTACGCAAACTGGGTCAAGCAAAATCGTACTGTGTCGTCTACAAATGATTTGCAATCAACTGTTGCACTCGCCGCGTTTGCCATTGAGCAAGACATCAAGCGATCTGGCCAAGGATTTGGCGCGGCTAATTCAACGATTTCGGGTGGTGCGGGATGTCCAATCTCCGGCACTGCCACTGTCAATGGTGCCAACAATTCAGTAGTATTGAGTCCCACTGGTACTGGTGGCTTACGCCTAACTGGGGTGCAAATCATCCGAGGTATTGATGGTGCATCAGACCAAATCGTCACCTTGTATGGAAATTCTGACTACAGAGTGGCCTCAGAAGCTGTATTAGGCGGATCTACATTCAATGTAACAAAGGTGAGCAGTCGGGCAGGTTTCAATAATGGCGACGTCGTGATTTTAGGTAACAGTGGATTTACTGATTGTCGGATTGTTCAAGTCACCTCCACCGATTCATCTGTCGTGTTGACAGATAAAGCGTTTGGGCACGACACCACCTCGTATCAGAGTTTTTACAAGCCAGCAGGCACTACAAGTACCCCTGTATTTAACCAGGCTGGTGGAGTCACGGGGATAGAGTTTATTGCTGCGTTTAACCTCGGACCGGCCCCTCAAGCAAATCAGTGGCGAATCTCAACTGCCAGCCCAAATAGTGCACAAAACCCTGCCCTCCAGCGGTTTAGCGTATTGCCAGTTGACGGTGTTTATCCAACGCCACGGGCACGCGAGGTGGCGGAAGGCGCTGTTAATCTGCAGGCTCAATATGGTTACGATCTCAATGGCGACGGCCGCATTGGTGCAGATGAATGGTACAACCCGGATGAGACCCACAGGCCAGACCTGAGTGGTGCGGCGGTAGATTGGACCCGGGTGCTGGCTATTCGTTACGCAATATTAACGCGCAGCCGTAATTACGAGCCGGCAAACGTGACTACTGCAAGTCCCGCATGGATGGGAGGCGGTTTCGTCATGACGGACATAGGCGGTGCGGCAGACACCAACCCAGATAGCCCACTTAACTGGCGGCGGTATCGATATTCGGTGGCAGAAAGTGTTGTGCCATTGCGCAATGCATTGTGGGGGCGAAACCAATGAAAAGGCAGCGTGGGGTGTCTTTATTAGTCGTGATGGTCACTTTGACAATCATGTTGCTTGCGATTGCAGGAATGTTTCACGCGAACAATCGCACATTGGAGATCGTTGGCAACCTTGGGTTTAAGCGCAACGCAACTTCGGTTGGTGACATCGGAGTGGAGGTTGCGAGGGCTTGGTTGTTGACCCGAACGCCTACGCAGTTGACAGCGACGGATGCGACGGCTGGTTATTTCCCGGTTTGGACGGTGGGCTTTGACCCTACAAAGTATGACTGGGACACTGCTGGTAACTCTGTTCTGGCAAGCGCCGATGACGGTACGGGCAATGCGGTGAGCTACGTCATCCATCGGATGTGCAGCACAGCAGGTAGCTTGTCTGCTACTGGCCAAGAATGTGTATGGGGCAACTCATCGACCGGCGGATCCAAGACTCAAAATCAGAATGCGCAAGGAGCCATAAAAACGCCCTTTTACCGCATTACAGCAAGAGTGCTCGGGCCTCGCAGCACGCTAAGTTATATACAAGTTATGGTTTATTGAGGGCTGTTTATGAACACCTATTTTTCAAGGGCTCTGGCCCGCATAGCGGTCCCAGTTTCGCTTGCTTTGGCCGTTGGGACAGCATATGCACAAACAACCGAAATAGCGAGTGTGCCGCTGGTTGGGGTTAGCACTGGCGGTGCATCGCCCAATATCATGTTGATGCTGGATACGTCTAACTCAATGTCATGGACGCATATGCCGGATCAGTTGGAGGTTGTGGGCGCCAAGCAATCTATTGGCTACAAGTCTAGCGAATGCAATTCGCTGTACTACAACCGCAACCGAACGTACACCGTGCCCAAGGATGCCGCCAATGCAGCAATGCCGACGCCGAGTTTTACGAGCGCGCCTTACAGCTATTTCATAGATCCCAGCATCACGGTGAACCTTAGCACTAGCTTTAGGGCCCACGATGAAAAAACCGTTCAAAACGTAGTTACCGCAGTGGCTGACCCAGCGCAGCCAGCTTATTACTATTACTTTGTGCCTACAAGTTCCCCACCGGCGTACACCTACAATACCGCCCCGTGCAATGTCACTGATACGTCCGCAGCGAGCGTGTCTTCTACAGGGGGCACTTGGCGCCGTGTGCTTGTAGGTCCCACCTCTGGGCCGACTGGCAGGGCGGATGAGCGACAAAACTTTGCCATTTGGTACACCTACTACAGAACGCGTATCAATCTGGCAAAGAGCTCAATTGGCCTCGCGTTTCAGTCATTGAGCAATACCTATCGTGTGGGGTTTCTCACCGTCAATCCAACGTTGGATACCAACGGTAGCGCTACGACTTCAGTGCAAAGCAGCCGATACCAGCCGCTAGCCGACTTTAACTCTGCGCAGCGCACGCTTTGGTACAACAAGTTTTATGGTCAAGTACCTGCGGGTAGCTCCCCCGCTCGGGAAGGTTTGGCACGGGTAGGGCGTCACTTCGCCGGTAAAACAGATGGTATCAACGCGGGCATGAATACAGACCCGGTGCAATACGCGTGCCAAAAGAATTTCACCATCATGACCACCGACGGCTATTGGAACGTCGCGGCCGAAAAAGGAGGCCTCGCTGGCGGACCTACAACCATAGACGGAACTGCATCCGTTGGCAACCGGGACGGGGGTGCCAACTACCCCCGCACTGCGGATACAGACTCCGCCGGACTGGTGCCCGCAGGCGTATTTGATGGCACATTGTTGCAACTGCCTTACACCAAAACTGCATCGGTCACTACGACCTTCAGCTATCCTTCTTGTAACTTAACGGTCCCGGGCTATAGGACCACCACGGTTAAGCGTACTGTCACACCCAAAGTGCTTACCCAGGTCACTAGTGCGACGAACAATTCCACGCAAGCGCAGTCGCGCACGGTATCGTTTAGGCAGAGCAGCTACAAGGTAACCAAGCAGACGCTGCAATACGTTATTCCTACGCAGACTCAGAGTACTACCCAGAACGTTTGGTACAACCCTGCGCTGGAAGTTTCACAACCTGTTCGCGATTGCTCGGGACTGACAAACTGTGGCCCTAGCGCTTTAACCAAGACAGTGGCCGTTCCATCCGGTTCATGTATCGCCCAAGAGCCCGTTGCCCCAAATTTCATTCGCGTGGTATGTTCCGGCGCGACGTCTGTTGTTCAGTCCTCGCCATGCACAGTGGGTGTCAATGGGTGCCAGGTCAATACCATCACTGCTCCTACCTTTGTTGCTGGCAACACGTGTACCGCGAGCAATTCCGGTAGCCCGAATTACCACATCACAACCTGCACAACCAATGCGCCCGGCACAGGCACGCCAAGTACCACTGCGAGCAGCCCAGTCGTCACAACCGTAAATGCGTGTACCCAATCTTTTGCTGCAAGCGGCAATCTGACTTGCGCCGACGCGCCCGGGTTCCCTACAGCCTGGACCAATGCCGCCTCGTGCACCGCTGGTGCTATAAACGCTACAACATCCACGGAATGCCGAAACGTTGGTTCTTGCAATCCAGCGCTTCCGGGGGCACAGTGTGGTGGTACGGTAGTCACTAACCCTTCGTCCTGTACATACACAGGGGGCGGCCCCACTGTTGCCGGCAATGTTACGTCCACCTGTGACTACCCGTCCAATCTCAGCGTGGTTACCCCCGCAGTAGATCCCACAACGTGCGTGAGTGGGAACACAAATAATGCTGGCCCTCCGGCGAATTACAGCAAGACGCTCTGCGAGTCGATCCCAAGTGCTGTGACACCAGGTGCATGCATAGCCGCTCCTGCGACACTTGCAAACAATTGGGTTGCTACCACTTGCGCTAACGCGACTGTGACTGGCTGGTACTCCAGTTCGCAAAGCACCACGAACACAACATTTACCTACGACAACGGCACCGTCGTTGACCAAACCCCTGTCGTTGGCCCTGCAGTTTCAACCAGCAGCTGTAAGGCCCTGCCAAGCCCTACACCGGTGCCGCCTCCCAAGGTGGAGTATCTTGCTCCCGTCTATGTTCCATATTCCGCGACAGGAGGGAGTTCCAATTCATTGGCAGACGTGGCTCAGTATTACTATGCCACCGATCTACGCCCCGGCATGCCAAACATCGTGCCACCCACGGGCTTTGGTCCGCTGGATGACCGTGCAACATGGCAGCATATGTCGACTTACGTGGTGGGCTTGGGCGTGTCTGGGACCTTGCCATACAAGCCTGACTATGCAACCTCAAACACAGGCTCGTTTGCAGACATTCGAGCGCTCAACAAAAGCTGGCCCGTTTGGCCAGACCCTACTATCAACTATTCGGGCAATGACGCGCTTTGGAATTCGCCAAAATCAATTGATGATTTCTGGCACACCGCGGTGAATGGGCGGGGGAAATATTTCAGTGCGACGGATCCAGATTCGGTCGTTAGCGGGATTCAGTCTGCGTTGCAGGCCATCAATGCCAGCACTGGTTCGTCTTCCGCAAATACGATCAGTGACCAAATCAACATCACAAAAACGGGTTTGAACTTTGGGTCCCTTTACAAGACGGTGGAGTGGGTCGGCGATCTCAGAGCATTTGATTCCAGCGACTTGTCGACAGTACTGTGGTCTGCGCAGCAAAAACTAAATGCGCAAACACAAAACGCGTGCGACGACAGAAAAATCTACGTGCGCGATACCAGTGCGGTTAACAAGTTGGGGCCCTTCACGTTAGCAACGAAAAACTGCACAACTGGCGCGGTATCTAGCGATTTGAATAGTGCTCTTCAAGGGCTCCTTGGCGGTGCGACCTCTTTATCGCAGTACGCAACGATGACAACTAGCCCTGCGGCAGTTGATCAAAAAGCACAAGCCACTGTTGCGAGTCTCGTTAATTACCTGCGTGGGCAGCGCCAGAGTGAAGGATTTGCCGTAGGTGTGAGTGGCAAGCTATATCGGTCGCGCACCAATGTGCTAGGCGATATTGTTAATTCAAAACCCCAGTTTGTTGGAGCACCTTACTTTGAATATGCTGATGACGGTTATTACACTTTCAAATCTAATAACGCAAATCGTCAGAACATGATTTATGTTGGCGCCAATGATGGCATGTTGCATGCCTTTTATGCTCCGCCCAGCAGCGCTGATAGTATCCAATTGGCTAAACAGGGAAAAGAGGCCTGGGCTTACATTCCTACGAAAGTAATATCTAACCTTAGCCGCTTGGCAGATGTTGGTTACGCAAGCAATCATCGTTTTTATGTTGACGGCACACCTCGAGTCGGCGATGTTAAGTTTGCAGACGGAACTTGGCATACTATTTTGGTCGGAGGCTTGGGTGCTGGTGGAAAAGGATACTACGCACTAGATATAACCAATCCTGAGTCGCCACGCAGCCTGTGGGAACTCGATGATTCAAACTGTGCGCGTAGTGGTTGCAGTATTGGATTTACTTTTGGCCAGCCGGTCATTGGCAAAATGGCTGATGGCACCTGGGCCGTATTTTTGACCTCGGGCTACAACAACAGCACCGGCCAAGCGGCACTATTCGTTGTTAATGCAGAGACCGGCGAGTCGATCAAGACCATCAATGCTGGCACTGCTGACGCTACGAAACCTTTGGGGCTGACCCCAATAAGCGGTTGGACTGAAAGACCAAATGTCGATCAAACCATCGCCAGAGTCTATGGTGGGGACTTGTATGGGAATATGTGGAGATTTAATATTAATGACGAAACCACAGATTCTGTATACAAAATTGGTGTGGCCAAAGATACTGATGGAAATGTTCAACCAATTACTATGCCGCCAGAACTGGGTAAGGTCGGAGTGGATGCGTATGCCTACTACGGAACCGGTCGACTCATTGGCTCAAGTGATTTTGCGAATACACAGCAGCAAACGGTATATGCGATACGTGACAGTTTGTCCAGCACTAACGTAACAACTAGTTTGAGATCCCTGCTCACACCTTATGTGACGACGGATGACCTAAGTATCAAATGCGTTGGAACTTGTGGATCTGTGAGCAGCAACGGCTTCTTGGTAGACCTAGCCGGATCCGGAGAGAAGGTAATAACCCCATTGGCATTAATTGGGAAGACCTTAGTAATTATCTCTACACAGCCACAAGATAACACCTGTGGATCTGGAGGTACGTCTAAAGCATATTTTGCAAATTCAACCAATGGACTGCCAGTAGGACCCGGATATGACTTCCAGACGCCAGTTGTAGGGGTGATCTACCTGAATTCGTCAGACGGCAGTGTTATCGCGCAGGTCAAAGTTCCGCAAGCCAGTACCGGGGACAGTCTGCAGCCAACAACGACGCCAACGGGATCGGTCAAAGAGGTAGTAGTGCCAACACCCAATCTTCCACCTGGAAACACCCGTGCAAGTTGGCGAGAAATCACCGCTAAATGACATGGCATTCCCGCAGCATGCAGCTTATCGGACCGCGCTTACTGACTGTTGTGGTCCTTGTGCTTGTGGGTCACCTGCTACTGCTAAAGCCGGATTTGGTGCTCCCGCAGTTGAAGCCAATCAAACACTCGGAGAATGATTTATCAATTCGTCTAGTGACTGACAACGTTTTGACCGTGGGAGTGCCCCACCATGATGTGACTGCTCCAAGCACTTCAGCCCCAAGGGTCATTGATGCCGCTCCAAACTCCGTCGCCTCAGATGGGCTTCCTAACCCTGATGTGGCGGGCGCTACTGATCTGAAGCAGGTGGATGGTGAACTAAACCTCGCTTATGAATTGGCAGACATTGCAGGATTGGACATGCGTCTGGGGACCATGAACTTAAATCTTCAAGTGCAGTCGGGCAGTTATGTAACGCGAGCAGTTTGGCATCTAGGTGAAGATAAGTGGGAGACCACAAGCAGCGGTGTAGCAAACGACTTGTTTCGCCCTCGTTACATCAGCGGGCGAACGGAGCCTGCAGACCTACTGCAGGTGTCCGGTGACACACAGGATCAGCTCTCCATTGTTTGGTCACTAAGAAATCAAGCCAAGCAATCCATGTCCCAGTCACCCTCGAAGCTCGGACAAACTTGGCATTACCGTGTTCAATTCAAATCTGAAGCCAAGCTTATGTACTGGCAGCTGGAATCGATGGATGATTTGATACTCCCAGCTGGACGATTCAGGGCAGCGAAAATTGGGGGAGTTGTTGATCAAGCCAACTTAGCGGGTATTACCGTTTGGTACGCTGTCGACTTCGACTTCCTACCCATTAGGATTCAAAGCCGAGATGGTGACGGGCGCGTTCAGGACTTAAAGTTGTCGACCGAATTGGAACGGAAACTTAGCTAACGGAACGCTTGTCTGCCAGGTTCAACGCAAGAACAGAATGTAGATCGCGTTGCTAACCGCCGTCCCTTGCCGCCCAATCCACCAGCGCCTCAATGGCGGGGCGGGCTGCGCTGGCGTTGGGGTGGTTGATGAGGACCACCAGCACGTAGCGCTTGCCGCTGGCACCGTCTACATAGCCAGCCACTGCCACCACGTTGCTTAAGGTGCCGGTCTTCAAATGGGCGCTGCCACCGTTGCGGGTTTTGACGCGCTTGAGTGTGCCGTCTACACCGGTAATGGGCAGAGAAGACATGAGCTCCGACATCCAAGGCGAGGCATACGCGGTGTGCAGCAAGCGCCCTAGGCCTTGGGCGCTGATGCGTTCGCTTCTGGACAGACCTGAGCCGTTGTCCAGCACCGGCACGTCTTGCGGGCTGATGCGTTCTTTCCACCAGCGCTGCACCACGGCGCGGCTGGCGGCAAAGTTGCCCGGCACGGGGGCGGGTTCGCCCGCCTCGCGCGGTGGGGTGCTCGCCAGCGTCCCCAGCGGTACTTCGCGCCCCAGGGTTAAGAACAGCTGCTGGGCCATCACGTTGTTGCTGTATTTGTTGATGTCGCGGATCACCTCGGCCAAAGGGGCCGATTCGGTTTCAAAGGCAGGCTTTGCTGCCGCCAAGGCGGCTGGCACTGTGCCCAAGCGCACGCTGCCAGAGAGCTTGCCGCCCAGGTCTTGCCACAGGCCTTGCACCGCGCGCACCGCATAGGTCTTGGGGTCCGCATAGGCCACGGGCCAGACTTTCTCGCCGCAGCTGGCCGGGTAGCCGCCGGTAAAGCGGATGCGCTTGGGGTCGGAAAAATCGGCTTTAAGTACGCCACGGTAGTCGCCGCAGTCGCCATTGCTGAGCGGCACTGTGGTTTGCAGCAGCACGCCCGCCAAGGGTGGGTCGAACTGCACCACCGTTGTGTTGCTGCTGCGATCCGGGGTGAAGGTCATCACCAGGGCTTTGTAGTTGAGCAAGAGCGCGTCGGGGCTGGCGTTGTAGGGGCGCAGTGGCTCGCCGTCAAAGCTGGCAGGATCGGCATCGGGTACGTCAAACGCACTGCGGTCAAGCACGATGTCACCCGCGATGGCTTTGATGCCCAGGCCCTGCACCCGGCGCAGCAGCAGCCATAACCGCTCCATCACCAGCTTGGGGTCGCCTTGGCCCTTGATGTACAGATTGCCTTGCAGCGTGCCCTCACGCACGGTGCCATCCACAAACACGGGCGTGCGCCAGCTGTAGGCGGGCCCCAATAGGTCGAGCCCGGCATAGGTGGTGACCAGCTTCATGACCGAGGCTGGGTTCATGGGCTGGCTGGTGCGCAGGTTCAGGCGCGGCGCGGCATTGGGGTTTTGGGCGTCCACCAGCAGCACGCTCACCGCGTCTTCTGGCACTTTGGCGCGCGCCAGCGCAGCTTGTGCCTCGGGGGGCAGGTTTTGCGCCCAGGCCATGGAGAACGTCGCGCACAAGAGGGAGGCCGATGTCGCGCCACGTAGGGCGCCCGCTACAGCACGGCGCACCCGGCTTGGCAAAGTGGGTAGAAAGGTCATCACCCATTATCTGAGATGGTCCGGGGCCAGCGGGGATAATCAGCCTCCTATGCCTTTGACGCCTCCTCCCGCTGCTGCCCGTTTTTCAACCAGAACTGTGGGCCTTATTGCTGCTGTCGTCACGGTGCTGATTTGGACCTCGTTCATTGTCATTGCGCGCGCCAGTGCAGACCCGGCGCGTGGCGCTTTGCTGGGCCCGTTTGATATTGCCTACCTGCGTATCTGGGGTGCAAGTTTGGTGCTGCTGCCGTGGGGCTGGTACCTGTCACGCCAAGGGGCTCAGGGCGCACGCATGGGGTTCAAGGGCCATGCCCGTAGCTCAGTGTGGGGCCTGTCGCCCCTGCCGTGGTCGACCACATGGCGCATTGGGGTGTTTGGCGGCTTGCTCTACGCCATGGTGGCCTACAGCGGCTTTGTGTATGCGCCCGCTGCACATGCCTCGGTGCTCATGCCGGGCAGCTTGCCTTTGTGGACGGCGCTGCTGGCTATGGTGTTTTTGCATGACCGCATCACCCCCGCGCGGGCCTTGGGCTTGGCGCTGATTGTGGGTGGCGACTTGCTGGTGGGCGGGAGCAGCTTGCTCCATGCATTTTCGGGTGGCGGGGTGTGGAAGGGTGATGTGCTTTTCGTGCTAGCAGCCATGGTGTGGTCGGTGTACAGCGTGCAAGTGCGCCGCTATGCGCTAGACGCGGTGCGGGCCACGACTGCCATCACCGCGTTTGCCTTTGTGACCTATGTGCCGGTGTACACAGCGCTCTTGGTCTTGGAGGCGGTGCCCGGACGCCTGCTTGCCGCCCCACTAGGCTTGATGGTCTTTCATATGCTGTTTCAAGGCGTGGGCTCCGTGGCCGTGTCGGGCATTGGCTTTACCAAAATGATCCAGACCTTTGGCCCCGTGCGCTCCACCATGCTCACGGCGGTGGTGCCTGGCTTGTCGGCACTGGCGGCAGCCGTGTTGCTGGGGGAAGGCCTGCCTTGGAACGTGCTGGTAGGCCTGGGGCTGGTGACAGCTGGAATTGTGTTTGGCGTGCGCCAGAGCGCGCCTAAGGTGAATGCTATTGATTTGGAAGCTGCTCGCGCAGCATCTACGGGCGCTAGGGGCTAGTTTTGACTCAATCTATGAACTTTTTGGTATTGGACACCAGCACCGAGCTGATGTCGGTGGGCGTGTCACGTGGCCGCGATGCCCAGCAGTGGCTGCACAGCGGCGCGGGTGGCGCGCAGGCGTCCAATAGCTTGATCGCCACCATTTTGGACCTCATGGCCCAGGCGCAGCTCACGTTTGCGGACCTCAGCGCCATTGGCTTTGGCTGCGGCCCGGGCTCGTTCACCGGCTTGCGAACAGCGTGCTCGGTGGTGCAGGGGCTGGCGTTTGGCGCCAAGGTGCCTGTGTTGCCCGTTGATTCGCTCTTGGTGGTGGCCGAAGACGCGCGCCACAGCGCGTTTGCGGCAAGCAGCCAGCTGGAAGTCACCGCCTTGCTGGACGCTCGTATGGACGAGATGTACACCGCCCGCTACGCCTACGACAGCGGCGTGTGGCAATGCCTGCAAGAAGCCAGCTTGCTGCGCCCCGAAGCGCTGGCCCCCGCGACTGGCGCCGCTTTGTGGGCGGGCAATGTGTTTGGCGTGTACGCCGATCGCTTGGCGCCCATGCTGCAAGCCTCGCCTAAAGTGCAGTGCGTACCGGCCATGCCCACGGCTGCCGCCTTGTTGCGCTTGGCCCCTGGCCTGATGGCGCAAGGCCAGAGCGTTCCGGCAGACCACGCCTTGCCCACCTACATTCGCGACAAGGTCGCCAAAACCACGGTGGAGCGCATGGCCGAAAAAGCAGCGGTGCAGCTGGCCTCGGCGCAGGCGCATGGGGGCTGAGGGCGTGTCGCAAACCGTGGTCGAGGTGCGCTTTGAGACGCTGACCGAGGCTTTGTTAGATCCCTTGCTCTTGGTGGAGCAGCGCACCTACGCCCACCCATGGAACCGCGCCAATTTTGTGGACGCCATGCAGTCAGGCAACCAAATTCAGCTGCTGTTGGCAGGCGACACGCTGGTGGGCTACTTTGTGGCCATGAAAGGGGTGGACGAAGTGCACCTGCTCAACATCACGGTGGCACCTGAGTACCAACGCCAAGGCTGGGCCCGCGTGATGCTCGATGCCTTGGCCACCTGGGCACGCGGCCAGAGCTCGCAGTGGCTATGGCTGGAAGCGCGCGTGGGCAATGTGCGTGCGCTTGAAGTCTATGAAGCGCACGGCTTTCGCCGGGTGGGGCAGCGCAAGCAGTACTACCCCGCCGACCGTGGCACGCGTGAAGACGCGGTGGTCATGTGCATGAACCTGTGAAATGATGCAGCCCTATGCCACTTGAACTCGACTCCCGCCAGCGCGCCATGCTCCAAGAAATGGGCGTGCATGTGTGGCTGCCCGAAACTGCCTTTGTGCCCCCCGCAGAGTTGCTGCAGCCTGAGGCGGTGGCCAGTGCGCCCCAGCCCGCGTTGGCAGACTATGACGACGATGAGGCCTACCGCTACGACGAGGCATACGACAACGATCCCAGCTTGGGCTACGCAAGCGCCCCTCGCGCGCCTGAGCCCAAGCCGCAGGCCGCCCCCAGTGCCACAGCGCCTGGTCGTGCGCCCGTGGCCACTCCTGCTGCGCGCCCCGCTGCGCCGGCCATCGTGGCCGTGGACAACGCAGAAATTGCCCAAGCCGACTGGTCGGGTTTGGCCGCCACCGCCGCGCAGTGCTCGGCCTGTGGTTTGTGTGCAGGCCGTAAAAACAGCACCTTGTGTGCGCCCGCTTTTGCAGGGGTTGCTAGCTTGGCCGCGCCGCTGGCTGCCCGTGCCGACTGGATGTTTGTGGGCGACCCGCCCGATGAAGACGAAGACCGCGAAGCCGCCCCGTTCGCCCAAGCCGCTGGCACGCTCATGGGCAATATGCTCAAAGCCTGCCACCTGAGCCGTGTGGGCCAAGCGCAAGACGCGGCCCCAGATGCCCAAGCAGCAGGTGACCCAGCCGCCAAGGCGGAGCAATTGGCCTACCTCACCAATGTGGTCAAGTGCCGCCCACCGCACAGCCAAATCCCGCAGGCGGCAGACCTGGCGCAGTGCGCGGCCTACCTGAACCGCGAGCTGGCCCTGGTGCAGCCCAAGGTCATCGTGGCCATGGGCCGATTTGCCATGCAGCTTTTGTTGTCAGAGCAGCCCGGCTTGGCCACGCAACCGCTGGGCAAGCTGCGCGGCACGGTGTACCGCTACCGTAGCGTGCCGGTGGTGGTGACCTACCATCCCAAAGCCTTGCTGCGCAACAGCCCCGACAAAGCCAAAGCCTGGGCCGACCTGTGTCTGGCCATGGCCACGGTAGACGGCTCCCTACAATAGACCCCCATGACCTTTCTTGACCAGCTGCGCACTGCCGAGCGCCAAAACGGCTCCCTCTTGTGCGTGGGCCTAGACCCTGAGCCCAGCAGATTCCCCGCCCACCTCCACGGCGACGCCAGCAAAATTTACGACTTTTGCGCCGCCATCGTGGACGCCACGGCCGACTTGGTCATGGCCTTCAAACCACAAATTGCCTACTTCGCCGCCCACCGCGCCGAAGCGCAGTTGGAGCGCTTGATGGCCCATATGCGCCGCGCTGCGCCCAACGTGCCCATCATTCTGGACGCCAAGCGTGGCGACATTGGCAGCACCGCCGAGCAATATGCCAAAGAGGCTTTTGAGCGCTACGGTGCCGATGCTGTCACGCTCTCGCCCTTCATGGGCTTTGACTCCATCCAGCCCTACCTCAAGTACCACGGCAAAGGCGCGTACCTGCTGTGCCGCACCTCCAACCCCGGTGGCGACGACTTTCAAAACCAGCGTTTGGCCTCGGTAGAGGGGCAACCCACCTTGTTCGAGCACATTGCCGCCCTGGCGCAAGGCCCATGGAACCTCAATGGACAACTGGGCTTGGTGGTGGGTGCCACCTACCCGGCAGAAATTGAACGGGTGCGTGCCCTCGCACCTACCGTGCCCTTGCTGATTCCTGGCGTGGGTGCGCAAGGCGGTGATGCTTTGGCCACGGTCAAGGCGGGCTGGCGCGGCGACGCGCAAGGCACCACAGCCCCCGTCAGCGTGAACTCGTCGCGCGCCGTGCTCTACGCCAGCAGTGGCGCCGACTTTGTGCAAGCCGCGCGTGCAGAAGCCATCAAGACGCGTGACATCTTGCAAGCTGCCAAGGTTTAAACCCAGCTAAATTGATAGCAAGCGGCGCACATCTCGTCACAGTTTGCACTGGCTGTTTACGTTTCATTTTGTAAGCAAGCGCTAAACATCTGGATCCCCTTCTAGACTTCGCGCGTAGGCCCACCCAATTGGCCTGTGCGTCGTTGTGAAGGACTCCTCCCGTGAATGAAGATTCGACTGTCATAGAAGCTGTGGCACCTCCCACAACGCCGCAGCGCGCTGGCCCGGGCGTGCCCTCTACCGCCTTGCTTAGTGTGCTTGCTAGCGCAGCGCTTGCGGCGTGTGGCGGCGGGAGCACCTCAAGCACGACTAGCAGCTTGCCGCAGGTGCCCGGGCCCAACGTCAATTTGCCCAACACCGCAGCCCCAGTGAAGCCAGCCACCGACCAAGAGGCGGCGCGCTTCTTGTTGCAAGCCCAGTTCTCTGCAAGCGATGCCGAAATCGCCGCCGTCAAAGCGCAAGGCTACGCACCCTGGCTGCAAACGCAAATCGCTGCCTCGTACACCACAGGCTGGGACTGGCTCACTGCCAGTGGTTATGCAGACGTTAACAACCCCAAAAACTACTACGACGTCTCCTACACCGGCGACCGTATGGTATGGAACCAGCTGCTCACGGGCAACGCCGCTGTGCGCAAACGCTGGGCCTTGGCTCTGTCCGAGATTTTTGTGGTCTCGCTCACCAGCATTGAGATGACGTGGCGCGGCCACGCCATGGCCCACTACTGGGACACCCTGTGCAAATACGCCACCGGCAACTACCGCGACCTGTTGGAAGCCATCACCTTGATGCCCGCCATGGGCTATTTCCTGAATACCAAAGGCAATCGCAAAGAAGACCCTGCTTCAGGCCGCTTGCCCGACGAAAACTATGCCCGTGAGGTGATGCAGTTGTTCACCATCGGCTTGGTGAACCTCCATATGGACGGCACCCCCGTTTTGGTAGGTGGGAAGCCTGTTGATAGCTACAACGCCGATGATGTCAGTAACCTGGCCCGCGTGTTCACCGGCTATGACATCGACTGGACCAAGAACACGCCCACGACCATTGGTTCACGCAAGATTCCCAGCATCAACTTGGCGCGTTTGCCTATGGTTGTGAACGACAGCAACCATTCAGGGCTCGCCGCTACGCTGAAGTTCAACAACAGCCTAAGCACCGGAATCAACATTCCTGCCTTTCCGGCGGATGGTGCGCTCAAAACGGCACTGGACGCCTTGTTCAACCACGCCAATACCGCCCCCTTTATTTGTAAGCAATTGATTCAGCGCTTGGTCACCAGCAACCCAAGCCCCGCTTATGTCGGGCGGGTAGCCGCGGTGTTTGCCAACAACGGCAGTGGCGTGCGTGGAGACTTGGCCTACGTGTTTGCCGCCATACTGACCGACACGGAGGCACGGGGTGCTGCGGGCCTAACCCATCCAGAGTTTGGCAAGCTGCGCGAGCCCATGGTGCGCTTGGCGCAGTGGGGGCGCACGTTTGGCGCCACATCTCCCACTGAGGTGGGCATGGTGGGTGACCTGAGCGACCCTAGCACCTCGCTGGGGCAAAGCCCTTTGCGGGCACCCTCGGTGTTTAACTTTTTCAGGCCCGGTTACACGCCGCCGTTTGCCTCACTCACTGCGGGCACCTTGGCTCCAGAGTTCCAGCAGGTCAATGAAACCAGTGTGGGGGGCTACCTCAACACCATGTTCGGGTTTGTCGACGTGGGCATTCGCACCTGGGACAGCGGAGTGGTCGACACAGTCGCAGCGCCTTACACCGCCGAATTGGCCATCGTGGACAACGCAAGCAGCTTGGTGAACCGCATCAACCTCTTGCTATGTGCAGGCCAGTTGTCAACCACGACCGTCAAGACCATCGTGGACGCCTTGAACAAGACCCCGGTCACCAACACCAGCTCGGCCGTGCTGAAGCGCAACCGCATCTGTGCCGCCGTGCTCTTGACCATGGCCTCGGCCGAATACCTCATCCAAAAGTAGAACGTTATGCCACCAGATTTTTCTGCCTACGTTTCGCGCCGCAACTTCTTGCGCAGCACCGGCCACGCAGCCTTGGTGGGTGCGGCCCTGCCTATGGGCTTGAACCTTGCCGCATTGGGTGAAGCGGCCGCCATTACGGACCCGGGCGACTACAAGGCACTGGTCTGCGTTTTTCTGTATGGGGCCAATGACTACGCCAACACCGTCGTCACCTACGACCAAGCCAGCTACGACAAATACGCGGCCATACGGCTTCCAGCCGCCAGCGGCGGCATTGCCTTAGCCAGGAGCGACTTGGCGGCCACACGCCTAGTGCCCAAGGCCCCCGCCACAGCTCCGGTAGACCCGCAGGGCGTGGTGCGGGAGTTTGCTTTGCATCCGCAAATGACAGCCATGGCAGGGCTGTTCAATGCGGGCAATGCAGCCATTCAGCTCAATGTGGGTCCGCTGATTAAACCCCTGACCCGCGCACAGTACGACAGCAAAAACCGCACGCTTTACCCATGCCCGCCCCAGCTGTTCTCCCACAATGACCAGCAGTCCATTTGGCAGTCTTCCGCACCCGAGGGGGCCAAGGTAGGGTGGGGCGGCAAGCTGGGTGACGATGTGGTGTATGACACACAGGCAGGCACCCCCATCACCACGGTCAACAGCAGTGCTGGCGCTTTGTTTACATGTATGTCCGTCACCGGCAACGCGGTGTTTTTGTCGGGCAGCAAGACCTTGCAGTACCAGATAAGTTCGACCGGGGCGATCAAGATCAAGCCCGCAACTGACAACACCTTGTTTGGCTCACAAGACGTGCGCAACGCACTGGCCTCCATCATTCAAGACCCCACCACGGCGCACAGCTTCGGCAAAGAGTACAACGCCATTACCAAGCGGTCTATGGACGCGGAGCTCACAGTACGAACAGCGGCGGGACAGCCCATGCCTAACCCCAGCACGCCGTTTCCCAACACCAACTTAGGCAAGCAACTGAAAATGGTGGCCCAACTCATCAATGGCCGCGCCACCTTGGGTGTGCGCAGGCAGGTGTTCATGGTCTCCATTGGTGGTTTTGACCTGCATGACAACTTGATCAGCGCGCACCCTGCGCTCTTGGACCAAGTGGACAAGGCCATTGCTGCGTTCTACTCGGCCACCAAAGACATGGGGCTGGACGACAAGGTCACCACCTTCACCGCATCCGACTTTGGTCGCACCCTCACCTCCAACGGCGATGGCTCCGACCACGGCTGGGGCAGCCACCACTTCATCGTGGGTGGTGCGGTCAAGGGCGGGGCGTTTTATGGCACACCGCCACCCGTGAGTGTGACCAACACATCAGCACCCGAAGACCAATGGCACGTAGGCCAAGGCCGCTTGCTGCCCACTACGTCGGTAGACCAATACGCAGCCACCATGGCCAAATGGTTTGGGGTGGATGACAGCAAGCTCCACCAAGTGGTGGCCAACATCAACAACTTTGGTGGCACCACGGGCTACCCCCGTGACATGGGGTTTATGAAGGCACCTTGATGACAGGGTGGGCGCCTGGCTGGGAGTACGATGCGCCAGCATCACACCCCGCCCAGGAGCCCCATGATCGACCTGTACACCGCGGCCACGCCCAACGGCCACAAAGTCTCCATCGCGCTTGAAGAGCTAGGCCTGCCCTACACCTTGCAGGTGCTAGACCTGTCCAAGGGCGAGCAGAAAACGCCCACCTTCTTGGCCATCAACCCCAATGGCCGCATTCCCGCCATCGTGGACCGCGCCGCCGACGACTTTGCGGTGTTTGAGTCCGGCGCCATTCTCATTTACTTGGCGGAAAAGACCGGGCAGCTCATGCCGACCGACGCCAAGGGCCGTTCGCAAGTGCTGCAGTGGCTCATGTTCCAAATGGGCGGTGTGGGGCCCATGATGGGGCAGGCCAATGTGTTTTACCGCTACTTCCCAGAAAAAATTCAAGCCGCCATAGACCGCTACCAAGGCGAGAGCAAGCGCCTTTTGCGCGTGCTCGACGGCCACTTGGCCCACCACGAATACTTGGCAGGCGACTACTCCATTGCCGATATTGCCAACTGGGCTTGGGCCCGCACCCACCGCTGGTCGGGCGTGGATGTGTCTGACCTGCCGCACCTGCAGCGCTGGCTAGAAGCCATTCGCCAGCGGCCCGCCTCACAGCGCGGGCTCAATGCGCCGCCGTCGGCGCTGGACCTGCGCAAAGATGGCGACGCCAAAGCCCAAGCCTTTGCCGACAAGGCCCGCACCATGGTGGAAATGGGGCAGTCTGCCAAGTCCTGACGGTTGTTTGCTTTTCATCGTTTGAAAGAGGTATGCCATGAAGCTCTACTGCGCTTACCGCGCCCCCAGCCCCCGCCGTGTGCTGATGTTCTTGGTTGAGAAAAACATCACCGGCATAGAAATGGTCAACGTCGACCTCAACGCGGGCGAGCACCGCAGCCCCGACTATTTGGTCAAAAGCCCCTTGGCCAAAGTCCCGGCGCTGGAGTTGGATGACGGCCGCGTGCTGACCGAAACACGCGCCATTTGCACCTACCTCGAAGGCCTGCACCCCGAGCCCAACCTCATGGGCGTGGACTATGACGAGCGCGCCTTCATTGAAATGGCCGACCGCCGGGCCGAGCTGTATTTGCTTGCAGGCATTGCCAACTGCATTCGCCACACCCACCCCGGCTTGGCAGCGCTTGAGCAGCCGCAGTTTGCCGAGTTTGGCCGCTCGCAGGGTGAAAAAGTGCTGGAGCTGGCCCGGTGGTTTGACCAGATATTGCAAGGCCAGCCCTTTATGGCGGGCGCGCGCTTCACCATTGCCGACATTACCGCCTTCTGCGCCCTGGAATTCGCGCGCGGCTTGATGCGCTTTAGCCCCGATCGCCACGGTTTGGCAGCCTTGCAAGACTGGCGCGACCGCATCAACGCGCGCCCCAGCGCCAAGGTCTAGGCCGCGCTGGCCCGGCCCGTGGCGCGCGATGAGGCCATCCAAAGCACACAAAAATAAGCAAGCAGCAAAGCGCGAATGGGCCTAGACTGGCGCGCTACCGCTGCAGTTTTTTGTTTTCTTTGGAGACCACGCTATGTCGGATCAAAGTAATGCAAGCAACAAGTCCACCTCGGCGCTGTATGGGGACAAGGCGCTTCTTGCAGTCATGGCCCTTGGGGCTGCGGTCTCTTTGGCCCTAGGTTTGCAAATGGGCTCGATTGGCTTGGCCTTAGGGCTGAGCTTGTTTCTTCTTCTTGCAGGTTTCGGTCTCCTCTCCATGTCGGGCGGCACCCCCGTCAGCCGCTTTGGCCTGACCACCCTGCTGGTCGCCACGGTGGCTTTGCACATGCAGCTGGCGCAAGGGGCCAGCGAGTCCCACTTTGGCGTATTTGTCGTCATGGGTGTGCTCTTGATTTATGGCGACTGGAAGCTCATTGCGTATGGCGCAGTGCTCTTCATCGTGCACCACTTCGCGTTTGATAGCATGCAAGCCGCCGGGGCTGGCGTGTACTTCGCGGCCGACGCGGCCAACTCCCGGGTGTGGGTCCACGCGCTGTATGTCGTGGCCCAGGCCGTGGTCTGCGCTGCGCTGGCCAACCACCAAAACGAGTTGGCTAATCAAGGCAAAGAACTCTCGCGTTTGGTGGCCGGCATCAACCGGGCCGACGGCATATCCCTGAGCGTGATCGGTGTGCAAACCAGCAGTGAAGGGGGCAGTGCCTTGCGTGCCACGCTAGAGCGCATGGACGCAGCGGTATCGGCCGTGCGCTCTGGCGCATCCAGCATCGAAGTGGCCTCATCTGAGATTGCCAGCGGCAACCAAGACCTGAGCGACCGCACCGAGCAAACCGCCAGCAACCTGCAGCGCACCGCCAGCAGCATGGCCGCGCTCACCAGCACCGTGAAGCAGTCTGCCGACAACGCCCGCCAAGCCAACCAACTGGCCATGAGCGCCAGCACCGTGGCTATTCAAGGTGGCGAGGTAGTAGCGCAGGTGGTCAACACCATGCAGGGCATTAACGAATCCAGCCGCAAGATCTCAGACATCATCAGCGTCATTGACGGCATTGCCTTCCAAACCAACATCTTGGCGCTCAATGCGGCGGTTGAGGCCGCCCGTGCCGGTGAGCAGGGCCGTGGCTTTGCCGTGGTGGCCAGTGAGGTGCGCTCGCTGGCAGGGCGCAGCGCCGAGGCTGCCAAAGAAATCAAGAGCCTCATTGGCGCCAGCGTAGAGCGCGTGGAGCAGGGCACCGCGCTGGTAGACCAAGCCGGTGCCACCATGACCGAGGTGGTCAGCTCCATCAAGCGCGTGACCGATATCATGGGCGAGATCAGCGCCGCCAGCAGCGAACAAGCCGCCGGTGTGGCCGAGGTGGGTGAAGCTGTCACGCAAATGGACCAAGCCACCCAGCAAAACGCCGCACTGGTGGAACAAATGGCCGCTGCGGCCAGCAGCCTCAAAAGCCAAGCGCAAGAGCTGGTACAAACCGTGGCCGTGTTTTCCGCTGGGGCTGGAACGCCCCGTCGCGCGGCTCCGCGCGCAGCGCCCCGTGCCGCCCCTGCGCCGCAGCGCCCAGCCATGAGCGCACCACGCATTGCCGCGCCCAAAGCACCCGCCGCACGCGCGCCCTTGCGTGTAGCCGCCCCTGCTAAGCCTGCCGCCCCCGCACCGCGCTTGGCCGCTGCCAAGTCCGGCCCACCCAAGGTCACGCCCAAGGGCGGGGATGACGCTTGGGAAACCTTTTAAGCCGTTTGCAGCTTAAACACCGGCAGGCGGTCGCCCACATGCACTTGGCGGGCATTGCGCAAGGTTTGTGCGCGCCAGGGTTGCAGGGCCGTGCGTTGCGCATCGTCCATCCAGCCCAACTGGTCTAGCACCTCTACTGCAGCGGCAAACAAGGCGGGCTTGTTGCCATCCAAAATCTTGATCGCAAAGGCCTCGCCCCGGCTCTTGCTGCCCACCACCTGCACCCCGTCGGCCCCCACTTTGGTCACCCAGTCGCCACGGCCCACCGTCATAAAGTCCAGGTCGTTGCGGGCGGTGCCGCTCACCATCTCGGGGTGGCCGGTCATGGCGTCTGACAGCAAGGCAAAGCTCTCGCCAAACTCCGCGTCTTGCGCGCCGCTGGCCAAGCGCGCATAACCATAGGCCAGCTTAGACAAAGGCATGGCGTAGTTGGGCGCCGAGCAGCCGTCAATGCCCATGGGCATGTCTTGCGCGTCCATGCCCACGGCGCGGGCCACCTCGGTGCGAATGGCTTGCTGCAGCGGGTGCATGGGGTCAATGTAGTCGTCCAAGCGCATGCCGTGCAGCACGCAATGCGCCAAAAAGCCCGTGTGCTTGCCGCTGCAGTTGTTGTGGCGCTCATCAAACTTCAGGTCAGCCGGTGGCCCTTGGTCAAGTGCTGCAAACAGGCTAGGCACATGGCAGCCGCAGCGCAGCGCGGTGTAGTCCAGGTCGATCTTGTCCAGCATGCCTTGCGCCTGCATCACATGCATGGGCTCGCCGTTGTGGCTGGCGCACAGTAGCGCAATTTGCGGTTTGCTAAAACCAAAGTGCTGCGGCCCCTTGGCCTGCACAAAGGGCAAGGCTTGCAGCGCCTTCAAGGTGGAGCGGGTAAACGTCACCATGTGCGGGTTGCCCACATGGGCCACCAGCTCGCCTTTGGTGTTCACCACGGCCACCGCACCAAAATGCAGGCACTCGGCCATGCCACCACGGGTCAGCTCAATAAGGGGTTCAAGTTGCACGGCGTGGGCTCCTGGCGGTTGGGCTAATGGGGAAAGGAAAGCGAGGCCCAAGCATAGCCCAGGCAAAAAAAACGCCCTTCAAAAGGGCGTTCGGTTGGCAGCGCAATGCTTACTTGCAATGCACGCGCACAGTGCGGGGCGAGTAAATGCCCAAGGTCACGATGTTCAACATCACGTCAGAGCCGGTTTGCTCTACTTCCACAGCCACCACCTTGTTGGCACCGCCGCACACCTGGGCTGCGTCTACGGTGGTGTTTTGGCCAATGCCGTCTACCCAAAACGTTTGGCTATCGGTCAGCTTGGCAGAGGTCGCCGCCGGCGTCTCCCCGGCAATGTTAAAGCGCTGGTTTGCGCACCCCATCAACAGCACACCAGCACACGCCGTTGCCAACAAAGCTTTCAACATAAGGAGTTCTCCGTAAGGAAGTTTGATCGAACCATGCCGACCCCTAGCGGGCCAAGGGCAAATTCATTATAGGAAGCAAGCCCCAGCCCGTACACCCCGAAGTAGGCCTGTTTTGCAAGCCAGCGTATTGCGCAAATGCGTGGGGTATTCGCCCACGGCACCAGCCCGCGCAACGCTTAAAAGCGGGGCAAGTCAGGGTGCTTGATCTGGCCACCGCGCACCAGCATCTTGCCGTACTCCGCGCAGCGGTGCAGCGTAGGAATTACCTTGCCGGGGTTGAGCAAGCCTTGCGGGTCAAACGCGAGTTTCAGGCCCAGCATCTGCGCGTTTTCTTGCGCGCTGAACTGCACACACATACTGTTGAGCTTTTCAATGCCCACGCCGTGCTCGCCTGTTACTGTGCCACCCATGGCCACGCTGGTCTCCAAAATATCGGCACCAAACAACTCGCAGCGGTGCAGCTGGTCGGGGTCGTTCGCGTCAAACATGATGAGCGGGTGCAAATTGCCATCGCCCGCGTGGAACACATTGGCGCAGCGCAGCTGGTACTTCTTTTCCATCTCGGCAATGGCCAGCAAAATGTCCGCCAAGCGCGAGCGCGGAATGGTGCTGTCCATGCACATGTAGTCGGGGCTAATGCGCCCGCTGGCCGGAAACGCGTTTTTGCGCCCACTCCAAAACCGCAGGCGCTCCGCCTCGTTTTGGCTCACGGCAATGGCGGTGGCGCCATGGCGGCGCAGCACCTCGCTCATTCGGCCAATTTCTTCCTCCACCTCTTCCACCGTGCCATCGCTCTCGCACAGCAAAATGGCCTCGGCGGTCAGGTCATAGCCCGCGTGCACAAAGTCTTCTACCGCTGCGGTCATGGGCTTGTCCATCATCTCTAGCCCCGCCGGAATAATGCCCGCCGCAATCACCGCCGCCACAGCGTCGCCCGCTTTGCGCACATCGTCAAAACTGGCCATGATGCAGCGCGCAATTTGCGGCTTGGGAATCAGCTTGACTGTGACCTCCATGGCCACGGCCAGCATGCCCTCGCTGCCCACCACCACGCTCAGCAAGTCGTAGCCCGCATCGTCCAGCGCGTCCGAGCCAAAGGTCACCGGCTCGCCCTGCATGGTGAAGCCGCGCACCTTTTGCACGTTGTGCAGCGTGAGCCCATATTTCAGGCAATGCACGCCGCCCGAGTTCTCGGCCACATTGCCGCCAATGGTGCAGGCAATCTGGCTACTGGGGTCAGGCGCGTAATACAGGCCATGCGGCGCGGCCGCCTCGCTAATGGCCAGGTTGCGCACGCCACACTGCACCACCGCCGTGCGGCTGCGCGGGTCAATGCGCACAATCTTGTTGAACTTGGCCAGCGACAGCGTCACCCCCAGCGCATGCGGCATGGCCCCGCCCGACAAACCCGTGCCCGCACCGCGCGCCACCACCGGCACGTTCAAGGCATGGCACGCCCGCAGCACCGCCTGCACCTGCGCCTCGGTCTCAGGCAGCGCCACCAAGAGCGGCCGCTCGCGGTAAGCCGTGAGCCCGTCACACTCATAGGGCGTGGTGTCTTCACGCTGGTACAAGAGCGCGTGTGAGGGTAAATGTGCCTCTAGCGCCCGTAGAATATGCGCGAGCAGCTCTTGTTTTAGTAGCGTATCAGGGGCTTGGAGCGTGGGCGTGGCGGTCATAACAGGGCAGGGCTAGGCAAGAGTTGGGCATAGTGAGTTGAAAACCACTGTAAGCCAAATTGCCCGCCCGCTGCGTGAAGAAACTTGCACGGCTTTGTGAAAAGAACAATGCATGGGCAGCGCCAAGCCCATCGACGCACACTATTTAGCACCCATAATGTTGTAAAAAACTATTTCAGGGACGGAGCAACCGGCATGGCAACCCTCTTACCAGCGCTCAGCGCGTGCGTATCGCGCATGACCAGCGGCGAGCGCCGACTGGCCGAGCGGCTAGAAAGCAAGCTCGACGACGACATTGGGCTGCTCAATCAAGTGAGCTGCGAGTGACTATCTCCAGCAAACTGTCAGTCGACTACAGACTTCGCGTCGACGACTTAGACCCCACCAGCAACAAGATCAAGGTCATGACCATTATGGTCAGCAAAGGCTTGGAATTTCCCGTGGTGGCGCCACCCGGCGTGGGGCACATGCCTGCGCCCGGGGAGGACGAGAAGGACGCGGCGGGGGTGCCTTATGTGGCGGCTACGAGGGCTACGCAGAGGTTGGTGATCGGGTCGGGAGGCAACGGGAGATTCCGACGACAGCTAGAACGCCTAACCTTTTAACACTTGAAACTGTTACCCATATATTTTAAACCTCACTTCAAAACTAACCCATCAATTAGTAGAGCAACATATGGACTATGTAGAAAAATCTTATTTCCAAGAAGAACTCGGGAAATCCAACATCTTTAAGTTCTCAGAACTAATGCTTGCGAGGAAAGGAAATTGGATTGAAGCGACAAATGACGAAGCAATAGTAGATCAAAGCCTTATTTCAGCACTAAATGAAAAGCCAAAATCTGGTTACACAAAATTAAACCTTGAAAACGAATGCGTTGTCTTCTTTTGGTTGGCCAAGAATCAATTGGTCGTGAAAGTCAAAGTTAAGAAAGCGACGAGGGCATCAACTATTGAATCAATGCTCCAAGATTTAAAAAGAATATTAAAAGCTGCGAATCTTGAATATGCGGCAAATCATGATTCTCTGACTGGATTACTAAATCGCAACGGCGTTAAATTAGGCATCGAGCAATATTTTCAGCGACTGTCTGTACTAGAAGACGATCAGAACATAGACCAATCCACGTCTGGCAACAACTCGGTGGCTGTTTTTAGTTTTGATATAGATCATTTCAAACAGGTTAACGATACTTTCGGTCATGGGGTTGGCGATTCGATCTTAAGAATATTCTCATCGAGACTCAAGCATGCGAAGTCCCAATTAGAAAAAAGTACTGCGAATACCTTCATTCTTAGTCGGCCGGGCGGCGAAGAGTTTGAACTCATTTCAATTGGCAGTAACCATAGAACTCAATTAAACCAAATTTCAGAATTAATATTAAAAACAATTCGCACGCCATCTATTCCAACCGACCAAGAAATCAGCGAAATAAATCCAGGTGGCGGCGCTACAGAAAATTTCCCAAAGAAGATACTTGCTAGCATTGGCGTGGCCCATGAGGTCTCTACCCACGATGGGACGACAATCGAATCCCTAATGGACAACGTTCGAAAAAAAGCAGATCTCGCTCTTTATAGGGCAAAAAATGATGGGCGGGATTGCGTTAGATACTTTGATGATATTAGCCTTAGTCATGGTCGCGTTATTGAATATCATCCGGCCTCAGACATAGCAGTAATTGATATCGGCAGGACTGTCAATGTTAAACCTGGAGATCTTTACCAAGTCTACTACCCACCGTTTACAGGCGACAAAGATTGCTTCATCGATGACGGGCGAAGCAAAAAGCGCCTAGGCTCATATATACCAATTGAATCAGCCAAAATTCGGGTGCTAAATGCCCAAGAAAATATTAGCACCTGCCTGATCGTTAGTCGGCAGACCGACGAACCGATTCCTACTGGTGCTTTGCTTAGGCGTGTGCCGCTTGGATCAAAGCCGATATTTGTTGAGCCAAGGCATCAAAAACTGAATATAGCAGGAAGTGCGAAACTTGTTGAAAATGTCCAAGATTTAATAGCAAGGCAGTCATTATTGGCAGTACTGTATATTTTTCCTGGATTTCCGCCTTTTCTTGACTTGGAAGCGAGGTCGCTACTCCTTGCTGACTTTGCGGCAGCGATTCACATGATATTTCCTTCTGGAACTGAGATCTTCGCTGGCGATGGCTTTAATGTTTACGTGACATTGAAGGTTTTACCCCCAATTGAATCTGAAGCGGATCCTGACCCGGAGAGTGATCCAGAGACAGATGCCCAGTCTTATATTGAATCGTTAATCAAAAAGCTAGAAACACACACAAAATCACGAGTAGGAATTTTTATGCCAATGTCGACGCCTGCTGGTGTCAACATCACTGCTGATATTGCGCTGCACTTTGCAAGGGCGGCCTTGGTAGCATCAGCTGACAAACCGTTACCCAAGTTTTTCAAACCCTCAGAGACTCTGGCGGAATGGAAAAATCGCGGCAAGGTTGAAGAGTGCCTTGCTGATTACAAAGCATTCAAATCTTATGGAGTGACTGATTCCTCCATGGAAAACCAACTTGGGCTTTCTATTTTGGCTGCGGATGATCCAAATAAATTTCCTTTAGCAGATATTGCTTTCGGCAATGCCCATTCGCAAGAGCCCAAGAATCAGTTCTTTGCTGCGAATGCTGCATTGACAAAGGCCCGACTTGGTAAATTCGATGAGGCATATAAATTATTGAGTTCTATTAGTTTTTCTTTCTTTGAACGTAACCGCGGATCAAGCTACGCTGTTACTTACGGTAAAAGTTCCCTTGAAATGGAAAAAATCGGAAATGTCAGTACAACTGACTTCCATAGCCTTCTACCTAGGCTATTCCCAAAGGGAATGACTATTGGCCCCAACAAGCATCAGATATACAGAACTTGGATGAAGGAGCTTCGGGAAGTTAAGTTAGCCACTTAAATTACAGGATGTGAGCAAATTTTGCTCACAAAACCAGCGTTTGCACGTCCCTGGCGCTGGCTCAGCCTCGCTAGCATGGTTTGCCTGCAGACACACGTGTAAATGGGCTGGCGTTTCAAACGTTTCAGACGCTGTTTTGCTCATTACACGGCCCGCAACAAGCGGGCAAAAGACCCATCCAACCAACAAGACGTGGCCCCCTCCCCATGCACGAAATCATCTGCCCCCATTGCAGCTAAGCCTTCAAGATCGACGAGGCGGGGTACTCCGACAACCTCAAACTGGTGCGCGATGGCGAGTTTGAGCAGCAGCTCAATGGGCGCTAAAAACTAGCTTTGTCACGCTGCTAGTCATAGCGCACACACGTCAAGGAGTTTCGGCCCTTCCCAACTTAGCCAACACCTCCGTCATCCGCTTCTCCCGTGTCTCAGGCCGCTTGGCGCTGTGCAGTCGGTGGTAGATCGTGAACAAGCTTTGACGTTTGAGCGTGGCGTAGAAGGCCAGGGCAGCGGGGTCGTTTTGGAGTGCTGCCAAAAAGTCTTCGGGTATCACCATGGTGGCGCTGCCTGCGTAGGCGCTGGCCCAGCGCCCATCGCTGCGCGCGGCTTCTACTTGCGCCAGGCCAGCGGCTTGCATGCGCCCTTGCGCTATCAACCGCTCGGCATGTTGCACATTCTTTTGCGACCAGTTGGAGCGCTTACGCCGTGGCGTTAGGCGTTGCAGAAACGAGGTTTCGTCCAGTGCTTTGCGCACCCCGTCAATCCAGCCCCATGCGATGGCGGCCACCACGCAGTCGTCCCACGTCACGCTGGGCTGCCCGGTCCCCTTTTTGAAGATGCGCACAAAGAGCTCAGTCTCGCTGGCGTGGTTCACCTGCAGCCACGCGTGAAGCTGCTCGGGCGTTTCAAATGTGAGGTGTGTTGGATTGCTCATGAATTGATAGCTGCTTGCGCTTATTCCACGGGCGCTACTGGCCAATTTTCCTTGCAAGAATCAGTTTCGCTGGAGTTTGCGGCGCAGCTGGCATCGCCACCGAGGGCAGTTGTTTGGGGGCAGAGCTGCAGCGATGTCAAAAGTGTTTTCATTGCAGAATCTCTTGGTTCAAAAGGGCTGGTGCTTCGCATTGTGTGCCCATGCGCACACGGGTCGCCAGCGTATCGTGTGCACATCACAAACCAAAGGACAACTGACCATGCAACTCGGCTACACCATCCTCTACGTTCCCGACGTACCCGCCACGCTCAAGTTTTACCAAGCGGCCTTTGGCCTCACCACGCGGTTTCTGCATGAAAGCGGGGACTACGGCGAGCTAGAGACGGGCAGCACGGCGCTGGCGTTTTCAGCCCACCGCCTGATGCAGCAGCTGGGCAAGAACCCGCAGGCGGCCAACGCCCATGCGCCCAGCTTTGAGATTGCGCTGTGCACGCCCGATGTGCCCGCTGCGCTAGAGCGCGCCGTGGCCGCCGGTGCCACGCCCATGCGCCCGGTGGAGGTCATGCCCTGGGGCCAGACGATTGCCTACGTGGCCGACATCAACGGCTTTTTGGTGGAGCTGTGCACGCCTATGGCGTAGTTACTACGCTTTTAATAGCTGCTTGCGCTTATTCCACGGGCGCTATCGGCTTATTTGTCTCTCAAATTCCGGTCCACTCCGCAAGTTTTTGCTGCAGTTCTTCTTTGCTGGGCAAATAGAGTTGGTATTCCCGGGCGTGGATGTTGGCGTCTTTGGGCAGGGTGATTTCCACCAGCGCCTCGTGCTTCTTCTTGCACAGCACGATGCCCACTGTGGCGGCTTCGGCATCGGTTTTGACGTGGCGGTCAAAGTAGTTCACGTACATCTGCATCTGGCCCAAATCTTGGTGCGTGAGCTTGCCAAGCTTCAGGTCGATGAGCACATAGCAGCGCAGCAGTCGGTTGTAAAACACCAGGTCTACAAAGAAGTGGTCGTCGTCAAAGGTGAAACGCTTTTGACGTGCCTCAAACAGAAAGCCCTTGCCCAGCTCCAGCAAGAAGTGTTCGATCTGGTTGATGATGGCCGCCTCAAGGTCAGACTCTGAAAACCGGGCCTGCTCTGACAGGCCCAAGAACTCCAGAACCAGCGGTTCTTTGAGCAGGTCTTTAGGCTGGCTGACGATCTGCCCTTGTTGGGCCAGTTGGCGAATGCCGTCTTGGTCGCGGCTCAGGGCAAGGCGCTCGTACAGGCCGCTTTGGAACTGGCGGCGCAGCTCGCGCAGCGTCCAGTTCTGGTGGGTGGCCTCGATTTCGTAGAAGCTGCGTTCATCCGCTTTCTTGATGCCCAGCAAGAAGACGTAGTGGGACCAGCTGAGGGAAAACGGGCGTTCAGATTGTCCAGACGCTGTCTGGCCAATCTGAAATGGAGCAGCGCCGCTTTGTAATGCCAATTGTCCAGACGGTGTCTGGACAATTGGTACACGCTCCCGGTAAGCCAGGTAAAAGCTGCGGCAATAAGCGATGTTGCTTCGCCCAAAGCCTTTACCAAACTCTGCTGTTAATCCGTCGGCCAGCAAGTTAAGCAGTGCATCTCCATATGTGGCCCGCTCGACGCCTTGCTGTTCAAACTCAACTATGTGCCGGCCAATCTCAAAGTTGGTGTGCACCTGCACCAGATCAACACCACGGGCGACCGTGTTGCGAGCGGACTCGATCAGCGTGCGGATGTTGGCAAACAGCGTGGACTCGGCCTTGTCTGCGGCGGGAATGGTCGGCGTTTTTTTCATGGCTGCTCCTGTAACAAGGGCTTTTGACACCTCGCCTTTATACTGTATTTATAACCAGTCAAATGGCGCCCAGCTTTGAGTTTGCGCTGTTCACGCCCATGGCGTAGATACTATGCTTTTGATAGCTGCTCGCGCTTATTTCATGGGCGCTAGAGTGCTATTTGGCTACTATTTCGTAGCCCGTGCTGCGTCCGCCACCCTCCAGCTTGCGCAGCACGCCGAGCGCCAGCAGGTCGTTGATGTCGCGCAGCGCCGTGTCTGCCGAGCACTTGCCAATGGCGGCCCACTTGGCGTTGGTGAGCTTGCCTTCCATGCCGTCCAGCACTTTGTTCAGCACCAGCGTTTGCCGTGCGTTCATGGGCGTGCCCGCCCAGCGCTGCCAGAACTGGGCCTTGTCCAATACGCTTGCGAGCAAGCCATCGGCACCTTGCACGGCGCGCAGCAGGCACGCCAAGAACCAGTCCAGCCAAGGTGTCACATCCAGCGTGCCGCACTGGGTGGCCTCTAGCTGGTCGTAATACTGTTTGCGCTCGCGCTGTATTTGGGCGCTGAGGCTGTAGAAGCGCTGGGCTGTGCCTTCTGCACGCGCCAGCGCCATGTCGCCTACGGCGCGGCTGATGCGGCCATTGCCGTCGTCAAACGGGTGCAGGGTGACGAGCCACAGGTGGGCTAGCCCCGCGTGGACAAGGGCGTCGCCCACGGGGGCGGCGTTAAACCATTTCAGAAAGGCAGCAGTCTCTGCGGGTAGCGCATTGGCGGGTGGGGCCTCAAAGTGCACTTTCTCTCGGCCCACGGGGCCAGACACTACTTGCATGGGGCCCGCGGCGTCGTTTCGCCACGCACCCACTTGGATGCGCACCCGGCCGCTGTAGCCGGTGGGGAACAGCGCCGCGTGCCAGCCAAACAGGCGCTCGGCCGTGAGCGGCTGGGCGTGCTGCTGGGTGGCGTCCAGCACCATGTCGACCACGCCGTCCACGTTGCGGTCGGCGGGTGCGAGCGCGCCGATGTCTACGCCCAGCCTGCGGGCGATAGACGAGCGCACGGCGTCCAGGTTCAGCGCTTCGCCTTCAATGGCGCTGGTGGTGATGACTTCTTGGGTGAGTGCTTGCAGCGTGGCCTGGTCGCGCTGCGCCAACCCTAACTCAGCCATGCGGCCCGCCAGATGGCCTTGCGCGCGGTGCACCTGCGCCAGTGGCGCGGCCAGGGCAGCCGCGTCAAACCGCCACTGTGGCCAGTCGGGGCGTTGCCAGAGGTAGGTGCGGCCGCGTGGGGGCTTGTCGGGGAACATGCGGCGATTATGCGGTACATTCGCCGCTTAATGTGCGGTGAATATTGCGCTTATTCACCGCAACGCTTTTTGGAGCGTGCCGTGGCCGACATCAACGGCTTTCTGGTAGAACTCTGCACACCCATGGCATAAAACAAAGGAGCCCCCATGTTCAGCCACATCATTGTTGGTGTTAACGACCTCGAAGCGTCCAAACGCTTTTACGACGCCCTGTTGGGCACCCTGGGCGTCAAGCCCGGTATCAATGTGCACAACGGCATTGTTGGCCGCTACTTCTACCGCACGCCCACCGGATCCTTCGGCATTACCCAGCCGCTCAATGGCGAGCCCGCCACGCACGGCAACGGCAGCACCATCGGCTTCACCATGGCGTCAATCGAGCAGGCCGACGCGTTTCACGCCGCAGGTGTAGCCAACGGCGGCACTACTTGCGAAGACCCACCCGGCTGGCGCGACGGCTCCGTGGGCAAGCTCTACCTAGCCTACCTGCGCGACCCCGACGGCAACAAACTCTGCGCCCTGTTCCGCCCACCCAAGGTGTAGTTGCTGCAGTTTGGATAGCTGCTTGCGCTTGATTGATGGGCGCTAGGGCTCGATTTGGCTCAATTGCGCTGTCAACACAGCCCGCGTAGCCGCATCCGCCGGAAACACATGCTCCACACGCAGGGATGCCAGCGTGATGTCTTGCGGCGTGCCAAAGGTGGAGAACATGCTGAAGAACGCCAGCTCGCCGTGCGGGGTGGCAAAGCGGGTGGTGAGCACCGGCGCCATTTGGCGCGGCCAGGGCTTGAGCACGCGCTTGCCCAGGCGCTTCTGGAGTTGCTGCGCCAGCTGCTCCACGCGGGGCAGTATGTCGGGCACCACGCTGGCGTCGTCGCGCATGTGGGCCAGCAGGGCGGGGGCCACTTCTTCGAGGTTGGTGATGTGCTGCGTCATGCCCTCGGGGTGCAGCATGGCGTCGATCATGTTGATGGGCGTGCCGGGTGGCACATCGGCCAGCCAGGGCATGAGGGTGGTGGCCAGCCACTGGGCGCCACGGTTCATTTGCAGCACGTTCCACGCGGCGTCCATCACCATGGCGGGCATGGGGTCGTGCGCTTGCAGCAAGCGGCCCAGTGCCTCGCGCACCGGGGCCAGCACGGCGTCTGCCAGCTCGCTGCCACGGTAGACCGGGGCAAACCCGGCCTGTTGCAGCGCCACGTTGCGCAGCGCCAGCGGTGCTTGCAGCTCGTGCAACCAGCTCAGCAGCAGCTCCCGGCTGGGCTGGGCGCGGCCGCTCTCCACAAAGCTCACATGCCGCTGGCTCACGCCCATACGCAGGGCCAGTTCTAGCTGGCTCAGGCGCTTGGACTTGCGCGCAGTTTGTAGCGTGGTTTGCAGGCTATCGGGCAAGCTATCTGGCAGGCGGGCGGTGCTGGGGTCCATAGCACCATTGAATCACAGGGCTGCGCGTTCGCAATTACCTGCCACGTAATTGCGGCTATGCAAATGCCTGCGCACACTTGGCGGGTCGGCGTTTGTTGCAGACACCACTACACAAGGAATATTTATGAACAAAGCTCTGTTGAGCACCGTACTGATAGCTTTTGGTGCCCTGACCGTCTACACCCTGGCGCACTACGGCGGCCTGCTTGAGTGGTTGGCGTTTTACACGCGTGACCCAGCCAGCTGGCAGATATTTGCCGACCTGGTGATCACCATGTGCTTGCTGCTGGTCTTCATCCGCCGCGACGCCCAAGCCACAGGCCGCCCCTTTGTGCCTTGGGCCATAGCCTGCCTCGCCCTCGGTTCATTTGGCCCGCTGCTGTACTTCATCACGGCGAAGAAGCGGCTTGCTTGATGCGCGCAATTGGCGTGGCTAGCCCAAGTGCGCCAAGTTCTCCGCACATATTTGCCTGAACCCGGCCGAGATGCGCGCATCGTTTGCCGCCGCGGCCCAGAACGTGCGCGCTAGTGCTATGGCGCGGGGCCATTCGGGCAGTGTGGCGGCCGTGGGTTGTAGGGGGCGCTCGGCAAAGTTGCGCGGTACCAACTCGCCGCCTACGGGGGCGTAGAGCATAGGCAGCATGTCGTAGGCGGGGGACAGCACCCAGTCGTCGTCTTGCAGCAGCAGAGAGATGTTGCCGTAGTGGCGGTCGGTGTTGGCGATGAGCACGCCATAGGCTTCCAGCAGGCGCAGGGTGCGGGCGTCGTCGGGGCGCAGCAACTGGCGCTCTTGCATGCGGTCGGCAGTGGCGGCCCAGTTGTCCATGGCGCCCACGTATTCAGCGTCGTACACCATCAGCGACACCATGCCGACGCGGCCAACCGGGCCGCCTCCATGGCCGGGGCCTTGGGCGGTGCGGTCAAAGCGCTCGGCCTCAAGAAACACGCGACCCGCGCCGGTGCATATCTGCGTTGTGGCTGCCGACACCCCGGCGTTGGCCAGCGTTTGCAAGGCCAGGTGTTCACACACCAACAGGTCGCGCGTGCGCTGGTCGGCAGGTGCGCCGCCCGCGGGTGAGAACTTCACCAGCACCGGGCGTCCGGCGGTGATGGCGCAAAACTTGGGCTGCTCGCCCCCGGCAGATGAGCCACCCAAGGTGCCTTGCATGGCCGCGTCGGCCAAGGCAGGGTAGTCCTCACTGGAGGCGGCGCGGCTGGCGCGGTCGGCCAGGGTGTGGAAGCGCGCAAAGGCAGGCTCGCCCACCACCAGGTTGCCCGGCAGGTCATCCCCATACAGGGCCAAGGCGCGCAGCACGTCGTCATCACTCCAGTAGCGCGGGTCATTGCCCAGCTGTAAATCGGGGTGGCTGTGCGCAAAGGTGCGGCCCATAAAACCTTGGGGGCGCATATCGTCCAGAAACCAGGGTAGGCCATCAAAACGCTTGCTCAGTCCGTCTTCTTCGTCCACCCACACCGCGCCGCCTGCCAATGGCACGAGCTTGGCAAAAGGGCTGGCTTGGCCTTGTGCGTCGATGCGCATCACCGCAATGCTGCGCCCCACGTCGCGCACCGTGCGTGGCAACACATACCGCTGCTTACGCGCAGCGCCTACTTTGAGCACCTGGCCCGACTGAATCAGCGGCGCCATGGCCCGCGACACCGTGGGCTGGCTCACGCCAAGCTGGGCTTGCAGCTCAGCGCTGGTCAGCACGCTGCCTTGGCGCATCAAGGCCTGAAGAATGGCTTGGGTGAGGTCCGCAGGCTTGGGCATGAATAATTATATGAATAGATACTTTTTAACAAAATTCTATTTATAACAATGGCTTAGCTGCAACTGTGAATAGATTTTAATGGCCTGTGAATGGCAAGTTGTAGCTACGCCGCCCGAATGTCCGCCACGTTGCGGTTCATCCAGTGGCGTACGGCGTGCTGGTACAGCCAGCGCTTGATGCCCGACAGATTGGTGCCGTGGGCGGCATAGAAGTCGTCGGGCGCGGGGAAGACTCCGTAGTCGTGGTTGATGCCGTCTTTTTGGATGTAGGTGTCGGTGCCGCACCAGTCCACGCCGGGCTTTTGCAGGTTGGGGGTGGCAGCGCCAAAGCCGCAAAACGGGCCGCTGTGCCCGGCAAACTTGAGTTGCAGCGCGCGCAGGTAAGCGCGGTCCAAGATAAAGCCCTCTAGGTTGACCCAGCGCCCGTCAAACCACACCTCCACCCAGCTGTGGATGATGCTGGGCGGCGCTAGCCAGTAGGCCACGCCGGTAATGGCGCCGCGCTGCAAACGCTTGTGGATGGTGAAGCCATGAAAGCGGCAGGGCACGCCCAGTGCGCGCAGCAGCGCCATCAAGAGCGTGCCTTTGGTGTTGCACTGGCCCATGCCATCGGCCAGCACCTGCGAGGCCCGTAAGTCGTCAGCCGCGTTGTAGCCAAACGCTACCTCGTCCCGCACAAACGCATAGGCCGCCCCAATGCGCTCAAACACCGGCAGGCCTCGCCATGTGCGCGTGTCAATCAGCAGTTGAATGCTGGCGTGTTGGTAGTCCAGCAGCGCGGTGGGCTGGGTCAGGGGTTTGAGCAACCCCGATTCGTGTAATTGCGGCTCCATGTGAACGCTCCAATGCAAAAGTGAAAGGCAGATAAGGCATTGGGCAGCCTGTAGCCACTTTAGAGTCAAGCGGGCGCGCATGGTGCCAAAGTCCAGCATATCGGCCATAAAGCGCACTTGGTCGAGGCAGGTGTCGAGCACATAGTCGACCCAGGCGATCAGGGCTTGCTCGCTGAGCTTGCCGCGTCCGTCTAGGTCACCACGGCGCAGGCTGTCGGCGTCAGACAGCAGAGCGTAATAGCGCTAGGTGCTGCTTGCAAATCCTCGTAGTGGCGACCACAGGCCACCGGTGTAGCCCATACTGGTAAGCCAAGTGTGGGTGTGCAGCCGCATGACACGTCCATTGCCGTCTACAAACGGGTGCACCCATGCCAGTCGCTGCTTTGCCGCGAGCGCGGCGTTGTGCGAAAAGTCTTGCCGTAGTGCTTGGTCAGTCTCGTGTGGCCGCGTGTGTTGGCCTTCTATACGGTTGGTGTAGTACGCGTTCATGCTGCGCAAAAGGGCGCGCAGTTCAGGTGGCACCCGGGTCCCGGTTAGTAGTGTGGCGGTGCGAGAAAGGTCGTGTGCCTTGGCAAGCAGGGGCTCCATGCGGGAGTCTGCTGGCATGAGCGGTTCAAACTGATGGATTTGCGAATACATCCATCCGTTCTGCCAACTTTGACAAGTTTGTAAACAAATGAATTTAAACGATTATTTCTAACTATTGCCAACTTAAATGCGCTTATCCCTGCGAGCGCGCTGTGCTGGCTGTGCCATGCTCACTCCACCAAGCGCGAGTACCCAATGCCGCCGCCTTTTTCTACGCGGATCTGGGCAGGAATGCGCTCTTTGAGCGCTTCTACAGGCTGATGATGCCGATCATCTTGCCGCTGGCGTTGAGCGAGTCTAGGGCGGTGCGCGCACCATTGCCCTCGTCTTTGTCGGTGTCTAGCAATGCGGAATCACTCATGGGGATGTACTCATAGAAGTTGTGTAGGTCGGGGTGGCGTCGGTGGTGGCCTTGCGCCCTGCCAGGCGCTGTGCGTTGTCGGCCTGGGCGAGGGCTTTGGCATAGGCATCCGCCCGGTTGCCAAAAAACATGCGCCGGAACTTGAACAGGCCGTAGCCGTTTGCGCTGTACTCGTTGAACGCATCTCCTATAAAGCCCGCCAGCGCGTCGTGCACATAGGTATCAAAAAACGCAACCACCGCCGGGGGCACCGTCGGGACATGGCCCGCGCTGGCGCTGGCATCGCCATCGACCAGCGCATGCAGCAGCTCGGCCACATCCAGCTCGGGGTGGTCTGCATTGCGCAGCAGCACGCCGCCGTCTTTTTGCAAGCGCAGGCGCAGCCGTGCCCATTCCAGGGTCACTTGTACAGCGGCAGGCGGGTTGATGATGCGTTCGGCCTTTTCCATGCGCAGCAGCACGGCTTCGGCTGCGTTGGGCACGCGGATGGCACCCATGCGCGGCGCATCGCGGGCCACCACCGCACGCGCCGCAGCGCCCGCGCGGGACAGCGCCTCTGCCAGATCGTTCTGCGTCTGTAGCATCAGCTTGCGCTCGGCCTCGGTGGCGGCGCGCACAAAGCTGCGATGGCCGTAGGCCTCGCGGCAGGCGATGCGGTAGCGCAGGTACCAAGCCCAGTGGGCGCGGTGCTGCTGCTCCACCGAGCCCGGCGCCACCCCCACCGCCTGCAGATAGGCCTGGTGCGCGGCCACAGCCTCTGCGCTGGGGATGAGGTTGTCGTAATAGCCCTGGCCTTTCGCTTTCAACACATTCAGGCGATACAGCGGCACCCCCCAACTCAGCGCCGCGTTGTACATGGCCATGCCGGGTATGCGGGCCAGCCCATCGCGCTTGCCCTGGGCGCTGCGGGTGTAGCCACCGCCCCCCACATCCGAGTGCGAGCCGGGGTACACACTTTCGCGCACGTTGGGGGGGTAGGCTGCGTCCACCCGCACGCTGTCGCAGGGGAAGCTGGCGCGCACCTCGTGGGCCGCCACATAGTGTTCGCAGTGTTTGACGGCGGGGTGGATTTGCAGGTTGTCGTCCGCCCAGGCGTAGTGGCCGTCGGATTCGAGCGCTTTGTTACCCGCCACCGTGCCACCCACGCCCACCGAGGCCACGGTGTCAAACAAGCCCATAAAGCGCACTTGCAGCGGAACACCGGCAAACAGGTAAGTCGCGGTACGCGCATCACTGCCCTGCTGCTCGCACAGGCCGTAAAGCCAGTTCACCCAGGCGCGGGCTTGGGCGGCCCCGCGCGAGAAGCCGAATACGTCCACCACGATGCGGTCTAGCCCGGGCTTGGTGGAGACCTTCAGGTTGGCTTTGAGCTGCTGCTGCAGCAAGGCAAAGTGGCGTTGCCGCTCAGGGGGCATCATGCCCTGGAGCATTAGGGTTCTTGACGGGCTTGCGCTGGCAGGAATCAGCGTCCGCGTGATGGCATAGTCATTCACCGCATTGAACACTTGCAACAAACCCCACAGAATGCGTTGTTCACCCCCTGCCCCCAGAGCACCGCCCCCTATACTGCCTACATCACCAATGTCCTCAAACGGCGTGCCTACTCCGGGGGCGTAAAACTTGTATAGCCCGTCGGTGGCTTGGGCACCCTTCATCCCGTCTTTGTAGGCGTAGAACAAGCGCACCACGTTGCTGGGCTTTTGCTGCTCTAGGGGCACATTGCCGTTGTCGTAGTCCAGCTTCTCGTTGTTGCCGGTGCCGTCAAAGAACATGCCGACATACACATTGCCGCTGCAGCTCAGCACCGGGGATGCCAGCTTGGCATACTGCTGCACGGCGCGCATGCGCTCGGCAGGTGTGAGGGTGGGCGTGGGCACGCTGCCTGCCGGGCAGCTTTGGGCGGGTGCGGGTGGTGTGTTGGAGGTGGTGCTCATGGTTGGGCGGAGGGCTGAGTGGCGGGTTGAACAGCAGGCGAGGGAGTGGCCTGCACGGCATCGGGCGGCGTGGGGGCATCCCAGCGCAAATCGGCGGGGTAGTCAGGGTGGCGAATCCCCAAGGGCGTGACCAGCACTTTGACTTTGTGGTCGGGGAAGAAGTGCACTGCCAAGCGGTCGATGTCGTTTTGCTTGTACCGGGGGAGTTCGACTTCGGCTTCTTGGGGCGGCGGTGCGGGCGGCAACTCGGTGCCCCCTTGGTACACCCAGCGCACCTTGACCTTGATGCCGGGGCGCCACTGGCTGGGGATGGTGGTGCAGCAGGTGGTTCCACCGCCGCCGCTTTCGGGAAGCAGCATCATTCCCATGCTGCCATTGACACTGAAGGTGTAGATGGAGCGGTTGCTGGTGTGGTTGTAGCCTGTGACCCCCGCGCTAGAGGTTGGCTCCGCGCAACCGGTCAGGGCGGCCAGGGCCAAGACTGCGGCCATGGGCGCCAAAGCCTTGCGCACGCCGTGGGCCATGCGCTTGAGACTGCGGGTGCATCGCGTGTGCAAACTGTGTAGGGTGGATTTACTACGGTTTTGATAGCTTCTAGCCCACATTCCATGAGCGCAAGAGGCTGATTTGGCTTCTAGGTCAAGCTCGTGGGCGGCCACACAGTGTTCGCAGTGGGTCACTGCGGGGTGGATTTGCAGCGTGTCATCCGCCCAGGCGTGGTGGCCGTCGGATGCGAGCGCTTTGTTGCCTGCCGCGCAGCTTTGGGCGGGTGCGGGTGGTGTGTTGGAGGTGGTGCTCATGGTTGGGCGGAGGGCTGAGTGGCGGGTTGAACAGCAGGCGAGGGAATGGCCTGTACGGCATCCGGCGGCGTGGGTGCATCCCAGCGCAAATCGGCGGGGTAGTCAGGGTGGCGAATCCCCAAGGGCGTGACAAGCACTTTGACTTTGTGGTCGGAGAAGAAGTGCACTGCCAAGCGGTCGATGTCGTTTTGCTTGTACCGGGGGAGCTCGACTTCGGCTTCGCGCACCTCGGGTTGAGGAGCGGGAATGTCGCGGAAGTTTTGGTATTCCCAACGCACCTTGACCTTGATGCCGGGACGCCACTGGCTGGGGATGCTGGTGCAGCAGACGGTTCCACCGCCGCCCTCTTCAGGACCCAAAGGCATACCCATGCTGCCATTGACACTGAAGGTGTAGATGGAGCGGTTGCTGGTGTGGTTGTAGCCTGTGACCCCCGCGCTGGAGGTTGGCTCCGCGCAACCGATCAGTGCGGCCAGGGCCAAGGTTGCGCAAGTGAATGCACGCTGAGTATTTCGTTGCATCGTTAGCCCCTTCATTCAAATACCGCACGCGGTAAACAGTAGCCACCGCCCTCGCGCCGCCCGCTGAAGCCGATGGCTTTGGCCTTGACCCAGATTTGCAGCAAACCCACGTATTCATCGCGCATCACCGGATGCTGGTCGCAGCGGTTCTGTCGCCATAAGCCATTGTGAGGAAGCTAACGGCGTGTCTTTGTAAAAACGGCTTTGCAATTGCTGTTGAGTGCTTTGCTATGTGTGCGCCCGCTGGTACGCAGCTTGCCCCTTGCGCTTTGGCCATTTGGAAGAAATGATGCAAGCGCGTGGCGACTTGGGACGATGGATCAGGGGCGACCTGTCTTCAGAACTACCCGTTAGCGCAGGTTGCTAGAGTTTTGATAGCTGCTTGCGCTTGCGGTATGGGCGCTAGAGGCCCATTTGCCTCTGAAGATGCGCTAGCTAAACCACCAAGCGCGAGTACCCAATGCCGCCGCCTTTTTCTACGCGGATTTGGGCAGGAATGCGCTCTTTGAGCGCTTCTACGTGGCTGATGATGCCGATCATCTTGCCGCTGGCGTTGAGCGAGTCCAAGGCGGTGAGGGCAATTTCTAGGGTGTCGCCGTCAAGCGAGCCAAAGCCTTCGTCCAAGAACAGGGAGTCGATGGAGGTCTTGTTGCTCACCAAGTCAGAGAGCGCCAAGGCCAGCGCCAGGCTCACCAAAAAGCCTTCGCCGCCTGAGAGCGTGCGGGTGTCGCGGGCCACGTCGCCTTGCCATGCGTCCACGATGTCTAGCTCCAGCTCGCCGCTGGCCTTGCGGCGCAGCAGGTAGCGGCCATGCAGGCGAGCCAGGTGGCGGTTGGCCAGGTGCAGCAGGTGGTCTAGCGTGAGGCCTTGCGCAAACTTGCGGAACTTGTCGCCCTTGGCAGAGCCTATGAGCCCGTCTAGGCGCTGCCAGATGTCCGCATCTTCGGTGTGCGCGCTGATTTGGGCCAGTAGCTCCTGCTGGTTGTGGCGTTGCTGCGTGTCTTGGGTGAGCAGGGCGCGCTTTGCGCCTATCTGTTCGCTCAAAGTGCTGCGCTGTGCCTCTAGCCTGGCCAGCGTGGTGCTGATGTCTTCCAGCGTCAGCGCTGTGAGGGCTTGGGCCTGCAGTTCTGCATGCTTTGCATGAGCGGCTTGCTCCAGTGCCGTGGCCGCTTGCAGTGCGGATTGCAAGCGGGTGCTAAGCGTGTGCAAACGTTGCCGCTCTGGCTCAGACAAGAGGGCTGCCGCATAAGCCTCGACCGTGGCAAAGGGGCTGGCTTGCAGCGCGGATTGCCATGCCTGTTCGGCACTTGCGAGGGCCTGAGTTTGCTGGTCGAGCGCGACTTGTGCTTGGGTAGTGCGGCCCTCTAGAGCTGCCATGGTTTGTACCAGTGGGTCTATCGACTTGACGCAGGCCTCAAGCGCGGCGGGCACGTCGCTATCGGCCAGCGTGGGCGGGGCAAGTTCTGGCGCTACCTCGCTGCCTTGCAGTGCGGCCCAGCGCTTCGCCCAGGTGTGGGCTTGCGCTTGTGCGCTGTTCCATTGGACTTGCAAGCGGGTGATGGTGTGGTCTAGCCCGTGCAGCTGGCTTTGGGTGTGCTGCCACTGCTGCCACTCGGCGTTGCGGGCGTGCAGCCACGGTGCGGCGTCGGCAGGCCAGTCGTACCCCGCTTCGGCCAGCGTGGCCTGCAGCTGCGCTTGCAATGCTTCAAGTTCCGCTTGCGCTGCGTGCACAGCCTGTGTGAGCGTGGTGTGGCGGGTGTGTGCGTCTTGCAGGGCTTGCTGCAAGAGGGCGTGCTGGTGTTGGGCGGCTTGCAAGGTCTGCGCGGCTTGGTGTGCGGCGCTGCGCGCATGCTGCAGGGCTTGCTCACCCGCTTCGGCCGCTTGCAGATTGAGCTTGATTTGTCCCAAGACCTGCGCAGCACCTTGCTGGCCTGCGGCCAAGGTGTCGGGGTGCTCCCACACGTCGACGGGTAGTGCTGGCTTTGCGCCTAAGGCAGCCAAGGCTGCTGTCCATGCACTGAGCCACGGTGCCACGCGTTGCATGAGTTGGGTGAGCTGTTGGTCACGCTCGGTTTGCTGGGCCTTGGTAGCTTCCAAAGCTGCGGCAGCGGCTTGGCCTTGGGCGACCAAAGCGTCTAGCTCTGCTTGCTTGGTGTGCAGCGCTGCCTCGGTGGCCGATACATCCAAGGCTTGGTAGGCGGAAATGGAGGGGTGCTCGATGGCACCGCACAGCGGGCAGGCCTCGCCCGCTTGCAAGGCGTGGCGGTGGGCGTCCAGGCTTTGGATGCGCTGCTCTTGCGCCAGCAGCAGGCGCTTGTCGGCCACTTGTTCTTTGAGCGACTTGTGTTGCTCGCGCAGCGCCGCGACCACAGCCATCTGCTCAACAACCTTGGCCTCGCCCCGGCGCAAAGCGCTGCTCAACGCTTCTTGTTGCTCGGCAAGTTCGCGCCGTTGGTGGGCCAGTTGGCCGAGGTGCTGCCAGGCATGGGTGCGGCCTTGCTCCGCTTGCCAGTGGGTGCGCAGCTCTGCGATGCTGCGCCCGCCTAAGCGCTGCGTTTGCGCGTCTTCTGCTGTCTGAAGCGCGGCTAAGGAGGTGGTGTGGCCACGGGCCGCGGCTTCCACCGAAGCCACTTGCGCAGCCAAGGCGTGTTGCTGCTGCGTGATCTGACCTAGCTGCGCTTGCACTGCGCTGTGCTGCGCGCCCAGCTTGGCCTGCAGCGTGTCGGCCTGCGCAAACTGCTGGCGCCATAGGGCCAGGCGCTCGCCCAAGTGGGCGTGCTGCGGGTTCGCGGCCAAGTAGTCCGCATGCCGCTGGTGTTCGTGCTGCGCTTGGCTGAGTTGACTTTGCGCGATGTGCTGCACGCGCGCAGCCAGGGTGTGGGCCAGTGCGTGCTGCTGCCGGTGCGCGCTGGCGCTGGCCTTGCGCTGGGCGCTTAAGTCGGCAAGCAAGGCGTGGCTGGCTGCACATGCGCCTTGCGCGTGCTGCCACGCAGCGTGCAGCGGTTGCAAGGCTTGCGCGGGAGCGCTGTCGGCTAGGCCTTGTAGCTCGGGTGCTGCGGCGTGCAGCGCGGCCTGTGCGTCCGCCAAAGCGGCAGTCGCGGCCTGCAACTCTTGCGCGCTACGCGCCACGTTGTGCAGCCACTGGCTTTGGGCTTGGGCGCTGTGGTGCGTGGCTTGCACGGCTGCCAATTCTTGCGCCCAGGCTTCGAGCTGAGTTTCCATGGTGGTGCGCGCCTCAAGGCTCAACAGTGCCACGCCTTGCGCGCGCGCTTTGAGCTGCTCAAGCTGTTGCTTGGCGTCACGCGCGCGCTCAAACACCTGGGCTGAAATGTCGCCATAAATCTCGGTGCCGGTGAGCTCTTCCAGTAGCTCGGCGCGGTCGTTGGCGCTGGCGTTCAAGAAGGCGGCAAAGCCCCCTTGTGCCAACAGCATGGATTTGGTGAAGCGCGCAAAGTCCAGGCCAGTGATGTCGGCCACGCGCCTGAGCTTGTCCACAGTCTGGCTGCTGACAATGCTGCCGCTGCCCGTGGTGGGGTCGATGCGCGCCAGCTCTACCTTTGGGTCTTGCAGTGCGCCGTCTGGCTTGTCGCGGGCGCGGCGCTGGCTCCAAAACGCGCGGTACACCGCGCCTTTGACTTCAAACTCCACCTCGGCCAAGCAGTCGGCGGTGTGGCGCGTCATGATGTCGTTGGAAGCTTTAGACACGCTCTTCAAGCGCGGTGTCTCGTGGTACAGCGCCAAGCAAATCGCGTCGAGCAGGGTGGATTTGCCCGCGCCCGTGGGGCCGGTAATGGCGAACAGGCTGTTCTCAACAAAGGGCGCTTGGGTGAAGTCAATCGTCCACTCGCCTTTGAGCGAGTTGAGGTTTTTGAGCCGCAGCTTGAGGATCTTCATACCGCGTCCTCCGTCAGGCTTTTGAGCACTTCGCGGTAGCGCTGGTCTAGGGCGGCGTGCAGCTCGGGGCTCAAGTCTTCTTGTGCCAAGCGTTTGGCAAACACGTCATGCGGGCTGAGTTCGTCCAGCGTCTCCAGCGCCTCTTGCACCAGCGCGGCAGCGGCCGTGCCACGCTGGCGGCGCACGCGCAGCACCTCCACCGGCAGGCCTTGGGTGATGGCGCTGACGCGGGCGGGCAGGTCGCTCACGTAGTCGTCTTCCATCACCGTGACTTCCAGCCACACAGGTTTCTCGGCGCTGCCTTGCGCAGCGGCGCTGGCAATGGCCTGGGCCAAGGCGTCCAAGTTGCCGCTGACAGAGAGCAGGGGCTGAAAGCGCGGCACCTCCAGCGGCGTGACAGCTTGCAAACCGCTGGCGTCTAGGTCGACCAAGAGCACTTCTTTGGTTTGCTTGGCCTCGTCAAAACCCAGGGGGATGGGCGAGCCGCAGTAGCGGATGTGCGCGAGGCCACCCACCTTTTGCGGCTTGTGGATATGGCCCAAAGCTACGTAGTCCACCGGCGGAAATGCCGAGGTGGGAAAGGCCTCCAGCGCGCCCACATAAATCTCACGCACCGACTCGTTGCTACTCGCCCCCACGGTGGTCAGGTGCCCGGTGGCTATCAGCGGCACCGTGCGGCCCAGTGTGATGTGCAGCTCGGCTTGGCGTGCCCGCCCGGCCTGCACCACCGCCTCGTAATAGCCTTGCAGCGCGGCCTGCATAGAAAGCTGCTTGTCGTGTGCGCTTTGCCCCGCTTGGCTTTGCATGACGTCGCGCGGGCGCACGAAGGGCACCGCACACACAATGCAGCCGGGCTCGCCCTTGCCGCCACGGGCCGGCAGCACCACCAGCTGGTCTTCGGGCTTGCCCACCGCTGCCACCACAGTGGTACTGAGGCAGGCCAGCATGGCGCGGCTCTCGCCCAGTGTGGCCACCGAGTCGTGGTTGCCGCCCAGCAGCAGCAGGGCCACGCCCGCGCTGTGCAAGCGCACCACCAGCTGGCTGTACAACTCACGCGCATAGCTAGGCGGCGCACCGGTGTCAAAAATGTCGCCCGCAATCAGCACCGCATCTACCGCATGCGCGTCCACTGCGCCCAGCAGCCAGTCCACCAAAGCTTGGTGTTCTGCCTGTCGGCTCTTGCCCATAAAGTGCTGGCCCAAATGCCAGTCTGAGGTGTGGAGGATGCGCATGGTCAGTTTCAAATAGGGATGCCCCGGTGGGCGAGGGCAGTCTGGTGGAAGCAATGATTTTGTCTGTGGATCGGTGCGTTTGCGCCCCTGTGGCGGACTTATTTTTAAGGTGGCTTTGCGCGGCGCATCGTGGTCTCAAAAGCGCATGGCGCTGAGTGCGGTTAGAGTGCGAGCCCACGTTTGATTGTTTCCATGCCCCAGCCACCGCTGCCTTTGCCTTTGACCGACTCACCCCGTCCCGCCCTTATGCCGCACGCTGTCTCGCGCTTGCGGGCGGAGCGCTTGGCGCGCAGTGCCAAGCCATTTCTGGCGCGCGGCGGTATCAAAGGGGAACGCTGCGCGGGCTGCCGCTTGGTGCCCAGCCACTGCATCTGTGCCTTGCGCCCCATGCTGCCCACGCACGCGGGCATGTGTTTGCTCATGGCCGACATTGAGCCGCTCAAGCCTAGCAACACGGGCTGGCTGATTGCCGATGTGGTGCCCGATACCTTTGCCTTTGGCTGGGCCCGCACCGAGGTAGCCCCCGCGCTGCTGACGCTCTTAGCCGACCCGCAGTGGCAGCCTTATGTGGTGTTTCCGGGGGAGTTTGTGCCGCCTGAGCGCGTGGTGCATGCTTTGCCCGTGCCGGGCGATGCGGATGCCAAGGCCAAGCGCCCCTTGTTCATCTTGCTAGACGCCACCTGGGCCGAGGCGCGCAAGATGTTTCGCAAAAGCCCCTACCTCAACCCGTTTCCGGTGCTGAGCTTGCAGCCCGAGCAGATCTCGCGCTACCAGCTGCGCCGCTCGCGCCGCGATGACCACTTCTGCACCAGCGAGGTGGCCTCCCTGTGCCTAGACCTAGCGGGTGAAACCGTGGCGGCGCAAACGCTAGAGAGCTACCTGGGCATCTACACCCACCACTACCTGCAAGCCAAACACCAACTCCCACCTAACCGCGACAGTGCAGACCACCTGCGCCTTGCCCAGCTAAAGGGCGGTTGAATCACCCGGGCTTGCGCTATCCGAAGCAGCCATGCACCGCGCAACTCGGCTACCCCATTGGGTGCCCGAGGCGAGTCCTTTGCGCAAGGTCCTTGGTTTCACTACAACTTTCTTCCAAGAACTAAAATCAATGAAGTTGAACTAGACGGTATCAATAAATACCACTTAGTTCATAAGGATACTGTTTTGTATAGAATTCGCGTGCACCACATGTTTGGCGGGTTTCGATGATTGAATTCTTCGGAGAATTTATGAAAAAGCTATGTATCGCGTCGGTGTTGTCTCTCGGCGTGGCACTGTCCGCACAGGCCAAAGACTGGGTGGACACAGCGCTTGCCGCTGGCAGTTTCACGACTTTAGCGACGGCATTGGGTGCACACCCACCGACACCGGAGCCCCGACCATGAAGCCTTTCCGTGCGACAACCTTCAAAATTTTGGTTCCGTGCATCGCCGCGTGCCTCATGGTGTTTGGGACGCCCAGCTTTGCGCAAACGCAGGAACCCCCGTCTGCTGTGGTTGCGCCTGCTGAGTTGGCCGCCTACGGCGCTGGTTGGCGAGCTGCGGGCAGCGGTGTGCTTCGGTTCTTTGGCTTCAAAGCCTACGATGCCACTTTGTGGCTGCCCTCTGCGAATGCGCCCTTTGCATTCACCCGACCATTTGCCCTAGAGATTCGCTATGCCACCCGCATCAAAGGGCGAGACATTTCCAACACCTCTTTGATTGAGCTGCAGCGCATCAGTGCTTCGTCCCCAGAACAGATCGTGGCTTGGGGCGCTTGGATGGATGCGACCTTCACCGACGTTAAGGCGGGCGATCAACTCATTGGCGTGCATGTGCCGGGCAATGGTGCCCGTTTCTTCCTCAACGGGCGGTTGATTGGAGAAACCCAAGACACTGCCTTCAGTGAGGCGTTCTTCAAGATCTGGTTAGACCCCAAAACCAAGCGTCCTGACTTGCGTGCCGCCTTGCTCGCACAAGATGCCCCGCCAAAGCCCTAGGCCATGGGTAAAGCGCCGTACTCCATTGCGTGCTTGGGACTGGCGCTGGCAGTGGCGCTGCTGGTCGGCTGTACGAGTCTGGCCCCCAATTCGCGGCATCTCTCCACCGAACCCCTCGCTCCAGAAGAACGCGATTGCGTCGCATGGTTGACGCAACTGGATGCCACAGTGGCGCAAGCGCAAGTTGCCGATGCGCAAGAGGCCCGCGTTGCTGGCCATCCGCACTTGCGCACCAACCGGTTTACCGCAGCACTGGCGCAGGATGCACGCGTGGACGATGCAGCTTTTGTCCGCGAGGTACTGCCCGCCATGCGTGCGCTGGACCGTGCGGCCCGGGCAGCCGAAATCAGCAACCTGCCCGACATGACCTTGGGCCTGCTGCGAGCAACGCGCGTCGATGTGCTGCAACGCACCGAAGCTTGTGCATCGCGGCTCATGGAGGTGCTAAAACCAGCACGCAGTTCCGTGGCCGTTGCGTCCAGCTACCGTGCTGGCCAACGGTTCTTGGGGGCCTATGCCCTTGCGCGCTACCCCTTCACCGCCGGGGTGGAGCGCGAGCTGCGTGCGGTAAGCGCCGCCTTCACCCGGCCCTTGCAAACACCGGATGGCGGCAAGCTAGTGCGCTATGTGCCACTGGACAGGCCGGTGGACACCGGAGAAGAGGCCTTGCTGTTGCACCAGCACCAGCCCGTATTCGAGAAGGAAGAAACGCTGCCCGACGACCAGATCGGCGCGCTCGCGTGGGACCCTGCCCAAGGCCGCCCAGCGGTGCAAACCAGCCAGCCCACGGTGTACACCGCTGTGAGCTACACCCGCTACAAGGGGCAGACCTTGCGGCAACTGGTGTACACCGTGTGGTTTGGTGCGCGGCCTGCGAGCCGCCCTGGCGACCTGTTGGCAGGCCACCTCGATGGATTGATTTGGCGCGTGACGCTGGGCCCGCGCAACCAGGTGCTGCTCTACGACACCATCCACCCTTGCGGCTGCTACCACTACTTCATCACCACACCTTCTGCGCAGGCAATTGCTGCACCGCCCGATGAACTTGAATGGGCATTTGTGCCGCAAACATTGGCAGCACCTCAAGCCACTGAACGGGTGGTGCTGCGCATTGCCACGCGCACGCACTACTTGGAACGGGTGAGCCTGGAGCCGAGTGCAAGCGTCGGAAACGCTGCAGTGCACCAGGTGCCCCTGGCAGTGCTGCCGCAAGACGCACTGCGCGCCCTGCCGCAGCGCACAGCGGGCCCACTTGGCGATGCCCTTGCCACCCGCAGTGCTTACGGCCATGATGGATTGATCCCCGGTACCCAGCGGGGAGAGCGCTTTATCTTTTGGCCCATGGGGATTGCGTCTGCCGGGCAAATGCGCCAATGGGGACACCACGCCACAGCGTTTGTGGGAGAGCGCCATTTTGATGATGCGCACCTGTTGGAGCGCAGGTTTGAGCTGCTGATGGAGCCCATGCTTCCGTGAAGCACGGCGCAGCCCTTGGTCCACCCCGGCGCTGCTGCGCTCAGGGCAGGCCGGTTTACATGCCCAGGGACTTGAGCAACTCGTCTTGGTCGTCGAGGGCGGCCGGCGCGGCTGCCTGCTCGGGAACGGCCGCGTTGGTTTGTGCAATCAGCTCATCTGGGTTAACTTGCTCCTCCGCATCAAAATCATGCAACTTGATGAACTCGGTGCGGTCAATGGCCAGCTCAAGGTAGAAGATGTTGTTCTTGCCGGTGTAAAAGGTCACGCGGCGCGACTCGGGTTGGTCTAGCTGGGTGTCCACGCTCAACATCACTTGTTTGGTCAGCACCAGCATTTTGGGCTGGCTCTGGGTGATATTGGTTTGCAGCTCACGGCGAACTTTGCTGGTGAAATCGCCCACCATTTGGTTCATCAGCTCCCCGAGGATGTTGCTGACCTCGTCGGAGGTATGGGAGTTAGCCAGCTCACTTTTGGGCATGCCCATGCTCAGCATATAACTCTCATAGAGTTCCATCGCTGCCGAAGACGAGAAGTTCAGCACCACCAGACCCGAAAACCCACCGTCAAACAGAACAAAACAGCCTATGTCGGGCTTGAGGCAAATTTTGCCAATCCGCTGCACCATGCCGGAGTATTGGATCGGACACTGGGTGGCCACCGACAGCACCCGGGTGACCGAATTGCATAGGCTGGTGAGAATGTCTTCGGTGCCGTAGACAACGGCTGGCTCTTGCCAAATTTTTACCATGATGTGCCTCTCTAATCCAAGGCACCAATGTACAGCGCCAAACGCTGGAGTCAATCAGAGAATTCCACCCCTTTCAGCGTGTGTTTCATAGCCGCCCTTGCGCTTTCAAGGTATTTGCGCGATCGCGTATGCCGCTCTGACCTAGGTGCAAGCTTTGGGGGCTGGTGTGCACCGAGTACGGCCCCATGTGCAAATCGTGGGGATGTGGCTCGCCGGTGCCAAACACCAGCACGGTGTCGGTCTGCGCCGTGAGGGTGATTGACGCATTGCCCTCTTCAAACACGGCCAAATCGCCGGTGCTCAGCGGGCTAGGCGCGGACAAGTGGCCTTCCCCCACCGCCAGCCATGCCACCGTGTGACCCGCTGGGGGCGTGTAGGTCCAAGATTCGCCTGCGCTCAGGTGTACGCCCAGGTAGCCCATGTTGGAGGGCGCGGCTATGGGGCTGGTGTGGCCGCCATAGCTGCCGAGCAGTACGCGCGCCGGGCCTGCGTGCGGAATGTCTTGCGGGTCCAGGTACTGGCTGTAGGCGCTGGCAAGCTCTAGCGCAGGCGGCATGGCCACCCACAGCTGAAAGCCCAGCACCCGCCCTTGGTCTGCGGGGCCGCCACGGTGCCACACGCCGCCGCCGGCCATCATCCATTCCACGCCACCCGTGGGCAGCACCCCACGGGCACCGTGCTCACCGGTGGTGTCTTCGTACTGGGCGCGGCCGTCGATCAAATACGTCAAGGTGGCAATGCCCGAGTGTGGGTGCATGCCAAATTGCGGCTTGGGTCCCCCCGCGGGTGCTTCAAACCTGTCCAGAAAAATAAAGGGCTTGATAAGCTCGCCCACATCGCCAGGGCTGACCAAACGCGTAATTGGGCCGTGGCTGCTTCCGCGTGTGCGGTGCACGATGCGGCGCTCTGTGGTGGAAGAGAAGGTCATGTTGTGCTCCATAAAAGTGGGTTGAACCCATGCCTGTAGCTTAGGATGCAGCCTATTGCTTGTGTAGACGCAATAAATGAATTTCACTGTGCCATTTTTGAGCGTAATACCGTGATTGACCTCAACCAAATCGCCCTGTTTGTGCAGGTGGTGCAAGCGGGTAGCTTTGCCCAAGCCGCGCGACGCCTGGGTGTGCCGCCCACCACCTTGAGCCGCCAAGTGGCGCAGCTTGAAGACACGCTGCAGGCGCGGCTGCTGCAGCGCACCACGCGCAAACTGAGCCTGACCGATGCGGGCCGCACCTTGTTTGACCGCGCGGTGACGCAAATTGACGCATTGGCCGACGCGGCTGCCGCGCTCAGCGGCGAAAGCCAAACGCCTAAGGGCGCGGTGCGGGTGGCCGCCACGGCGGGGTTTTTTGAGTCGTTTCGCATGCAGTGGGTGCAAGAGTTTTTGCAGCGCTACCCCCAAGTGCAGCTGGAGTTTGTCCTCAGCGATGGCATGGCTGACTTTGTGGGCGAGGGCATTGATGTGGCCTTTCGTGGCAGCGCCGAGTTGCCAGACTCCAGCTTGGTGGCCCGCCGCTTGGCCAGCGGAACTTTGGCTTTGGCGGCTAGCCCCGCCTACCTGGCCGAGCGCGGTACCCCGGCCGATGCTTGGGCGCTGACCCAGCACGACTGCATACGCGCCAGCGGCAAAGCGGGCCCGTCGCTCTGGCGCTTGGTGGGGCCAGAGGGGCCGGTGCAAGTGCCCGTGACGGGCCGGTTTTGCGCCAATACCGGCATGGCCCAGCGCCAAGCGGCAGAGGCGGGCCTAGGCATTTGCTTGCTGCCCTTCAACTTGCTGCAGACCAGCATTCAAACAGGCCGTCTGGTGGAGGTGTTGCCGGGTATAGCGAGCAGCGTGGGCAACCTGTATGTGGTCTACCCCAGCCGCCGCCATGTGCCGCCTGCGGTGACCGCTTTTGTGGACATGGTGGTGGAGCGCATGGTGCCCTTGGCGGCGCAACTGGGCGCTCAGCCTGCTACTTAGGGCCCACGCGTTGGCAGCCCGCGGTGTGCTTGCGCCTGCGAGGCAATGGCTGCGCGTGCATCCGTGTCCAGCCGCGCCAGGTTCTTGAGCTGCATGGCCATGCGGGGGTTCTTTTTTAATAGATATTCGTGGCGTGCCAAGAAGTCCCAGTACAGGGTGGTGAAAGGGCAGGCCTGTGGTCCGGTCGATTGCGCAGGGTCGTATTTGCAGCCTGCGCAGTGGTTGCTCATGCGTTGGATGTATTTGCCGCTGGCCACATAGGGCTTGCTTGCCATCAGGCCACCGTCACTGAACTGGCCCATGCCCAGTGTGTTGGGCAACTCCACCCACTCCACCGCGTCCACATACACACTGAGGTACCAGGCGTGCACCGCCTGTGGCCGCACACCGCGTAGCAGCGCGTAGAGCCCCGTCACCATCAGGCGCTGGATGTGGTGGGCGTAGCCGTGTTCCAGTGTTTGGGTGATGGCGTCTTGGAGGCAGGCCATATCGGTGTCGCCCGTCCAGTACCACGCGGGCAAGTCGGCCTGCGCGTCCAAGGCATTGCGCTCCAGGTAGCTGGGCATTTGGGTCCAGTAGATGCCGCGCACATACTCGCGCCAGCCCAGAATCTGCCGAATAAAACCCTCCACCGCGGCCAGCGGTGCGTGGCCGCTGCGGTAGGCGTCTTCGGCGGCCTGCACCACTTCGCGCGGGTTCAACAGCTTGAGGTTGAGCGCGCAGCTCAGGTGTGAGTGGTACAGCCAGGCTTCGCCTGCCCACATGGCGTCTTCGTACTTGCCAAACAAGGGCAAACGCTCGGCAATAAAGGCCTGCAACGCCACCAGTGCCTGCTCGCGGGTGACCGGCCAGCCAAAGCTGTTGAGCAGGCCGGGGTGGCTCGCAAATTGGGTGTTGACCAAAGCGATGACAGCTTGCGTGGTGGCGTCTGGCGCAAACCGGGTGGGCGCTGGCACGTTCTGTGGCCCTTGCTTGCCAAATGACTCGCGGTTGTCTGCATCAAAGTTCCATTGGCCACCGATGGGTGCATCGCCGTCCATCAGGATGCGGTGCTTGTGCCGGAGTTCGCGGTACCAGTACTCTAGGCGCAGCTGTTTGCGGCCCTTGGCGTGGGCTGCAAATTCGCGCACGGTGCTGAAAAAGTGCGTGTCATCGCGCAGGTCCAGCGGCAGCTGGTGCCGGGCCGCCACGGCGCGCAAGTCTTGCAGCACGCGCCAGTCGCCGGGGGCCGTCAGCACCAGGCCAACGGGCTGGTAACGGGCAATAGCGTGGGCGAGTTGCAAGGCCAGCGTGCCTTGGTTGTCGGGGTCGTCTAGGCGTGTGTAGGCCACGGGCAGGCCTTGCCGTAGCAACGCGTCTGCAAAGTGGCGCATAGCGCTTAGGAACACGGCGACGCGTTGCTTGGCCGACCACACATGGGTGGACTCTTCGCGCACCTCGGCCATCCACACCAGGTCTTGGGCAGCGTCAAAGCCCTGCAGCGCGGTGGACTGCAGATCCAGCTGGTCACCCAACACAATGACCAGCTTGCGTACGCGGGTCGGCACGGCGGCAGACAGCGGGGCGCTCATGGCGTTTGCTTCAACGTCTTTTTGGCGCGGCAAGCGTCTGAGCAGTACAGCACGCTCTCCCAGTTTTTGGCCCAGGCCTTGCGCCAGGTCATGGTGCGGCCACACACCGCGCAGGGCTTGCGGGGCAGGGATTGCTTATTGCCTTTGAAGTCGTTTTTCATGGGGGTGGTGCTTACAGTTCTCGCGGCTCAGGCAAACAGGTCGCCCTGTGGTGATGGGGCGTCCGTCGCCACCAGGGGTGCATGGTCATGCACCCGCAAATCGCGTTTGAACCAGACCAGCGCCCGCGTGCTTGCCATGGCTGTTGCAGCCTAGGGCCGCGTGTGGCTCGCGCGGTGGCGCAAATGCACAGCCCCGCGCAGGGCCGCATGCTTGGTGGTGCGCCCGGCCATGCGCTTGCGCCACATGCGAAAAGACGATGGCTTCATGTGCCTGCGCATCAGGTCAATCACCGCAGATTCGTTGCGGCCGAACTGGGCTTCAATCGCTTCAAAACTGGTGCGGTCTTCCCACGCCATTTCCACAATGCGCGAGACCTCGCCCTCCGTCAAAGACCAGATGCCTGGCGTGCTCGCACGGGTCATGCTGCCAATGCCACAGCGCCCAGAACGCAAGCCGCGCTAGCGATGCAGGTCAGCACCAAGCGCATGGGCAACCAGCCTTGCAGTGCAAAGCGTGGGTACACCTGCCGGTCTACTGCCAAGCAGGTCCACAAGGCAGCCGCCAGCACATAAGCCCCCAGCACGGGTGGCAGCAACAAGGCCAACCACGCCACCAGGCTGGGTAGCACCCCCCAAACCCATGTGAGGGTGCGGTTGTGGGGTTCGCGCATGGCCAGTCCCCAGTGGATCGCACCTAAAAAGCTCACGATGGTGGCCCCATACGAGAGCAAAGCGTAGAGCACTCGGCCTTGCTGCTCTGCGGCTACGAGGTGCATGGCCACTGCGCAGCCCACAAACGGCAGCAGACCGGCATAGCCCAATGCCAGCACGGCGGCGTTGGGGCGCTGGGTGGATGGGGTGTTCATACGGGGTCTGGCTCTTGCGCAGCTTGAGGGGGAGGTGGCGTTGTGTCGTGTGCCACAGCAGGTGTGGGGCGGCACATTTTTTCGCCGTCCCACTGTTGGCCGCACCAGCAGCGGCCTTTCGCATCAATGATGCAGGTGCCTGTGCCGCAGCAGCGTTCGTCGTCTTGCATAAGAGGTCTCCAAAGGGTCCGGGGCTGGTGGTTGATTGGTTGAACCGTGGATTTTGTCGCTTTGAGCGCAAGGCCGCGCGCTCTAAGGGAATTGCCCCCATCAGGGTCTAGTGCTGCGGCGATACTTAGCCCGTGCGCTTGATGGACAGACCCCGGTGGGCTGGGCGTTTCACGGATGGAGAATCTTGCCCATGCAGTCTGCAACGGCCGATGTGTTTGACGAGGCGTATTACCAGCGCTTTTACTTTGATAAAAAAACCAGCGTGGTCGACCCTGGCCATGTGCAGCGCTTGGGCGCGTTTGTGTGCAGCTACTTGCAGTACCTGCGCGTGCCGGTGAAGCGTGTGCTGGATGTGGGCTGTGGCATTGGCCTGTGGCGCGATGTGGTGGGCAAGCACTACCCGCAAGCGCGCTACCAAGGCGTGGAGTTCAGCACCTACCTGTGCGAGCGCTATGGGTGGGCGCAGGGCTCGGTGGTGGACTACCGGGCCAAGTCGCCGTTTGACTTGGTGATATGCCAAGGTGTGTTGCCCTACCTCAGCGCACCAGACTTGCAGCGGGCCTTGGCCAACTTAGGTGCTTTGTGCCACGGTGCCTTGTACATCGAAGCTGTGACCCGCGAGGACTGGGAGCAAGACGTGGTGGACGACACCTTGACCGACCCACGCCTGCTCAAACACCCTGCCAAGTTGTACCGCACGGGCTTGCAAGCCCACTTTATCGAGATAGGCGGAGGGCTGTGGCTCAGCCGCAAGGCCGAGCTTCCGCTGTTTGCGCTGGAGCGTGCGGGCCCTTAACGGGCGAGCACGCCCAGCTGCCTATTGCAGCGTTTCCAAGCGCAAGGTGTGCACTGCGCCACGCACTGCGCCAACTTGCCGCAGTGCGGCCAATGCAGCGTCCAGCGCGTTGGGTGATAGCGCTTGGGTTAGCAGCACCACAGCAAGCTGTTCGCCCTTGTCGCTAAACGAGTGCAGCTCTACCTTGGGCAAGCCTGCAGCGTGGCATTGCGCAAGCAGCTCAGTGGGCGAGTAGGTGTGCGCGCCGATGTTAAAGCGCACATAAAACCGGCTCTGCGCATGCCCGGTGTTACACACAGGCAAGGGTTTTAATGCACTGGCTTGAATGCCCAAGTAGGGCACGCGCAACGGTGCAGGCAGCCGCGCGCTGCGACACAGGTCCACCAAGTCGGCAATCACGGCGGAAGCGGTTTGCTCTGAGCCTGCACCTGCGCCGTAGTACATGGTGAGGCCCGCAGCATCGCTTTTCACCATCACCGCGTTCATGGAGCCATGCACCTGGGCCAGCAAATGGTCTTGCGGGAGTAGACAAGGCTGCACCCGCAACTCCAAGCCCTGTTCATTGCGCTTGGCAATGCCCAAGAGCTTGACTTGGTAGCCCAAGCGCGCGGCGTAGTCGATGTCTTCGCCCGTGAGTTGGGTGATGCCTTGGGTATGCACCTGTGCAAATTGCAAAGGCGTGCCAAAGGCGTTGGATGCCAACAGTGCGAGCTTGTGCGCAGCGTCGCCGCCTTCCACGTCCAAGGTGGGGTCGGCTTCTGCAAAGCCTTGGGCCTGGGCATCTGCCAGGGCCTGGGCAAAGCTCACGCCTTGGGTGCGCATGGCCGACAAAATGAAATTGCTGGTGCCGTTGATGATGCCTGCCAACCACTCAATGCGGTTGGCGCTCAAGCCTTCGCGCAAGGCTTTGATGATGGGGATGCTCACCGCCACCGCACCCTCGTACGCCAGCACCACGCCTTGCGCTTGGGCTGCGGCAAAAAGCGCGTTGCCATGCTCGGCCAACAAAGCTTTGTTGGCGGTCACCACATGCTTGCCATTGGCGATGGCGCGAAGCACCAAGTCTTTAGCCACAGTGGTTCCGCCCAGCACTTCCACGACCACGTCCACCTCGGGCAGGTCCACCAGCGCAAACGGGTCGCTCAGCAGGGTGACCTCGGGCGCCAGCAGGGCTTGGGCGCGTGCCGTGTTGCGCACCGCCACAGCGACCACTTCAATGGCTTGGCCCGTGCGCATAGCAATCAGGTCCGCGTTGCGGCGCAGCACGGTGTAGGTGCCCAAGCCCACAGTGCCCAAACCGAGCAGACCTACGCGCAGTGGCGCGATGGATGGGGGCATGGAAGTGGCCGTGGCGGACGGGATTGCCACATGAGGATTGGAACGACTAAACGCAGGATCTTGGTACATCAAACTCTCCAAACAGTTGCTACTCCAGCTGCCTAGCTGGGTTGTTCAGAGAGAAACACCACCAGGCAGCCAGTACGGCCACCTGCACGACGCTCAGGCGGCCGTGGTTGTCATGGTGGTAATCATGTGTGTGCCTATCGACGCTTTGCTTGCGCGCACCACTTCCTTCGCAGCCGTAGCAGCGGGGGTGGGGAGCCAATAGGAGTTACACAACATGGGAATAAGCATAGCACGGCCTTAGCCGCACGAGCTTGCAGGCAAGCCTTAGGCCTTGCGCTTGGCGCTCTCGCTGGCGGCCTTGTGGGCGCGGCCCAGTACCTCGCGCGCACCCGCCAAAGACTGCAGTCGCTCGCTCAAATAGCTCGACACGCGCAGGTTTTGGCTGATCACCGCATTGAAGCGTATGTGGGCGTCGTAGTCTCGGGTGGCGGAAAACGTGGTGCCTCGCACCAGCAAGATTTTGTTGCGGTAAGCGTCTTGCACCAGCAGCTCTAGGTCAGTGCCAGCGGGCACCTTGCCCCATAAAAACAAACCGCCCTCGCCGGGGTGGTCTAGCACAATGCCTGCCTCAGTGAGGAGCCGCGCGCTTACTTGGCGTGCCGCCATCAGTTTGGTGTTGAGCCGGTCTAAGTGCTTGCGCCAGCGCCCTGCGCTCAACACCTCCAGCATCACATACTCGTTGAGCGCTGGGGTGGTGAGGATGGAGTAAATCTTTTCGCGCATGAGCAGCTTGAGCAGCGAGTGGTCTGCGGCCATGTAGCCCATGCGCAAAGCGGGACTCAGCGCCTTGCAAAAGCTGGAGTAGTAAATTACCCGGTCCAGGCCCGACAAGCTGGCCACGCGCGTGGCGTGGCCTGAGTGGAAGTGGCCGTGCACATCGTCTTCTGCAATCAAAAAACCGTGTTGCTGGGCCATGACCAGCACCTTGTGCAAATTGGCGGCACTGCTGCCCCAGCCAGTGGGGTTGTGCAGCACGGTTTGGATGAACAGCAGTCGCGGGCGGTGCTCGCGGCAGGCAGTTTCTAGTTGCTCCAAGTCCATGCCATCGGGGCGGCGGGTGATGGGGATGATGCGAATGCCGTCTTTGCGTAGGCGCTCAAACATCAAGAAGTAGCCTGGGTCTTCCACCAGCACGGTGTCGCCGGGCTGCAAAAAAGCCCGGCAGATCAGGTCAATGGCGTGGGTGCTGCCAAAGGTGGTGAGAATGCGCCCCGCATCTACGGCAATACCCTGGCCACGCAACAACATGGCAATGCGTTCACGCAAGTCCGGCAGGCCTTGCGGCGGGCAGCGCGAGGCCATGCCCGCTGTCGCCCGCGCCAAGCCGCGGTGCACCACTGCGGCGGGTACACCATCTTCGAGCCAAGAGGGTGGCAGCGCCCCGCTGCTGGCCAACAAGAGGCCCGTGGGTTGGTCGTTGGCCTGCTGCGCGAGCCACACGCCGTCTTGTTCTTCACCCGCTTCGAGTGCGGAGGCGTCAGGCAAACTGGTGTTGCGGGTTTCACGCACGTAGTAGCCCGCCGTGCCGCGCGATTCGATCAGGCCCAGCGCCATCAAGCGGTCATAGGCCGTGACCACGGTGTTGGGGCTCACCGCCAGTTGCGCCGCCAACTGGCGTATGGACATGAGCCGCGCAGTGGCTGGCAGCTGGCCGCCCGCAATCAGCTCGCGCAGGCGCAGCTCAATCTGGTCGGCCAGCGCGGTGGGGGCGTTGCGGTCTAGCGAAAACATGGGCCAAGGTTAGCGCAGAAAGCTCACCGCGAGAACCACCAGCATGGCACCCATGGTCAGGTTGAAAACGCGTTGTTTGATGGGGTCGGTCAGCAGCTGGCGAATGGCCACACCAAACAAGGCCCACATAGACGCACTGGGCAAGCCAATGAGGCTGCCAATCACTGTGACCAGCAACGCACCCATGGGCAGGCTCATACCAATCGGCATGAACACCGAGGCCAGGGTGACAGACTTCACCCAAGTTTTGGGGTTCACGCCTTGAAACAGCGCCGCTTGCCAGAAGGTGAGCGGCTTGCTCTCACGGGCAGCCCCCATGGAGCTGCCGCTGAGTTTCCAAGCTAAGTACAGCAGGTACACCGCGCCGGTAATGCGCAGTATTTGGTGCAACACAGGGTAGGCCACAAACACGCTGCCCAAGCCCATGCAGGTGATAAAGGTTTGAATGGCCACGCCCGTGTTTTGCCCCAAAATTTGCGGCAGTGCGCCTAGGTAGCCAAACTTGGCGCCAGAGGTGGCCAGCATCACGTTGTTGGGCCCCGGGGTGCTAGACATGACAAAGCAATAGGTCATCAAGGGCAGTAAATCGGTCAACACGGGCGCTCTCCAGCAGTTAGGCCTTTGACTGTAGGTGCCTACCCCGCGTGTGCCAAGGCACAGACTGTGTGTGCCGTGCATGCGCTGTATCAGTGGATGCAACCATACAGTGCAAGCCTCTGGCCTAAGCCCCATGCGCGCGCTGGGCGACAATCACCCCCTGCGCCGCACGGCATGTGCCACCGTGGCCCCTAACTTTGTAAAGCACTCCATGACCCAAGACACCACCCCAGAACCAGCAAGCCCTCAAGCGGAGCTGTGCGAGTCCTGCGCCGGCGTGCAACAAAACTGGCGCCGCGCCAAAGGCCACCCCGAACTCATGCAAGGCACCCACCGCACCGTGCAACACAAGCACGGCGCTGTCACCATCACCAAATACCGCTGCGAACGCTGCGGCACGATTTGGGAATACGAGAACAACAAAGTCAACCGCCATGCGGGGTGGTCGGTGATTGGGTGAGGGGCAGTTGTGCCATCGACTGCCAGCACCCGTTAGTGCTTGTGGGGTATTCGTCCCAGTACAGAACTGCCCAAGCATGACTGCGTGATCAAGATGAACTCCTTGAGAACGCCATGCACTCGCAGGTTCGATAGAGCAATGCTTAGCCGCGATAGTCGTCTCATGGCATTGGGTAGCGTAAAGCGGTAGCATTTGCAGCATTTGTTTTCGCTCCACAAGTAGTAGTTCAACACTTAAACCCTTAAATCCCACAAATCATGCTTAACCACCTATTCGTCTATGGCACTTTGGCGCCCGGTAGGCCCAACGAACATGTGCTTGCCGACATTCCCGGAACGTGGGAGTCCGGCACAGTGAGGGGCACACTGTTGCAAGAAGGATGGGGTGCAAAGGTAGGCTATCCAGGGATAGTCTTAGACCACAACGGTGGGGAAGTTCAGGGTTTCCTTTTCAGTTCCGACAAGCTGGCTGCGCATTTGCCACGTTTGGATGCATTTGAAGGAAGTGGCTACGAGCGCGTAGAGACTAAGGTACATCTGGATCGAGGATTGGTCGATGCCTACATCTATGTCTTAAGCCAGTCATCTGCCCAAACCTAAAGGCTCTCTTTGCAAGGGCAGCCTTGCGAAATTTCAGTGTTTTGAAGGGAACTTGGTTTTCAGTGCAAATCAACAGCCCGAGCGCTTAGTGCGACTGAATCCTTAGCTAGCCCCAATCCCGACACATAGTTGGCCCCATGGGTTTGAATTTCCTGTCCGTGTCAATCACTGGTTGCGGCGGGCATACCACTCAATAACGAACACATTGGGGACCCAGCACAGCCAACCCAGCCACGCATAAAAGGTTTCAAACGGGATGCCCATGGCCGCAAAAGTGCCGAGGTAAATGCGCAGAGTGACCGCTGCAAACGTCAGCGCAAAGTTGCGCAACATCCATTGCCGGTGCGCCTGGATATTGCCATTGCGGATCGCGCGGTAGGCGGCATAGCCACTAAACAGCCACAACACGGCAAGCATGGCAAAGCCGAGCTGATTGACTGCGCCACCAAATGCAAAGCTTGCGACATACAAACCGGCTACACCACCCGGTAGTACTCCCGCTAGCAGGTAGAGGCGTCCGCTCCAGCGATGCAGCGCGGGCTGGCGCGCGCGCAGGCCCGGCATGAACTGCCATGGACCCAGCAGCATGGCCAGCGCAGAGCAAAAGATATGCGTGAGGATGGCCATGCGATGGGCTTCAAAACTCAGCTTCATCTGCGGGTGCACCAAATTCCCCAACGGAACCAAGCTGTAGGCCACCAAGGCATAGCCCGCCACACCCACACTCAATGCCGCAAGCGGCCACTGCAGCTTATGAAGTTTCCATGTAGCCATGTGGTCTCGCAGTTTCTCAATGTTGTCAATGTGACGCTTCAGACCGCCACCGCAGGGTGCGGCAGCAGCAGCCCAACTGGAGAATGTTGCTGCGTAATGAGACCGAGGTCAAGCAGCGCACGGCGCTCCACCACGTCCAGCGGTGTGTGCGGCCGGTTGCGCTGGTAACGCATTGCAGTGTGGGCCGTCCACATGGCGGCAAGCCAGCCGCCCCCACGCGTCACAGCCCAAGGTTTATCCTTGGCTGCCGAGTCTGCTTTGCCGCGATTGCAGTCATACAACTGGCGCTCGCATTTGTAAAAATTGGCCTGTCCGTGGCTAGAATCGCTCGAAAAAAGCCTGCGGGGTTTTTCGATGTTTTGATAACTGTATAAATTTCAGGCAAAACCTCCGCAAGCAAGACTGCAAGCCATCTTTAGGAGTTTTTCATGTCCAACTTATGGAGCAGCGGCCAGCTTATAGAGCAAGTTTTGCTCTGGACATTACGTTAAGCCTCATATGCGCTTTCACGGCTTTACGCTTTCTGATGTAGAAATCACTGTTGGTGAAACAGGCTACGACTTGCACAACAACTTCAATTTCAGTGGTCTGGCGTATGACGTCGCCAATCAGACTTTGATCTTGCGGTGGCAACGGTGCATTGGTGACTGGGTGCCCGTTAATACGCCCCACAATCTTGAAATACAAATGCGAGGCGTAAGCCACTTGTCTGCGAAATCCCGGGACTTGAAGAAACCATTTACTGAAGATGATTGCTTAGGTACCGTGTTGGTCGTGGCTGCGGACAAAACTTCAGAAGAGAGCTACGGAGCAATCGAACGAGTGGACGAAGACATGCACGTCATATTTGAGTTTATGTCGGGCTTCGCAGTTCGAGTACAAGCCGAGGAGGCAACTTGCGTCGTGGCCTGAGGTTTAACATGTTGATCGATTGGACCGCCACCGGTGGCCAGCGCTGCATCCATTCTTCGACATTGGCCACACCGATGTCGCCCAATCATCGCCAACGTTAGCCGTCACAACCCACCATATGCGCCGCATCCGTCCGACAACCGTCTTCTCTCTGCTAGGTATCGTTCTTACGACGGCCAGCGTCGTTGCATCGATCGCTCAATACAAGGCCGCGGATCTTCAAGCGCAAGCTGCAGTCATTAGCCTAGCTCCACAGATTGAGGTGCAGTCACCGCTTCTAAAGGAAGATCCTGATGGCAGCAAGTTCACTGACCGCCACATAGTCGTCTCGTCAGACGGCGGACCTGTCAAGAACTTCGACTCGGAGTCGATTACGTGGCTTGAAATCGGGCGATATGGAGAGCCAGTATTCCAACAGCCACTTAACGGGTACTTTCATTCGACTTTCAACACTGGACGACAGAAGGGCGAGCTTGCAACGCTCGTCGGTCACAGGAATCATCAGAAGTTCCTATCGCTGAGCGAGACAGCCAGGAATTTTTTCCCCGATGGACTTGGAGTCGAAGGACCGAAGTCAATACTGTCGATCTCGTACCGAGACGTCTTTGGCAAGAATCAACGCGAGTTCTTCTTTGTCTCGCACGGTACGGCTATTCTTTTGAGTGTTGAAGACGGCGCAAAGCGATGGCAGGAATTGCGTGACCTACCTTCCAAGGTGCGGCCGATTGACCTCGACCAGATGGGCGACGCATCCAAAGTCAAGGCCTGGGTCGACTACATAGGACCTCAACTTCCGCCGTCCCGCAAGTGACGGCTAACCCTTCGCTGGAGCCGACCCGCTCCGGCAAGGCCCACTGGCCGCCCAGGCCGCAGTAGCATGTTGGCCTCGTCGGCCAGTGGGCCTCGCCTCCACGGTCGGCTCAGCTCAAACGTTAAACGGCCATGACACCTGTCTTGCGTACCCGACCGAAAATCGGCGATGTCATTGAAATCACAGTGGGTTCCGGGTTAGCTTACGCTCAATACACGCACAAGCATGCGGCATACGGCGCGCTGCTTCGCGTGCTACCTCAAGTGTTCACGAAGAGACCGGATGACTTCTCATGGGTCAGCGTTGCGGCGCCGCAGTTTTTGACTTTCTTTCCGTTAGGTGCTGCGTGTAGCAGAGGGATAGTCCAAATAGTGGGAGCGCAACCCTTGTCACCCGAGGCGAGCGTGTTTCCGCTGTTTCGCTCCAGCGCTGGTATAGGAAATGAAAAGAGGCTGTGGTGGCTCTGGGATGGAAGCAAGGAATGGCGCATCGGAGACTTGCAGCCCGGAATGGAAACGCTTCCTCTCAGAGGTGTCATCAACGACACTCTTTTGGTGAAACGAATCACGGAGGGCTGGCGCCATGAAATGGTCGTTTAACGGGGCGCCCAAGTCGGACGCCTGCGGCGCCTCTTGGCTCCAACGTTAGACAGCAGTCCACATGAGCAATATCGAAGATCCTCTAATCGGTGAATTACGAATCTTTCTGGGCTCGTACGCTGAGCACGATCCAGACTGCCCTGCCGTTGATGCCGTTGGTTCCGCTGTTCTTGACCCAGCGAACTGCATTTGTGGTCTGACCCAAAGACAGGAAGAACTCATCACGAAACTCAAGGTTCGGCTTGCACATTCCGGAGGTGTCTCTTGAGATTCAGGCCACCATGCTGTCTAACCTTGTGCTGCAGCCGACTGCCTTCGGCGTCGGTTGAGCGTGAACGTTAAACATCACATGAGCGTCGTCTATTTCGGCACAAAGACCGAGTACGTAAAGATCACGCTGCCGGGCTCTTACTGCGAGCAGGGCTGGGCTCAAGCCGAGGTTGAAATTGCGGTTCATTGTTTCAATGCGAGTATTCGCCCTTTGCTTGATGTAGAGGACATGGTCCCCTTCACCACTCAACTTCGAACGCTATATGAAACGTTGAAGGGCGAGGCAACGCTATCTCCGCGAGACGAACAATTCACTTTGAAGTTTGTGGGTACTGCGGGCGGTCATATTGAGGTGCGCGGCGTTGCATGGTCTGAGGCAACCTTTGGAAACAAGTTATTGTTCGATCTCGGCTTAGATCAAACTTTCTTGCCTGCGCCCTTGCGTGTTCTTGAAGCCTTGTTACCCTCGGAGAAGCATGATGTTTAACATTTCGGCCAACGCGGACCCACAACATCAGGAGGCGGCTCCGCCGCAAATGTTGCGGCCCAGTTGCCTCCAACGTTAGGCCTCACCAAAAGCATGCGTATTCCGACAGCGTCAGCACTACTACTAGCGGCAACCTCAGCGTCCGCAGCTGACCTTGGATTGACCACGCATTTTGTATTCGACCAAAAGGCCGAAAGTCAGTCTGTCCAGGCAGAGTGGTCCATCGAACTGAATGAACGACTTCCAGAAATCGTCAAACTTTGGGAGTCGATTGGTCCTGCACTCGTCGAAGCCGTAGCGGCCACGACCAAGAAGCCTTTCTCCGCGCCCGAGACAGTCCATCTGACTCTTACGGACCAGCCTTCCAACTCATTCTTCGGGGTCACGGTGAACATGCGCTACGCACTGCGCAGCTTCACGGCCAAGCCTGTACCGATGCGATACAAGATCGACACAGTCTTCCACGAGGCATTGCACGGGTTCGTCTCGCGGAACACTCCCAAGATGTCGCCGCTACTTGCCCAGCACTCATCTCAACCCATTTGCGTCCGAAATCACTTGCACCTGCTGGCACTCCAAAAGGCGTCGCTGCTGCACACCAAAGACCCTGCGGCGCTTGAGCAGGTCGTCGCTCTTGACAGCCAGTTGCCTTCAGGCTGCTACAAACGTGCGTGGTCGCTCCTGAATGCCACGCCGAGCACATACCTACAATACATTGAGGAGCTATCGCAGTGAGGCCTAACCCGGCGTTCGAGCCGACTCGCAACGGCTGGTCACTCCAGGCCCGCATTTCATTCTGGGCCTTCCGTGCCCAGCCGCCGCTCGCGGCTCAACTTCGACGTTAATGGGTGAAGTCGTAGCGTTTCAATGACCGTCTTCTGGAAATCTGACCGACCGCTTGCAGCCCATTGCTGTCGTCCGTTTTAGGTGTGACGCGCATACAAGCGGTGTTTCGTCGCCCTTGATTTTTTGCTAAATCGTTGTAATCCGCGTGCCTAATCCACCCCCCGTCAGCAAGCCATACGCCATCCACCCAGCGACCACTGCATAGGCAATGCGTGGTGCCCATGCGGCAACGTTGGACCAATACTGGGCCAAGCGTTCCGCCTCAGCATTGATATGCCGAAACAGCATCGCTGGCAGCGTGCCGCTGGCTTCGCCGGTGGCGATGAATTCGAGTACGTCTGCATGGCCCAAGTACATGGGGTCTGCAATCTTCTGCACCAGTGCCTGTGACAGTGGTGCACCGCGTTGCATGGTGGGTTGGAGTTGGGCATACGCCTTACTGCTACTTGCGTTTTCGTTGCTGACAACGGCAGTGGGCAGTGCTTCACGTTGGCTCGCGTAGCGCACTATTTGCTCAGTATCTCTGACACCCTCGCTTGCAAGTTAGGGACTACGTCTGCAACAAACCAAGGGTTTGCTTTGAGCCAGATGTTGTTGCGTGGGCTAGGGTGCGGCAGTGGCAACACGCCTGGCCCGAAGCTGCGCCAGTTGCGCACGGTATCTGTGAGCGTTGCGCCTGCGCATTGCGGCAGGTGCCAATCGAGTGCGTACTGGCCAATCACCAACACCAGCGCAATGCGCGGCATGGCGGCTAGCAAGGGCGCGCGCCATAGGGGGGCGCATTCTTTGCGCGGTGGCAGATCGCCAGATTTACCGGTTCCAGGGTAACAAAACCCCATAGGCAGGATAGCAACTTGTGTAGCGTCGTAAAACACGTCTGGCCCAATCCCCATCCAGCTACGAAGCCGCTCGCCGCTCGCATCGTCAAACGGTACGCCACTGGCGTGTACTTTGCGCCCAGGGGCCTGCCCAGCTATCAAAATACGGGCGCCACTATCCACTTGGAGTACGGGTCGCACACCGTCTGCCAGGTGTTCAGCGCATTGGGTACAGGCGCGCACGTCGCGCAGCAGGGTGGCAAGTGGTGGAGGTGTCATCATGGGTGCATCTTTGCATAAAGTACCGCGCGCTCCATGTGCTGGTGTACCCGCGTTGCGTCACTGGTTGATGGGTTCTGATCCTTGTGGCTCACTCTACGCGGAGCGCGTTTGCAATATGCTCGTTAAAGGCACGTACCTTGGCCGAGTGTTTGCGCGCTGCTGGGCTAACCAAATGAATCGGAATAGGCGGCACTTGCCATTGCGGCATCAGTACCACCACCTCACCCGATGCCAGCAAGTCGGCAAAGGTCCAGTCCGGCATGTAGCCAATGCCCGCCCCGGCCAGTAGCGATGCGCGCAGGACTTCAGAGCTATTGGTTTGCATGGGGCCGTGTACCCGCACTGCTACGGACGACCCGTCCGCGGTGCTGAACTCCCAGTTGTTCCGTGTGCGCAGGCCGGTGTAAATGAGGCAGTCGTGGCTCAAAAGGTCTTGCGGTACACGGGGCAGGGGTTTGCTCTTGCCAAGCTTCTTGATGTATTTTTTTCCGACTACGAGCAAGCGTTGGGAGGTTGCCACCCGACGGGCAATGAGTGTGCTGTCTGCCAGTGCCCCCAAACGCACGGCTACGTCGACACCTTGTTCCACCAGATCCACATAGCCGTCATCGAGCTTGAAGTCCAGTTGCACGTCTGGGTTCAATTGCATGAAAGATTGCACATGCGGCAGCAGTACGCGCAAACCGTAACCAACCGCAGTGGCCACACGCAGCGGGCCTGACAGGGTGCGTTCGCCTTGGCGTAAGTGCGCCTCCGCCTCGCTGATTTCGCCCACCAAGCGCCGGGTTTCTTCGAAGTACCGTAGCCCTTCGTCTGTGAGGCTGAGCGAACGGGTGGACCGCGCCAGCAGGCGCACCCCAAGGTATTTTTCAAGCGCTGCAACTTGCTTGCTCACCGCACTTTGCGTGGTGGATTGCTCGCGCGCCACGGCCGAAAAGCTGCCGGTCTCCACGACCCGGACAAAGGTCTGCATGGTTTGTAGGCGGTCCACAGATGGCTCCTATTAATTCCTGAGTGGAATGGATGTTAGTCATTTTTTCAGGCTACCGCTGATTTGGGAACAAGAAGACACTTCAGTCCATCAACAACCCGTCTCGAAAGGACACCCCATGAAAACCGTAGCTGTTCCCACCTATGAATCAGTTTCTCCCGCCAACCAGGCGCTCTTTGACAACCTGAAGAAAGGCCTTGGGTTTGTGCCCAACCTGTACGCGACCATTGCGCATTCAGACACCGCGCTGACTACCTACTTGACTTTGCAGAATGCCAAGAGCTCGCTGTCCGCAAAGGCCCGCGAAGTGGTGAACTTGGCCGTGAGTGAAGTCAACCAGTGCGCCTACTGCCTCGCAGCCCACAGCATGCTGGGCAAGATGGTGGGTTTTACCGAAGAACAAGTGCTGCAGGTTCGTGCAGGCACAGCACCCTTCGACGCGCGCTTAGATGCACTGGCCCGTCTGGTGCGCAACGTGGCACAAACCCGTGGCCATGCTGACAACGCTGTGGTCCAAGCGTTCTTTGCTGCAGGTTGGAGCGAGGGCAACCTGGTTGATGTGATGGTGGTGATTGGCGACAAAACCATCAGCAACTACTTGCACAGCACCACAAAAATCCCAGTGGATTTCCCAGCAGCCGTGGCGCTGGCTGACGTTCGCGAGCTCGCAACAGCATGAGCACCGACCGCCGCCTGTTGCAGGGCATTGCCGTGGGGCTTGCGGCGGCCAGTATTGGCGCGCTCTACACCGTGTTTGCGCGCTGGGGCATTGGCCACGGCATGCGCGCAGTCGATATGACCTTCTTGCGCTTCTCGATTGCGGGTGCACTCACATTGCCCGTTTTGGTGCGAGTCGTGCGCGCGGACTCCGCAGCGTTTTTTGCCCAATGGCGGGCATGGCTTGCCGTGTCCGTATTGGCAGGGCCGCTTTTTGGCCTCTTGATGTTCACTGCCTTGCAGTGGGCCCCGGCCAGCCACGCCGCGGTGTTTCCATTCACGGCGATGAGCGTGATGGGCACGCTGATGTCGGTGTGGTTCTTGAAAGACCGGCTGACCTTGCGCAAGCTCAGTGGAATCGCCATCGTCATCATGGGCTTGGTCATTCTTTCCGGGCTCGAACTCTCCAGCCTAGTGGGTAAAGCCCTGTGGGGAGACGCATTGTTCATAGCGGCAGGTACTTTGTGGGCGGGCTTTGGCATCGTCATGCGCAAGAACGGCCTCAACCCTCTGACAAGCACCGCAGTCATTTCATTTTCGGCATTGATCACTTATGTGCCTTTGTACGTCGGCATCGTGGGTGTGGATCGGCTGCTGGCAACGGCCACCGCCGTTGTGGTGACCGAAGCGCTGATCCAGGGTGTGATTGCCGGCGTCGGCACGCTGTACACCTATTCCAAAATGGTGTCACTCTTGGGGCCCGCGCGTGCTGCCGTGTTTCCTGCGTTAGCACCTGGCATTGCAGCGCTGCTTGCATGGCCAGTGCTCGACCACACGCCCTCTGGCTTGGAGTTGCTAGGCCTTGCGGTGTCGATTGCTGGCTTGGTATGGACCGTGACTGGCTCCCCTGCAAAGGCCACCCCCTTGCCTGTTAATCCCAACCATCTTTCCCAACGGAGCTATTCATGACACTACTGAAAACCCAACTTTCGGACTATCAAGCCGGATTCAAACAGCGCGCTGCGCCAGAGCGGGTGGCGATGATGGAAAGCGCTACGGCCCAGCTCCAGGCCAGTGGCATTGAGCACACCGCACTCGGCATGGCGGAAAGCCTCCCAAGCGTTGAACTGTTGTCTGCAACAGGAAGCCCTGTCCAACTCAAAGCGCTTCACGCTGGCAAGCGCACTGTGGTCGTTTTCTACCGGGGCGGTTGGTGTCCGTACTGCAACTTGACCCTGCGAGAGTGGCAACGCTTGTTGCCCGAGCTTGCGGCCGTACACACGCAGCTCATTGCCATATCGCCACAACTGCCTGATGCGTCTTTGAGCACGAAAGAGAAAAATGCCTTGGCGTACCCAGTGTTGAGCGACTCATCACTCGCTGCTGCACACGCTTTTGGTATTGCCTTCACATTGCCACCAGACCTAGCGCAGATGTACGCCAGCGTTGGCAATGACCTGCCAAGTCTCAACGGAAATGGGCAGTGGGTGTTACCCGTGCCTGCTACCTTTGTTTTTGATACCGAGGGCGAAGTGATTTATCGGCATGTGGAGGCCGACTACCGCCAACGTGCGGAGCCCGTAGACATACTGCAGCTGCTCAGATCGTTGGCTTAGGAAAGCTATGACGTCAAACCAAGCGTCCTAAGTCATGTCCAACGCCAACTTTTTGGTGTGGGCGCAATGGAGGACCCAAGGATTGGCGCAAGCCCATACGGATTGCAAGGAGTTGTGCGATGAGAGATACACGGTGTTGGGCTTTGCGTGCGCGGGCGGCAGTGGGTTGCGCGTTGCTTCAAGTTGTACTGTTTGGCTTTGCGTCCCAAGCCACAGAGTTAAGTACCTCGGCGCGGGACTCCGAGCCATTCTTTGTGGTGAAGGACGGAGTGGCTTCTGGTGTCTGTCCCGACTTGTATGCCGCGCTGGAGCGCGTTGATCCCTCTCTGCAAATTCGAGGTGCTAACAAAGTGCTTTCGCTGTCGCTCAACGAGCAGGCCTTAGCGCTTGGTACCGACGCCATCAACTGTGGGTTTGGCCAGAGTCCACACCGCGATGGCATCGTGCGATACGCCCAGAAGATCACGACCAGCCACATGGTGGTTGCCGTGCGCGCTGATGACCCCATCGAGCAATTGCGCGATTTGCAGCAGCTCAAAACTCTGTCTCTGGAACATCCGGTGATCGTGCGGCGCGGCACGGTCTTCGCCGACAGGTTGAAGCAGCTAGGCGTTGTGGTGGATGACAGCAGTACGGACAATGCCGCAAATCTGCGCAAGTTGGTGTTCAAGCGTGGGCGCTTTTACTACAACATCGACTACCTGATGGCTGCGCAAATGCGGGACCCCATGGTTAGCGAAAAACTACGGGTGCTGCCCACTTCCCTGGAACCTCAGCCTCTCTTTATTGTGGTGTCGAAAAAGCTGGACCCTGGCGTGGATGCGCGCATCACCGCAGCGTTCAAGGTATTAAAGGCCAACGGTGAGTTGTCCGCCATATTCAAAAAATACGGTATCGCTCAGGACTTGTAACGATGGGAAGGGACCCGCCGATGTAGGCATTGCAGGCGGGGCAGACTGAGTAAACCTCTACCCATTTCAGTACAGCTTACTCACATCTTGCACCCGCAATGCGTCCCCCGTCAGCAAGCCATACGCCATCCACCCCGCAACCAATGCATAGGCAATGCGTGGTGCCCATGCGGCAACGTTGGACCAATACAGGGCCAAGCGTTCTGCCTCAGCGTTGACATGCCGAAACAGCATCTCTGGCAGCGTGCCGCTGGCTTCGCCGGTGGCGATGAATTCGAGTACGTCTGCATGGCCCAAGTACATGGGGGCTGCAATCCTCTGCACCAGTGCCTGTGACAGTGGCGCACCGCGTTGCATGGTGGGTTTGAGTTGGGCATAGGCCTTGCGAATGCGTGCGTTCTCAATGCTGGCAACGGCGGTGGGCAGGGCTTCGAACATGGCAACGCCCGCCTCTAGCAGCAGGGCCAAGCTTTCAAAGAAGTAGAGCGCGTTTTGTCTAGCAATGACTTTGCCAACTAAAGGTAGCTTCAAGGGCCAGGCGCTCGCGCTCGCCGACGCTTTGGCCTGCTTGAACACATAGAAAAGGCCCGCAAGTGCAAGCAGGGGTTTGAGCACGTGTAGCAGATAGGCCCCCGCAGTCAGGGTGCCCGCCACAAGCTGTGGTGCTGGCCCAATGAGCAAGGCGAGGATTAGCATCGCTGCGGGCAAGACCATGCCAGAGCGCACTTTGCCTTCGTTGATGGCGCGCTGCCCACAGGTCTGCGCCAAGCGCTGGTACACGTGCAAGGGGCTGCCTGCCGCCAGCGCTGCGCGCACCAAGCTGGCTTCCAAGGGCGTGAATAGGCCTGCTTTTTGCGCCGCAACTGCAGGGCTGGCGCCGCGTGCAATGGCGTTGGACACCGCCTGCATGTGGGCCTGTGGCACCTTGGGCAGTTGGATGAGGGCCCATGCGCGGTCTGCTGGCAGCCCTGCTTTTTCCATGGCCGCAAGTTGGGCAAACAGGCTGGACCGAACTTGGCTGGACAGTGGCGATGGCATGCGCGGTTTAGTTGATGTCGTGCTGAACCTGTCGCTTCGGCCGCACTTGCCTAAACGTCACGTTGATGCGCTTGCGGCCCACGCGCGCGTGGTGGCCATCGGCCAGCGGCAGCACGCCATGAAAAGCCAGCCGCGAGGGGCCGCCCCAGACTACTACGTCGCCATGCACCAAGCGCAGCCTCTGCGTGGGGCCGTTGCGCTGGGTGGTGCCAAACTGGAAGATGGCAGGCAAGCCCAGAGACACCGAGACGATGGGCGCGCGCAGGTCTTTTTCGTCTTTGTCTTGGTGCAGCGAGAGCCGCGCGCCGGGCACGTATTCGTTGATCAAGCAGGCATCGGGTTGAAAGCCGCTGTAGCCCGCCTGTGTAGCGGCCGCTTGTGCCAATTCCATAAACACCGGTGGCATGGCGGGCCAGGGTTGTCCGCTGCGCGGGTCGAGCGCGCCATAGCGGTAGCCCTGCGCGTCCGACACCCAGCCCAGCGGCCCACAGCAGGTGCTGGCGACCGACATGGTGTAGCCCCCGGGCGTGACCAAGTGCTGCAGTGGCGACTGGCTGAGCACGGTGTCCACGGCGTGTAGCAGAGCATCGTCCCACGCACGCGCTAGACCCGGCAAGAGCACCGCACCCGGCGCAATGGTTTGCGGCGCGGTGTCTTGCAGCGGCAGGTCGTCAAACAGGTCCATGGTGTGCGCGCTAGCGGCTAAAACTGATCGCGCCCTTGCACCTGCGCCAGCACCCGCAGGTCAGGGCCCACTTGCTCAATGCTCGTGAATTGCAGCGCGGTGGCACCGCTGAGTTCGGTTAGCGGCCCAAAGTCGGCCATGCCGCTGCCCTGGCCCATGAGCAGCGGGGCGAGGTAGACCAAAAATTCGTCCACCAGCCCTTCACGCACCAGCGAGCCGTTGAGCTTGTGGCCCGCTTCTACATGCACTTCGTTGATCTCGCGCTGGCCCAGGTCGCGCAGCAGGGCGGCCAGGTCGACCTTGCCGGTGGGCGTGCCGTCGGCATGGTGGCCGGGGCAGTAGATAACGGTGGCGCCTGCGGCTTCCAATGCCCTTTGTTTCTCGGCATTTTGGGCTGCAGCGTAGATATAGACTGCGCGACCAGCTATAAAAAGAGAAGCATTGGGGGGCGTCTGCAAGCCACTGTCTACCACCACTACATGGGGCTGTCGTGGGGTGGGCACCAAGCGCACATCGAGCCGGGGCTGGTCTTGCAGCACCGTGCCTATGCCTGTGAGCACAGCACTGGCGCGCGCGCGCCACGCATGGCCGTCTGCCCGCGCGGCAGGGGAGGTAATCCACTGGCTCACGCCGTTGGGCAAGGCGGTTTTTCCGTCTAAGGACGCGGCCACTTTCATGCGCACCCAGGGGGTTTTGCGCACCATGCGGCTGAAAAAGCCGATGTTGAGTGCGCGGGCCGCCAGGGCCTGTGGGTCGGTGGGCGCTAGCACTTCAACTTCTACCCCGGCTGCACGCAGGCGGGCGAAGCCTTGGCCAGCCACCAAGGGGTTGGGGTCGGCCATGGCGGCCACCACTTTGCCAATGCCCGCAGCCACCAGTGCGTCGCAGCACGGGCCTGTGCGGCCGTGGTGGGAACAAGGTTCTAGCGTGACATAAGCCGTGGCTCCAACTACGGAGTGGCCCCGCGCGGCGGCGTCGCGCAAGGCCATGACCTCGCCATGGGGGCCGCCTGCTTGTTGGGTATGGCCCTGGCCAAGTACGGTGCCGTCCGCGGTGGCAATGATGCAGCCCACCGAGGGGTTGGGTGGGCTCAAGGTGCGCCCTTGCGCGGCCAGTTGTAATGCGTCTTCAATCACGGTGGGGTGTCTCGTTGCAGGGGGAGCAGTAGTTTGTAGGGGCTTGGCGTAGAAGTCTAGCGGCTCACGGTGCAGCGCAGGTCACAATCACCTACTGTTCTAACCTAAAGCCCTTGCATGAAAGCTCCCCCCAGACTCCAAGCCTTGATCGAAGAAGGCCTTATCGACACGGTGGTGCGCCAGCTCATGAGTGGCAAAGAGGCCATGGTGTTCGTGGTGCGCTGTGGCGATGAGACCCGCTGCGCCAAGATTTACAAAGAAGCCACCAACCGCAGCTTTCGCCAAGCGGTGGACTACACCGAAAACCGCAAGGTCAAAAGCTCGCGCTCCGCCCGTGCCATGGCCAAGGGCAGCCGCTTTGGCCGCCAAGAGCAAGAGGCCGCGTGGCAAAGTGCTGAGGTGGATGCGCTGTACCGCTTGGCCGCTGCAGGCGTGCGGGTGCCCACGCCCTACAACTTTCACGAAGGTGTGCTGCTCATGGAGCTGGTGACCGATGCTGAGGGGGATGCCGCGCCACGTTTGAACGATGTAGCCTTCACCCCCGAGCAAGCCTTGGCCCACCATGCCACGCTGATTGGGGAGGTGGTGCGCATGCTGTGCGCCGGGGTGGTACATGGCGACTTGTCTGAGTTCAATATTCTGTTGGCGCATACGCCGGGTGTGGATGGGCAAGAGGGTGTAGACGGCCCAGTCATCATTGACCTGCCACAGGCGGTGGATGCTGCAGGCAACAACCACGCCCAACGCATGCTGCTGCGCGATGTGGCCAACCTGCGTGACTTCTTTGGCCAATTTGCCCCCGCCTTGCGCCAGACGGACTACGGCCCAGAAATTTGGAGCCTGTACCAAGCGGGCTTGCTCAGCAATGAGACGGTGCTGACCGGCCAATTCCAACGCCAAAATGCCGACGTGGACATGCAAGCGGTGCTGCGCGAGATTGACGACGCCTGTGCGGAGGATGCCGCACGCAGGTTGCGCATGGCGGGGGGCGTGTAGCCCCGGCGATCCTCTTTTTGTGCTCAGCGAGTAACAGTGGGTAATTCAGGGGGGCTGCGCATGCTTGCGATGCGCATTTGCAGGTAGGCTCAGCACCATCTTTCACGCTCCGCCCCGGGTGTTCAGGCCTTTAGGGCGTTTGCGGCCATTCATTTTGATCACTATGCGACTCCTTTCTACTTCCCATGGCACACGCAAGTCCGTTTTGAGTGCAGTGACCTGTATCTCGTTGGCAGTATTCCTCGCAAGTTGTGGCGGAGGTGGCAGCGGTTCAGCCTCGGGTAGCTCCGGGGACCGACGGGTGCGACTTGTCTACGCGACCAATGCGAACTCCAATACGGTCACAACTTTCTCGGTCAACGCCAGCACAGGCGCGCTGACGACCGTGGGAAGCCCTGTGGCCACAGGCAATAAGCCGCAGTCCATCGTGGTACATGCGTCTGGTAGCTTGGCCAGCATTGCCAATACGGTGGATGGTAGTGTGACGAACTACAGCATTCAATCGAGCAACGGTGCGTTGACAGCGGTTGGCACGGCTCTGAAAACTGGGGCTGGCGGAGGGGCCAGCGGCGCCTACCAAGTGTTGCAGTCACAGTTGGGTTATGTCTACGTGAGCAATAGTGGCGAGGCAACAGTCAACAAGTACGAGTCTGTGGGTGGAAACTTGGTGTCGGGGACATCGGTAGCCGCAGGGACCAATCCGCGCGCCTTGGCGTCTGGGGAGGCAGGTAGTGCGGTCTATGTGGCAAACAACACAACCCCCGGAAGTCTGAGGTCCTACACCGCCAACAACCTTGGCAACCTCACAGCAGCCAGTACTTACACCGTGGGCAATAACCCCAGCGCAGTGTTGGTTTACGGCAGCTTTGTCTATGTGGCCAACAGCGCCAGTGGGGCCAGCAGCATTTCTGGGTTTTCTGGCGGTGCCAGCACGCTGGCTTCCACGGTGGGCAGCCCTTACAGCGCCGGAGGGCTAAATCAACCCAGTGGCTTGGCCCGCTACAAGAGCTTCTTGTATGCGGCCAATTACGGCACCAATACTGTGTCGGGCTACACCATCAATGCCAATGGCTCGCTGACCGCGTTGACAGGAAGTCCGTTTGTTTTACCCAATGCGAGTGCTCGGCCTTTGTCCATTTACGCGCCCGCGACGGGCGAAAGCTTGTTGTATGTGGGAAGCGAAGTAAGCAATGACGTGACAGCTTTTACTGTCAACGCCAATACCGGTGCACTGACCGTGGTCGGTAGCTATGCCACGGGCGGTGCCTCGGTGTCCGCGATAGCCAGCACCTTTTAGCGCCGGGCGTTACTCTGTCTGATCTGCTAGGTGACTACTGGGTAATAGCCACCAGCACACTGCAGGGCGCGTGGGCAATGAGGGTTTTGGACACAGAGCTCTTCCACCATCTAGCGGCCCAACCGTCTAAGTGTTTGTGGCCCACCACTATCAAATCGGCCTTGATCTTCTTGGCGTATTCGGTGATTTCTTCGACCGTGTCACCGTGCAGCAGAGTGCCGCTGGCTTGGTGGCCGGCGGTTTTAAGGCGGCCTAGGCCTTCGTCCAAGACCTCTTGCATGGCCTGTTTTTCGCGCTCCATCATGCCGCTGTCGTAGACCCCCGCTTCGGTGGCGACTAGGCCAATATGCAAAGGGAGCACGGCGACTAGCGCCAACTCTGCGTGTGACCACTGGGCTAGGTCTTGGCAATCAAGTAGTGCTTTTTGACCGCTGGGTGAGCCGTCGTAAGCCAACAAAATTCGCTTGTACATAAGAAGCCTCCTGAAAAGTGGGAGAGTGCAGATGGGCAAGCTAAGCATAGGCCGTGCCGCACTGGCGTGCAAGTGTGGTCAGACCCTAATGGATGCTTGACTGAGTGGTGCCTAGTCTCGGTAGACTCGCCGCATGTTTGATGCAACGGATGAGTTCAAAGTATGTCTATACACCGTGTTTCGCTAACGCGCGCCGCCCACGTTGCGGTGTGTCTTTTGGCCCTGGGGAGCGGCATGGGGGCCATGGCGCAGGCCCCCGCTCCGCGGGTGGCACCTGCAGGCGGCATATGGTCTGCGGGGGCAGGGTTTGAGTTTGCGCTCAAAGACAAAAAGGCGCTGAAAACCCGCCGCTCGGTCAGTGGCCTAGCCTGCAACTTGAACGCCAAGGGCGAGCGTGTGTGTCTCATGGCCTTTGACGAAGGCGTGCAAGCGCGCTATGCCGTGGCGCGTGACGGGCAACTGCTGCCGGATCCACAGCCGGTGGAATTAGCCCGTGGTGATGGTGAGTTGGACGCCGAAGGCGCAGCCAGCGATGGCCGCTATCTGTATGTCACGGGTTCGCACTCGGCCAAGCGGTCGGATTGCGCCAGCAATCCCGATAGCCGGCATGTGGTGCGCATGGCGCTAGATCCCCAGACGGGTAAGGCGCAAGCGGGCCCGGTGGCGGACACCGGTCGCCTCTGGTCGGTGATGCAGTCGGTGCCGGGCTTGAGTGCTTACGTGGGCGATGGGAAATGCTTGGGCTCCGAGCCTGGGCAGCAGGGCATCAACATCGAAGGCTTGGCCGTGCGTGACGGGCGTTTGTACTTTGGCTTCAGAGCCCCGGTTCTGCAGGGCACCGCCATGGTGCTTTCGGTGGACGCCGAGGCACTGTTTGGTGCGGGTGACCCCAAGCCAGTGTTGGCGCGGGTAGCCTTGGGGGCGAACCGCGGCATACGCGACATGGTGGCCGTGAAAGACGGCTTTTTGCTATTGGCAGGCCCTGACGATGGCAAAGCCAACCAAGGTGTGGCGTGGACCATTCACGGGTGGGACGGCAAAGCCAGCGCCCAAGGCGCGCGCACCAAGCACCTGGCCACGCTGGACCTCCGTGGCGTTGCGTTGCGCAGCTGTGATGCCGAGCTCAAGCCCGAAGCCTTGGCCGTGCTGCAAGAGACTGCCAGCACTTACCAGGTGCTGGTGCTGTCAGACGGCATGTGCGATGGCGGTCCGTTGGCGTTCACACTGGCCCGGTAATGCACCACAGGCGTGTGCCGCGCACCACGCAGTGGTTTAAGCAGTCAGACGCCGCATCAGCCACTCCAGCGGCCCCAGCCTGAACCGCTGGGCCCAAACCCAAGCGAATGCAATGGCCAGCGCACAGTACACGCCCGCCGCCCAAGCCACTTGGTGCAAGCTTTGGCCGCGCAGCCAGCCCATGGCTTCCAGGGTGCCCATGCCCAACACGATGTGCGCGATGTACAGGGTCAGCGTCATACGGCCTGCGGGCAAGACCACGCGGACCACCGCCGACTTCCCCCAGCGCTGGCCCAGCACCAGACATAGACCAATGACGCAGCTAGCCACCCCCGCCCCGGCGAGCGTGTACAAAGGCATGGGTGGCAAGGGGGCGATCCCCAGCCACTGCGCGTGCTGGGGCCACCAAGCGATGGCTTGTGCTGACACAGCGTGGGCACATGCAGCCAGGGCTGCGCCGCCTACCACCATGGCCCATTGCACCCGCGCTGTATGCAAAGCGGTGCGCGCCAAGAACAGTCCCCACAGCAAAAATGCAAGCCAGGGAACTACGGGGTGCCACCCGTTGAACAGCAGGTGTCGAAAAAAGCCGCCCAGCGTCCAGAAATCCACATAGTCCAGGGTCGCCCAATTCCATCCCAAGTTGTAGTCCCAGACCATCGCCAGCACAGGGAAGCCCAGTGTGACGGCTGCCGCCACCGCCAACAAGGCGCGATGGCTCAGTGGCAACAAGGCAATGCCGCACACAAAGTAAACGGCGTAGTAGTGGATGATGTCGGCAGGGAATATGAGCGAGTTGAGCAAGCCGACGAGCAACAAAAAAGCGCTGCGCCGCAAGGTTTGGTGCACGGCGGCCCCGTAGTCCAGTTGTCGCACACCCAAGGCCAAGCCAATGCCGGCCAACACCACAAACGTAGCGGCGCTGCGGCCTTGCACGGCGTTGAACAGCGCCAGTAAACCACTCGGCTGGCCAGTGTCTACCCCCATCGCCAAGCGGAAGTTGACCATCACCATGCCGACCAAAGCAAGGCAGCGGGCCAGGTCCAAGCCCACGATGCGTGCAGTGTGTGCTGTCCCCATGGCTTCGCTCATTGGGTCAGCAGCTTGCGCAACAGGGTCGCAAGGTCTTCATTGGCGCGCTTGAGGGCCGCTGTTTTTGGGGCAAACAAGGCTGCCCGCAGTGCATGGCCTTCTATGGCGTCCAGCATGAGCGCGGCCGTCGCACTGGGAGGTAGCGTGGCATCTAATGCGCCCACGTCCATGCCGCGCGTCAGCGTGCGGCTGAGCACGGTGACCAAAACGGCGTGGTTCTTCGCAAATAGCGCTGCAAGGGCCGGGTTGCGTGCCGCTTCTGCAATGACCTCGCTGGTCAGCATGACGTTGTCGGGCTGCATGCAAATGGCTGCGTATCGCTTGGCAAAGCGCAGCAAGCCCTCCAGCGGTTCGGCGTGCTCAAGTGCCTCCAACAACGGATGCAGTTCTTGCATTTCTAGCGCCGCTATTTCTGCAATCAGGGCGTCTTTGTCGGCGAAGTGGTTGTACACATTGCCCACACTCACGCCAGCTTGGGTGGCGATGTCACGCATGCTGGCTTGGTGAAAGCCCTTCTCTACAAAGCAGTGCAGGGCGGCCAGCACAATGGTCTCTCGGCGCTGCGCGGTGCTGCGCTCGCGGCGCATGGGTTGTGGGTCTTGGTTCATACGGTGCAGTGTAATGTATGAATGAACGACCGTTCATTTTCAATTCGCGAATCATGTAAAGGTGGATGCGCATGGGTGGATATAGCGTCTATCCCAGTTTGCCAATAAGGCAGCTTTTGAATCGCTGCAAAATGGTGCCCACGTCGCACTGCATAAGGGTTCACCATGGGCACAGTTTTATCGACCAACACCGAGCAGCTTGCCCGCATGCGGGCCCTGCCCAAGGCAGAGGTGCATGCGCACTTGGAAGGGTGCTTTGAGCCCCATGTCTTGGCGCAGTGGGCCCAAGAGGCGGGCATTGCCCTGCCACGCCCGCAGGAGCGCTTGTTTGAGTTTGCGGGCCTTGCAGACTTTTTGCACTTTCTGGATTGGGCCTGTGGCCTCGCCAATACGCGCGACCGCTTGGCCCAGCTGAGCTACGGCTACGCCAAGCGCTTGGCTGACAGCGGTGCGGGGTACGCCGATGTAATTTTTAACCCCACGCATTGGGATGCATGGCATGGCCGCCTGCCTGCCATGGTGGATGCTTTGGATGCAGGCTTCAAAGCCGCAGAACACGACGGACTGCCGCCTGTGGGCCTGTGTGTCAGTGTGCTGCGCACCCAAACGGGTGACGCCGCTGCCGAACTCGTGGACCAGCTGATCGCCATGCGCCACCCGCGCGTCGTCGCCTTGTCGGTGGATGGCAACGAAGCCACGGCGGGGCGCACCGGGCCACGGTTTGCCGATGCGTTTGCCAAAGCGGGTGCCGCGGGTCTGCGGCGCACAGTGCACGCGGGCGAATCCAGCGGCCCCGAAGGCGTGTGGGATGCCATACATCTCTTGGGGGCTGACCGCATTGACCATGGTGTGCGGGCTATTGAAGACCCTGCGCTTGTGGCGCTACTGGTAGAGCGGCAGATACCGCTGGGCGTATGCCCCACGTCGAACTTGGTATTGCGGGTGTACCCCTCTTTGCAAGACCACCCGGTCGACCGCTTGCGCCTGGCCGGCGTGCCGGTGTCACTGAATACCGATGACCCGGTGCTGCTGGGCGCGAGTTTGGAAGGCGAGTACGCCCAGTGCCAGGCGGCTTATGGCTGGAACGACGATGTGCTGCGCGCGGTGGCGCAAACGTCGGTGGATGCTAGCTTTGCCAACCCCGATATCAAACGCGGGCTGCGGGACAAGCTGGCACGCTGGTAAAGCACTGGCGATGGGCTCGTTTCTTAGGGGCAATTGCAAGCCTCGTCTATAGTCGCCGCAATCCGCAGTTTGGCCAGCGCGGGCTTTCAGGCTTCGACCCACACGTTGCCCTTGTGCAGCCCTTGGCCCCTGTTTTGCAGCACTATTTTGGAATGCCCCCATGGAAATTAAAGTCAATTTTCTCGACAAGCTGCGTTTGGAAGCCAAGTTCGATGATTTCACGGTGGTGGCCGACCAGCCTATCCGCTACAAGGGCGATGGCTCAGCCCCTGGCCCGTTCGATTACTTTCTGGCCTCGTCAGCCTTGTGCGCGGCTTACTTCGTGAAGTTGTACTGCTCCACGCGCAACATTCCGACCGACAACATTCGGCTGTCGCAGAACAATATGGTCGATCCAGAAAACCGCTACCAGCAAATCTTCAAGATTCAGGTGGAGTTGCCAGCGGATATTTCTGCCAAAGACCGGCAAGGCATTTTGCGCTCCATTGACCGTTGCACGGTGAAGAAAGTGGTGCAAGCCGGGCCTGAGTTTGTGATTGAAGAGGTCGAAAACTTGGATGCCGATGCGCAGGCCTTGCTGACCCTCAATCCGTCGTCTGAAGCTAGCACTTTTATCGCGGGCAAGGACCTGCCGCTGGAGCAAACCATTGCCAATATGTCGGGGGTGTTGGCGGCCCTGGGCATCAAGATTGAAATCGCCTCGTGGCGTAACCTGGTCCCCAACGTGTGGTCGCTGCATATCCGCGACGCGCACTCGCCCATGTGCTTTACCAACGGCAAGGGCTCGACCAAGGAAAGCGCCTTGGCGTCGGCCTTGGGCGAATACATAGAGCGCCTGAACAACAACCACTTTTACGCTGGTGCGTATTGGGGCGAAGACATCGCCAACGCGGCCTTTGTGCATTACCCCAATGAGCGCTGGTTCAAGCCCGGCAAGAAAGACGCGCTGCCCAAAGAAATCTTGGATGACTACTGCAGAAAGATCTACAACCCCGATGGCGAACTGCGCGGCTCGCACCTGATCGACACCAACTCAGGCAATAGTGAGCGTGGCATTTGTTCGCTGCCCTATGTGCGGCAGTCGGACGGCGCACAGGTGTATTTCCCGTCTAACCTGATCGAAAACCTGTTTGTGAGTAATGGCATGAGCGCCGGTAATACGCTGGCCGAGGCCCAGGTGCAATGCCTGTCCGAGATTTTCGAGCGGGCAGTCAAGCGCGAAATTCTGGAGGGCGAAATCGCACTGCCCGATGTGCCGCCCGAAGTGCTGGCGAAGTACCCCGGCATCGTGGCCGGCATTCAAGGCCTGGAAGAGCAAGGCTTTCCGGTGCTGGTGAAAGACGCGTCGCTGGGTGGGGTGTACCCGGTGATGTGCGTCACCTTGATGAACCCGCGCACGGGCGGTGTGTTTGCCTCGTTTGGTGCGCACCCCAGCCTAGAGGTGGCGCTGGAACGTAGCCTGACGGAACTGCTGCAAGGCCGCAGCTTTGAAGGCCTCAACGATTTACCTCGGCCCACTTTCACCAGCGAGGCTGTGACGGAGCCCAACAACTTTGTGGAGCACTTCATTGATTCCAGCGGGGTGGTGTCGTGGCGTTTTTTCAGTGCCAAGGCGGACTACGATTTTGTGGAGTGGGATTTTTCTGGGCAGGGTGAAAACTCCAACGCCGAGGAAGCCGCTAGCTTGTTCGGCATTCTCACAAGCATGGGCAAAGAAGCCTATATGGCGGTGTATGACCAGCTAGGCGCTACCGCCTGCCGCATTCTGGTGCCGGGCTATTCGGAGGTGTACCCGGTCGATGATTTGATTTGGGACAACACCAACAAAGCCCTGCTGTTCCGCGCCGATGTTTTGAATGTGCACAGTCTGGACGACAAGCGCCTGAAAGCGCTGCTGGATCGTCTGGAGAACAACGAGCTGGACGACTACTCCGACATCGCCACTTTGATCGGCATTGAATTTGACGAGAACACGGTGTGGGGCCAGTTGACCGTGCTGGAGTTGAAGCTGCTGATCCACCTCGCCTTGCAGCAGTTCGAGGAGGCACACGAGTTGGTGGGCGCCTTCTTGCAGTACAACGACAACACGGTCGAGCGCGGGCTGTTTTACCAAGCCTTGAACGTGGTGCTGGAGGTGCACTTGGATGAAGATTTAGCGCTCGACGATTACATCGCCAACTTCCGGCGGATGTTTGGTTCCCCCCGGATGGATGCAGTGTTGGGCGCATTGGACGGCAGCGTGCGCTTCTTCGGCTTGACGCCAACGGGCATGCAGCTGGAGACCTTAGAGCGGCACCAGCGCCTGATCGACAGCTACAAGAAATTGCACACGGCGCGGGCCCGCGCGGCGGCGGCATCCGGCACCTAGCGGTCTGGGCGCCTACCCAGGAACGCTTTATTTGCGCCGCGGCAAGTCCACGGTCTCCCCGATTTTGACCACAAAGAAATCGGTGTCCGTGAGTTGCTTGTCGGCCTTGGCGCTGGCAAGGTCGATAGGGGGCTGGTCCAGGGGTTCGTCAGTCAGCGCAAATGTGCCCCAGTGGATGCCCATGCTGCGCTTGGCACCCAGGTCCAGGTGGGCTTGCACCGCCTCGGCGGGATTCATGTGTTGCTCGCGCATGAACCAACGTGGCTCATAGGCACCTACTGGGATCAGGGCGACATCGAACCCGCCCCCTTGCTCTGCGCCGTGGCGCTGCGCGAAGCGCAAACGCGTGTCCAGCATGTCCTTGCTATAGCCAGCGTCGCCGCCAAAGTACCAATGCAAGTCCTCAGCGAACACAGACCAACCGCCCCACAGCGTGGCGCTGCGGTCCCCTAGGCCGCGCGCCGACCAGTGTTGCACCGGAGTAAGGTAAAAGTCCACCCCGCGCACGGTGTGTTTTTGCCACCAGTCCAACTCCACCACACTGGAGATGCCCACGCTTTCGAACCATGTTTTTTGCCCCAGCGGCACCAAGAATGTAGTCATACGGTTTTGCGCCTGGGCCTTGGCAAACAGGGCGGCCACACTGCTGCGGTCTAAATGGTCGTAATGGTTGTGCGAAATGACCACCACGTCGATGGGCGGCAGGTCGTCCAGCGCCACGCCGGGTGGCACCACCCGCTTTGGCCCAAAGAGTTGTACCGGCGAGGCGCGCTCGCTGAAGATGGGGTCGGTCAATACATTGAGTCCCCCGGCCTGCACCAACACACTGGCGTGGCCAATCCACGTAATCGCGGGTGTGGAGGCAGAGCGGCCGGCTTGGCTGTCGCCCGCGCTTTGCTGGTAGCTGTGAATGCGGGGCAAATCTGGCCTTTGTGTCGGCGTAGGCACCTTGGCGGCCAGTGGAAACCCGCCCCGCCACGCCTCCCATTGCCACTTCAACAACTCACTGAACGGTTTATCCATGGCCCCGATGTAGTTGTTCTTAAACCCATCGGGGGTGTGGTGCGCCTTGGCGGGGTCGAAATGGGGATTGGCCTGCGCGGCCATACACAGAGCACTGGCGAGCAGCAGCGCTATACCGTGGTGCATAGGGGGGAAGAGCGAGGGCATATGAGGTTTCCTTAGCTGGGTGCGAGCATAGGAGAGGGCTGCGAACTCAGTGCTGGCTTGCGGCAAAAGCCCCAGAGCTATACGGGGGATCCGCCCGGCGCGAGTGAATCGTGGCATACGCAAGTGTGTGAAAACGATGCTGTTTGCAGTTGACCATAAACTGCCCTGCATTCTTCTCCCGGGCTTTCGCTTACGACTCACATGGACTACTTATTCTTTGGCACCGACCACACCGTGACACTGACGCAACCGTTGCGCAAGAACTGCACTTGCCAGTACTGTGGGACTTCGTTTATGGCGGAGGGGGAGGTGCAGGCGGTGGGCACCAGCATCGGTGTGTTTGGGCTGTGGCAGGAGGCCGCAAAGCGGCGTGGGCACAGCAAAGCGCTGCGCCAGTTGGAACGCAAGGTGGCTCACGCATGGCCCTTGGCGCCTTGCCCACGTTGCGGGCGCTACCAAGCGGCGATGCTGCAGCAGTTTCGCAAGACCCTGCATCACGACGTCTTTTGGTTTGCCTGGTTTGTGGTGTTCTTCATCCTTGCAATGGACCTCGCGCTGTCTCTGAGCGCAGGCCTCTTCTGGTTCTTGGAACTGTTGACGCTGGGCGTTTTGCTTGCGATTTGGCGAGACCGCAACCGGCAGTGCAAGCTACTGACTGCGGGCACTTTGCCCGGTAAGCGTGGGTGAATAAGGTGTGCGTCACTGGGCAATCTATCAGTTTCCGTTGCAACTGCTGCTAGCAAGCACGTGCAGGGCGTGCAGATATGATGCTGCGCCACGCCACCTTCATTGCTTTATTTTTCCCTGCCCCTATGCCCGCTACCGAACTGTTCACCACCTCCGCCGGTAAGGTTGGAGAAAAAGAGCTTTTGATTCCCTCGGGCAAAGAGGGCGAGTATTTTCCCCATGTGCAAGACTGGATCACGCGCAAGCTCAAGGCCAAGCGCACGGTGAAAGACGTGAGTCAGCAGGTGCTGGTCAAAGGCATCAAGCAGTGGGCCGTTTTTGAAGAAAAGTCCGGCGGCAAGGTGGTGCGCACCGTGTTCAAAATCACTTAAAGCGAGTCCCACCACAACGCGACTCTGCAAGCCTCATCTCCCGTTCAAGCCATGTCTAGCCAATCACCCCTGGCGCTGAGCTCCGCCACGCCGCAGGACTGGCCGTGCCTCGAGCGCATGATGCAGTTCTACAACTACGACCGCAGTGAGTGGTGCCCTGTGGAGTTTGCCGAAACGGGGCAGTATGCTTTGCGGCCTAAGGCGCCCTACTGGGCAACGCCGAGCGTCAAGCCCTATGTGGCGCGTGTGGGCGGCAAGTTGGCGGGATTCGCGGTCATGGACCAAGAGTGCGTGCATGCGGACTCCCATTGCAATCTTGGCTATTTCTTTTTGGCCCGCCACTACCGTGGCCAAGGTCGGGCGCAATCCATGTTTACCCAGTTGCTGGCCCAACATCCGGGACGCTGGGAGATTTACAACATGGTGAACAACGCGCCCGCCGCAAAATTCTGGCCCAAGGCGATTGCGCAGGCGGGCTATCAAGTTGAGACGTCTGAACGCTTAGAGCTGGATGGTTTGGTTTGCCAACTGTACCGTTTCACGGTCTTGGCACATCCCTCAGTCTTGCACCAGAGCTAGGTGTTGGGCGCCTACCAAAGCCACCACGCCCACCGCACTCATGGCCAGCAGCAGCCACAGGCCATGGGTATAGCCCACTTGCGGATTCCACAACACACCCAATAGCAAGGGCGCGCTGGCGCGGGCCAGCGCCAAGGGCAGGCCCAAGGCCCCGTTGAGCGTGGCCGCATGCTCTTTGCTGACGTACTGCGCAATGGCGGTGCCGCGCACGATGGTGAGCATGCCGTTGCCCATGCCGTACAGCACCACAAAACCCAGTACCACCCAGGCAGACGCTGGTCCTGCCAGCGGCGCAAGCAACAAGGCCACCAAGCCCATGGGGATGAGCAAGGGAATCACACGATTGGCCAAGTGCAAGTCAAAACGGTGTTCAAAAAAGTACAAAAGCAAACGCCCCAGCACCTGAATCACGCCAATGCTGGCGGGCAGCACTACCACCCAAGTCTCTTTTACACCGTACTCGCGCAGCAGGCTGATCATGTGGGCAGGCAGCGCCACACTCACCGACAGCAGCGCCATGACAAACAGGCCGATGAGCAAAAACGGGGGGCTGCGCATCAGCGACCGAACGTTGACTGGCTTAGCTCCAGCCAGTTTGGCAATGCGTGGCATGCGTGGGGGCGCGCCTCGCAACATCCAGGCATGCAGCGGTGCGCAGAGCAACAGCTGCCAAGCCGCAAGGCTTGCGATGGCCATACGCCAACCCCATGCCGCAATGAGCCACGAGGTGAAGGGTATGAACACGGTGCTTGCCAAGCCACCCAAAAAGGTCATGGTAATGATGGCGCGGCGGTAGTCTTGGGGAAAGCGCCGTGTCACCACCGCAAACGCGGGCGAGTACAGCACCCCGGCCATGGCGGCGCCCAGGCCTAGCCACACTGCATAAAAGCCCCACAGGGTGGCTACCAAACCATGCAATAGCAGGCAGGCCCCCGCGAGGAGCGAGCCACCCGTCATGACAAGGCGTTCGTGGCCTCGGTCAATCCAGCGGCCCACGGGGTAGGCCAGCAGGCCCTCGGCCAAGATCGCCAAGCTAAAGCCTAGGGATGCTTGGGCGCGGCTCAGGCCCAGCGCCTCCTCCACCGGCCCCATGACCAAGGCAAAGGCATAAAAGGTGGTGCCCCAGCTCACCAGTTGCGCGAGTGATAGCCAGCCCACGAAACGGGCGTTGTGGGTGGTGGGGTCTTGGCTCACGATTCTTTGGATAAAAATGGCCTGCAGTGCGCACACATATTGCGCAGGCAGCTATCAAGTATATAGCGTGAGGCGCACGCTACTCGGGCGCCCCGCTAAGGTTCAAGGCTCGTAGGCGGCCAAGCGTTTGCGTTCCATCTCAGTAAACAGGGTTTGCTGCAATTCGGCCACGGCGGCCTGGCGTTCGCTGGCTGTGGCATTGCTTAGGCGGCCTAGCAGTTGGGCGCGTGTGCCCAGGTAGTTTTCTATGCGGGTCTTCCACTGGGCTTCTTCGCGCTCGAGGTCGGCAAAGCGGTCTGCCGCAGCCGTGTCAAAGGCTTGGGCGCGCAGGCGGTACACCGCATCGTCGCCGCCGCCACTGGCCCGCAGGGAGGCCACCGATTCTTCCAATCGAATGACCGCACGGGGTGCCTCGCGATCCTCGCGCAGTTGCTGGGGCAATGCGGCATCTAAGGCTGCCAACTGACTGCGCTTTTGGGCAGGTGTCAGCGCCGGGTTGTTGTGGATGTCTAGCCGGGCCAGTGCGTCCGCGTCGTAGGCGTCTTCTAGACCAAACATGGCCTGCACTTCGCTCGCGCTGAAGTACTGCGCGCGCAGCGCTTGCATGGCTTCAAAACGCTGGCGCAAGGTGTTTGGGCCAGCAGGGATCTTTGAGAGCTGTTGCTCCAAGGGGAGAAGCTCGCGTTTGTAGGTGAGGTAGCGCCCCAGAAGTTGTTTGGCGGCTCGGGCCTGCGTGGGGCTGAGGCTTTGCTCGAGCATGTTGTGCAGCGTGAGCGTGATGGCCTCCACACTCTGCTCGCCCACGGTGCTGAGGTAGTAGTCAAACAAGCGCTTGAGAGCCCCTAGGTCCAAGGGGGCGTCGCTGGGCGCACCGCTGGCCGTAGGCGCTGTGGGCAGCCCGTCAGGCACCGTGCCTTCGAGTGAGCGAGCGGCTGGTGGCACTGCGCTGGTGGTGCCGGGCGTGAGCACCGCGTTCCAGCTCACCGCGTTCACTTGGGCGCGTGGCCACAGCCACCAGACCGCGCCCAGCGCCAAGGCCAGCAAAAAGCCCGTCAGGATGCGGGCTGGTGCGCGGCGCATGGCGACTCAGAGCCCTGCATTTTTCAGGCGGTTGGCCTGCTGGCGGAACAGCGTGACCGGGTTGGTCTCAAACAGATTGGTGAGGCCGATGGTTTGATTCACCTCGTCGAGGTGGTTGAACGCGTAGTCGTCACGAATCACCCGCCCCAAGCGGGACGAACAGCTGCTAACCAGGCCATCGTTTTTAGCACCCTTGAACGCCAAGGAGGTGAGGGCCAAGGCCGGGTCCACCACGTCCAGCACATTGCTATACGGTTGCGCGCCGCTCCACGAAAAGTAAGACACGCCGTTCACCACATACGCACCTTCGCCGCAGGCGCTCGTGGGCACGCCTTGGGGATGGGCCGCGTTGAACTTCAAAGTACCAGCCGTGCTGAGCGACTGCGCTGCTGCCAGGGCGTTTTGCGATAAGCCGCCACCGCCGCCGGACAGGAAATTGATGACGCTGCCCAAGCCATTGGTAACGGACACGATGACTGCGTTACTCAGCGAGCCCGCAGGTGCCACACCCAAGAGCACGTCGGCCACGGTAGAGCCCTTGTTCACGCCACCAATGGAGGTCACAGAAGCCACCAAATCAGGGCGCACGGAGGCCACGTAGCGTGTGGTGGGTCCGCCATGGCTGTGGCCCATGAGGTTGACCTTGGCCGCGCCCGTGGCCGCCAAAATTTGCTTCACTTGGCTCAGCAGTTGCTCGCCACGCACCTCGGTGCTGTTGGCGGCAGACACCTGCACCACAAACACCTTGGCGCCATCAGCGCGCAGTGCCGAGGGGATGCCGTAGAAGTACTCCACAGGGCCAATTTGGTCAAAGCCAAACAAGCCGTGCACCAGCACGATGGGGTACTTGGTTTGGGTGTATCCGGCCGCCCACGCAGCGGGCACGGAAAGCCAGGCCATGAGGCACGCAGCGCACCAGGCCATCACAGTTTTCTTCATGTTGTCTCCTCGGGACCTCTAAAGGGTCGGTGGTTGAAAGGAATGCGATTGAGAGAACGTGCAAAACGGGTGACCGCGTCGGTAGGGCGCTGTCGCCGGGGGACTGGCCCCCAAGCTGCTTGTGTCAGCGGGAGTGAGTCTTCAAATAGCACGGTCGTGCTATTTGGCGCAGTATGCGGCGCAGGAGAAGGTTTGTCATTGTGGAAAACCCGTCCGCTCGGCTGGGCACAGACACTGGAAAATATCTCGGGCACTCTGGTATTGATAGCGCGCTGCGCATATGGAATGTGCGCTAGCGGCCAGTTGGGTCCTGATTTGGGGCGTGGTGGGGCGCAAAGGCCATGGCGAAGACCGTTTGAGTCTGTTCCGCAGCCGACGCCATGCCCTTGCTCAGGTCGATGAAGTGGCGCAGCTGCCAGTCTTGGGTTTTTTGCGCTTGGCGGCTAGGGCATGCGTCCCACGCCGGGTAGACGCGCAGGGCTCGCTTCCCGCCCACGCCCGCGCGCGCAAAAACACCTTGCGCTACCAGTACGGCTTTAGGAAAGACAAACAGCCCCCAGAGCGCACCCGCACGTGCGCTGACCACCACCACATCCACAGCATCGCTGGCGTCGAACGGAGCAATGGGCGTGTGGGCGGCGGGCGCTTGTGGGTTGACGGCGCTGCGCTTCCACAAGGTCACAAACTGCCCCCCTTTAGTAGGCGTAATTTTGGCGAAACGAAAACGAACGGACCGCGCGTTGATTTGCAGGTGGTGTGCGGCGTACTCTGCACTCTCGGGTTCGGGCGCAGCGCCATGGCTTACTGCGCCCAGCGTGTGAGCAAGGAAATTCAGCGTGGCATGGAGTTCTGGATGCATGGGGTGTACAAATGGGAGGGCTGAGCGTACAGTGCCTTCCCCGGTCAGCGCTCGGGTTGGTCGGTCACAGTGTGATTCACCCATAAGGAGTTCGCGATGACAAAGATGTTGGTAGTTGCGCTCGCGGTGTTGGCCGCGTTTAGCGCGTATGCACAGAAGATCACGGTCGTCACGGAGGAGTATCCACCGTACAACTTCCAAGACGCCAACAAAAAAATCACCGGTATTTCTACCGATGTAGTCGAAGAAGTTCTCAAGCGGGCCAAGCTCGACTATCAGCTGGGCATGTACCCTTGGGCCCGCGCCTACCAAATGGCCCAAGACGGGCCTAACGTGCTGATCTACTCCATTGGACGCAGTGAAAAGCGCGAAACCCTCTTCAAATGGGTAGACGTGATTGCGCCCTATGACGTGTACCTCTACCGCCTGAAGAGCCGCACCAACGTCACTGCCAGCGACATCGCCAGTGCTAAAAGCTTCAAGATTGGTGCTGTGCGTGAAGATGTGCGTGCTCAGTTCTTGGAGAAAGAAGGCATCAAAGCCGATTTGGTGACGGACGACAGCACCAACGCCAAAAAGCTGGCGGCAGAGCGTATTGACCTCTTTCCCATCGACGAGCTCGGCATGGTCGCTCTGTACAAACGCGAGGGCCTAGACCCCAGCACCGTGGTCAAAGCGGTGAAGCTTGAGGCCCTGTCCGCAGGGCTTTACATGGCGTTTAGCAAGCAAACCCCTGACGATGTCGTCAACAAAGCCAAAGCCGCTTTGGCCGATATGAAGAAAGACGGCACCTTGGACAAGATCAAAGCCAAGTATCTGAAATAGCCTGATGCAGAGGCGCCGGGCATGCTTTGCCAAGCGCCTCTGTGTGGCTAGGCGTGCTTGCGCAGCACCAGCATGCCAAACAAGGTAGCGGTGATGTACATGCTGACCGAATAAATTGCGGCTGGTAAGGCCAGCTGGAAGTTGGCCAGCACCGAGAGCGCCACAAATATCGCCAGCGTAGAGTTGTGAATACCAATCTCAAAGCACACCGCAGTGGCCAAAGGCTTGCTAAGCCCAGCGCCGCGCGATAGGTAATAACCCATCAGCAAGCTGGCCAAGTTAAAGGCCACCACCACGGGCCCCAAACTCGCAAAAGAGGTGGTCAACGCGGCCCATTCTTTGGCGATGGCAATGATTGAGAACGTGGCCAGCACCACGGCACTGAACACTTTCATCGGGCCCTGCATGCGCTCGCTAAAGCCCGCGTACCTGGCACGAACCACCATACCCAAGGCCACCGGCACCAAGACGACGGCCACCACTTCAAACACTTTGCCAAACTGCAGTGGCACCACTTGGCCGGTTTGCACAAAGGTCGCGATCGCCCAGTTGGTGATAAAGGGCAGACTCACAATGGAGAGCACCGTGTTGATGGCCGTGAGCGAGATGTTCATCGCCACATTGCCGCCAAACAAGTGGCTGAACAGATTGGCCGACACGCCCCCCGGTGAGGCCGCTAACAGCATCAGGCCCACGGCATAGACGGGCTCCACCTTCAACAGCACGATCAAGCCGTAGGCCACGGCGGGCAGCACCAGCATCTGCAGTGCCAAGGCCAAGATCACCGGTTTGGGTTGCTCGCGTAATCGGCCAAAGTCTTGCAGGCTCAGGGACATGCCCAAGCCCAGCATGACCAAGGCCAGCGCGACCAACAACAGCGTGGGAAGTAAGGCGATAAAGCTCATGCCGCGGCGCCCAGTCGTGCACCCGAGGCTTGCGCACCCAAGCGGCGCAGGATCTCAGTGTGCAAGTCTTGCCGCAGCCCCATGGCAAAGGCGGCCTCAGCGGTCAAGAACAAAGGGCCCACCATCAAACCCACCAAGTCATCCACAAAGGCGGGCTTTTTGCCCTCGAAGTAATGGCCCACAAACTGAATGACCCAGCCCAGAACAAACAGGCCCACACCACCGAGCCACCAGGTGACGCTGCCTTGGCTTGCCAGCCATTGGCCACAGGCGAAAAACACCGCCAATTGCACCGCCATGGCCAAGCCAAATCGCAGGTCTAGCAGCAGGTAAAAAATGCCAAACCAGGCCACCAGCAGCGCACTAGCGGGCACCCCCAACACGACCAGCTGCGGGTGCGAGAGTAGGGTTGCTACCGCTACCACGATGAGGGGAATACCCACAAAATGCGTAGCGACGTTGCGCTTGTCTTGGTGGTAGGCGGCATACTGGGTCAGGTGCTCGGTCAGGGTTCTCATAGCGGTCTCCTAGTTTTAGATAGGCGCCATGTTCCGCCCGATGCCGCCTTGACGTCTGTCAAGTTCCCGACACAAGTGGATGCACTGGTACATACCCCTATCCTTATGACTGACCTGTCTCGCTATGTCCCCGTGCTGCAAACGGGCCGCTGGTTTGCCCACCTGCCCCCCGACTTTGAGCAAGCGCTCTTGGGCATGGCCCGGATACGCCACCTGCAAACGGGTGAAGTCTTGTTCTTGCGTGACGGGCCTCCATGTGGCCTCTACGCCTTGGTGCGTGGCGCTATTCGCGTGTCCGGCCAGGGTGGTGCGCGCCACGAGGGGCGCGAAGCCCTGCTCGTCATGCTGGAGCCCCCCAGCTGGTTTGGTGAAATATCGGTGTTTGACGGCTCCGCGCGCACCCACGATGCCCATGCGGCAGAAAGCAGCACCGTGTTGCAAGTGCCCCATGAGGACCTATTGCTCTGGCTGGCCGCACACCCCAGCCATTGGCAAGACTTGGCGATTTTGATGGCCGACAAGTTGCGCTTGGCCTTCGCCACCATGGAAGAGCAAACCGTGCTGCCCGCTCCTTTGCGTTTGGCGCGCCGCTTGGTCATGATGGCGCAGGGCTACGGGCAAGCCAACGAAGCCGCTGGCTCCCGGCGCAGTTTGTCCGTGACGCAAGAGCAGCTGGCGCTCATGATCGGCGTCTCGCGCCAAACCACCAATGCCATCTTGAACGACCTCAAAGACCGCAAGCTCGTGGCTGTGCACCGAGGGTCATTGGAGATCCTCGACTTACACGGATTGCGCGCCCTGTATCTCTAGCTGCGCTTTGTAGTTGCGCACAAGAAAAAGCCCATGCAACTTGCGCGGCACGGGCTTCTTAGCGGGGCACATGCAGTGCCCGCTAGGTCTTGGCGACAGTGATTACTTAGCGACCACGCGCACCATCTCCAAACACTTGTTGGAGTAGCCCCATTCGTTGTCGTACCAGCTCACCAGCTTGACGAAGGTGCCGTCCAAAGCGATGGAAGCGTCTGCATCAAAAATGGAAGTGCGGGTGTCGCCACGGAAGTCGGTAGCCACCACTTTGTCGGTGGTAAAGCCCAGCACGCCCTTCAGTGCGCCTTCGCTTTGTGCCTTGATCTCAGCGCAAATTTCTTCCATGGTGGCAGCGGTGTTGAGTTCGCAAGTCAAATCCACCACCGACACGTCGCTGGTGGGCACGCGGAACGCCATACCGGTGAGCTTCTTGTTCAGGTCAGGAATCACCACGCCCACGGCCTTGGCAGCGCCAGTGCTGGAAGGAATGATGTTTTCCAAAATACCGCGTCCGCCGCGCCAGTCTTTGTTGGACGGGCCGTCCACGGTTTTTTGGGTCGCAGTGGCCGCGTGCACGGTAGTCATCAAACCGCGCTTGATACCAAACTTGTCGTGGATCACCTTGGCCAAGGGAGCCAAGCAGTTGGTGGTGCACGATGCGTTGGACACAATGGCTTGGCCAGCGTAGGTTTCGTGGTTCACGCCGTAGACGAACATGGGGGTGTCGTCCTTGGAGGGGGCCGACAAGATCACCTTCTTAGCGCCAGCATCCAAATGCTTTTGCGCGGTGACCTTGTCCAAGAACAAGCCGGTGGACTCGATGACCACATCCGCGCCCACTTCGTTCCATTTCAGGTTCGCTGGGTCACGCTCTTGGGTCAGGCGAATCTTCTTGCCGTTGACCACCAAGGTATTGCCGTCTACCGACACTTCACCCTTGAAGCGGCCATGCACAGAGTCGTACTGCAACATGTAGGCGAGGTAGTGCGGCTCCAACAAGTCGTTGATGCCCACCACTTCGATGTCTTGGAAGTTCTGCAATGCCGAGCGCAGCACATTGCGGCCAATGCGGCCAAAACCATTGATGCCAATTTTGATTGTCATTTGCTTCTCTCTCAATTAAAAAACGTCGAACAAGAACCAGAAAACCGAACTTAGGCCTTGCGGCTGAGCACCGTCTGTACGGTGTCGGCCACATTGGTGTCTGTGAAACCAAAGTGCTTGAACAGCACGGGCGCGGGGGCTGACTCACCGTAGGTGTCAATGCCCACCACCGCGGCCACGCCGTACTTCCACCAGCCTTCCGACACACCCATCTCGACCGCCACGCGGGGAATACCTGCGGGTAACACGCTGGCTTTGTATGCAGTGCTTTGTGTGTCAAATGTGGTGTTGGAGGGCATGGATACAACGCGGGCAGCTATGTTTCTGCTAGCAAGTACCTTTTGCGCGGCCAAGGCCAATTGCACTTCTGAGCCGGTGGCGATCAGCACCGCTTGGGCTTTCTTCTTGATGCCCACGTCGGCGGGTTCAGACAACACATACGCCCCCTTGCTGATGGCGTCCAGGCCGCTGGCGTCAGGCGCAGCAGCGGAGTCGCACTTGGCGGCGTAGCTGATGTTTTGGCGGGACAAGAGCAAGGCGGTGGGCTTGGTCTTGTTTTGCAAGGCCACAGTCCAAGCCACTGCTGTTTCTGCGGTGTCAGCGGGGCGCCACACGTCCAAGTTAGGAATCAAGCGCAGCGACGCGGCATGCTCAATCGATTGGTGGGTGGGGCCGTCTTCGCCCAGACCGATGGAGTCGTGGGTGAACACATGGATCACGCGTTGCTTCATCAGCGCAGCCATGCGAATGGCATTGCGGCTGTAGTCGCTGAAGGTCAAGAAAGTGCCGCCGTAAGGAATGAAGCCGCCATGCAGCGCCACGCCGTTCATGATGGCCGCCATGCCGAACTCGCGCACGCCGTAGTTGATATGGCGTCCGCCATTGCCCACGCCATTCATGTCAAAGCGCAGGTTGGGCGTGCTCTTGGTGTTGGTGAGGTTAGAACCTGTCAAATCGGCAGAGCCACCCAAGAGTTCAGGCAAGGCGGCAGTGAAGGCTTCCAATGCCAATTGCGATGCCTTGCGGCTGGCCACGGTCTCGGCCTTTTCGTGCGCGTTGATGACGGTGTCCACCGCGGTTTGCACAAAGTTCTTGGGCAAGTCGCCCTTGATACGGCGCAACAGTTCCTTGGCCAAGTCAGGGTGCGCTGCTTTGTAGGCCGCAAACTTCTCGTTCCAAGCTTTTTCTGCGGCTGCGCCTTTTTCTTTGGCGTGCCAGTCAGCAGCCACTTCCTTAGGAATCACGAAAGGTGGGTGATTCCAGCCAATGGATTCGCGGGTGAGCTTGATTTCTTCTGCGCCCAAAGGTTCGCCATGCGCCTTGGAGGTGTTGCCACGGTTGGGGCTGCCCTTGCCAATGTGGGTTTTGCAGATGATGAGGGTAGGGCGGTCGCTGGACTTCTTCGCGTCGGCAATAGCGGCAGACACAGTGGCGGCGTTGTGGCCGTCCACGGGGCCAATCACGTTCCAGCCGTAGGCCACAAAGCGTTGTGCGGTGTTGTCGATGAACCAAGGGGCCACTTGGCCGTCAATGGAAATGCCGTTGTCGTCGTACAGCGCAATCAGCTTGCCCAGTTTCCATGCGCCAGCCAGGGCGGCGGCTTCGTGGCTGATGCCTTCCATCAAGCAACCGTCGCCCAAGAAGGAGTAGGTGTGGTGGTCCACCACGGTGTGGCCTTCGCGGTTGAACTCTTGCGCCAGCAGCTTTTCAGCCAATGCCATACCCACGGCATTGGTGATACCTTGGCCCAAGGGGCCGGTGGTGGTTTCCACACCGGGGGTGATGCCTACTTCGGGGTGGCCAGCGGTTTTGCTGTGCAGCTGGCGGAAGTTCTTCAGCTCAGAAATCGGCAGCTTGTAGCCCGTCAGGTGCAGCACCGAGTAGATCAGCATGGAGGCGTGCCCGTTGGACAGCACAAAGCGGTCGCGGTTCATCCAATGGGGGTTGGAGGGGTTGTGTTGCAGGTGGTCACCCCACAAGGCCACAGCCATGTCTGCCATGCCCATAGGCGCACCGGGGTGGCCGGAATTGGCTTGTTGCACTGCGTCCATTGCCAGTGCGCGAATTGCGTTGGCCATTTGTTGGGTGTTGGGGCTGGTAGCCATGGGTGGCGACTCTTTCGGTAAGGTTGAAACTGAGGGAAACCGCTTATTTTACGGGTGCGGCTAAAGCAGGGCTTACAAACGCGGTACGTGGCATCTGGCGCAGCACTTTACGCGCGGGCAATGCCGCAGCGCAGCGCACAACTATGCCGCCTTGGGTATGCTGCCCAGATCCAATTTTCTAAGCCGCGCCTTTGCCCGCGCGTCCATTGCCATGAGCCTTTTGTTTTCGCCCCTGACCTTGCCCTCGCCACGTGGCGGCTTGACCTTGCCCAACCGCATTGTGATTGCGCCTATGTGCCAGTATTCGGCCGACGTTGGCGCTGCCACCGACTGGCATTTGATGCACTGGGGCAACTTGCTCAATGGTGGGGCCGCCATGCTCACCCTTGAGGCCACGGCGGTGTTGCCTGAGGGGCGCATTTCCACCCACTGCTTGGGCTTGTGGGACACGCGCACCGAAGCCGCCTTGGCCAGCACCTTGGCGCGCGCTCGCAAGCTGGCACCGCACACGGCCGTGTGTATTCAGTTGGCCCACGCAGGGCGTAAAGCGTCCAGCGCCATTCCTTGGCAAGGCGCGCAGTTGCTCAATGCGGCCCAAGGTGGTTGGGAAACCTTTGCCCCCAGCGCCATTGCGCACTTGCCCACTGAAGCGGCGCCCACGGAGATGACGCTAGCGCATATGACCACCGTCACCCAAGCGTTTGTGACGGCAGCGCAGCGGGCTGATGCCATGGGCATCGATGCCATCGAACTGCATAGCGCGCATGGCTACCTCCTGCACGAATTTTTGTCGCCTTTGGCCAACCAGCGCACAGACGCGTATGGCGGCAGCTTGGAGAACCGCATGCGCTATCCCTTGGAGCTGTTTGCCGCTGTGCGCAAGGCCTACCAAGGCGTGCTAGGCCTGCGCCTCTCGGCTACCGATTGGGTAGACGGCGGCTGGGACCTGGCCCAAAGCACGGTGTTTGCCGAGCGCTTGCAAGCCGCGGGCTGCGACTTCATCCATGTATCCACCGGGGGCGTGTCTCCCCAACAAAAGATTGCCTTGGGCGCTGGCTACCAAGTGCCCTTTGCGCGCGGCATCCGCCAAGCCAGCGGCATGGCCACGACTGCCGTGGGCTTGATTACAGACCCGCACCACGCCGAAGCCATTTTGCAAAATGGAGACGCCGACCTCATTGGCGTGGCCCGTGCCTTTTTGTACCAACCCCGCTGGGGCTGGCAAGCGGCTGCGGCTTTGGGCGGCGAGGTACAAGCCAACCCGGTGTACTGGCGCTGCCTGCCGCGCGAGGCGCAGACTGCGTTTGGCAAAGTGGCCGTGGGTAGTCGCTAAGCAGCCCTTGGCGCGATTGCGCATCGCCAGAGCCTAGGAGTTTCCCTAGGCGATGGAATCGCTGTCGCTTTCTGCCTAATGCACGTCGCATGGTGCCTGCTGAGGTACCCCGCCAAGCCCTACCGTTCGTTCTAAGGTGCGACAACTCCGTGTCGCGTTTTTCCAAGGAATGCGAATGCGGGTTTTACATGCAATGGTGTGGGCTGCGGCCATGGTGGCTGGCAGTGTGTATGCGCAAGCAGCGCCCAAACTCATTCGACTGGCCACGCTGGAGTGGCCTCCGTACACCGGCACTTTGCTGCCGCAAGACGGGCTGTCCACCCGCGTGGCAACCGTTGTTGCCAAAGCAGCAGGCTTTCGATTGGTGACCGCCTCTTTTGAATGGGCCAGCACGGTAGAGAAGGGCGAGAAGGACCCTAACTTTGATGGCTACTTTCCTGAGTACTACACCAAAGAACGCGAGCAAAACTGCCACCTCTCCCAAGCCATGGGCACCAGCGTGCTGGGCCTGGCCACACTCAAAAGTGCTCCCATCTCCTGGACCGCATTGAGCGACCTCAGCAACGCGCGCTTAGGCGTGGTCGACGGCTACTCCAACGGCGAGGAGTTTGACTTCTTGGTCAAAGAAAAGCGCCAGCCGGTGGAGGTGGCGCCTAGTGATGCGGTCAACATTAACAAGCTCAAGGCGGGCAAGATCAAGGGCATCGTGATTGACAAAAACGTGCTGGACTACACCTTGACCCATGTGGGGGGCGCCGACCGCATTGCGTTTAGCAGCCGCCCGATCGCCGAGCTATCGCTGCATGTGTGCTTTAAGCGAACGCCTGCAGGCTTGGCTTTGCGCAACGCGTTTGACGCCGCGCTCAAAAGCACGGACCGTAGCAAGGTAGAGGCCGACTACTCCAAGTTGATTCGCGGCTAGCGGCCGCAGGCCTTGGGCCTAAGCCAAAGCGCACTGGTAGATGGCGTGGCACAAAGCCAGTGTGCGTGGCGAGCGCACGCGCCAATCCATGCGGTTCATGGTGTAGCCCATGCTCAGCCCCGCCTTGGGGTCACACCAGCCCAAGGCCCCGCCCATGCCCGGATGCCCAAACGACTCGCGGTGCGGCGAGAAGACGCCTTCTTCCTCTTTCAGAAAACCTTGCGCCCAACTCAGTGGTTTGCCCAGCACGGCGTCGGGCGCGGCCCAGCCTTGGCGTGTTTGCACCTGTGCCACCGTGGCGGGTGCTAGCCATTGCCGCCCCTGCCACTGCCCACCCAATGACCACGGCACATAGGCCAAAGCCAAGCCACGCGCGCTGGCGGTGGCCGAGGCCCACGCCAGGCTGTGGCGCCGCACGGGTGGCGTGTTGTAGCAGCCCAAGCCTGTGGGCGCTGGTGGGTTCATGAAGGCTTGTTTGGCCAGGCCCCCACGCAAAAAGGAGCGCGCTACATTGGCCTCGGCGCTGCCCCCACGCAGCGCGGCCCACAGCATGTGGCGCAGGCGCTCGGCGTTGGATGGCGGGTAGAGCGTGGCCACCCGGTGGTCTTCGCTGGGCGGGGTGCCCAAGTGCACATCTGCGCCCAATGGGTCTAGGTACTCGCGGTGCAAGAAGGCTTGCAAAGGCTCGCCACACGCATGGGCAAAGAAGGCGCTGGCATACATGCCAAAACTCAGGGCGTGGTAGCCCTGCCCGGCATCGGCCACCCAAGCAGGCGCTTGGGCTGCCAAGATGGCCTCTACCGCTTGCGCTTGGCTGGGGTCGCACAGCATGTCTAAGCTAAGAGGCGCTGAGATGCCCGCAAGTCCGGCGCGGTGGTTGAAGAGCTGGCGCACGGTGATCGCCGCTTTGCCGTTCTGCGCAAAGGCTGGCCAGTATTGCGCAACCGGCGCGTCCCACGCAAATAGGCCGCGCTCGGCGGCCAGGTTCAGGGCCATGGCGGCCAGGCCTTTGGTGACGGAGAACACCACGATCAAGGTGTCATCTGTCCACGGGGCTTGCGTCTGCTGGTCGCGTACACCGCCCCACAGGTCGACCACCACCTTGCCCTGGTGGTAAACGCACAGGCCTGCGCCTATTTCCAGCCCTTGCTCTACGTGCTGGGCAAACTGGTCAGCCACGGCTTGGAAGGGGGGAGTGCAGAAGCCCTGCACGGCGCCGTGGCTTGGGGGCATGTCTACAGCCTAATGCCCAAACGCCTGTTTGGGGCGCGTCTTGTGGAAGGTCATGGGCACGCCTTGCTGGGCGTCTTGCAGCTCTTTGCGGCTTTGGTTGGCCACGCTGGTTTTTATTTTGCCCACCACATGCATTTCGCAGGGTTTGCAGTCAAAGCGCAGGGTGAGCTTTTCTTTGCCGTTGATCAGCTGCAAAGGTTCTGCTTTCACTTGGCCTTGCACGCCGGTCACGCCCTTGGCTTGCTTGGGGCACAGGCTCAAAGAAAAGCGCACGCAGTGCTTGGTGATCATGAGGCTGACTTCGCCTAGCTCTTCAACCGCTTCGTAGGCGGGGGCAATCACCTTGACACCATGCTTGGCGTAGAAGCGGTGCGCCGCCTGGTTAAACACATTGGCCAAGTAGCTCAGCGTGTCTTCGGGGTACGGCACTGGCGGCTCGATGGCGCTTGCGCGCGGCAGGCGGGCAAAGCCAGCGGCGCGCACAGCCTCCAAGGCCGCGACTGCGTCTCGGCGCAAGGGGTTGAGCACCGATGCAGGCACAAAATAGCCGTTTACGCCCGTCACATCTGCGTGGGTAGCTACAAAAATAGTAGTGCCCAGCTTGCTCAGGTTGTCTTGGTTGGCTTGCGTGGCTGCGGCCACGTCTTTGGCCGGGCTGAGTGGGCAGGCGGCTTGCGCCTGGCCGCTAAAGCCGTCTTCATCGGTCAGGCTCAGCAACAGGCCGGAGGTGCTGCGCTCCAGCTTGGCCCACACGCCAATACGCCGATCGCTGCTTTTTTTGTCCAGCACTCGCACCCAGTTCACATCGCGGTTGCGGTTGACTTCTACGCCTTTGCGCAGGTCTTTGAAGCCCGCCATCGGGTCTTTGGGGAACACGCGCCACACCCCCTTGGCGGCGTGGATGACCTCGGCCCGGTTAATGGCCAGGCCCACCAGCTCTTTTTGCAGGTCGTAGTAGCACAGGCCATCGCCATTGGAGAGGGCTTTGCTCGGGTCGTGCAGCTCAAGCTCTACGCTGTCGGTGTGGACCTTGCTCACATACGCGATGGGCTGGCCGGGGTTCTTGGGCGTATCAAACGCGCCTATGTCTTCTTTGCGCCCTTGCACAAAGTAGTCGGTGAATTCGCGGTTGAAGTTTTGGTTGGGGTCGGGCTCAAAGCTGAAGGTGGTCGTGCCGCTGCTGCTGCGCGACAGGGGCTGGTCCGAGTCCTGGCGGTCTTCGATCAGGCGGTCCAAAAGCTTGCGGTAGTGGGCAGTGATGTTTTTCACATAGCCCATGTCTTTGTAGCGCCCCTCAATCTTGAAGCTGCGAATGCCCGCATCCACCAGTGCTGCCAAGTTCTCGCTTTGGTTGTTGTCCTTCATGGAGAGCACATGCTTGTCATGCGCCACAAAGCGGCCCGCCGAGTCCACCACTTGGTAGGGCAGGCGGCAGGCTTGGCTGCATTCGCCACGGTTGGCGCTGCGCCCGGTGTGGGCCGCACTCACGTAGCACTGGCCGCTGTAGGCCACGCACAGCGCGCCATGGATGAAGAACTCCAAGGTGCAGCGCTCGGGGTCGGTAGCGGCGCGCACGGCGGCGATTTGCTTCAAGGTGAGTTCGCGCGCCAGCACAATTTGCGACAGCCCCGCGTCTTGCAGAAACCGCGCTTTTTCAGGGGTCCGGATATCGGTTTGCGTGCTGGCATGCAGCTGGATGGGCGGCATGTCGATCTCTAGCAGGCCCATGTCTTGGATGATCAGGGCGTCCACCCCTGCCTCGTACAAAGCCCAGGCCTGTTTGCGCGCGGGCTCGAGCTCGTCGTCCCGCAATATCGTGTTCATGGTCACGAAAATGCGGCTGTTAAAGCGGTGGGCATGCTGCACCAGGCGGGCAATGTCGGCCACGCTGTTGTCCGCGCTGGAGCGGGCACCAAAGCCGGGGCCACCGATGTAGACCGCGTCGGCCCCGTGGTTGATAGCTTCTATGCCGATCTCAGCGTCACGTGCCGGGGCTAGAAGTTCGAGTTGAAAATTTTGCAAAGACATGGCGCGGGATTATCCCAGCCCGGCCCTCAGCCGCCAAGCCCGCGCGGCTTTCCGGCTCAGGACAATGGGTCTGTTTTGAGGCGAATTCCGGTGCCCGCCGCCGGGTTGGGCCCGGCGCCGGTCGGTGGCAAGTCCTCCAGCCCTAGGCGCATGTCGTTGATGGCCCGCAGCACCTGGGCTTCTACCGGGTCGTAGTAGTTGTACAGCAACTCGTTAAATGCCGACTTTTTGTTGGCCTGGATCAAGGCCAGCATGTCCTCGGTCAGTAGTTGGGTGGCTTGCGTTTGTTCAATGATGCGTTGCACCTGGGCGCGCTGGTTGGCGTTGCTGGCCAGTTGCGCCACCTTTTCTTCCAACTCTTGCAGCGCAATCTCGCCCTGGGTTTGCAAAGACTGCAGCAGGGCGATTTCAGGTGCACGGGCCTCTGGCATCGCCAAACCCAAGTTGCGCAACGCTACGCCCCGGTTTTGGATGGTTTGGTTCAACGCAGACACATCAATGGGTGGTGACGCCGTGGCCTGAGGGTTCAGGCCAACGCTGCCCACGCGCCAAAGCCATGGTGATGGCACCCATGCGGTCAGCACGGCGCTCAAGAGCAGAAACATCACGCTGCCGCCAAGCAGCATTCCCCAGTTTTTCGACTTTTTCATGGAAACATCACCTTCACGAGTGGTCGATAAACACCGAGTGTTCGAAAAAACGCCCTTATTCCTTGTTAACGGCAGATTCAGGCCAGGCTGTACCGCGCAGAGCCTTGCATTGCCCTTGCCCAGCTCACGTTCCAATGTCTACAGGTTAAAGGGAGTGCTCGCAGGCTGTAAACGCGCATTAACCCCTAGAGGTGCGGCGTTCAATCGCTTGTTAGCGGTCTTTTACGGCACCACCAAGGCCGCTGGTGCCTGGGCTTTGAAGGTAATGGCAAAAGCAGCGCCTCCAGCGGCATGGTTGCCAATGTCCAAGATGCCACCGGCTTGTTGGGTCAAGTCGCTGACCAGTTGCAAGCCCAAAGAGCGCTTGCGCCGCTCTTCAAAGTCAGCGGGCAGGCCTGCTCCGTTGTCACTTACCCGCAGGCACCACATGGCATCGGCATCAACGGTAGCTGCGTTGACGGGAATCAAGTCCACGCGCACCTCTGCACCCTTGGTGAGGGCAAAGTCTGGGGGAAACGCGTGTTTGGAGCAGTTGGACACCAGCTCATTGACCAGCAGGCCACAGGCCATGGCTTGGTCCATGCCAACCCCTACCGAGCCCATGTGGAGAGACAGTTTCGCCACAGAGTCACCCGTCTGATGCGATTGCAAGGCTTGCGTGGCAATGCGCCCAAGGTAAGCCCCCAAATCCACCGAGGCAAACGTGCCCGTGCGGTACAGCGACTCGTGCAGGAGCGCCATTGACTGGATGCGGCCCTGCATGTCTTTGAGCACATGCACCGATTCGGGCACTGCGCTGCGGCGTGCCTCCATGCGCAGCAGGCTGGTAATGACTTGCAGGTTGTTTTTGACCCGGTGGTGCACCTCTTTGAGCAGCGCATCTTTCTCTTTGAGCGAGGTGCGCAGGGCTTCTTCAGAGGCTTTTTGCGCCGTGTTGTCCCAATTGGTGCCCACAATGCGCACGGGCTCACCCTGGGCGCCACGTTGCACGGAGGCCAAAGAGCGCATGGTTCGGATTTCGCCATGGGGCCAACGCACCCGAAACTCGGTGTCAAAGTCTTTGCCTTCGTACAGGCTGGCTTGGACTTCCGCCTCTACGCGGGCCTGGTCGTCTGCATGAACGCAGGCTTTCCACGCTTCGTAGGCCCCGGCAAACTGGTCCGCGCTTGCGCCGTACAGCGCGTACATCGCGTCGTCCCAAATGAGGGTGTTGGTGGGCACATCGAGGTCCCAAATCCCTATGCCGCCTGCTCGGGTGGCCAGTGCCAAGCGGTCCGCCATGGCGCGCTTTTCTTCCTCTGCGTACACACGCTCGGTGATGTCTTGGAAGGTGCCTTGCAGCTTGGTGGTCTTGCCCCCTTCTTGCACCGCAAAACCCTGCACCCTGACCCAAATGTGACGCCCTTTGGCTGTGATGAACGGTGTCTCTAACTCATAGGGCGTTCCAAACTCAATGGCCTGTTTGACCGCCGCTTCAACCGTGGGCCACGCTTGGGGAGGGTAGTACTCGTTGCCCTGGGAGAGCTTGGGGGGCACGTAGGGGTAGTCCACCTCGTGGATCCGGGCAGTTTCTTTGGAGTAGGTCACTACAAACGTGGTCAAGTCAAGCTCCCAGCCCCCGACCTTGGCCATGGCGGCTGTGCGCTCCAATAGCTCACTGTTGAGCTGCAGGTCAGCGCGCGAGTGCTCTAGGGCGTGGCGCGCATGCACTTCTTGCATGGCATCGCGCAGGAACACGGTGAAAAGTGGGCGCCCATCCAGTTCACTGTGTGAAATAGAGGCCACGGCAGGGAACTCTTCACCATTGGCTCTCAGCCCCGCAACCATGCCGCCACGGCCCATGCTGCGTCGCGGATGCTGGCCCACGCCAAACGCAGCCACATGCCCCGCGTGCGCCTCCCGAAACCGCGCAGGTATGAACTGGTCAATGGGGCGCCCCAACGCCCCGTCACTGGTCACCCCAAACATCTGCGCGGCGGCCTGGTTAAACAGCACAATGCGCATGTGCTCGTCCACGGAGATGATGGCATCCATGGACCCGTCTACCAAGTCCTGAATCCTTCGGGTTTGCAGTGAATCGTTCATACGGGCCTTACTCGCAGAGAGAGCACCATAGCGCAAGTGCGCGCGATGCGCTAGCTAAATAACACCGCGCAGGGACACCATGCCCTTGCACCGCCCAAATGAACAAAAAAGACCACAAAAGCGGCTTAAACCTGCTCCCCCGCCGCATGCCCCAAGGCAAACGCTTCTTCAAACACCGAGTAGCCCGCCCAGTCGGCGTGGGCGAAGCTGATGCGGCCACTCTGTGGGGCCCACATTGCGTGGGATTGCAATGCTTTTGATAGCTGCTTGCGCTTGATGGACGAGCGCTGTGGCATGTTTTGGCTTCTGAACTGGTGCAGAAAAGCCATGGCCGCTGGCGTGGGGATGGCCATGGCGTGGCCGTAGCGGGTGATGTCCATGCGGTCGGTCTTGCGGGCCAAGTCGGGGTGCGCGGTGGCGAGCTCGGCCACGATGGTGTCGCGCCAGGTGGTCCATGGGCTGTTGTGGAGCTGCTGGCGGCCTGCGCCGGGGCCTGTTTGCCCCTGCCAGCTGGCGTCGCCCAAGGCGCGGTAGTAGGTGAGCACCGTGGCACCGGGCACCGGGTGCAGGCTTTGGTGCATGGCGTCTACATAGCCCAGGCCTGGCGCACCGTAGAGCACGTTGTCCCAACTGGGCGCCGCACCGGGGCGGTCCACCAGGGGCTGGGTGATGTGGATGTTGGCCACCAGCCACGGCGCGTAGGTGGTGCGGTGGGCCGCCTGCTGCAAAAAGTCGGGCGGCTGGGCCAGAACCCGAGCCGCCACGAACACGGGCAGCGCCACGATGGCGTGCTCCGCTTGCCAGCGCTCTACTGCCTGGGTGCGGGTGTTGATGGCATCCACGGTTACGCCGTGCTTGCCTTGCTCTACCCGCAGCACCATGCAGCCAGTGTGCAGGCGCTCAAGCAAGGGGGCGGCCAAGCGCTGGGTGAGCCAGGCGTTACCTTCCGGCCAGGTGAGCACGCCTTCGCGTTCGGCCTCCGTCCCCGGTGCGTGGAAGCCGTGGCGGCTGGCGAAGTAGTGCAGGCCTGCCCAGGCCGACACGGTGGACAGGCCAGCGCCAAAGTCGTCCTGGCAGCAGTAGTTCAAATACCAGCGCAGCTGCGGGTCAGTAAGGCCGTTGTTGCCGAGATATGCTTCAAAAGTGATAGCGGCTAGCGCAATCTGCATGGGCGCCAGCGGCCTATTGGCGCTTGGCATGGGCCAGGGCGCGGCACGCTGGGCGCTGGCGACCAAGGCGGCAAAGCGGCGGTACTGCGCCAAGGTGTCAGATCCCACGCCTTGCACCGGGAGCAAGCCGTCTTGCCACGCGCCATGGAAGAACAGGCGCTCTTGTGGGCTGTGGCAGAGGTGGCGTTCGTCGTATTGCCAGCGCCCGGCCACGCGTTGGCGCAGGCCCAGTTCTTCCAGCAGGTCTTGCAGCACCGGGGCGTCGTCCCCCGGCGTGGGCAGGTAGTGCGCGCCTTGGGGGCAGGCAATGCCGTTGATGTGACTGCCCCGTGCGTTGCCGCCTGCGCTGTCTTCTAGCTCCAGCAGCGCAAAGTCGTCCATGCCGCGCAAGCGCAGAGCGCGCGCGGCGGCCAAGCCCGCCACACCGCCACCGGCGATCAGCACCCGGGTGCGGCGCTGCACGAAAGGGGCCGGCCAGGCCGTGGTGCCGCGCAGCTGGTGGCCACGTGCGATGTGGATGCCCGTGAAGTCGCCCGTGATGTGCTGGGTGTCGCTGGCGCTGGGCTTGCAGGCGGCCGTGAGGCCTGCCGCTGCCGCACCTGCAAGAAAGTGGCGGCGTTGCATCACTTGGCCACGCGGCCCCATTCTTCTTCGTAGGTGGTCACCAGCACCTGGTTGGACAGGCGGTTGACCTCTGCGGGCACGCGGTTCATGTCCAGCGGAAAGTCAAACAGCAAGGGCAGAGTCTGCAAATTGAGGTAGCGCAGGCCCGGCGGCAGCACGGTGGGCTGGCGGAAGGGGCGGCGGCTGGCAATCACAAAGCCCCATTCTCCAAAGCTGGGCACATGCGTGTGGTAGGGCGTGGCGCTCAGGCCTACGGACTCGATGGTCTGCACCACGGTCCAAAAACTCTTGCGCGCCACCAAGGGCGATGTGGTCTGGATCACGGCATAGCCGCTGGCCGACAGATGCTTGTCCAGCAGGGCGTAAAACGAGTGGGTGTAGAGCTTGCCAATGGAGAAGTTGGTGGGGTCAGGGAAGTCGACGATCAGCACATCAAACACCTCTGGCGTGGTTTCCAACCAGCTAAAGGCATCGGTGTTGACCACCTTGACCTTGGGGGACGAAAGCGCTTGGCCGTTGAGGCTTGCGAGCACCGGGTTTTGGCTAAACAGCGTGGTCATGGCTGGGTCTAACTCCACCAAGGTCACGCTCTCGACGCTGGGGTACTTCAAGATCTCGCGCACGGCCATGCCGTCGCCACCACCCAACACCGCCACGCGTTTGGGGCCCGCGCCGCTGGGGTTAAAGGCCGCCATGGCAGGGTGCACCAAGGCTTCGTGGTAGCGGTATTCGTCGCGCTGGGCAAACTGTAGGTTGCCGTTAAGGAACAAGCGGTAGCCTGCGCGCCCCTCGCCCGGCCCGTGGGTGACCACGATGCGCTGGTATGGCGTGGTGCTGGCAAACACCACGCGGTCTTGGTAGAGCTTGTCTTCCGCCCAGGTGGTGATGTGGTTGGCACCCAGCATGCCTGCGGACAGCACGCTGAGTGTGGCCGCACACGCCAGCGCGTGGGCCTTGAAGCGCCGCAGCTCATGGCGGTACAGCCACAGGGCCCACAGCGCCACACTGGCGTTCATCAAACCAAAGAGCAAGCCGGTGCGAATCAGGCCCAGCTGCGGTACCAGCACCAGCGGAAATGCCAGCGACACGGCCAATGCGCCCAGGTAGTCAAAGGTGAGCACCTGCGACACCAAGTCTTTGAGCGCCACATTGCGCTTGAGCATGCGCATGACCAGCGGAATCTCCAAGCCAACCAACACCCCCACCAGCATGACCAGCCCGTACAGCAGACCCCTAAAGGCACCGGGTACATAGGCATACGCTACAAAAAGCAGAGCGGGCAACGCCCCGCCAATGAGCGCTACCAGCAGTTCAATGCGCAAAAAATGCGCGGGCAGTTGGCGCACAAAGTAGCGCGACAGGTACGAGCCCACCCCCATGGCAAACAGGTAGGCCCCAATCACCGTGGAGAACTGCAGTACCGAGTCGCCCAGCAAATACGAAGCCAGCGCACCGGCAGCCAGCTCGTACACCAAGCCGCATGCTGCAATCACAAAGACCGATGCCAGCAGCGCGACTTCGAGCGGGCTGGGCGCAGGGGCGGCGCTAGAAGATGTGGTGGGTGAACTCAATGAATAGCAGCCGCCACAATGATGCAAATGCCCAGAGACATGGCGGCTACCACCATGCCCAGGGCTTTGTTTTGTTTCTCCACAATCTCTTCCCATAGGTTGTAGGGGGTGAGCTTGTCGATGACGATAAAGCTCAGCCAGAAAATGGCCACGCCTATCAGCGCGTAAAGCACTGAGTTCAAGACGATGTCGGGTTTAAACCATTCCATGGTGATCTCCTTGTGAAACGTTAAAAGGGGTGCTACTTGTGCCCGCCGCCGCTGGAAAAGCCGCCAAACGACCCGCCTGAGGTGCGCGATCCTGAGCCAGAGCAGTTCTCTACATTGGGGTCGCAGTCAGAGCAGCGGCTCAGAACCAAGATCAACACCACCACGACCACAAACACCCAAAAGTCGGCCCGGGCCACGGGGTTTTTGGTGCTGCTGGTGGCGCCCACATCGCTGCGTTTGAGGAGCTCTTGCTTGTCTTGCAGTTTGAAGGCTTTGGCCACGGTGGCACTGTCCATCTGGCTGCCCACCGACCAGGTGAGTTCTGCGGGCGACTGCTCCATGGAGAGCACGTTTTTTCCGCTCACGTAGTCGCGGTTGCTGGTCTGTTGGCCGCGTTGCACTTGCCAGTAAAACTCGCCCACCACGTAGTTGGTTTCGGCGCTGTAGCTTTCCTTGAGCGTGTAGCGCGTGCCCAAGTAGGTGGCGCTTTGTCCGTTGCTGGCCACCACGGGCGCACCGGTGGCGGGGCGCACCACGCTCCAGCCTTCGGTAGAGTCCACCAAAAAGATGAAGCCGCGTTTGGCGTTGTACAGCAGGTACTCTTCCCAGCCAAAGTGCTCGTCGGGGTCGCTAGGCGCGTAGCCCATTCGGTGCTGAAAGCCCACCACCTGCCACTGCGTGCCTTGCAGCTGACCCATGGTGCCCAATGCAATCAAAGGTTGTACGGGCTCGTCTTGGATGGCGTGTTTGAGCTCTCCCCCCATGCCTTGCGACACATCCACAATGCTGTTGCACGAGGGGCAGGTCAGGCTCTTGGTCGTATTCAGGTTCAGCGTTAGCGGTGCACCGCAGTTGGGGCAACTGAACTGGCGGCCTTTTTCATCCTTTTGCGAACTGTCGCGCAGGCCCGTGACCGTGAGCTCGTCCAATGTGGCTGCCTTGCCCAGCGCCACGCTGGGGGGCTGCGTGCTGTAGTCGATGCTGAGCACAGCGGCATCGGCACTGCGCAGCTCCACCATGTCAAACGCCGCACCGAGCTCTGGCACGCGCGCCAGCTCACCTTGCGCGCTGATGAGGGCCACCGACTGGTTGGACGCCACCGAATAGCTCACGCCATTGATGGCGGTGGTGGCCCCTACCCTAAAGGCGCTGGCGGCCGGAATCGGGCGCTGCTGCGTGGGTTGCGGGATGGAGAAAACATAGGCACCGTTGTCTTCGCTCAAGGTGGCGGTGCTGCCATCGGCCAGCATGGCCACCCACTCGGTCCAAGTGCCTTCGCCATAGCGGTATTGCAAGCGCCCAAGCAGCGTGAAGGACTGGCCTTTCCAGCGGCCAGAGGCACCCAGTTGCAAGAGGCTGTGGTCGTCAAACAGCTCGGCCACTTTGCCGATGCGGGCCAATACATCACCCTTGCGCACCACCATGCTTTGGCAGTAGCTGCACACCGCATGCGTGCTTTGCGCGCTGACGAAATTCACCGGCGCGCCACAGCCGGGGCAGGGCGCTTGGTAGGCCCGTTGCGGGGTCTCAGTTGCCACGAGAACGCTGCGGGCTTAAACGAGTTTCTTCAGAAGCTCTGCCTTCTTGGCGTCGAACTCTTCTTGCGTGAGAATGCCCTTGGTTTTGAGGTCGCCCAGCTTTTCGAGCGTGGCCATCACCTCTTCGGGTTTGACGCCTGCTGCCTGCGGCGCGGCAGCTGGCGCACCCGCACCTTGCAAGCCTGCCGCCAGGTTTTGCGCCAGCACTTGGCCCAGCGCCACGCCCGCGCCCAAGCCCATGGCGTCACCGGCAATGCCGCCGCCTTGGCCCGCGCCTTCAGCAAACTTCGGGATGGCCTGTGCGGTTTGGTACTGCATGAACTGGCCCATGTCCTTGCCCACCATGCCCATGCCAATTTTTTGGTCCAGAATTTTTTGCAACTCTTCGGGCAAGGACACGTTTTGCACGGTCATGCCTTCGAGCTTGATACCCACTTTTTCAAACTCAGGCGCCAGTTGGCGCGTCAGCGCTTGGGCAAAGCTCAGTTGGTTGGCGGCCAGGTCCAAGAAGGCAATGCCGCTGCTGGCCACAGCCGCACTGATGTTTTGCAAAACCAAGCCACGTAGCTGACCGTCGACATCACCGACGAGGTAGCTCTCACGCGTGCCGGAGATCTCGGTGTGAAAGAGCTTGGGGTCCGCAATGCGGAAGCTGTAATTGCCAAATGCGCGCAAGCGCACCGCGCCAAAGTCGGCATCACGGATGGTGATGGGCTGGGGCGTGCCCCATTTTTGGTCAATCTGTTGGCGGGTGCTGAAGAAGTACACATCGCTCTTGAAGGGCGACTCAAACAGCTTGTCCCAGTTCTTGAGGTAGGTCAGCACGGGCAGGGTTTGGGTGGTGAGCGTGTAGCTGCCGGGGCCAAACACATCGGCCACTTTGCCCTCATTCACAAACACGGCCATCTGCGATTCACGCACCACCAAGGTGCCGCCGTTTTGGATTTCCATGCCCGACATGGGGAAGCGCCAAGCCAGCGTGCCATCGGACTCCTCGGTCCATTGAATGACATCAATAAACTGTTTCTTAATGAAGTCCATCAGTCCCATGGCGATCTCCCAAAAAAGTAAAAAGCAGCGGCGATGATACCGCCCGCCTAGTGGCGTTCAGTCGATGAGCCAGGCCTTGGCCAACTCGTACTGCTCGGGCGGGAAATACTCCATCTGAAACGGCACCATGCTGTTGAAAAAAAACAGCAAAGCACTGTCGCGCCAACGCATGTCACCCACCAAGGCCATGCGCGTGGTGTTGCGCTGCAGGTAGGGGTCTACGTCAATGTCGTCCCATGTCGCCAGCGCTTGGAGGTTGATAAACCCTTGTGCAAAGAAAACCAACAGGCGGCAGGGACCGTGGGCCTGCAGGTGGTCGTGGATCTGGCGTTTGGCGTCGTCGAGTTCCTCGCGCATGAGGACGTCGGTCACGGTGGCCACGATCAATGTGGGGAGTTCGTATGCGATGTGGATGGTCATGGTGTCGCTCGGTGCGCCTAGGTGCAGCAAGATGTGTACCCAATGCGTCAGGGGGGCAGGCCGCCATTATCGGCGCTCTGCTTCCCCAGTGGCCCTTGTGCCACGGCACCTTGTGCGTGTTGGACTGTTCTCTCCATATTTGATCCACAGTTGCTCTTCACAGTCGCATCCAGCAAGGTCAACCTGACCTTGGAATAAGGAGATCGCTATGTGGACCCAGTATTGGCTGAGCGCACGCTTACGCCGTGCGGCTGTATGGGGTGGCTTGGTGTTACCCGTGGTGTTGCTGTCATGCCGGGCCGGGCCTGACACGGTATCGCGGGCAGAAGTTCCAACGCGTGCTCCAGACCCAGTGGCCCAACACGCGCTGCAAAACAGTGCGCGGGTGCGCTTGGGCGAGATGATTTTTAACGATAAAAACCTGTCGGAACCTCGCGGTACGGCCTGCATTGCGTGCCACGGTGCCAACACAGGCTTGGCTAGCAACAACGGTTCCACGCTGGGTGTGGCGGTGGGCAGCAAGGCCACTTCTGTGGGTTTGCGCAACACCATGTCCAACGGCTACGCCAGCTTTGTTCCGGCGTTTGAGTTCGTGACGGATCAGGGTGAGACCGAGGCCCGGGGTGGCCACTTTTGGGATGGCCGGGCCGCTGGCATGGAGCAGCAGGCTTGGGGCCCGTTTTTAAACCCGCTGGAGATGAACAACCCCGACCGCGCCGCTGTGGTCGCAAAAGTCGCAGCGGCTCCGTATGCCTCTCTTTTTCGCCAAGAATTCGGCACCCAGGTGTTTGACAACACGGACCATGCGTTTGAAGCGCTGGGCGTGGCCATCAGCGACTTTGAACGGGCCAGGCTGCAGTCCTTTAGCTCCAAGTACGACGCCATGGTGCGCGGCAAAGTGGAGTTCACCCACGCAGAAGCCCGTGGCATGGCTTTGTTCGCGGATCCTAAGCGCGCCAACTGCGCAGGCTGCCACTTGATGGACCCCAAAAGCGGTAAGCCTGAGAACTCTTTGTTCTCCGAGTTCACCTACTACGCCACGGGCGTCCCGCGCAACACCGACATTCCGCGCAATGCAGATCCTGCCTTTTTTGACTTGGGGCTGTGCGGCCCTGAGCGCGACATGCCTGCATTGCCCGCGACGGTGCCTGCGGACGTCAAGCCCAGCCATTTTTGCGGCATGTTTCGCATGCCCAGCTTGCGCAATGTGGCCAAGCGCGAGGCCTATATGCACAACGGCTACTTCAAAGGGCTGCGGGAGGTGGTGCGCTTTTACGCCACCCGCAACACCGATCCCACGCACTGGTATGGCGCTGCGGGTGTGCCCAACGACTTGCCTGCCCAGTACCGCGGCAATATCGAGCATGAAAAAGCGCCTTTCAACCGCAAGCCCCAAGCGGGCCCCTTGCTCACAGAGGCCGAGATCAATGACATCGTGGCCTTTTTGCACACCCTGAGCGACGGCTATAGCCCGGCGCTGCCCGCAGTCACGGTGGCGGGCGTCGGTGCTGCTCCACGTGCGACGTCGCCGTAGTGTGTGGTGCTTGGCCTTGCCCGCACTAGCCACAGGCGCCTAAACGGCTCTACCATCGCGCCATGCGCCTGCCCACCCTGACCCTTGCCCACCAGCTAGCGCTGCTGCTGTCGGCCTTTGTGGTGCTGGCGGTGCTGGCCGTGGGGGGCCTGAGCGTGTGGAATTTGCAGCGCGGCTTTTCGGACTACCTGCAAGCGCGCGATGAAGAACACCTCACCCGCTTTCTGGGCTTGGTGGAGCGCCGCGCCGCCCAGGACCCCAGCATGCAATGGCTGCGCGGCGACCGCGAAGCCTTGCGTGCCTTGGTGGACGAGTTTGCCGGACGTCCTCCCCAAGGCGCTAGGCCCGCCCCGGGTGACAGACCCTTGCCCCGCGACGGCCGTCCCCCACCCCCGGGGCCTGAGCGCGAAGGCCCGCCACCCGAGCGCCCCGGCCCGCCCAGAGTGGCGCCACCGCCGCCTCTAGCGCCCAACGGTAGTGCAGGCAACTTTGCCCAAAGGTTGCTCATTCGCGACGCGCAGGGCCGCCGCCTCGTGGGCCGGGAGCCCCCGGCGGGCGCACGTGTCAGTGTGCGAGCCATCAAGGTCGATGGCGTTTCCGTGGGCAGCTTGGAGTTGACGCCAGAAGCCCAGATGGAAGGCGTGGACGCCAGCTTTTTGCAGCGACAGTACCGTGGTTTGGCCTTGGCCGCAGCGATCACCATTGCGGCCGCACTGGTAGCTGCGGTCGTAATCGGCGGCCGCTGGAGCCGGCCCCTGCGGGCACTGCAGGCGGTGACCCGGCGCATTGCACAAGGCGACTTTTCAGCGCCCCAAGCGCTGCCGGGAGCGGTGCACACCGGCGCGGTCGAAATCGCGCTCTTGGTGGCCGACGTGAATGCCATGGCACTGTCCCTGGCGGCGCTGGAGTCTGCGCGACGGGCCTGGATTGCGGAGATATCCCATGAACTGCGCACGCCCTTGGCGGTGCTGCGCGGTGAGCTTGAATCGATAGAAGATGGTGCGCGCCAGCCCACGCCCAGCGTGATCGGCAGCCTGCGTGAAGAAGTCATGCAACTCACCCGCTTGGTGGACGACTTGCATTTGCTGTCGGTGGCTGACATGGGGCAGATGCCCTGCCACATGGCACCGGGCGATGCGAACGCTGCCTTGCAGCGCATGGCGGGCCGCTTTGAGACGCGCGCCCAGCAGATGGGCCTCGTCGTGGACATCGTTCCCTGCGCACAGCCCATTGCCACCCAATGGGACTATGGGCGCATCGAGCAACTCTTAGGCAACTTGCTGGAAAACAGCCTGCGCTACACCCATGCGCCGGGGCGCATCCGTATCCGCTGGCAGGCCAGTGCGACCGCGCTCACCTTGACCGTAGAAGACAGCGCGCCCGGCGTGGCCGCTGTGCATTTGCCCAAACTGTTTGAACCCTTGTACCGGGTTGACGCGGCACGCGGGCGCACCGGGCAGCAGGGCAGTGGACTGGGCCTGTCCATCGTGCAAGCCATTGTGCGGGCACACCGCGGCTCGGTGAAGGCCAGTGCATCCGAACTCGGTGGGCTCGCAGTCACCTTGGTGCTGCCCTTGCAGCCACAGCGGCTGGAACGCAGAAAGGAGCGGTGATGCAAGCCCCCATTCTCATTGTGGAAGACGACCTCAAGATTGCCGACATGCTGGACAACTACCTGCGCATGCAGGGCTACGCCACCCTATGCTGCGCCGATGGCTTGCAGGCGGTGGAGCTGGTGCGCAGCCAAGCCCCCGCCGTGGTGCTGCTCGACGTGATGTTGCCCAGTTTGGATGGTGTTGGCGTGTGCGCCGCCGTGCGGGCGTTCTCAGCGGTACCCATCATCATGGTGACGGCGCGCGTGGACGAAGTGGACCGTCTCTTGGGCCTAGAGACGGGCGCTGACGACTATGTGTGCAAGCCCTTTAGCCCGCGCGAGGTGGTGGCCCGTATCAAGGCCTTGTTGCGGCGCACGCAAGGTGAGCTGCTTGCGCCCTTACCCGGTGCACAGCCAGCGGCCAATCTAGGCCTGCGGGTGGACGCTGCCAAGCGGCAGGTGGTGTGGGCGGGTCACGCCTTGCCGCTCACGCAGGTGGAGTACCGCTTGTTGGCCTTGTTGCTCTCGCGGCCCGCACAAGTATTTGGGCGCGCCCGTTTGCTCGACAGCCTGCATGAAGATCAGCGCGATGTGAGCGACCGCGCCATCGACAGCCACATCAAAAATATACGCCGCAAGATGGAGCAAGCCCAGGTCACCGAGGCCAGCATTGCCTCGGTGTATGGCGTGGGCTATCGGCTGGACTTGGGCGTCTAAGCGCCCATTTGGGGTTTAGCTCTTGGGCTTTTCTTTGCCCATGCCGGGGCCTTGGCCCTTTGTGTGGGCAGGGCGGCAAGCCAAGGGTTTGCCTTCGGGGGCTCCGCATGTTCCTGCTTCGGCACCACGCGGCGAGGTGAAGTTACACGCCGCGCCTGCCGCCAAAGACTTGCACGCCGCGAGCGCTTCGGCCGGTGGTTTGCGGTGCTCTGGGCCCTCTTGCTGTTCTTGCCCGCCTGCCGGCTTTGGGCCATTGGGGGGCGCTTGTTGGGCGGAGGCTGTGGCGGCGCATAGCAGCAAGGCCATGGCAGCGCACACACGGAGGGCAAGAGGAAGCTTCGACATGGCATGACTCCTTAAGGTCTGAGATGGGGAACCCTGCGGGGTGCAGTGCGATGCAGTGTGTGCCTTAAGTGTGGAGCAATTGTGGAGCAGGCTTTCACGGTACCATCACCGTTCAATATCTGCCATCTCTTTCACATTCGCCTACTTTTGCCCAGCGCAGTGCCCATTCCATGACCGATTTTGCGTGTACGCCCGCCATGCTGCTAGCCGCTGGACGCGGTGAGCGCATGCGACCCCTGACCGACCATTGCCCCAAGCCCTTGCTAGAGGTGCGCGGCAAGCCCTTGTTGCAGTGGCATCTGGAAGCCTTGGCCCGTGGCGGGTTCTCCAAGGCGGTGGTCAATACCGACTGGTTAGGTTCCAAAATAGAACGTTTTTTTGAGGGCCAAACAGGCCATTTGCGCCCATGGAATGTGCGTGAGCAGCTATGGAATGCAGAGCAAGACATGGCGTCGAATGGCGATGCCGTGTTCACCCTAGCGTTCTCCCGCGAGGGCCAAGACTTTGGCGGCGCGCTGGAGACGGCAGGCGGTATTGCACGCGCATTGCCGCTGCTGGTGGCCGAGCCAGCTGCAGCGAAAAGTGCTGTGTTTTGGGTGGCTGCGGGCGACGTGTTTGTGCCTGACTTTGACTACCGCCAAGACGCGGTCGCGCGCTTTGTGGCGAGTGACAAGCTTGCCCACCTCTGGTTGGTGCCCAACCCCGCGCACAACCCCCGGGGTGACTTTGGTTTGGCGCTGTCCCAGGGTTCCGACGCTGCGGGTATGGCGCTGAACCTCGCCACTGACGATCCAAGGCCCCGTTACACCTACTCCACCATAGGTCTGTACCGTGCCGCGCTGTTTGCGCCGCCCTGGTGCGCCATTGCGCCGGGCAATCCCCAGGGTGTGAAAGCGCCGCTGGCGCCCTTGCTGCGCGCTGCGATGGACCAAGGGCGGGTGAGTGCCGAGCTCTATACCGGTCGCTGGACCGATGTGGGCACGCCCGAGCGGCTGGCCCAACTCAACCACGTGTAAGTTTCTCGATTTTGGAGCGCGTTTTCGCTATGACACAGACTGTTTACCAACGCCGCCGCGCCGCTTTGGCTGCCCAACTGGGCCCCAGCGGTATTGCCATCATTCCCACCGCGCCTGAGCAGCAGCGCAACCGCGACTCTGATTTTTTGTTCCGCGCCGACAGCTACTTTTTGTACCTCACCGGCTTTACGGAGCCCCATGCCACTTTGGTGGTGCGTGGGGATGGCAGCAGCACGCTGTTTTGCCAGCCCAAAGACCCGGAACGCGAAATCTGGGATGGCTTTCGCACCGGCCCCCAGGCGGCCCCTGAAGCTTTGGGTGTGCACAAGGCCTATGCCTGTACCGAGCTCGATGTTCAGCTCCCCAAGCTCCTGGAGAACGCCAGCACCGTGTGGTACCCGTTTGGCATCCACAAAGGCCTAGAGACCCGGGTGGCTGGGTGGCTCAGCACAGTGCGTGGCCGCTCCCGCCAAGGGGCTTTGTGTGCCGAAGCGCAGCGCGATGTGTGCGCCTTGCTCGATGAAATGCGCCTCTTCAAAGACGCCGAAGAGCAAGCCACCATGCGCCGTGCGGCGCAGATCAGCGCGCAAGCCCATGTGCGCGCCATGCAGCAGTCAGCGCGCATGCTGCGCGCAGGCCAAGCGGTGCATGAGTACCACCTGGATGCAGAGCTATTGCACGAGTTTCGCCGCCATGGCTCGCAGTACCCGGCCTACAGTTCTATCGTGGCCGCAGGGGGCAATGCCTGCGTGCTGCACTACCGGGCCGATGCAGGCGCGGTGCGGGACGGCGAGTTGGTCTTGATTGATGCAGGCTGTGAGCTTGACGGCTACGCCAGTGACATTACCCGCACCTTCCCTGCCAACGGCAAGTTCACGGGCCCTCAGCGTGCGTTGTATGACCTGGTCGTAGCCGCCCAAGCGGCCTCTATTGCGGTGACACGCCCTGGCCAGCGGTTTATGGACCCGCATGACGCCACCGTGAAGGTACTGTCGCAAGGCATGCTCGATCTGGGCCTGTTGGACCGCAAGGTGGTGGGTACGGTGGACGATGTGATCGAAAAGCGCGCCTACTTTCAGTTCTATATGCACCGCACCAGCCACTGGCTGGGTTTGGATGTGCATGACTGCGGCAGCTACTACGAACCCAGTGAGCTGCACTTGGCCACCGAGCGCACCGATGCGGTGACCGGCGCAGTGTCACTGCACCGTCCGGGGCGCATTTTGCAGCCCGGTATGGTGCTCACCATTGAGCCTGGGATCTATGTGCGGCCCGCGCCCGGCGTGCCTGAGGCTTTTCACAACATCGGCATTCGCATTGAAGACGACGCGCTGGTGACCGCCAATGGGTGCGAGTTGTTGAGCCGTGGTGTGCCTGTGGAGGCTGAGGCCATTGAAGCCTTGATGCGTGACTGACGGCAGAGGCAGCCCAGCGCCTGTGACATGGGTACTGACTGGCCCGGGCCTTGCTTAGGTGCTTGGGTTATCCTTTCCGCTGTCTCCACTTCACTCCTCCACCATGCCTTCTTACCTGTTGCCGCTGCATCTTGTCTTTGTGGGCGTTTGGCTGGGTTGCGTCTTGACGGAAGCCTTGTTTGAACGCGCCTTGTTAGGCCAAGGCCGAGCCTTTGAGCTGGTGTTGGTGGCGCTGCATAAAAAGGTGGACCTGTTGATCGAGATACCGGCCTTTGTGGGGGTCTTGGTGACCGGGGCATTGATGCTGCATGCCGCACCGCCCAGCAACCTGCTGCACCTCAAAGCTGGCTTGGGTGTGCTGGCCATCGCGGCCAATGCCTACTGTGTTTGGTTGGTGTTTCGCCGGGGGGACGCGGCGCAAGCGGGGGACTGGGAGCGCTTTGAACGCATTGACCATGCCCAACACACATGGGGCGCTGTGGTGCTAGTGGGCATCTTGGCCGCACTGGGCATTGGCCTGTACCTGTTTAGCCACGGCTAAGGCGTGGGGGAGCCGCTGTAGGCGGCCCTGCGCGAACGATTTCAAAACTCTGTAAGGCGCGTATGCAACGTATTGTGATCGTGGGCGGTGGTGCCGGCGGCTTGGTGCTGGCCACCCAACTTGGCAAAAAATTGGGGAAAAAAGGGCTGGCTGAAGTCACGCTGGTGGACGCAGCCCGCACCCATGTGTGGAAGCCCCTGTTGCACCAACTGGCGGCGGGCAGTTTTGACACCCATGCGGAAGAAATCGAGTACTTGGCGCAGGCGCGCTGGAACCATTTCAAGTTTCGCTTGGGCCGCTTGGTCAGTGTGGACCGCACGGCCAAGACGCTGCAACTGGAAGCTAGTTTCGATGAAACAGGCCGTGAGATCACACCGGCGCAACAGCTGGCCTATGACACCCTGATCATTGCGGTGGGCAGCCAAACCAATGACTTCGGCACCTTGGGCGCGGCCGAGCACACCATCAAGCTCGACAGTCCTGTGGCCGCCCAAAACTTCAACAACCGCATGATCAACGCCTGCATCCGCGCGCAAACCGTGCCGCGCAGCGCGGGCAGCGGCCGTTTGACGGTGGCCATTGTGGGCGGGGGCGCGACCGGCGTGGAGTTGGCGGCCGAGTTGCATGCCTCGGCCAAGGTCTTGGCCCACTTCGGGTTTGACCACATCCACCCCGAAAAAGACCTGCAAATTGTGCTGATTGAAGCCGCGCCGCGCTTGCTGGCCCAGTTGCCCGAGCGCCTGAGCGAGTCCGCGCTGCGCGAGCTGCGCAAACTGGCCATTGAAGTGCACACCAACGAAAGAGTGGTGGAGGTGACCGCCGACCACTTGAAAATGGCCAGCGGCAAAGTGGTGCCGGCCAGCATTGCGGTATGGGCAGCCGGTGTGAAGGCGCCTGAGTTTCTCAAGACGCTGGGCGGTGAGGCACCGCTAGAGACCAACCGCCTGAACCAGCTCTTGGTCAACCACAACCTGCAGTGTGCGCAAGACCCCAGCATTTTTGCCTTTGGCGACTGCGCCGCCTACCAGCAGCCCGATGGCCTGTGGGTACCACCCCGCGCACAGGTGGCCTACCAGCAGGCCATGTATTTGGTGCGCGCTTTGCCCATGCTGCAACGGGGGGAGGCGGTGGCGCCCTTTGTGTTCAAAGACCAGGGGTCCTTGGTGTCTTTGTCCGAATATTCGTCGGTGGGCAGCCTCATGGGCAGCTTGACCAAAGGCAGCTTCTTTGTGGAAGGCCAGATCGCCAAGTTCATGTACTGGGCGCTGCACAAGCAGCACCAGATGGCCTTGGGGGGCTTCAAGAAAATGGCCTTGATCACGCTCTCGGAGTTGCTAGACCGCACCTACCGCCCACGCATCAAGTTGCACTAGGCCATCGCCATGCTGAGTCGCTGGATGCATGCACTAAGAGCCCGGCCACGCTTGGTGGTGTGTGCGCTCATTGGCCTAGCCTGTGGCTTTGCCATGCCCGCCAGCTGGGGTTTGCTGCCCGTGACGCGGGCCATTCTTGCGTGGAATGTGGGGGCCCTTGTGTACTTAACACTGGCGCTGTACATGATGTTTGCCTCCACCCATGCCTTGATGCGCCAACGCGCGGCGCAAGAAGATGAAGGCCGCTTGCTCATCCTCATGTTGGTGGTGTTGGCCGCGATGGCCTGCATTGGCGCCATCGTGGCAGAGCTGGCGGTCGCCAAGGATTTGCAGGGTGCCAGTCGCTATGCCCACATTGGCCTGGCGGCATTGACCATCGCGACGTCCTGGGCATTTACCCAGGTGATGTTTGCCCTGCACTACGCCCACGAGTACTACGCCCACGCGGCGCGCACTGGGCATGCGGGCGATGAATCGGGAGCAGGGGGGCTGGCCTTTCCTGGCAATGAAGCGCCGGACTACGGCGACTTTTTGTATGTTGCAGCGGTCATCGGCACCTCTGGCCAAACGGCGGATGTCAGCTTCACCCGCCGCGCCATGCGCCGCATTGGGCTCTTGCACTGTGTCTTGGCCTTCTTTTTCAATACCACCTTGCTGGCACTGACCATCAACATGGCCTCGGGCTTGTTCTAGTGCTCGCTAGGCAGCCTTGATTTGCTACTGAATTAATAGCTATATGCGCTTATTCAATAAGGGGCTTAGGCTGTTTTGCTTGGGTTGATCTAAAATGAAGTGGACTTGGGCGCAGGCCCTCGCCACCACAATTGCCTTACCGATGACGCACCATGCCTGATACCCACGCCAAAACTTTGAACGCATTTTTCAGCAGCCACGGCGTGCGCGATGTGGAATGCATATTCCCCGATATCTCGGGCTACCCGCGTGGCAAGTTGATGCCGGCCGCCAGCTTTGCGGCGGGTGCGGAGTTGCGCATTTGCCAGGCCATCCCGATGCAGGCGGTTACGGGGGACTACTCGTACAACCCTGTCTTTCCGGATGCCGACCCGGATGTGCGCATGGTGCCAGACTATGCCACCCTGAAGCTCAGCCCTTGGGCCAGTGCGCCGCGTGCCGTGGCTATTCACGACTGTGTGGAGCTCGACGGCAGCGTGTGCCAATTTGCCCCCCGTAGTATTTTGAAAAGCGTAGTCGCTCGTTATGCCGCCCAGGGACTTACACCGGTGGTCGCCCCTGAGATTGAGTTTTACCTCACCCAAGCCAACGCAGACCCGGCGCTGGCGCTACTAGCGCCCAGCATGCGGGGTGGCCGTGTCGAGGTGGGTCAAAGTGCCTTCAGCCTGAATATGCTCAACGAGCACAGTGCGTTTTGGGACGAATTCCGCCAAGCCCTAGACACCTTGGGGGTGCAGGCGGATACCTGGATCCATGAAGTAGGGCCGACCCAGTTTGAGATCAACCTCATGCATGGCGATGCGGTGGCGGTGGCCGACCAGGCGTTTTTGTTCAAGTACGCGGCCAAAGAAATTGCGCTCAAGCACGGCTTGAATGCGGTGTTTATGGCCAAGCCCATTGCGGGCGCGGCCGGGAGCTCTATGCATTTGCACCAAAGCGTGGTGGATGCGTCGGGACGCAATATCTTCAGCTTGGACGACGGAGCAGAGGCTCCGTGCTTTAGGCAGTTTATTGCAGGCCTGCAGCGGTATGTGCCCGACCTGATGCTGGTGTACGCGCCATTTGTGAATTCCTTTAAGCGTTATGTGTCGGGTAGCCAAGCCCCTGTGAACGTGCAGTGGGGCTATGACAACCGCACCTCCGGGTTGCGCGTGCCCGCCAGCGGCCCGGCGGCCCGGCGTGTGGAAAACCGGCTCGCGGGGGCCGATGCCAATCCGTACTTGGCCATAGCCGCCTCCTTGGCCGCAGGTCTGGCGGGCATGGATGAGCACCTTGCCCCCAGCGCCCCGCTGGAGAGCAACGCCTATGACCAGGCGCACACCTTGCCCCGCAGCTTTACCGTGGCCTTGGACCAAATGGCCGCGAGCGCCCACGGCAGGCGTTTGTTGGGCGACACGTTTGTGACCGGCTACACCGCCGTCAAGGCCTTGGAATACGAGAGCTACCAAAACGAGATCAGCGCCTGGGAGCGCCGCGTATTGCTGCCTCTGGTCTGAGTGGCGGGATGGCACATACCCTGGCCCAGCTGCGGTCTGGCGAACTGCAGGGCTGCACCCGCTTACAACTCGCGCTAGGCTTGGAGGAGTTCCCTAGGGAGATCTTCTCCTTGGCGGACACACTCGAAATCCTGGACCTGTCGGGCAACGCTTTGTCGGAGCTGCCTGACGATTTGTGGCGGCTTGGCAAGCTGCGCGTGCTGTTTTGCTCCAACAACCGCTTTACGGTGTTGCCTGCGGTTGTGGGGCAATGCGCACAGTTGCGCATGGTGGGCTTTAAGTCCAACCAGATCCACACGGTGCCGGCCCAAGCCTTGGGGCCACAGCTGCGCTGGCTGATCCTCACGGACAACGCGGTGAGCACCTTGCCAGACAGCATGGGGCAATGTACGCAGCTGCAAAAGCTCATGCTCGCGGGCAACCAACTGACCCATTTGCCAGCCGCTTTGGCGCATTGCACCCAGTTGGAGTTGGTCCGCATCTCCGCCAACCGTTTCGCTGCGTTTCCAGAGGTGTTGTTGACCTTGCCGAATCTGGCGTGGTTGGCTGTCGCGGGCAATCCCATGTGCGAATCCGACGCAATGCCCGTGCCACCCGAAGTACCGCAAATTGCTTGGACGCAATTGCGCCTGGGTCCCAGGGTGGGGCAAGGGGCGTCGGGGGTCATCTACCGGGCTGAATGGGATGCGCCCGATGGGACTCAGCCCGTGGCCGTCAAAATGTTCAAGGGGGATGTCACCAGCGACGGTTGGCCTCAGGCCGAGATGGCCGCCTGCTTACGCGCGGGGCGACACCCCGGCCTTATCTCGGTGATGGGGCAGGTCCAGCACCACCCCCAAGGCCAGCAAGGCTTGGTGATGGCATGGGTTCCCGATGACTATGGGGTGGTGGCTGGACCTCCGAGCCTTCAGAGCTGCACCCGCGATGTGTACCCGGCCGGGTTTGGCTTGCGCGGGCCAGTGCTTGTGCGCATGGCCCAGGTTCTGGCCAATGCACTTGCCCATTTGCATGCCCAAGGTCTGCTGCATGGCGACTTGTATGCCCACAACCTGATGCTCAGTCCAGTGGGGGATGTGCTTTTGGGGGACTTTGGTGCTGCGTCGCCCACCGATGCTTTGCCAGCGCCGGTGGCGCAGCACTTACGCGCCATGGACGTGCGGGCATTTGGCGTGCTCTTGGGTGAACTCCTAGCACGCTGCCAGGTGGGCAGTCTGGCCGTGAGTACTTTGCAAGCGCTGCAGACGGTGCACCACGCGTGCATGGAGAGCGTTTGCGCAGCCCGTCCGCCCATGTCGGCCGTGGTTACGGCATTGGCGGCGTGTAATCCACACGGGGAGAATCCAGCGTGACCGAGGTCGCGCTGCAAGAGGTGAACAGCCTCGTCTTTAGTGTGCACTTAGCGTCGGGTGAACACGTGGGCAACCTCAAAAAGATTGGGCAGGTGTGGAAATTCAAGGCCATTGGGGTTGACGCCCACGGAGCCGTGCTGCCAGGTGGTGGGCCTTTGACCCTCAGCCATAACGTGACGGTAGACGCCCCTGATGCGCAGGCCTTGGGGCGGCTACTGGGGCCACTGCAGCGCTAGGTCCACTTACAATTCGCGCCACTTTCCACTCTGGTACGCCGCTATGTCAGACCGCCTCGCAGTTCTTCCCCAATACCTGTTGCCTAAACAAGCGCTCACTACCTTTGCAGGCAAGGTGGCCGGTGCCAAAGGTGGTCGTATGACCACGGCCCTGATCGAGTGGTTCATCAAGCGGTACAAGGTCAACATGGCGGAAGCCGCCAATCCCGATCCCAGCAGCTACACGAGCTTCAATGAGTTCTTCACGCGTGCCTTAAAAGAAGGCGCTAGGCCAATTGCCGACGCTGCGTTTGTGTGCCCCGTCGATGGGGCCATTAGCCAACTGGGCCCAATTGCCCATGACCAAATCTTTCAAGCCAAAGGGCACCACTACAGCACGACCGCCTTGGTGGGCGGCGACGCAGAGCTGGCGCGTCATTTTCAAGATGGCAGTTTTGCCACCATTTACCTCAGCCCGAGGGACTACCACCGCATCCATATGCCGTGTGACGGGGAACTGCGGCGCATGATTTATGTGCCCGGTGACTTGTTCTCAGTCAACCCCACGACTGCTAGAGGCGTGCCTGGACTCTTTGCCCGCAACGAGCGCGTGGTGTGCCTGTTTGACACGGCGCATGGTCCTATGGTGCTCACTTTGGTGGGGGCCACCATTGTCGGCAGCATGGCGACCACCTGGCATGGAGTCGTCAACCCGCCGCGCGGTGGGCAAATCAATGAGTGGCATTACGAGCCCGGTGCCGTGAATCTGAAAAAAGGCGAGGAAATGGGGCGCTTTTTGTTAGGGTCTACGGTGGTGCTTTTGTTTCCCAAGGGGAGCATCGCTTTCACTTCCCAGTGGGCCGAAGCCCTCCCCGTCAGTTTGGGAGAAGTGATGGGCAAAAAATAACCGAAATGGAGTGAAATACGCTATTCTGAGGTCTTCATATTCGCAGTGTTGGAGTTGATATATGGATCTCCGCTCGAACGAGACTGACCCATCGGAGGACGATGGCGTTGGCCAAAGTTCCTCGCATAACTGGGCAGACCGCAGTGTCATCCAAGAAAAAAGTGGGCTCTGGGAACGTGTCAAGGTGTCCTTCCAAACCCTAGGACGCAATCTTGGAGTGGCGCGCGCGCCAGGTGGCAAGTTGGATGCGCTGTCCTCTTCCGCGTTAGCGAAAGCCAAAAAAATCCCGATTCCCATGGCCGAAGGCATGTCGGTCAAGTCCAGCTTGCGCTTGGCGTTCGCCAGCGTGCTGGCGGGGGCATTCATTGTGGGGGCCTTCTCCATCGTTCAGATGGGTCGCCTAAATGCATCAACCCAAACCATTTACGAGCGCGAGTACACGGCAGGCCAAGCGACAGAGCAAATCCGAAGCTTTTTGTTGCGCGCCAGCCGGGCGCAGACGCAACTGCTCACGGCCACTACAGCAGGTGAACGTGACAGCCTAGGTAAAGACGTAGAAGCGGGCTTGGCTCAGATCACTCAGCGCATGGAGTCCATTCAAAAATTGGACTTAGGTGCAGAGTCTCAAACGACTGAAAAGCAACTGACTGACGCTTTGGCTGTATGGGCCAAGCGCATGAAGGACTATGTGCAGTTGGTGAAAGAGCAGCCCTTGGACCTGATGCAGATGAGCCCGGATGTGCCATCGGCTGACGCGCGTTTGCTTAACGACACGCGCAAGTTGGAAAAAATTGTCGATACCTTGGTGCAGCAGCAAGGAGAGTCCGCCCAAGCGACCATCGCTTCTGCGGCGCAAATCTATAGAACCTCATTGGCATGGGTAATAGGCATTACGCTGGCCTTGATTGCCTTGTCTTTGCTGATCAGTGAGTGGGTGACTTTGCGCCTGACCCGTCAGTTGGGGGGAGAGCCTGCGTATGCCAAGTCCATTGCCAGTGCCATTGCCCATGGCGATTTGCGCATGCAGATCAAGCTGGCCAAGAACGATGAGACCAGCTTGTTGTTTTCCTTGCATGAAATGCAGTCGCAGTTGGCCGACACGATGGGTGAAATTGCCAGTCGATCCAATATGGTGGCCAACGCATCCCGTGAAATTTCTATGGGCAATTTGGACCTGTCGCAGCGTACCGAGTTGCAGGCTACCTCTTTGGAAAAAACCAATGCCAGTGCTGCGCAGGTCACCGCCATTGCCAAGCGCAATGCCGAAAGCGCCGCCCATGCAGCCCAGTTGTCTGCCCAAGCCACACAGGCTGCCATGCATGGTGGTGAGGTGTTGGCCCAAGTCGTGATGACCATGGACCAAATCCGCAAAAGTACGGACGCCATCCACTCCAACATTGGGGCGATTCAAAGCATCGCATTTCAAACCAATATTCTGGCGCTCAATGCGGCTGTGGAGGCCGCCCATGCGGGTGACCAAGGCCGCGGCTTTGCCGTGGTGGCAGCGGAAGTGCGCCTGCTTGCCCAGCGCAGCGCCACCGCAGCCAAAGAAATTAGTGCATTGATTGAAGACTCCGCAGCGCATGTCAAAGACGGCGCGGCTTTGGCGGGTACCGCTGGCGCCACCATTGCTGAAATGGCCCAAACGGTGCAGCAGGTGAGCAACGTCATGGGTGATGTATCTGGTGCGTCACGTGAGCAAAGTGTGGGTATCGAAGAGATCAACCAAGCCATTTCCGACTTGGACCAAAGCACCCAACAGAATGCGGCTTTGGTTGAGCAGGCCGCCGCGGCCGCCCAATCGCTAGATGAGCAAGCCCAAGCGCTAGACGGTTTGGTTGGGCGCTTTGATTTGCACCCAAGCTAAGCCGTCTAGACGATAGGGGCCTTTCTCCGTGGCTACTTGAAGATCACGGTCTTGTGACCGTTGATCAACACACGGTGTTCACTGTGCCATTTCACCGCGCGGGCCAACACCTGGCTTTCGGTGTCACGCCCCATGGCGGTGAGGTCTTCGATGGTTTTGCTGTGATCGGCCCGTGCTACGTCTTGTTCAATGATGGGGCCTTCGTCCAAGTCGGCCGTGACGTAGTGCGCGGTTGCCCCAATGAGTTTGACTCCACGATCATGGGCTTGGTAGTAAGGCTTGGCGCCTTTAAAGCTCGGAAGGAACGAGTGGTGGATGTTGATGGCGCGGCCAGACAGCTTTGCACACATGGCGTCACTCAAAACCTGCATGTAGCGCGCAAGGACGACCAGTTCCGCACCTTCAGCTTCAATAATTTCTAGTTGACGTGCTTCCACCTGGGCTTTGGTGGCCGCGGTAACGGGTAGGTGATGAAACGGCACGTTGTAGCTGGCGGCGAGTTGGTAAAACTCGCGGTGGTTGGAAATGATGGCCCGAATGTCTAGCGGCAGCAGACCACTTTTCCAGCGAAACAGCAAGTCGTTGAGGCAGTGACCTTCCTTGCTCACCATCAGCACGGTGCGCATCGCCTGTGCGGTGGCATGCAAACTCCATTGCATTGCGAATGGGGCTGCGAATGTACCCAACTGGGTTTTAAGCTCTGCGTGGCTGTTTGCGCTGCAGCGAAACTGCACCCGCATAAAGAACAGGCCGGTATCCGGATCGTTGTACTGGGCGGCTTCTTCGATATTGCCGCCACGTTCCATCAGAAAGCCGGAAACTGCGTGGACAAGCCCTAGACGGTCAGGGCAAGAAAAGGTAAGGATGTAAGTCTGGCTCATGGTGCCGACATTGTCGCAGCAAGCCGAGCCAGACCCGCCCAGAACGGGCTCTTAGTGCACGATAACGGGGTTCTGCGCCAACTCGGCGTACTGCTCCAGGGTGTCTTCCACTTCCTCTTGGGTGGGCGTGTTCACTTGCCAAGCTACGATGTGCTGCTGGAACAGTTCGGCCCACGAACCGTCCAAATACACCTCTTTGCCGTTGCGCTTGTCCACAATTTCAAAGCCGTGGCGCGCCAACATGGGTACACCGCGAGGGTATTTGTCTGATTTTTCGGCGCTGAGAGTGGTCACGCCCTGTATCGGAGCGTTGGATTGGCCCAAGCCATCTGCCTCGGCGTTGGCCAGCATATGGGTCACAGAGAAGGTTTCGGAATCGTAAAGCGTGTGCATGGCAAAAAATATAACGGGGTTTTGCAGTGCAATTGGAGCCTTTAGCTCTGGTTTCAAGGGTATCAGGTTTTGCTGCCCTTGCGTAAACCTTTACGGAGTTTCAGAAGAACGCCACACTTGGTCAAGCACATTGCCATTGGCCTCGGTGATGCGAATATGGACTGGCAAGTACGACATCGTGGGCGCCAGCCAGACTTCTACTTTTTGGCCGTAATCACCCACCGGATCCCGCAGGAGCTTGATGGCGTTGAAATTGCCGCTAGGCAAGCTGATGGGCTCTAGAGCAGCGACTTTAAATCTCCAGGTTTCAGCGGCACGTGCATCTACGGTTTGGAAGGCAAAGCTGCTCCCTGCAGGAAAACGCTCGGGTTCACCGCCAAACATGGCCGCCAGCTGGATGAAGACGCTGGCCCGGTCTTGGGCTCCCGCTTCAATAGGAATGTCGGGGGTGTTGGCGCTGAAGACGACTTGGCCCCTTTCTCGGACAAAGTGAGCCGCTTGCTCTGACCTCACTTTGTCGCCAAAGCGGGTTGGCTCCAAGCCTTGCGCGCTGAGTTCGCCTTTGCTTGTGAGCGTTCTCGACACCAGTACATTTCCCCATTTCAGTCGGGCTTCATAAAACTTACCGTCCTGAACCCAGCGCAACTCCCCATTGGCAGCGATGGGAAACCCATTCATATTGGCTTTGACGTCGTAGTTAAGCTGCACTGAACCTGGAAACAAAAACCGGTGCGTGCTGACTTGGCTATGCATGGCTTGGGTGTTGGCAATTGGTTCTGGTTCAGGCTTTGGCGGTAACGGCACTGCCGCCGCCAACACCTCAGCAGGCAAGGGGTCATTGCTGGGTGGCGTCACAAGTGCAGTGGGTGGTGCCTCGGGGACCTGAGGACTCTGAATGGTTGGCGCTTGACTTGCTGCATGCCTCTCAGCCGCTGAAGATGAAGGCCTAGGCGATGGAATTGCAGTCGCCTTGGGGCTGACGGATGCCTGTGGCTTGGCCTCGCCAAAAGCTACGCTGCGCGTTGTAAATGTGAGTTTTGTATTCTTGTCCTTGTCTTCGAATGCGGGCATGAGATGCCAAGCCGAAGGTGGGTTCTGAAGGACCCACCCGTGGGCCAGCAGCACGGTGCCCAGCACCATTGCGATGCGAGGCCAATCGCTACGAAAGATAGGCATGGTGTTGCTTAGGGGGATGAGTTTGGCATTACGAGTCAAGGTGGTTCGCACAGTACGTGCCACGCTACAACGCAGCCAGTCTAATTCAGAGCGACAATTCCGCCATGAAATTTGCAACTTACAAAGATGGATCGCGCGATGGCCAATTGGTGGTCGTGTCACGTGACCTAAGCGTCGCCCAATATGCCTCAAATATTGCCAATCGCTTGCAGCAAGTGCTCGACGATTGGAACTACCTATCGCCGCAGTTGCAAGAGCTGTATGAGGCGCTGAACGCAGGGCGCGCGCGCCACGCTTTTGCGTTCGACCCTACGCAATGCATGGCACCCCTGCCTCGCGCCTACCAATGGGCCGATGGTTCAGCCTATCTCAACCATGTGGAGTTGGTGCGCAAGGCGCGCGGCGCCGAAGTGCCGGAGAGTTTCTATACCGATCCCTTGATGTACCAAGGCGGCAGTGATGACTTGCAAGGCGCTTGCGCGCCTATCGTGTGTGCCAGCGAAGAACAGGGCTTGGACTTTGAAGCCGAAGTGGCCGTGATCACGGGTGATGTGCCCATGGGCAGCGCGCCAGACCGCGCGCTGGATGCCATTCGCTTGCTCATGTTGGTCAACGATGTCAGCTTGCGCAACGTGATTCCGGCAGAGTTAGCCAAGGGGTTTGGCTTTGTCCAAAGCAAACCGGCCACCGCCTTTAGCCCTGTTGCCATTACGCCAGACGAGCTGGGTGAAGCGTGGATCAAGGGCCGCGTCCATCTGACCTTGCAAAGCACTTGGAATGGCCGCAAAGTGGGCATGTGCGATGCCGGACCGGAGATGACGTTTCATTTCGGTCAGCTCATTGCCCATCTGGCCAAGACGCGCAATGTGCGCGCGGGCTCCATCATCGGGTCGGGCACGGTCAGCAACAAAGGCGTGGAAAAAAAGTCCCGCACCGATTGGTCCAAAGGCTATAGCTGCATCGCCGAGAAGCGTGCGATGGAAACGATTCAAGATGGGCAGCCCAGTACCGAGTACATGAAATACGGTGACACCATTCGCATCGAAATGAAAGGCCGCGATGGGCAGTCCTTGTTCGGCGCGATTGAGCAAGAAGTGGTGCCAGTCACGCCGTAAACACGGGTCTGTGCAGCGGGTCTGAGGCGTTTCTCAGGTTCGCATTAACTGCATGATGAAGGTCTTGGCTCCGCGCAACATCATTTCAATGGCAACTGACACCAGCACCAAGCCCATCAAACGCTCTGCGGCAATGACCAAGCGGTCCCCGATGACCCGTTGAATCCGCTCGGCGGACACCAATACAACCGCACTGATGAGCATGGTGACGCACAGCGCACCAATCCATTCCAAACGTTTATCGGGTTGTTGGGACACCAGCAGCAATACCGTGGCCAAGGCGGACGGCCCCGCCACTGCAGGGATGGCCAGTGGCACGATGAGCGGCTCGGTCATGATTTCGCTCTCGGCCGTAGCGGCAGGAGGAAACACCATGCGCAGCGCGATCAAGAACAGAATCACACCGCCACCAATTTGCAAGGACAACTCGCTCAAGTTCATCACCCGCAAAAAGCTCTCACCCACAAACATAAAAGTGAGCAAGAGCGCAAAGGCAATCAAGATCTCGCGCAAGATGACCCGGGGCCTGCGCTCAGGCGGCACATGCTTAAGGGCATTCGCAAAAATGGGGATGTTGCCAATCGGGTCGGTAATCAGTACCAACAAAATGGTGGCAGACCAAAACGTGTAGTTCATCATGGGAAAAGTCTCTCGCTCTAAAGCAATAGTGCCAAGCGCCTATTGGGAATACACCGTGTGCAAAGATCGAAAGCCTTTGACCTCAATGGGGTTGCCAAACGGGTCCAAAAAGAACATGGTCCATTGCTCGCCGGGTTCATTGGCAAATCGCACTTGGGGCTTGAGCACGAATTCGACTTTGGCCGCAGTCAATCGGTCGGCCAGTGCCTGCCAGTCCGGTAGGGCCAAGATGACGCCAAAGTGCGGCATAGGCACCAAATGCTCGCCCACGTGGCCGGTGTTGGCGGTCTTGAAGGGCTCACCCAAATGCAAGGAAATTTGGTGCGAGAAAAAGTCAAAGTCGACCCAGGTGTCGGTGCTGCGTCCTTCCATGCAACCCAGCACGCCGCCATAAAACTGGCGGGCAAGTTGGAGGTCTGTGACGTTAAAGGCGAGGTGAAATAGGCTGCGCATCCTCGCAGAATACCAGCCTCAGGCAAGCTCGCTTTTTTCTTGGCAGTGGATGCAGCGCGCGGCCTCCGGGGCCACGGCCAAGCGTCCGGCTTTGATGGCTACGCCACAGTCAATGCACTGTCCATAAGTACCTGCCGCCAAGCGCTCTAGGGCTTGGTCTATGGCCATGAGTTCTTGGGTTTCATGGGCGTCCAAGGCGAACTCAATGTCGCGCTCCGTAGCCACTTGGGCGCTAGAGTCTTCGCGGCCCGCAAAGTGCGCAGTCGAAGCTTCGGCCCGCCCTATCGCCCCGCCACGCAGCGACTCCAATTGCGCCAGCAGCGTCGCACGCTTTTGCAGCAGCAGGGTTTGTGCCATGGGATAGGTGGTAGTGGACATAGGGGAAGAAGTGGGTTGAGTGATGCCTCCATGATGGGCGCAGCCCTTGGTTTTTGCGTTGATGTAGATCAATCACGCCGTCCGTTCCAGGCTGGCTGTGCGCATATGGGCGATAATTCCGCCCATGTCCACGCTTCAAACTTTCCGCAACGCACGCCTGCTGGTTCGCAGCGTGCTGGCGTGGTTTGTCTTGTCGGTGGGCATTGCCATTGCAGCCCCCGTGGTGCAGCCGCAGTCTTTGACCTTGGTGTGCTCTGCCGCCGGTGAGGTCAAGCTGTTAGTCAGCGGGGAGGATGGCACCGCAACCACGATGGGCGCGCACACCCTAGACTGTGTGATGTGTTTGGCGCTCAGCGCGCCACCGCCACTGGCCAAGCCCGTGGCGGAAACTGCCCCGGCCTTGTCTTACGCATGGGCGCGCCAGCAGGCCCGCCCTGAAGTGTGGCGCACAGCGTCGCCACTGCCCGCACGCGGGCCACCCTCCCTCACCTGATTTTTAGCCCTGCTGCGCCTGTACGCGGCGCCTTGGGGCTTACGCACGCAATACACGTTGGGTACTTGCGCACGCCTTGGCGCTTGCCGCAAGTTATTGGCCTCACTGGATCGCCGCACACCGCGTGCGATGGCTGGGCCAAGACGTGGTGGCGTCCTATTTTTTCGTTTGTTTGTTTGTTTGTACTTTTGTCTTGACCATGAAAACTTCAATTGCTCTCAAATTTGTAGCTGCTTGCGCAATATCCATGGGCGCAAGTGCCACTTTTGCCCATGTCACTCTGCAAGACGGTGCCGCTGCTGCCGGTACCGGCTACCGCGCCACCTTGCGCGTGGGCCACGGTTGCGAAGGCACACCGACCACAGGGTTGAAGGTCATCATCCCTGCAGGCTTCAACGGCGCTCAGCCCATGCCCAAGGCGGGTTGGACGGTCAGCACCCGCGTGGGCAAGTTGGCCGAACCGTATGAGAGCCACGGCACCCAATACACCGACGGCGTGCTGGAGATTAGCTGGACCGCCAACACCCCCGCCGACGCATTGCCTGACGCCTTCTATGACGAATTTGTGCTGCGCGGCACTACGCCCAAAAAGCCTGGACCTGTGTGGTTCAAAGTGGTGCAAACCTGCGTCAAGGGCCGCAACGAATGGGTGGAAGTGCCCGCGTCCGGCAGCTCCACCAAGGGCTTGAAAATGCCTGCTGCCCTGCTCGAAGTGCTGGATGTGCAAGCCGCTGGCGGCCACAGCCACTAAGAACCTCCCCCTTCACCCATCAATTCACACTGCATAGGAAACACCATGAAATTCTCGCGCATAGGCTGTCTGGCTTTGTTGGCTAGCTCGCTGTCGGCCCCCTTGTGGGCCCAATCGGTAGACATTCAAGGCGCTTGGGCGCGGGCCACCGTGCAAGGCCAAAAGGCTTCTGGCGCCTTCATGCAGCTGACCGCCAAGGATGCCGGCCGCTTGGTGCGCGTCAGCAGCCCCGTAGCCGGTGTGGCCGAAGTGCATGAAATGTCCATGGACGGCGGCGTGATGAAAATGCGCGCCCTAGACAAGGGGCTGGAGCTACCTGCTGGCAAAGCGGTAGAACTCAAGCCCGGTGGCTACCACATCATGCTGATGGACTTGAAGTTGCCCTTGCTGAAAGACACCACCATTCCCTTGACCCTGGTGTTCAAAGACGCCAAGGGCGGAGAAACTAGCAAAGAACTCAAAGTGCCTGTGTCGCAAGTGGCCCCTGCTGGTTCGGGTTCGCCCGCTGCGCAAGACGCCCACGGCGCACATGCCAACCACGGCAAATAAGGCGCTTGCTTCATCTGCCTTAGCCGCTATGCACAACACGAACTTTTATGCCATGTTGCGCCGCCCCTGGGCTGTGTGCTTGGCTGTGTGCTTGGCGTGCGTGATGGCTTTGGCACCCACGGTGTCGCATGCCTTGGTGCATGCGCGCCCTGATTGGCCGATTGAAATTTGTTCCAGCAGTGGCACGCGCACCGTGCCCGCAGATGCACCTGCCAGCCAAGGCGCGCCGTTTGCCTTAGACCACTGCCCGTTTTGCCTGCATCCCAGCGACCGCAGCGCTCCTCCGCCCAGCCAGACGTTTTACCTCTTCTCGGTGACCGGCGGCCCGCAGGAGGCTGCTGTTGCGCAGGCTTTTTTCTACGCCCACCCACCCGCATTTGCGCCACCACCGCGTGGCCCCCCGCACTCCGTTTGAACCTTTGGTTCAGTCGCTCGAAACGCGTGGCGAGGTGCCATGTCTGTTTGTTTGAGCGCGCTGCGCATTCATTGAAACCTGCGGTCGCGCACCACCCGTGGCTGAGCACAGGTGCTCGTTCTCGCCCTGACATTGGCCCTAACTAGCCGGTCTAGATCTTCCACATGGGCCAAGCCCGGTGGCACTGACCCCTGGGGCGTGGCACGCGCTTGGATGCCCCAGCCTACGCCCGCTTTTTTGACCCATTCCCTTGATTTGCCCACTAGGAGACATCCATGACGGATACCACCCTCGCTGCGTCTGACACGCAGTCCCGCGCGGTCCATGCGCGCTTTTACGCCACGGCCTGGCGCTGGCATTTCTATGCGGGCCTCTATGTTGTGCCCTTCTTGACCATGCTGGCGATCACTGGCTTGGTGATGGTGTTCTTCACCGGCTTTCAAACCCGTTTGGGGATGAGCATCCACATCCAGCCGCAAGCCCAAGTGCAGTCGGTTACCTCGCAGGCCAAGGCCGCGCTGGCGCAGTATCCACAAGCCAAGCTCAAAGAATATGTGGCGCCTAAGGCCGCCAATGTGCCTGCGTGGTTCACCATTCTTGACGGCGCGGCGACCCAGTCCGTGGCGGTGAATCCTTACACCGCGGAAGTCATCAAGACCGTAGACAAAGGCAACACCGTGTACGCATGGGCCGAGCAAATCCACGGCTCGCTGCTGCTTGGCGATGTGGGCGACGCCCTGATCGAAATCGCAGCCGGTTTGGGCATGGTGATGATCATCACCGGCCTGTACCTTTACTGGCCACGCAACGGCGGCACCTGGGCCGAAGCGCTCATTCCCGATGTGCGCGCCAAGGGCCGCAAGTTTTGGAAAAGCATGCACTCCAGCATTGGTTTTTGGCTCAGCATCGTGCTGGCGCTGTTTTTGCTCACGGGCTTGTCTTGGACCAATGTGTGGGGCAACAAGTTTGTGCAGCCGTGGGGCAGCTTTCCAGCTGAAAAGTGGGAAGCGCCCAAGTCAGACGCCACCCACGCAAGCTTGAATAGCGCAGGGTTGCACGAGGTGCCTTGGGGCTTGGAGCTCACCCCGCTGCCAGTTTCTGGTTCTGACGTGGGTACGCCCGGCGTACCTGCGGGCCAGCCTATCAATTTGGACGGCCTGTACGCCTTGGCCAAAACCTTGGGCTTTGCAGGCCAGTTCCACATCCACGTGCCGCAAGACGCCACCGGCGTGTACACCTTGTCGGCCGACACCATGAGTGGCGATTTGCAGGTGCCTACCCAAGACCGCACCGTGCACGTAGACCGCTACACCGGCAAGATCCTGGTAGACATGGGTTTTGCAGACTATTCACTGCTGGCCAAGGCCATGGCCGTAGGCATTGCGCTGCACCAAGGCGACTTGGGCCTGTGGAGCGCGTGGCTCAACGTGGTGCTGTGCTTGAGCGTGGCATTCATTTGCATCAGCGGCATCGTGATGTGGTGGCTGCGCCGCCCAGCGGGCGCTGCACGCTTGGGTGCACCCGGTGTGCCTGCCAATGCCGCATTGTGGAAAACGGGTGTGGTGGTCATGCTGGGCGCGTCCTTGGCGTTTCCGGTCAGCGGTGCGGTGTTGCTGGGCGTGTTGTTGCTGGACTTTGTGCTCTTGTCGCGCATCAAACCACTGAAGCAGTGGGTGGGCTAAGCCGCAAGCTTGGCTCGCCAGTCGGTGCGCATTGGAGTAAGCTGTCGCGCATGGCCTGATCAACAGGCCGCACTAGGAGCAAGCATGAGCGATAACGACAGCGCTGGCTTTGGCAAGTTTGTGCCGGGCTTTGACTTTTTACAAAACCTGGCCAAAGGCGCCAGCACCCACATCCCCCAAATGCCCAATATCGGCAACTGGGTGGCGCCTACCCTGAATGTGGAAGAGCTTGAAAAGCGGATCACCGAGCTCAAAGGCGTGCACTTTTGGCTGGAGCAAAACTCCCGCGCCTTGGGGGCCACCATCCAAGCGCTGGAAGTGCAGCGCATGACTTTGGCCACCCTGCAGGGCATGAACTTCAACCTGGGTGACATGGCCAATGCTCTCAAGCTCAAAGCCGCCGACACCGTGTACACAGGTGTACAGCGTGTGACCGAGCGCGCCGCCAGTACGGCAAAAACCATTTCTGACGTCGCCTCTTCCGCCACCAAGGCGGACGACCAAGACACCGACAAGCCTGCGGGCAACCCGTTCATAGACCCCATGCAAATGTGGGGCTCGCTCACCCAGCAGTTTCAGAACATCGCGGCCAACGCTATCAAAGAGGCGAGCACCAAAACCGCCGTCGATATCACCAAAAACATGGCCACCGGCTTGGCCAAAGAAGCGATCAAGTCTGGCAAGAAAGCCGCTGGCGCTGCGGTGCGCCGCACGGGCACCAGCACCCCGCGTAAAACCACCAAAAAACCCGCTGCCAAGTAAAGCGTGGAGCCCGCTAGGGGCTCTACACTGCGGGCATGAAGCTCTTTCCCTACGCCCATGCGACCCATCCCCATTGGGAGATGGCCGCTGCCTTGGTCTTGGCACAGCTGCGTGCCCAAATGGCCCAGCCTGACTACGCAGCCTCGCCCAGCTTAGGCTTGCTGTACATCACCGATCACTACACCGCAGATGCCACGGGCATCTTGGAGTTGCTGAGTGCCGAGCTGCCCCTGGTCACCGACTGGTCGGGCACAGTAGGTGTGGGCGTTGCCGCCAACAATGTGGAATATTTTGACGAGCCGGCCTTGGCCGTGATGTTGCTGGACTTGCCCAGCGACCAGTACCGCGTGTTCTCCGGCATTGCCCCCTTGGGCTTGGGTTTTGAAGCCCACACTGCCTTGGTCCACGCCGACGCCAGCGCAGCAGACATCGCGGGGCTGGTGGAGGAGATGGCGGCACGCACCGATGCAGGCTACCTGTTTGGTGGCTTGGCCAGCCGCCGCGCGGGTGGGCTGCAGTTTGCCGTGTCGGGTGACGGCAATATTCGGGGCCACGGCGGGGCCAGCGGTGTGCTCAGCGGTGGCTTGAGTGGTGTGGCTTTTGGCCCAGAGGTGGCCTTGGTATCGCGTGTGACACAAGGGTGTAAGCCCGTCTCCAAAGTGCGTACCGTCACCCAGGCCGACCACAACGTGGTGGTCACCCTAGATGGAGAGCCTGCGCTGGACGTGCTGCTGGACGACTTGTCTGTCACCTTGGACGAGCCCCAGCAAGCCTTGAGCGCGGTGCGCGCGACCTTGGTGGGCATGGTCTGCGCACCTGGCTCGCGTGCGCAAGCGACTCGGTTGGTGGAGACCCACTTGCCCCAAACAGGCAACTTTGGAAGCGATGTCATCGTGCGCCACATCATCGGGCTAGACCCTGGTCGTCATGGCGTGGCCGTGGCGGCACAAGTGACCGAGGGCACCACGCTGGCGTTTTGCCAGCGAAACCAACAAGCGGCCAAAGCAGACCTGGTGCGCATTTGCGCTGAAGTGCGCGAAGAGTTGGAGCCTGAAGAGTTGGGCTTGGAGTTGGCACTGGCGCTCCATACACCAGAAGCCCAAGCCGCACCGCACCCGCAACGGCGCATCGCTGGCGCGTTGTATGTCAGTTGCGCAGGGCGGGGCGGGCCCCATTTCGGCGCACCCAGCGCAGAGATGCACATCGTTCGCCGCGCTTTGGGTGACGTGCCTTTGGTCGGTTTTTTTGGCAGTGGAGAAATTGCCCACAAACACGTGTATGGCTACACCGGCGTGCTGACGGTGTTTGTTGGCAAAGACTAATTCACGCCGTCACGGTAAAGGGCCGCTTTTTGTACGCCTAGGGGCACAGCTTGGCAAACCCTCGCCTTATTCTTTCTTTCTCACCCTATGCAAAGTCTTGCCCAGGGAGTAACCTGACTGTTGGATCAACCAACGAACAGGCAGGGCTGGGCAATGAACTTTTCGAATCTGAAGATCTCCGCCAAATTGGCACTTAGCTTTGGCATGGTGGTTGTGCTCACGGTCGCGCTGGGGTTTACGGCGCTCTACCAAATTTCCAATGTGGCAGCCCAAACCGAAAACATTGCCACCAATAACTTACCCAGCGTAGAGAACTCGGCCAGTTTGCGCGCCACGCTCAATGCCTTGCGGCGCTTTGAGGCCCGCCACATTCTGGCCAGCGAAGAAAAAGACAAAGTTGAGCAAGAGGCGCAGATTACTGCCGCGCGCAAGACCTTGGCCGAACAAGAGGCCCAGTTGCTTCCTTTGCTGACGTCTGACACAGAGAAAGCGGCCTTTGCGAACTACAAAACTAACCGCGACGCATGGTTTGCCATTGCCGACAAAAACCTGCCGGTTTCGCGTCAAGGGGCGGCAGGCATGGCCGAGGCTGCCAATACTTATAGCAATGTAGCCGCCGTTCCATTTATGACCGCCTTGAAAGACATCCAAGGCATTGTGGAATACAACGTCATAGAGGGGGGCAAGTCGTGGGTGGAGGCGCAGGCCATCCGTGACCGGGCCCGCTGGGTAGTCACTGCCGCCGTTGCCTTGTCGGTGCTGGCCTCTGTGGTTTTGGCAATTGCCATCTCGCGTGCCATTGCTGGGCCTATTGGTCAGGCGGTGGCGGCCGCAGGCAGTATTGCAGCCGGAGATATGTCTGTGGAACTGCGCGCCCAAGGCAGTGACGAGCCATCGCAGCTCTTGCGCTCGCTTGAGGCTATGCGGACCAGCTTGGTGCAGGTGGTGTCCAACGTACGGCAAGGCTCGCAAAGCGTGGCCAATGCCAGCGCCGAAATTGCCCAAGGCAATAACGACTTGAGCACACGCACCGAGAGCTAAGCCAGCGCCTTGGAAGAAACCGCCGCCAGCATGGAAGAGCTGAGTGCCACGGTCAAGCAAAACGCCGACAGCGCGCGCCAAGCGCGGCAACTGGCTTCCAACGCGTCGACCGTCGCCCTGCAAGGTGGTGCAGTGGTGGGCCAAGTGGTAGAGACCATGAAGGGCATCAATGAGTCCAGCCGCAAGATTGCCGACATCATTAGCGTGATTGACGGCATTGCCTTCCAAACCAATATCTTGGCGCTCAACGCAGCGGTAGAAGCCGCCCGCGCGGGTGAACAGGGGCGCGGCTTTGCTGTGGTGGCGTCTGAAGTGCGTTCTCTGGCCGGGCGCAGTGCCGACGCTGCCAAAGAAATCAAAAGCCTGATCAATGCCAGCGTAGAGCGGGTCGAGCAAGGCAGTACCCTGGTCGACAAGGCGGGGGAAACCATGAGTGAGGTAGTCAGCTCCATCCAGCGGGTGACCGACATCATGGGTGAGATCAGCGCCGCCAGCACGGAGCAAGCCTCAGGCGTGGCGCAAGTGGGCGAGGCCGTGACCCACATGGACCAAGCCACACAGCAAAACGCAGCCTTGGTGGAAGAAATGGCAGCGGCCGCCAGCAGCTTGAAGAGCCAGGCCCAAGACTTGGTGCAGGTGGTGGCCGTGTTCAACATTGGAGCCCATGGCCAAAGCGGCGGCGCTAGAGCGGCGCGTACCCCAGTGCGCACGGCCAGTGCCCCGCCATTTGGCGGCGATGAGCGCAGGGCTTTGGCCAAGCCTGCCGCGCGCGCCGCAGCACCAGCCTTGAAGGCCGCACCGAGTCGGCCTGCCCCGCCACCCGCCAGCAGCGCACGCTTACCCAGCCCAGCGCCCAAAGCCAGCGCAAAAGCCACCCCGGCCGGGGGGGATGACGACTGGGAAACCTTTTAGCCTCTGCCGCGTTGGAATGGCTGGGGCGGATTTGAATCCCCGCTTGGCCTGTGCTTGGCTCAGTGATGGGGCATAGATTGGCCATTTGCGCCCATGGATAGTGTGTGTATAGCTATACATTAGATAGCAACTCTAGCGGTGGGGCCTGTGGCCTTGGCCGTGTCGTAGAAATCCGGCGCTTTTCGTACTTGCCAAAAGCCAGCTTTTGGCACGAAGATACCGCCACCTTTCGCTTTGGGCCTGCGTTCCATGAAACTCAATAACTTTGGTATCCGCGTCCGCATCACCGTGGGCCTTGCAGCCATTTTGTTGCTCGCCGTGCTCAGTGCAGCCAATTCGCTGTACCAAAATATTTCCGTCAAGTACGAAGCCGGCGAGGTGGCGAACTCTTGGATCCCCGCCATTGAGAACTTGGGCCGGATGAATGCCTATCTTTCCGACCACTACACGGCGACCAGTGACCGCCTGGCCATTCAGGGCAACCTGGATGCCATGAGCTTTCAGAAGGTGACCACCGAATCGTCCACCAACTTGGCCAAAGCGACGGAGATCTACGCTGCCACCCTGCTCACCTATTCTGATGAAACAGCTGCACAAGGAGAAGCCGAGAAAGCCTTGTTTGCAGACTACCAAGCCAAGCGCGACGCGTACTTCAAACTGGCCAAAGATGGCTCTCAGGCAGTAGAAGATGCCATGGGCGATGAGAACGTGTTGTTGTTGGTGCGTCAACAGTATTCCGGCACGATGCCCGAGGCCTTCAAGAAGGCCCATGCTGCGATGGACGCCATCCTCCAGTTCAACCTCAAAGGTACCGCCATGGCGGCCACTGCAGTGGCCAACAAGGTGAGTGCGGCTGAAGTCGCCATGCTCATCACCCTGGCCGTAAGCCTGCTGGTAGGGGCCGCGTTGATTTGGGTGATCCCACGCAGCGTGATTGAACCCGTCAATCAGGCGGTGGCGATTGCCCAAAGCATTGCAGATGGTGACCTGACGCAACGCGTGCAGGTGCAGGGCAAGGATGAAATGGGGCAGCTCCTGTCTAGTCTGGAGCGCATGCAAACACAACTCCTTCAAGTGGTGTCTAACGTGCGCAGCGGCTCCGAGTCAGTTGCCACTGCAAGCGCCGAAATCGCCCAAGGCAACCACGACCTGAGTGCGCGCACAGAACAACAAGCCAGTGCACTGGAGCAAACCGCCGCCAGCATGGAAGAACTGGGCTCCACCGTCAAACAAAACGCCGACTCCGCCCGCCAGGCCAATCAACTCGCTATGAACGCGTCCACCGTCGCCGTCCAGGGCGGCAACGTGGTAGGCCAAGTCGTTGAAACCATGAAAGGCATCAACGACGCCAGCCGCAAGATTGCCGACATCATCAGCGTGATTGATGGCATTGCCTTCCAAACCAATATCTTGGCTCTGAATGCAGCGGTAGAAGCCGCGCGGGCGGGTGAGCAAGGCCGAGGCTTTGCCGTGGTGGCCAGCGAAGTGCGCAGCTTGGCAGGGCGCAGTGCAGACGCTGCCAAAGAGATCAAAAGCCTCATCAACGCCAGCGTAGAGCGGGTCGAGCAAGGCTCAGCCTTGGTGGACAAAGCCGGCGACACCATGGCGGAGGTGGTAAGCAGCATCAAACGCGTGACCGACATCATGGGTGAGATCAGCGCTGCCAGCAGCGAGCAAGCCTTGGGCGTGGCCCAGGTGGGCGAGGCGGTGACGCAAATGGACCAGGGCACGCAGCAAAACGCGGCTTTGGTGGAAGAAATGGCAGCAGCGGCCAGCAGTCTTAAGAGTCAAGCTGAAGACCTCGTAGACGTGGTGTCAGTTTTCAAGCTGCCAGCGGGCACCCACGGCAATCGGTCTGAACGCAGTCCTGTGCGGGCCACCCCGGGCCAGTCGGCTGGGAGCACCTTGCGACTTGCACGCAACGCCAATTCACGTGCAGCAGCCAAACCAGCTCTTGCGCCCCAGCCCAGCGCGCCGTTGCCTCGGCCCCTAGCCGCAGCCAAACCCCAGGCCAAAGCTACCCCTGCCGGTGGCGATGACGACTGGGAAACCTTTTAGTTCTGAGCGCAATGGCCGATTAGTGAAAGGTGCAGGTGTGTGCATGGGTGCACGCGCCTGCGGCAGGCAGTGTCCATGTCTGCGGACGAAGGTTTTTCTCAGGGAGTCTTTATGAAATCAGTGAACAAAATGTTCCGATGGATGCTGGCCGCCTTGCTGCTGCCAGCGCTTTTGGTGGCCGCCGCGCTGCTTAAACTGGGTCAAGCCAATGACAGTATTTCGCAAGCCAATCTTGCGCGGTATTCGTCTTACCTGCTGGCTGACGAATTGCGCCAAAGTTCTGACGACCTGACCCGCCTGGCGCGTACCTATGTGGTGTCTGGCGAAGACGAGTGGGAAAAGCAGTACTTTGAAATCCTGGACATTCGCAACGGCAAGAAACCGCGCCCCAACCAGTACGAAAAAATTTACTGGGATTTCCGCGCAGTAGGTACCGACCCTGGCCGTGGCACGGGTGAGACCGTGCCGCTGCAAGACCTGATGCGTAAGGCTGGGTTTACCGAGCAAGAGTTTGGCAAGCTCAAGGAAGCCCAAGGCAATTCAGACGACTTGGTGAAAACCGAAACGGTGGCCATGCAGCTCGTCAAGACCAAAGACGAAGCCGAACTGGCCAAGGCCCGCGCCATGATGCATGACAAAAACTACCACCTGTTCAAGGCCAAGATCATGAAGCCGGTGGACGAGTTTTTGACCTTGGTCGATATGCGTACCCAAGCCGCCGTGAATGAGGCGCAGGCAACGAAGAACCATTGGTACAGCTTGGTCATCTTGGCCGCGGCCTTGAGTGTTGTAATGGCTGGCGGATTTCTGTGGGCCATGACACGTTTTGTCATGGGCAGCTTGGGCGCAGAGCCCGACGCCGTGCGCAGCGCAGCCGAAGGCATACGCGATGGTGACCTGACGCGCGACTTGGTCTTGGCCCCCGGCGATACCCAAAGCGTCATGGCCGCCATGAAAGGCATGCGCGACCAACTCGCCAGCGTAGTGAGCACGGTGCGCAGCAGCTCCGAGAGTGTGGCCACCGCTTCGTCGGAGATTGCCGAAGGCAATAACGACTTGTCTGCCCGCACCGAACAACAAGCCAGCGCCTTGCAGCAAACGGCGTCGAGCATGGACGCCTTGAGTTCAACTGTCAAACAAAATGCCGACAGCGCGCGCCAAGCCAATCAACTGGCCATGAATGCATCCACCGTGGCCGTGCAGGGCGGTGAGGTTGTGAGCCAAGTGGTAGAGACCATGAAAGGCATCAACGAGTCCAGCCGCAAGATCAGCGACATCATCAGCGTGATTGACGGCATCGCCTTCCAAACCAACATCTTGGCTTTGAATGCAGCGGTCGAAGCGGCCCGTGCAGGCGAGCAAGGCCGAGGCTTTGCCGTGGTGGCCAGCGAAGTGCGCAGCTTGGCAGGGCGCAGCGCAGACGCTGCCAAAGAAATCAAAAGTCTCATTAACGCCAGCGTAGAGAGGGTAGAACACGGCACCAGCTTGGTTGACAAAGCGGGCGAAACCATGACCGAAGTGGTGAGCTCCATCAAACGCGTGACCGACATCATGGGCGAGATCAGTGCTGCCAGCAGCGAGCAAGCCAACGGTGTGGCGCAAGTGGGCCAAGCCGTCACGCAAATGGACCACGCCACCCAGCAGAATGCGGCCTTGGTCGAAGAAATGGCCGCTGCCGCCAGCAGCCTCAAGAGCCAAGCCAATGACTTGGTGCAAACCGTGGCCTTGTTCAAAGTCTCGGGGGGAGCTGGCGGTGCATTTGTGCTACCCAAAGCCCAGGTGCGCTCGACGAAACCATCGGCCGCAGCTTTCCATGGCAACGACCGACGCCAAGCTGGCGTGCCCAAGGGCGCCGCCGCACGCGGGCACACCCCTGCGCCAGCCGCATCGGCCAGCAAGCCTGCAACCAGCATGGCTGCCCTGCCCAAGACCAGCAGCAAGTCCACACCTGCGGGTGGGGATGACGACTGGGAAACCTTTTAAGCAGGGCTTTGCCACCGGGCCTTTGCCTCAGCAAGACGCTAATGGGCCTTGGTATTTTCCCTTGGCTTTAGCTTGACCTTTGCTGCTGTAGGGCCAAGAATGGGCAGCCTTCTCCCTACTTCGTTGTAAAGGACATTCGCGTGCAACTCTCTATCAAACGCAAGCTCATGCTTGGCTTCGGTGTCATCTTGCTCATGCTAGGTGTCTTGACAGTGTTGAGTGAGCTGCAGTTGGGCACGATCAAACACTTCAATGGCAGGCTCGATGAGCGAGCCTACCGCTTGTCTTTGGCCTCTGACTGGGCAACCCAAGTCAAGATTGCGGTGGCTACCAAAGCACCGGTACCAGGTGCAGAGATTGAACCGGCCAAGAAACTCGGCAGCTTGGTGCAAGACCCAGAGGAAAAATCTGCCGTGGCGGCCGCTACGGCAGCTGCCAGTGGGGCGCCCGAAGCTTACTCTCAGGCAGTGGACCAAATGGCGGGCAAATTGGTGGGCCTGCAGATCAGCGACAGCAAGCAGTTGCAGGCAGCTTTGGCAAGCGCGGAGTCCACCGGGTGGGTGGTCTTGGTGATTGCTTTGATTGTCGGAACCCTGATCGCCTTGCGGCTCTCCAAGAGCATTGTGGACCCCTTAGAGTCTGCCGCTGAGGCCGCCAACCGCGCGGCGCAGGGTGACTTGACCAGTGCCATTCCCACCGGGGGCAAGGATGAAGTGGGGGCTTTGCTCCATGCCATGGCCAGCATGCAATCCAGTTTGGCCAACTTGGTAGGTGAGGTGCGCCAGGGAGCTGCCAGCGTGGCCACGGCCTCATCCGAAATTGCAGAGGGTAACAACGACCTCAGCAACCGCACCGAACAACAAGCCAGCGCCTTGCAGCAAACGGCGTCGAGCATGGACGCACTCAACTCCACCGTGAAACAAAACGCCGACAGCGCACGCCAAGCCAATCAGCTGGCCATGAACGCATCCACCGTGGCCGTGCAAGGCGGTGAGGTTGTGAGCCAAGTGGTAGAGACCATGAAAGGCATCAACGAGTCCAGCCGCAAGATCAGCGACATCATCAGCGTGATTGACGGCATCGCCTTCCAAACCAACATCTTGGCTTTGAATGCAGCGGTCGAAGCGGCCCGTGCAGGCGAGCAAGGCCGAGGCTTTGCCGTGGTGGCCAGCGAAGTGCGCAGCTTGGCAGGGCGCAGCGCAGACGCTGCCAAAGAAATCAAAAGTCTCATTAACGCCAGCGTAGAGAGGGTAGAACACGGCACCAGCTTGGTTGACAAAGCGGGCGAAACCATGACCGAAGTGGTGAGCTCCATCAAACGCGTGACCGACATCATGGGCGAGATCAGTGCTGCCAGCAGCGAGCAAGCCAACGGTGTGGCGCAAGTGGGCCAAGCCGTCACGCAAATGGACCACGCCACCCAGCAGAATGCGGCCTTGGTCGAAGAAATGGCCGCTGCCGCCAGCAGCCTCAAGAGCCAGGCCAATGACTTGGTGGATGTGGTGTCGGTCTTCAAGCTGGCGGGCGGCACCGTGGGTGCCAGCCTGCCTGTGGCCAAGGTGCGCTCCACCAGCCCAAAAGCCACGCCATTCAAAGGCCCTGAGCGGCGTGAGGGCGGTGTGCCCAAAGGCGCTGCCGCACGCACGGCGCCCAAGCCACAGCAAGCCCAAGCGGCACGTCCGGTAGCGGCATTGCCCAAGGGCAGCGCTAAGCCAACACCGGCTGGCGGAGATGATGACTGGGAAACCTTTTAAACCACGGGCCTAGACGGTCTGCGCGTTTGGACATCGCCTGGTTTGAAGGGGTGGTGCCCCACAACGCGCATGCAAGCTGCGTAGTTAGCTATGGAAGTAGTAGCAATGTGCGCGCATGCCATGCAGCCCAACGAACGGTGTGCCGATGAATATTCCATCTATCCAAACCGACCCCGTCATCACCAAATTGCTGGACAAGGTGCCAGCAGACATGCGGGGCAGCTTCAGTGATGCGCAGTTGCTGGCGCTCAAGGTGGCCTTGGGTGGGCGTGCCTGGGGTGCCCATGCCGTAGATGCCCGCTGGACGCTGAAGTGGTGGCGCTGGCAGTATTACTTTGTGTTTTTGGCCGGGCGCAATAAGCGTGTACTTAGCTTGCGTGAGCGTAAGTTGCAGCGCCTGAGCATGGCAATTGTGCTGGCGGTGTTTTTGCTGGTGTCTACCGCTGTAGGACTCTTGGTGCTGTATCTGGTCAAGTCTGCCCTAGGGATTGACCTGATCCCCGGCTTTTCCTTAGGGGTTTGGGGCTGGTTCCAGAGCGAGTTTCTGCGATGAATTCACTGGATGGGTAAGTCCAAAGGCTCATCTGTCCGATGCGCCCATGGATATTGGACAGGCAACTATTGAATGTGTAGCGTTCCGCGCAACACCTCAGACCTTACACACCGCGAGCGCGGTCGGCGTGGAACTGTTTGACAAACGCGCCGAAGCGACCGGCGTCCAAGGCGTCACGCACTTCTTGCATCAAGTTTAGGTAGTAGTGCAGGTTGTGGATGGAGGCCAGCATGGGCCCCAGCATTTCGCCGCAGCGGTCCAGGTGGTGCAGGTAGGCGCGGCTAAAGCCGTCGCGCCCTCCGTTGGCCCAGCTCACACCCGAGGTGCCCGCGCAGGCGTGGCAGGTGCAAGTTTCGTCCAGCGGTTGCTTGTCAGTTTTGTGGCGCGCATTGCGAATTTTTAGGTCGCCAAAGCGGCTAAACAGCGTGCCGTTGCGCGCGTTGCGGGTGGGCATTACGCAGTCAAACATGTCGATGCCGTTTTGCACACCGGCGATCAAGTCTTCCGGGGTGCCCACGCCCATCAGGTAATGGGGCTTGTGCTTAGGCAGCTTGGGGCCTACGTGTTGCAGCACGCGCATCATGTGTTCTTTGGGCTCGCCCACCGAGAGGCCGCCCACCGCAATGCCAGGGAAGTCCAGCTCCTCCAAGCCCGCCAGCGACTCATCGCGCAGGTGTTCAAACATGCCGCCTTGCACAATGCCAAACAAGGCGTTGGGGTTTTCTAAGCGGTCCATCTCGGCTTGGCAACGCTTGGCCCAGCGCAGGCTCAACTCCATCGAGTCGCGGGCTTCGCGCTCGGTGGTGACTTGGCCCTTGGTCTTGGGCTCTACCGACAGATAGGGCGTGCACTCGTCAAACTGCATGGCAATGTCGGAGTTCAAAGCGCGCTGAATTTGCATGGAAATCTCAGGCGTTAAAAACAGCTTGTCGCCGTTGACGGGGGATGAGAACTTCACACCCTCTTCGCTGATCTTGCGCATCTCGCCCAAGCTCCACACCTGAAAACCACCGCTGTCGGTCAAGATGGGCTTGTCCCACTTTTCAAAGTCGTGCAAGCCACCGAACTGCGAAATGACTTCGGTGCCCGGGCGCATCCACAGGTGGAAGGTGTTGCCCAAAATGATTTGCGCGCCCATTTCTTCCAGCGAGCGGGGCATCACCCCTTTGACCGTGCCGTAGGTGCCCACCGGCATGAAGATGGGGGTTTGCACCACGCCGTGGTTCAGGGTCAGGCGCCCGCGGCGGGCGTGCGAGCCCAGGTAGCTGCCCTCGGGCGTGGTGGTGGCTGGGTCGGTGGCGAGCAGTTCAAATTTCAACATGGCAGTGTGTCTGGTGGCGTGCAGTGGTAGGGTTTGGGTTGGCGGGGCTTAGGCGGCGCGCGCGAGCAGCATGGCGTCGCCATAGCTGAAGAAGCGGTACTCCCGCGCAATAGCGTCGCGGTACAGCGCCATGATGGGCACGTAGCCTGCAAACGCGCTCACCAGCATCATCAAGCTGGACTTGGGCAAGTGGAAGTTGGTGATCAGCATGTCCACCACCTCAAATGCAAAGCCGGGTGTGATGAAGATGTTGGTGTCGCCCTCGGTAATTCCGCCCGCGAAGCCGGGCCCCGTGCAGGACTTGGCCCAGCTCTCCAGCGTGCGCACGGTGGTGGTGCCTACGGCTATCACCCGGCCACCACGCGCTTTGCAAGCGGCAATGGCGTCTATGGTGGCTTGCGGCACTTGGTACCACTCGCTGTGCATTTGGTGTTCAGCAATGTTTTCTGTTTTGACTGGTTGAAACGTCCCGGCCCCCACATGCAGGGTGACATGCGCGCGTTGCACGCCCATAGCATCCAGTTGGGCCAGCAAGGCCTCATCAAAATGCAGGGCGGCGGTGGGAGCGGCTACTGCGCCTGGGTTTTTGGCGAACACGGTTTGGTAGCGCTGCGCGTCTTCTGCCGAGTCGGTGTGCGTGATGTAGGGGGGCAGCGGCACATGGCCGTGGCGCTCCATCAGGGTGTAGGGGTTGTCACCCGCATCGTTAGAGAGCACAAAGCGAAACAGTGGACCATCTGCATTAGGCCAGCGGCCTAGGAGCGTGGCGCTCAGGCCATCCTCGCAGCCGGGGGCGCACACCAGTTTCACAGTGGCACCTACTTCGGGCTTTTTGCTGACCCGCATATGGGCGGCCACTTGGTTGCCACCCAGCACCCGTTCGATCAACAGCTCCAGCTTGCCGCCGGTGGCTTTTTCGCCGAACAAGCGGGCATTGATGACTTTGGTGTCGTTAAACACCATGAGGTCACCCGCACGCAGCAGCGTGGGCAGGTCTTTGAAGATGCGGTCTACGGAGTTGGCCCCCGTGCCATCGAGCAAGCGCGAGGCGGTGCGCTGCGGGGCAGGGTGTTGGGCAATCAGGTTGTCAGGGAGGGCGAAATCAAAATCGCTGAGGGTGAAGGTGCGCGCGGCGGCACTGGCCAGAGTCATGGTGCTTGAGGGCCGGACAGGCCCGTTCCAAGGAGTGAGGGGATGGCGATTATCCCCGCACTTGGCAGCCGGCGCCAGAGGCACCCACTGCCAAGCCTTGCTTGTGCTTATTCCACCTTGGCGCCAGAGGCCTGCACAATGGCTTTCCACTTGGTGTAGTCTGCCTTGAGCAAAGCGCCCAGCTGCTCGGGTTTCATGGCCTGGGGTTCGGCACCTTGGGCGTGGATGGCGGCTTTAACCTCCGCGTTGTTCAGCAAATCATTTACCTTGGTATTGACCAGCGCCACCACGTTGGCCGGCGTGCCTGCGGGCATGAAAAGGCCGTACCAGGTGCTGACGTCAAAGTCTTTGTAGCCCAACTCCGCCACGGTGGGCACATCGGGCAAAGAGGTGCTGCGGGTGGCGGAGGTGACGGCCAAGGCGCGCAGTTTGCCGCCCTTGATCTGGGCAATGGCCGAGGGCACGGACGACACCAGCAAGTCCACATTGCCCGCCAGTGCGTCCATCAGCGCGGGGTTGGAGCCTTTGTACGGCACATGGCGAATGTCTACCTTGGCGGCTTTTTCAAACAAATGCCCCGCCAAGTGGATGGTGGTGCCGTTGCCTGGTGAGCCGTAGGTGATGGTGTCGGGTGCTGCCTTGGCGGCGGCCACTACATCGGCCAAGGTTTTGAATTTGGAGTTGGCAGCGGTGGCAATCACCACGGGGGTGTAGGCCACATGGGCTACGGGTACCAAGTCTTTGGTGGGGTCCCAGGGCAGGTTGCCATACAGCCAAGGCCCTACGACCAGGTTGTCTTTTTGGCCCATCACCATGTCGTAGCCGGTGGGGGCAGCCTTCACCGCCTCGGCAATGCCAATGGTGCCGCCTGCGCCTGCGCGGTTGTCAGGCACTACCGTCCACTGGTTGGCTTCGGTGAGTTTGTTGGCAATGAGGCGCGACAAAATGTCGGTGCCACCGCCGGGCGGGAAGGGCACGATCAGGCGAATGGCTTTGCTAGGGTAGGCCGCTTGTGCATGCACCACCGAGGCACTGGTCAGGCCTAGCAGGGCACTGACAATGGCAATGGGGGCAATCAGTCGTTTCAACATAGTGTCTCTCTTATGGGGGGTGTGCCGGACGCGCCGGTGGGTGGTCAGTTTAGCAACACCGATGGGCTGTTTGCAGCACAGCACCTGTGCCTTAGCGCATGGGGTGGGTGGGGCAAACTGCCCTGCAATTCGCGGTAAGCTGTTCGCCATCCCGTGCCCAGTTGCCCTACTTTTTTTGCGCCCCACCATGCCTTTGCACATCACTACCCCACTGATTGAATCTTTGCCCCTAAGCGCACACGCGGGGCGAGATGTCTGGCTCAAGATGGAGGCCGCGCAGCCCTGTGGCTCCTTCAAGCTGCGTGGCGTGGGGCTGGCGTGTGAGACCCATGTGGCAAATGGTGCGCAGCGCTTGGTGTCTTCATCCGGTGGCAATGCCGGTTTGGCCGTGGCCTATGCCGGGCGCAGGCTCGGCGTGCCTGTGGTGGTGGTGGTCCCTGAAACCACGCCTGCACGCGCACGCGAGCTGCTGCAGCTAGAAGGCGCACAGGTGCAGGTCGTGGGCGCTTCATGGCAAGAGGCCAATGCACACGCCCAGTCGCTCTTGGGCGCGCGCGATGCGTTCATCCACCCCTTTGACGACCCACTCTTGTGGCAAGGCCATGCCAGCTTGGTTGACGAGGTGGCGCAGGCGGGCTTGGTGCCCGATGCGGTGGTGCTCTCGGTGGGCGGCGGCGGCTTGCTCTGTGGCGTGGCACTGGGAATGCAGCGCAATGGCTGGGGTGCGGTGCCCCTCATCGCGGTGGAAACCCATGGTGCGGCATCACTGCACCAAGCCATGCAAGCCGGGCACACGGTAGAGCTGCCTGCCATTACCACCGTGGCCACTTCCTTGGGGGCTAAGCGTGTGTGCGAGCAGGCCTTGCGTTGGAGCCAAGAGCGGCCTGTGCACAGCGTGCTGGTGTCCGACCACAGCGCGCTCACCGCCTGCGAACGCTTGATGGATGACCACCGCGTGGTGGTGGAGCCCGCGTGCGGCGCGGCCCTGGCGGTGGTCTACGAGCAGCATGCGGCCCTGCAGGCCTACACCAAGGTGTTGGTCATCGTGTGTGGTGGCGCCACTGCCACGGTGGAGCAAATCCGCCAGTGGCGATGGGCTGCTGCGCCACAATAGCTGCATGTCTGAACCCGCCCCCAAAAAGCCCGCCACTGCGCCCAAAACAGCGCACGACAAGGCCTTGGAAAAACTGGGCTTGGTGCGTGATATTGACCTGGCCTTGCACCTGCCCCTACGCTACGAAGACGAAACCCGCATCACCAAGCTGGACGAAGCGCGTGAGGGCGAGCACATCCAGATTGAGGCCACCGTCATCGAGTGCGAGGTCACCTTTCGCCCACGCCGCCAGCTCATCGTCAAGGTGAACGACGGCACCGACATCTGCACTCTGCGGTTTTTCAGCTTCTACCCCTCGCACCAAAAGGCGCTGGAGGTGGGCAAGCGGGTGCGCGTGCGGGGTGAGGCCAAGGGGGGCTTTTTGGGCTGGACCATGTTGCACCCCAGCTTTAAGGCGGCGGGCGGCAATTTGCCCGCTGCGCTCACCCCGGTGTACCCCACGGTGGCGGGCTTGCCCCAGCATGTGCTGCGCAAGGCCGTGCTGGGTGGCTTGGCCCGGGCCGACTTGGCGGACACCTTTGAGCCCGGTGATTTAAGCCAATTCAGCCCGCACACGCTGTGGACACTGCGCGCTGCGCTACAGTTTTTGCACCACCCCACGCCTGATGTGTCTTTGGACACGCTGTCTGACCACAGCCACCCTGCGTGGCAGCGCCTCAAGGCCGAAGAGCTCTTGGCCCAGCAACTGTCGCAACTGCAAAGCCGCCGGGCCCGCGCCGCCCTGCGTGCGCCTGTGTTGGCCGAGGTGGCGGGTGGCACATTGCACGCCCGCCTCTTGGCCGCGTTGCCTTTTGCTTTAACGGCAGCGCAAGCCCGCGTGGGCCAAGAAATTGCCCACGACATGGCGCGCCATGTGCCCATGCACCGGCTGCTGCAAGGCGATGTGGGCGCTGGCAAAACCGTGGTGGCGGCTTTGGCGGCCGCCATTTGTATGGACGCTGGCTGGCAATGCGCGCTCATGGCGCCCACCGAGATCTTGGCCGAGCAGCACTTTCGCAAGCTGCTGGGCTGGCTAGAGCCCCTGGGCATCACCACCGCATGGCTCACGGGCACCCAAAAAGCCAAAGAACGCCGCGCCATGCTGGCCCTGATTGAAAGCGGCGAAGCCAAGTTGGTGGTGGGCACGCACGCCGTCATTCAAGAAAAAGTGCACTTTCACAACCTGGCGCTGGCCATCATTGACGAGCAGCATCGCTTTGGCGTGGCGCAACGCTTGGCCTTGCGTGGCAAGCTCAAGCATGAGGCGATGGAACCCCATCTCTTGATGATGACGGCCACCCCCATTCCGCGAACCTTGGCCATGAGCTACTACGCGGATTTGGACGTATCTACGCTGGACGAACTCCCCCCGGGCCGCACGCCGATCGTCACCAAAGTGGTCAACGAAGCGCGGCGTGACGAGGTGATTGAGCGCATACGCGCGCAGGTGAGCGAGGGGCGGCAGGTCTACTGGGTGTGCCCACTCATTGAAGAGAGTGAGGCCCTGGACCTGAGCAACGCCACGCAAACCCATGCCGACCTGGCCGCTGCCCTGAACGGTGCCACGCGCGCCGACGGTACGCCTTTGCTCATTGGCCTGCTGCATTCGCGCATGCCGCCAGAAGACAAAAAAGCCGTCATGGGCGCCTTCAAGGAAGGGCTGGTGGCGGTGCTGGTCAGCACCACCGTGATTGAGGTGGGGGTAGATGTGCCCAATGCCTCGCTCATGGTCATTGAACATGCTGAACGCTTTGGCCTGAGCCAGTTGCACCAGTTGCGTGGGCGCGTAGGGCGCGGGGCAGCGGCTTCGGCCTGCGTGCTTTTGTATTCCACGGGCGACGCACCGCGCCTGAGCCAAAGCGCACGTGAGCGGCTCAAGGCCATGGCCGAGACCAATGACGGGTTTGAGATTGCGCGGCGCGACTTAGAGATTCGTGGCCCGGGTGAGTTTTTGGGTGCGCGCCAAAGCGGCGAGGCCATGTTGCGGTTTGCCGACCTGGCCACCGACACCGCCTTGCTGGAGTGGGCCAAGGCCGAAGCCCCCATGCTGCTAGACCGTCACCCCCACCTCGCCGCCAAGCATGTGCAGCGTTGGTTGGGCGGCAAGGCTGAATTCTTAAAGGCGTAAGCGCCTGTCACGCTGGGCCCGCTGCAAGGTTAGGGGTTGATCACCTTCTCCATGTGCTTGTCTTTGAGCTTTTGCATATCGGTCGGGTCCAGCACATCCATCAGCGTTTTGGGGCGGCTGTCTTTGGCCTCTGGCTGCACGGCAGCAGGTTTGGGCGGTGGCTTGGTCGCTGCCACCACCGTCACATTGCCGCCCACCGCCATTTCTTGGCTGCCCTTGGGGCAGGGCGTATCGGTGTAAGTCACCTCTTTGGCGCTTTGGCATTTGCGCATCACACCGGGTGGCGCGCCTTGATCGGGGTCGGCCACCACAGGCCCTTTTTGCCGCACGGTGCCGTTGTCAAACACAATGGGTACAGGCGGCGCCGCAGGCCGCAGCCACTGCGTGAGCCAAGGCGCATCGTGGTAACGCCACGCAACAGACGCCAAGAGCAAAGCAGCGAACAAGGCTAACAAATGTTTTAGGGTCATGGCAAATGGGGGCGGTGTGCGGACGAACAAATGGCTAGTGAATTTACCGCAGATGGCGGTCAAGGCAAGCGTTCAGTTTGGCTGGCATACGGTAGTTTGTTGCTATGCAAGCCACGCCTTTACCTTGCTTTTCAGGTGCATGCTGCATGCCCCCGCTGCGCGCGCAAAAACAAAGCCCCCGCCACCATTGCCAAGCCCGCTGCCAGCCAAAACGCAACAGCGGGTTGCCATAGCCAGAGGGCACCTGCCACCAAAGACGCGGGCAGGTACAGCATGCCGGTCACAAAGTTGTACAGGCCCATGGCGGTGGCGCGGCGCTCGTGCTCTAGGTCGGCAATAAAGGCTTTGTTTTGTGCTTCGTCCACCGCGTAGAACACCCCGTACAACACAAACAGAACCACGATATGCCACTGCGTGCTGGCCAGTGCAAAGCCCACGCTCATGCTGGCGTACAGCGCGTAGCCCAGCAGCACCATGCGCGGGCGGCCTATGCGGTCGCTCAGGCGTCCCATCAGCGGCGCAGCCACGACGCATGCCACGTTGAACAAGGCGTAGAGCAACACAATGTCGGTCACCGCAAAGCCCACGCTGTGGGCGCGCAGCATCAAAAAGCTGAAGCTGAAATACGCCAGAGAAAACACCCCGGCGCTAAGCAGGTAGCGCTTAAATGCGGGGCTCAGGCTGTGCCAGCTGGCAAACAGGTTGTCGCGCTGGCGGGCTGGGGCGGCTTGGTCTTTCACCAGGCTCAGCGCCACGATGCTGAGCACCGCAGGCACCATGGCCACGGCGAACAAGAGTTGGTAAGTGCTTGTCGCTTCGCCCAGCCAGCGCAGCAGGCCATAGGCCACCAGCGGCCCCAGCACGGCACCTGATTTGTCCAAGGCCTTGTGCACGCCAAAGGCATAGCCCCGGCTGCTTGGGTCGGCCACGGCGGCCAGCCAAGCATCACGCGGCGGCCCTCGAAAGCCTTTGCCCAGCCGTTCAATCACCCGGAAAACGGTGAGCCCGGTGACCGAGCTGGACACCAGCAAGATGATTTTGGCCAAGGTAGAAAAGCCATAGCCCGCCAGAGCAAAGGCCTTGCGCTTGCCACTGCGGTCTGAGAGCCAGCCCGCAAAGTAGTTGAGGCTAGACGCTGAGAGGTCGGCCAAGCCCTCTACCAAACCCAGCAGCGCCGCCGAAGCACCCGCCACGGTGGTGAAGAAAATGGCGAACACCGAGAAGATCATCTCCGAGCTCAGGTCCGTCAAAAAGCTGACCAAACCCAGCTTGATGACATCCGGGTGCACCCCCCAGAGCGGGCGTGGAACTGTTGGTGATTGCGAGGCCGGGTCAGCGTCTGCGTCTGCGGGGTTGGGTGGTGGCATGCAAGCCTCTAGGTTGATTGTGAGAGCGTTTTATGCCGTTTGCGCCCATGGATATTGCGCAAGAAGCTATGTATTTGATAGCGATTTGGCTTTCGGCTGCTTGGGCACCATCAAGCCGTCGTAGACCAGCAGCTCGCCCACGATAGGAAAGTCGGTGCCCAAAAGGCGGGAAAACACATGGTCCATGGCCATGAGGGTACTCCACCCCATGCCGCCCAAAGGACCGGGGCCATGCGGTAGGCTATGGCCATGTTCAAAGTGATTGTGAATCGTTGGCTCGCGCTGTCGGGCAATACACGGGGGGTGCTGCTGGTAATAGGCGCCATGTTCTGTTGGTCGGTGCTGGACGCCTGCAACAAGCGTTTGATGGCGCAGGGCATTGCGCCGCAGCAGGTCTTGTTTTTGCAGGCGACGGCGGTGCTGCTCATGCTGCTGCCCGTGGTGCTGTGGACACGAGGGCGCGTGATTGCGAGTCGCCGCCCGGCGATTCATGTGGTACGGGCGGCGTTCATTGTGACCTCGGCGTGGTGTGCGGCCTACGCGGTGTCGCACCTGCCACTGGCCGAGGCCAGTGCGTTCTTAATGACCGGGTCATTGTTCATGTTGCCGCTGGGCGTGTGGTTGCTGGGCGAGCGCCCGCATCTGCTGCGCTGGCTGGGGGTGCTGGTGGGCTTTGGGGGTGTGCTGGTGATACTGCGCCCCAACGCAGGTGCGGGCGTGTTGCAGTGGGCTGCCTTGGTGGCCTTGTTTGGTGCTTTGAACGAGTCCATGTTGGGTGTGGTGCTCAAAAAGTATTCAGGCAATGAGCATCCGCTGGCGGTTTTAACCTGGAGCCAAGTGGCCTGTTGGCTGACCTTTGGCATCTTTAGCGGGTTTAGCTTGCCCACGGTCCCTGTGGCCTTGTGGGGCTTGTTGCCGGTGATTGCGCTGGCCGCATCCGGCATTTATCTGGCTTACTTTTTTGCCTACCGCGCGGGCGATGCGTCAGCAGTGGAGGCCGGCAGTTTTTCGCTGTTGTTGTTCAGCCCGGCCTTGGGCGCGGTGTTCTTTTCCGAGGTGCCGGACGCTGCGTTTTGGATGGGGGCGGGTTTGCTGGTGTGCGGAATCGCCTTGGTCATCATCGAACCCTCGGGGCGGGACAAGCCCAGCCCACCCTAGGGTTTGGAGTAGACCCCAGTCTCGACATCGGCCAACAAGCGCTTGGCGGTGCCGTCGCGTTGCAGTTTGGCAAGGCCTGTGTTGAACGTTTTTAGCAGCTGCTCGGCATTGGGCAGCGCACGGCTCACTGCCATGCGCGAGGCTTGTTCATTGACGTTGCGTTCGGTCGCGGCGAGCTGCTTTCCTTCGGCATCGGTAAACCGGGTGAGGATGTCAAACCCTACGGCCCGGTTCACCGCCACTGCGTCCAAGCGTCCCAGCAAAAGTTTGCGCAGATTGGCTTCGTCTGAGGAGGTTCGGTCCACGGTGAACTCGCCGGTTTGTGCAGCCTGGTCAAACGCTTCGCCGTAGGTGTAGCCCACGGCTGCACCTATGGTTTTACCTTTGAGGTCCGCCATCGTGTTGAACACCAAAGGCCGGTCTCGCCGATAAAACAGGGTTGTGCGGGAGATGAGCACCGGATCACTGAACAGGAACAGCTTGGACCGCTCTTCCGTCTGTATCCAGCCGGGTGAGGCGCTTACTTCGCCATGCTCTGCCATCAAAAGCGCGCGCTTCCACGGGAAGAACTGGTAGCTCACGGCCACACCTTCTCGCGCAAAGGCTTCTTTGACAATGTGCGCAAACACACCGTTTTCCTTTTGCGTCGATGAAAAGTAAGGCGGCCATTCACCGATGCCTAGCTGTATGGGGTCTGCCGCATGGGCACTCCAAGCGAGGCTTAAACCTAGGAGTGATCGGTACAAAGCACGCAAGTATCGGGGCATAGTAGGCTCTCGGTGGGGTGCAAGCGCGCGGCGCGCAGGAGATGCGCCACGCTCACGGCCATCAGAGTAGTGGGGTGTGGCGCTTGGGTCAAGTACTTCGTGACGCACTGGCGGGGCATCGGCAATCAGCCCGTCGCATGGGGGCTTGCGTAAGAAGGCTTCACGCCGTCGGTTTGCAGTGCGATACTGCTAGCCTGTTCACCCTTAGACCGAAGATGCCCGCTGTCACACGAACCTGCCCGTGCCGAAGGCGCCGTTCATGCGCTTGAAGCTTCGATTGACCCAAGGGTGGTGGCTGCCCCGCTCCCTGCTGCGCACGCTTTTGGTTGGGGTGGGGGTTGCCATGGCGATTCCGGCCCTGCTGTTGGCCTATGTGCAATTTACACGCCACCTAGAAACCGAAATTACCCAGCGTGTGCGCGAACCCGCCCAGCAATACGCCGACGTTTTGTCCCAAGGTCTATCCTTGGCGTTGTGGAACGTCGATGTGGAGATGGGCGAGAAACTGGTCACCAGCGCCTTGGGTAACCCCGACGTCGTCAACATTTCTGTCACCAACCAGTTTGGCAGCCTGTTTGCCTACAAAGAAGGCCCCGCGCAGGCCAATGGGCGCTTGTTTCGCGAAGCACGTGAGCTGCACTTCAATGGGCGTATGGTCGGCCACTTGGTGTTGCAGATGTCTGAAGAGCGGGTGTATCAGCACCTGTTGCAAGACCTTCGCCAAAAACTGCTGGGCCTGTTGGCGCAAATTGCGGTGTCGTTTGCGTTCATGTGGCTTTTGCTGGATCGGCGGTTTGTAAGGCCCTTGCGGGCTTTGCAAGAGGTGGCTGGGCGGTTTGCCCGTGGAGAGCTTGAGCAGCCCTTGGCGCTGGTGCGGCAAGACGAGTTAGGCCGCCTGGCCGCCGCGTTAGAAGCGATGCGCCTCGATATCGCTACCTCTATCAAACTGCGCACCATGGCAGAAGAGCAGTTGCGCTTGAGCGAGGAGAACCTGGCCATCACTCTGCATTCCATTGGGGACGCCGTCATTGCCACCGACCCACAAGGCCGCATTACCCGCATGAATGCCACCGCACAGCGCTTGACGGCCTGGCCTTTGTCAGAGGCGCTGGGGCTGCCGCTGCAGCAGGTTTTCAAAATTGTGAATGCCCAAACCCGCTTGCCTGCCGTGAACCCGGCCCATCTCGTAATGCAGTTTGGGCAGGTGGTAGGACTGGCCAATCACACGGCTCTGTTGGCAAGGGATGGGCAGGAGTACCAAATATTTGACAGTGCGGCCCCGATACGCGATGCACAGCAGCGCATAGTGGGCGTGGTTTTGGTGTTTAGTGATGTAACGGAGCGTTACCGGGCCGAAGCGGCACTGCAGCAACGCGAGCAAGAGTTCCGCGCTTTCTTTGAGGTGGCGTTGGTAGGTTTGATGCAGTTCTCCATCGAAGACGGGGCGCTGATCCACTACAACCAGAAGTTCCAGCTCATCACTGGCTATAGCGACGAAGAGCTGGCACACCACACCTTTGCGTCGCTGACATGTGCCGAAGAGCGGGAGGCTGATTGGGACATGTTCAACCAAGCCTTGCGTGGGGAGATTGCTGAGTACCACAGTGAAAAGCGTTTGCTGCGTAAAGATGGCGCCATGATTTGGGTGAATATGAATGCTGCGTTTGTGCGCGATGCATCGGGCGCTGCAGTGCGTGCGGTCGTGGTGTGCATGGACATTACTGCACGGCGCGCAGCCCAAGAGGCCGTGAAAGACTCACTGCGTGAAAAAGTAAGTCTGCTCAATGAAGTGCACCACCGGGTCAAAAACAACTTGCAAGTGATTGCGAGCCTGCTACGGTTAGAGGCCGGTCGCACGGTGCACACCGACACGAAAGTCGTGCTCAAAGATATGCAAGGTCGGATCCGTGCTATGTCCTTGTTGCATGAGTCCTTGTACCGGTCGGGTGTGTTTGCGGATGTAGATTTGGCGGTCTACCTGCGGCAATTGGCCACCCAGTCTTACCGGTCTATGGTGTTGGGCGAGCAAGCCGTGGAGTTGGTGCTTGAAATGGATTCGGTGCGGGTCGATATGGATGTGGCGGCACCTTGCGGTCTGCTGGTCAATGAGTTGATCTCCAATGCGCTCAAGCATGGGTTTTCGGTAGCGCATGGCGGGGTGGTGCGCGTCTTCCTGCAAAACCAAGGCGCGGATGGCAACGGCACTTTGGCGCTACGCTTAGGGGTGTCCGATAGCGGCCAAGGTCTGGCACCGGACTTTGAAGTGGCCAACGCCTCGTCTTTGGGCTTGCAGTTGGTGAGTGATCTTGCGCGGCAGCTCAAGGGGCGCTTGCACACAGGCGCAGGGCCCGCAGGAGGCGCCGAGTTTGTCGTGGAGTTTTTGGTGCCAATGCCAATGCCAATGGCGATTGCTGCGACCAGCGTTGGCGCATAGGGGTTTTATCGTTTCACTCAGGTAGGACAATACACACATGACCCTCACCGAATTGAAGTACATCGTGGCCGTGGCGCGCGAAAAGCATTTTGGCAAAGCGGCTGACGCCTGTTATGTGTCGCAACCGACCTTGTCGGTGGCCGTGAAAAAGCTGGAACACGAGTTGGACGTCAAGCTATTTGAGCGCAGTGCCAACGAAGTGACCGTGACGCCTTTGGGCGAAGAAATCGTGCGCCAGGCCCAAAGCGTGCTGGAGCAAGCGGCCAATATCAAAGACATTGCCAAGCGGGGCAAAGACCCGCTGGCCGGCCCTTTGCGCCTTGGCGTGATTTACACCATTGCGCCGTATTTGCTGCCTGCGTTGGTGCGCCAAGTGATAGACCGCACGCCTCAAATGCCGCTCATGTTGCAGGAAAATTTCACCGTTAAGCTCATGGAAATGCTGCGCACTGGCGAGGTGGACTGCGCCATTTTGGCGGAGCCGTTTCCAGACACGGGTCTGGCCATTGCTCCGTTGTACGATGAGCCGTTTTACGCGGCCGTGCCAATGAACCATGCCCTGGCCAAGCTCAGCAGTGTGACGACCGAACAGCTCAAAAGTGAAACCATGCTGCTTTTGGGCAACGGACATTGCTTTAGGGACCACGTGCTGGAGGTGTGCCCTGAGTTTGCGCGTTTCTCTAGTGATACTGAAGGCATTCGCAAGAGCTTTGAAGGCTCTTCGTTGGAGACCATCAAGCATATGGTGGCGGCCGGCATGGGCATTACCTTGGTGCCTCGCTTGAGCGTGCCGCGCGAAGCGCTAGACATCAAGAAGCGCCGCGCGGAAGATTCCTATGTGAGCTATTTGCCCATTCAAGACGGCCCCCATGTGCCGCCTCCCACGCGCCGGGTGGTCTTGGCGTGGCGACGAAGCTTTACGCGCTACGAGGCCATTGCTGCGCTGCGCAACGCCATTTACGCGTGTGAACTGCCCGGGGTGCACCGCTTGTCCTGACCTGAGATACCGTGACGGCCGCCACCTTGCGGGCAAAAACTTGTATGGAGAGCTTGCGTTTGAATCCCCCTGTCGACACCTGTGCCCAAGCGGGCCTTTTGCTACCCGTGCCCGCCCACGGGCGCTATTTGTTTTTTTCGCTACAGCCGGACGTAGCATCCCAGTCAGTCCAAGCTGCATTGCGTGCGTTGGCCGACCTGGTTGAGATCGCCAATGGCGAGACCTTGGTCTTGGGCATGGGGCTTGCGACCGTAGACGCCTTGGGCTCGAACGTCCCAGGCTTGCGCGTTATGCCTGATTTTTCTGGGCACGGAGTTTCCGTACCCACCACTTCCTTAGACCTTTGGTGCTGGCTACGCGGCGACGCGCGGGGGCCTTTGCTTGGTCAGACACGTGCAGTGGAACAGGCTTTGCACGCTGCCTTCCGCTTGGATCGGGTGCTTGAAGCCTTTCGCCATGGTGACCCCGTCGCAGAGCATGGCCGTGATCTCACGGGGTACGAAGACGGCACTGAAAACCCGCAGGGCGCGGACGCCGCCGATGCGGCGCTGGTCGCGCAAGGCGCTGTGGGCTTACGTGGCTCCAGCTTTGTAGCGGTGCAGCAGTGGCAGCACGATATGGACCAGTTTGAGCGTCTGGGGCCTCTTGCCCAAGACCATGCGGTGGGTCGTCGGCTTAGCGATAACGAGGAACTGGACGATGCCCCCGCCAGCGCCCATGTCAAACGCACCGCGCAAGAAAACTTCACGCCCAAAGCCTTTGTGTTGCGCCGATCTATGCCCTGGAGTGCTGGATTGCACAGCGGCTTGTATTTTGTGGCGTTTGGGCATAGTTTTGATGCCTTTGAAGCCCAAATGCGGCGCATGGCAGGGCACGATGACGGCATCGTGGACGGACTTTTTGCTTTCACTCGCCCGTTGAACGGCGCCTACCTGTGGGTCCCGCCCATGCAGGGTGGGCGGTTAGACTTGCGGCTTTTGGGGATCTCTGCGTAAGCCCCTTTGTGCAAGTGTTTGTTGTGCTTCTAAAAGCATAGCTGCTTGCGCTTTATCTGTAAGAGCTAGACCCGGTTTATGAGTCCAATTGTTGAACGTTTTTTACTGTATCTGGATGTGATCCGATGGAACCGGCCTGCGGGCTGGTTGCTGCTGTTGTGGCCTACCTTGTCGGCCCTGTTTTTGGCGGCGGGGGGCTTCCCGGGCTGGCACTTGATCGTGGTGTTCACCTTGGGCACGGTGCTCATGCGCAGTGCAGGCTGCTGTGTCAACGATGTGGCCGACCGCGAGTTTGACAAACACGTGAAACGCACGGCGCAGCGACCTGTCACCAGCGGTTCCGTGTCACCGCGCGAGGCCTTGGTGTTGGGGGCGGTGCTGGCCCTGTTAGCGTTTGCTTTGGTGCTGACCACGAATGGCGTGACCGTGGTGTGGTCTTTTGCGGCGCTCTTGGTGACTTTGATCTACCCTTTTGCCAAGCGCTATGTGTCCATGCCGCAGGCGGTGTTGGGCGTTGCGTTTAGCTTTGGTATTCCCATGGCGTATGCGGCGGTGCGCGGCGGGGCTATTGTCAATGTCTACACCCTGTGGGCGTCCATTCCGCCGCAGGCCTGGGTGCTGCTGTTGGGCAATCTGTTTTGGGTGCTGGCGTATGACACCGAATACGCCATGGTGGACCGGGACGACGATTTGCGCATCGGCATGAAAACCTCGGCCATTACGTTGGGCTCATGGGATGTGCCTGCCGTGATCGTGTTCTACGGTGCCTACTTGGGTATTTGGACGTGGGTGATGCAAACCAATGGAGCAGGCTGGGCGTGGTGGCTGGCCTTGGCGGTGGCTATCGGCCAAGTGGGCTGGCATGCCAAGCTCATTTACACCCGCACCCGTGAGGGTTGCTTCATGGCCTTTCGCGTGAACCACTGGCTGGGCTTTGCCTTGTTCATGGGTATTGTGTTGCGCTAGGCGCGCGCCCACAAAAAAGCCCGAGTCTGTGTAGCAGGGCTCGGGCTTTTTTTACGTCAGCCACAGGGTTTGTGGCAGCCGCGTAGGCGGGATTACTTGGCTGACAAGCACTCTTTCATGTGTTTCTTGCGCTCGTCGCCCTTGAGGTCTTTGGCTGACGCGTTGCAGGTTTTCATTTTGTTTTGCTGTGTAGTGGGCTCAGCGGCTGGCGCTTCGGCGGCGGCAGGCTTGGCGCTCAGGCACTCTTTCATAAAGGCCTTGCGTTCGTCGCCCTTTTTGTCAGCAGCGGCTTTGTTGCAAGTCACCATCTTGTTTTGCTGGGGTGTCTTGCCTTTGTCATCGGCAGCGTGCGCAGCGCCCACGCACAAAGAAAGACCCAAAATGACCAAGGTGAGCAGTTTTTTCATCAAATGTCCTAACAAAGTTGAAATCTGGGAGCATGGCGAGAGTGCCATGGAGGAGAAGAATACCCTGCAAATTGCAGCATATAAGCTGTGACATTTCAATGCGGAGTGTCCCATGCACATGCGCAAAGGGTGTAGCGGCGTGTGACCTTGGGGCCTGCTCGTAAAATAGCCGCATGTTGTCTGTAAAAATTGAACTGCTCGAAACCTTGGCGCATGCCTTGGACACTCTGTCACCCGGCGCAGGCGCTAAAGCGGCCTTTGAATCGCCCAAAGTGGCAGCCCATGGTGATTTCGCGACCACGGCGGCCATGCAATTGGCCAAGCCGCTCAAACTCAATCCCCGCCAATTGGCCGAAAACCTGTGCAATGCGCTGCGCGAAACCCCCGCGTTTAGCCAATGGGTAGACGCGCTGGAGATTGCCGGCCCCGGTTTCATCAACATCAAACTCAAGCCCGCGGCCAAGCAGCAAGTCGTGCGCGAAGTGCTCGCCGCTGCCGACAGTTTTGGTCAACAAGCCGCGCTGAACCAACGCATGCTGGTGGAGTTTGTCTCCGCCAACCCCACTGGCCCCCTGCATGTAGGCCATGGCCGCCAGGCGGCACTGGGCGATGCGATCTGCAACTTGTTTGCCACGCAGGGCTACAGCGTGCACCGCGAGTTTTATTACAACGACGCAGGCGTGCAAATTGACACCCTCACCAAGAGCACGCAGTTGCGCGCTAAGGGCTTCAAGCCGGGTGACACCTGCTGGCCCACCGACCCAGATAACCCCGAGAGTAAGGCGTTTTACAACGGCGAATACATCCAGGACATTGCCGATGCCTTCAAAGCCCAAGCCTCCATCAAGGCAGATGACCGTGAATTCACCGCCAATGGCGATGTGGATGATTACGACAACATCCGCCAGTTTGCGGTGGCCTACTTGCGCAACGAGCAAGACAAAGACTTGCAGGCTTTCAACCTGCACTTTGACCAGTACTACCTCGAGTCCAGCCTGTACACCAGCGGCCGTGTGGAAGCCGCTGTGGGCAAGCTCGTGGGCAATGGCAAGACCTACGAGCAAGATGGCGCGCTGTGGCTCAAGAGCACCGACTACGGTGACGACAAAGACCGCGTGATGCGCAAGAAGGACGGTAGCTACACCTACTTTGTGCCCGACGTGGCCTACCACATCGCCAAGTGGGAGCGTGGCTTTACCAAGGTAGTGAACATCCAGGGCACCGACCACCATGGCACGATTGCCCGTGTGCGCGCTGGCTTGCAAGCTGCGGATGTCGGCATTCCCCAAGGCTACCCCGACTACGTGCTGCACACCATGGTGCGCGTGGTGCGTGGTGGTGAAGAGGTCAAGATCAGCAAGCGCGCGGGCAGCTATGTGACCCTGCGTGACCTGATCGAGTGGACCAGCCAAGATGCGGTGCGCTTCTTCCTGTTGAGCCGCAAACCCGACACCGAGTACACCTTCGACGTGGACTTGGCCGTTCAAAAGAACAACGACAACCCGGTGTACTACGTGCAGTACGCGCATGCGCGCATCTGCTCGGTGCTTGCCGCGTGGCAGGAACAAGATGGCGGCAATGCGGCAAGTTTGTCTGGGGTGGACCTGTCTGCGCTGCAAAGCCCGCAGGCCATGGCCCTGATGCTGCTCTTGGCCAAGTACCCCGAGATGCTCAGCGCTGCGGCTTCAGGTTTTGCGCCGCATGATGTGACTTTTTACCTGCGTGAACTCGCGGCTAGCTACCACAGCTATTACGATGCTGAGCGCATCTTGGTGGATGACGTGCAAGTCAAGCAGGCGCGTTTGGCCTTGGTGGCGGCCACCGCCCAAGTGCTGCGCAACGGCTTGGCGGTGCTGGGCGTAAGCGCTCCGCAAAAAATGTAAGGTTTTCAATGAAAAGGCAGGGCATGAAAAATCAGCGCGGCGGTACCTTCTTGGGCTTCGTCATCGGAGTCGTCTTTGGTTTGGGTGTTGCCTTGGCGGTGGCGGTCTATGTGACCAAAGTGCCCGTGCCTTTTCTGAACAAGAGCCAAAGCCGCTCCGCCGAGCAAGACGTTGCTGAAGCCCAGAAAAACAAAGACTGGGACCCGAACTCGCCGCTGTATGGCAAGAACCCGGTCAAGCCCGCACCTGCGCCAGAGCCTGCTGCCGACCCCAACGCCAAGCCTGCGGACGCTAAAGCCGAAGCCAAGCCCGATCCGAAGGCTGAACCTAAGGCAGCGGCAAAGCCCGATGCCAAGGCGGATGCCAAAGCGCCTTCCGCGGATCCCTTGGGTGATTTGGCCAAGGCCAAAATGGCCACCGCCGATGGTGAAGGGGTGAGCTACTTTGTCCAAGTTGGCGCGTTTAAAACCTCCGAAGATGCAGAAGCGCACCGGGCCAAACTCTCGCTGAGCGGCATTGAGACCAAGGTGTCAGAGCGTGAGCAATCCGGGCGCACGGTGTTCAGGGTGCGCGTTGGCCCGTTCGAAAAAAAGGATGAGGCCGAGCGTTCCAAAGAAAAGTTGGACAAAGCCGGCCTAGACACTTCGTTGGTGCGCGTGCAGCGCTAAACCCCGGAACTATTGCGACCCTTTGTGGTCACATTCCAAGCTTATGGAGATCTCTTACATGAAACGTCGTGAATTTACGCAAGTCGCTGCTGGTGCAGTCGCCGCTTCGGGCCTGTGGGTGGCACCTGCAGCCCATGCCCAGTTTAAAAAGCCTGAGGCCGGCACGGATTACCAAGTTCTAGATATCCGCGCGGCGGTGGACGCACCCGCAGGCAAGATTGAAGTGGTCGAGTTCTTTTGGTACAACTGCCCGCACTGCAACGCGTTCGAGCCCACCTTGGAAGCGTGGGTCAAAAAGCTGCCCAAAGACGTTGCATTCCGGCGGGCTCCCGTCGCGTTTCGCGACGATTTTGTGCCCCAACAACGTCTCTACTACACGCTGGAGGCTATGGGCCTGTTGGACAAGCTGCACGCCAAAGTGTTTCAGGCGATCCACGCGCAGCGCCTGGATTTGTCAAAAGGCGAAGGCATCACCGCGTGGGTGGCCCAGCAAGGCGTAGACAAGGCCAAGTTTGTGGAGCAGTACAACTCCTTCACGGTCGTTACCAAAGCCCAAAAGGCATCCAAGCTGCAAAATGCCTACAAGGTAGAAGGTGTGCCCGCCTTGGGCGTTGCAGGGCGTTACTACACGGACGGATCTATCGCGCGCAGCATGGAGCGCGCCTTGCAAGTGGTCGACGCTTTGGTGGCCGGTATTCGCGCCGGCGCTTAAGCGCTTCATAGGTTTTCGCGCTCTAAAAGGCGCGGACTTGGGCCGTCGCTGGGTACAATGCCCCATGCGTTTTAGCAAGTTCCGTGCCTTTATGAAAAATCCCTGTTTCTATGTAATGTGGTCCTTGGCGATTGCCTTGGTGACCAGCCCGGTGTTTGCCGAAAAGGCAGACCGAGACAAACCTATGAACATCGAGGCCGACGCATTGCGCTACGACGACCTCAAACAGGTGAGCATCTTTACAGGGCGCGTGGTGTTGACCAAAGGCACTATCCAAATTCGTGGCCACCAAGTGGAGGTGCGCCAAGACCCCGATGGGTACCAATTTGGCCGCGTGATCGCCGCGCCTGACGCCTTGGCATTTTTTCGCCAAAAGCGTGAAGGTCTTGAAGAGTTCATTGAGGGTGAGGGCGAAACCATTGACTACGATGGCAAGGCAGACACCGTCAAGTTCACCAAAAAGGCGGTACTACGGCGCTTGCGTGGGGCTGTATTGGCAGACGAGATCACTGGTGGCGTCATCGTCTACGAAAACCTGACTGATATGTTTACGGTGGATGGCAACCATAGCAAAGGCGTTGCTGGTGCACCCACTGGGGGCCGCGTGCGAGCCATGTTGACACCTAAACCCGATGCGGTGGCACCCGGTACAGGGGCTGCAGCGCCAGCACTGCGCGCGACCACGACCTTAGGAGCACCGGCCAAGTGAGTGCGCATTCAGAAGTTGCCCCGGTGAGTAGTCTAGAAGCGCACCACCTGCAAAAGTCTTACGGCAAACGACAAGTCGTTAAAGACGTGTCACTGGCAGTGCGTACCGGCGAAGTGGTGGGCTTATTGGGCCCAAATGGCGCAGGTAAGACCACCTCGTTTTACATGATTGTGGGGCTCTTGCGAGCCAGTGCGGGCGACATCACCATTGATGGCCAGTCCATTGAGCACATGCCCATTCACCGCCGCGCACGCCTGGGCTTGGGGTATTTGCCGCAAGAGCAATCTATTTTTCGCAAGCTCAACGTGGAAGACAACGTGCGCGCCGTGCTGGAATTGCAAAAAGACGCCGACGGCAAGGCACTGAGCGGCGGTGAAATTGAATCGCGCCTGACGGCTTTGTTGCAAGACCTGCGCGTCGAGCATTTGCGCGAAAGTCCTTCTTTGGCCTTGTCCGGCGGTGAGCGGCGGCGTGTTGAAATTGCACGCGCCTTGGCCACCCGACCACGGTTTATCTTGCTGGATGAGCCATTTGCCGGTATTGACCCGATTGCGGTGATAGAGATTCAGCGCATCATCAATTTCTTGAAGGGTCGCGGCATTGGCGTTCTGATTACGGACCACAACGTGCGTGAAACACTGGGTATTTGTGACCACGCGTACATCATCAGTGACGGCCGCGTGCTGGCGCAAGGCACTCCTACCGAGATCGTGGACAACGCAGATGTGCGCCGTGTCTACCTCGGCGAAAACTTCAAGATGTGACCATGGCAAGTGTGCGCAAACGCTTCCTAGGCCTTGGCCCGCGAAGCGCCTTCTCTCGCTTAGTTTGGCCCCATGCCCCGTGCAGCCCTTTTAACGTCCGCAGGGTGGTTGTGAGATGAAGCAAGGGCTTTCCCTACGCGTCTCGCAACACCTAGCGCTGACGCCGCAACTGCAGCAATCTATTCGCCTCTTGCAGCTCTCTACCTTGGAGCTAAGCCAAGAAGTGGAGCAGATGCTGGATGAAAATCCGTTTCTGGAGCTCACCCAAGACGAGGCTGTGCGTGAAGACTTTGGCATTGCCCAGGCTGATACGCCGGTGACGCGCGACGACCGGGAAGCCGAAACTGCTCCTACTTCTATAGCTGACTACGCAAGTACCACGAGCGCTGAGGCCACCAATGACGATGAAGCCACCCCGCTGTCTGCCGATGATGGCGTGAGTTGGGAGGGCGATGGCACCACCGACATGGCGCCGGACGACGGCGAATGGGGTGGTGAAGCCAAGGCCAGTACCAACAACCTTGGTGATGATGGTGACTTTGACGCCACGGAGTTGGCGCGCACCCAAGAGTCTTTACAAGCCCATTTGCACCGCCAAGCGCTGCGCTTGCGCCTGAGCCCCACCGACACAGCCGCCCTGCGGTTTTTGATTGAGTCGCTCAACGACGACGGCTATTTGGATGAGCCACTGGAGGACCTTGCGCGTGGCTTGTGCGGCGGCGACTTGGATCAGCTCGATGATTTGGTTCACCACTTCACGGTCGCCCTGCACTTGTTGCATAGCCTAGAGCCCGTAGGGGTAGGCGCACGCAATTTGGGCGAGTGTTTGCGCTTGCAGCTCAAAGCCCTGCAGGCGGATGAGGATCTGAGCGATGAGCGCAGCGCCTTGCTGGCGGTGGCCGTGCGGATGTGCTCCCAGCCCATGGATTTGCTGGCTCGCCGTGACATCAAGCGCTTGGTGCAGCTGTGCGATGCCACCGATGCGCAAGTGCGCGAAGCCATTGCACTGATCGCGCGCTTGGAACCCAAGCCGGGGCGGCGTTTTGTGGACGTGCAGCGCAACATTGTGGTGCCCGATGTGCTGGTCGTTCCTGTGAGCAAGCGGCCTGGTGTAGTGAATACCAAGTTTCGGGTACTGCTTAACCCAGAGGTGATGCCGCGCTTACGAGTCCATGATATTTATGCCAATGTGCTGCGCAACCACCGTGGCGGCAAAGACACTGCCAGCCACGCTGCGCTGCAACAGCGCTTGCAAGAAGCCCGCTGGTTCATCAAGAATATCCAGCAGCGCTTTGACACGATTCTGCGGGTGAGCACGGCCATCGTCGAGCGGCAAAGTAGTTTTTTTGTGCATGGTGAACTGGCCATGCGCCCCTTGGTGTTGCGTGAAATTGCGGATGAGCTGGGCTTGCACGAGTCCACCATCAGCCGGGTCACCACGGCCAAGTACATGGCTACGCCCTTTGGTACCTTTGAGCTGAAATACTTCTTTGGCTCAGGTCTGGGCACCGAGTCGGGGGGTAACGCGTCCAGTACGGCAGTGCGGGCCTTGATCAAACAATTCATCAGTGCGGAGAGCAATCTCAAACCGCTGTCCGACAACCAAATCTCCGACATGCTCAAAGAGCAGGGCATTGAATGTGCCCGCCGTACGGTTGCCAAATACCGCGAAGGGCTCAAAATTGCCCCCGCTTCGCTAAGGAAAGCCCTGTGAACCAACTCCAACTCTTTTTACCCTGCGCCGCCGGCGTAGAAGACTATCTGGCGCCTGAGATTCTGCAAATCACAGGTTTGCCACCGGGGTGCATTACCAAGCAGCGCGGTGGCGTGGCGGTGCGCACTTCGTTTGCCCATGCCATGCTGCTCAATCTGTACAGCCGCTTGGCGCAGCGTGTGCTGGTGCTCTTGTCGTACACCGAGTACCGCAACGAACAAGACCTCTATCGCGCGGCTTGCGAAGTACCGTGGGAGCGCTGGTTCACACCCCGTCAAAGCATCAAGGTGGAAGTGACGGCCCAACACAGCCCTCTCACGTCCTTGAACTTTGCGGCCTTGAAGGTCAAAGACGCGGTGTGCGACCGGTTTCGCGAAAAAGCCAATGGCGTGCGCCCCGATGTGGACACCCAGTGGCCCGATGTGCGCATTTTTGCCCACCTGACCACGGATGCGTGCTCGCTGTACATCGACACCTCGGGCGAACCCTTGTTCAAGCGCGGCTGGCGCGAAGACAAAGGCGATGCGCCATTGAAAGAAACCTTGGCAGCCGCCATGATTGCCGCCAGCGGCTGGGCCTCTGGAGAAGAGGACCTGCTGCCCTTGTACGACCCCTGCTGCGGCAGCGGCACCGTGGCCATTGAGGCAGCGCAAATCGCCTGCAATATTGCGGCTGGCAGCTTGCGGCGCTTTGCGTTCGAGAAGTACGTGCCTTTTCAGCCCCAAGCATGGGCTGCCCTCAAACAAGAGGCTGCTGCCAATGTGGTCAAGCCCGAGCCTGGACAAACGACCCTGATCTACGGCAGTGATGTGTCCCACCGTATGGTGGACTTTGCCCAGCGCAACGCAGAGCGCGCAGGTGTGGGCGATGTGATTGAGTTTCGCGGTGGCGATGCCTTGCAACGTATGCCTCCTATAGAAGGCGGCGGCGTGATGGTGATGAACCCACCCTACGGCGAGCGCATTGGCATTGGCGGTGTAGCCGGGGAGGGCGAGCAAGCCCGTTTTGGCGCGCGGGAGTTGGCGCACACCGAAGACGGTGGCGAGTTCTTTAGCCAACTGGCCAGCCACTGGAAGAAGCACTACGCAGGCTGGAGCGCTTGGGTGCTCACGCCTGACCTCAAGCTGCCCGGAAAAATGCGTCTCAAAGAATCGCGCCGCGTGCCCATGTGGAATGGCCCACTGGAGTGCCGCCTGTTTCGCTTTGACATGGTGGCTGGCCGCGTGGGCAAAGACAAACCTGCGCAGGAACCCCGCGCGTGATCGTCATCGACACCAACGTGGTGTTGGACCTCTTCATCTTCAGCGACCCGGCAACACCTCCCTTGCGCGAAGCCTTGAGCACGGGCAGCCTGAACTGGATTGCCACGCAACCCATGCGTGACGAGTTGGAGCATGTGCTTGCCTACACGCACCTGCAGGGCCGTTTGGCGCATTACGGTTTGACCGCCGCAGACGTGCTGGCATGCTTTGATGCGCAAGTTCGCTTGGTGGAGGTCGCGGCCAAAGCGGTGGTGACCTGCAAAGACAAAGACGATCAAAAATTCATTGACCTGGCTGTGGCGCACCAAGCCATGCTGCTGAGCAAAGACAAAGCCGTACTCTGCATGCGAAAGAGGCTGCTAGCCCTTGGTGTGATTGTGCAGTCAGCTATGCAAACAATAGCAGTCTCCGCCTGAGTCATCGGACTGGCAGGGGGTCTTGCGCGCAAGGCGCAGTGTGGCTACAGTGACCTAGGGATTTCCCTTAACTCTAGGAGCGCGGTATGCAGAAATTTGTTCAGCGTTGCAAGCGGGGTGTAGTGGGTTTGGCTTGCATGACAGCAGTAGGCCTTAGTTATGCGGCGGAGACAGTCACCCTAGGAGCTGAGGATGACTGGGCCCCTTACAGTTCCAAAGTGGGTTCCGAAGCGCAAGGTTTTGCGGTGGACATCGTGCGCGAGGCCTTCAAGGCCGCAGGGGTCGATGTGAAGTTCTCGCCCGTGCCCTACGCGCGCTGCATGGCCGTTACCAAATCCGGTGAGCTGGCAGGCTGTTTTGACGCGGCACGCAACAGCACCTTAGAGAACGACTATTTGTGGCACGCCAAGCCGCTGTTCAACGCCAGGATCAATATCTACGCACCGGCAGACTCCAAAGAGTCAGGACTGACCCCCAAGAGCCTTGAGGGCAAAGTCGTGGGGGTGACCAATGGCTACGAGTACGGTGACGAGTTCGACACCAACACCAAAATCAAACGCGATGTGGCCAACCAAGACGAGCAAGGCTTTCGCAAGCTCCTAGCCAACCGCGTGCCCTATATGCTGGCCTATGAAAAAGTGGCCAATGCCGTGTTCACCAAAAACAAAGAATTTGCGGGTAAATTCAAGGCAGTGGGGATCACTGCAGACCCGGGCTTGTACATCGCCTTTAGCAAAAAGCACCCCGACGGTGCGAAATTTGTAGAGAAGTTCAACCAAGGATTTGAAACCATTGTGAAGAATGGCAAGTACAAGGCCATCGAAGTACAGTGGAAGTAAACGGACGCCAAGTGGCGCCCACGGCGGGGCTCAGGCCTCGCCCATCGCAAAGCTCTGGGCGGTTGCCTTAGGCCATGACTGGCGGTAGATCAAAGGCAGGCTGCTCAGCTCTTCGCCCAACAGGGCACCCGCGGGCATTTGCGTCAGAATCATTTGGGCCAGTGAGCGCACACGGTTGTCATGGGTGCGCCGCACGATGTGGTGTGCCGTGATTTCTCGGGGGTGGTTAACGCCCGCTGCCTGCACCAGCTCTTTCAGGGCAAACAGCGTTTTCTGGTGGAAGTTGTAGACGCGCTCTGCCTTGTCGGGTACTACCAGTGAGCGTTGGCGTAGCGGGTCTTGCGTAGCCACACCTGTGGGGCAGCTGCCGGTGTGGCAGGTCTGCGCTTGCAGGCAGCCCAGCGCAAACATAAAGCCGCGCGCGCTATTGCACCAGTCAGCGCCTAGTGCCATCAGGCGCGCTACGTCAAACGCACTCACCACCTTGCCAGCGCACCCCACCTTAATGCGGTCACGCAGGTTCACGCCACGCAGTGTGTTGTGCACCAAGAGCAGGCCTTCTTGCATGGGGGAGCCTACGTGGTCAATGAACTCCAAAGGGGCTGCACCGGTGCCACCTTCGGAGCCGTCAATCACAATGAAGTCAGGCGTGATGCCCGTGGCCAACATGGCTTTCACGATGGCAAACCACTCCCACGGATGCCCTATGCATAACTTGAAACCCGTGGGCTTGCCTCCAGAGAGTTCTCGCAAACGGGCGATGAATTGCATCATCTCTATGGGTGTGGAAAACGCACTGTGCGAAGCCGGTGATACGCAGTCCACCCCTTGGGGCACGCCACGTGCCTGGGCAATTTCTGCGGTGACCTTCGGGCCTGGTAGCACGCCGCCATGGCCGGGCTTGGCGCCTTGGCTGAGCTTGAGCTCAATCATCTTGACCTGAGGATCGGTAGCGTTGGCTTGGAACTTGTCGGCATTGAAGCTGCCATCGTCGTTGCGGCAGCCAAAGTAGCCCGAGGCTACCTCCCAAATAAGGTCCCCCCCGTGGGTTCGGTGGTGGACCGAGATCGAGCCTTCGCCCGTGTCGTGGGCAAAGCCGCCACGCTTGGCGCCTGCATTCAGGGCTTGAATGGCATTGGCGCTGAGCGCTCCAAAGCTCATGGCTGAGATATTGAACACGCTGGCAGAGTAAGGCTGCGCGGTGTTGGGCCCAATGGTGATCCGAAAGTCGTGCGAGTCGAGCACGGTAGGTGCGACCGAGTGGTTCATCCACTCGTAGCCCTGGGCGTGAACATCCAACTGGCTACCAAAAGGCCGCTTGTCTGATTCGCCCTTAGCACGTTGGTACACCAGTGAGCGCTGCGCTCTGGAGAAGGGCGTTGCCTCGTTGTCGCTCTCAATAAAGTACTGCCGAATCTCGGGCCGTATGAACTCCAGCATAAAGCGCAGACGCCCAATGATGGGGTAATTGCGCAATATGGACCGTTTGGTTTGCAGCAGGTCAGACAGCCCGGTGGCGCTGAGTACGCCGAACAGCAACAACGCACCGATGCCGTGACCGAAGACAAGTAGGCTAAACACGCTGAGCAAAAGTCCCAGCACACTTAAACCCATGGCCGTGTAGCGGATGGGAAACAGCGAATCCAACATATGCAGCATAACGACGCTCCTTGCGCGCCACGATAACAGCCCATGGCCTATTTGCACAGTCCGTGTTGTCGCTAGGCGGGGGTATTTGCAGTTGAACGGGCAAAATACGGGCTTTCTTACCTTTCAAACGCAGGAACGCACCATGACCCAAGACTCCGCCATTGCCACCCACCAGTTGGACGAGGACATGCTTGCCCAACCTTTGGAGGAAGAAGAGTTTGATGAAGTCGATGCCATTTTGGATGATTTGCGCACCCGCAACGACGAGACCCCCCAGTGGGAATTTTGCGAAGGGTTTATGGCTGCACTGGTGTGCTGCAGGCGCGCCATCCCCGTGGCGGAATACTTAGACGTGCTGTTGGGTGTTTCCGAGGCACCCGACAGTGAGGGCTCTTTTGCCGATGACGCACAGCGGCAGCGTTTCTTGCAGATATGGACACGCCGATGGGCCACGGTTGAAAAATCCCTCGATACGGAAGTCAAATCACTGGACGAAGAGGGGGCCTACCAGCCGGAGGTCATGGATGTGCGTGGCGCTTTGGCCAGCCTGACCCCCGAGCAACGTGCCGGGGTGCCAGATGCAGAAATTCCGGCGTTTGCACAAGTGTGGGCCTTGGGCTTTATGTGTGCGGTAGAAAACTGGCCCGAAGAATGGGCGGCACCCCGCGACAAAGATGCCGCCAAGTGGCTCGACGCCGCATTGGAGTTCATTGTTGCCTTGACCGAAGACGATGCGGGCCCTTTGGAGATTTCCCCGTTCGCCGAAGACGGCCCCCCCAGCATGAGCGCGCAGCGCTTGGATGCCTATGCCCAAGGTATCTGGGCTGTGTACGACCTGCGTGAGATTTGGCGCAGCATGGGCCCGCGTGTGGAAACCGTGCGCAAAGAAGCGGAGCCGGGCCGTAACGATCCCTGCCCCTGCGGCAGCGGCAAGAAGTACAAGAAATGCCACGGCGCCTAGGCGCTGGCGCTGCTGCATGCAATAGTGGCGCTCGCCTTGCTCAGATGACCTGTGGCAGCGATTCCGCTAAAAAGTCGTAGACCGCCCGTATGCGCGGGTTGGTGCGAATTTCACGGTGTACCGTGAGCCACACGGGCAAGGGCGCAATGGTCAGTGCAAGGGGCAAGATACGAACGATATCGCTTTCGTCATAGGCCATGTAATTGGCAAGAAAGCCAATCCCCAATCCCGCTTGCACGGCCCGCCACTGCACGATGAAGTCGTCCGTGCGCAGGGCAAAGGCTTCGCGCCCGACCGGGTAGCCCATGGCTTGAAAGCCATCGAGGATGGAGGTGTCCGTGTCGCCGCCTATGAGTTCGTGTTGCAGCAGGTCTTGCGGCACTCGGATGGGGCTTTTTCTGGCGAGGTAGCTGCGGTGCGCAAAGGCGCCTAAGCCAATGTCCCCTATCTTTTTGGCGACCAAAGAGGCTTGGTCGGGGCGCACCATGCGAATGGCAATATCTGCCTCGCGGCGCAGCAAATTGCTGATCGCATTGCTGGAGACGATTTCGACCTGAATCTCAGGCAGCGCCATGCGCATGCGCGCCAACACCGAGGGCAGCAGGTTAACGGCAACCGCCACGCTGGCCGTAATGCGTACCGTGCCGGTCGCCTTGGATTGCGCGCTGTCTAGGGTGTGCAAGAGCTGCGTCGCATTGCTTTGCATCGCCCGCGCATGCTCGGCGAGTTGGTGGGCGGTGTGCGTGGGGACCAAGCCGCGCCCCGTGCGCTCAAACAGGGCAACCCCTAGCTGCGACTCGAGTTCTGCAATGTGTCGCCCCACGGTGGGTTGGCTCATGCGCAAGACACGGCTTGCGCCTAGCAGACTCCCCTGATCCAACGCCGCCAAGAAAGACTTGATCAAGCTCCAGTCGAATGCAACAGACATAGGCTACTCGTATTCGTGCTATGCGGGAACGCATAGCAGCTATGAATAAATATGCAATTGTGTTGCAGCTTGAGGGCGAACACAATAGCCCCACTTCACCGGTTTTGGGTGGTCTTTGGAGTGTTGTGATGTCTTCTACTGTCTTGGTTTTGGGTGCTCGTGGTCGTTTGGGCTGGGCGAGTTGCCAGGCGTTTGCGCAAGCGGGCTGGCAGGTGATTGCACTGACGCGCGGCGGGGCCACTGAGCAGGTGCACCCAGCCGCAGCAGGTCCACACGACGCGCGCATCCGATGGGTGTCTGCAGACCTCTTCGATACCCGAGAAATCACGCAGTTGGCCCGGGGTGCCAGTGTGGTGGTGCATGCGATCAACCCGCTGTACACCAACAAGGTGTGGCAAACCCAAGCGCTCCCCATGCTGGACGCATCGATTGAGCTTGCTCGCGCCTTGGGAGCCACGTTGATGCTACCGGGCAATGTCTACAACTTCGGCACGGGCATGCCACCTGTGTTGACGGAACAGACCGCACAGAATGCAGACACCGTGAAAGGCGCAGTACGGGTCACCATGGAGCAGCGCTTGCAAGCTTCCGGTGTGCGCAGCGTTGTCATTCGCGCAGGCGACTTTTTCGGCAGTGGCACGGGGAGTTGGTTCGACAGCGCACTGGCCAAAGACCTGCGCCAAGGCCAATGGACCTACCTGGGTGCGAGCAACATCGCGACGCCATGGGCGTATTTGCCGGACTTGGCGCGCACGTTTGTGGCCGTCGCTGCAAAGCGGGAGAACCTTCCCATGTTTAGCCAGCTGCATTTTGCGGGATATAGCGTGACTGACCAGGCGTGGGCAGATGCCTTGGCGGCGGTGGCCCACGCAAAAGGCTGGCTTGCGCCCGGGGCAAGGCTGAAGCAAAAGGCTTTGCCTTGGCCCATCATTCGCATGGGGGCTTGGTTCAATCCGGTGTGGGCGGCTTTGCTGGAGATGCGCTACCTGTGGCAAACCCCGCACCGCTTGGACAACCAGGCCTTGTGCGCGCTGATTGGCACTGAGCCCCATACGCCGTTTAACGAAGCCGTACGTTTAGCGGCAGCTGATTTGCACGCGGTTGCCGGGTAGTTGAGGATCAGGTCGTAGCCGGGGTTGCAGGCGCGCGCAAGGGCAGCAATAGAACGAATTCGGTACCCAGCGCCTCGTTGCTGTTCACGGTAACCTTCCCCCCTAGCAAGCCCGTAACTAGAGTGTGCACGATGTGCAAGCCCAAGCCCGATCCCCCTTGGCCCAAACGGGTGGTGAAAAAAGGATCAAAGATGCGCTTGAGATGTGCCGGATCAATCGGGATACCACTGTTTTGGACGCGAACCTCGGCATGGTGCGTGCCCTGGCGGCGTGCAATGATGGTGATGTGACCCGGCGTTTCTGGCTCTAGCCCATGGATGATGGCGTTGTTAATCAGGTTGCTGAGTACCTGACCAAAGGCGCCAGGGTAGCTATCAAGTTCCAGCGTGAGTTCAATGTCTTGAACCAAATGGCATGCTGATTTACGTATGGCCGGGCTCAAAGTCAGGACGATTTCTGACACCACTGCACGCAGGTTAAAAAGGCGTCGTTGGGCGCTGGTTTGGTCCACCGCAACGCTTTTAAAGCTGCTGATCAAGGTTCCTGCCTGCGCTAAGTTACGAACCAAGATGTCGGCTGCGAACTGGGTGTCAGAAATGAACTGATCCAGCGTCGATTTGCGGACGCCCAGGGCGGATTGGGCTACAAACTCGCGAACCTTGTGGTCCAACGAACTCGCCACGGTGAGGCCGTTACCGATCGGCGTATTGAGCTCGTGCGACATGCCCGCCATCAAGGCCCCTAAAGAGGCCAACTTCTCGGATTGAACCAACTGTTCCATGGTCTCGTTCAAGGAGTCCAGCGTTTGCGACAACTCCTCATTGGCAGACTGCAGTTGCTGGGTACGTTCTTGTACGCGGTCTTCGAGCTGGGTGTTCAGTGCCATGACCTCTTCACGTGCCCGCAAGGGCTCGCTGACATCGATCAAGGTGGTCACAAACATAACGCCCTCTGGGTCTTCCAGCACCCGCCCAAACAAAGCAAACCAGCCATGACTGCCATCGCCGCGAACCATTTCTACCACCCAGTTGTCCACGGGTTTTCCTCCAAGCTGATTGTGTCGCCCTTGCGCACTATCTTGGGGGCTGGCCCACATGCCTAACTCGTCAAATGACTTGTTGCTGCTGTGTTCACGCGAGAACAAAAACGTGGCGTAGAAGGCATCATTGCGGAAAAACTGTCGGGTCCCCTCGCGAATGACGTGGTAGACCATGGGTACTGGCGATGATTCAAACAGCTTGAAAAACCGGGCCTGGCTTTCTCGCAGCGCAGTTTCTGCGGCCTCTTTATCGGTGACGTCAATGGCGCTTAAGCCTACGCCTATGGTGACTCCGCGGGAATCTTGCAGCACGTATTTGAGCGACTCGACATGCAATGTGGCACCGTCTTGAGCCTCTAAGGTGCTGCGGTATCGCTGGGCCTCTTTGCTTTGCATGGCGGCCAGGTCAGTGGCTCGAAAGGTGTCCGCCATTGCCAAGGGCAAGAGCTCATGGTCGGTTTTACCAATAACTTGGCTATTCGGCAGGGAATGCAATGCCAAGAAGGCCGGGTTGCAAAACACAAATCGCCCGTCCAAGTCTTTGGCTGCGATGGCGGTAGGGGAGTCTTTGAGCAAGGTTTGCAGCAATGCATGTTGCTGTTGCAACTCAGCCAGTGCTAGGGAGACCTCTTTCTGTGGACGTGCCACATAGCGCACAACCAAGATGGCGTTGATCGCAAACCCCAAGACGGCTCCCCCGACCATCCATGGGGCTGGCCCATGGAGCAGCCAAGCCCCGGCCACAAGCAGCCAAGGCAAGGTGACCATGCACACTAAGCGCAATGCGTTGGGCATACTAGGTTCTTAGTCCTGCAGCAAGTCATGCGGCATTGTGCGCGGTTTTGAACGTTGCCGGAAGTCTGGTTTGTGCCCACTGAGCACGTGTGCGCTCAGCAGGTGGGGGCGCTGAGTAACTCACAGACTCGGCTGAGCGCCCTGTGGACAGTTGCGGCGCGCACCGTAGTGCGGTCACCGGCAAAGATCTGGTGTTCACTGTAAACGCCATTGGGTAGAGCCCAAGCCAGCCACACCGTGCCTACGGGTTTTTCAGCGCTACCACCCGTGGGGCCTGCCACGCCAGTCACCGCAATGGCTACTTGCGCTGCGCTGCGTTGCAGCGCGCCTTGCGCCATGGCGCGCGCAACCGCCTCGCTCACGGCCCCATGCTGGCTGATTAGCTCGGCGGGTACCCCAAGCACGTCGTGTTTGGCAGCGTTGGAGTAGGTGACAAAGCCCCGTTCGAACCATGCGCTGGAGCCGGCAAGATCTGTGCACGCCGCGCTAATGAGTCCTCCTGTGCAGCTCTCAGCGGTCGCCAGCAACCAGTGCTTGTCTAAAAGGATACTTGCCAATGCCGCGCATAAATGCTGAGAAGAATGCTCACTATTTGATAGTGTTGCGACTGTGGCACTCACCATGCGAATCGCCAAAGTGCAATGACGAATAGAGTGCACGCTGCCGCCACCAAGTCATCCAGCATGATGCCAAAGCCAGCCTTTCGCCAGGCCCCGGAATCGGAGGCAGGATCTGCATGGTGGAACAATTGGTCCGCCCAAGCCACAGGGCCAGGTTTCACGGCATCGAAAAAGCGAAACAGCGCGAACGCTACTAACTGACCGGCCCAACTGGCAGGGCTGGCAATCCACAGAACCAGCCAAAACGCCACCACTTCGTCCCAAACCACGCTACCAGGGTCTAAAACCTCCATGTGCTGGGCGGTGAGGCTGGAGGCCCACCAACCAATGGGCAAAGAGGCCGCAATCAAGTAGCCCCACTTTGTGTCAGACATATAGGGCATAAGCGCGTAGAACGAAATCCAAGCCCATAAGGTACCTACGGTGCCGGGCGCTATACGGCTCAAGCCCGAGCCAAACCCCAGCGCTATGCAATGGGCTGGATGGGCCAGCATAAAGCGGGCCGTGGGGCGCGCCATCGCCATATCAGGCGGTGAGGCGTTGCAAGGCTTCGCGGTACTTGGCCGCCGTGCGCTCAATCACTTCTTTGGGCACGCGCGGGGCTGGCGGGGTTTTGGTCCACGGCTTGCCATCGACCAAGGCTTGTTCTAGCCAATCACGCACGAACTGCTTGTCATAGCTCGGCGGGTTGCTGCCTTCTTGGTAGCTCTCGTGCGGCCAGTAGCGCGACGAGTCGGGGGTCAGCACCTCGTCCATCAAGGTCAGGGTGCCGTCGCTGTCCAAGCCAAATTCAAACTTGGTGTCGGCAATGATGATGCCCTTGGTCAATGCAATCTCTGCGGCCGCTTTGTAAATGGCAATGCTGATGTCGCGAATGCGGGTGGCCAAATCCAGCCCAATGATTTCCACCGTTTTTTCAAACGTGATGTTCTCGTCGTGGTCACCCACGGCGGCTTTGGCGGCCGGGGTGTAAATGGGCTCGGGCAACTTGGATGCGTTCTTCAGCCCCGCAGGTAGCGGCACCCCGCAGACCTGGCCGTTGTCTTGGTACTCTTTCCAGCCGCTGCCCGCCAAGTAGCCGCGCACTACGGCCTCGATAGGAATGGGCTTGAGACGCTTGACCAGCATGGAGCGGCCTGTGACCTGAGGGATTTCCGCCGCCGTGACTACGCTCTCGGGTGCGTCACCGGTGAGGTGGTTAGGGCAAATGTTGGCACCGTGAGGGCCCAGCTTTTCGAACCAGAATAGCGCCATTTGGGTGAGCAATTCGCCCTTGCCAGGGATGGGTTCGCCCATGATCACGTCAAAAGCGCTCAAACGGTCGCTAGCCACCATCAGGATGCGGTCGTCGCCCACTGCATAGTTGTCACGTACTTTGCCGCGTGCTAGCAGGGTCAGGGAGGTGAGGGTCGAGGTGTGCAGAGCTGTGGTCATGGCGTCCAAATTAAAAAGGCCCACCCCGGCACAGGTGCCGGTCGGTGAGCCTTAGATTATCGCAAGTTTGAAATTGCGACTGTGTGCAATTTCCAAGCGTCAGCGCTTACTGTACGACTTGCTTGAGTTCGCCGCGGGCGTATTGCCCTGCCACGATGCTCAATGAGTGGCCTTTGATCTTGGCCGCTTGGCCTTCGCAGCCAAACTCCATGTAGCGTTGTTTGCACAGCTTTTTGGCTGCTTCACGGGCGGGCTTGAGCCACTCGCGGGCGTCGAACTTTTCGGGGTTCTCCACCAAGAACTTGCGCACTGCAGCGGTCATGGCCATGCGGATGTCGGTGTCGATATTGATCTTGCGTACGCCGAACTGGATGGAGCGCTGAATTTCTTCGACCGGCACCCCGTAAGTTTGCTTCATGGATCCACCGTACTCGTTAATGATGGCCAACAGGTCTTGCGGTACGCTGCTAGAGCCGTGCATCACCAAGTGGGTGTTGGGCAGGCGTTGGTGGATTTCCTTGATGCGCTCAATTGCCAATATGTCACCTGTGGGCTTACGGGTGAACTTGTAGGCACCATGGCTTGTGCCAATGGCAATTGCCAGTGCATCTAACTGGGTGCGCTTGACAAAGTCAGCGGCCTGCTCAGGGTCGGTGAGCAGTTGTTCTCGGGTCATGATGTCGTCGGTGCCGTGGCCATCTTCTTTGTCGCCTTGCATGGTTTCCAAAGAACCTAGGCAACCCAACTCACCCTCGACTGTGACGCCTACTTTGTGGGCCAGGTCGACCACCTTGCGGGTGACTTCGACGTTGTACTCGTAGCTGGCAATGGTTTTGCCATCGGACATGAGTGACCCGTCCATCATCACCGAGCTGAATCCAAGGTTGATGGCACCTTGGCACACGTCTGGGCTTTGGCCATGATCTTGGTGCATCACAACCGGAATCTCAGGGTAGCTCTCGACAGCGGCAAGGATCAAATGCTTAAGAAAACCTTCGCCTGCGTATTTGCGCGCGCCTGCGCTAGCTTGCATGATGACGGGGGCGCCCACTTCTTTGGCCGCCTCCATGATGGCCTGGACTTGCTCCAGGTTATTGACGTTAAAGGCCGGTATGCCGTAGTTGTTTACTGCTGCATGGTCCAGCAATTCGCGCATGGAAACGAGTGCCATTTCTAGATCTCCGCTGAAGTTGGTAACCGCTTGGTAACTTGTACCGATGTTGGATTCTAACTGCCGAGGGAAAACCCCAAGAAAAGCACAAGCGCCGTTTCCAAACGCTTGTTTCTTGTTTGCTTAACTGACCGCGCAAATTTTCAGCATATTGGTGCCGCCAGGTGCCCCCATGGGCTCGCCGCAAGTAATGGCGTAAACGTCGCCCTTTTGCACAATGCCACGGGACTTCAGATGGTTCTCAGCATCTTGCAACGCCGTGTCACGGTCAGCGCTAGTGCCCATCAGCAAGGGGCGTACGTTGCGGTACAGAGTCATCTTGCGCTGTGTGGCTACTTTGGGCGTCAATGCATAGATGGGGACATGCACCAAATGACGGCTCATCCAAAGGGCTGTAGAGCCGCTGTCGGTCATTGCCACAATGGCTTTAGCATCCAAATGGTGGGCTGTAAACAGGGCCCCCATAGCGATGGTTTGGTCAATACGGTGGAAGGTTTTTCCCGTGAAGTCTGCGTCGAGCTTCACGTGCTCTCCACTCTCGGCAGCGAGGCAAATTTTGGCCATTTCAATCACGGTTTCCAATGGGTACTTGCCTGCTGCAGTTTCTGCAGACAACATCACCGCATCGGTGCCGTCCAGTACCGCATTGGCTACATCGCTGACTTCCGCACGGGTGGGCACGGGGTTGGTGATCATGGACTCCATCATCTGCGTGGCGGTAATGACCACCTTGTCGTGCGCACGAGCCAACTTGATCATGCGTTTTTGCAGAGCAGGCACAGCGGCATTGCCCACCTCTACCGCCAAGTCACCCCGAGCGACCATGATGCCGTCACTGGCAAGCAAAATTTCTTCCAAGCGAGGAATGGCTTCTGCGCGTTCAATTTTGGCAATCAGGCTAGGAACGTGGTTGTATTCTGCTGCGGCCACATTGCACAGTTGGCGCGCCATTTCCATGTCGGTGGCGTTCTTGGGAAAGCTCACTGCCACATAGTCCGCCTGGAAGCTCATCGCCGTGCGGATGTCTTCCATGTCTTTGCCTGTAAGAGCCGGGGCGGTCAAGCCACCGCCTTGCTTGTTGATGCCCTTGTTGTTCGACAACTCCCCGCCCAACTTCACGGTGGTAAACACTTGTTCACCTTTGACCGAGTCGACTGTGATCACGATCAAGCCGTCGTTGAGTAGCAATACGTCGCCTGACTTCACTTCACGTGGAAGTGCTTTGTAGTCGAGTCCCACCGCGTCAATGTCGCCGAGTTCCGTGCGAGCGGCGTCCAGAACAAACTTTTGGCCAGGCTCCAGCATGACCTTGCCTTCAGCAAACTTGCCCACACGGATCTTGGGTCCTTGCAGGTCGGCCATGATGGCGACCTCACGCCCTGCACGAATAGCAGCCTCACGTACCAAGCGGGCGCGGTCAATGTGGTCTTGTGCCTTTCCATGGCTGAAATTCAATCGCACCACGTTGACACCGGCGCGAATCATTTGCTCCAGCAACGCTGGATCACTGGATGCTGGGCCGAGAGTAGCTACGATTTTTGTTGCGCGACGGGGCATGGGGTCAGACTCCTGTAATTAAGTTTCTATTTTCCCATGGAACCGGTTACAGAGGCGTGTCGATTAGTTACATGTTTTTGGCGTCAATCGCCTGTGACCTGAAGTCCTTTTTCACGCCCTTGAGTCGAACTGCAAAATAGCGCGCGCAATGTGCTCCAAGGGCATGATGTCATCCACCGCTTGCAGCTTGATGGCCTCTTTGGGCATGCCAAAAACGACACAGGTTTCTTCGTTTTGGGCAATGGTCCTTGCGCCACCGTCGTGCATCAGCTTCATACCTCGCGCGCCGTCATCCCCCATGCCGGTCATGATGATGCCTAGTGCGTCCGCTCCTGCACATTCAGCAGCCGACCTGAACAACACATCTACCGAGGGCTTGTGTCGGTTCACGGGCGGGCCATCTACGACATGCACAAAGTACTGCCCCGCCGACTTGAACAGCTGCATATGGCGGCCACCCGGTGCAATAAGGGCAACGCCTCGCTCTAGCCGATCTCCCTCCTTGGCTTCACGGACATTCATAGCGCAAACACCATCTAGGCGAGAAGCGTACATGGCGGTGAATTTTTCAGGCATGTGCTGCGTGATTGCGATGCCTGGCGCATCTGCAGGGAGGCTTAGCAATACGACTTCCAGCGCCTGAGTACCCCCCGTGGAGCTACCGATCACCACAGGCTTGTTCATGGCCAGCGCATGCACTGAAGACAAGCCGGCGGCACGAGTAGGCGTTGTTCTTGTGTGGGAAATGGCCTCTACGTGCGTGCCGCGTGCACGGGGCTTGGATCGTGCCGCCGTCTTGAGTGTTTGAATCATTTCCCTGCGGGAATCATCCAAAAACTGCTTGAGTCCGAGCTTTGGCTTAGCCAAAACCGCGACGGCTCCCGCAGACAATGCTTCTAGAGCAACCTTGCTGCCTTCGGTTGAGAGCGTGGAGCAAATCACGGTAGGTATCGGGTTACTAGCCATGATTTGGCGCAAAAAGGTAAGGCCGTCCATGCCTGGCATTTCGATGTCGAGCAGGAGCACGTCAGGCGCTCGCTTCTTGATCATCTCCATGGCCAGCAGAGGGTTGGGCGCGCTGCCAATCAGCTCCACCTCTGGATTGCCAGACAGCATGTGCGCCAGCGCTTGACGCACCACAGCCGAGTCATCCACCACAAATACTTTAACGCTCATAGAGTTGTCCTTGATCTGAAAAAACAGTTTCCACTACGGGCTCATGGGGCCCTACTGTCCAGGACACCTTGCGATAACCTGCTCCCCCTACATGCTGTTCTACCACCGCAATGCGGTGCTGCTGCAAAAAGCCCAGCACCCACTCTGTGTTGCTCGCTCCCACGTGCTTCTCGCGAAACAAGTGGGGAAACATGTTTCCACCCCCGTAGACGTAGGCGTCACACAAGTGTGGCGTGATGCCAATGGCTCGCAAGCGTCCGAACATGTCCGCCATCGCTGCGTTCCCAAACGCGGTGTTGTGCGCGCTATTGGTTTGGGAGATCCCCACATGAACGATATGGCACATGGCCCCGACGGTGCGTCTAGGATCGGTCAAGATGACGCTAACGCACGATCCCAACAAAGTTTTGAGCTCGTCGCCTACAAAGCCGATAGCCACATCGCCCGGCATGAGGTCATAGCTTTGGTTGCTCATGCCACCTTTCTAAATGCGCCGGGTTGAACGGTAATCAATGGGGTGTCACATTGCGCACGACCTTCCGCGGTACCCAAAAAGAATAGACCCCCGGGCTTGAGTGTTTGTAGCACGCGGTCTACCACATCGCGCTTGGTCGGAGCATCAAAGTAAATCAACACATTGCGCAAAAACACGACGTCAAAGGGCCCCAAGCCTTCAAAAGGCTTGCAAAGGTTGAGCTGCCCAAACTGCACACGTGAGCGAATTTTTTCGTGGACCATGGACTGTCCCTCCGACTCCCCTTCGCCCCTTAAGCAGTAGCGGCGCAGGCGATCGGCTGAGACATCGCGCAGACGGTCTTGGGGGTACACGCCCTCCTTGGCACTGAGCAACACCCGATGGCTGATATCGGTCCCCAAAATACTCCACTCAGGCCCTATTTTTCCGGATATCTGCATGTCTGACAGCAGCATGGCTGTGCTGTAAGCCTCGTCCCCAAATGAGGATGCTGCGCTCCAAATGCTCAAAGGTTCTTTGCTCTTGCGGGCGCTAAGTTCGGCCTCCAGCAGCTCGTAATGCTTGGGCTCGCGAAAAAAATAGGTTTCATTGGTCGTAAGTAGGTCAACCGCCATTTGGAATTCGCTTGCCTGCGTCTCGTCTTGCAAGATAGCGATGTAATCTGCAAAACCTTCAAGCCCAAGGCGTTGAATACGAGGCGCCAAACGGGACTGGATCAAAGACTTCTTGGAGTCGCTGTACGAAAGGCCAACGGCTTCGTACATGATGTCGCCGATGGTCTTGAACTGCGCGTCGCTAAAGGTGATTGCGGCCATCTATGCGCTTCCAGGCAGAACGCTGCGAATGGTGGCTGCTAGCTCACGCGGGGAGAATTTGGCCACGTAACCATCAGCACCTACTTTTTTGACATGATTTTCATTGGTCGTTCCGGTGAGTGACGAGTGGATCACTACAGGCAGGGATTTGAACTTGGGGTTGAGCTTGATGTGCCGGGTCAGAGTGAATCCATCCATCTCTGGCATTTCCAGATCGGTCAAAACCACAGAAATGCGGTCGTAGATGGTTTTGCCTTCCGCCTCAGCTTCTTCCGATAAGGCTTGTATGCGCTCCCACGCTTCTTTACCTGTCTTGGTCATGATGTAAGGGGCCCCCATGGCCTTCAAGCCCAGCTCAATGACGGTGCGTGCGACGGGCGAATCGTCCGCAACCAAAATGATATGTCCAGGGGGCAGGTTGATACGCGGGCCTACCACTTCCTTGCTTATTTCCTCCGTGGTTACAGGCATGACGGTCTTGAGAATCTGCTCCACGTCCAGTACCTGAGCGAGCCGCGTGTTGGCGGTGGCACCATCAAGCCGTGCGATGCCGGTAATCAAGGCACCAGCGTGGCTGCTCTCAGCGGGCAGCACTTGGTCCCAATCGAGTCGGACGATCTCTCGCACGTCTTCCACCGCAAATGCTTGCACGGTGCGACCAAATTCTGTGACCATCAAAATGGTCAGGCCTTTTTTGGGCGTGCAACCCACCACAGCTGGCAGGTTGATGACGGGGATGATCTGTCCGCGAATATTGGCTACCCCCATCAAGTGTTCATGGGCATTTGCCAACGCCGTAACCGGGGGCATGACCAGCACTTCTCTTACCTTAAATACGTTGATCCCAAAGAGCTCGCGCTGTGCAAGGTGCGGTGCTTCGCCCAAGCGAAACAGCAGCAGCTCAAACTTGTTGTTGCCCGCTAGCTTGGTGCGTTCTTCGATCTCATGCTGGGTATTTTTCATTCAAAAATGCTCCAAGTAGTTGGCTAAGTGTTTGGGGCCTAGCGGTTCAATACGGTTTGAAATTTCCACTCCCACCGCGTACAGCGCCTGCACCTAGTGGCGCGCCTAAGCGGGGAGGGGCACCGCGCCTCTCTTGCGAGACAGGCTCGGCTCGGCTACGTACGCGGGGGCTTTCGTTGTCCACCTTGAAGAATGAAACACTCTGCTGCAATTGCTCGGCTTGGCTGGACAACTCTTCACTGGTTGCTGCCAACTCTTCGGAGGCCGATGCATTTTGCTGCGTGGCTTTGGAGAGCTGCCCCATGGCGCCGCCGATTTGGGAAACGGATTCGCTTTGCTCTGCACTGGCGGCCGCTATCTCTTGGACGAGCTCACTGGTACGTTGGATGCTGGGGACAATTTCGTCCAGCAATTTGCCCGCACGTTCGGCGGTGGACACACTGCTGCCCGCCAAGTCGCCTATTTCCTTGGCGGCCTCTTGGCTGCGCTCTGCCAACTTACGTACCTCGGCTGCAACCACGGCAAATCCTTTGCCGTGCTCTCCGGCGCGGGCGGCCTCTATCGCAGCGTTCAGAGCCAAAAGGTTGGTCTGGTAGGCAATATCGTCCACGATACCAATCTTGGCAGCTATCTGCTTCATAGCGAACACCGTCTGGCTCACGGCTTCGCCACCGTCCACCGCTTCTTTGCTCGTCTTCATGGCCATGCCATCCGTCACTTTGGCGTTGTCACTGTTTTGACTAATGGACGCTGACATTACGTCGATCGAAGCCGTTGTCTCCTCCACATTGGCGGCTTGTTCGCTAGCGGCTTGGGACAGTGACTGTGCCGTCGAGCTCACTTGGTTGGCGGCGCCAGTCAGAGCATCGGCGGCACCACGCACTTCAACCATCACGCGGCTCAGGTTGTCTGCGGTGGTGTTGACGCTGTCTTTCACTTTGCCAAATAGGCCAAGGTAGTCGCGCTCAATGCGCTGCGTCAAGTCGCCATCTGCGAAGGCAGCAAGTACATGGGCTACGTCCGAGAGGCCTTTTTCACTGGTGTCCAAGAGCTGGTTCATGCCAATTGACAATGTGCCAAAGAAGCCTGGTTGCCCGGTTTCTGCCAATCGTTGGGTAAAGTCTCCTTCTGAAGCCGCCTTCACAATGGAGGCAAGTGCAGTCTCCATACCGACTTCGGCGGTACGGTCAGTCCACTCCACCACGGTACCTACGCGGGTTCCGTCGGCGTCGACGACCGGATTTGCTGCCAGTCCGAAATACAAGTCTCCCACTTTGATTTGGGTTTTGTAGGCGGTGGCTAAGGCAGCCAATAGACCCCGTTGATGCGCCGGATTCTTATGGAATACATCAATATTCGCATCCATGAGTTTTCGCGCATCGAACTGAGGCAGTGCCTTGCGTAACTCCGCTTCATTGCGCTGCATGAGTTGGTGAGCGGCCTCATTCATATAGACAATGTGGTTGCTGGCGTTTGCGATCATGACATTGGTCGAGCACTTGTCCAAGGCATTGCGAATGCGGGTGTTCTCACGCATTTGCGTCAGCTCGACTTCGCGCGCGGCCAGTTCTGCGGTCATGTCTTTCCACTCAACGACAGTGCCTAAGCGTTTGCCTTTGGGGTCGATGACTGGGTTGGCCGACAGACTAAAGGTGAGGCCCCCGATCTTGATCTGCGTGTTGTAAGTCGTGGAGAGAGCCGCCAGCATATTGCGTTGGTGGGCAGGGTTCTTGTGGAAAACATCAATGCTTTCGCCCAACAGCTTGCGGAGGTCAAACTGCGGGAGGGTTTTGCGTAGCTCAGCCTCGTTGCGCTGCATCATTTGAACGATCGCGTCATTCATAAAGATGATGTGGTTGTTTGCGTCCGCGATCATGACGTTGGTAGAACACTTCTCTAACGCATTGCGAATGCGGGTGTTTTCACCCATCAGCGTAAGTTCGGCTTCACGCGCGGTCATCTCTTCAGTGCGGTCTTTCCACTCCACCACGGTACCCACACGTTCGCTCTTGTCGCCAAAGACCGGGGTAATCACCATGCTGAAAATACGTCCCCCCACTATGGTCTGGGTAGTTACGGTGTCTCGCATGCGAGCCAACATCTCGCGTTGGTGGCCCGGGTTCTTGTGGAAGATATCAATGTTGCTGCCCAGCAGCGTACTCACGTTGAAGTTGGGCAAGTCTTTGCGCATGTCATTTTCTGCTGCGCCAAACATCGTTTGCACCGACTTATTGATAAAAATAATGTCGTGCTGCGCATCCGCAATCATCACGCTACTGGATACGGATTCCAAAGCAGTACGGATACGTTGGTTGAATGCGGCGGCGGCGGCAGCAGCACGCAATGCGATCTGCGTTTCTCCCATAGCTTTCAGAAGGACGCCGGTTTCGTCTTGGGTGGGGACTCCGATTGCATCGTTGTAGTTACCAGCTGCCATGGAGCGTGCAACCTCAACTGCGCGGGACAAGGGGACGGTGATGCCTCGTATGAGGATAAAACCGAGGGCCGCGGCCAGCACACAAGCGAGGCCGATCAGTCCCCAAATCATTGTCAAAGTGCTGCTGATCCTTTGATCCTGCTCGTTAACGGTTTGCATAGCAACGTCGACTTGTAGCTTGAGCAGTGCACTCAAGGGCGTGTCCACTGCGAGCCAAGCTTGGCCCATCCGGCTGTCAATTTCTTTGCCTTTGGCCAAATCATTGGCGCGAATCGCCTCGACCAAAGGGTTAAAGGTACTGTTGAGGTAAATCTCGCGCGCAGCCAAGTACTCTTTGATGAGCCGATTCTCTTCGTCTGTCATGAGAGTGGATGCATACGCCTTCCACTCACTACTGATCACTTCATTGCCTGTCGCAATCGTTTTGAGCGCCTCACCAAAAGCCTCAGGTGTCGCTTGCTCTAAGGCGCGTGACGCGGCAAGCTGGCTCTCAATAGACCGCTCCATGACGGCGCTCAACTGGGCGAGGGGCTGCACCCGGTCCACATTCAACGAGACCATGGACTGATGGCTCTTACGTACTTCTGATACCCCCAAGCTGCCAACGCCGACCATCAAAGCCAGTATGACCACTAGCATGAGCGTAAGTCGGTAGCCTATCTTGAAATTGCTTAAACGCATGGTGACACTCCCTGTCAATTTATTGAAAACATAACTAGAAAACCAAGCCCTCAATCCCAAACCCTCCAGCAGGTGACACCGCTGGTCTCAACGGCACTGCTTAGGTCGCTTGCGCTTGCTCCACCAAAGCTGCCATGTCGTCGATGTTCAAGGCGCGCGACGGCTCTAAAACAATGATGAAGGCCCCGCCCACTTTGCCCATGCCTTGTATGAAGTCCCGCCGAATGGCGGTGCCAAACTGAGGCGGAGTTTCAATGTTGGAGTCGGCGATGTCGATCACCTCGCTCACCGCGTCTACCATGAGGCCGAGTTCCATTTTTTCGTGGTTGCTAGTGGCGTCAAAGATGACGATGCAGGTTTTTTTTCCGACGCGGGCCGCTGGCCAGCCAAAACGGGCGCGCAGGTCAATCACAGGGACTACGGCGCCCCGCAAATTAATGACACCGCGAACGAAATTGGGCATTAAAGGAACCACCGTCATGGACGCATGCTGAATGATTTCGCGCACGCTGCGAATGTCCATTGCAAAGGTCTCTTCCTCCAGCGCAAACGTCAAATACTGTTTCGATGGACCCTCAAGCGCGTTGGTCGTCATTACCTCGGTTTCTGCGGTGTTCATAGTGTTGCCTATCCCTAGTAGAGCTTGAAATTGGTCCTGCTTGCACCACGCACTGGCGCGGTCTGTACGGGCGATATGCCGCCTAAGCGCGGCGCCGCTTGTCGTCTCTCCTGCGCAGATCCTGCGGGCTGGTGGGCCACAGGTCTCGCAATGGCTGCAATGGTGAAAAACTTAATGCTGTGCTGCAGTTGCTGCGCTTGGCTGGATAGCTCTTCGCTGGTAGCAGCCAGTTCTTCTGAGGCAGCCGCATTTTTTTGTGTGGCCTTTGAGAGCTGCCCCATCGCATCACCTATCTGCACGACAGAGTCGCTTTGTTCTGTGCTTGCAGCGGCGATCTCTTGGACCAATTCACTCGTCTTTTGAATGCTGGGAACAATCTGATCAAGCAGGGTGCCTGCCCGTTCTGCCGTTGACACGCTGTTGCTCGCAAGGTCCCCGATTTCTTTTGCGGCTTCTTGGCTGCGTTCTGCAAGTTTGCGAACTTCCGCCGCAACCACGGCAAAACCTTTGCCGTGTTCTCCTGCGCGGGCCGCCTCAATCGCGGCGTTAAGCGCAAGCAAATTGGTTTGGTACGCGATGTCGTCAATGATGCCAATCTTGGTGGCAATCTGTCGCATGGCTTTGACCGTGAGGTTGACGGCTTCCCCACCGTCCAAGGCCTCTTTGCTGGTCTTGGCCGCCATACAGTCTGTCACCTTGGCGTTGTCGCTGTTTTGGTTGATGGAGGTCGTCATGCTGTCAATGCTGGTGGTGACTTGCTCTACGCTGCCCGCCTGTTGGTTTGCGGCATGAGACAAAGACTGGGCTGTAGCGTTAACTTGCTCAGCAGCACCTGTGAGTGAAGCTGCGGTGGACTGCACTTCTTGCATGACCCGGGCAAGGTTTTGCGCAGTTGCGTTGGCACTGCTTTGGACCTTGCCGAAGAGTCCCTCGTAGTCGCCGTTCATGCGTTGAGTGAGGTCGCCCTGAGCAAAAGCGGTGAGTACAGTGGCCACTTCGCTCAGACCTTGTTCACTGGTGGTCAAGAGCGTATTCATTCCAGCGCACAAATTGGCGAAAAAACCGGTCTTGCCTAGCAGGTCCAGGCGCTGTGTGAAATCACCCCGGCTTGCACCTTGGACGATATCTCCCACCTCGCGCTCAGTGGCTACTTCCACCGTGCGATCTAGCCACTCCACCACGGTGCCTACCCGCTCACCGCGTTCTTTGAATATGGGGCTAATGGACAACTGAAACGTAAGACCTTCTATGGCAATCTGTGTGCGGTGCGTTTCTGTGAAGCTGGCCAACAAAGTGCGTTGGTGTGAGGGGTTCGTATGGAATACATCCATGCTCTGGCCCACAAGCTTGCGCGCGTCAAACTGGGGCAGACTTTGGCGCAAGATGGACTCTCTATGCAGCATCATTTTGCTGAGGGACTGGTTCACATAGATTATTTCATCGGCAGCATTGGCAATCATCACTTGGGTGGAACTGTTGTCCAACGCATTGCGGATGCGCAGGTTTTCCGCTGCTTCGCGTACGCTATTGGCGAGTGAGTCGCGCACAGCATCCATCTGTTGGTTGAACTGGGCTTTGTCGCCAGGTTGTGGTGCGAGTTGTGTTGAAAAGTCGCCCTTGCTGTAGGCGTTGACCAAGCCTGTAATCTCTTGCAGCTCCGCCACTTGCGCCAAGGTCAGTGCATTGATTTTGTTGCCCAATACCGCAAACTCACCCGGTAAATCGCTGGTGTCAATGCGGGCGTCGAGTTTGCCCTCGTGCTGTGCATCGGCGAGTTGTTGGATGCGTGCAATCACGGTGGAGACGCGTTGACTCAGTGCACGCATGGATGCGAGCAAGCTTACGTGGTCTCCTGCCTGAACCGGTATGGCCGTGGTGAAGTCTCCGGCCGTCACTGCCTGCGCTGCAAGCAAAGCGTCCTGCGGATCGCCCCCCAACTGACGAAAGACGCTGTCTACTAACTTGTAGCCTGCCAGCAGCAAGATAAAGCAGCCTAGTGCAATTAGGCCCCACATCCAGCCCAAGCCTTGGTGACCGTAATCACTGGACTCCTCGTGGACACGTTTTGCCATGGCTTCAATGCTGTCCCCGAACTTTCCCATGCTGTCCTCAAGCTGTGAGAACTCTTGGGAAAACTTGGGCCAGGCGTCCTGGCCCGCTTTGGGTTTGTCTAACGCAGCGGTGACGATGCCACGCGCGGAGGCACTGTAGCTTTGCACCTCCTTTGTGAGTGTGGATAACTGGACATTTACGTCTGCAAAGCCTAGCGTCTCGAGTTCCTTAAGCTGCCCTTCAAACTCTTTGATGTGCTCGTCGAGCTCGGCGGCAATGGCCCTTCGTTCGGTTGCATCGGTAGAGGAGGTCGCCGAGAAACGCAAGGCATTGAGTACGTCGCCACGGATGGCATCGTGCATCATGTCCGACTGCATTTGTGCACGCACGGCACGGGTGACAGTCGCAGCCTGCTCAGAGTAATCGGCTTGTTTGAGCGTATTCACAACGCCCATGCCACCCACCATCAGCAAAATGCCTAGCCCACCCAACACCGTGGCGTAGAGTCGAGTTTTGAGGCGCATTGCCTTCATACGTTCTCCTATTGCGTGGTCGGCTAAGCGGGGTCGCTTGGCGCCACTGCCGCTGTTAGCGGACCACCTCGTTGGCCAGTCCGTTGGCGCTGGTCGTGGTGGGTTCACTGGTCACCAAGTCGCCCAGAGAGTTGGTGTCCAGAATCAACGCTACTTCACCACTGCCCAGGATGCTGGAGCCAGAAATACCTCGCAAAGTTTTGAACAGTCGACCTAAAGGCTTGATCACGGTTTGCTGTTGGCCCAGTAGCACTTCAACTTCAATGCCGAACTTGCCTCTTGTGGAATTGACCACCACAACGCTGACCCGGTCGGTATGGCTGGATTCAACGGAATAGAGACTCTTGATGCGTACCACAGGGAGCACCGCACCCCGAAGTTCCAAGCAGTGGCGTCCCGAGCTGTCGACTTTCACCAAGTTACCGCCTGCTTCAATGACTTCAACGACTGCTTCAAGTGGCAAAACAAATTTAGAGCGGCCTACGCCCACCAAGAAACCATCAATAATGGCCAAGGTGAGTGGCAGCCGTATGTCAACTTGCAAGCCACGGCCCGGGTCACTGGTGAGTTTGAGTGTGCCGCGCAAGGCCTCGATATTGCGCCGTACCACGTCCATCCCTACGCCACGGCCAGACAGATTGGTAACTTGCTCTGCCGTGGAAAAACCAGGCTCAAAAATCAACATATTGATAGCGTCGTCGCTAGGTACCACGCCGGGTTCCACCAATCCGCGGTTCCAGGCACGCTGCAGAACTCGTTCACGGTTGATGCCGCGACCGTCGTCTTCAATACGAATCAGAATGGCGCCAGTTTCGTGCTGGGCGCTGAGCACCAGTTTGCCCGCAGGCGTTTTGCCCGCTGCCACGCGTTCTTGCGGAGGCTCCAGGCCGTGGTCCAGCGAGTTGCGTACCAGGTGCATGAGTGGGTCGGCAATTTTCTCGACCATGGACTTGTCGAGTTCGGCGTCGCCACCCACGATCTCAAAGTTCACTTCCTTGCCCAAGCTGGAAGCGGTGTCACGCACGACCCGGCGGAAGCGGCTAAAGGTTTCTCCAACCGGGACCATGCGTAAGCCGAGTGTGCCGTTACGAATCTCTTCAATCAGGCTGTTCATGTGCAAGTTGGCTTCAATCAGCGTCACATTGCGTGACTCGCGAGCCAATAGGGTGGCACCAGCTCCCGCTATGACCAGTTCTCCTAGTAAGTTGATGACCGCGTCTAAGCGATCGGCCTGTACCCGAATGTAGCGATCTTCGGTCGGTGCCGTGTTTTCACGGATTTTTTGCTGCTTGCCGAGTGCGGCTTCTACAACTTCTGCAGCAACGCCCGCTTGTGCCTCTAGCAAGTCCCCAATTTTTGCCTTGCCAACGGCGGGCATACCTGGGGTCTTGGCCTGGGTGGACAGCACTTGGTCCAGTTTGTCTTGCGACACGGCGCCGACTTGCACCAGCATCTCGCCGAGTCGGGGTGTTTCTGGCAGATTCTCAATGGCGCGGGCGAGTTTCTGGTCTGGGGTTTCTGGGGCCACGACTTCGAACTGGCAGTCATCGATCACAAAACTGAAGGCACCTTCGATGTCCTCACGGCTGGCCGCGCTTTCCAACTCCATGGCAAAGCTCAGGTAGCAGCTTTCTGGGTTGATGTTGACCAAAGCAGGCACGGTCTCACTGCCACAGCGCACCGCGGTTACTGTGCCTAAAGTCCCCAGGTAGCGTGCGATGGACAAGGGGTCCATGCCGTTGCGAAAGGTGTCGGCACCAAACTGTGCTGAAATTTTCCATACACCACTGGACTGTTGCTGTGCTGCGGGGGCGCTTATGGGCGCAGGTGCGGCAACGGCGGGGCTGCCGCCCTCGGTCAGCGCTTTGAGATGCATGACTAGGTCGGCGCGCCGATCGATCTCGTCAGGCGTGTCTGCATTGGCGTCAGCTGCGGTATCCACTAAGAACTTGATTTGGTCGTTGCACTGCAAAAGCAAGGTACTGATAGCGGGTGTCAGTGCAATGTCACCGTCACGCATTTTGTCCAACAAGGTCTCTACATGGTGGGTGAACTCCACGACACGGTTGAGACCAAAAATACCCGCGGAACCCTTCACCGTGTGTGCGCAGCGAAACAAGGAGTCCAAAAGCTCCCGGTTGTCGGGTTGTTCCTCCAGCTCCAACAACAGGGTCTCAATCGCCTCAATTTGTTCAGCGGCCTCGCTGATGAACGCAGGCATCGCTTGCGCAATGAAGTCTTGGTCGGCGTCGTTGCTGTAGCTCATGTGCGTGCTCCTGCAGGGCTGGTGCTTAGGTAGCGGCTGTCAATCCAGTGAGCAAAGCCCATGGTCTTGCACGCCTCTGTGAATGCTTCGCTGGTCTCCACGAGCCGCCAACTGTGTTCCGTGTTGGATAAAGACGCAAGGAGTTGCAAGCCCGCTCCATCGACTTCTTCGACGTGCCGCGCAGAAATTTGAAGGTAGTCTGCGCCGTGGACGCTACGTTCTGATACCCAGGCAAGCAAGGCATCCCGGGCCTCAAGCGCGTGGTAGATATTCAACTCGGAAGGTAACTCAAACCTGTCGCTCATAGAACTCCCCTGACATCGGCAATGAAGAATAGGCCCCGTATGGTTGCTAGCTGGCGTGGGAAGGGGCACCTCCCGCTTAGCTATGCATGTCTAAACGCAAAGTTTGGAAACCGCTGCCACCAATTGGGTAGGAGAGAAAGGTTTGACCATCCATGCCTTGGCACCAGCCTCTTTACCCTGCATTTTTTTGTCTTCCTGACTTTCGGTAGTCAGCATGAGGATGGGCATGAACTTGTAGGCTGCTACTTGCTTCGCAGCCTTGACGAATTCAATGCCATTCATGTTGGGCATATTGACGTCGCACACGGCCATGTTGATTTGGCGTCCATCCAGTAAGGCAAGGGCCGCTTGGCCATCACCCGCCTCAATGACGTTGTAACCAGCGCCGGTAAGCGCCATTTTGACGACTTGGCGCAGGCTTGCGGAGTCGTCGATGATTAGGATCGTCTTTGCCATTTCTACCTCGTTAAAAAAAAGTGGGCTCGCCGGTTTCTGTGGAGTCGGTGGATGGGTTGCTTGCACCAAGGTGGTCTTGGCGTTGTTCTGACATCGCGTACAGCGACTCGAGCCGTGCAAGCCATGCCTCAAGGTTCAATGTGTCAGGAGCTTTGCCCGTGCAGGCGTCTTGCAGGCGGACGATGTCCCCCTCTAGCAAGGCCATCATTTGGCTGATGCGGTCTTGGTATTGAAAGCCCATGTACATGCGGTCTACATGTTCTGCCACCATTTGGGTTTCATGGGCGAAGGGTTTGGCAATGCCTTCTAGGGCGCTTACGGCGCTGCGCACCATGTCCAAGACCTTTTCGATCGCAGCGCTGGCTTCTGGAGGGAGTGTGGTGTTTTGCAATACAGGTGCCAAGGTGCGCTCACACGCGCAGACCAATCCCGTGATGCCGTCGTCCGAGGTGCTTAGGGCCTCGGTGATTTGTACCGACTGCCGCTCTGCCGCACCGATGTGGGGGCTTATGTCGGCGAACGCTTTCAGCATCTGCGTGACGGCTACCTCAGACTGGGCCCGCGAAGTGGCGATGTGCCGTGCCCATACGGGCAGCACCCCCGCGCACAATGCAGCCAGATTTGGCGCTAGGGTGGTGCTGGTACCTACTTGGGGTACGGGTGTAGCGGTTGTTCCCTGGTTTTGTGGCATATCAGACTCGTGAGAGCGTCCGTTTATTAGCAAGCAAAACGTATCCTTGGTGCAATATCGCAGCCAAGCCTAGGCAAGGATAGCTAGGGAAAACCCTTACTCAAGTTTTCGCAATTTGGAATACTGGAGGCATCTTGGCACCTCACATTGCGTGAGGTGCCTCTTTGAGTCTGGGTATCAATTAGCCAACAGCGCTCGTCCAATCAGCGCGGAGGGCTATGAAATATGTAGCGGTTAGCCTTGTGCTCTGCGGCTCAAGATCTCGAAGGCAGGCAGGGTTTTCCCCTCTAGCACTTCCAAAAATGCACCGCCTCCTGTAGAGATATAGCTGACTTGCCCCTCAATTCCGTATTTAGCAATGGCGGCCAATGTGTCGCCACCACCCGCGATGCTGAACGCGCTGGACTCGGCAATGGCATGGGCGATAGTTTTGGTTCCGTTCTCAAATGCGGGAAACTCGAACACTCCCACCGGACCATTCCACACAATGGTTCCTGCCGACTTGAGCTGTGTGGCGAGGGCTTGTGCGGTTTGCGGCCCAATGTCCAAGATCAAGTCGTCGTCTGCCACATCGGTCGCTGCTTTCACCGTGGCGAGCGCGTCTGCCGAAAATGACTTGGCAGTGACGACGTCCGTGGGAATGGGAACTGCGGCACCACGCGCCTTCATGGCTTCAATCACGGCGGCAGCCTCTGCCAGCAAGTCAGGCTCAGCCAAGCTCTTGCCGATCTTGAGTCCGGCTGCCAACATGAAGGTGTTGGCAATGCCGCCACCCACGATGAGCTGGTCCACGTTCGCTGACAAACTCTTCAAAATGGTGAGCTTGGTGGAAACCTTGGACCCCGCCACAATGGCGACCAGTGGGCGCTTGGGTGCAAGCAGAGCAGCGGTAATGGCATCCATCTCGGCGGCCAACAAGGGGCCAGCGCAGGCAATCGGTGCAAACTGCGCAATACCGTAGGTGCTTCCTTCGGCGCGGTGGGCCGTTCCAAAGGCATCGTGCACAAAAATGTCGCAGAGTGCGGCCATTTTTTTGGCCAAAGCCTCGTCGTTCTTCTTCTCGCCTTTGTTGACGCGGCAGTTTTCCAACATGACCAACTGGCCGGGTACCACCGTTACGCCGTCGACCCAGGTCGCGAGTACGGGGATGTCTCGGCCCATCAATTCGCCCATGCGTTGGGCAACTGGCTTCAAGGAGTCTTCAGGCTTAAAGTCCCCTTCCGTGGGGCGGCCAAGGTGCGATGTCACCATTACAGCAGCGCCGGCGTCTAGGGCCATTTGGATGCATGGCACGCTGGCACGAATACGGGTGTCTTCGGTGATAGCGCCCGTGTCATCTTGGGGGACATTCAGGTCGGCACGGATAAACACGCGCTTGCCAGCGACTTTGCCTTGGGCGCACAGGTCTGCAAATCGAATCACATTCATGGAAAGAAACCTCAGGTTGGATGAAAGCGTAGGGCCCGCGCATTGCGCGTGGGAGTTACCGTTACCAAGCGAATTGTAGAAGTGCCTAGCGGCGGGTTTTTGCGCTCGCGCAACGAGTCTGCAACGTAACTACCAGCCTAGGCCTATATGCAGTGGTAGGTAGACCAGCATGCCCGAGACGATGGTGCCCAAAACGGCTTGACCAGTGCCTTTGCGCCAAAAGAAATAGGCAATACCTGCAGCTGCAGCATAGAGGCGTGCGTCTTGGACGTTGTGAATGAGGGCACCTTGGCTCATGACGAGCTCAGGAGCCACAACGGCAGCCAAAGCGGCAATGGGGGCATATTGCAGTCCGCGTTGCGCCCATGGTGGCAAGGCCCAGTCTTTCTCGGAAATAAAGAAAAAAGACCGTGCAATCACGGTGACGCACGCCATGCCCACCGTAGTGAGCAGTGTCCAGCCATCGGTGGTACCTGTGAAGAAAGCGTCCCAGTTCATGGGGTTTCTTTCTTGGCGGGACCTGAGAGTGGAGTTACCAATGCAGGCGGCTCCAGTTTGAGGCATAGGGCCACTGCGACGGCAATGGCTAACAAGATGTTGAGTTTGAGCGGTAGGCCGTAGGCCGCCACCCCCACAACGGCTGCCGCCCCTGCTGAGATCCAACGCATGCGGTTAGACGCCAGAGAGCACAGCATTCCAACCAAGGCCAAGATGCCCGCAAACCCTAGGCCCCACGTTGCCGGAATGAAATTGGCCAGTACGACGCCCAACACGCTAAACGACGTCCAACTCAACCAATTGATGCCGCCGTTGCCTGCCAAGTAGGCCATTTGCTCCGCTTGTTGCGCCGGTGTGCTAGCGGGCGATGGAAAGTGTTTTACAAAAAGAACATAGGTCAAATCCCCGGTGAGGTAGCCATTGACCAGTCGTTGCCACAAGGGCAGGTGCATCATGTAGGGACGCATGTGGGCACTGAACACCACGAAGCGCAGGTTGACGCAAAACGCGGTAGCCAAGACCACCCACATGGGCGCCCCCGCCAGAAGCAAAGGAATGGCCGCAAGCTGTGAACTACCTGCGAACACGATGAGCGCCATCAACAAGGCTTCTGCCGTGCTCATGCCGGACTTCACCATGGCAACGCCGGTCATAAGCCCCCATGCGGCAATGCCGGGAGCCACGCTCAGCATGTCTAGGAAGCCGCGTTTGAAGGCGGGGTGGCGGTAGTTACGGGCTTGAAAGAACATGGCTAACTGGAGCTCGAGTCAAAGCGCATACCTACTTGGAGTTCGAAGCCGCGCAAAAACTCGGCAACCGTCAGTCGTTTGCCACCCGGGCGCTGTAACTCTGTGATGTGCACTATAGAATTTATAGCGGCAACCGCAATACTGCTGGGCGCAATTGCCACAATGGTTCCGGGTAGTGCCGCTCCGGGGCTGGCGGCGTCTGCGTAGGCATGCCAGAGTTTGATGGTCTCGCCACGGATGTGTGCACTGGCACCTGGGAATGGGTTGAAGGCACGCACGCGCCGCGCAATGGCAGACGCATCTTGCTCCCATTGAATTGCAGCTTCCTGTTTCTCGATCTTGTGGGCATACGTAACCCCGACTTCGCTCTGCTTCACGGCAGACAACGTGCGATCGGTCGCCATGTCTAGGGCCCGCACTACGAGGTCTGCGCCCAAGTGAGCCACTGCGTCATGCAGGGTGGCCGTCGTAGCTTGCTCCGTGATGGGGAGGCTCTCCGTAAGGAGCATGTCGCCCGTGTCTAAGCCGATGTCCATCTGCATGATGGTGACGCCTGTGTGCGTATCACCTGCTTCAATGGCTCGGTGAATGGGGGCTGCGCCACGCCAACGTGGCAGCAAGGATCCGTGGATATTGATGCACCCGAGACGCCCAGGGTGCGCGGGGCTGGGCGACATGTCGTCCAAGACCCACTGGGGCAACAGCAAACCATACGCGGCAACCACCATGACATCAGCGTGGGCTGCTGCGATAGCCTCTCTGGCCTGGGTCGCCTCTTCTGGGTACTTACCGTCCAGTCGCAGGCTGCGTGGTTGGCAGACCGCAATGCCATGGGCTAGAGCAAACTGTTTGACGGCGGAGGCCTGTAGCTTCAGACCCCGGCCGGCCGGCCGGTCGGGCTGGCTCAGCACCAGTGCGATGGTGTGCCCCGATGTCTGAATACGTTCTAGAGCAATGCGCGCAAATTCGGGTGTACCAGCAAAAATTACGCGCATTGCGAGCCTTCTTGTACAAGCAGGGCTGTCGGGCTAACGCGCATCGTCACGCTGCGCTTTGCGCATCTTGGTCTTGATGCGGTTGCGCTTAAGTGGCGACAGGTATTCCACAAACACCTTGCCCATCAAATGGTCCATTTCGTGCTGAATGCAAACAGATAGCAAGCCATCGGCTTCCAGTTCGCGGCTATTGCCTGCGCCATCCAAGGCCTTGACGCGAACGGCATCAAACCTTTGCACACCGTCGTAGATGCCAGGTACTGACAGGCAGCCCTCTTCGTTGAGATGTGTCTCAGGGCTGGTCCACACCAACTCGGGGTTGATAAGCACCATAGGCTGGTCTCTTTCTTCAGACACGTCAATGACAATCAGTCGCTCGTGCACGTCAACTTGCGTAGCCGCTAGGCCTATGCCTTTTGCGTCGTACATGGTTTCAAGCATATTGGCAACCAAGGCTTGAATGCGCGCATCCACTGCGCCAACAGGCTTGGCAACCGTGTGAAGCTTGGGGTCGGGATAGCAGAGAATGGGGAGTAGGGCCATAAAAAATCAAAAAGATAGCAAGGGCTGAAGCACTGGAGGGCAGGGCGCAGTGGTGCCGGATTGGAGATTGTCGCTATTTTCGCGACTTTTGAACATTTGCGCACGTCTTGTTACCCAAAACGTTGCCCGATCAAGGGCTTGAGCGCAAAATCGCGCGTAAATTATCAAGTTACTCTTTCCCACGACAGCACTTCATGAAGACACACCTGATGGCGAAACCCAGCGTATCCATGGCCACCGTGGCCCTTGTGGCCAGTGCTTGGTTTGCTGTTCCCGCCAGCGCGCAGAATTTTCCAATTACGCAAGCCCAAAAACAAACGGCCACCCAAGTGGCGCAGGCAGGCGTCCCCTTGAGTGAGCTAGCCGCCAATGCCCCAGACCGCTACACCGTGAAAAGTGGTGACACGCTGTGGGGTATTTCTACATTGTTCTTGAAGAGTCCTTGGCGTTGGCCTGAGCTATGGGGCATGAACCTTGAAGATATTAAGAACCCGCACCGCATTTACCCTGGGCAGGTATTGGTGTTGGAGCGCAGCAACGGGGCAGCCACTCTGAGGGTGGCCGCTGGTCAGAACTCGTCGCAAGGTGCCCCCACGGACACCATTGTTGTTTCTCCACGCACCCGTTTCGAAGCCTTGGCGAATTCGCCTTTGCCAGCATTGAAGTCCAGCACCATCGAACCTTTCTTGGCTGAACCCTTGGTGGTCGACGAGTCGACGTTGAAGACCGCTGCTCGAATCGTCTCTGCGCAGGAGAGCCGCGTACTGTTGGCGCGCGGTGACCGTGCGTATGCACGTGGGCCGGCGGACGCACCGATGCTGGATGATCGGGTGCAGTTCAAGCAGTACCGTGTTTTTCGTAATGCGACCCCGATGAAAGACCCGGAAAGTGGGGAAGTGTTGGGCTACGAGGCTCAGTACATAGGCAAAGCAACTTTGGTTCGTGGAGAGAGTACCTCAGAAGTCAAGGATGCCGATGGCAAACCAGCACAAGCCATTGTGCCCGCAACGATCGACATCGTAGCTGCCAAAGAAGAAATGCGTGTGGGTGACCGCATGCTGCCGGAGCCAGCACGCCAGCTAAGCACTTATGTACCCCGCGCGCCTGACACCGTTCAGAATGGTCGTATCGTCTCGGTGTACGGTAGCGCAGTGGTGAACGCTGCTCAGAATCAGGTGGTTGCCATCAATCGCGGAAGTCGCGATGGCTTGGAGCCTGGCCACGTGCTTGCTATCTTGAAAGATGGTGCACGTGTGGTGGATAAGTCGGACCCGGCGCTGCCTCTGATGAAGCTGCCAGACGAGCGCAATGGCTTGCTGATGGTGTTTCGCACGTTTGAACGGGTCTCGTACGCCTTGATTATTGAAATATCTAACGGTGTGCGCGTGGGCGACCGCTTGGTCAACCCTCGCTAGTAGCAGCCTATTGGGTTGCTAGGGAGGGGGGTGTTTCCATGGAGCGAGATGAGCTATACAGTTGGCTGCGCCTATCCTTAACCCCTGGTGTTGGGAACACGAAGGCTAGGGCCTTGCTATCCACTTTTGGCTTGCCAAGCCAGGTCTTTCTGCAGTCCTCAGCGTCATTATGTGCAGTTCTAAGTGCTCGGCAAACTGATGCAGTGTTGCAGGTTCCAGAGGGATTGGACGCCCAGTTGAAGACTACATGGGGTTGGCTAGAGGAGCACCGTGATACCCGAAGGGTGCTTACGCTAGGTGATGCGGCCTATCCGCGGTCGTTGTTGGAAATGGAAGATCCGCCCTTGATTCTGTATGCGATGGGTGCGCCGCATGCTTGGGAGGAGGATGGTTTAGCCAGTTGTGCCAGCCGCAGTATCGCGGTGGTTGGTAGTCGTAACCCAACTGCGCAAGGGGTGGCTAACGCGCGGCAGTTTTCTCTAGCCCTATCCCAAGCTGGCTTGACTGTCGTGTCCGGTTTGGCGTTGGGTGTAGATGGTGCCGCACATGAAGGCGCTTTAGCGGGTGGCTCTGAAGCTGGGATTTCAACGATTGCCGTTGTCGGCACCGGCCTCGACCGTGTGTACCCTCGCCAGCACCTGAGTCTGGCCCATCACATTGCGCAGTCGGGTATCTTGCTCAGCGAGTACCCTTTGGGCACACCGCCTTTGTCAGCGAATTTTCCAAAGCGCAATCGCATCATTGCGGGACTCACGTTAGGGACCTTGGTGGTGGAGGCAGCGATGCAGTCGGGTTCGCTCATCACTGCCCGATTGGCTTTGGAACAAGGTAAAGATGTCTTTGCCATCCCTGGGTCCATACATTCAACTCAGTCACGAGGCTGTCACGCGTTGATTAAGCAAGGGGCAAAGTTAGTGGAGGGTGCACAGGATGTCTTGGAAGAGCTCAGGTTTGAACGGCCGAGTGGCACAAAGACATCGCTTGAAGTCACCGACGTAGGTACGAGTTCGCGTGCTGGCGTTTCAGAGCCTCCTGCTGCGCCGGATGAGGATGTCGTCCTGAGGGCGCTAGCGTATGACCCAGCCAGTTTGGATCTCTTGCAAACGCGCACGGGTTTGAGTACGGCAGATTTACTTGTTCGTTTGATGGAGCTGGAGTTGCAGTGCCACGTAGCACGTGTGCCTGGTGGGCTGTTTCAACGTGTAGTTACCGCCCAATAAAAAGGATCGTAATTGGGGGGTAGTCGCTAAGGCAGGATAAGCGAGGAATCTAGCCCACTGCAACCCAATACAAAAGCTTCTGGGCTATATTTCTTCCATGTTTGACGTACTTGTCTTTGTTTACGAGAACTACTTCGCTGGTGAGTCCTGTCCAGAGCCCGCCCATTTGGAGCGCAAGCTCAGTGCCGTAGGGTTTGAGGCAGATGAAATTGGCGAAGCCCTGACTTGGTTAAAAGGATTGGATTCTGCCGCGCATCCAGAACCTTTACGGCCTTGGTTGTTGAACCCGAGTCCGTTGAGTATGCGCATTTATCCCTATGCCGAGCAATACCATTTGGGTGAGGAGTGTCTCAAGTTCATTAGCTTCCTGGAGGCTGTCGGTGTACTGCCGGCCTATATGCGAGAAGTCGTGATCGATCGCGCAATGGCCGCACCAGGCACCCCCGTTTCGCTAGAAGACCTGAAAGTTATTGTCTTGCTCGTCTTTTGGAGTTTTGGCCAAGAACTAGATGCCTTGGTGTTGGATGAGTTGTGCGACGACCCCACAGAGAGAGTGGCACACTAAGTCAGGTCAAAGTCGCCAGACGCGGAACTAACTCAGCAAGATGTCAGGGTTTGCCTCGAGTTTGGACATTGCGTCTCGCGTCGCGCGCACAGTCAAGGCTTCATCTTCCTGGGGCAACAATAAGCCAGCCTGTAGATACGCCCCTAAGCGCCCAGCCTGTATAAGGTAGCAGGTACCTGCTGGCGATGCGAAAAGATTCAAGTGTTTGCGTGCGCTAGACCACGCAAACTGAACCTGGGAAATCTGCTTGTTGTGGTCTAGAGTAAACCAGCTCCCTAGCTGTAACTCGTTGGCCCAAGCCATCATCGCTGCGGTGGGCTTGGAGCCCCCATTATTGACAACTTGAATAGCCGAAGCGTCAATGCCCAACATCATTTCGATGCTTTCGGCATCGAGAGGCAGGTCCCCCATGCCATCGTCGCTGACAAAGTCTTCCAGGTTTTCTAAGCGCTGTGCCATCGCCTCGATTTGTGCTTGCGGAATCGCCTGAGTTTTCGACAAAAACGCGTCCGCCAATGTGTCGCTGACCGACTTTACATAGGCTTCTTGCTCCGATGGGGCCATTGCCAGTAGGGTCATGCCAGAACGTAGACGTAACAACAAATTGGGCAAGTCCTGGATGACTTTGGCGCGGTCCGCGCGGTTAGGTTTGGCACTTGCAGCCCATACCAAGTCGGTTGCAGTTTTCTTGAGAATGAGTGTGTCGGCGTGCTGTGGGCCTTTGCGCACAGCCGCTACCGCCAATACCTCAGCCCACACCTTAAACAAGAAGGCTCGAATTTCATCACGAACCGGCAATTCTTTGATCGTGTTGCGCAATTCAATCGTGTATTGAATCGCCATGGTTTCTTTTTGCTCGACCTGCTGAGCAACGCTCACCACTTCTTTGGTACCGCCTTTTTCTGTCAAATACTTCGCCAAGAACTTTTGAAACTCGTCAAAAACGACTTGGTAAACCTTCTTCCCCGTTTCAGGGTACTGCTCAATCACTTGAACGATGCGCTTGATCTCAAGCTCCATCGTCTTGCCCTGTATACCGCTCGCATCAAAGCCCATGACACACGAGCCCATGCGGTCGATCAAAAGGCGCGCGGGGTGTGTCGTTGTACCTAGAAAATCCGGGTCTTCTAGGGCGACACGCAATACGGGCATTTGTAAGCGAGCGAACCAAACGCGAATACCTGGTGGAATTCGCTCTTCCGACAAAATGGCTTGGAACATGAGTGCCACGATTTCAATCGTGGCTTTTTCACTCTTCGTTTCTGCCTTCTTTTTGAGCTCGGTAGACTGTTCGCGCAGGGCACCGGCTACTCTTGCAACCCCTGCCGGGCTATAGTCTTCGTAAAGGGTGCCGCCCATTGCATAGGCTGGCGCACTGCCTGGTCGCCCAATGGCCTGTGCCAGTGCGGCGGAAGGGGCCATCGGTGCGGCACCGAGCAAATCACCCCCTACATGGGTGAGAAAAAGCCGCCTGATTTGGCCGATCACGGCCTGAGCCTTGCCGCGCGCCCGAGCAATGGGCGTGCTGTTACCTAGCAGTTGGGTTTCGTCAAAGCCACCTTGAGGCGCGCTTTGCACTGTATGTTGGCCAGAGGTTTGCTTCCAAAACGGGGCCGCCCCGGAGGACAATGCAGTCGGCGTACTTTGAAGGTTGGGTTGTGCGTCATTCGGGCTACTACGCAGCCAATTGAGTCTGCCACCAAAAATGCCTCCGCCGGATGCAGCACTCCCTTGTTCTTGCTCCGCCGATGGCGCGGCTGAAGGCACACCCCGGTACTGATTCGCGTGTACAGGCGCAGCATTGCCGCTGTTGTAAGCAGTCTGGTCGTTGGGGGGAGGGGACGGACTAAGCTGAGGTTCCGCAGGCGTGGGGCTCGCCGGAGACGACGCACCCTTTGATCCACCGCGCACGACTGGCGCCTTCACGCGGTCCTTTAGTTCTATGGTGGGCATCACGCCTTGCTGGATTAGCAAGGCGTTGGCGTTCCTAAATGCCTCATTCAGATGCGCTATCAGGCTACCCTGAATAACGTCGCTGGCTAGGGGCCATGAATTGGCCGGCATGCCTACGCGCGTCCACTCTTCCACCAACATTAGGATCACTACGTCCGGCCGCACGATGTCCATCGCGTCTAGGTCTTCAATGGCTTCAAGCAGCTTGATGCGCAAACGCAGGTCATCAAAACCAGCGTGGACCTTGTCCATTACTGCCGCGACCAATCGAGATGCCAAGATTTTGTTCTCTACCGCGTCGGTCGCCACCAAAGACATGGCCCCAAAGTCGTCAGGTGCTGGTTTCGCCAGGCCTTTTGCGGGCGTCTCCAGCGCAGATCGCCATGCTTTGAGTGTTGCCTCCAACCAAGGTGTGCGAAATTTGCGGTAAGCCACCCATACATCTCGGCGGTGTTGGCTGTCGCGGGCATTCGCAGGTTCGTCTATAAGCGCCGTCAACTTGCCTTGGACTTGCGCGCCTATGTCCGCCATAGACTTGCTGAGTTCAGCAACGTATCGTTGGCGAACTGTTCGGGCAAGTTGTTGTCTTGGCGAAAGACTGGGGGGCATGTGTTTCTGCGTTAGTTGGCTTAGACGGCGGCTCCGGCATTGGGATCATTGGGGTCTTCGTCTTTTTTGACAACACCCTTAACCAGATCCTCGCGCCGAATGCCCAACCACATGGCAATGGCTGCGGCGACGAATACCGAAGAATAAATGCCAAACAGAATACCAATGGTTAATGCAACTGCAAAGTAATGTAATGTTTCCCCACCAAATAGCAACATAGAGAGCACCATCAGCTGCGTGCTGCCGTGGGTGATGATGGTACGGCTGATGGTCGATGTGATCGCGTTATCGATGATTTCTTGCGTATTCATCTTGCGGTAGCGTCGAAAGTTCTCACGGATACGGTCAAAAATAACGACGGATTCGTTGACCGAATAGCCTAGAACGGCAAGCACCGCCGCCAAGACAGGTAGCGAAAACTCCCATTGGAAGAACGCAAAGAAGCCCAAAATAATGATCACATCGTGTAAGTTGGCAATGATGGCGGCGACCGCGAACTTCCATTCGAAACGAACGGCCAAGTACAGCATGATGCCGGCGACCACAAACGCGAGCGCCTTTAAGCCATCGGCTGCCAACTCATCGCCAACTTGGGGTCCAACAAATTCGGTACGACGCATGGTTGCAGAAGCGTTGTCCGCCTTTAACGCTTCCATGACGCGCTCACTCTGTTGCCCCGAGTTGCCGCCTTTTTGCACAGGCATGCGAATCAACACATCTTTCGCGTTGCCGAAGTTCTGAACTTGCACATCCTTGATGCCAAGGTTGGCGATGCTTTTGCGCACCGCATTCAGGTCGGCTGGTTGGCTATAACTCACTTCCATTAACGTGCCACCCGTAAACTCAACGGACAAATGCAAGCCTTTGGAGAACAAGAAGAACACCGCAGCCAGAAAGGTGACCAGTGAGATGACGTTAAACACCATTGCATTCCGCATGAACGGAATGTCGCGGTGGATTTTGAAAAATTCCATGTTGTTTCTCTTTATTTCGCCAGCGCAGGCGTTTCGCTGTCTGGGCGCCAAACAGTACCAATAGACACTGTCTTAAGTTTTTTGCGTCTACCGTACCAGAGGTTCACGACTCCGCGCGAGAAGAACACGCCGGAGAACATGCTGGTCAAAATACCCAAGCAATGCACCACCGCGAAGCCCCGCACAGGGCCTGAGCCAAAAGCGAGCAGCGCCAAACCTGCAATCAACGTGGTGACATTGGAGTCAATAATGGTGGCCCACGCGCGGTCGTAGCCCGCATGGATCGCCGCTTGCGGTGAAGCACCATTGCGCAGTTCCTCGCGAATGCGCTCGTTGATCAGCACGTTGGCGTCGATCGCCATCCCCAGTACCAAGGCCATTGCCGCCATGCCTGGCAAAGTTAGCGTCGCTTGCAACATGGACAACACCGCAACTAGCAAGAGCAAGTTAAATGCCAATGCAATGCTGGAAATAACACCAAACAGCATGTAGTACGCACACATAAAGATTGCCACTGCGACAAACCCCCACGTGACGCTGTTAAAGCCTTTGGCAATGTTTTCTGCGCCTAGTGATGGGCCAATCGTGCGTTCTTCAATGATTTCCATCGGAGCGGCCAAAGAACCCGCGCGCAATAGCAACGAGGTGTCTGCCGCCTCGGTCGTGGTCATGCGGCCCGAGATCTGGACACGACCGCCACCGATTTCAGAGCGAATGACAGGCGCTGTGACCACTTCGCCCTTGCCTTTTTCGAACAGCAAAATAGCCATGCGCTTGCCGATGCTTTCGCGCGTGACATCGCGGAATATGCGTGAGCCTTTTGCATCGAGGCTGAGATGAACCGCAGCTTCTTGGGTTTGGTTGTCAAAACCCGGTTGGGCGTCGGTGAGGTTCTCACCGGTCAGTATGACCTGCTTCTTGACAATGACCGCCATTCCATTGCGATCCAAAAAGCGCTCAGAACCAAAAGGGACTGGCCCTGTACCCATTTCTGCTGCGTGGGCTTCTGCGCCTTCATCCACCATACGAATTTCAAGGGTGGCGGTGCGGCCCAAAATGTCTTTGGCCTTGGCAGTGTCTTGCACGCCGGGCAACTGGACCACAATCCGGTCAAGCCCTTGTTGCTGAATCACGGGTTCGGCAACCCCCAACTCATTGATCCGGTTGTGCAGCGTAGTGATATTTTGTTTGAGCGCTTGTGACTGAACATCACGGGCTGCTGCGACCTTGATGGTCGCTGTCATCTTGGTTTCGGTCCCATCCACTGTCTCAGCGATAGCCAGAGTTGGGAACTGATCTTGGATCACGCGACGTGCTTGTTCAGCAGTTTGGGCATCGCGGAATTTAACTTCTATGGTCTGTGCATTGCGACTAATGCCGCCATGGCGAATGTTCTTCTCGCGAAACACCGTGCGCAAATCACCTGCCAAGGACTCGGCTTTCTTGGTTAATGCTGCTTGCATGTCCACTTGCAACATGAAGTGGACGCCACCGCGCAAATCCAGACCTAAATACATGGGAGACGCATGCAAGGCAGTCAGCCAAGCGGGAGAGCGCGAAAGAAGGTTGAGCGCAATGATGTAGCTTGGTTCCGCCACGCTGGTGTTCAAAGCGTTTTGAATGGCATCTTTGGCTTTGAGCTGCGCATCCGTGTCCGCAAAACGGGCTTTGATCGAGCCCCCCTCTAGGGTAATGCCATTTGCTACCAGGCCTTTGTCTTTAAGCGCGGCCTCCACTTTGGCCAAGGCGCTTGCGTCCAAAGGCATCGAGGCTTTGGCCGGAGAAACTTGCACCGCAGGTGACTCACCAAACACATTGGGTAGGGCATACAGCCCGCCCACCAGGATCGCAATCACAAGGATCACATACTTCCACGCCGGGTAACGATTCATGTTGGTGCTAACTAACTACGAAAACAAAGGGACAGAGGGAGGCGGCAAGCGCTAAGTTACTTGATGGAGCCTTTTGGCAACACTTGTACGACTGCTGCGCGTTGGATTTGAACGTCTACGCCATTGGCTACTTCCAAGCTGACGTGGCTATCGCCCAATTTGCTGACCTTGCCCAGCAAACCTCCGGAAGTCACCACTTCGTCACCTTTGGCGAGTGCGTCGATCATGGCGCGGTGTTCTTTTTGCTTCTTCATTTGGGGGCGAATCATCACGAAGTACAAAACCACAAACATCAGCACCAAAGGCAACATGCTCATCAAGGTGGATTGCATGTCTCCGCCAGCGGCAGCAGCGGGAGCGGTTTGGGCAAAAGCAGAAGATATAAACACAGGCGAACTCCACAAATGGGTCAAGACAATCAACGAGTGTGCCAGAGATAGACGCGGCAACGCGCGCCCATCTCTGGCGGATCCCAACGATTGTAAGCGTGCCGCCAAGGTCCCCCGACGGAGCTCCTTGGCTAACCCCTAGGTGTTACGGGCCGAAAAGCCCTGAAAACGAGCAACGGTCTCGGCCCAGCGCTGGCGGGTGGCTGCCAAGTGGCGGGCTTTCACGTGGCCGTAGCCGCGGATTTGCTCGGGTAGACGCGCGAAGTCAATGGCTATTTCCAGGTTTTTGCCGTTCAACATCGGCAACATGGCATCTAGCGCTGATTGGTATTCGTGGATCAGCGCACGCTCTTCTTGGCGCTCTTGGGCGTAGCCAAAAACGTCCAGTGGCCCACCGCGGAGCACCTTCAGCGGCGCCAAACAGCGGAAAGCCCATTGCACCCAAGCGCCGAACTTGCGTTTTTGCAACTCACCTTTGTCGTTGCGGCTCGCCAGCAGGGGCGGTGCTAGGTGGTAATTCAGCGAAAAATCGCCTTCAAACATCCCCGCAATCTTTTGCTTGAATGCGGTATCGGTGTGCAGGCGGGCGACTTCGTATTCATCCTTGTATGCCATGACCTTGAATAAATAGCGCGCTACGGTGCGGGTCAAGCGCAGCTTGGACCCTTCGGCCAAAGCGGCTTCAGTCTGCTGAACCTTTTGCACAAATGCGCGGTATTGCTCAGCATAGGCCGCATTTTGGTAGTCGGTCAGGAAGGCCACGCGTTGCGCGACCATGTCTTCCAACGGCTGCTGATCGCCTTTGCTAAAGGTGACTACTTGGGTGGGCATGAGCTCGCGTTGCACTGCTTTCCAATCGTGGGCGGCGCGGCGGCCCCATTCAAAGGCCACTTTGTTTTGGGCGACCGCTACGGCGTTGAGCTCAATGGCGCGCATCAGCGACGCTTGCCCCAACGGAATCCAGCCTTTTTGCCATGCGTAGCCCAGCATCACGGGGTTGGTGAAAATGCTGTCGCCCATGAAGTGGGTGGCAATGGCGTCAGCGTCAAAGAGGCCCATGCCGTCTTCACCTACCGCGCTCGCAATCGCTTGAATGCACTCCGCACCCGGGTTGGTCCAATTGGCGTCACGCACAAAGGCCGCCGTGGGGGCGCTGTTGGAGTTCAACGCCACGTGGGTGCGCCCGGGGCGCATGCGTAACAGCGTTTCTTTGCCTGCAACCACGATGGGGTCGCAGCCAATCACTAAGTCAGCAGAGGCCATGCTCACGCGGGTGGTGCGGATATCGTCTTGCGAACTGCCAATGAGCACATGGCTCCAGGTCGCACCGCCTTTTTGGGCCAGACCGCCAGCGTCTTGCGTGACGATGCCTTTGCCTTCCAAATGCGCCGCTACACCCAAGAGCTGGCCAATGGTGATCACGCCCGTGCCGCCTACACCGGCCACGATGATGCCCCACACGCCGCCGGGCGCGTCTTGGGTGCTGGCTATGGTGGGCTCTGGCAAGTTTGCCCAAGTCGATGCGGATGCACCGCCGGCAACGGTTTTGGCAGCCGCGGCAGTTTTGCGCAGCTTGCCGCCCTCTACAGTGACAAAACTAGGACAAAAGCCTTTGACGCACGACACGTCCATATTGCAGGTGCTTTGGTTGATCTGGCGTTTGCGGCCAAACTCAGTCTCCAGCGGCTCCACGCTCATGCAGTTGCTTTGCACACCGCAGTCGCCACAGCCTTCGCACACCAACTCGTTAATGACTACGCGTGTAGTGGGCGCCGCCATGGAGCCGCGTTTGCGGCGGCGGCGCTTCTCTGTGGCACAAGTTTGGTCGTAAATGATGATGGAGGTACCTACGATGGCACGGAACTCGCGCTGCACGCGGTCCAATGCATCACGGTGCTCAATGGCAATGCCTTCTGGCAAGCCCGCCACGCCTGCGTACTTCTCTGGGTTGTCAGTGACGATGGTGATCTTGGCAGTGCCTTCGGCGCGCATGGACTGCGCGATTTGCAGCACGGTGTGGCCTTCGACGCGCTCGCCCACTTGCTGCCCGCCGGTCATCGCCACGGCGTCGTTGTACAAAATTTTGTAGGTGATGTTCACGCCTGCGGCAATGCTTTGGCGCACGGCCAGCAAGCCGCTATGGAAGTACGTGCCATCGCCTAGATTGGCAAACATGTGGCTGTCGTGGCTAAACGGCTGCTGCCCCACCCATGGCACACCTTCGCCGCCCATCTGGGTAAATCCGTTGGTGGAGCGGTCCATCCAGGTGGCCATGTAGTGGCAGCCAATGCCACCCAAGGCACGCGAGCCTTCTGGCACACGTGTGGAGGTGTTGTGCGGGCAGCCGGAGCAGAACCAAGGTAAGCGTTCCGACTTCTCGGCAGCCAGCTCAATCACATGCATGGCCTTTTCTTTGGCTTCCAAGATGGCCAGCTGGGTGTCGATGCGAGCGGTAGTGTCAGCATCAATGCCCAGTTTTTTCAAGCGCATGGCAATGGCGCGGGCAATGATGGCGGGCGACAAATCTGCATTGGCGCGCAGCAGGGTATTGGCCGTCGGGTTGGGCATAGACCACTCGCCACCGCTACCGTAGATGTCGTTGGCGTCGACTTCATTGAACTTGCCCAGTACCGTAGGGCGCACATCGTTGCGCCAGTTGTACAACTCTTCTTTGAGCTGGTACTCGATGACTTGGCGCTTTTCTTCCACCACCAAAATCTCTTGCAAGCCTGTGGCAAATTCACGTGTGAGTTGCGCCTCCAGTGGCCAGACCACGCCTACCTTGTGCAGGCGAATGCCCAAACGTTGGCAGCTGGCGTCGTCCAAGCCTAGGTCCAGCAGGGCTTGGCGGGTGTCGTTGAAGGCTTTGCCGCTGGCAATCAGGCCAAAGCGGTCGTTCTTGCCTTCGATGACGTTGTAGTTCAGGCGGTTGGCGCGGATGTAGGCCAAGGCGGCGTACCACTTGTAGTCCATCAAGCGGGCTTCTTGGTCTAGGGGTGGGTCTGGCCAGCGAATGTGCAGGCCGCCTTGGGGGATGACAAAGTCTTCGGGGATGATGATCTTGACGCGGTCGGGGTCAATCATCACGGTGGCACTGGACTCCACAATTTCTTGGATGGTTTTCATGCCCGCCCACACGCCGGAGAAGCGGCTCATGGCGAAGGCGTGAATCCCTAAGTCCAAGATTTCTTGCACATTGGCCGGGAAGAATACAGGCGTGCCGCAGGCTTTGAAGATGTGGTCGCTTTGGTGCGCGGCGGTCGAGCTTTTGGAAATGTGATCGTCCCCCGCAACGGCAATCACGCCGCCCCATTCGGTGGTGCCCGCCATATTGGCATGCTTGAACACATCGGAGCAGCGGTCAACGCCGGGGCCCTTGCCGTACCAAATGCCAAACACACCGTCGTATTTGTTGGTGCCTGCGGGGGCGTAGCCCAGTTGTTGGGTGCCCCACAAAGCGGTGGCTGCCAGCTCTTCGTTCACGCCCGGTTGAAACACCACATGGTGGGCCTTGAGGTACTTCTCGGCACGCACCATGGCTTGGTCATAGCCGCCCAGTGGAGAGCCACGGTAGCCACTCACAAAGCCTGCAGTGTTTTTGCCAATGCGTTGATCTCGCACGCGCTGCAGCATGGGCAGCTTGACCAAGGCTTGCACGCCGCTCATAAATGCGTGGCCGTAGTCCAGGGCGTATTTGTCTTCGAGGCTCACCGTTTCTAGTGCGGTGCGGATGTGCTCGGGCAGCGGTGCGTTCATTCTTGTGTCTCCAAATGGGCTGGCGTGGGGTGGCCAAAAGACGCCTTGTGGGCGTTGAAAAAGAGCGCTGCACCCGGGTGGGGCGCAGCCTCTAAAGGGTGGATAAGTGTATGCGTCGCAAACAGATATGTCTTTGCTTTCTTTGCCCTAAACTAGGCATCTGCAGCAAGATCCTTGCTAAGAAAAGAATAAATTCATGGAAACTCTTGATAAATTTGACCTGGCTATTTTGGAGGCCTTGCAGGCCGATGGCCGCATCAGCAATGCCGAACTGTCTTTGCGCGTGGGCCTGAGTGCCGCGCCCTGCTGGCGGCGGGTCAAGGCCTTGGAGGATGCTGGCTTCATCACAGGCTACCGCGCCGAGATCGACCGCCACAAAATTGGCTTGGGCGTGCTGGCTTTTGTACGACTGGACGCCGACCGCAACGCCGGAGATGTGCTGCGTGCTTTGGAAGAAGCCATACGCGCCCTGCCTGAGGTAGTGAGCTGCCACTACATCAGCGGCACCGGCACGTTTGAGCTGCAGGTGGTGAGCCGCGACCTCAACAGCTTTAGCCAATTTGCGCGCGATGTGTTGATCAACCTGCCCAGCGTCAAAGACTTGCACACCAGCTTTTCGCTGGGCGAGGTCAAGGCCAATAGCGCTTTGCCCTTGGGGCACTTAGGCGCCAAAGAGCCCGCAGTGTCCACGGGATCTAATGCCACTGCAAGGAAGCCGCTGCGGGGTGCGCGATGAAGGGCGCCCTCCGCAGGGCATTGCACCAGGTTTGCGGCAGTGTGGCGTTGACCTTGGGGCTCAATATGGCATTTGCGCCCGTTATATATGCGCAAGTAGCTATAAATTCAGTAGCAAACGGGACTTCGGGCTTGCCACTCAAGAACTTGCTGGTGGAAGTGCGCCAAGTGCAGTCCAGCCAAGGGCAGGGCACTGACGTGCGGGGAGGGCTTGCCGTGGGTGTGGGCAGCAATGGCTCCGTGGACATGCAAGGGCGGATAGGCGCCCAAAGCAGCCAAAGCCAGCAGTCTGCCCGCGTGCTGCAGCAGGCTTTGGTGCTCAACGGGCGCAGCGCCAACATCAACTTAGGCAGGTCGCTACCGCTGCGGTTGCTTCAAACCGTCAAATTGCAAGGTGTGTGGCGCACGGTAGAGAGTGCGGTGTTCTTGGATGCTAATACAGGCTTTGCAGCGAGTCCGCGCTGGGATGGGGGCGACGGTGTGGAGTTGGTGCTCAGCGCCCAGCAAACTGCTACGCAAGTTTCGGGATCTCAGGTAGTGAATGGGACGTCTAGCGCCAGCAGCACAGTGCTGCTGCCCTTAGGCGAGTGGTTTACCGTTGCGCACTCCGAGCAGCAAATAAACGCCAACACCCAGGGTCTGACGGGCTTATCCAACCAAGCCGGCGCGGTGGACACCGACTTGCAAGTCCGTATCACTGTGCGTTAGGTTTATTTGATTTTTGCTAGCACTTCGCGAATGGTGGAGGCCAGCTCTTCGGCCTCAAACTTGGCAATGTAGGCGTCCGCTCCCACGCTCTTGACGTGGCCCTCGTTGGTGGCCCCCGTCAGGGAGGAATGGATGATGACGGGTAGGCTCTTGAATCGCACGTCTTGCTTGATATTGCGGGTGAGGGTAAAGCCGTCCATCACAGGCATTTCTAAGTCTGTCAGCACCAAGGCCACGCGGTCCTTGATCGTTTTGCCTTGATCTGCGACCTGCTTGGCCAAAGTTTGCAAGTGGTCCCATGCTTCTTGACCTGTTTTGTGCATGACATAGGGAATACCCATGGCTTTGAGGCCCTGCTCGATCATCATGCGGGCCACCGCAGAGTCGTCCGCAGCGAGCACAACGGTGCCATCTGGAATGGTCAGCTTGGGTATGACCGCGCCTTCTTGGATGGTCATGTGCTGCTCAGGGAACACATCGCGCAAGATTTGTTCTACATCCAGGACTTGGGCCAAGCGGGTGTTCTCTGCGGCTCCGTCTAGGCGGGCAATACTCGTGACAAGGCCACCGCCATTGCCTTCGGCTGACAGCACATGTTTCCAAGCCAATCGCACGATTTCGTTCACTTCTTCGACTGCAAAGGCTTGTGTCGTGCGGGCAAACTCGGTGACTAGCAAGATACCCAAACCCTTGGTGGGGTTGCACCCCGTGATGGCGGCGAGGTTGATCACGGGAATCATTTGCCCACGTACATTGGCGATGCCCATGACGGAGGGGGGCGCGTTCACCATCACGGTGATTTCTGGCATGACCAAAATTTCACGCACTTTGAAAACGTTGATACCAAACAACTCACGCCGGTTGGCGGCACCTGCCTCACCCAATCGAAACAGCAAGAGCTCAAACATGCTGTTGCCAGCTAGGTTGGTGCGCTCGTCAATTTCCCGCAATTCTTTGCTCATGGATCGGTCCTCGGTTAAAGGCGTGAAAATTTGGTGGTCACATAGTAACGTGATCTTGCCTATTTTGGCCAGAATGTCCACATCTGCAGGTTTTGTTTCATGCGCCCGGCGAGCTCTCCGGCCTCAGAGCCCCAACCCGCAAAATAGTCTGCGCGCACCGCGCCTGTAATGGCGCTGCCAGTGTCTTGTGCCAAAACCAGCCTCTGCAAATTGCTCTGTGCCCCGGTGGAAGCTAGCCAGACGGGTGTTCCGTAGGGGATGCTGCCGGGATCAACAGCGATTGAGCGCCCCGGCGTCAGTGCCACACCCTGCGCGCCCTTAGGGCCGAAGGAAGCATCCAAATCCGAGAGTATTTCTTCTTTAAAGAACACCACGCGCGGGTTGCTCCAAAGGAGTTCTTGCTGGCGTTGCGGGTTTTGAATCAGCCATGCTTTGATGCCGGGCCAAGAGGCATCTTTGATCAGACCTTGGTCCAGCAACCAGCGCCCCACACTGCGGTAGGGCTGGTCGTTGGTGCCTGCATAGGCGAGCCGAGCCCAGCGCAGGCTACCGTCAGCTTGGGTTATCCGCATACGGCCAGAGCCTTGAATTTGCAGCACCAGTGCGTCTACCGGATCTGCCAAGTAGGCAATCACGCGGCCCTTGAGTGCCGCTTGCGCCTCGGGCAAGGTGTCAATCTCCTGACGGCTGTACCAAGGTTTGCGACTGGCAAGATTGGGCGGTACTTGGTAGATCGGTACGGAAAATGCAGCGCTCGGGGTCCTGCTGGCCTCTAGCATGGGTTCGAAATAACTGGTGAGCAAACCATTGGAGTCCCCCTGCAAAGATTCCACCCGGTAGGGCTGTAGCTTGCTTTGCATCCATGCGCGCTGCTCGTCGCCGCTACCAATGCTTAAGCGACGCACATCGCCGCACAGTGCTGCCAGCGCCGCAGCCGGACGCTCGCAGCTTTTGAGCCATGCGTTCCAGGCTTCAAACAGGTTGTCATCTTCGAAGCCCGGCAGGCCCGACCAGTCCACCGCCACCCAGCGGCTTTTGGGTTGTTGAATGATGGGCCCGGTATCGACCGCAGGGGTGCTTGGCACCGTGGCTGTGCGTGCTGGCGGCGGCAGGGTTCTTCCCACAGGGGCCATAGGGGCACTGCCGCAGGCCACCAAGCTTCCTACAATCAAGGCCAACGCCAGCCCATTGAGACAACGTGCCATGCTACTGTTACTGCTAGAAGCCCTTGGGGCCGGACTCTTGTTTATTTGGATCATTTGGTGGACCATGTTTTCAGGCCGCGACAACGGCGAGCCTAGGAAGCCTGCCGATGCTGCGGACCAGTCCGATGACAACTTGAAGCCATAGTGCCATGGGCGCTCGTGGAGTATGCGTAAGTAGCTATTATTTGTGTAGCAAACTAGCTTGCGACTAGGACACGATGTTGCAGCGCAGGAAGCTGGCTGCGCTGTTGTGCCAGCTGGGTAGCGTCGAGATCAGCCACGACGACGCCTGCGCCTTGGGCCTGTTGCGCCAGGACCTTGCCCCACGGGTCAATGAGCACGGATTGGCCCCAAGTCTGTCTGCCGCTGGGGTGCACGCCACCTTGGGCTGCAGCAGCCACAAATGCCAAGTTTTCAATAGCGCGCGCCCTGAGTAAAACCTCCCAATGCGCTTGGCCGGTGGTGTGGGTGAACGCACTGGGCACCAGCATTAAATCGCAGCCCGTAGCGGCGTAGCCACGGTACAGCTCCGCAAAACGCAAGTCGTAGCACACGCTAAGGCCAATGGTCCAGCGGTGCCCGTCTTTGGACGGCAACTCGAACTGTGCGGGCGTATCGCCGCGGTCCAAGACCTTGGACTCGTCGTAGCTTTCGTGCCCATTGTCAAAGCGAAACAGGTGAATCTTGTCGTACCGGGCGACGCATTCCCCTTGCGGGTTAAACACCAAGCTGCTGTTGTATACGCGGTCAGGGCCAGAAGCGGAAAGAGGCATAGTTCCTCCCACGATCCAAAGGCCCAGGGTCTTCGCCTGGGTCGCCAAAAAGGCCTGAATGGGCCCTGTGCCAAAACGCTCTTGGATAGACAGTTTGTCAGAGTCACGTTGGCCAATCAGGCAAAAGTATTCTGGCAGTATGGCCAATTCAGCGCCTTGCGCAGCGGCTTGTGCCAGCAAAGTGGCAGCTTGGTTTAGGTTGTCGTCAAGGATGCCGGTGGACACCATTTGAAGGGCTGCAACTTTCATCTCTGTTCCAGTGTGGGTTGGCTAGGGCGCGTTGATTTTGGTCACCCGTGGGTCGATCCAGGTGCCGTCAATAAAAAACTCTTGGGTCGCCGCTTCAATCAAAGGGCGGCGCAGTATGACTTGCGCTAAGAACGTGGTTAGCCCCACCAAGGGGTTGATGGCGGAAGCTATCAAGGAGGCGCTGCCCGCGTTGATCTCAGGAATGACCACCACCTTGATCGCTTGGGTTTCTTTGGCAATGTCGGCCTGGCCCTCCATGAGGGCGGCGGCGCTCACGCCTTTCATTTGCAGGTTGTTGGTTTTGGCAATGCCCTGCTCGATGGTCACGTCACCCCGAATAAAGTCGAACACAAAGCCTTCGCTAAACACATCCCTGAAGTCCAGCGCCAAGCGACGTGGCAGTGATTGCAAGCTGAGCACCCCAAGCAGCTTGGCTAAACCAGGGTCCGCTTTGAGGAATTGCCCCGCTTCTACGTTGACGTTAAATGCACCATTCATGCTGGGGTAGTCCAGTGTCAGTGGCGCCCCTAGCCAAGCTACTTGCCCTTCAATCTTGCCTTTGCCCTTGCGCAATACGCCACTCATGCCAAAGCGGTTCAGTAAGTCGCCTGAGTCGTTGATGTCTAGCTTGAAGTTCAGCACCGTACGGCGTTTGCTCTTGCTGTTTCGGTTGAGTGGGGCGTTGGCTGCTTGGGCGTTTAAGTTCGCCCAGTTGCCTGAGGCGGTGAGTACGGCCTCAGGGGTGATGATGTTGAAGCGGTTGAGTCGCCACTCTTTGGCACTTTCGCGAGCAGCACCGGCCCCCACATTGATGGCATCTATTTCAAGGTGGCCTAGGCGCTTGCCACGCAACTCAAAGTCTTCGATCACCACATCGAGCGCGGGAATGCTAGAGGGTTGCTCGTCGAGCAACGACTCTACATCTTGCGCAGTGCTTTGGGCCAGAGACAAGCGCGCAAGACGGGCGTAGACCTTGCCTGCAGATGGGCCGCTGGGCTGGCGGTACTCGGCGTAGCCACTGAGCTCTAAGGCGTCCACATTGGCTCGCCACAGGCCCCCTTCACGCGCGCCCCCTAGAACGACGCGGTTCAGGCTGCGGCCGGAAACGACCAGCTCATTGGCGCGCAGGGCAATACTGGTGGGCAAGTACGCCATACCAAATTGGGCATTTGCCGCATCTACGTTGCCTGCGGGGGCGTCTGTGCCCGCCAGTTTTTCAAGCACCCGGTTCCATGCGTCTACGTCAAGCCGACCCGCGCTGATATTCGCAACCACGCCTTCCGCCGGCAAGGGTGCGGTCTCATCAGCGGCTAAGCCTATGCCAATGGCTCCGCTGAGCACGCGCGGCACAGGCGATGAAACATCGCGCACATACAGCACATTGGCCAAGCGCCCGACATCCAGTTGCCAGCGGTCCTGCAAGGGCGATTTGGCGGTGCTAGCGATGGCACCGGGGCGGACCACCGCATTCTCAAGCCGCAACGGGAGCATGGACTCCGGGGTCTTGGCCAATGGAGCAGGTAAATTGATGCCCAAGCCCTGTAAATTGCTGTTGACCAGTAATTCCGGTATGCCCGAGCGAAGCCCTAGGGTGGCTGTATAGGCTGTGCTACCGTTGGCGTACTCCGCAAGGCGCGCCACGAAACCAAGTTCTTTGGCGGCGCGCAAGCCTTCTGCAGTGGCCGAACCCGTGACTCGCAGCACGGGTGGCGAGGCGCTGGGTTTGCTGGTTAATCCAATGGCCGGATTGCTAACAAAGCTCAAACCACCTTCCAGCTTGGCGTCGCCGCCCAAAAGCCGCGCTTGAGCATTGCTGACCGAAAACCCCGTGTCTGAGAAGTTGACGGTGCCGCGTACTTTGCTGAGCTTAGGCGTCTCCGGCGTAACCTGCAGGTCATTGCTGTTGAGCACGATGGCGCCTTGGAGTGTGGTGCTGTTGGTGTCGTTTAAAGGAATATTGAGCCTGAGTTTGTAGTCAGCCACCCCTGTGGCGCTAGAGTGCTCAAACACCTTGTCAGTGATCTCTGCCAAAGGCGAGCTGTTGATGACAGCAATGACCTCTGGCACAGGGCCTCTGGCTTCTGTGGTCACCTGCAACTTGGCGTTGGTAAACAAGTCCGTGATCACCGCTTCTGCTTTAGAAATTTGAAGACCCGGTGCGTTACTAATGCCTGCTTTTGCGCCTTTGACCCATAGCGCTCCCCGTTCTATGAGCAAGTCACCGCTCAGATTGGTCAGCTGTGGCCATGGGCGACTGTTTTTGGGCATGATCAAAGGCGGCGCAAAGGCCAAAACGGCGTTTTGCACGTTGGCGGACACCCTAAACTCCCCCGTTTTGGAGGTGTCAAACGGGAAATCGTCCACATTGCCCTTCACCTTGAACTTCACCCCGGTGGCACTGCCCGCAACAATGGCCTCGTGCAAGTAATCTCGCAAGTCTTTTTCAACCACCACGGGAAGATAGCGCGGTACCTTGCTGCCATCTGCTTTGCTCAAGGTGCCTTGCAGGTCTAGTACCCCAGGGAATCGGTGAGGTGCCTGACCTGCGCCATTCACTTTGGCATCACTGGTTTGCCAATTGAACTGCAATTCTCCTTGCAAGTCGGCATTGCCGAACTTGACATTGCTAGAGCTCACGCTGATTCGCGGTCCATCGACTTTCCATTGAAAGGCCCCGTTGAGCTGCTCTAGCGCAATGAGCGGCTCCTCAAAAACTCCCTGTGCGTCAATGGTGCCTTTGCGCATGGACAAGGTGGCTTTGCCAGACGTGGGGTTTACGTCGAAGTCAATGTCCGCACCGCTAAACCCTGGCGTAGTTTTTCCATCGCGCGTTTGCGCTGGCAAACTGAGTCCCAGCACTCGGCCCTTGGCATTGAAGTTACTAACTTGCTTGGCAGACCCTTGCCAATTCGCAACCACGCTTTCCACAAGCCCGCTAGGTGCAAACTGACGCAACACTTGGTGCATGGATGCGTCCAGTGGCAAACGGCTCGCAATCTCCACCATGGCTGCCAGGTCCAGCTTGTCTGCTGCTAACTCGCCATGTGCCGGGTGGGCGGGTTCGGTGCCAAATAGCGCCAGCCGCACATTACCGCCAGGCCAATGTAGCCCGTCTTCAGTGTCAAACTGCAGCGCCTGCGTTGATATCTCGAAGCCGCCTTCCAAGCGCTTTGCGCCTAGCCGGCCCGACATGCTGGCCAAGCTAAGCGCATCGAGCTCAGGGGCTAGTTTCATGTTCACGCTTTGCAGCGCAAGGTCCGCTGTAACTGCATTCACTTGCCCATGGTCGACGTCGACCCACGCCCGCAAAGCACCTACCCCTTGCGCGATGTCAATGCCCAGATCCAAGTAGGGTTTGATTTGCGCCAAGTCAGTGTGGGGGAGGTCGACAAAGGCCTGTCCGGACCAAGCATGCCAGTCACCTGCGCGGTGCGTCAAAAAAGGCTGTGTGAACAAACCTGTGACACGCATGCGGTCGCCCCACAGTGCCGGGGGCGTGGCTGCCGCATGCAGGGTGTGCTTGCGAAGGCCATTGCGAATGACAACGTCGACATCAGACAAGGCAACAGAGGGCGCGCCGCGCAACTCGTCGGTCCAACGCACAGAACCGTGTCGAACCACCAGCTCGGTTTGGGAAAAAACCCAATCCACTCCGGTGTTGTCGTCGGGATTGGTCTGGGAGATCGCAAGGCCTGCAACCCAGAACTTCCCGTCGGATGTGCGCCGAACATCGAGCTCGGGGGCCTCTACGAATAACTGTTCGAAGCCCAAGGTCATGGCCGATCGTGGGGATAGGGCCGCATAGACCTTGGGAAGTCGGAGCACTTCAATGCCTTGCGCGTTATGCAGAGTGACGTCGCTCAACGCAAACGAAGGGATCAAACCATTGGATAGGGCGGTGATGTTGCCAATGCGAAGGGGAATCCCTAGCAGCTGTGAGGCATGCCGCTCCACCGTAGGGCGCAATTCTGAGATTCGCGGCACAATCAGAAAATGCAAGCCTCCCCACGCAATGCCGAGTAAGACCCACGCAGCCAATAGCATGCGCAACGCCCACTTGGCGAGGGTCGCGCTTGTTTTGAGCAAGCGTGAGGGGAGGGGCGTCAGTTCATTCATCGTGCAATCGGAGCAATGTTAGGAATTATGACCCGCAAAGTGCCTCCCGCCTTGGCTACCGGCTCGCGCTTCGCGCAGCGAATCCGCAGGCGTTACGCCAGTCAAATGCTTTTGCTCCCACCCGGCATCCCCACCCGGCAAAACATGGATGCAACCTTGGCCGGCTTGCTGTCGGATGGCGCTGAATTGGGCACTGCATTACGGACCACCCGCCAGCTGGTGTTAGAGCGACTGGTATGTTTGGATTGTGAGGAAAATGCGGGTCTGGAGGTGGTGACCAAGGCCATGACTGACCTGGCAGAAATTGCATTGAATGCAGCCTACCAACACTCCATTGGAGTTCTAGATCAGCAGTACGGCCCACCTCAGTCGCCAGATGGTGCCCGGGCGCAGTTGTGCATTGTGGGTATGGGTAAGCTCGGGGCCCGCGAGCTCAACGTGTCTAGTGACATTGACCTGATTTATATCTACGACCAAGAAGGTGAAACCGCGGGAGACGCCAATGGCCGTGGGCGCATTTCAAACCAAGAGTACTTCGGCAAGCTGGTGCGCTCCATTTACGCTTGGGTGGGGGAAACGACCGAACACGGTTTTGTATTTCGTGTCGATTTGGCGCTGCGACCCAACGGTAACTCCGGGCCGCCCGCCGTGTCTCTAGGGGCCTTGGAGGAATATTTTCATGTGCAGGGCCGCGAGTGGGAGCGGTTTGCTTGGCTGAAAAGTCGCGTAGTGGCGCCTGCTCAGGCGGTAACCTCGTCGTGCGCCCAGTCTTTGCGCGCAGCGGTCGTGCCTTTTGTGTTCAGGCGCTACCTAGATTACAACGTCTTTGATGCTCTGCGCGTCTTGCACCGGCAAATTCGGGACCACGCGTCTAAGCGCAGCGCTGGACGTCCGGAGCGCAGCAACGATGTCAAGATTTCACGCGGCGGCATTCGTGAGATCGAGTTCACGGTGCAACTTCTCCAAGTGGTACGCGGCGGGCAGTTTCCAGAACTTCGCACCCGCCCTACCGTGAGTGCTTTGCAGCGCTTGGTCACGTCTGGGTTAATGCCACAAGCCACTGCCGACGCTTTGGCCCAAGCCTATGGATTCTTGCGCCAAGTGGAGCATCGCATCCAATACCTAGACGACCAGCAAACGCATGTGCTTCCCACATCCGATGCGGATCTGGCTTGGATTGCGCACACCATGGGATTTACGGACAGTGCCGGTTTGCTGTGCCAGCTGGACACCCACCGTGAGCTTGTGGCACAAGAGTTTGACGCGCTACTGGGTGGGCCGCAGAAAGAGTGTTCAGGCTGCAATGGCCCTGCCGCGTCGGTAGGCAGCAGCGACTTCGATGAGCTTTTGGATCAGCTAAGTGGCCAATTCAAAGAGCGCGTGGCCGGCTGGCGGCATCACCCGCGCGTTCTCGCCCTGCGTGAGGCGCCGCGCGCGCGTCTGGCACGTCTGGTCATCCGCACGGCGCAGTGGGTGGCGCAAGGCAAAGTGACGGAGGCGGCAGCGGTCCGCATTGCGGACTGGATCGAACCCTTGCTGCGCAGGGAAAGCTACTTGGCTTTGCTGTTGGAGCGACCTATCGTGCATGAGCGTTTGTTGCACATGCTGGGCGCAGCCCGTTGGCCCGCACGCTATTTGCTCAAACACCCCGGTGTGATTGACGAGTTGGCAGGTCATACGATGTTGGCTGAGCGATTTGATGCGGCTGATTTTGAGCGCGAACTGGAATCACGCTGGGTAGCCCTGCAAGGTACCCAAGAAGATGATGACGAGACCCTGCTCAATTTGCTGCGCCGCGCGCACCATGCGGAAGTGTTTCGTACCTTGGCGCGGGATGTGGAAGGTCGCATCACTGTCGAAGAGGTTGCGGATGACTTGAGCGCTTTGGCCGACGCCGTGCTGCGGGTGACCACCCGTTGGTGTTGGAGCCGTTTAAAAGGCCGTCACCTGGAGGTACCGCGTTTCGCCATCATTGCGTATGGCAAGCTGGGGGGCAAGGAGTTAGGGTATGGCAGCGACCTAGACTTGGTGTTTGTGTACGACGATGAGGATGAGCGGGCCGGCGAGATCTACGGCGCTTTGGTTCGTAAACTCATCAACTGGCTGACCGTCAAGACGGGAGAGGGTGACCTCTACGAGATCGACACTGCCCTGCGCCCCAATGGCAATTCTGGCCTTCTGGTCACCAGTTTTGACGCATACGCCAACTATCAGCAGCAGCGCGGCAGCAACACGGCTTGGACTTGGGAGCACCAAGCGATGACGCGCGCCCGATGCGTTTTAGGAGACGCGGCTTTGCATGCCCGTTTTGACGCGGTGCGCAATGCTGTAATTGGTGCCAATCGCGACCGCCAGAGCCTACGCGCCGAAATCGATGCCATGCGCGCCAAAGTGCGACTGAGTCACCCTGTACGCAGTGCCCAGTTTGACGTGAAACACAGCCCGGGGGGCATGGTCGATATTGAATTTGCGGTGCAGTACTTGGTGCTTGCCTATGGCAATCAGTACCCCGAGTTGTTAGCCAATGTTGGCAATATCAGCTTGCTGCTCAGGGCACAAGACTGCGGTTTGTTGCCTGCCGGCGTGGGTGCGCATGCAGGTCACGCCTACCGTGTGCTACGGCAGATACAACACCGGGCACGGTTAAACGAAGAGGCTACAGAAGCAGCGTTAGATACCGTGGAAGCGGAGCGTGAGGCCGGCTTGGCGTTGTGGGCCGCAGTGTTTGCGGCAGACCGCCCTGTGCCGGCGTAGCCGAGCCCTAAGGTTTGCCCGTGCTGGCCCGAATGCGCTTTAACAGTTGCGTGGTGGAATAGCCGGGAACAAACGGTAAAGCGAGTGCTTGCCCTCCCCAAGACCGAACGGCGGTTGTTTCTGGCAACAATTCCATGTTGTAGTCTCCCCCTTTGACGATGAGGTCGGGCCGAATTTGCTGAATCAGTTCCAAGGGCGTGTCCTCATCAAACCAAGTGACCAAGCTGACACTGGCCAGACTGGCCATGACCATGGCGCGGTCGGCATCGTGGTTGAGAGGTCGGTCATCGCCCTTGCCCAGCCGCTTGACCGAGGCATCAGTATTGAGCGCAACAATCAAACTCCCGCCCAGTTCCCGTGCCTGGGCTAGATACACAACGTGTCCTCGGTGCAGTACATCAAACACGCCATTGGTAAAGACCCAGGGTTTTGGCAGGCGCGCCAAGGCGTGATCCAACGATGCACGGTCGCAAATCTTGGAAATGAAAGAGGGGGGGGTGTCTGCATGGCTCATAAGGGCGCAATGCTAGCAGGCTTGGTAGGCCAAAACTGCACCGAAAAAGGGCCATTCAAGCGCCTGTCAGACTGGGGTTGCCCATGCATAATTGAAAGCAACTATGCACCTAGTCGCCATCAGCGTTGATTCCATCCGCATCGGTCAGCCGCTCCCTTTCCCATTGATGGACAAGGAAGGCGTCTTGCTGGCGCAGCGGGCGTTTGTGATTCCAACCCGGCACGATCTGGAGGTGATAGCCCAGCGCGGCGGCGGCCTTTACATCGACGTTGCAGACTCAGAAGCGCACCACCGGGCCTACGTCGAACGCTTGCATGGTTTGGTCAACCAAGGCAAAGCCTTGGGAGAAATCGCGGGCGTTAAGGTTTCCCGCACGGTGTTTGGTGAGCGTAGCGCCGACTATGTGCTGCCCGATTGGCTGGACTTGCAAGTGCAAGCCAATACCTTGTTGCGAGACAGCAGCCCCGCCGTGTTTATGGACCGTTTGGATCGGCTGCATGCCCAGTTGAGCTTACACGCCAACCGTAACCCGGACGGCACCTTGTTCGCACTCATCCATTTGTCTGCGACCGAGGTCGGAATGTACAGCGCCACCCATGCCATGTTGGTCAGCATGATGTGTGGGCTTGCCGCTCGCGAAGTGATGAAGTGGCCCCCTGCGGTGGAAGCCATATTGTGCAAAGCCGCGCTGACCATGAATTTGGGGATGACTGAGCTGCAAGATCGCTTGGCTTCACAATTGGGGCCCGTGACCGTGGACCAGCGCAAGGCGATTGAAGGCCACAGCGAGCGTTCGGCGCAAATGCTCGAGGCAGTCGGGGTGAAAGACGCCATTTGGCTCGACACCGTGCGTGCCCATCACGTCCAAGCTCCGGGGCCTTTGGCGACACGCACACCTGCGCAGCGGCTGGCCAGACTCATACAGCGCGCCGATATGTTTGCTGCCCGTCTCTCGCCCCGCGCCTCTCGCCAACCGACCGCGCCGGGCGTTGCCATGCAAGCGTGCTATTTTGATGAAAACAAACAAGTCGATGAGGCAGGGGCTGCGCTCATCAAGACGGTCGGCATTCATCCGCCGGGTACTTTTGTGCGCTTGATCACAGAGGAAGTCGCGATGGTCATCAAGCGGGGCGTGAATACTGCTACCCCGCGTGTAGCGGTCATGATTAACCGCAACGGTATGCCTACGGTGGAATACGCGATCCGTGACACTAGCCAGAAAGAGTACCGCATTGTTGCCAGCGTGGCACATCGTGACGTTAGGCTCACCGTTAACTTAGAGCGCATGTTGCCGCTCACCCAAATTGCCACCTCCGAACGGCCTTGGTGAATGCCTGCCTTTTAGGCGGTTGCAAATGTTCCTGTCGCAAATGCCGTGACGCCAAAGTGACGCCAAGGTGGCCCAAAGACGACCATCTCTAGAGATGCCAATGCACAATGGATTTCCACCCTTGCCCTGCGTGAGGCCCACCCTGAACGTGCCGTATTGGAGATTGAATGATTGAGTTGCACCACCTGAGCGAATCGCGCTCACGCCGTATCACATGGCTTTTGGAGGAGTTGGGCCAACCCTATGAGGTGATTTCTTACCAGCGCGATGCGAAAACGCGCTTGGCCCCGCCTGAACTGTTGGCTATACACCCCTTAGGCAAAGCGCCGGTGTTGCGGGACCAAGGTCAGGTCATGATTGAATCGGGTGCCATCGTCGACTATTTGATTCGCACCTATGGCAATGGCCTGTTGGCCCCTGCCGTGGGTTCGCCAGAGTACAACCGCTATGTGCAGTTTTTGCATTACGCGGAAGGCTCGGCCATGCTGCCTTTGATGTTGAAGCTGTACGTCGGTCGCTTGGGGGAGGCCGGTGCGCCATTGCAAGCGCGCATCGGCAGTGAAATGGCGAATCATCTAGGGTTTTTGAATGCAGAGCTCGCGGGCAAGGAGTACTTCGTAGGAGAGGCCCTGACCGGCGCTGATATCCAGCTCTCTTTTGTTGCCCAGGTCGCAGTGAGAAGCGCAGGGCCAGACGCATTTCCCAACCTCAGCCGTTTTGTGGCGATGGTGGAAGCAAGGCCTGCCTACCAACGGGCGATAGCCAAACACGGGGCTTAAATTCAAACAGAGGGCAGGCGCAACGGCGGGGCGCCTAAGCAAGGTTAGCTTGGCACGGTTCTGCGCGTACCAAGCTGAAACCCTTGCGTAGCAGTTACATCACCAGCTGATTGAGGCGCTCATAAAAAGCTGCGCGTTTTTTCTCTGCTTCGCTACTCAAAAAACCGAAGTCTGTGGCTGACAGAGATTTTGCGCTGCGCGTGTGAATGTCGGCTTCCATTTGCAAGGCTTGCTTGAGTGCCACGGAGTGGTTTCCGCTGGTTGTGCTGCGGGCCAACACCAGGTCAAAGCGGGCAGGTGACACTTCGGCTTCTTTCATCCATTGGCACAGATTGCTTTTTGCGTTGGCAGGCAGGGCGTCCAAAGTGGCGGGGGCAATGCCTGCTTGGCAGAAAGCGGCAACCGATGTTGCTGTTTGGGCTTGCACGGGGGCGGCCAAGAGGGCCAGAGCCATTGCACCGCCGGAGATCAAGGCAGCGGAAGAAGCGAAGTGGATGACATTGCGGATGGATTTCATGGAGTTACTCCTAAAGTTGAAGACTGAATGGTATCCGAATTCTTGTCGGTATGCAAAAACCATTTGGTTTTTGATGTTTTTCGTCCACTGTCGCCCATTGGGTGGGGGAATGGGCTAGTTTGGAAGACTGAACTCCTACAATGCCCTTCCCCCACAGGGCTATAACTACCGAGATTTCACGCCTATGTCCCGATTGAGCCGCACTGAAAGTCAAGCCCAGACCCGCACCGCGCTGATGGATGCGGCGCGAACTTTGTTTGTCCAATTGGGGGTCAATGCGGCTTCGGTGGATGTGATTGCGGAGCGCGCGGGCTATTCCAAAGGTGCGTTCTATTCCAACTTTGCGAGCAAGGAACGCATCCTCTCCGCGCTGCTGGCCGAGCACATGCGCAGCTATGTGTTGGGTCTGCGTGAATTGCTAGACGAAGCGGAATCCTTTGAGAACCTGTGGGAGCGATTGCGCGTTTACTACAGGTCCAAGGCTGCCGACCCGACTTTTGAAATCTTGTCGGTCGAGTTTCAGTTGCTCGCTGTACGCAACCCCGACGTGCGTGCCATTTACCTGGAACTTTGCCAAGAGCATGTGGCTGACTTGGCCGGCATCATGGAGCTCGCCTGTGCCCGCCTGAATCTACATTTGCTCATTCCGGCAGCCGACATTGTGGACGTGCTTGCTGCACTAGCCCAAGGCGTGGTGCTTCAGTCCCAGCTCGGTAGACCTGAGGGCGCCATGCCCATCGAAGACCTGATGCTGATTGTTTCGCGCCAACTGATTGGCTGCGAGCATTGGCCAACCTCCACCGCGAAGCCTTAACGCTTCGCGGTGCACTTAGGGCGTGATGTGCGCCAATGCGTCCACAGCTGCCTTGATCTCTTCAGGTTGCAAGGCCGCAAAGCCCAGCAACCAACCATCCACTTGCCCGGCCGTTTGGTACAGCGCACCCAGGCTGGGTGTCGCAATGCCGAGCGCGGCGGCTTGGCGCGTGAGCTGCACTTCGCGGCCCTTGGGCAGTGCCACACCCAACTGCAGTCCCCCGGCTGGGTTCAAGGCTTGGGCCCAGGGGAGTTTCTCCGCAAGGCAGTCCAGCAGCACATCTCTGCGGCTGCGGTAGAGCTGGCGCATCAAACGCAGGTGCGCACTGAAGTGGCCACGCAGCATGAACTCGGCCGTCACGGCTTGGGGTAATTGCGCCACATGGCCGTCATACACCGTGCGCGCCGTCACCAAGGGTGCGACCAAAGCGTGCGGTAGGACCGTATAGGCCAGCCGCAGGGATGGAAACAAGGCTTTGGAAAACGTGCCCACGTACACCACCCTGTCATGGCGGTCTAAGCCTTGCATGCTAGGGGTGGGGCGCTTGTCGTAGATGAACTCACTGTCGTAGTCGTCTTCCACAATCCACGCGCCCACGCGCTGGGCATAGTCCAGCAGTGCGTTGCGCCTTGCCAAGCTCAAGGTATGGCCGGTGGGGTACTGGTGCGAGGGGGTGAGGTAGATCAGGCGCGGCGTGGGTTGTTCAAAGTTGCACACCATGCCTTCGGAGTCCACGGGCATGGCCACGATGTTCGCGCCGGCTGACGCAAAGGCAGCACGGGCACCGCGGTAGCCCGGGTCTTCCATCCAGACCACATCGCCGGCGTCTATCAGCATATGCGCGATCAGCTGCAAGGCTTGTTGCGAGCTCGTGAGTACCAGCACCTGGTCGGCGCTGCAACGCACCGCGCGAGACTGGGCCAGGTAGTGCGCAATGGCCTCACGCAAAGCGGGCAGGCCCTGCGGGTCGCCGTAGCGCATCAAAGCGTCTGACCCTTGGCGTAACTGCTGGTTGGTGAGCTGGCGCCACAGTGCGTTGGGAAAAGCCCGCAAATCGGGGCTACCCGCGGCAAAGGCCTGCAGCCGCATGGGCTCTTGGCAGCCGCCGGTACCTACCGTGCGCTGGCCGCGTTGCGACAAGGCAACCTGCTCTGTCAAACCTGCGTTTGTCGTGGAAGACTGGTGTTGTTGACCGTTGCCAGACGCCAGGTCAATCGCGACGAAACTGCCTTGCCCTGTGCGCCGCACCAAATAGCCTTCCGCCTCCAGCTGTGTGTACGCAGCTTCTACGGTGACGCGAGAGACGGACAGGTCTTGCGCCAAAACCCGGCTGGCTGGCAGGCGCGCGCCCAATGGCAGGCTTCCCACCCGAATGGCCTGACGCACAGTGGCGCATACGCGCTCGCGTAGACCGCGTGCGGGGGACTGCGCATCGTGAAACATGGAAAGCCAAACATGGGCATCGGTCATACATTGGCCTTAAGTGAGGCTAGATATTGGTATTAACTATAAGGCCGCAAATACCTAGACTTGGTGCCATACCGTCAACGCCAACCCAAGAAAGGCCTGTGCCATGTCCCACACAAGTTCAGCAGTTCTCCAGTTTCCCCCCGCTACCGCGGAGCAAAGCCGTGACTACATGGCGGCCAAGCTGCGCTACCACGCCGACGCCTGGGACGTTGCCGAAGACCTGCGCAACCGCATTGCCGACATCGTGGTCATCGACACCCGCTCCGAGTCCCTCTATGCACAAGCGCATGTGCCCGGCGCGATCAACTTCCCGCACCGCTTGATGGATGCCCAAAGCACCGCCCACCTGGACCGCAGCAAGGTCTATGTGACCTACTGCGATGGCATTGGCTGCAACGGCTCCACCAAAGGTGCCTACAAGCTTGCCAACTTGGGCTTTACCGTCAAAGAAATGCTGGGCGGTTTGGACTTTTGGATGCGTGATGGACAACCCGTGGCACAGGGCAGCGCGCCCGGTGAATGGGCCGCCGACACGCCGGCTATTGAGTGCGCATGCTGAAGACCCACAGCGAGTTAGCGCAGCATGACCTAGTCGCAGCTTCAGTACGGGTGGCAAGGCCCCAAGACGCGGCGGCCTTGTCGGACTTGTGTGCCGAGCATGCGTTGTACGAGGGCATCGCATTTGCACCACAGGACCATGCGTTGCGCCTAAGTCATGCGCTGGCTGCAGAGCGCTTGCAGGCATGGTTGGCCCTACGTGGTGCTGAAGTCTTGGGGTATGCCAGCGTAACGCTGGACTTCTCCACGCTAGCAGCCAGCCCCTATGCGCACCTGGACTGCTTGTACTTGCGCGAGGCCGCACGCGGGCAAGGCTTGGGGCGCGCGTTGATGGCTGAAGTCAAGGCCTTTGCCGCAGCCCACCACTGCCGCCATCTGCAATGGCAAACCCCACCGTGGAATGTGCACGCCATGGGCTTTTACGAAAGCTTGGGGGCCACTGCGCTCGCCAAACACAGGTTTAGCCTGGCCGTCTGACCGCAGGCTTGGGCAAAAACTGCCCGTAGCCCGCATCAGATATGCGCAGGCCGCTATAAATTCCAAAGCGAATGGCGCAATAGCCATGCCGTTTGTAGCACTGCCTCCGCGCCGCTACCATGGTGCCCTACGGTGAGGTGTACGCAGCCTGTGACTTGAAATGCCAGCAGAACCCCTCAGCTAGAGACCCTCTCATTCCACACGAAGGCACACAAGGCACGCTATGGCGACTACTTTGAAAATTGATTTTGTATCGGACGTCTCATGCCCATGGTGCGCCATTGGCCTGACTGCGTTGGAGACCGCGCTGCAACGCGTGGGCAACGAGGTGCAGGCCGACTTGCACTTTCAGCCCTTTGAACTCAACCCCAAGATGGGGCCTGAGGGGCAAGACATCACCGAACACTTGACCGAAAAATACGGCTCCAGTCCCGCGCAGCAAGCCCAAATTCGCGAAACCATCCGCCAACGGGGCGCCGAGCTAGGCTTTGAATTTGGCCTGAACAAGCGCGACCGCATTTACAACACCTTTGACGCCCACCGTTTGCTGCATTGGGCCGAAGAACAGGGCACTGGCAAGCAACAGGCATTGAAAAAAGCCTTGTTGCAAGCCTACTTCACCGAAGGCGAAGATCCTTCAAATCATGAGGTCTTGGTGCGCACCGCCGTGGCTGTAGGGCTGGATGGTGCCAGGGCTGCCGAAATTCTGGCGGGTGACGCCTACACCGACGAAGTGCGCCAAGCGCAAGCCTTCTACCAACGTGCCGGTATCAACTCGGTGCCTGCCATCATCATCAACGACAAACACCTGATCTCGGGCGGCCAGCCGGTGGAGGTGTTTGAACAAGCCCTGCGCCAAATAGCCGCAGAAGCAGCTTGATGAGGGGCTGACTCAGACTTCTGTCTGAATGACGGTTCAAGTTGGGTGACCGTATTGCCGATAGTTGATTACCCTTGTCCCCTTTGCGCAGCCAAGGCTCCACAAAGGGGACAAGGGCATAAAGCGTTCTGATTTAGGACGCTGTCAACCAAAGGAATAAACCATGCGAGCTTCTCTATTAGCGGCCCTCTTGTTAGTGGGCGGACTTGCCCAGGCGCAGGTGGTTTCACTGGTGTCGGGGGATGACTACCTTCCGTATGCCGACCGCAAGCTGCCCGAAGGGGGCATGGCCACGGAGCTGGTGAAAAAAGCGTTCGCAGAAGTCAAAATGGACGTCAAGTTGGACTGGCAGCCTTGGGCTCGCGGCTATGACGAGACCAAGCAAGGCAACTTTGCGGGAACCTTTCCTTACTTCAAGTCGGCAGAGCGTGAGAAGGAGATGATTTACTCCGACATCATGATCAAACTGGTGGACCGGGTGTTTACCAAGGCGGGCGCGAAGAAGTTCACATTTGCCGATGCGGCAGGATTTGCCGGAAGCTCGATCTGTGTGCCCATTGGTTGGGCGCAACCTGCAACACTGGCGCCTCTGATCAAGAGTGGCCAAATCAAACTTCAGTCCCCTAAAGACATTTCCACCTGCGTCAAGTTGGTCGAAGCAGACCGCGTGGACTTCTTTGTGACGGAGGAGGCCAACGGCAAAGCCTCGATTGCTGCCGCTGGTGTCGCACCGGGCTCCGTGGTGTTGGCGGCGGCGCCACCCGTGTCAGAAAACGGGCTTTACTTCATCGCCTCCAGAAACGTGCCTGCCAGCAAAGACTTGGTCGCTGCCTTCAACAAAGGCTTAGACGCGCTGCGCAAAAACGGAACGTATGACAAGGTGGTCAAGGCGCATAGCAAATAGCCTCCGAAGGCCAACTTTGGGCTCCCACTATTTTGTGTGGCTAGCCCGCATGGAATAAGCGCAGTAAGCTATTTAAAGAATAGCGGGTTGCGCTGTGTGGATGCGGGCTGCAGCGGTGCCGTTTTCCCCTCAAAGGTAACGCTGCAAATAGCGCCCCGTGTGGCTGGCCGGGTTGGCGGCCAGCATTTCTGGTGTGCCTGCTCCAACCACCGTGCCACCGCCTGAGCCACCTTCGGGGCCCATGTCGATGAGCCAGTCAGCGGTTTTGATGACATCCAGGTTGTGCTCAATCACCACAATGGTGTTGCCCGCATCGCGCAGCTGGTGCAAGACCTTGAGCAGCAGGGCGATGTCGGCAAAGTGCAGGCCGGTGGTGGGCTCGTCCAAGATGTAGAGCGTGCGGCCGGTGTCGCGCTTGCTGAGCTCCAAGGCCAGCTTGACGCGTTGCGCCTCCCCCCCTGACAACGTAGTGGCCGCTTGCCCCAACCGGATGTAGCTCAGGCCCACATCCAGCAGGGTTTGCAGCTTGCGTGCAATGGTTGGCACGGCTTGGAAGAACTCGTAGGCGGCTTCCACCGTGAGGTCTAGCACCTGCGCAATGTTCTTGCCTTTGTAAAGCACCTCTAGCGTTTCACGGTTGTATCGCTGGCCAGCGCACACATCGCAGGGCACGTACACATCGGGCAAAAAGTGCATTTCTACCTTGACCATGCCGTCGCCTTGGCAGGCCTCGCAGCGGCCACCGGCCACGTTGAAGCTAAAGCGCCCGGGGCCGTAGCCGCGTTCACGGGCCGTGGGCACCTCGGCTAAGAGCTCGCGAATGGGGGTAAACAGCCCGGTGTAAGTAGCTGGGTTGGAGCGCGGCGTGCGGCCAATGGGCGACTGGTCGACGTTAATCACCTTGTCAAAGTACTGAATGCCCTCAATCGCCTCATGCGGGGCGGGCTCTTCATGGGCCCGGTAAAGCTGGCGGGCCACTGCGGTGTACAGCGTGTCGTTGACCAAGGTGGACTTACCGGAGCCCGACACGCCGGTGACACAGGTGAACAAGCCCACGGGAAACTCCACACTCACGCCTTTGAGGTTGTGGCCGCTAGCGCCCACCACGCGAATGGCTTGGAGCTCGCCTTGCGTGGCTTCGTGCGCGGCTTGGCGTTCGGCCCAGGCTTGCGCGGCCTTGCTGGGTGCGCCTTTGGCGGCGGCCTTTTTCTCAGGCGCTGCGGGCGCAAGCACGGGCAGCCACGGCGTGCGACGCGCGGGCACTGCGATCTTCAAGACCTGGGCCAAGTACTTGCCCGTGAGCGAGTCCGGGTTGTCACGCACTTGGGCAAACGTGCCTTGGGCGATCACGCGCCCTCCATGCACCCCAGCGCCCAGGCCCATGTCAATCACATGGTCGGCAGCGCGCATCATGTCTTCGTCATGCTCCACCACCAGCACGCTGTTGCCGATGTCGCGCAGGTGCTGCAGGGTGCCAATTAGGCGGTCGTTGTCCCGCTGGTGCAGGCCGATGCTGGGCTCGTCGAGCACGTACATCACGCCGGTGAGGCCCGAGCCGATCTGGCTGGCCAGGCGGATGCGCTGGCTCTCGCCGCCGCTTAAGGTTTCTGCGCTGCGGTCTAGGCTTAGGTAGTTCAGGCCCACGTCGTTCAAAAACTTGAGCCGCAGGCCAATCTCGCGAATCACCTTGGCGGCAATCTCGCCGCGCGAGCCGGTCATTTGCAAGGTGTTGAAGTAGGCGTAGCTGTCTTTCAGGGTGGCGTGGCTGATTTCAAAAATCGCGCGGGCTTGGTCGCCTTCCCCCACTTTGACATTGCGTGCCTCCGTGCGCAAGCGTGTGCCATGGCACTGGGGGCAGGCCTGGGTGCTGCGTAGTCGGGCAAGGTCTTCGCGCACCAGGGCTGAGTCCGTCTCGCGGTAGCGCCGCTGCATATTGGGGATGATGCCTTCGAAGGGGTGCTTTTTGCTGAGCTTCTTACCCTGCGATGCACCGGAGTCGACCACATAGCTGAACTTGATTTCCTCTTCGCCCGAGCCCTGCAAAATGGCTTGCTGCACGGTGGGGGGCAGGGTCTCGAACGGGGCCTCAATGTCAAACTTGTAATGTTTGGCCAAGCACTCCAGCATGGCAAAGTAGTAGCCATTGCGCCGGTCCCAGCCCTTGATGGCGCCGCTGGCCAAGCTCAGGCTGGGGAAGGCAACTACCCGGGCAGGGTCAAAAAATTCGTTGGAACCCAAGCCATCGCAGCTAGGGCAAGCGCCTACGGGGGAGTTGAATGAGAACAGCCGAGGTTCCAGCTCCGCAATCGAGTAGCTGCAGATGGGGCAAGCAAACTTGGCATTGAAAAGATGCTCTTTTGGCTGCTGTCGCGCATCCGTATTGCGTGAGCTGCTATTACTTTCGGAGCTAGGTGCATCCATCTCTAAGGCAATGGCCCGCCCATTGGCAATGCGCAAGGCGGCTTCAAAGCTTTCGGCCAGGCGTTGCTTCAAGTCGGGGCGGACCTTGATGCGGTCTACCACTACATCAATGTCGTGTTTCTCGGTCTTCTTGAGTTTTGGCAGTGCATCCGCTTCAAACGCTTCGCCGTTGATGCGAAAACGCACATAGCCCTGGGCCTGCATGTCGGCAAAGAGTTCCAAAAACTCGCCTTTCTTCTCCCGCGCCACAGGGGCCAAAATCATCAGCCGGGTGTCTTCGGGCAGTGCCAGCACCGCGTCCACCATTTGGCTCACGGTTTGGCTTTGCAGCGGCAACTGGTGGTCTGGGCAATAGGGCGTACCCGCGCGGGCAAACAGCAGGCGCAGGTAGTCATGGATTTCGGTGACCGTGCCCACGGTAGAGCGCGGGTTGTGGCTGGTGGCCTTTTGCTCGATGCTGATGGCGGGCGACAGGCCCTCAATCATGTCCACATCGGGCTTGTCCATGAGTTGCAGGAACTGGCGCGCATAGGTCGACAAGCTTTCCACATAGCGGCGTTGGCCTTCGGCGTATAAGGTGTCAAACGCCAAGCTGGATTTGCCCGAACCCGACAGACCGGTAATCACCACCAAGCGGTTGCGGGGGATGTCGAGGTCGATGTTTTTCAGGTTGTGGGTGCGCGCGCCACGCACACTGATATTTTGCTGCTGCAAGGCGTTTGCAAGATAGGTGCCGTCGGTAGAGGTCAAGGTGGTAGCCGGTTGAGGGAAACCCCCCATGATAGTGACACTGCACGACATTGGCTGTCCTACGTCAAAGTGCAAGCGCCTGAATCAAGGACAATCGGAGCTGTCACAAATTTTGTGCCGAGATTTATCGCCCTAGGCTATCCGTCGTGCATCAAACAACGTCTACTGTTCCTGGTATGGGTGTGCCGCTCACCGAGCATGGCAGTCCCAACACGTCCACCACCATGACGGCGCTGGAGCGTCGTTCCAGCGCGTCTTTGGCGCTCATTTTTGCCTTGCGCATGCTGGGCTTGTTCTTGGTGTTGCCAGTGTTTGCCTTGGAGGCGCATCGCTATCCGGGGGGTGACGACCCCGCCGCCATTGGCTTGGCCATGGGCATTTATGGGCTCACCCAGGGTTTACTGCAAATTCCCTTTGGCTTGGCCTCAGACCGTTTTGGCCGCAAGCCCGTCATAGTGTTTGGCTTGATCGTGTTTGCTGCCGGCAGCTGTTTGGCCGCCTTGGCGCCTAGCCTGCAATGGCTGGTGGCGGGGCGGGCTTTGCAGGGAGCAGGTGCCATTTCCGCCGCGGTGACCGCTTTGCTTGCCGACCAAACCCGTGACCTCGTGCGCACCAAAGCTATGGCTTTGGTGGGTAGCAGCATTGGCCTGATGTTTGCCTTGTCTTTGGTGCTGTCTCCGCTGTTGGCAAGCGCCGTGGGCCTGAACGGATTGTTTGCCTTGACAGCGGTGCTGGCGATGACGGGCATTGCGGTGGTGCTGTGGTGGGTACCTGCAGAGCCCGCGAAAATGGTAGATGCAGCGCGCGGCGGTTTGGCCCATGTGCTGCGCCAAGCGCCTTTGCTGCGGCTCAATTTTGGGGTGTTTGTTTTGCATGCAACCCAGCTAGCTATGTGGGTGGCCGTGCCTGCCATGCTGGTGGATGCAGGGCTGGCGAAGGCACACCATTGGTGGGTCTATTTGCCTGCCGTGCTGGGGTCGTTTGTGGTGATGGGTGCCACGCTCTTCCCTTTAGAAAAACGCGGCTATCTGCGTGCAGTGTTTCTGAGCGCGATTGGCGCCATCGCGGTGGTGCAACTGGGTTTGTTGTGGATGGCGCACCAAGGCACGAGCATTTGGGGGCTGGCTTTGGTGTTGTTTGTGTTTTTCTGCGGCTTCAATGTGCTGGAAGCCAGCCAACCTAGCTTGGCGTCGCGTTTAGCGCCGGTCCAGTCACGCGGTGCCGCCCTAGGGGTTTACAACACGCTGCAGTCCTTGGGATTTTTCACTGGCGGCGTGCTCGGGGGCTGGCTAATGAAGCACATGGGGGCACAAGGTTTGTTTGTCTCATGTGCGGTGGCCATGGGCGCGTGGATGCTGGTTGCATGGCCCATGCGGGCGCCAGCGCCAAAGGCTGGATAATCACCCCCAATAAATTGGAGAATTTCCCATGGCATCCGTGAATAAAGTTATCTTGGTCGGCAACTGTGGCCGCGACCCTGAGATCCGCTACCTGCCTTCTGGCCAAGCTGTTGCCAATGTGAGCGTTGCAACTTCTAGCCGCCGCAAAGACCGTAATTCTGGCGAAACCATTGAAGACACCCAATGGCACCGTGTGACCTTTTATGAGCGTCTGGCGGAAATTGCAGGCGAATACCTCAAAAAAGGCCGCCCTGTGTATGTGGAAGGCCGTTTGAAGTACGGCAAGTACACCGACCAGTCAGGTGTAGAGCGCAATACGGTGGACATTATTGCGACCGAATTGCAATTGCTAGGTGGCCGCGAAGGTATGGGTGCTCCTGGCGGTGATGGCGATGAAGGCGGGGCTCCTCAGCAACAAGCCCCACGCCGCATGGCCCCGCCACCTCCTCGCGCTGCCGCACCTATGGCGCAGGCTCCACGCCAAGCGCCGGCGCCGCGCACTGCCAGTGGTTTTGACGATATGGATGACGACATCCCGTTTTGAGCATTGATGGGTGATTCATGCCCCGCGGATCGGGGGCAATGACAAAGGGCACATGGCGTAATGCGATGTGCCCTTTCCTTTGTGGCTCGCTAATGTCGCTATGTCCCAGCGAGCCCATGCAGTGCTTTGTTTGCTACTGGGTGAACGTGGCCTGGTATGAGTAATTGCCAGGGTTGAGCGAGTCGAATACGACGGAAGCCCTGTATTCGTCGATCCGAGAGACTTTAGGTAAGGGCAGTCCAATTTTGGTTGAACCGATGGTAGGGAGTAAGCCTTTTTGGGGGAGCATGATGACCAAGCTCCCGCCTTTGACGGGCTGTTGACCGGTCACGGTGATGTTGAACTCCAAGCGCTTGCTGCTGTTCTTGGAGGAGAGCTTGAAGCGGTCTCGTTCGCGCCACCAGTCCGTCACCTGGCCAGCCGAGGCAAACCACAACTGCGTCTTCCTTTGTTTGAGGTTGACGAGCAGACTGGGCATTGCCTTGGTCAACGCACTGTCTGGTCCAAAGTTTTGACTATGAATGCTGAGTAGCCCTAAAGAACCTGTATCTGCAGCCAAATTGGCATCGTCTACTAAGACCTTGGCAATCTGCTCGCTGCTGAGCTTCTCCCCATAGAGGTTAATGTCATCCCGCTGGGTGCGCGGGAGCACCACCAAACGGTCTTCGGGCTCAATATCTGGCATTTCCGCGAAAATGGGCAGGCGCGCTTCGGTGCGGTTGGGATCTGCTGTGTGGTGTCGGAACCCGTTTTTTTGCAGCAGGCGCTCGGTCGTCGCGTCGTACGCTTCGGTAGGCGCTCTGAAACCTGTCATGGTTTTTGCATTGGGAACTATAGGGGCGATGTCTGCCCGCATGTTACGTATGCGGTCCTCTTGTACATTTTCGGTTTGGTTCTTGAAGCCTGTGTGGGTGTCACCGTGAAACCCCAGTTCGAACTCTTTGGACAGGCGACTCACGATGTCAGGAAATGCTTTTCCTACCGAGGTTAGGATGTAAAACGTACTCGGGTAGTCCAGCGACTTCATCATGGCGGCAAAAGGGACCGCGTTTTCAAAACCTTGCTCCGTGTCCATGGCGATGATTTGGGCAGATTGTTTGCCATTGGGCCAAGCGGACCGTACGATAGTGGGCTGCCGTTGTAGCCATTTGAGCGTGTCGTCGATCAGTGCGTAGGTTTCTTGAGGGTGAGATTCCCATGTGGACTCAGCAAAGGCAAACACCGCGGTGCGTCCTTGTGTGGGGTCTTGCTCTGCGTACAAAACAGCGCCTTCATCTCGCAGCCCGTCATCCGTGATCCGAGCCCAGTTCATGAAGCGGCCAGCGACCATATCGCCTTTGAAACGGAGCAAGGCCTCCGAGGTCTTGCTCATCAAGATACGCTGGCCTGCAGGAAGGGTGTGCGACACGGGGGATTCGCCATTCATGATGAGATGGTTGATGCCGCTATCGGGTGCGATTTCTCCGGTTGCCTTTGCGCCCAGCGATTCCATAAATGCCCAACCTTCCCATTCTCCTCGGCTATTGCGTGTGCCTGTCGCCCAAGTGGCCAAAACAGCCCCCCCGCGTAAGCGAAATGCCGCGATCTCCGCGCGTTCATCAGGCCCCAATGACAATGCTGAAGGAAGAATGAGGACCCCTTCTTTTTGCTTGCGCAGTTGGGCTGCGTCGCTCACCTCTTTGAAGTCGACTTTATGGGCAGCAAAGTAGTTGCGCCATGGCACCACCAGTACTTCGTACTTGCCACCTATTCCATCGAAATAGGTCTTGGTATTGGGCGAGGTGTACAGCACCACGGTGTCGCTGCTGCTTGCAATATACGAAAGTGCGCCTTGGATACCAAAGCTAGGCGTGCGCCAGCCCATGATCTGCATGACGGTGAGATAGATCAACGCGGGCAAGCCAAACCCCAGCACGATGTACACGTGCAAGTAGGGACCAAAGCGCTTAAAAAAAGGACGCGGTCTGCGGTTGTCTACGAAATTTGGCGCGTCTATTCCATCAGCCGTGGCGGACCTAGGTTTCATGGCTGCTCAGGGGGAGTGGGTGGGACTGCTTGCGGTACGTAGCGATTGAGGAAAACGGGCTCCTTCTTACCCGTGTCATCGAGGGTGTCGTCGGCTTTCTTCTTGTTGGGCTTACGTTTGTCACGCAGTTTGAAGGCGTAGTAGGCGCCTACCCCAATGACCATCGTGCCGATGGTCGTTACCAAGATAACGGTTGCTAGTATTGATACAAGATCCATGTCAGAGTTTTCCTTCTCGCTCGAGTTTTCCCCAGGTCATGGCTTTGCCGCGCCATTCCTCGATCGTGGCAAAAACTTTTGAAACGTCAATAATGTTGATGTAAAAAAGTCTAAACATAACGGCATAAAAGATCAGTTCGGGCTCTTCTTCCTCAATCACCACGCAATAGGCTGCCGCTACGACATCCAGTACCGTCAGCTGCAGCCACCAATAAAACAGCAGGGTTGCCAATCCGTACTGAATACCCACGTAAGCAAAGAAAAGGTTGCCTAGCATGGTTGAGAAAGGCCACATGATCCCTTCGAAAAGCATGAACCACAGGATAAAGCAGTTAATTCCGGCTTTGCGGGGTTGCCAAAGTGCGTGGCTGTGCTTGCTAGTGGCTTGCAAAATACCGCGGGTCCAACGGTAACGTTGTTTCAGCAAGTCCAGCAGGCGGCTAGGCGTCTCCACCCAGGCTATAGCGCTGGGTTCATAGGCGATGTGCCAGCCATGCATCAGCATTTTGAGGGTGAGGTCACAGTCTTCGGCAAACGTGTCATGGTCGTAGCCGCCTACTTGCTGCAACACCGACTTGCGAAACATCCCCAGCGGCCCCGGAATGATGTTGACGATGCGCAGAAAGCTCTGCGCCTTGCGGGCCATGGCCAAACCTTCCACATACTCAAGCGCTTGGATATTGGTGAGCATGTTCTCGCGGTTAATCACTTTCACGTTGCCTGCTACAGCACCAATTTTGGGGTTGTCAAAGTGCCGAATGCACACCCGCAAGGTGTTGCGCGATAGCTTGGAGTCGCCGTCCATGTTGAGAATGAATTCGCCGCGTGCAGCAGTCATTCCAGTGTTGAGTGCTTCTGCTTTTCCGCCGTTTCGCTTGGTAATGACGCGAACGGGAATGTCATTCTGTTCTCGGGCTACCTCAAGCGCTTTTTCATACGTGTCGTCCGTAGATCCATCGTCCACCACCACAATTTCGAAATTGGGATAGTCCAGTTCCAGCAAGGAGCGGATGGCTGCCTGAATGACGATACCTTCGTTGTAAGCGGGCACCACCAGAGTAACCATGGGCAGTGAACTGTCTTCACGCGGCAAGGCCACGGGTGCTGTGCGCCGTTCAAACAAGGTTTCCAAATGGTCCATGAACGAATAGAAGATCATGATTCCGTATCGGATCACCAGAAGCACCAGGAACGCCAGCAGGTAAAACGTGACGGCAGACAGCACGTAACTCTCTAGCAGGACCGCAAACGACCCTTTCGCCTCCGTGACGGATTGGTAGCTATACCCCAGCACAGCTACAACTGCGAGTACTGCCAGGGCAGCCCACAGGTAGCGAGAGATTTGTTTGCTTACCAAAGTTTCTCCACGGTCACATTGGCACTTTGTGAGCGGTAGGTGGCACTATCTCGCCAGCTCGACATCGCCCACAGGTTCATGCTGAGTGCAATGTCCGATGTGATCCAGCGTTTTCCGCCTGCAGACGCCGCCCAACCCGAACCTGCGTCGCCGTAAATTGGCATGGAGAGTTGGGCTGAGGCATACAGACTCCAATCCGCCACGCCCCATTCACCGAGCAAACCTCCGTAAAGTGTTCCTGAGCCATTGATGGGGGACCAGTAATTGCTGGTATTGAACGTTGCAGTTCTGTTTTCTGCGCCAATAAACGGTTTGACGTTGTTTCCTACAGGTCGCCATGAGGAGTTGAGTTGCACATTGGCAGTCCAAATCCGGTTGGAGTCTGAGATAGAGTACAGATCAACCCTCGCTGAAACATCGCCGAATGGGTAGTTTCTGCGAGAGCCAGCACCAATGCGCGATGCCCCCAAGTTGGCAGCCAAACCATCGGGGTTGACGGTGGTTTTGCTCCAGTTGATGTAGCCGAAATCTAGTGTTTCTTGGGCATCGTTGAAGCTTAAGCGCACACCACCATACAGCGAGCGGTCGGCCTTGGTAGGCATGCTGATTTCAAAGCTGGGCTTTAGCTCAAGGCCCAAAGCTTGGTAGCGAAAGGTTACATCGCGTTGGTCTGTTTGGTTCTCGTCTTTCCAGTTGCGAACGCCACTGGTCTCAACTTCCATGACATTCATGGTGCTTTCATCACGCCACCGATGGTTGAGGGTGGCGACTCGGCTTTCGATGACGGATGAGTCCTTAGTTCCGCCGAAAGTGAGTGATGTCTTGGGCCGCAATTCACGTTCGGCTTGGGCTAAGCCGACTATCGCGTCGGTACTGTTGGGTTCGGTGGCAAGTACCGCACGAAACATGGGAGCCGCTTTTTCGGGGTTGCCCCGCCAGTTTTCTATGTTGGCCAAACCAATATTGGCCGCATTGGCAAGTTCGCCTTTGGTAAGCTTTTCATAGGCAGGTATGGCTTGTTTTAGCTGTCCTGTCCATGCCAAACTGTTGGCGATGATGAGTTGTAGCGCATCGTCTGCTTTTTCGTTTTTTAGCAGTTCCACCCCGACTTGGCTCGCGGCTTTGTAGTTGCCCGCGTTGCTGAGGTCTACGACCCGCTGTTGTGTGGCGCTGCGTTTGGGGCCGCTGGGTTCCTCGGCGCTTTGTACTTCGACTGCGGTGTTTCCTGGAGGTGGAACGTATTTGAATGGTGCAATTTGTAAAGCACTTCCGACCGGGGTAGTAACGCTTTGGCGGTTCAGCAAGGAACTTGGCAAAGTATCTCCACCCTGCGCGAAACCAGTCAACGGTAGGCAAACGAGGCCAAGTGCACACGCAATTTCACGTTGGGTGTAGCGGTGGTGCTTGTGTGTTGGATGCCCCTGCAGGTGATAAATTTTGGACATAGGTCGTTGCGGAAGTTGCTGTCATTGGCAGAAAAGCCAATGGATTAGATGAATGGAGGCAGGATGGTGATAGGTCTAAGTGACCCTTGCAGCAATTGTTGCATGGACATTGGTTGCAAGTTTCAGTGGCGGATGTTGACACCCAGGAAGCTAGTACCCTCTGTCGCTTCGCTGCCGTGGGGACTCTGGGGTCTCGCGATTGAACTGCGCTTGGCCCGAGGTGCAGAATGTCGGCCGAACGAAGTTGCCTGCCCAAGTGTGTCTGGCTTGGCATTTGTGGAGGTGGCTTCCTCCCTTGTCCACTCGCCATCTGTCAAAACATGGGGCGACTCCGGGGGGATGTAACGAAGGTCAGAGACGTCGGACCGGGGACTTGTTGGTGCGGGCGCTGTTGTCGCCGACACACCATTGCCCATAGGGGCTGTCGAGAGTTTGTCCAAGTACACGTGCGAAGGTGTGGGTTGCTGTACGTTTGGCACCGATGAGCCTGTAGCAGGTAATGCGGCAACCCAAGTGCGAGAAATCTCGGTGTAGTCCGGAACTGAACCCAGTGCAGCGCTGCGCGTCATAGCTGCCAGTTCAGTGTTGATTTCATCGCGATGCACCAAAAATTTGACGTCTGCGAATACGGTATCTATTGCGCCATGTACGATGCGCTCCACCGTCGCCAGTAACACGGATTGCGGGCAAGCATTCAAGAAAATGAAGCATTCAGATTCACTAGCCGTTGATAAGTCACCTGGTCTTGACAGGGCGATATTCCCCAACAGGTCTTCCATTGGTGTATCGGGTAGAGGGGTGCCAATAATCAAGGCACAGGGAATATCTAGCGTGGCGGAACGTTTGAAAATAGTTTCAACCTCGCGCACAAAATGGGTGGGCATCAAATACCCTCGAAGCATCGTCGGCACCACACTCGCAAGGGCTGCCTCAAAGTTAATGTCTACGTTTCGGTTGAAGACTTGGCCTCGAATGGATTCAAGTAGCAAAGTTAGGCGCGATGTCGGTACATCGCGGTGAATGACCAGATTCACGCCTAGACGTAGGAGCAGAGCTTCATTCTGATAGCGCAAAGATGCTCCTTTCTCTTGGACAACAAGGAGGGCTTTGCGACCTAGGGTAAGGCGGAGGGTGTGAATGGCCTCCGCAAGTTGGCGTAGATTGGTGTCATGCTGAAAGCTCAAAATGCATGTGGCGGTGGGCAGGTTCCTGCTGGCATGCATCATGCCGATTAGCGTGTCTGCGTATTGCCATCCGCCCGGTGTGAGTTTTGCCAATGATCCCAAATCGGGATCCATGTAAAAAACCCGGGCACTCGCCGTGTCCGGTGCGTCAGTGCGGCTGCTTGGTTCTGACTCCGATACAAGTTCGAGCGGCGTTGATTTTGTGCTGGCTTGGTACAAACCCAGCTCATCAGTGAGCAAAATATAGTGCCTAGCAGCAATAGCACCTTCCGGAGACTGCCAATAGTCAAAGGTTAACTCCAATCCATCTTTGTCACCCCCTAAACGGGCAATGCCAGACAAGTTGTCCATGATGGCGTTGATGGTTCCCGCGTTAGCCTCTGTAACCCTAGAGAAAACCAATAGCGCGGTAATTCGCCTTTGTGCAAACCACTTCCCAAGAACGCTAATTTGCTCCAACGCCAAAGAAATGTCGTGCAGGCTGAGCAACTCATCGGCTTGGTCAAATATGAGGTAGCTATTCTCGGGAATTCCGAACTCTTCCATCTCCTCTGCAAAAGCGTCGGCCCCAAAGCGGAACATGGCTTTTGAGAATTCGTTTTGCATGACAAAAAGCTGAAGGCTCTTATTCGCGATCAAAGTCACGGCGTCCAAAGGCACAAAGGAATCAATGCGCTGGATAAACTGCTCTGGGTTGGCGGGCACTATCACGGTGCACGGCAAGCCTTGCTCAAGGGCGCTGGAAAGACTGGCTGCGAGTAAAGGAAAGCGCGCCGATGGGGTCTCTGCTACAAGCACATAGGCTCCGCCAATCGTCATGCTGTCGGTGAGATTTGGCAGGCCGCTAACGCCAACGCGGACAACGGGAATATTCGGCGCAGCGGGGTCGGTCATAATGGTATAGCCAAGTAAATTTGCAAATTGTTACAATTTATTTTAATCACATTTAACCTGCTTTGGTCGGATTATGCAGTTTGCTATATTGCGTCTTCAAGAACGATGTCACAAAACTGCGGGTTCCTTTTACATGTTTTGTAGCTTAAGTTCATTAACGGCCCAAGGCATGCGGGTCACAATGTTGGGTCTGCTGATAGGGGTGACGCTGTTATCCGGATGTTCTACCCCTAAAAAAGCGGAGCCTAGTAAATCTGAGCAGGCGAAGGTGGAACCGGCTAAACAGGGACCTGTGCCACTGGTAGACATCCCTCCGCCAGGTTTCTTTGTTCCTACTGGCTTCTTTTTAAAGGCGGCGATTGACCCCAAGCAAGCCTTGAGCACGCCAGCAACGGTTAGCACCGCTCCCAAAATCGCAACTACTTCTAACGTGGCGGTACCCGTATTCAAAGGAAGCTTTACCCAAGTAGTAACGCTGTACGCATCTGCCAGCAACAAGGCATACTTTGCGAAAGCAGGCTTGGATGCCACTACCAATGCGCGCGCATGGGAAGTACTTTTGCGAAAGTACAAAATTCCGTATAAGCAGCTGACCACTATAGAACAACTTGAAAAGGCACCCCTAGGCGTCCTCTTGCTGCCAAGTGCGGCGGCGTTGTCAGAGGCCGAGCGAAAAGCCATTGCTGCCTACAGAGAGCAGGGCGGGAGTGTGCTCAGCACCTGGCTAACAGGTGTGCGTAGTGATCAAGGTACTTGGCTAGGTTTTGAGTTCATGGAGTCCACGTTGGGTGTCAAAGTAGTGGGCACCACAGAACCGGCTGCTGATGATGGGTTCATGATCATGCATGGCAGTACCCCGGTGAGTCACACCCTGCCAGCTGGTTTAAGGGTATGGCTGGAGAGGGTAAAGGGTTGGTATCCCTTGTCCCTAGTGGGAAAAAATGCAGCCGCCAACATGATGCCTTGGTCGCGTACGTTTGTCCCAGATAAACCAAGTTCTGTGATTACTTATGACGAACGTGCGCAAGCCAGTGGCGCGCGTTCTCGCTCTGTCGTTCTAGGGTACCCAGAGCGTCTTTGGCAGACAGCTGACCCTAAAGTGCTCGAGGCCATAGCGCATAACGCGTTGATGTGGCTACTTCGCCAGCCCGATGCGTACTTGTCCCCTTGGCCGGCCCCCTACACCAGTGCTTTCGTAACGGGGGTTGATTCTGCTGATGTCTTGGTTAGTGGAGATGTGGCTTTTGCCAAGCGGTTAGAGGATGTAGGCGGTCGTGCGAGCTATTACTTGTTGACAGATCCAGTCGCCAAATCGGTTGAAACCGCCAAGAAACTGCAGTCCAAGGGGCATGAGCTAGCCTATCTCGCCGATAAATTTGAGGGATTCCAAGGCCAGACCGCTGCCGTTCAGATGCGGCGTCTAGAGGCTATGCAGAAGAAGCTGGGCGATGTAGGTCTGGACACTGGGGTGGCTCCGGGCTTTCGTCCTCCTATGGGTTCGGCGGATGCAACCACTCAAAAAGTCGCAGCCGATAAAGGCTTTGGTCATTACATTGGCAATTCAGCGGATACAGAGACACGACTGCCCTTTGTCATTGGCTCTGCGGAAGGATCTTCAAAATCCTTGGTGGGCATACCGAATACACAGACCGGTCCTGAAGAATGGTTAGATGATCCAGATGCGGAAGACGGACTCCAAGCGTTTTTGGATGAGCTGGCTCTTTCGCTTCAAATGGGGGGAGTTTCATTTGTCAGATTCTCAAATCAAACTCTGCTGGCACCAGATCAACTGGACGCAATTTTTGACTACCTGAAAGAGCAGAAGACGCGTACTTGGATGGCTAGTGGCGGTCAAGTGGCCGATTGGTGGCGAGAGCGCGAACGGCTGAGTGCGCGCTTGAACTCAGGTCCCGTGGCTCCGATACTTTCAGTTGCAGTAAGCGCTGGATTGCCCCTCAAAAATCCTGTATCGATACTTGTCAATGCCCCCGACACTAGTAGTTCGCTGCGATTAGTTTCTGTGGGCTCCAACGTTCCGGTACCAAGGCTGTTGAAGTTGGACAGTTGGCGCTCAGCAGTGATAATCGACGGCTTAGCGCCCGGGATGTATCAGTGGTATGTCTACTTTGATAAGGCGACCGGCAGTACCGCCAAATGATTTTTTTCCACCTGTACCCCCTATGAAAAACCTCCATACTGTCAGTTTGATTCTGCGTACCGCCTTGGTTTCCTTCGTTTCTGTGGGGGCACTGCTTGCGTTTGCGCAACCCGCAGGAACGCTCTACGACCCTGAGCCACCCGCCGATTCCGCCTACGTCAGGGTGCTGCACAGTGTCAAGGGCGCTGCCGCTATTGATGTTGTCGTCGATGGAAAAGCCCGCGCAACCAAGTTGAACTTTGGCCAAGTCGGTGACTACATGGTGCTCAGTGCTGGCAAGCACACTATTGCTTTGCATCCAGCATCTAAAGACTCCGCGTTGGTAACTTTTGGGTTAGACGTAGTGCGTGGCAAATCGTTGACGCTGAGCTTTCCTGCACATAAGACTGGCACGGTGCCGATAGTGTTTGAAGATAAATCAAGCACGAACAAGTTGAAGGCCATGCTCACGGTATACCAGTTAGATGCCCAAACACCATCAGTCGATGTGATGACGGCCGATGGCAACACCAAAGTCTTTAGTGCCTTGGGGTACGGAACTTCGATGGCGATACAGGTCAATCCGATCGCGGTTGAACTAGTTGCCGCTAAAGCTGGCGACAAGCAAGCAAAAACCAAGGTTCCCTTAGAGATGGCCCAAGGAGGTGCGTACAGTGTTTTCTTGATGTCCGATGGCGCAGGCAAGATGACGTCTATCCATGTGCAAAACAAGACCGAGGTTTACACCGGTAAGTAGTCCATCACACTAGACCACTAAAATTGATCTAAACCTTCTTTACGCCCTCTCAAGGACACTATGAAAACAAGTCGCTTTAAGCATTTTTTGCGCTCCACGGTGCTCGGTTTCGCCGTTGGAGTGATGTCAGCGCACGCCGCAGACAGCGTGCCCGTTTTGTTTGGCAAGGACGAATGGTTGTTCACTCCCTATGAGTTTGCAACGCCTGCTGATGCCCAAGATACCTCCGCTACGCTTCAGTTGCTGCAAAGTGCCAACAAGCTGTTTGAGCGTAAGGGCGTAGCACTGGCACTGGTCATCGTGCCTTCAAAAATACGCATCCACGCGGATAAGTTGCCTGTAGACAAACCACTTGATGCGTACACCAATGAAAAATATGACAACGCGGTCAAAGCGTTGCGTAGCGGCGGTGTCAACGTGGTGAATTTGAACGAGGCTTTTCTCAAGAGTCCACATCGCACCAGTGATACGCCATTATTTTTGCGCCTGGATACACACTGGTCGCCTTCTGGCGCCATGTTAGCTGCAGAAACGGTTAGATCGTTGATTGACGCCACTCCAGCACTCAAAGCAGCATTAGCTGCTACAAAAGAAGAGCAATATGCTTTGGCGTGGAATGCAAGAAAGATCAATACCCGAGCTCGAGACTTGGTCCGCTATTTGCCAGAAGGTTCTGCGAATTACGCCCCTGAGCAAGTGTTGCCATTCAAGGTTAGCCGTGTCCAAGCGTCACAGGCGGATCTACTAAACGGTGGGGAGAACGTAGGAATTACCGTCATTGGCAGCAGCTACACCAACAAAGCGACGGGTTATCCTGATGGTTTGCGCTTCACGCTCCAAAGAGACTTATTGGACATTTCTTTGCCAGTGGATCAAGGGCCTTGGTTCGGCATGGAGTCATATCTCAAAGATGAGGCGTTTAAGACAAGGCAGCCAAAGCTGATCATTTGGGAAATCCCAGAGCGTGAATTACGCTCCCCTCCAAACAACAAATTCCGTGACCCTCGTTACATCATGGATAACGCTGCATGGTTGCAGAAGATCACTGACTTGCTCAAGTAATTCCGCTGCCCATCGGGTGTTGCTCAGCAAATAACACCCAACTCAAAAGCCAGCGCTGTTTCGCGCTGGCTTTTTCATTTCTGCGTGAGTCCGACGTCTTGCACCCATGTATTTTCTTTTTCAAGTTTGCTGTACAAAAAGCGTTCGGGTACTTCCCACACGATGAGCTTGGGCTTGTTTTGTTTAAAGGAATCATCCCCAAAGTAGGTGGTGGCCGCTTGTAGGAAACCACCACCTTCCTTGGCTGCATTCAAGACTTTAAGAGACAGGGCTTCTTGTAAGTACCCAGCAAAGTTGCCTCGCATCGAATAGGACGTCCCAATGAGCACAATGGGTACGCTGGCCTCACCAAACAAGCCTCCGCTTGCGTCTTTGCTACTTTGTCGGGTTGCGACAGGTACTTCAAAATCTGAGCGTGGCCGCAAGGCTGCAGGAACGGTGTCAAGGCTCATCAGGCGAATAATGTCACCGGGACGCTCCGTGCGGGGACCGGTTTCTAGGGTTTGAAAGGTGGTTATCTCGGCATCAATAGCGAGCTTTTTGACCTCGTTGGCAATGGCCTTGGCGGCAATACTGCCCCCCTCTTGGTTCCAGTGTGTATCCGTGCGGTAATAGACTTCGTTCTGTGCTGCGCCTTGGCTTAAAGCAGTTAGTAGGTCAACGGTAGGCACGCCTTTTTTGCGCAGGAGATCAAGCGATTGGCTATAGCGGCTCGCATTGAAATCTGGATAGGATGCATAGCCTAAATGTTGGGCGTAGATGCGTGCTTTGTCCGGCACCAGCGCGATGACCAGAGGAATTCCTTGGGCCTTGAGCTGTTGAGCTGCTGAGGCAAGCATGTCTACACGTGCATTAAGGTGCGCTTGTGCATCCTTCTCAAACCGAAGTTCCTCGGTTAGGAAAAGCCAATTGTCCTCGCCAATTCTTACTTGGTCACCACCACCACCGGTGATCATGTAGCGACCGGCGTTGGCGTAGGCGATCAAGGTCGGCCTGAGCGGCATCTGGTGGTCGATTTTTTTTTCTAGGGTGCCTGTGAGCCGACCTTCTCGAAAATCAAGCACGGTGTTGGGCAGCTTGTCCCATTCCACCTTGACAACGCTTTGGGCTACTTGCCATGCACCTGCAAGCATGGCAATACTGAAGCAGCCGGCTGCGAAATGGTGGTGTTGGAAGACGAGGCCAGCTTTAGGCAATGCTTCAGTGCTAGGGTTGGACATACGTTAGAACTGGAAGTAAAGAAAGGGAGTGAACGACTGCGAAGACAGCGTGGCAACCGCCCATACAAACAAAGGGACGAGAAGGTAGCGACCGTATGCCCCCTTGTTTTTACGTAGCCATGGCATTGCATAGACTAGTGCAATCCCGACGACCAAGACGCCGACCCTGTCTGCGCTCACCTGCCAACTGACTTCAGGGCTAAAGCCCAAACCATGCATGCCCAACATGCCGGCAAACATGTTTCCAGCGCTTGCGAGGTTTACCGCTCTAAACATCACCCAACCTATCATGACTAACAGCATGGTCTTGATTACGCCAAGCCAGGCAGGCAGTAGTGGCCTTTTAAAGCGCTCTAGCCAATAGCGTTCCAGTGCTAGGATGCCGCCGTGCCATGCCCCCCATAGAACAAAGGTCCAATTAGCACCGTGCCAAAGACCACCTAGCAACATCGTTAGGAACAGGTTGATATACGTACGTACTACGCCTTTCCGATTGCCCCCTAAAGACACATACAGGTACTCCCTGAGCCAGTTGGATAGAGACATGTGCCATCGCTTCCAGAATTCCGTAATGGAGCGAGAGGTATAGGGGTCGTTAAAGTTCTCCGGGAAGACGAAACCAATCATTAGCGCTAAGCCGATGGCCATGTCGGTGTAGCCACTAAAGTCAAAAAAGAGCTGGATGGTGTACGCCACAGCTCCCAGCCAAGCATCGGCCATGGTGGGAATAGGGGCCGCGAAGGCCGCATCTGCAAGAGGTGCCACCGTGTCTGCGATCAATACTTTTTTGCAGAAGCCGACCATGAAAATGACACAGCCCTGGGAAAATTTTTCCAAAGTGTGGGTTCGGCTGCGGAACTGTTCTGCAAGCAAGTGGTATCGCAATACAGGACCTGCCACCAAGTGCGGGAAAAGTGCAATAAAAGCTGCAAAGTCGACCAGATTACGGGCGGGGGGCGCCTCTCTTCGATAGATGTCGACCAAGTAACTGATGGCGTGAAAAATGTAAAAAGAAAGCCCGATGGGCAAGAGCACATGGGTGAACTCAATGCGCGTGAACCCCAGCGCAAGAAGTGCGGTATTGAGGCTGTCGATGCCAAAATTAGCGTACTTGAAGTACGCCAAAGCACAAAGGTTAAGCGCAACGCCAGCGAAAAGTACCCGATACCGTTTCGCCGCGTCTTGTGTGTAGTCCATCACCAAGGCAATGGCATACGTCAGCACCGTTACTCCCACCAAGAGGCTTAAGAAGTCGGGGCGCCACCACGCATAGAAAACGTAACTGAATAGAAGAATAAGCGCCGATCGTCCCCGCATTGGCATGCAGTAATAGGTTGCCAAAAACAGCGGAAGAAACGCAAATAGGAAAATGTTAGAGCTAAAAACCATTGTCTTGCCTCACTCTGTGAGAAGTTGGTGCGTACGTCTTTAAACTCAAATCAAGTTTGAAGCACTAAGGGGTCATGCTCGCCAAAAGCCAATCTGCAACACTCTGAATGTCTAGGCTCGCCTTACAGTGTGGCTCGAACTGAAGGACAGGACGCTCGAATGCCAAGGCCTGGGATACACGCGGATCCTTATGCACTGCCACTGGCACGATGAGGCTTCCGTATTCGGTGTACAGCGCATTGCGCACTTGGTGTCCGAGTTGGCTTTGGCCGGGCATTTGATTGATGAGCAAATGCATGCCGCAAAAATCTTCACGGCCCTGGGTAAATTCTTCGACCAAAGTGATGATCTTAGGGATCGTCACATAAGAGGCGGCGTCAGCCAAGATGACCACCAGTGCGCGCTGCGCGGCTGTGAGTGCTTGCTTGAGAAAAACACTAGGACCAGGTGGTGTGTCCAAAATGACATAGTCGAAGACGTCTTCGCCGATAGATTGGATGCCATTCGCGATCCAATCGGGGTCCAATTTGATCGCGCTTTCAAATTCGGCGAGTTCAGTTTCAGTGACTCGGCCAAACGGAATAAAACGGACACCAAACGGGCTGTCAAAAATGGAATCTGGCCCTACGCCCTCGCGCACCAAGCCCGCTATTTCATCCGGGTCCATACCTAGATGCAAACGTTGGGCGTTCTGGGGATCTAGGTCAATGAGCAATACCCGCTTCTTCCGCTCAACCAAGGCAACAGCGAGATTGGCCGCTAGAGTGGTCTTGCCGACGCCACCCTTTCCAGAAATTAAGGCGATAACTTGCATAGAGAGTTGTTGAGTGCTTGGGAACCGTGGGAGATGCTGTATTGACAAAAAAGTGGACGTTCTCTGCGCTACCGCTTCTGGGTAGGGGTGACTGCACTTGCCGGTTGGGACAGCATCGCGGGATTGACAGGCGCAGGGATGGGGGCTGTGTTAGGGCTTAAGGGTGACAGTACTGGCCCAATGCCGAGTGACGGGGGTTGCGGTTCAGAAATACTTCTACTGATTGGCAAGGAAACCGAGCGAGCATCCAGCGTGGTGCGCCCTCGGACGATTTCACGTTTCATCACTTTTTCTTTCGCCACTTCGACTGACACGGTTGGGGGCGGACTTGGCAGCTTAGCCACTTTGACTGGCGCAGAGGGCGATTTCGGCGGCGGTGCAGCCCGGGGTGATTCTTCCTGCTTCTTGACAATCAGATCCGGCGTAGGTTTTTCTTTTGGTCTCAGCGACTTGGGCTTGGGCGTCTCTGGTGGCTTTTTCGTTTCGGTGACAGGCGGACGTTGCATAGGAATAGCCACAGCCGTTGGCGCAGGCATTGGATTGTCGATCTCGGCTAGTCTGGCTTTGGCCTCTGCATGCTTGGGGTCAGCGCGTAGTATCTTTCTCCACAAGTCTGCGGCAAGGTCATCACGGCCTTTTTCATGCCATTGGCGTGCTTGGTCGGCCAACTGGCTGGACATTAAGTCCTCCGCGTGCAAACTTGTCAGAAAGAAGGCGAGGATGGAGAGAACGAAAAAACGCATGGACAAAAGGCTGCAGAGTTAGCTTAATTTACGCTGGCGTTTGCCGCGCACCCTGCGGACCATACGGTAGACCAGAGTAGCCAGCAGCACTGCAACAAAGAGCGCCAAAAGCCCCATCAGAATAGGTTGGTCCGCAAAGAACCACCGGATCTTGCTAGTCACGGCAAGAGACCCTAGGTAGTAGGTTTCACTCACGCGTGCGTGGTTAACAGATTTGTCATCGACTACGACAAAGTCTCCTTGAACCATTGGAATGCGTTCTGGGTCCACCAATGCTTCTGAGACCTTACGCAAATCCCCGGCCTTGTCAGCATACAGAAACACGGCACTTCGCGTTGCTTGGAGGGGGGATTGAAAGCCCATCATGGCCGCTAGGCTGCCAGCGATCGAAAAGTTTACGCTGCCGGGTGGCACGGGGAGCGCATTGACGTCTTCTTGCTCCCATCGATAACTAGGCCACCAAGATTCCTGTCGTTCTCGGACACGGCGTTCCCCATCTTGTTGGACCATAGGCAAATGATCCGCCCACTTGCTCATCAGGGTTTGACTGCGTCCAGAACCGATGATGATCAGGTCTTTGGACGCAACTCTGTCTACCTCTGCCGCAGAAATCACCGAGTGGCGTAGCACGGGATAAGCTGTTGATTCGCCCATGCGCCCCATCACTGCGAGGTAGACACCCATTTCATCCGCATTAGGGTTGTCAGGGAGGACGACCGCGGTCTCTGAGAGGTCGGCAAACCGCGTGAATGGGAACCCAAGACTTGCAAAGTAAGCCAAGTTGGGCAAAGCAACATAGTGTGGATACCCGCTGAAATCTAATGTGGACTCTGCGTCGATGGAGGCTTGCAGGTTGTCGGGCGGCAAGCTCATGCATTCGCCTTCTTTGATCACGTCAAAGAAGTAGCCCAGTTGCAATTGGTTGCGACCACCTACGGCGTAGGGTGGCAGCGCCAGTCGTTCCTCGCGTAGAGCCGTGGCACCATTGCTTACCTGAGTGGGGCGCTGCGTCAACTCTGTTTTGGTATCCAATGGGTAGTTGGCGTTCAGCGCGATCGTTTCAATAAAGTTGGCGTTCAGGCTGACGTTGAGGCTGGAGTTTTTGTGAAACGGAAGCCGGGTTGCGCGGTACTTCAGTTTCATGGGCGCGCCAGGACTGCGCCAGGTGAACAGGTCGGGTGTGACACGGTAGTTGATTCGCACCACAGAGGGGAAATATCCTTGCACGTGCAATTCATCTGGGCGCACCAGTTCGCCAAACTTGACTGGGCGGTCTGTCGGGAGCCACGCCGGTGCATCGTAGGGTTTGCGGGGTGCGGGCTCTACCTCTTTGGTCACGGTGACCGATTGGCCCGTGAGGGTCGGCGCGTACAAGGCTAGCGTGTTGGCTGCGCGCAGCAAGTCTTGCTCAGTTGCGCCTGAAATCACCAAAAGTTTGGCGTGGACATTGGTGGGATGCGGCTGAATTGCAATATTGGAAACTCCAGCCCCTTTGATGCCCTCGATGGTGTCAGCACCACGCAGAAAGACCACGGCATTGCCATTAGGCAATGTGTTTAACGTGGTGGGAAATTGCGCGCCTCGCGTTCCAGCTTGCATTCCAAACCAAGACGCCACCACCCCTGCCGCTTTTAAAGTACCAAACGAAGGAGACCCCGAAAACACAAAAGGAAGCTTGAGTGCTGCATTTTCCCGTTTGTCCAAAAATGGCAAAGGTAGGGTTTTGAGGTCGTTAGAAACGGACAACGGAGCCAAGGTCAGTTCCAGGCGCCCTAGGTCACTCAAGGTCAACCAAAGAGAAGAGTGAAACGGGTCTTCGCATTGACGCGTGTAGTGACCAATTAACTTAAAGCCTAGGCTATTGAGGTCGCCAAAAAGACGCGGATCGAGGTTGATCTCGCGGGAGTTTCCCACTCCCTTGTCCTTCGGCAAGCCTTCTACCGCTACAACGCGCTCATTCAATGAAATCTGCAAATGGCTCAGTTCGGGGATCAAGGCAGGCGAATAATCGTAGGCCATCCGCAGCTTCGCACTGACCACCACTTCATCAGCACGCACAGGAAATTGCAGAGACTGGTATCCATCTACCCCACGCAACTTTATGGAAGACCAAGCGCCCATTTGCTTGAAAGTGAGCGAGACCACGCGTTGCTTAGGGCCAGACTTCGCACTGTCGATGACTTCTTCAATGGGTTCCGCCACTTTGGTGGCTTTGCCAGACTTGCTCTTTTTCTCATTTTTGGGCGTAGTCTTTTCACTGGCCGCGTCAGCTGCTCCCACTTGAGTGTCTGGCTTGTCGCCCGGGGACTTGGATGCCGCAGGCAACGCAAAAACGAGAGTGGCAATGCTGAAAAGCACGGCCCCTAGTCCCGCGGCGATCTTGTACTTAGGAATAGACCCCGGATAGCTGAACAGTTTGGATGTCATATGGAAGCTTATTTGCCTTTGCGCAAATTTGTAAAAAAATTTCCAATTCGGCTGCCGGTGTGCCAAATCAGGTTTGTGAATCTTGAGCGGAGTTTGGACAGCCAGGCTGGTAGCAGTTGGTCTGCATTGCGCCCTGGGAGCCAGCGTGTCCAGTTCGGGCCACGCGCCCGCAATGCTTGGGCAAACTCCAAGTAGTCTGGTAGCGCGTGCGGCTCAATTTCCAGAGTGAGCACACAAGAGTCAGACTCCAAAACATGTGCCGGGAACGAAACCTCGTCATACCCTTTGAACACGGAAATTGAAACGGCGGTCGCGTTTTCTAGCCTGTTTTCAGACGCGAGCCTCAAGCGGAGTTGAGTGCTCGGAAAATTCTCAGTGGTGCAGATGACACTGCGACCATTTGGCAATCGGAGCATGCCGTCTTGGTGCACCAACCCGCGCGCATGGCGCTGGATCTGCTCGGCTTCGTTTTCGACGGCAATGGCACCAATGCAAAGCAAAAAACGGTACGAGGTCCAGGCGAGAAAGATGGGGACTGCCGACTGAATGCTCAAGCCCGCGAAGCTGGGTTCTTTGAGCATGAAAAAGAGCGCGCCACCGTAGATCCCTAAAAGCAGCCATTGCTTAGTAAGCTGCATTGGGTACGCTTTAGAGAAGTGCTCAGTGGGGGCGTAATGGGCAAACAAGCGTTGGAATAGTCTGCGCAATGCTGTGTAACAGGTCAGAACAACGGTCCGTATCAAAATGGAGGCGGACAGTCCCACTTCACGCACTTCCAACATCAACGGCAATCGTTTGTGCGAGGTTTGCCGTGTGTGAACGGCATAGCTGAGTAGCCAATGGGGAATCAAAAAGGCAGCGAATAACTCAGCGCTTGCCTGCACACTTTGAATGCCGAGATACGCGTAAGCCAAAGGCAGCAGAAAAAAAATCAACTTTGTAAGTGGCTTATAAAAGCTCAGCATTTCGAGTAGGCCGTCCACGAAAGCATGCACTTTGTATTTAAAGGTACTGCTCGTGTGCCTCACGTAAAAATCGTGTGCAGTTTGGTCTGCGGTGTTGCTGTCACCCATTGAGCCATGCGCCTGAGCCACCTCAGGCGTGGCAACATGGGCGCTTGTATATCCATGTGCAACCAATTGTTGCCACCAAGGTCTTCTTGTGTCAGATTGGCCCGCGCGAGGCGCGTTACAGGCGGCCCACGTCTCGCGTCTAATCATGACGAAATTAGTGGCCGCAGCGCCATTGAGCTGCTCACTGGCTTGTTGAGAAGGTGCAATTCCCAAAAAATTCTTGGGACTCATGAGCAAACCTAGACTGCCATGGCTGGCAAACCACGCCACAGCGTTGTTCCACTGCGTAGGTGCAGGGCAATGGCGCGCTTCAAACACTGCAATCAGCGAACCAGCATTTTCTCCGCTTGGGTTGGCGCTGATCGCTATGTTGATTTGCTCATGGGCTGTGGTTGGGCCATCTGGAAGCACTAGGTAGTGGCCTTTCTCGGCTTGCGCAATCGCCTGTACTTCATCGCGGTGCGCCGTGTCCACAAACTGCAAAGTAGCGCGAGGCCAGTTCAATTGCTTTACTTGCGCAGCGCAATGTGCGATGTCAGCGAGTGAGTCTTGCCCTAACAAAATGAATATGTCTACAGTGGGCCAATCGGCAGTCTTCGTGGGCAGACTGGCAGATGCAATCCGAATGGGAGTGGCCGCTTTTGTGGCTCGTAACGCTATCGGCATCCAAACTAAGAACTCTGCAAGGCAGAGCAAAAGCCCTGCTACAAAGTGCGCATTGAAGTCTGGAGCCAGGGTGGACCCAACTCTCCAGCCAAAGTATCGCAAGGACATGGCCACGGAGAGGAACAAGAGCGCATTGCTCACCAACTCTCCATCAAAGCGTCGCACATAGAACGCGCCAGCGAGCACCACACTGGCGAACACAAGCTGGCTGTTCAGGGAAAGATCGGCAGAAACAAGCAAAGCAAAAGAGAGGCTGCACCCGAGCCAAATACAGAAGGGTGCAGCAGGAAGATCCCAAATTGCAGCCTCACCGATGCGTTGGCCCCATCGCGTTACCTTGCCTTGTGCATACGGTAAAGCAAACTGCTCGCTCTGCGGTTTGTCCCAGCGTTCACGCCACAAAAACAGCAACAGCTGCGGAGTCATCTATTGATCGCGTCTATGAGCCATTTCGCTAGGCGGGCAATATCGTGGCTAGCTTGGCCGTGTGGGTCATAGATCAGCACCGGTTGCTGAAATGCCAACGCCTCCTTCACAGCTTCATCCGCATGTATCCCGATCGGAGCCAGCTTGTCCTGGAGTTGCTGGCGCAGCATGTCGGCAACATCCCGGTTCAAGGGCTCGCTGCGGTCCACTTGGTTGAGTAGGTAGACACTGTCGACCTGCGGAAAACTGTGGGACATCTCGACCAGCCACGATTCCATAGCGGGGATCGAAGCATAGGATGCAGCATCCGCCAATAAGACAATCAACACGATGTCAGCGCAAGCAAACACCTGCCTCAGGTATACAGAAGGACCAGGTGGTGAATCAATGAGCACCACCGCGTCTTCGTCTAAACCCGCGCGTTGAATTTGTTTGCCAACCCAATGCGGATCGCGTTCCAATAGTGCCTCAAAGTCTTCTCGCTCGACTTCTGAGACCGCACCGTAGGGCAGACAGGCAACCCCATAGGCACTGTCTTCGGTAATAGCCCGCCAGCTGCCACCCCGTAACGACTGCGCGCAGACACCCTCGTTGTGCGCGTTACTCAGGCCAAAGTGGTATTGCAATGCGCTTTGTGGGTCTAAGTCGACGGCGGAGACCCGACCAGCACCGAGCAAAGAAGCAAATGCCGCAGCCAAGTTGGCAGTGGCTGACGTCTTCCCAACGCCGCCCTTCATGGAAACTACACCAATAACGCTCATCTTTGCCCCAAACGCCTTAAAAAGGAGGGTTTCGCCTTAGTGAGTGGTTGAGCCGCTGGCTGGGTGGTCGCTTCAAGGCGATTGAACACGGCACTCAAGTTGTCTGGGGCCGCGCTAGCCGCAGGTGCCGCGAACTTGGGCATGAAGGTCTCTGTCTTTGCAGGGAGTTTTGCGGTGGGCTTCGCAGCAGCAGGCGCCTCACTGATGGCACCCGGAAAACTGCCAGTGTTGGCGCGCTTCGCTACAGCGCGAACTGCAGTGGGTGCTTGTGGTTCTGGCGGGGTAAGCGATGCTCCAAGGGACCCAGACGGAGCCGCTGATGTGGCCTTCACACGCGATTTGGGAACGTGTGAGGGTTCCGGTTTTGACTCCAGCACGCCCAAAAAGTGGGTCTCTACAGTGGGAGGGGGCTGCACCACTGTGTTTTCTGCCGCCCTGGCACTTGACACCTTGAGCCGCGGCGCAGCTTCCGCAGGGGCTTCCCTCGTGTTGCTTTTTGCAGCAAGTTTTGCCTGTTGTGGGGTCGCGCGCACCGCATGCGATGAACTCTGCTCGGAGATTTTGGACAAGCCTTGCGCCAGCTTTCTACTAAAACTAGGCACGCTAATAGGGGCCTTAGTGCTTGCACCCGCTGGGCGCTGTGACTTGTTCCAACGTTGACGATCTTGCTCGGAGAGTGGTGGTGTTTGTGCTGCAGTGCGCGGCGATACGGCTTTGAATAGAGGCCAACGCTGTTCAACGTCCTGCACCGCTGCATTTTTGGGTGTTTTGGAAGGGGCCTGATCAGGTCCCAACGAACGAAACAAGCTAGAAAATTTATCCCCGGGGGTCTGCATGCATGCGCTCCTGGTGAAGTAACTGAGTTAGCGTCCGAAGCGCAAGTGAACGGCCATACCTTCCGGCGCACTGGCCTCTCGCACTCGCATGGTGTCGCTGGCACCTAGAACACTAAAGACACTTTGGTAGAAGCCCTCGAGCAAACCTGTGCTCCACTCTAAGCACTCTTCGCCAAAGGCCTCAGCCAAGGGAGCGGCTTCATGGTCTATGCTGATGCCCCCACCCGCTTCTGAAAGCGTCACCCACCCCCAGTTGGTTTGGGCCCACAGGCCGTTGAGGGCTTCTTCCAGCTGGGAGAGTGTTTGGATTTCTTGGAAATGGTCTTCCACGTCCGATGCAAACTGCGATCCAACTTTGACAAACAAAGCGCGCAAATCTTGGGCGCTGGAGTGTGTCACCAACTGTTGCGCCAGTGCGCGAAGTACTGGCAGCCATTGCATAGACACTTGTTGTGCCCTGAAATAGTCTTCTAAACCTGCTTGCCCCATTGCGATGCCACTCCCTTTAAAAATTTATTGTAACCATATGTTACGTGCGCTGTGCTTGTCAGCACGGGTAATAAGTCGCACAAATTGATTTGCATGGTAACCAAGTCACGTTTTTTCCGCGCTAGCGATTACCCCACCGCCTAAGCATACGTCCCCATCGTAGACCACGGCAGATTGTCCAGGCGTCACCGCCCATTGCGCATCGGAAAACCGCAAACCCATGCTGCCCGCGTGTGTTGCGTCCAAGATACAGTCTGCGTCCGCTTGGCGGTAGCGGGTTTTCGCCCCATAAGCCCCCGCCGCCGGGGCTTGTCCTGTGGTCCAGCTCAAGTCTTGGGCTATCAATTGGGACGATAAGAGCCAGGGATGGTCGTGGCCCTGTACAACCCACAGGGTGTTCTGGGCCATGTCTTTGCGCGCCACAAACCAAGGTGCATGCTCCCCACCGCCTTTTTGTGCTCCTTTGGCCTTTAGGCCGCCAATGCCGAGTCCTTGTCGCTGTCCCAATGTGTAGAACGACAGGCCCACATGTTCCCCAATCGTGCGGCCTTTGGCGTCTTTGATGGGGCCGGGTTCTTTTGAGATGTAACGATTCAAAAAGTCTCGAAAGGGGCGCTCCCCAATGAAGCAAATGCCCGTGGAATCCTTTTTCTTGGCATTGGGCAAGCCTATTTCGTCGGCAATTCGCCTTACCTCGGTCTTTTGCAACTCGCCAACGGGAAACATCGTTTTGCTGAGCTGTGCCTGATTCAATCGGTGCAAGAAATAGCTCTGGTCTTTGCTTGCGTCCAAGCCCTTGAGCAACTCATGGGATCCAGACGCAACGTTGTGCCGCACCCGAGCGTAGTGGCCCGTAGCAATTTTTTCGGCGCCAAGTCGCATTGCATGGTCCAAGAATGACTTGAACTTGATCTCGGCATTGCACAAGATGTCCGGGTTGGGCGTGCGACCGGCCTGGTACTCCCGCAAGAACTCCGCGAACACTCGGTCTTTGTACTCCGCAGCGAAATTGACGTGTTCTATCTCAATGCCTAAAACATCGGCCACGGCTGCCGCATCAATGAAGTCAACGTTGGATGAACAGTACTTGCTGTCTTCTTCGCTGCTGTCGTCGTCTTCCCAGTTTTTCATAAAAATGCCGACGACCTCATGGCCTTGCTTTTTGAGCAAGTAGGCGGTGACAGCCGAGTCAACGCCGCCACTGAGTCCAACAACGATGCGATGCTTATTCATGGCTCGATTTTAGACGGAGCTCTCAAGCCGCAGAACACATCCTCCTTTGGGCGCTGGCGCTCGTTGCTATTGCGTGGTTAGCTATCAAAAAAGGAGTATTCTGGCCCTGCTGGTTGTGCGCTACTCAATAGGCGCCAAGGCCCAGCCTCACCTAAGCTCAGCACTATGGGTCGCATGATGTCGGAAGAAAACCTGCGCGGGGCCGCTAAATGGGGCCCAGTTAATACTATTTGTACCCATTATTTGAACCAACACAGGGGTTTTAGCTACTAAAAACCCACCCAATCTCATGTAAGCTAGCTGACAGCATTTTTTCAAACCCTTACAGGAGCGCCCCATGCAAATTGGCGTACCCACCGAAACATTGGTGGGCGAAACACGTGTTGCCCTTACCCCTGAAACTGCGAAAAAACTCAAGTCACAGGGCCATACCGTGCGGGTTCAGGCTGGCGCTGGTTTGGCTGCCAGTGTGACGGACGAGGCTTATGTAGCAGCAGGGGCAGAGATTACCGATGCCGCTGGCGCTTTGGGAAGCGACTTGGTGCTCAAAGTTCGCAGCCCCAGTGCCTCAGAACTTCCTAGTCTGAAGCCCGGAGCTACGGTGGTGGGCATGCTCAATCCGTTTGATGCAGAAGGCTTACAGCAGCTGGCCGCAGCCCAACTTACTTCATTTGCTTTAGAGGCGGCTCCCCGCACAACCCGTGCGCAAAGCATGGACGTGCTGTCCAGCCAGGCCAATATTGCGGGTTACAAAGCCGTGATGATGGCGGCCGACAAATACCAACGCTTTTTCCCGATGCTGATGACGGCTGCTGGCACCGTGAAGGCCGCGCGGGTGGTGATCTTGGGCGTGGGGGTTGCCGGTCTGCAGGCCATTGCCACGGCCAAACGCTTGGGAGCTGTCATTGAAGCCTCCGATGTGCGCCCTAGTGTCAAAGAGCAAGTGGAGTCACTCGGCGCCAAGTTTATTGACGTGCCCTATGAGACCGACGAAGAAAAAGAAGCGGCCGTTGGCGTGGGTGGCTATGCCAAGCCCATGCCACAAAGCTGGCTGGACCGCCAAAAGGCAGAAGTCGCCAAGCGCGTAGCGCAGGCTGACGTGATCATCAGCACCGCGCTGATCCCCGGGCGCGCAGCCCCCACGCTGATCACGGCTGAAATGGTGCAGTCCATGAAGCCTGGTTCTGTGATTGTGGACATCGCCGCCGGCAAAGGCCCCAATGGCGGGGGCAACTGCCCACTGTCAGAGGCGGACAAGATCGTGGTCAAACATGGTGTGACCATCATCGGTGAGACCAATTTGCCCGCTTTGGTAGCTGCGGACGCCTCCAGCTTGTATGCCCGCAACGTCCTGGACTTTTTGAAGCTGGTCCTCAACAAAGAGGGCGCCTTGCACGTGGACTTGGAAGACGACATCGTGGCGGCGTGCTTGATGACCCAAGGCGGCGCAGTGCGTCGCAAGTAACTCTTTTTAACTTGATAAGGAGCGACACCATGGAAATGGTTTCCCCCACGGTACTTAACTTGATCATCTTTGTGCTGGCCATCTACGTGGGTTACCACGTGGTGTGGACAGTGACGCCTGCTTTGCACACGCCCTTGATGGCGGTAACCAATGCGGTGTCCGCCATCGTGATAGTTGGCGCGATGTTGGCCGCAGCGCTGACCGAAACCCCGCTTGGTAAATCCATGGGCGTATTGGCGGTGGCATTAGCCGCCGTCAATGTGTTTGGCGGATTCATGGTGACTCGCCGCATGTTGGAAATGTTCAAAAAGAAAGACAAGAAGCCCGCAGCCAAGGAGTCCGCGAAATGAGCTTGAATCTCGTCACTCTCCTTTATTTGTTTGCCAGCGTGTGCTTTATCCAAGCCCTGAAGGGCTTGTCGCACCCCACCACCTCCATTCGCGGCAATGTATTTGGCATGGTCGGTATGGCCGTGGCTGTGCTAACCACAGCCGCGCTGATTCTGAAACTGGCGGGCCAAATGGGGCAAGACGGCATGTCTGGCTTGGCTTGGGTCTTGGGTGCGCTGCTGGTCGGTGGCACTGCGGGTACCTTGATGGCCAAACGCGTAGAAATGACCAAAATGCCCGAGTTGGTCGCATTCATGCACAGCATGATCGGCTTGGCTGCGGTGTTCATTGCCGTGGCCGCAGTGGCCGAGCCGTGGGCCTTCAGCATTGTGGAAAAGGGTGGCGCTATTCCAGGCGGCAACCGGATCGAGTTGGGGCTGGGGGCTTTCATTGGTGCCATCACGTTCTCGGGCTCAGTCATTGCGTTTGGCAAGCTGTCTGGTAAATACAAGTTTCGCCTGTTCCAAGGTGCGCCCGTCACCTTCCCGGGGCAGCACAAGCTGAACCTGGTGTTGGGGCTGGCGTCCTTGTTCTTTTTATTTGGCTTTTGGCACTCCCAAAGTAGCTTGGACTTTGGCCTGCTGCTGGCGCTGGGCTTTGTGATGGGCGTGCTCATCATCATCCCCATTGGCGGCGCGGACATGCCTGTGGTGGTGTCCATGCTCAACAGCTATTCAGGTTGGGCCGCGGCCGGTATTGGCTTTAGTTTGAACAACAGCATGCTGATCATTGCGGGCTCGCTGGTGGGCTCAAGCGGCGCCATTCTGAGCTACATCATGTGCAAGGCCATGAACCGCTCCTTCTTCAACGTGATCTTGGGCGGGTTTGGCGGCGATGCGACAGCGGCTGCGACCGGCGGAGCAGTGCAGCGCGCTGTCAAAAGCGGTAGCGCGGACGATGCGGCCTACATGCTGAGCAACGCAGAGACCGTGATCATTGTTCCCGGCTACGGCTTGGCCGTGGCACGTGCCCAGCACGCGGTGAATGAGCTGGCAGAAAAACTGGTGCACCGTGGCGTGAAGGTCAAATACGCCATTCACCCTGTGGCGGGGCGCATGCCGGGCCACATGAACGTCTTGCTGGCGGAGGCGGAAGTGCCCTACGACCAGGTGTTTGAGATGGAAGACATCAATGGCGAGTTTGCCCAAGCTGACGTGGCCATCATCTTGGGTGCCAACGACGTGGTGAACCCTGCGGCTTTGCAAAAAGGCAGCTCCATCTATGGCATGCCTATTCTGGAGGCCTACAAGGCAAAAACCGTTATTGTTAACAAACGCTCTATGGCTGCGGGCTACGCGGGCTTGGACAATGAACTCTTCTACATGGACAAAACCATGATGGTGTTTGGTGACGCCAAAAAGGTCGTGGAAGACATGGGCAAAGCCATCGAGTAAACCAATCTGACCTAGGGAAAACATAAACCAAAGCTAGGTCAGGCCTTGGGACAATACCAGCGCGCAATTTAAATTATGGAGATGAAGACATGACAGACCGCGTTTGGCTTAAGAGCTACCCCAAGGGGGTGCCAGCCGATATTGATGCCACCCAGTACAGCTCACTGGTGGCATTGATGGAAGAGAGCTTCCAGAAGTACAGCAAGCGCGTCGCATACAACTTCATGGGCAAAGACATCACCTATGCCCAAACGGATGCATTGAGCCAAACCTTCGCGGCCTATTTGCAAAGCCTGGGCTTGGCCAAAGGCGACCGCGTCGCCATCATGATGCCCAACGTGCCCCAGTACCCCGTGGCGGTCGCTGCCATTTTGCGAGCAGGTTTGGTGGTGGTGAATGTCAATCCGCTGTACACGCCGCGTGAGTTGGAACATCAGCTCAAAGATGCTGGCGCCAAGGCGATTGTCATTATTGAGAACTTTGCCAGCACGCTGGAGAAATGCATAGCCAGCACACCGGTGAAGCATATTGTTTTGTGCTCTATGGGCGACCAACTGGGTTTGCTCAAAGGTAGTTTGGTGAACTACGTCGTGCGCAACGTGAAGAAGATGGTGCCAGCCTTCAACCTGCCCACGGCCGTTCGCTTCAACGACGCCTTGGCCATTGGCGCCAAGCGCAGCTTCAAACGTGTTGACCCCAAGGCTGACGAAGTTGCCGTTTTGCAATACACCGGCGGTACCACCGGTGTGTCCAAGGGCGCCGTGCTGTTGCACCGCAATGTGATCGCCAATGCCTTGCAGTCCGAGGCATGGAATGCACCGGTGATGCAAAAGGTGCCGGCCAACGAGCAGCCCACCAGCGTGTGCGCCTTGCCGCTGTACCATATCTTCGCGTTTACCGTGGGCATGATGCTGTCCATGCGCACCGGCGGCAAGCTGATCTTGATCCCCAACCCGCGTGACATTCCGGGCGTGCTTAAAGAACTGTCTAAACACACCATCCACAGCTTCCCGGCCGTGAATACCTTATTCAATGGCTTGGCCAATCACCCAGATTTCAACACGGTGGATTGGAGTCACCTTAAGGTGTCAGTAGGTGGCGGGACCGCCGTGCAAAGCTCTGTGGCTAAGTTGTGGTTTGAGAAGACAGGTTGCCCCATTTGCGAAGGCTATGGTTTGAGTGAAACCTCGCCTTCCGCCTCATGCAACCCTGTGACGTCTACCGAATACACCGGCACCATCGGCGTGCCACTGCCTAGCACCTACCTGAAGTTGCTGGACGATGACGGCAACGAAGTCGCATTAGGTCAGTCCGGCGAAATTGCCATCAAGGGCCCGCAAGTCATGGCCGGCTATTGGCAGCGTCCTGATGAGACAGCCAAAGTGATGACGCCCGATGGCTACTTCAAGTCGGGCGATATTGGTGTAGTGGACGAGCGTGGCTTCTTCAAGATTGTGGACCGCAAAAAGGACATGATTTTGGTGAGTGGCTTCAATGTCTTCCCCACCGAGTTGGAAGACGTGCTCGCCCAAATGCCTGGGGTGATGGAGTGTGCTTGCGTGGGTATGCCAGATGCCAAAACCGGTGAGGCAGTGAAGCTGGTGATCGTCAAGAAAGACCCCAATTTGAGCGAAGCGGATGTACGCGCGTTTTGCAAAGAAAACCTCACTGGCTACAAACAGCCCAAGGTGGTGGAATTCCGCGTCGAATTGCCCAAGACGCCGGTGGGTAAAATTTTGCGTCGCGAACTGCGCGACAAGTAGCCGCAGACTGCTAGCAAAAAACGGCCCGCGTGGCCGTTTTTTTATGCCGCTCGCCCAGCGCTTGCGGTCAACATTCCACGAAATGAAAGACATCGCCACCATGATTGCTGCAAGGACTACCGCCATCTTGAGTGCATTGCCTGAGGAGCAAGCAGGTTTGATTGCCCAACTAGAGCAAGTGGACGTGGTGCAGCGTGCAGGGCGTCAGTTCTGGCGCGGCAGGCTCCAAGGCCACGCCGTCGTGCTGGGCTTGTCTCGCATCGGTAAGGTCGCCGCGGCCACGACGACCACCGCGTTGATTGAAGGGCTAGGTGCGACGCAGCTGCTCTTTACAGGCGTGGCCGGTGGGGTAGGGCCGGGCGTTCGCGTGGGTGATGTGGTGGTCGGCAGCGGGTATGTGCAGCATGACATGGACGCATCCCCTCTGTTTCCACGCTACGAGATTCCGCTGTATGGACGCACCGTGTTCCCTGGAGATGAGGCACTCACAGCGCATTTGCTGCAAGCCGCCACAGCGGTGGCAGCACACCCCGTGGCAGGTTGGTCGCCCGCCGTGCACCATGGCCTGATTGCCAGTGGAGACCAGTTTGTCAATGGCCTTGTGCACTCAGAAAACATCGTCGCAGGTCTGCAAGCGCTGGGTCACATGCCTTTGGCGGTCGAGATGGAGGGCGCGGCAGTTGCTCAGGTCTGCGCAGACTACGGTATTCCCTTTGCGGCTGTGCGCACCATCTCGGACCGGGCTGACGCCACTGCGCACGTGGACTTTACCCAGTTCGTCACCGAGGTGGCCAGCGTTTACGCCCAACGAATTGTGGCGCAGTTTTTCAAAACGCTATAAATAATATAGCTGCTTGCGCAATATCTATGGGCGCAAAGGCCATTTTTACTTCAACCAGCCACGTTTCCTGAAATACATCATAGGCACCACGGCACTTGCCACCATCAGCCCCAGTGCGTAGGGGTAGCCTAGAGACCACTCCAACTCAGGCATGAACTTGAAGTTCATGCCATACAGGCTCGCGATCAAGGTGGGCGGCAACAGCGCCACACTGGCCACAGAGAAGATCTTGATGATCTTGTTCTGGTTGATGTTGATAAAGCCGACCGTGGCGTCCATCAAGAAGTTGATCTTGTCGAAGAGAAACGCAGTGTGCGCATCCAGTGAGTCAATGTCGCGCAAAATTTGCCGGGCTTCGTCGAACTGCTCGCTGCTCAGAATTTTGCTACGCATCATGAAGCTGACCGCACGGCGGGTGTCCATTACGTTGCGGCGGATGCGCCCACTCAAGTCTTCGTGTCGCGCAATGGCCCCCAAAGCTTCGCCTGCAATCGCGTCCGTTACGTTGCCAGACAGGACTTTTTTGCTGACTTTGTCTAGCTCGTCGTAAATGCCTTCCAGTGTATCGGCGGAGTATTCGGCATCCGCATCAAAAAGTTTGAGCAGCACCTGTTTGGCATCGTCAATCAAGCCGGGCGCTCGACGCGCGCGCATGCGAAGTAAGCGAAAAACAGGGACGTCTTCGTCATGGATTGAGAAGAGGACACCCTTGCTTCTCAGGTCGTTGTTGACCAAGTTCAGAATAAACGCGACCCGCACGGTGTGGGGTTCGTCGTCATCGGGGACCAAAAAGTCACTGCGAATGTGCAGGTCGCCATTGTCTTCTTCGTAGAAGCGAGCGGACTCTTCGATGTCTTCGTCCATCGCATCTTCTGGAATCGACAGCCCGTAGTACTGCTTTATCCAGCGCTTCTCTTCGACGGTGGGCGACTCCAAGTCCACCCAGATGGGCTGGAACTTGGCCAGTTCTTCCAAGGACTCGATTTCTTCTTGAAACAGACGTCCATTCGCAAGCGTGAAAATATTCAGCATGTCGCGCTCCCTGTAATGGTTGCATGGGGGGTGGGTTGATGGTTGCGGCTTTCAACCCCAATGCAGCAAAGGGCGTTGAAAGCTACCGACTAGGGTAGTTTTCCAAGGATGTCTCTCCGAAGTAATGACCCACAAATTATCGCACTGCAGCAAGCCTGTTAGAGTGGCCGCTCGCCATTTTGTGCGCACCTATTGACCGTTTCCTAACTCATGAACAACGTACTTTCCCCCAAACGGGAGCTTTGGCTGCTGATCACCTTGGCAGGTATTCAGTTCACGAACATCCTAGACTTCATGATCATGATGCCCTTGGGGCCTCAGTTCACGCAGCTGTTTTCTATTACGGACGCCCAGTTTGGGCTGTTGGTGTCGGCCTACACCATAGCCGCGGGCTTGTCCGGTCTTTTGGCATCCACCTATATTGATCGCTTCGACCGCAAACGGCTGATGCTAGTTCTGTATACCCTGTTCACGGTCGCCACCCTAGCGTGTGGGTTGGCGTCCACCTACGGCACTTTGATGGTGGCGCGGATTGCTGCCGGAGTCTTTGGAGGGGTGCTGTCGGCTTTGTCACAAACGATTGTGGGGGACATCATCCCTTTTGAGCGCAGAGGTCGAGCCATGGGTATCGTGATGACCTCGTTCTCGGTGGCCACTGTGGCGGGTGTGCCCTTGGGCTTGTTTTTGGCTGCACATTTGGGTTGGAATGCCCCGTTTATCGGAATCGCCACGATGTGCGGCTTGCTGACGTGTTTCGCCGCCATTTCGCTGCCAGCCATGAACGCCCATTTGGCGCAACAACAAGGTGCAACCGCGTACAGCCGCATCATTGAAACCCTAGCCGACGCGAATCATCAGCGCGCATTCATCTTCTCTGGCTTGCTGATGTTTGCAGGTTTTACCGTCATTCCGTACATCACCATTTACATGCAAACCAATGTAGGGATCAAGGCGGAGCAAGTGCCCTACATCTATTTGTGCGGTGGTATTACGACGCTGTTGACGGCCCGACTTTTTGGCCGACTCACCGACAGCTTTGGTAAGTTTGAAACCTTCAGGGTATTGGCTATAGCGGTCATTGTTCCCATGATGCTCACCACGCTCATGCCTCCAAGGGGGGAGATGTTTGAATTGATCCACACATAAACGGTCGAGAAGATCAAAAAAAGGCCGGTAGATCAATGAGTTAGCGCTTTTTCGTGGTTTTGGCAGGAAACGTTTATTTTGATCCAGTAGCTGCCCATAAATCGGGGGGCATTTGCCAATTAAATGCCAGTAAATTGATCGGACAGTGGCGAAGAAGGCACCAAATAATTGCAAAGTGAGGCTCTGGGACCTACACTGCAACCAAGCCAGTGGACTGGAAATGCACCAGCCAGTTTGCACCGCAAGGTGCATGTCATTATGAAGAACAGCGCCCTTCCTGGCTTAAGCCCACCTCGGTGGGCTTATTTACGGCCGTACCTTGCCGAGCAGCAGCTGGTAGACAGCTTCTTCTTGGAGACTGAGGGCATCAGTTGAACCTAGCGAGACAACTGAGTTGACGATGCCAGACTTAGTGCGCTGGTTCAGTCGAATGGCGATCTTGGGGATGGTGGCATTGAACTCACCTTGGGGAATAACCAGCAATGAGTTGCTTTTTTTGTCCAAATAGATCGCACGATAGTTACGCAAATGCTCAGGCAGGCTATCAATCCAATCCGATGGCCATGCCTGCTTAGAGCTGCCTTTGTGCAGACCGGCTAGATGGTTCGTCTTGTTGTCCTGAACCATCAGCGCGGTCGATTCAAGCTCAAGGTCAGGAAGCGCTTGGCTGACAGCATCAAGCATTCCGCTATCCATAAATCCGACGATCTGCGAAGCACCTGTTGGCTTTTTAATGGACGTTTTAAACGCCTTGAAATTGTCGTTGAGCACCTTTTGATAGGCCGGTGAAATCGCTTTATCGGTCATAGGTCCGCGCAATTCCATAGGCAGGCGGGCCAATTTATTGCCCAAGGCGACCTCGGGAGACAGCCAGCTCTGGCCCACGTTGTGATCCCAGCCAGGATCAATGCCCAGCGGCACTTGGTCGGTCACTTCACCATCGCGGGTGACTACATTTCGTGTCTTGACCTGATATGGCTTGGAGACCTGCAACTGGTTGTCATCCAAGTCGGCCTGACTATAGGCGCGGACGGTGCAGCGGCATCCCCAGCCGTTTGGCGGGTAGTGTGTCTGCCAAAAAGCCTCATCAATCGGGAAGATCAGACCGTTCCACATGCGGTGCTGAGGGCGCACGCGGGCGTCACCAGCTGTGCGGTATTGCAGGAATGGACGCTTGGCCTTGCCCGCCTGCAGCTGCTGCCAGCGGCCTGCCATGTGCGCGGTGCGCATGTTGGTGTCGAAGATGACGCTGGTGCGCCAGCCGCGCTTGCCACTGTATGACCAGCCATGCTTTTGTACGGCCGCGTCGAAGTCTTTACGAAACTGGGTGATGGTGGTGCCGTTTTTAAGTGCATCCACCAGAGACTGCTGGATATCGGCGACCAGATCGGTGCTGGCTGCGCCTGCCACAGCGAACACCTTGCCATGCACTGGCCTGGCCAGATCGTCCCACTTGAGGGTGCTTTCGGGCAGCTTACCCTTCAAGTAGTCGATGGCTTGGCCGAACTGGACGCCGAATGGCTGCACATCAGGCATCTAAAGCCTCCGGCCCTTGCTGAATAGTGCTCTCAGTAACGACGGCTAGGCCCAACATGCCTGCGAGCCAGCGCTCAATGCGCGCTCCGCGTGAACCCTTCCAACCAGGCAGCAGTGCGACACCGTCGCAAGTCACCAATTGGCGGATGGCCATCCTCATGTAACCCAACCAGGTGCCGCAATTGGGCACCGGGTTTTCAGCTGGGTTTTCTACGTCAAAGCCAAGGGCACGCAGGCGTTCTGCTGCCGCATTGAACGCGGGGTAGTTGAAGTGTGGCAAGCCTGTCATAGGCCCAGCGATGTAAACGCGCTTCATATTTTTGGCCCGCTTAAGTTGTCAAAGCCCGCAACATCTGGTCAGGCAGGCGGGTGTTGTAGTAGCGGATGGAGCGGATATGGCCGTTTAGTACCTCGCTTCCGCCTCCTGCGGCGGAACCTAGTCGTAGTTGGGTGGGTGCCGGAAGTGTCAAAGCCGATCCCGCTTGTACCGTGCTGCCATTAGTGACCCAGCTAGTTCCTGCTGAGGCATACGATAGGCCCATCTTTACCACAGCACCAGCCACCACACTTGTCGATAGAGGCGTAGTTTGCACAACTCCACCCGAAGTTATGATTGCCTGCGCCAAAGTGCTAGTCGAAAACCGCACTTGCATACGCTGGTTAAATGAATTGTCGTTTACGTCAGTCAGCGTTGCAGGGTTGGACGTAGTTGTCGTATCGCCTTCCACAACAAAACTCCCCGCAGCACTGTTGTACCAACTACTAAAGTTAGTCCCAGTCATCACAACGTTATCCGCAGCCCGTGTTACAGCCGCAGTTGTTGTAGGGATGATTGAGCTTGCAGAAGCACCTACTTCTAGTTGGGCGCAGTCTGTGATGTAGGTGGCGTTGTTGACGCGAGCTATGGAGTTGTCTGCTGGCGCGGCAAACGATGCCGCAATTGGTATCGTGTAGGTTCCGTTTGGTGTCGTTGTGACAGTACACCGATACCATCCACCGCCCAGCGGCGTGATCGTGCTGCTGTTGTTTGTTCCCGCGCCCCTTGCGACAACAGAACCTTTTGCGCCCGAATTCAGGTTGAACCACCCACGCGCACCATCAGTAGCGTCACCAGTGTGGCAAGCCATCCAATCCGTGTTTCCACGTTTAAGAACCCACGAGCTAGTGATAGTTGAGCCAGCAGTAACAGCGGCACCGTTCTGTAGGGCGATAGAACTCCCCGCCACACCCTCAGTCATCAAGCAAGCCGTATTCGCAACCCCGTCAATACCCACCTGATTGCGCGTAGGTGTTACGTCAGTCTTGCTCCAAGCTGCCTGCGTCATGTCGCGTGAGTGCAGGAGCAGGTTCGTCCGAGCTTCTTCGATTAGCAGCCCACGGGGTTGTAGTGTCACCGGGTCGTAGTCGAATCTTGGTGTATTGGGTGGAGGCGTTTGAAGTAAGCCATTGGAGCCAAACACTGTCGCGTCCGCGCCGCCAGCGCGCGTGAAAGTGATGCGGGGGTCGAGAGTTCCGCTCAGGAAGTCGAGCTGCAGGGATGGGGCTAGCAGGCCTTGTGAGGCCATCGCCACCGGGGATAGTGCGTAGCCGATGTGCATGTTAGTACAGGGCGACGATGTTGGTTGCTGTGGTTCCGGCCGCGATCACCTTTGTGGCACGCAGGGGCAGTTGGGTGCCAGATGCAATGGCGCTGAAAACGACGGTGGTTCCGTCGATCATCAACACCGACAGGGAGCCGCCTGTGCACACCACTAGCGCACGTGAAGGTTGGGTGAAGTTGGCGTCTGGCAACACGGCAAAGCCGCCTTGTGCTGGTGCTGTGGGGCCGTTGAAGTAGTCTGGCATTGCGGGCTCCTGGTTGGGTTAACTGGCTTGCGTGGCAGCACCGCGCAGCATGGAATAGGTAATGGCACGGTCCAGTACTTCACGCAGGGCGTCGTCGTCCATGTCTCCCACCAGCTTGGTGAAGTCGGCCTGGAACTCGGCCAGCGTTTTGCCCTCGGACTCGTACTGGGCCAGCATCTGGGCAACCGGCGCGATCATGTGGTCTTCGATAGCCTGGTCGGCCGCTTCGGCAGCAAGCTGCATGGCTTCATCCTCAGTCATGCCAGCCGCTTTGGCGAAAGTGAAACCGGCCACAGCGGAGAAGTCCACGGCTGGAAGTGATTCACCTGTGCCAGATGCCTTTGGTGCCACTGGGCCTTTGGACATAGGCAACAAGGCGTCGGCATCGTCTTCTGCCTCGGGAATGTCCAGCTCTTCCAGCATGGCCTTGCGAGATGGGCGAGCACCCATGTTGGCTGCGATCTGGTAGGTGGATGCGCGGTCTTTGCCAGCGGCTTCCTGTTTGAAGAACGCCAGTGTGGGTGGGGCTACACCATCTCCGAAGTTAAACAGCGTGATCCATTTGAAAATCTGCGCCATGCTTGCCGCTGCGATATCGCGGTCGGAGTCGTGTACCTCGCTTTGCCGAGCCTTCGCTGTATCAGCTGCTGCACGCGCACCTACATCAAGCTGCTCGCCCACCATCGCCTGGCTGGTCAGCGCCTTGGACATCTCACGGTTGCAAAGGCTGATGAGGTTCTGCTGGGGCAAGTTGCCAGAGCCGCTGCTGTTGGGTACGAGCAGCTCGACTCCATTGCCTTCTTGCATCACGACATAGCCAGCCTCCATCATTCCGGCCAAGGCTGCGGCCAAGTCGTCTTGCTCGCTTTCGCTGGTGCCAGAGGGATAGCGCCCGATAGGCCATGGGAGGCCGTGGCGCTCGCAGTACTTCACAAAGTAGCGCCAGCCGCCGGTCTTGAATGTCCAGGGCCAAAAGCAGCTCGACAGCAATGGCATACCGTAGGGGTTGTCATGGGTGGGCATATGCCTTGAAATCACGAACTGATAAGGTTCTACCGGTGCGCCCTGCCAAGCCGCGTTTGAGACCAGCAAGGGTGCGCCTTTCACGTCAAACCGGAAGCGACGGCCAGGGCGGTCAATCACGCTGGTGGGTAGGTACTTGCCGTCCACGAGTTCCCACACCAGCTCGTGCGCACGGTAGCCCGTGAAGATGCAGGCGCACATTTGCCACATCACCTCCAGCCAATCGGAAATATCGTTCGGGCTGTTCGTCTCCATCCAAGAGGCGCACAGCGCCATGGCTGCGGCTGACTTGCTATCGCCGTCCCGCCCTATCTCCAGGCGGTACTCGTGCGAACGGAATGAGCCACGGATGGAGCGGATCTCACCGATCACGTGCGCGTCCATCATGATGGAGTGGTAGGCCTGATCCGCCCGGCCCATCTCGCGCAAGATGGGGTCGGGGTTGGGCAGTGCTTGCAGATTGCCGAAGAAGCGCTGTGGGTCTGTCTCAGGCGTGGCGACGGGCTTGCCGAGCCAGCTCGTGAGGTTGCGGATCATGCCTTTGATGGGGGTCATCGTGTTTTACCTGTGCGGATTTTGGGAATGCCACCGGCCCGTGACTGCGCAAGCATCCAGAGCATGTGAAGGGCGTCCGGGCCATCGTCGTGGTCGGCCTCGGGCCAGTGTCGGACTTGGGTGTTGAGCACGGTGTGTGCCTGGTTAAATAGGATCAGGCCGTTGTTGACGTGCGGGCTAAGCGACTCAATGCGCAGGTCTTTGTCGCTGTGAGGTGTGAGCGCGACGGCTGGCACCGGCACACCGGCTGCTGCAGAGCGTTTGATCAGCTCTTGGCGAAAGAACTCCTGGAACTGGATGGATTCCACGCCCCACACCAGGCAGCGATAGACCTTCTGAAACTCAATGATCTGGCTAATTTGACGGTCGGGAATCATGCGGGCGACTACCGCCTCCACCACGCTCAGCTTGCCGCTCGCACGGTCAAAGCCGCCAACCAGGCAGGCGCTGGGGTCGCGGCTCTTGTTGTTCTTGCCCAGGCTGGGGTCATGTGCGCCGTAGAACACCCATTCACGCACCGGCTGCACCCAGTACTGCATGTTCTGGAAGAAGCCGTTCTCGTCGTTGGTGGGATCGTTCTGATACTCACAGTCGAAGGCGTGGTGGTCGCTGGCGCGAATCTTCATCAAACGCAGCAGCGGACGCACTGTGGGCCAGCTCACCTCGGCACCTAGGTCCATCGCGGCTTTGTTTGCGGCGTAGTAGGCGTCGGCAACTTCTTCGCCTTCATTGATGAACATCTCTTCCCAGGCCTGCCACAGGTCCATGCGGTCAGGCCAGCGAGCGATGGCTTTGAACTTGACACGTTTCCACAGCGGGTTGCGGTGGAAGCGGTTGGCGACCGAGTCGTAATGCAGGATCGTGTTGAGGTACAGGATGTGCATGGAGCCGTCTGGTGGTCCCAGGGGCATCACAACCTTCTTCACCCATGCCTCGGTCTTGTCGCGCTGCTCTTTGGAGCGGACGTTATCGTCGTTCTCAATATCGTCCAGCGTGACAAAGCCAGGACGGTGCGGGCCATGGCGCAGGCCGCGCATCTTTTTGCCGGAGCCGAAGGCCTGCACCTTGCGGCCGTTGGCTGTCACGATCACACCGGCATTCCACACACGGCCCCGGCCGCAGGCGTTGGGGAAGTCCATCGCCAAGCGTGGGTTGCTCTCCAACTCCGCCTTGATGGCTTCCAGCATGGTGGCCGCCTGGTCAAAGCTGTCCATGACGATGGGAAGAAACCACTGGCGCTCAGTAACCATTAGCCAGAGGTTTATCAACTGGGTGCCAAGGGTAGACTTTGCCTCGCCACGCGGTGCGGATACCTCAATGAGCTGGCCCACCTTCATGTCGAGCATGGGGGGCACGTTGTCGTAGAACCAACGGTGAAAGGCGGAGGGATCGCCCTTGATGTAGTGCGGGAAGTAGGTCTTGCCGAAAAACTCAAAGTCGTTCTGTGCGCGGCTGGCTCGCTTGTCGCGGGCTGCGTGGTCCGTAGAGAAACCATCGCACTCGGCCTCAATCAGACGGCGCTGCTCGTCCGCGAACGCGCGCAGCTCGTCTAGGAACTCTTTGTCTTTGAGGCGCTTTTGCTTTGCCATCAGGCACCGCTCCCACTGAACTCGCGCACCAGGTCATCTCCAGCGGCCTCAGTCACTTCCAAGAACTGCTCACGCATCTTGGGAAAGCGCCCCGCGATGAAGATGTTCAGGAACTTGAGCACATCCATTGCCACGGCCAGGCGGTTAGCGTTGGGCATGGCGCGGCTGGCGGCACCGATGGCTTTGTTGTAGCCGTCCATTAAGCGGACCATGATGTCTGCACGCTGGGCGGCGGCCATCTTGGGGTCTTTCTTGACGGCTTCCAGCGTGGCGAGGAACTGCTCGGCCAGCTCGCCCAGCACTTCGTTGGCCATCTCTTCAACGCCGCTTTTGGTCATGCGGCGGGCATTGCGCTGGATATCCCAGTCGTTGCCTTCTTCCGCGTCCTGGCGCTTCCAGTTGCGGGCGGTGTTGTACGGAACCTTGCACGCCTCGGCCGCCGTGGCCAGCGGCAAGCCCTGCACATACCTGGCGCGCAGTTTGTTGCGGGTGGAGCGGTCGTAGGCCATTGATCAGTGGCCCAGGTACTTCATGGCTGCGATACCAGCCGCAACGATAGCGCCCGACAGAGCGCCGGTACCGGCCGCACGCATTGCGGTTCCGCGTTCGTTTTGCTCCAGCGTAGCAAGGCGCTTTTCAATGCCATCAAAGCGTACACCAACCGACTTTGAAAGGTCTTCAATGCGGGTTTGCGTTGCGGTATGGTTTTGGCGGATGAGATCGGTCAGTGCCGATAGCTGGCCTTTGACTTGGCCCAGTTCCACCAGCACCGTGGTGTTGTTGTTTGGATCGCTCATTTTTTGTAAGTCCTCTCGAAAACTTGTTGGCAGGTAATGCACCGGATGGCGTTGGGACTCGCTTTGCGGCGGGCTGCAGGAATCGTTTCCCCACATTCGTCGCATTCAGGCTGGCCCACACGGTTCAAGGTAAGGCGCACAGCTGCCAAGGCATCTGAGCGGCGATCCAGTTCCAGCTGGCTGGCTTGTTCGTGAAACTTTTCGTCCATGGCTACCAGTCGATCAGGGCGTTGAGCCGGGCGCGGCAGATGTCGTACTGAGTGCGGGCGTTGGCTGCCCAGTCAGCGACATCGGTATCGGAGGCAGCGGCCCCATCCGCTGTAGCAGCGCCTGAGGCGGGCGCGGGCAGATGGGCGGCTCCATCCGTGGAGCCGGAGTTGTTGAGCAGCCTGACAACGCTGCCAGACAGGCAAGCACGGCCATTGGTTTGAGTGCGGATTGCATCGTGCAGCTCCCTCTGATTCTTGGTTAACGTGGACTCGGTGACTTGGAGCTGCAGCGTCAAGGCGTCGCCATGTCGCTTTGCCAGCTTCAGGGTTTCGATGTCGTTTGCTCGGGCGGCGGAGACCTTGCGCTCCTGGTCTAGCTCGATAGCGGAGAGGTTGGCGTCATGGCGGGCAGTGAGGCCCCATGTTGTGACGCCAACTCCGGTGCCTAGTCCAATACAGAACACCGCAATGGCGAACCAGGAAGACGGCATCAGTGATTTGGTGATGGCGCTCAGAATCATGAGCAGGCTCCATTGCCCCATGAGGCGTAGAGGGGCTTGTAGCGGCGCAGTATCAGCTCGGGGTAATGCTGGTTTTCCTTCTGGGCAGCAGCAGTGATGCCGGGGTTGATGGTGCAGGTGGCACCCAGGCACTGGCCCGGCGTGGTGCTGAGCTTCTGGCGCTTGTAGACCCAACCAAGGCCACCGTTGTAAGCACTCAGCGCAAAGGCCATGTCCTGGCATTCGTCATCTGCTTTGATGCGGTCTGCCAGCCACTTGTCATAGGTGACCAGGGCGCGCAGCGCCCAGGTGGGATTAGTAGGGGCGCGGTCTGCCAGGCTGGTGTACAAGCCGCCGATCCAGTTGGTCGTGGCGGGCATGAATTGCGCCAGGCCTTCTGCACCCACAGGTGAGCGAGCGTCCAGACGCCAGCGGCTCTCTTGGTGCACCTGGGCGGCAAATGTGGCAACCGGTGCCTGCAGACCCCAGGCGAGCTGGGCTTCGCGCTTCAGTGTGAGCTGGTAGCGCTGGGCTTCGCGAGGGATGGGCTGTGCATGGGCGGTGTTGCCATAAGTGCAGGATGCAACGATGAGTGCGACGAACGCGGCATGCAGCCACAAAATGGCTTGAGCTGCGCGCTGCAGAGGGCGGTGCGTAGCCGACTGGAAGCGCTCCATGCGCCGCGCGTTGCGACGACGGAAGTACCCCTGCGTCCATCGGCTCAGGTTGCTGACTCGCATCTCAGGCTCCCAAGCCCACGCAGATTAGGCAGGCTGCCACTACGATGGCACGGCGCAGCATCGTTTGCCCAAAGGACGCGGACGCGACTAGCTCTACCGTGGCAACACCTTGCGCAACCTCTTTTGGCGATATGTCGCACTCAAGGTATTGGTGCGGCCGGTCGTAGGGGAAGAGAGCCCGGTCTAACCAGTAGCCACCCCAGCCGCCCAAGGCCATGAGGTGGGCCTTGTACAGGGTCACGGCCAGCAGTGTGCCGGGATATGCCCCATGAAAAAACAGGGCGACGATGATGAGCACTACGGTGAGTAGTGCCCAACTGAGCATGCGGGGAAATTGACTATTCACGGCTGACTCCTAGAGGTTGATAGGCTTATGACAAGTAAGCCCACAGTCTCTAGAGTCAGCGGGGTTTGGTCATGGTGAAGTGTTTCACCGTGAGAGTGTTTTTGTCGGGTGATTCAATGCGCGCAATGAATTACTCAACTGAGGAATACCCCATGCCAAAACAACCCGATATCGAGTGGCTTCAAAAAGTACGACAGTGTTTGGAAGAGGCGTTACGCAATGGCGAAACGCTTGATGAGTTCCGAGCGCGCTTCGATGCCCTTGGCCTGAATAAAACGCCAGCGACTCGTTTGCCCGCAGATTGGTCTGCGTTTACCGCGCCGGAGGGCTGGGCGGTTAAATCCGCAGGAAAGACTCGTTCAGCGAAACCAACATCTTGGCTGCGCCGTCTATTTCAATTCCTTTTCAGCTAGAACTTTCCCCACTGAACAACCTTACCTTCAATCACATGGAGGTAGCCGCCTGGAGCGCGGTAGGTCGTGACAACACCTTGGGCAGTATTGGTTTGACCGGCTTCTTTAAATGAAGTCGAAACACACTCGCGCACACGAGCCATGGTCATGCCGATACTTGGCTTTTTGTAGTCGGCTCCGCACTTGAACTTGCGCAATTCCTCTGCGGCTGCAGCCTTCTTTTCAGCCAACGCATAAGCTTTATCGTCAGCAGCACTTTGCCGCTTGTACTCCGCTTCGCGCTCGGCGTCTTTAGCTTGCTGCTCTGCTCGCTCTGCAGCCCACTTGGCTTGATCACGTGCTAGCTTTTCCCGCTCAGCAGCCCGTTGGGCTTCAAAGTCTGCATGGGCCTTTGCCGCAAACTCCTCCTGCCGCTGCGTTTTGGCTTCAATTTCTTCATGATTCTTGCGAAGTGTTTCGCATTCGGCACGGGTGACCGGCATACCCTTGATGAAGGCGCAGTTGCCCACCTCCTGCATATTTGGTTGATTTTGCGCGATGGCACCGCTTGCGAGCAGTAAAAGTAGCGGAGTCAGCTTGCTGATAATCATTTTGATTTCCCTTCTTTCTTGTTGACCTTGACTGGTGGCGTAGGGGCTTCAGCACTGCATATTTTCTTGGACTGACTGGTCGTTCCATCATTACAGACAAAGTGCTGGCCCATGCAGTGCGATATACCGCCCTTCTTTCCAGAGCATGGTGTGTTGGTGGCAAGAGCTTGGGTCAGGCAAAAGACCAGCATGAAGAAGGATGCAACTGTTTTCATCGGCTCACCACTCGTGGGTTGATGCACGCACTCGGCCAACTATGGAGACCCCTGGTGTCTTTGCCAGGTCTATGTCATAGGTGGGGTAATTGGGGTTGGCGCTGCTTACCCGCAGCAAGCCGTCAGGCAGGAGTTGGCAGTACTTAACTAGCAACTCATCACCTTGCAGCAATACGTAAGCGCGACCGCTTTTGGGTAGTGTGTCGCCGATGTCTACCAGCACTTTGTCGCCGTCATTCATAACAGGACGCATGGACTCCCCCGATACCCTGATGACCTTCAAGTTGTTAGGCTGAAGTCCGCGCTTGTGCAGCCACTGACGACTGAAGCTCAAGCCGCCATTGCATTCTTCATCGCCATTGATTGCGCCAGGGCCCGCACTCGCTGCCACGTCGATTTGAGGCACGACCACATAGCTTGAGTCACCGTTGATCCTTTCACCAGTGACCACGTAGTGCGTATCCATCCCGGAGGCGTGCGCCAACTTTAGATAGTCGGCATCAGGAGCCCGGTCGCCGCCTTCATATGCAAATTGACTGGTTCGACTTACATGGCAGATAGCCGCCCATTCATTTGGCGATTTACCAAGCCTCTGCCGTTCGGCTTTTAGCCGTAGTCCCGTTTCTGCATCCACGTTTTTGTACTCCCGCTGCTGATTTGGTTAACGGTGTATTCACTGTTAACTGGGACGAGGAGTATCCGTCAAACAAAGCGGTACGCATAGCCCTAATTGAGTCTAAAAAACGGGACTTTGTTTTTTCTGCAGCACCAATAGTTCCGAAAGTGAAACTTTTTGCTTGCAAGTTTTAAAAACAGGACTTATGATCGATAACAGTTAAATAAACGGCATTTAACAGTCATGAGGAATGAACGCATGAGCAAAATGAATTCAACTAACGGAACTAAAAAAACTGCAAACGAAGCCAAAGAAGCGCTTCGCGCAGAGGGGGTGACTTTGACCGAGTGGTCCCAAAGGAAGGGGTTCAAGTACCGCACCGTCAGCGAGGTGGTGCGCGGTGTGAACAAAGGTTTGTATGGCGAGGGTCACCGTGTGGCTGTCGCTTTGGGCATCAAGTAAATCAACCAGAGAAGAAGACCAACATGGCAAAGAACCAAACAAAAGAACTGACGGCGACAGAAGTTCGCAACGTTGCGAAATTTGAAGTCTCAGAGGCGGCAGTAGCGCTGGCATCCCGTTTTGGCTTGAACCTGGATGACCCAAGAGAAATTCGTGTGGAACGAGCAGCGCAAAACATGAATCGCTCTATGCACTGCATGGTTGCTGCTGGCCTGGACCTTTCCAGTCTGCAAGCCGAATGTGAGCACGGCGAATTCCTCAACCTCATAGAAGAACGAGGTTTCGGTAAGGATGCTGCCTACCGTGCCATTAGTTACACCAAGTTCCTGCTGGCTCGCACAGAAGACGAAAGAGAGCGGCTGCTCGCAATGCCCAAGTCAAAGGTCCTGATGCTTGCCGCGGCCGATGACGCTGTTATTGAGGACTTGCTGACGGATGAGCACAGCGATCTCGACGACTTGAGCGTGCGCGGATTGCGTCAGCGCATCCGTGAGCTGGAGGCCACCAGCACCGACCTCGCTGTGCAGCGCGACAAGGCCGATGCAGACCTGAAGGCCCTGGAGAAGAAGCAGCGCCGCGCCGAGCGTGACGCCGAAGATCAGGTTGTGCCCTTGGTGGTGGCGGATGCCCGCGCTGAGCTGGCTGCACTGATCAAGAAAGCCGAGCTGGCTATCACGTCGCTCCATCCGGTGGGCGTTGAAATCGTCGGCTTGGTTGCCCACAACGAAGCGGCCGAATGGGTGAAGCCATCCCTTCGACTCGGCCTCTCCGGCCTGCTAGCGTTGCGCGAGTTGGTAGACGGCTCTATCAAGAGCTTTGTCGAAGCGATGGGCGAGGACGTTGATCGGGTCTCAGGGCAGCCAGATGTACTGGCCTTCCTGGATGCATCGGAGATTAAGGGCGTGGCCGAAGACTGGGCGCGCCTGACAGCCGTGCACCAGCACGAAGCCGCCCTGCGTGAGCATGAGCGCGCACAGGCCCGCCCGAAGGGCAAGGGCCGTCCGACCAAGGCACCAGAAGCCCCAGCAACCACTGGGAGCAAGAAATGAGCACAGCAACCGAAACCAAGACTGTCTACGTTGACCGGGGTCGTGAGGTGCTCACATCTAAAGCACTTGCCGAGTACGCAAGGCAAGGCGTGTCGGTCGTCATCGTGAGTCCATGGTGCCCCCAAGACAAAGGGCGCGCTGAGCGGGCAATGCAAGCCGCATCACTCGCAGCCAACGCCCGCAAGGGCAAGGCCTAAGCACACATCGGACACCCCACCCCCTTTAGGTGACCTATGGGCGCACTCCTTAAATTAACAAAAGACATCCGCCAGATGAGTGATCTTCCTGCGGCTCTGAACCCGGACCCTTGGGCCAGCGCCAGTGACGAAGCGCGCCGGGTGGCGGGCCTGCGTGAGTCGCTGCTGCAGCCGCTTGCCGACCTGGTGAATGGCGGCGCAAGCATCAACCATGCAGCAGCACTGTTGAAGTCGCAGCTCGCAGCGGGCACGGCAGACCTGCGGACCAAGCACCTAGTTGCCATGCTGGCCGGTGACGCGGTAGTTGACGTGATTAGCGAGCCCACCATCAAGCGCTGGCTGAGCAGCTACATCACGGACGGCAAGAACGCCTTGCTGCCCAAGCACACCGGCCGCGTCCGACAGGCCTACGGCTGGGAAGAGCGCGCCGTGGCCCTCTACAACTTGCCCGGCAAGCCAGGGTTTGCCGATGTGACATCAAAGCTCATTCAAGAGGGTTTTGAAGAGGTCACTGAAAGCCGGGTGAAACGCTACCTGAAGGCGCTGCCAGCGACCCTGGGCAAGTTCAGCCCTGCACGGATCGGCCAGCACCTGCACAGGCTGACGCGCCAGAAGTTCCAGCGCCGCAGCCTGGACGAAGTGTTGGTGGGTGAAATTTACGCAGGCGACGGCCACACGGCCGACTGCTACGTGGCGCACCCCAACACTGGCAAGCCATACCGCCCCGAGCTGACGGTGTTCATCGACATCAAGAGCAGCTACATCGTGGGCTGGTGGTTGTCGGAAAGCGAAAGCACGGTCTCGACCATGTTTGCGCTGAGCCACGCCATGCGCACTTTCGACCATGTTCCCGCATGGGTGTACGTGGACCGAGGCCCCGGCTACCGTGCCCGCCTGCTGTCCGATGAAAGCACCGGCTTCTATGCACGCATGGACATTGGTGTGATCGGTGCGCTGCCGGGCAACCCGCACGGCAAGGGCTGGATTGAACGGTTCTTCCGCACCGTGCGCGACAAACACGACAAGTTCTTTGCAAACGGCCAGGTGTACTGCGGCGACGACATGGCTCCGGAAACCAACCGCCGACTGAGCGCTGACTTGAGCATGGGCCGCCGCACGTTGCCCAGCCTGCAGAGCTATGTAGAAAGCTTTACCGCTTGGTTGGATCACTACCACAACCAGCCGCAGGACAAGCTACACGGCCGCACGCCCGCGCAGGTGTGGAACGACCTGCAGCCGGTGCCAGTGGAGTTGAGCATGGACGCCCTTGCCCGCCCCCGCGAGACCTGCACGGTGCTGCGCCAGACAGTGCGCCTGCACAACCGCTTTTACTTTGCCGAGGCCTTGGCATTGTTCGACGCGCAGAAGGTGGACGTGGAATACGACCTGCACAACGACCGCTGCGTCTGGATTTACGACACCAAGGGTCGCTTGGTGGTGGAGGCCAAGCTGGTCAACAAGATCGGCGTACTTCCCACCAGCCGACTGGAAGAAGGCCGAGACCGCCGACTGCAGGGCCAGCTCAAGCGCCTGGAACGCAAGGTGGCAGAGGCCAAAGGCCGACGCGACGACCCCATCGAAGCCAGCGGCCAGTTTGCCGCCATCGAATCCCTGCGCCCTGCGCTGCCAGCGCCGGACAAGGCCCCTGAAGTTATTGAAATCGATTTACTCAATTGGAGGAATGACAAGTGAGCACCCCCGCAATCAATCAAACCGCACTGCCAGGCATGCCTGCTGCAGGTGCCTACTCCGAGCAAGACCGGACCAAGGTGAAAGAAGTCCTGAAGTGGCTCAACGACGCGGGCAAAAGCCGCGCGTGGCTGAGTAAGAAATCAAACATCCCTGGTGGCACGCTGAGCCAGATTTTGAGCGGCAAGTACGTGAGCAGCCCCACCCGACAGCTCAACCAGATGCTGGCTGTGTTGGAGGTAGAGGGCGACCGCATGCGTGATGGCACGCCAGGCTACATCAAAGGCAGCGTGCACGACCTGATGTGCCTGGTGATGGACCGCACGCGCAAGCACCAAAACTTTGGTGTGGTGACTGGCTATGTGGGCATAGGCAAGAGCCGCTGCTGCCGGGAATACCGTGAGACGCACCCTATGACCTTGCTAGTTGAGGTGAGCCCGAACATGACGCCCGGCGTGCTGATGACTGAGCTGCTTGGGCAATTGAATAATGCGGTGCCTGCGGGACTGAACCTCAAGTTTCAAGAGCTGGTGCGCGTGCTGAGGGGCACAAACTATGTGGTGATTGCCGATGAGGCTGAGAAAATGAGCAGCGCCGCCTTAGAGCACCTGCGTCGTCTGCGCGACATGGCGCAGGTAGGCGTGGTGTTGGTGGGCACGGAAAAACTGACCAACCTGATCAAGCCGCAGCACGGCCAGTTTGACCAGATTCGCAGCCGGGTGGGCATGTGGCCCAAGACGATTGAACGCATCAGCCGCGACGATGCCGACGACATGGCGCGCATTGCCTTGGCAGATGCCGGTGACCTGTCCAATGAAGTGCTGGAGACCCTTTGGGCCTATGCCGATGGCAGCGCCCGAGTGCTCAATGAAAACCTGATCCCAGCGATCAAGGACTATGGCATGGGCAAGCTGCCCTTGTCTCGCGCCCTGATTGAAGCCATTGCAGCCAAGGTGCTGTTCATGAGCAAACCCCGTTACGAAGGGGACAAGTAATGCTGGCCGCCGTTGAAACCGTGCGGGCCCCGGTATTCGGCCCGCTGCTGCTAGTGCATTGCCGTGTTGTCATCAAGATGCCTGACGGGTCACGTGGTGAGCATGAAGGCCTGTACCCAAACGCCTGCGATGCACTGGAGCGCGCACTGGAGCTGTTCCCCGAAGCGGTTGTGGTGTGTGTGACCGCAGCCCGTGGACGGAGGGCTACAACATGAACCAGGCGACCTGTAACCGGACACCTGCACGCCCGCCACGCCCATGCCTAGAGCTGGGGGTATGCCAAAACCGTAAGCCCTGTTGTGCGGATTGCGATGACTATGAGGTGCAACCCAAGCCGTTTGCTCCAGGCGTGATTGATGGCCCTTACCGCCGTCAAACTTCAGCGCGCACTTTTGTGCAAAAGACTGGTGCAGCCTTAGCCGCTGTCGTGGCCTGGTTGATGGGGCCAAACCCATGAGCGCTAGCTTATTGACTACTACCTGCCAGGTGTGTGGGGCAGAAGAAAGCCTGGACAACCTCATTGCGCGCATGGTGGATGACGACCAGGTGCGTCGCTTGATCGGTTCACTGCTGGTTCAGTCCTTCTCGCTCGGCGGTCTAGTGGTGCGCTACCTGCGCCTCCACAAGCCGCCAAAACAGAAGCTGCGCATGGACAAGCTGGCCAAGCTGCTGGGTGAACTGGTTCCAGACATTCAGCGCACCGCAATTGAGCGCAACGGCCGCACCTGGGCGGTGGGGCCAGACGCATGGAAGGCAGCGCTGCAGGCCGTGTTTGAAGCCCAGGAGAAAGGCACGCTGTCTTTGCCACTGGATGGCAATGGCTACCTGTACGCCACGCTGATGCGTATGGCTGACCGTACTGAAGCCGCACAAGAGCGTGAATCTGAAGCGGGCCGCAAGCATGGCTCCACCAATGCCACGGTGACCGTCAAGGGCCAGCCAATGGCTATTGGCGATGCGCTGGGCAAGGTGTTCCCCACCCAAGACCCGGAACTGGCCAAGCTGGATAGGGACAACAAGCGGGCTGCACCGATGCCCGCCGCGATCCGTGAGCAGATTGCGGCCATCCGCAAGCGTGTACCCATCCCAACCAAAGATTTACCAACCGAAGAAGGAAACTGAAATGGCAACCCGTATCAAAACCAAAGCCGCCGACGCACCCCAAACCATGGCGCAGGTGCAAAGCGATATTCGCAAGATTGGCGACCTCTCGCGTGAGCACGGCCGTGTGAGCGCTGACCTCAACGACAAGGTGGCCAAGCTCACCGACGATGCTGCCCCTACGCTGAAAGACCTGCAGGAGCAGATTGCTGGCCTGCAAAAAGGCGTGCAAATCTACTGCGAAGCCAACCGCGAAGAACTATGCGGCAAAGGCAAGACGGCCAACCTGGTCACCGGCGAGGTGCAGTGGCGTCAGCGCCCTCCAAGCGTGAAGGTCACTGGCGTGGATGCCGTGATCGCCTGGCTCAAGAACATGGGCATGAATGCCTTCATTCGATCCAAGGAAGAGATCAACAAAGAAGCCATGCTCAATGAGCCCGAAAAGGCCAAGGGCGTGCCTGGCGTGTCCATCGTCACCGGTGTGGAGGACTTTGTGATTGTCCCATTTGAAGTGGATACAGAGGTGGCAGCTTGAAAACCTTTGACCAGCTTGCACAAGCCGCCTTTGAAGCGCATGTGAAAGAGATGGCGAACAACGGCGCGTTTGACCAGCTGCATCCGAAACCCAACTGGGCACAGCTTGAGCCGGAATGGAAGGCTGGCTGGGTTGCCGTTGCAAAGCAACTGTGGGCCGAGTTCGCTGCCATCCACTGAATCGAAATTCTCCCTGATCAATCGAGCAGCGCGGGCTGCCATTGATTTTTAACCCTCGGCCTCGGCCGGGGGCTTTTTTCAAACCTCTATTGATGGGGGCTTGAAAAAGGAATGAAACCCATGAACATGACGAAAGACCCTCGCCGTAAGTCGGAGCTGGCCCTGATCCACATGGCGCGGTCTCACTTCTCTATGACACGTGACGACTATGTGTATGTACTGCGCGAGCTGACTGGCAAGGAAAGCTCGGCAGACCTGAATGCGGTTGAGCGTGAGCGTGTGATTAAGCACTTCAAAGCCAAGGGCTTCCAGGTAAAACCCACCGGCAAAGCTAAGCAGACTCGCACGCTGGCACAAGACGCTCAGAGCAGAAAAGTGCGGGCGATCTGGTTGATGCTGCATGTGCTGGGCCAGGTGCGCGATCCGAGCGAGGTGGCATTGGCTGCATACACCAAGCGTATGGCAAAGGTGGATGCGCTGCAGTGGGCAAACCACTTTGCAGTGATTGAGGGCCTTAAGGGCTGGGCCATGCGCCATCTGCCGGACTATGTGAAGCCTCGTATTCAGGCAATGGACTTGAATGCACTTACAGCGGGCCAGCGTGAGGATGTGCTGAACATGGTTAACAGCCTGCGGCGTGCCCAGGCCGAGGGCCACACGGCACTATTTGACTATTACTGGCCGATGTTCCAGTTTCTACAGGAATGTGAGCAAGCATGAGCCGCACCGCCCCTGTGCTGACCATCAAGCGTGAGGCTCTGCCCGAGAGCCTGCGCGAGCTGGTGCGTGTGATTGGTGAGGCTGACACCCTGCGCCTGATCGGCATGCATGGGGGCGCACGGGTCACAGTGCCCAAGACACCCAAGGCAGAGCACCCGCTGCGCATGGCGCTCAGCGAAGAGGCCTTTGCCCTCTTAGTGCAGGAATACGGTGGCGAGGCTTTTGACTTGCCCAAGGGCGACTCATACCTGCGTGAACTGCGCCACGACCAGGTGCGCCAATGCAGGGAGCAAGGCCTAACAGTAGATGAGACAGCAGAGGCTACCGGCTATAGCCGCCGCCATGTGCTCAACATCTTGAGCGGCCATGGCGACAGTACCGATCACTTCACTATGGACCTCTTTGCAGAAGAGGCTCCGTCCCTCCGCAGCACACCTGGCGCTGCAAATGACCCATTTGGTCTAGGCGGCAGCACGTTGCTGCGATAATTTCACCGCTGCGCATAAAAAGCGCAGTGGGGTTTGACGGCCTCTCAGAGACGCGGCGCGAGCCGCCAACCGCAGTGTTTGCGGCTCCTTCATCCAGCTCCAGTTTTGGCGGCTCGGATGGGAGGAGTGCGAACTCCTGCCGGTACGCCCCCGCGTCTCCCGGTCCGTCAACCCGTTCGAGCCGCCGCCATATCGGCGGTCAGGCGCTTTATTCAAATGGGAGTTAATGTGAGCCTGCCTGACCATCTGTCTGGGCCGACCAAGGTGTCGGCCATCTATATCAACCAAAATCAACAACACCCCGCGTTTGATGTGGTGGACGCCGTTGATGCTTTAAGCGACCAGCTGGGTGCGTTCCGTGCAGTGGCGCAACTTGCCGATAGTGATCGCAATGGCGGTGAAGGTCTGCCACAATTACAGCGTGGCGACTTGGCCAAGTTGATCATGGTGCTTAACTCAGACTTAGAAGCGCATGTGAACAAAGTCAGGGGTGCTGCATTGAACATGGCTTCAGGTGCTGCCCAACAGGCAAACCCTGTTTAAAAACGGCACAAACCCGTTTAAAACCGCTTGCAGCGTCTAGCCCGGTACATCGGGAGCCTGCAACGCTTCAAAGCCCGCCACGGGCCTCATTTGCAAAACCACTTCTTACTCTATTTGGTGAAGCGTTTCACCATGACGTAATTGACCCTGCTCGGCACAGTGCAGGGCATGACACAAGCACTCCAACCTTCTCACGAATTCAAAGGCCTGTCCGACTGGATTGAGGTGTTCCGCGCTGGAGCACATACCGACAGCAAAGGCCGCAGCTGCACCTTCACTGAAGCTGACCTGGATCAGATGGTCAGCAACCTGGCGCTTGGCGCCGCGCCTGCTGTGCTGGGGCACCCCAAGCACAACGACCCGGCCTTTGCCTGGGTGAAGCCCGATGGTGCCAAGCGCGAGGGCAATTCCCTGTTTGTGAAGTTTGAAGACATCAACCCGGCCTTTGAAGCTGGTGTGAACAGCGGTGCTTACCGCAATCGCTCGGTGTCGGTGTTCCAGGACAAGGATGCTGGCTGGCGGATGCGTCATGTGGGCTGGCTGGGTGCTGCTGCCCCGGCCATTGATGGCTTGACCCCGCTGGACTACAGCGCTGAGGTGGATGCCTATGAGTTTGATGCAGAGGACTGGGACATCGGCTACGCCCTGGGCGACACGGCGGAGCTGCTGCGCGGCCTGCGTGAGCAGCTCATTGCGGACAAGGGCATTGATGCTGCGGATGCGGCCTTGCCCAACTGGCGCATCCAGTCTGTAGCGGATGCCGCAGAGCGTGTGAAGGCGGCGGCTCGCGCTGAAGTGGCACCAAGCACAGCAGGTTCTTTTTCTCAAACCAACACACCAGGAGGTGCTATGTCGATTTCCCAAGAGCAGCTAGATGCTGCTGTTGCCAAGGCCCGCAAAGAAGCGGAAGAAGCCGCTGCTGCAACCTTTGCAGCCAGCCAGGCAGAACTGGTACGTCTGCAGGGAGAACGCCAAGCCGAGCGCATTGGTGTGCAGATCAATGACTGGACTGCAAAGGGTCTGGTCACACCTGCCGAGGTGCATGGTCTGGCTGAATTCATGACTTCCCTGGAGTCGGCCGATGGTGAATTCAGCTTCAGTGCTGCAGACAGCAAGGAAGTAAAAAAGACGGCTGCTCAGTTCTTCGCGGATTTCATGGCAGCGCGCAAGGCTGTGGTCAAGCTGGGCAACCAATCTGATCTTGGCGGCGATCAAAACGCCATTGACCGCACTGATGCGAACCAGATTGCCGACCGTGCTCGCGAGTACATGAAAGAACAGGAAGGCAAGGGCTTGTCGGTGTCCTTGCCGGAAGCGGTGGCCTATGTGTCCCGCGCCGTCTGACTCCAACCCACCCATTAACTCTCGGAGAAATACATGGCTAATCCTTTACTGGCAGTGAACTATGTTGCTGACGCTGCCATTCCTAACAACCGCCTAGTAAGGCCCGGCACCGGCGACCGCAATGTGGCGTTAGCTACCGCAGCCACAGATTCCATCATCGGTGTGGTGAACGAAATGCCTCCAGGCATCGCCACTGGCGAGCGTGTTGACGTGGTTCGTGTCGGCATTGCTTGGGTCGAAGCTGGTGCGGCTATTACTCGCGGCGCCCTGATCACCTCGGACGGCGTAGGCCGTGCTGTGACTGCAGCGCCTGGTGTTGGCGTGAACAACCGAATCATCGGCGTCGCAGATGAGTCTGCCAGTGCTGCTGGTGACGTGATTCGCTTCACCATCGAACCGGGCTCTGTGCAGGGCTAAAAGTCGGCGCCAGTCCTTTGGGATCGGCTTGAGTTCACCTTTCAATTTTCAGGAGAAAACATGGCTACAACTGCCTTTCCTATCAACCCGACGTTGACCGCCATTGCGATGGTGTATTCAAACCCGGCCACTGCACTCATCGCTGATGAAGTGATGCCGCGCATCGGAACCGCAAAGAAGTTCGCCTGGTCAAACTATGACGTGGCGCAGGGCTTCACTGTGCCGCAGACGCTGGTGGGCCGCAAGAGTGTGCCAACTGAAGTGGACTTCACCGGAAGCCTGGTCAACGACGAAGTGTTGGATTACGGCTTGGACGACATTGTTCCGAATGATGAAGTGGAAGCCTTCAACAGCATGGTGAAACCAGCGCGCGGTGGCCCGCCGAACCCCTTGGATGTGAGCACGATGCTGACTACCAAGCTGATTCAGCTGGACCGTGAGGTGCGTGTGGCGGGCCGAGTGTTCAACACCGCCAACTTCGCGGCCGGTAACCAAGCAACGCTGTCCGGCACCAGCCAGTGGTCTGACTTTGCCAACAGCAACCCACTGGACGCCATCTTGGCTGCCTTGGACGTACCGGTATACCGCCCCAACGTCGCGGTGTTTGGTCAGGCCACGTTTACCAAACTGCGTCAGCACCCGCGCATTGTGCAAGCTGTATTCGGCACTGCGCAAACCGGTGGCGTAGTAACCCGCGACCAGCTCGCCCAAGTGCTGGAAATCCAGAGGGTAGTTGTTGGCGCTGGTTTTGTGAACACCGCTCGCAAGGGTCAGGCAGTGAATAACCAGCGCGTCTGGGGCAAGCATGCCGCGTTCCTCTACGTGGACAAGGAAGCCGCTATGGCGCAGCAGCCTTGCTGGGGCTTCACTGCCCAGTGGGGTGACAAGGTGGCCGGAGAGAGGCCCGAACCCAATATGGGTATCCGTGGCTCCCAGCGCGTGCGTGTGGCGGAGTCTGTGAAAGAAGTAGTGAGTGCTACAGCGCTGGGCTACTACTTCCAGAACGCGGTGGCCTAAGGTCCAACTGGATGGCATGAGGCGAGGTATGTACCGCCTTCTTTTAAATTCAAAAACCCTCTCTGGAGAGACTTATGTCGAATGCTTTGTTGTCAGTTGTTCTCACGGCCTTAGTGGCGGTAGAGCACAACGGTGTGCTTTACGGTCCTGGTCAACCGGCGGGGACAGACTTCGAAACCAATGAGTTGCTGGCTAAGCCCTTGTTGGAAGTGGGTGCTGTCGAGGTCAGCAAGGCTGATAAGGCACCGGGCACTGCCGTGGTGTTGGGGCCTTCCTTGGATCAGGAAAAAGAGTTTCTCAAAGCGTGGCGGGCACGATTAGAAGCTGAGGGTGCGCGCCTTGTGCAAGACCGCGATGGGTTGGAAGCTTATCAAGCTACCCTAGCGGATGCGCGGATCAAACTAGATGCTGAAACCGCTGCATTGGCTGCTGCCCGAACCAAGCTGGACGCTGACCAGGCTACCTTTGACGCTGCGCAAGCCGCTGCGGCCGCGAAGAAGAAGTAAAGCGCCATGGCTTACGCGACCCCCCAGCGCTTCGTCCAGGAATATGGCCTGGATGAGACCACCCAGCTCTTGGCCGATGAGCAGCAGCTGCTCACCAGCCAGTTGCTGAGTGGTGCGCTGACTGGGTCATGGACCGGCACGCCAAGCGCCGCCGAGCAAGCTGCGGCCAACGCCGCCAAAGACCGCATCACCCGCAAGCTGGCGACCGTGAGTAACTTCATGGATGGCTACCTGCGTGGTGCCGTCACATTGCCGCTGTCGACCTCTGACGCTAATGCGGGCACCCTTGAAGAGTGCTGCATTGCCTTGGCCCGCGAGGGCGTGTCTGATGACTCTGACAACGCCACGGAGCGAATGGTGCAGATTGCCGACCGCTGGCGCGCATGGCTGAAGGATGTGCAGTCTGGCCGGGTGTCTTTGATCACCGTGGCCGGGGAAGAAGTGGCAAGCCGTGGGCGTGTGCGTACTGGGCAGGCTGCATCCAATTTCAACTGGGGCAGCTTTCCGCCCAGGAGCTATTGATGGCAGGCACATCCATTCGCTATGGCTTTGATGCAAGCCCTATCAGCATGCATCTCGCGCGCCTGGCAGTGCTGAGCGCAAACCAGTTTGCAGAGGTTCGCCGGGATATCGGTGAGTACTTCAAGGGCGACATCCAGGACAACCTGGACGGGCAAAAGCTGTTTGATGGCAAGCCCATGGAGCAAAGCGAGGCTGCTATCGGCCGCGCCGGTAAGACGCTGATCGACAAGCACCACCTGTATGACAGCTACACCTTTCAGTTAGAAGGCGCTGGCCTGGCTATCGGTAGCAACTCGGTCTATGCCGCCATTCACCACTTTGGAGGTGAAACAGGTCGCAAGGGGCACCGCTTCACTCTGCCCGCCCGCCCAGTGATGGGCATGGGCGAGCGCCAAGAGCGGCGAGTCGGTGACCTGTTGATTGCTGAGCTGAGGGCGCTGCAATGAGCACTGCACTGCTTGACCAGGTGGAAACCTATATACGCGCTTCTTTCGCTAAGACTGAAGTGGTGACTGTGCAACCCTATGGTGGTGAATTCAATACGGGGGAGATGGACAAGGTGAGCTACACCTGCCCGGCCATCTTTGTAACCGTGCTGGGTTGGCAACCACTGCACGCCGGCCATCGCTTGAGCGGGAAGTATGCGCGCCAGGTGCGTGTGGCTGCCTTTGTGGTGGCGAAGAACGCGAAGCGCGAAGTGCGTATGCGTCAGGGTATGGCCTTGGCTGAAAAGCTGTGCCTGGTGATGCGCCAGTGGATGCCAGACAGCTCTGCCTCCACATTAATTAATGTGGGGCCACTCGAAGACGACGCATCAGCTGAGAACCTTTACAGCCGTGCGGTGGACAAGTTGGGCCAGTCCGTTTGGCTAGTGGACTGGCACCAGGCGGTGAAGCCGATTGCTGGAGCTGACGGCAAGCCTGCACTGTATGACTGGCTGAGCGTTGCTATTGAAGACACCGCTCGCATTACTGAGCCCGCTGCAGCGCCGCCCACTGGCGCACCGCTGACAGTGACCGAAAAAATTATTTTCCCTACCAACTGACGGAGCCACTATGCCCAAAGCAGATAACAAGACCATGCCTGAAGAGACACAAGGCGTGGCAACCGCACAAGAGACACCTCGCCTGGGTGAACTGATTCATGTCCAGGTGGCCGATGGCCTGGAGCTGATCAACAACGAAACCGGCAAGGACTTTGAGGCTGGTGTGCCCACGCTGCAGACCGTGACGGTGACCACCCTGCGGCGCTTGCAAGACGGAGACTTGGTGCGCGTGTAAACGCCACCAAACCTGCATTCCAACCATTTTTGAAACCAACTGAACGGAGGGCACCTAAATGTCTATTTCCAATTTGATGAGCTTGAACTTTCTGGTGCCCTACGTTGCCAGCAAGATTGATTTCAGCCGCGCGATTCGCGGCATGCGCGGTATGCCACGTCGCCTGCTCCTGGTGGGCCACAAGCTGGTGGGCGGCACGCTGGCCGTCAATACGCTGTCCACCATCACTACGGAGGCAGATGCCATCACCAAGCTGGGCGAAGGCTCCATGCTGCTGGCAATGTGGCGTGATGCCAAGGCCAATGCTGACTTGGGCCTGCCCATTGATGTGATTGCCATTAATGAAGGCGGATCGGCCGTCAAGGCGACCAGTGCTTTGGTAGTTGGCGGCGCACCTACCGTAGGTGGTGAGGTGATGCTGTACATCGGCGGTGAGCGGGTAAGCGTGGGGGTAACGACCGCCGACACCTCGGCCACGATTGCAACCAAGTTGAACGCCGCCATCAATGCGATGGCTAAGCTGCCTGTCACTGCGGCGGTGGCTGCCAGTACGGTGACCATCACTGCTCGGTGGGGTGGCCCGACAGGCAACGACATCAACGTACGCACTACCTACTACCCAGACGATGCGCTGGCGACTGGTGTGACGCTGACAACGCCAGCTATGGCAGGTGGTGCAGTGTTGCCAGATGTGACTCCCGTGATCACGGCGATGAATCTCTACCGTGCGACGGAAATCGTCAACCCATTCACCGATAGCCCCAACATGGTGTTGTTTGAAAACGAGCTGGCTGCCCGCTGGCTGCAGAACAACATGCAAGACGCCATGGTAGTGACCTGCGTACGTGGCACTGAGGCCGCCATCACCACCTGGTTGAATACCCGCAACAGCCCGCATGTGCACACCATTGCTGTGACCAATGACTGCACTTCCCCTTGGGAGACTGCAGCCATGGCAGGTGCTGCGATTGAAAGCAGCGCTGCCATTGACCCGGCTGTGGGGCCGACTGCCAAGTTGTTGGGCTACAGAGGGCCTGTGCAGGGTGCGGGTTTTGTAGTTGACAGCATGAATAACCTGCTGGCAAAAGGCGGCTCACCACTGAACATTGCTGTGGATTACACCGGCAGCCTGCTGCGCATGGTGACTAACTACAAGCTGAGCCCTGGTGGCGCGCCTGACCGCAGCATGGCCGAAATGTGCTGGCTCAAGACGATGAGCTTCTACCGTTGGTATCGGGTGACCGAGTTCCAAAACAAGTACAACAACGCAGGCTACAAGCTGGGGCAGTACGTGGAACAGCCGATTCCGGGTCAAAAGATCATGACGGTTGATTTGGCCGAAGAAATCATGATTGGGCTGTACAAGATCTTCTGCGATGCAGGCCTGTGCCAGAACATGCCTTACTACATCTCGACCTTGAAGGTGGAGATTGATGCCCCTAACGGCAAATTGAAGATCATGGATGAGCCTGTGATCCTGACCCAGCACTACCAGACCGAGGTGACCAGCAACGTGGTTGCGGGTCAGGTGTAAGTCGGGCCTTATTTGAAACTACCAGGAGAAACACATGGCAGGTGAAAACCAACTCTTTCATGTCGACGTGATCATTGTGGATGGGGCACCCATCGCGTTTGAAGACAGCTCCGCTTCCATTTCTGGTGCGGCCGGATTCACCAATTCGCCCAAGCTGTCGGCAAGTGGTGATGACTTTGTCTTGCGTGCCCGTGTGGCTCGCTTGCTCAAGGCCAAGCTGCAGTGGGCGTCTACGTCTGATCCGAAGACGTATGCGGGTATGAGCAATGTGCAGATTTCGATGCGCGACAGCTTTACCGGCCGCAAGGTCATGGCACCTAAAGCAACGTTTGGCGACATTGGTGATATCGGTGGCGGCACGGTGGATATCACCTTCATCCTGAATTCAGAGCTGCAATGGCTGTGAACTGAACAACTGTAGCGCGTGAAGGCTGGCCCATGTAGGGCACTGGGCGGGGCATCGAAAGGTGCTCCGCCCTTTCATTTGGTGCGGTGAAGTGTTTCACCATGACCAAACTGGCGTGCAGTCAGACACTGCATGCCATGAACACACAAAGCACCCCCGCTGTCGTGTCGTCCAGCATTGACGACATATTCCAACTGACCCTGGCTGATGGTTTGCCTGCAGATGTGGGCGGCAAGACTATCAAGTACCGCACGGTCCGGCTGCGTGAAACGTCCGTGGCTGACGAGCGCATTGCAGCCCGGATGGCGGAGCGAGTTATGACGGTGGGCGGTGTGCCCAAGTTGCTGGTAAGTGAGTCTGACTTCCGCTACGCAATGACCATGCGCCATTGCGAATACTTTGAGTGCGATGGAACCAAGCTCCCCCTGGCCGTGCTTGACCTGGACACCTTTGGCAAGCTGAGCCCCCACGATCTGCAATTGCTTGAGGAGCGAGTGGTACTGGTGACGCTGGCCGCCCAGTTGCGTTACGGCGTTATCACCCAGGCTGACTTCGACCAGTTTGCCGTTGGCCGCATTCCGGCCGGAACCAGCTCATCCCCACAGCCCGTGGGCCAGGCTGCAGATGTGGGATCGCATGCTGGTCTCCCTGAGTCTGGCCCTGCACTGCTCGCCGATTTCACTGGAGGTGGTGCCAACGCCGCAGCTTCAGGCCATGGCGCTTGACATCACTAGGCGTGCAACCAAGTCCAATTAAGTTACTGCCATGCGTGAACTAAAACTGAAGTACTTCATTGACCTGGTGTCGAACATCCGGGAGAAGGCGGGTGACGATGCCAAGGCGTTGACGCAGGCGCAAGACAAGATTCAAAAGGCCTTGGGCGAGACGGAAAAGAAGCTGGGCACCTACGAGCGCTTCCTTATGCGCATTGGCGGCGTGCACAACTCCAGCCTGGACAAACAGGCGAAGTACTTCTCTCAGATCGCCTTGAGTGCTGCCCGTGCCCAGCAGTCGGTTGAGAAATATGAGCGCGCCTTGAGCGCGGCCAACAAGGGGTTGCAGGCGGTTACGGGCTTTGGCGCTGGCGTGGTTGGTGCTGGAATGGTGGCAAAGGCCGGGTTTGACAAGCCTATGGACTACGACATGCGCTTGCGATCTGCAACCGCGACGGCCTACGCCGGGGCCAAGGACATCAATGAGCTGCGCGCCGGGTATGCCCAGGTCAATGCCCTCATCAATGGCACCGTGCGAAACGTGCGCGGTGCTCGGCGTGACGATGCGCTGGGGGCCTATGAGAAGCTGGTAGGCACCGGGTCATTCTCCAAAGAAGAGAGTGAGAAGCTGCTGCCTTCCATCATGCGGACCTCTGTAGCCAGCCGGGCCAGCTCAGATGACCTTGTCCAGGCTGCGGAAAAAATGAAGGTGAACTTTGGTCTGGCGCCAGAGCAAATTGATCTTGCCCTTGCCAAAGTGATGCGTGCTGGACAGGAGGGTGGATTTGAGATCAAAGACTCGGCGAAGTGGATCGGCCCATTAGCACCCATGTTTAAGGGCTACAAAGGCATGGCTGGTGTGGAAGCAATGGTCACCATGTTGCAGCAGGTGCGCTCTACGGCGGGAACCAATGATGAAGCCGCCAACAACCTGCGGAACTTCATGCAGAAGATACCTGCCGACTCCACCCGCAAGGACTTTGCCAAGCAAGGCATCGACCTGACAGCTGAGATGGTAAAAGGAGCTGCTGCAGGGAAGACGCCCGTGGACACGTACATGGCGATGCTTGACCGCGTGATGGCGAAGCAAGACCCGCAGGGCAAGGCGCGAGCTGCGATGGCAGCTGCCGACAAAAGCCTTACGCCTGAAGAGCGAGCTCAACGCTACTCGGACGTTGCAGACATTTACAAGAGTGCTGGTATCTCCACCATCATCAATGACCTGCAAGAGTTTGGCGGCTATTCCGGTCTGGCGAAAACACGCGACTACGGCGCAAAGGTGATGGGAGCCGTCCAGGGTGAGACTGGAGGGTCGGTGGCCTTGGGGTATCTGTTCCTGAGTGAGGGAAGTGGTTCACGTGCAGTTGATCTGGCAAACCGCAAGGACATTGCCGCGAGCGATGCCCTGGAGGGCATTGCAGGACCGCTCAATACCTTAATGGATAAGACGGTGGCCCTAAGCGATGAATTCCCCAAGACAACAGCAGCGGCTTACGCCGCAACCGTGGCTTTGGGGGCCTTGGCGGCAGCATCTACTGCTGCAGCCCTCCTGGGGGGCGGTGGCGTTGCAGGCAAGTTGGGCGGATGGCTTGGTGGCGCAGCAACCCGTATGGGTACGGTGCTGGGGGCTGCAAGAGTTGCTGGCGGCGCGGGTGTTCGTATGGCGGCAGGGGGTGCAGCCATACCGATAGCCGCTGCCGCTGGCGCCCTAGGCGTTGGCTATGGTGCCGGGACGATCTTGAACAAGACCCTCTTGGAGGGGACCTCGTTTAGCAATGGGCTGGGGCGGGGTATGCATCGTGTGGCTTCGTTTTTTGGCAGTGAGGATTCAACTAGGGCGCTAGCTGCAGAGGATGCGCTGGACAAGATGCTGAATAGCCGCCCACTGGCACGTGTGAATCCGATCAATATCTCCGCGCCTGGTGGAGCTGCAGGTGGCTTAGACGTTAGTGGTGGCTTGGGAAGCGGCAGGCTGGATGTAGGCCAAGGGACACTTGGCATTGATGTGCGTGTGACAGATGAGCGTGTTACCGCTGTGCCACGTGTGCTGCAGCAGCCATCGCTGATCCGCCTCAATCCGGGCGCCACGAATCCAGGAGGGCTGCGCTGATGCCAGCATGGCTTGATCAATTGCAGCCCGCGAGTTTCAGAGGCGTCCCGTTTCAGGTTGACTCCATTGAGCACACGGCTGGCGACAACGTGGTAATTCGGGAGTACCCGTTTCAAGACTTGCCAACCGTTTTTCGCATGGGTGAAGGGGCGGAGGAAATCAAGCTCTCTGCCTACGTGATCGGTGATGACTACTTTGCCCAGCGGGAGCGCTTGCGTGAAGTGCTTACTGGCGATGGCGTTCTTATCCATCCGACTGCAGGCACCATGCGCGTGTTTGTGGCGGGCAAGTTCACCATTAAGGAAAACCCGACAGCCGAGGGAGGCATCGCTCGCTTTGACCTGACCTTTGTTCGGGCAGAGGTGCGACGCTACCCAACTGGAGTGGTCAATACCCAGAAGTCAGCCAGCGACAAGGCTGCAGCCGCAAAGGCAGCCAGTGTTGATGCGTTTGAAAGTGGGTTTGATTTGTCCAACAAGCCCGGCTGGGCTGCAGATCGCGTTGTAGCTCGCGTGACCGACTCAGTGAGCGTGGTGTGGGGAAACATGTCCAAGGTCACCAGCGGCCTAGGCGATTTCAGCAACGCGGCGATTGGAAACTACCAGGCGTTGCGGGACGGCCTAAGCAGCCTGGTACGCCAGCCACGCCTTTTAGGTAACGCCATGGGGAGCCTGTTCTCCCTGCCTACAGACCTCAGCTCGGCAGCTGCGCGGGACTTTGCAGCTAGCTTTCAAGGCATGTTTGATATGGGTTCAAAGGTCGCTCGAAGGGACTTTGAAACCTCGGTAATGCCACTGGTAGGTGGCGGACTGGTGATGTATGGCACAGGCAGCTCAACTGGCTTGGGGCTCGACACTCCAGCTCGCAGACAGCTTGCGGCGTTGAACGACGCTAGCGACCAGTTGGTGGAGAGCATGGCTCTGGCGGGATGGGTGCAAGCTATTGCTGCGACCGACATGACCAGCTATGACGATGCCTTGGCCCTGCGGGCGACGGTGAATGCACAGGCCACCCGGCTGATGCTGCGATCCAGCACTCAAGCGGCCAGTGATGGCTTGCCAGCGTCTTCCTGGCATGACGCCATGATGGCGATGCTGAGTGCGTGCTTGGCCGATATCCGCGACCGCAGCCGTGATCTGGCACGCCTCACTACCTATACCCCCGATGGATGGGAACCGGTCTGGCTGGTGAGCTACAAGCTGTTTGGCACCGTGGCTTATGCGGATGAGATTCTGGATATGAATCCGCACATTACCCACCCGCTTCTCGTGCCTCCTGGCAAGGCGCTGCGTTTGATGAGGCATGACTGATGTTTGCGCAATACACACGCGACCAGGCCAAGATCACGGTGATCGTGAACGGCAAGACCTATGAGGGCTGGCTGCAGAGCGAGGTAGACAGAAATCTGGAAGCGTTGGCGGGGACGTTCTCCATTCCGGTGACCTTGATTCCCGGAAACCCTCCGGAAATCAAGCGCCAGGACAAAGTGGAAGTGCGTATTGGCGACCGTACCGTGATTACTGGTTTCGTCCTGGCAGCCGAGCCGTTTTATCGGCGTGGTGAGTGCGGTATGCGCATCATGGGCCGCGACAGGACTGGCGACCTGGTGAACTGCTCCGCGATCTACAAGGGCGGCCAGTGGCGCAATGTGAAGGTGGACCGGATCATCAAGGACATCATCACGCCTTTTGGCCTGGACCTGGTGGTGGAGGCCGAGCTGGGCGACGTGGTGAAGGACTTCAAGCTAGGGCATGGTGAGACGGCGCTTGACGCGGTATCGCGAGCAGCAAGGTTGCGGGGCGTCCTAATCACGCGCGACGATGCTGGACGTGTGCTGCTTACAAAGGCTGGCAAAAACCGTTTCAAGGGCGCCATCGTACGTGGGCAGAACGTGATTTCCATGGAATCGGTGGGCAGTGATGAGCAGCGGCACAGCCAGTACTTCGTTTTTGGCCAATCAAGCACAGTGGCAGACTTTGACCAGGCTCGGGGTTTGAAGGCGACTGCCAAGGATGCAGAGATTGAGCGCTATCTACCCTTGGTGATCAATGCCGATGGCAACACCACACAGGCGGAGCTGCAAACACTGGCCGAGCACACTGCACGGGTTCGCCGTGGGCACTCCATGGGGTTCCGCTACACGGTCGAGGGTTGGACGTTTCAGGGCGAGCCGTGGCCCCTAAATCAGCGTGTGCCCATCTATGACGATGTTGCTGGCCTGGACGGCACGGAATGGCTGATTTGCGGTGTGAAGCAGACCTGTGACCTCAAGGAAGGCGATGTGACCGAGTTGCTGGTGCGGCCGGTGGAGGCCTACGACACTGCCCCGCTCAAAAGCAAGGTGAAGCGCCGCAATTGGGGCAACAAGGGCAACACGACCAACCACCCGCGCAGCAAGGTGGACGGCGCAGAGGGGGCGTATTGATGTTTGCAAACCTGATGCGCTGGGTGCGTGTGCGTGGGCTTACCGAGGGCAGGTTCCAGAGCGGCCGGGAAGAAGGGTTGCCCAACGAGGGTCGAGACGGCGCCCAACGGCCGCAGGACTATGGCTTCGCTGCCAACCCGGTCAGCGGAGAAGGCTTGAAGCTGGAAATCGGTGGACATACCGTCATCATCCGGCTTGATCGGATTGCGGAGCGTCCCCAGTTGCCCGCCTACGAGGTGGCGGTGTGGCACAAGGAGGGCCACATGGTCCGCTTGCGGGCCGGGCGCATTGCGCAGGTGGACTGCGATCAGTTCATCGTGAATGCAAGCACAGGCGTGGCACTGAACACGCCCATGGTGACGGCCAGTCAGGGCATTACCTCGCAAACTGCCGCCGCCGCTACAAGCTTGAAGGTTGCTGGCAAGGAAGTGCTTGGCCACAGCCACGGCAGCGTTCAAACAGGCTCTGGAAGCACTGCCGCCTTCTGATGCTTTGGTGAAGTGTTTCACCATGACCGATTGACGCCGGTTTAAGACACTGGCCGCATGTTTGATGTGGCCACACGACCCCAGCCCAATACCGTAGACGCCGCGAGCGTCTTTGGAATGCCGTTTGACTGGCGTTTGGTGACGCCTGGCCCTGCGGTGACCTACCCTTGGAAAGACTTCGTGCAGCCCAATGGGGTGCCGGTTGTCTACGCCGATGTTCTGGCGACCTACTCGGTGGAGCTGGAGGACACGCTGCAGACGGCAGTGATCCTTTCCCTGTTTACAGATCGGCGCGCTGGCATCGATGACAAGCTACCCCAAGGTGAAACGGATCGCCGTGGCTGGGTGGGCGATGAGTTCACGACAGACGACTTTGATTCTCGCCCCGACCCTTGGGGCTCCCTGCTCTGGACTTGCTACGGAGGCAAGAGCAGCCAGGAGCTTCTGGAGCGTGCCCGCTTTGCTGCGGCAGAGGCTCTGGACTGGATGTTGCGTGATGGCATTGCAAGCCGGGTGAGTGTGATCGCGCAGTGGGTAGGCGAGCGCCAAGACCGCTTAGCGGTGCGCCCCTCCATCTACAAGCCTGGTCAAGTAGCCCCGGTCTATGACGTGCTGTGGGGCACCAGCGTCAAGAGGTTCATCCAATGAGCACCACGCCACTGGGTACGCCCATTCCTTCCATTGATGAGCTGCGGGCCAATTCTGAGCGGCTCATTCAGCAATCGCTTGCACAGGCGCAGCAAACCGGAGCGCCGAAGAACGACATGAGCCCGGCCGATCTGGACTTGGCACGGTCCAATTCCAAAGCGCTGTCAGTTGTTCTGGGCATGGCGCTTCACGCGGCTTACCGTTACCTGCGGGACTTCATTGCACGTCAAGCCATCCCAATCAAGTCAACTGGCGAATTCCTGGCTGGATGGCTGGCGACTTACGGAATGGCCTTTAAGCCCGCCGCTGCTGCAAGCGGCAATGTCACCGGCACAGGTGTGGCGGCAACCTTGTTGCAGGCAGGAACGCTCTTGCAGACGACCGATGGCCGCCAGTACTCGGTGGCTGCTGATGTTGCTGTGGGTGCGGGTGGCACAGTGACTGCAACCGTGACGGCCTTGGTGGCGGGCGCTGCAGGCAACTTGAGCGGCGGCTCTGCATTGACCTTGGTATCCACGGTAGTGGGAATTGACGCTGGCTTCACTGCTGCCATGCCCAATGGCATCACGGGCGGCGCTGACGAGGAAACGGAAGCGCAGGCCATCTACAGGCTGCAACAGCGGCTATCCAACGAGCCTATGGGTGGGAGCCCTGCCGACTATGCCCGCTGGGCTATGCAGGTGGCTGGAATCACGCGTGCCTGGGGTGTCCGCAACCCGTCAGGGGCCACTACGGCGGGTGTGATCATCATGGCGGATGGCAATATTTCGCCTGGATTGCCCACTGTGGGGCAACAGCAGCTGGTGAGTGACTACATCCGCGATCCCAAGCGCGGCCCCCCGGATGAGCTGTTTGTGATCATTCCCACCCCTGTGACCATCAATGTAACGGTGAATGTGTCACCGGACACTGCAGCGATCCGCGCGGCCGTGGTACTGGCGCTCAAAGACCTTTTCTTTAGGGAAGCTGTGCCAGGTGGCTCAATTCCTCACAGTCATCTAAAGGAAGTGATCAGCGGCGTGACGGGTGAGTACAACCACACCATCTCAGCCCCCGCCTTGACGGAAGGTGGCGTGTTTACGGTTGGCACCTACAACAGCCTTTTAGTGCTGGGCACGGTGACCTTTGTCTGACGGCCATGGATAAGTTTTGGCAAGCCCTTGTCGCCCTGCTGCCGAACGGCTTTGCATGGCCGCGCAACCCTGCGTCTACCTTGATGCGCGTGATGCGCGGTATTGCCGCCAGCTTCTACGAGCACCACGAGTTCGCCCGTCTGACAGCCAACCGGTGGCAGCCACACCAGGCCGTTACGCGTTTGGCTGAGTGGGAGGAAGCAGCTGGCTTGCCGGATGCCTGCTTTGGGCTCAATCAGGACGATGCAACCAGACGCAAGCTTTTATTGGGTCGTTTGAGGGGTCCAGTGCTGGAGTACTTGGATTCCAGCCCGGCCAGTCCTGGAGCGCTGATCGCAATCTGTGCCTGGTTGGGATATCCGTTGGTGACCGTTGTCTACAACACACCGTTTCGATGCGGAATGCGTTGTGGACGCCGACTGGGGAGATTGGATGGGAAGTTGTGGATCACCGTGACCGTTCAATCGACCCGTTTTCGGGTTGGCAAATCCAGGGTGGGGCAAAGGCTGCTCAGCGGGACGCTGAATGGCAGCGAGCTGGCTTGTTACCTGAACCGTGTTGTGCCTGCTAGGTACAGCGTCAACGTAATTTTTGTTTGAGGTGAAAAATGGACTACACCAGCAGTGATGCTTATGCGACGGATGCCGGTACCGGACAGCGTCTACACCAGGACACAGCCGCCGTTACTACGGCGGTTAGTGCACAGGACGCAAATGGCTTGATCTGGGAGCTATTGGCTCTTATCAAAGCAGGCGGCATTGCCCCGGCTGCTTTTGATAAAAGCAATCCTGCAACCTACACGCAGGTGGCACAGGCTATCCAGTCGGGGAAACTGTTCTCTGCTGCTGCAGCTGGTACGGCCGATGCCATCACGGCCGTCTTTACGCCGGACATCACGGTCTTGAGAGATGGCATGGCCTTATACGTACGTGGTGCTCTGGCGAATGCGACCACCGCGCCAACCTTCACGCCTAAAGCGGGGACTGTTGCAGCAAAGGCAATTGTCAAGGGTGCAGGAGCTGCCTTGGCAGCAGGTGATATTGCAGGTGCCGGTCATTGGATTGAGCTGCAGTACGACCTGACACTGGATAAATGGGTGCTGCTGAATCCGGCTACTGGAATATCCGCTGGTTCAGGCCAGCAAGCAGGTGAAGTTTGCTTCTTTGCTAGAAATACAGCGCCTTCGGGATTCTTGAAGGCCAATGGCGCATTAGTTTCACGAACTACCTATGCCACTCTATTTGCTGCAATCGGAACCACATTCGGGGTTGGTGATGGCAGTACTACCTTTGGTCTGCCCGACATGCGCGGCGAGTTCTTGCGGGCCTGGGACGACGCTCGTGGAGTTGATGTATCCCGAGTGTTTGGTTCAGGTCAGCTCGACGCAATGCAAGGCCACTTGCACAGCATTTCAAACCTTGTAGGAAGCAACTCTCCAAACATTGGTTTGGGTGGAGGAAACAACTCGCCACCAGGTGCATTCAGTACCGGCAGCCCCACTACAGACGGTACTAATGGCACGCCACGTGTAGCCTCAGAAAACCGCCCCCGCAATATTGCCTTGCTGGCCTGCATTAAATTTTGAGGTGACATATGAAGACTGTTTATGCATTCAATCCAATTACGCGCCTCTATCAGGGTGAGGTGCAACTGGGCGAAGGTGACCTATCGCCACTTGAACCAGGCGTTTTCTTGATCCCAGCTGGGTGTGTGGAGGTCGTACCACCAAGCCATGATCAATCAGAGTTTCTTGAGTGGGGTGATGGTGCGTGGGTTGTGAAGAAGATTCCAGAACCTATCCAAGAGCCAGCGGAAGCGCCGCTTACTCAGGAGCAACTGCTGGCCCGATTCACTGCCGCCATTCAATCGCGTCTGGATGGGTTGGCGCGCTCTAGACACTACGACAACATTTTGAGCGCCTGTTCTTATGCGGCCAGCGCAGTAGCCAAATTCAAAGCAGAGGGGCAGGCCTGCGTGAATTTGCGGGATTCCACCTGGGCAGCAGCATATGCAATCCTGGAACAGGTCAATTCCGGACAGCGACCTCTCCCAGACGACCTGGCCGACATCGAAGCCGATCTGCCCGCCCTGGAGTGGCCGCAATGAGCGCCCATTTAGTCGCGCTGGCTGCCCTGGGGTGGGTGCTGGCATATCTGTACGGCTTTTGGCTGCTCTACGTCCTGATCATGGGCTTCTATCGAGCCTATCTAAGCAAGCGCCTGACCAAGCCCGCCTTGGTGCTGGCGTCACCCGCCCTGATAGTTGGCTACCTGGTGGACCTGATCGCCAACTGGACGCTCGCCACAGCGTGGTTCTTGGAGTTCCCCAAGCGACCGCTGGAGCTGGTGACAGATCGACTTTCCCGCTACATCGGCCTGCAGGAAGACTGCTGGCACAAGGAACACGCGGTATGGGTTTGCCAGAACCTGCTGGACTACTTTGACCCCCACGACAAGCACTGCGTGAGCGAGTCTTAAACAATTTTCAACCCTGGAGAAAACTATGTCTGATGCCCACATTGAGCAAGAAATCCAAGCCAAAGGCCTGACGGCCGCCCGTGTTACGCCTTCAGCTATTGAAGCGAATATCGCCAGCGAGTTCTACTTCACAGCGACTGAGGGTGTTTTGGGCGCTTCTGAGATGGGTACTGCGCCTGCAGGTCAGGCCAAGTCACTCGACCTTTTGACCTTCTGTGTTTTGGTGCTGCAAAACGGCTTCGTCGTGACCGGCGAGTCGGCCTGCGCCAGTCCTGAAAACTTCGACGCAGAGATCGGTCGCAAGATTGCTCGCCAGAACGCAGTTCAGAAGATTTGGGCCTTGATGGGCTACGAGCTGCGCACTAAGCTGGCCCGCCTGGCAGAACCACTGGTGACCGACGAGATGGTGAGCCGGTTCCTGCGGTGGCCTGTGCCTGCAAACGTCCATCCAGACGGAACGCCAGGGCAGCCTGGTCGCATTGGCACCAACCTGTTGGATGCCCCCACAGCCCGGCAGATGTTGGAGCAAGTTCTCTCCGGCGCATAAAAACAGGGCGAGGGCCTGCGGTGCGCTAACACCTCAAGCCCCCGCCTCCGCCGTGAATGACCACGGCATCGACCGAAGACCCTGCCACCTAGCTAGGCCGGGTCATTATCCAAGATGCCATCCCATGGAAATTGTTCGTTGTGGCCGGTGCCAAAGAAAGTTGGCCGAAGCCCAGTACCTGAGACTTGAAATCAAATGTCCCCGCTGCGGGACTATGAACATCCTGAGGGCCGAGCGCCCCACACCTGAGCGCCCTGGAGCGTCAAACGTTGAAAGCAACTATGACCAAGACCAAAAGCGTCAGGACGCCCCTTAACAATTCGACAGCACCGCAGGCGGCACCATTGGTGCCGTGGGTGGGCGGCAAGCGCCGCTTGGCCCAGCACATCCTGCCCCTGTTTCCCCAGCATGACTGCTACGTGGAGGCCTTTTGCGGCGCGGCCGCACTGTTCTTTCTCAAGGAACCTGCCAAGGTGGAGGTGCTGAACGATGTGCATGGCGACCTCGTACGGCTCTACCGGGTTGTGCAGAACCACCTCGAGGAGTTCGTCCGCCAGTTCAAGTGGTCGCTAGCCAGCCGGGAAATGTACGGTTGGCTCCAAGACACGCCGCCCGACACTTTGACCGATATCCAAAGGGCAGCCAGGTTCTTTTACCTGCAAAAACTGGGCTTTGGAGGCAAGGTAGACGGCCAGACCTTTGGCGTGGCCACGACAGCCAAGTCGCGGCTCAACCTGCTGCGCCTGGAGGAGGATTTGAGCCTGGCGCACCTCCGGCTCCACCAGGTGACCATTGAGCACATGGACTGGGCGGCCTGTGTGGAGCGCTACGACCGCCCGCACACGCTGTTCTACCTGGACCCGCCTTACTACGGCACCGAGGGCTATGGCGTGGGCTTTGGGCTGGAGCAGTACGACAGGATGGCCGACCTGCTGCGCACCATGAACGGCAAGGCGCTGGTGAGCGTGAACGATATCCCGCAGATGCGCTTGGCCTTCAAGGGGCTCGCCATGCAGCGGTTGTCGATCAACTACACCGTGGGTGCCTCTGGGCGCGGTCGGGAGCCCAAGGGCGAGCTGCTGATCGCCAACTTCGATATCTGACCCTATGATGGAGCCTTGGCAGCTGCGTCATAAATAGATGGGTAGACGCCCCAAACGAAGAAACCGCCCTCGGGCGGTTTTCTTTTGGAATTCAAAGGTGGTTTGATGCCAATTAAATGCTGGTTCAAAGATGCGTCTGAACAGTTAGAAAATGCTGGATCAAACCAAACGTCTGCCCGGATCAAACCAAACGTCGCGCTACTCTCCAGCCCCTTTGGTCGTGGTCTTGATGAGTTCCACTCTGTTTTTCGTTTGCATGAGTGGGCGCATGATTCCCGGCATGGCCATGCTGACCTCGGCAGCCAATCCGGCGGTGCGCGGCACGTTTATGACGCTCAATTCAGCGGTGCAGTCGGGGGCTATGGGCTTGGCCGCATTGGCAGGTGGCCACATCATCAGCAGGGATGCACAAGGCCATGTTCAGCACTATTGGATGGCGGCGGTGCTTGGGGGGTGTGCAAGCATTTTGAGCATCGTGGTCGCGCGTCGCCTTAATCTGCACAAGCCTCCCAATGTGCCTCAAAAGTAGCCCCTTTTTTGCTTGGGGCGATAGAAAAAAAGAAATTGCAATTCCAAATGTTCGCGTGCATAGTTAAGTCGGCTTTTGCCACATTCTTGTAATTTTTGGTCTGTAAGCACTCGGTAGAAATACAGTGTGTTTTTAATTCCCTGATAGCAATTGGAGGCTATTTATGAACTTGACGATCAGCGGTCACCATCTCGAAGTTACCCCTGCCTTGCGCAACTATGTGACGACAAAGCTTGATCGAATCATGCGTCACTTTGACCAAGTGGTTGATGTCAAAGTGCTACTGACCGTTGAGAATCAGAAGGAGAAAGAGCGACGGCAACGCGCCGAATGCAATATCCATGTCAAGGGCAGCGATATGTTTGCCGAGAGTGCACATGAAGACCTGTATGCCGCCGTGGACGAATTGGTCGATAAACTGGACAGGCAAGTGGTGCGTCACAAAGACCGCATTCAGAACCACCACCACGCGGCTCCCAAGCGTTTGATGTAAGCCCAGCGTTTCCATCCCCAACAAGAACCGCCCACATTAGGGCGGTTTTTTTTGTGCATAATCCCACACACACTATGAATCGACTAGCGTCTATCCTGTCTCCTTCGCAAGTACTTGCGCAAGTCGAGGTCACCAGCAAAAAGCGAGCCTTTGAAGAAGTCGGCCTGCTGTTTGAAAACTTGCACGGTCTCAGTCGAGCGTTGGTGACAGACAGCCTCTTTTCTCGTGAGCGCTTAGGTTCTACGGGCTTAGGCCAGGGCGTGGCAATTCCCCATGGGCGGATCAAGGGCTTGAAGGCACCGATGGCGGCTGTTTTTCAATTGGCTGAGCCTATTGGTTTTGACGCACCTGATGAGCAGGCAGTAGGGCTTCTGATTTTCTTGCTGGTGCCGGAGGCCGCTACCCAAAAGCATCTCGAAATTCTGTCGGAAATAGCCGAGATGCTGAGTGATGTGAATTTGCGCGCCAAACTCACCGCCAGTACTTCGTCAGAAGCATTGTTTGCGCTCCTCGCTGACTGGAAATCGGCCAACACCCAATAGATCACCCTTGCGCTGGAGGCTTTGATTGAAACCTACCGTTGTTAGCGCAGATGTACTCTTCGAAGAGTTTCGAGCCCGTCTACGTTGGGAGTGGGTCGCTGGTTTGGGCGCATCCGAGCGCCGCTTTGATGAAGTGGCCGTAAAAGCGGCCACTTCTGGAGCAGATTTAGTCGGCTATCTCAATTACATCCATCCCTATCGCCTTCAAATACTGGGAGCGCGTGAAATCGCGTACCTTGCGAATGCCAGCCCGGAAGACTGTGCGCGGCGGGTGTCACGCATTGTGACTTTGGAGCCGCCAGTCCTAGTGTTGGCTGAGGGGCAGGCGGCCCCTGAGGCCTTGCTGTCGATGTGTGAGCGGGCGCAAATCCCCATGTTTGCGACCAAAGAGTCTCCCGCCTTCGTGATCGATTTGCTCAGGGCTTACCTATCGAAGCACTTTGCCGACCGCACCTCCATGCACGGGGTGTTCATGGATATTTTGGGCTTGGGTGTGCTCATTACCGGCGAGTCAGGCTTGGGCAAAAGCGAATTGGGTTTGGAATTGATTTCGCGCGGCAACGGGTTGGTGGCAGACGATGCGGTTGATTTGTTTCGCATCAACCAAACCACCATTGAAGGCCGATGCCCTGCACTTTTGGAAAACCTGCTGGAAGTGCGCGGAATAGGGCTGCTCGATATTCGCGCCATTTTCGGTGAAACGGCTGTGCGCCGAAAAATGCGACTCAAACTGATTGTTCATTTGGTGCGCAGGGAGACCATGGAGCGTGAATACGAACGCATTCCCTACGAACCGCTAACGCAGGATGTCTTGGGCATCCCGGTGCGAAAAGTTGTGATTCAGGTAGTCGCTGGTCGCAATATTGCGGTCTTGGTAGAGGCCGCGGTGCGCAATACCATTTTGCAGTTGCGTGGAATTGATACCTACCAAGAGTTTGTTGAGCGCCACCGTAAGGCCATGGGGTGATGGCGCGGTGCTCAATTAACTGAGGTGGCGCGGGTTCACAGGCTTATTGGGGCACTGCACTTTGGTGCAGTTGGCGTACAGACTCAAAGCATGGTCGTAAATCTTAAATCCACGGGCCGTTGCTAGTTCGTGCTGGCGCTTTTCGATTTCGGCATCAAAAAACTCCTCGACTTTGCCGCAATCGAGACATACCAAATGGTCGTGGTGTTCCCCTTGATCGAGCTCATATACCGCCTTGCCGCTCTCAAAATTGCTGCGTGTCAGAATGCCCGCTTGTTCAAACTGCGTGAGTACACGGTAGACCGTCGCCAACCCCACATCCGAGTTCTCTTGCAGCAAGACCCGGAACACATCTTCGGCCGTCATGTGGCGCTGTGTCCCTCGCTGGAACACTTCCAGTATCTTGAGTCGTGGAATGGTGGCTTTGAGGCCGGTACTTTTGAGTTCGTCAATATTCGTCATGGCGTCTTTCCAGTGTAGGCAAAGGGTCGCCCTGAGAGGGGCTGCCGCTACAATGACGTCATCATATCGCCACGCTACTACCCATGCACGAAATCCCCCGTTTGAGCCTCCGTTTGTATTGCCTCGCGCTTGTGTGTATCAGTGTCTTGGGGTGCAGCAACCTAGGAAGCGCAACCGACCGGTTGGCGACGGCCGCCACGCCCTACAAGATGGATGTGATTCAAGGCAATGTGGTCACTAAAGAGCAGGTCGCCTACCTTAAGCCCGGTATGCCTCGCGCCACAGTGCGTGACGTGTTGGGGTCTGCTCTGCTGACGAGCGTGTTTCATGCAGACCGTTGGGACTATGTGTTCACTTTGAAACGCTTGGGTGCAGAGGCCCAGTCTCGCAAGGTGACGGTTTTTTTCGTCAATGATCTGTTGGATCGCATTGAGGCCGACGACTTGCCGAGCGAGTCCGAGTTTGTGACAACTTTGCGCTCTGGCCTCAGCGTGAAGCCCGAAAAGTTACCTGCCTTGGACGCGTCAGAAGAAAGCCTGAGCAAGTTTCCCGCACCGGCCAAACGCCCTGCAGCTGAGCTGCCCGTGCCGGCGGCACCCGTGCGCTATCCACCCCTAGAGCCCTCACGCTAATCCGCGCGGTTTCGATTTCCATCTAACGTTATGACATTTCAAATTGCCATTGCAGGTGCGTCTGGTCGTATGGGGCAGATGCTGATTGAGGCGGTGCTTACAGCACCTGACTGTGCGCTCACTGGCGCCCTTGACATTGCAGGTAGCCCTGCGCTGGGACTAGACGCAGGGGCTTATGCAGGCCGCGTTACTGGGGTGCCAATAGCGGCTGATTTGCACACAGGCTTGCAGAACAGCAAAGTACTGATCGACTTTACCCGGCCTGAAGGGACCATGGCCCACTTGCGGGTGTGCCGGGAATTGGGTGTTGCGGTCGTCATTGGAACGACGGGTTTTACGGATGCCCAAAAAGCGGAAATCGCCGATATCGCTAAGCACATTCCTATCATGATGGCCCCTAACATGAGCGTGGGCGTAAACGTCACACTCAAGCTCTTAGAGATGGCGGCCAAGGCGCTTAGCACCGGTTACGACATTGAAATTGTGGAAGCGCATCACCGCCACAAGGTGGATGCACCGTCTGGCACTGCCCTCAAAATGGGCGAAGTGATTGCCGATGCCTTGGGCCGTGATTTGAAGGACTGCGCGGTTTACGCACGCGAAGGGGTGACCGGCGAGCGTGACCCGTCTAGCATTGGCTTTGCCACGATCCGCGGTGGTGACATCGTGGGCGACCATACCGTCTTGTTCGCAGGCATTGGTGAGCGCATCGAAATCTCCCACAAGTCGTCCAGCCGCACGACCTACGCCCAAGGTAGTTTGCGTGCTGTACGCTTCTTGGAGGGCAAGTCATCGGGCCTCTACGACATGTTTGATGTGCTTGGATTGAAATGAGCGCTTTAGAACTCGTGCTACAAGGTGATGCTGTCAGTGTTGGCGTAGCTGTGGCGTTGCTGCTCATGTCAATAGGCAGCTGGGTCGTCATCTTGTGGAAAGGGTGGATGCTGCAGCGTGCCCACCGCGATGTGGCGCGCAGTGCCGCTGCGTTTTGGCAAGCGCCGTCGATGGAGCAAGCCATGGTGTCTTTGCGTGCCTTTGACCGAGAACTGCTGCTGTTGCCCTTGGTCGAGGCCACACAAGCCCCGACACACGGCACGCTGGCTGCGGCGGGCGATGCCTCGCAGCAACTCACCCGCGTGTTGCGTGACGCATTACATGGTGTTCTGCACCGCTTGCAAGCAGGACAGGTATTGCTGGCAACCGTGGGTTCGATTGCTCCCTTTGTCGGCTTGCTTGGTACGGTGTGGGGCATCTACCATGCTCTCATCGGGATCGCCGGAGCAGGCCAAGTCAGCATCGACAAAATTTCTGGTCCAGTGGGTGAGGCTTTGATCATGACGGCTGCGGGCTTGGCTGTCGCGATCCCAGCCGTGTTGGGCTACAACATCTTGGGCCGGGTGATTGGCCGTATCGAAGCGGACCTCGAAGGGTTTGCGCGTGATGTACGTGAACTGCTGCTGAGCCAAGCGCAAAAGCCAGCCAGCCACTAGAACACCATGTCTTTTGGCCGCTTAGAACGCACCCAGGGCCCGCAGCCCATGAGCGAAATCAACATGACGCCCTTGGTGGACGTCATGTTGGTGTTGGTGGTCATTTTCATTTTGACGGCCCCTTTGCTCGTGAGCGCCGTGAAGGTGGATTTACCCAAGGTGCAGAGCACCGAGGCAGCAGATGCGCCTAAATCCATTGCGGTGTCCATCGATCAAGCGGGTCAGGTTTATGTAGGCGACAAATCCAGCTCGCTATCGGAACTGTCGATCGCCTTAAAGCAGGCTGCTGAACGCAATGCAGATACCGAGGTGCAGCTCCGGGCCGACACCACGGTGCCTTATGGGCGCGTGGTGGAAGTTATGGGTTTGGCGCAAAAAGCGGGTTTGAACCGCATCGGTTTTGTCACCGACCCACAGGCCACCCCACCAGTTTCTGCGAACTAGGTGGCCCTAGACGCCTAAAATTCTTTCGATATTTCTTTTTGCGACCCGTTGTCGCGTTTTGTCCTATTTTTGACCCTCTTTGACCCATGCAAGACAAGTACCAGCACACCGACATCGAAAAAGCGGCCCAAGACCACTGGGCGCAGCCCTTGTGGAACGGCAGCAATGCGTACCGCGTGACCGAAGACGGGTCCAAGCCCAAGTACTACGCATGTTCCATGCTGCCGTACCCCAGTGGCAAGCTGCACATGGGTCATGTGCGCAACTACACCATCAACGACATGTTGGCCCGTCAGCTGCGCATGAAGGGCTTCAATGTGCTCATGCCCATGGGCTGGGATGCATTTGGCTTGCCTGCCGAGAACGCGGCCTTGAAAAATGGCGTGCCCCCCGCGCAATGGACCTTTGACAACATTGCCTACATGCGCAAGCAAATGCAGTCCATGGGCTTGGCCATCGACTGGAGCCGTGAGATTGCTACGTGTACCCCTGAGTACTACAAGTGGAACCAGTGGCTGTTCTTGAAGATGCTGGAAAAAGGCATCGCCTACCGCAAGACCCAAGTGGTTAACTGGGACCCGGTGGACATGACAGTGTTGGCCAACGAACAGGTGGTGGACGGCAAAGGCTGGCGCACCGGCGCGGTGGTCGAAAAGCGCGAGATCCCGGGTTACTACCTCAACATCACGCAATACGCTTCTGAGCTCTTGGACCATGTGCAGCTGGGCAATGACAAGGCCACGCTCAACGGCTGGCCCGACAAAGTGCGCTTGATGCAAGAGAACTGGATCGGCAAGAGTGAGGGCGTGCGCTTTGCCTTCACCCACACGATTGCGGACAACACTGGCGCACTGATTGGCGATGGCCGCATGTACGTGTTCACCACCCGTGCTGACACCATCATGGGAGTGACCTTTTGCGCGGTGGCGCCTGAGCACCCCTTGGCGTTGCATGCAGCCACCAACAACCCTGCATTGCGCGCCTTTATGGACGAATGCAAGAGCGGCGGCACCACAGAAGCCGAACTCGCCACCCAAGAGAAAAAGGGCATGGCCACCGGCTTGTTTGTCACGCACCCCCTGACCGGCGAACAAGTCGCTGTGTGGGTTGGCAACTACGTGCTCATGAGCTATGGCGATGGTGCTGTGATGGGCGTGCCTGCGCATGACGAGCGTGACTTTGCGTTTGCCCTGAAGTACGCATTGCCGATCAAGCAAGTCGTTGCCTTGGCAGATGCGCCCAGCGCTTTCAGTGACCAAGCATGGGCCGACTGGTATGGCACCAAAGGCCCGGGCATCGCCGTGAACTCCGGCAAGTACGACGGCCTTGCCTTCAAAGCAGCCGTGGATGCTGTCGTCACGGACCTAGCCGCCAAAGGCTTGGGCGAGAAAAAGACCACTTGGCGCCTGCGCGACTGGGGCGTGAGCCGCCAGCGCTACTGGGGCACCCCCATCCCTATCATCCACTGCGAAGAACATGGCGCAGTACCCGTGCCAGAGAAAGACCTGCCTGTGGTCTTGCCCTTGGACTGCGTGCCGGATGGCTCAGGCAATCCGCTGAACAAGCACGAGGGCTTCCACGCAGGGGTGGTGTGTCCCGTGTGCGGCAAAGCGGCCCGCCGTGAAACGGACACCATGGACACCTTTGTGGACTCCAGCTGGTACTTCATGCGCTATTGCGACCCCACCAACACCGAGGCCATGGTGGCCGGTGGTGCGGACTACTGGATGCCTATGGACCAGTACATCGGTGGTATTGAGCACGCGATTCTGCACTTGCTGTACGCGCGCTTCTGGACCAAGGTCATGCGCGACATGGGGCTGGTCAAGGTAGATGAGCCTTTCACCAAGTTGCTGACCCAAGGCATGGTGCTCAACCACATCTACAGCCGTCGCACAGAGAAGGGCGGCAAAGAGTATTTCTGGCCGCATGATGTGGAAAACGTGATGGATGAGAGCGGCAAGGTCATTGGCGCCAAGCTCATCCACGCGGTGGGCGACTTGCCCGTAGGCACGGCGATTGACTACGAGGGCGTGGGCACCATGTCCAAGTCCAAAAACAATGGCGTGGATCCGCAAGACCTGATCGAACGCTATGGAGCCGACACCGCGCGCCTGTACACCATGTTCACCGCGCCACCCGAGGTGACGCTGGAGTGGAACGATGCGGCCGTAGAAGGCAGCTACCGTTTCCTTAAGCGCGTCTGGGCATTTGGCCACAAGCTGTCTACTATGGATTTGGTAGCGGCTGGCGCAAGCGTGGCGGGCGCGGGAAGCCTCAAAGACGTTGACTTTGGCAAGCCTGCCAAAGCCTTGCGTTTGGAAGTGCACACCGTGCTCAAGCAGGTGGATTACGACTACCAGCGCATGCAATACAACACCGTGGTCTCTGGTGCCATGAAGTTGCTCAATGCGCTGGAAGGCTTCAAGGCCTTGGACACGCCCGGCGCGCAGGTGGCCCTGATCGAAGGCTTCAGCATCTTGCTGCGTTGCCTCTACCCTGCAACCCCGCACTTGGCGCATACCTTGTGGTCGGAGCTGGGCTATGCCGCGCAATTGGGCGACCTGCTCGATACCGCCTGGCCCACTGTGGACGCGTCTGCCTTGGAGCAAGACGAGATCGAGATGGTGTTGCAGATCAACGGCAAGCTGCGTGGCTCTGTGGCCGTGCCCTCGGGCGCAAGCAAAGAGCAGATCGAAGCTTTGGCCTTGGCTTGCGACACCTTTGTCAACTTTGCAGCCGGCGCGGCTCCGAAGAAAGTCATTGTGGTGCCGGGCCGCTTGGTCAACGTGGTGCTCTAAACCATGGCCCGCACCGCGCGCACGATGCTAGGGGGCCTGTTGGCAGCAACGCTGCTCGCGGGCTGTGGCTTTCACCTGCGCAGCAGCCAAAACTTTGCGTTTGAAACCGTAGCGGTTACCCCCGAGAACTCGGGGGCGGTGGCCACCGAGATGACGCGCTACTTGGGCAGCGCGATCCGCCCCTTGGCACCCAAAGCCGGTGAGCAAGCCCCGCAGGTGATCATCGACATTTTGGAAGAGCAGCGGCTCAAAAACGTGGTCAGCACCAGTGCCTCGGGCCAGGTGCGCGAGTTTCAGCTGCGCATGAACGTGCGGTTTCGCATGCGCACGCCCCAAGGCGCGGAACTGATTGCGCCTACCGTGATTACCCAGACGCGCGACATTAGCTTTAACGAGTCTGCAGTCCTTGCCAAAGAGGCTGAAGAAACGCTGCTCTGGCGTGACATGCAGTCCGATGTGGTGCAGCAGTTGTTGCGCCGAATAGCGTCCGTCAAATCTCTATCCCCAAGCCCCTAGGTAGCGTTGGGCTTGTCGCTGTACAAATAGGCAGAGATCGCCTCGGTCAGTTTTTGGGCTTGTTTGACTTGGTCTTTGCCGTTGACCATCAGGCTGGTGGTCAATGCCTCGATCAGGAGCAAAGCCGGAGCATAGCTGCCAGACAGCACCGGGTGGGCGGCAGGCGCAATCAACACATCGTGCGCCCACTGGGTGAGCGGAGACGCCATGGAGTCGGTGAGGGCAATCACGTGCGCGCACTGGCCGCGGGCAAATCGGGTCAGCATCACCGCGTCGCTGGCATAGCGTGGAAACGAAATGGACACCAGCAGGTCTTTGGGGCCGATGTTCATCAATCGGCCAGCGGCCACCTCCGTGCCCCCATATTCGACCACGTTGATGGTTTGGCGGCAAAACGGTTGCAAGTTCAGCGCCAAAATCGCGGCCAAGTGCGCGCTGATGCCAAAGCCCAGGGTGTACACCGTTTCGGCCGCCAAAATCTTATGGGCCGTGGCTGTCAGCAGCGCAGGGTTCAAGCCGGCTACTGTGGCTTGCAAGTGGTGCAAGCTGCTGTCCAAACTTTCGGCAATGATGGGGTTGCCGTAGGGGGCCGATACTGCGCCGTTGCGTTGCAAGACATCGCGCAGCTTGTCCACCGGTTGCAACGCAGTCTGCAAGGACTCCGCCATGCCCGAGCGCAGTGCCGCAAAGCCACTGTAGCCCATGGTGCGCGCAAATCGACTCAAGGTTGGTGCCGACGTCTGCGTATGCTGTGCCAGCTCATCGATGCTGCAGGCCGTGGCGCGCACCGGGTTACGCAGCAAATAGTCGGCAATCAGGGCGTTATTGCCTTTGCCACCCGCGAGCACCTCGCGCAGCTTGGTGCCCAAAGCGGACTTGGCAAAAGCGGCATCCACAGAAGGCGCTGAAAAAGCCGTTGATACGTGCGTGTCGTTCTGTGTCATTCGTAAAGCGTATCAGACTTCCAAGGGGAAAAACGCAATGCGCAAGCCGCTGTAAGCAAGCTGCGTGTCGTCGCCACGGAAGCAGGTTTGGGTGTCCCGAGTGAGTGTGATCGCAAAGATGGGCTTGTCTTGCTGTGTGCGGCCGTCCGCACTGTGGCGTGTGTCACCGTGTGCGCTTTGTGCGCCAGTGCGGCCCATGTGCGCTGCCAGCTTGGCGAACTGGTGGCTGTCGTAGTCTTGCACTTGGTGCATGGCAACGGTCTGCGCGTCTGGATGTCGCTGAAGTTCGGGGCGCTGTGGGCTTAGCTGCACCTGCAAATCGCCTCTTGCGTCCATCGTGAGTGTGTCGCCTTCATGTAAGTGGTGCGCAATGAAGCCGTGGGCGCGAAAGCAGGTGCCCTTATCGGTGGCGCTCTGGGCCTGCCGTGCGTCTAAGACCCACACCCCGTACTCGCCTTGCACCGCCATGTGGGTGGTGCCGTTGGCATCTGCCTGGTGCACCACGAGGGCTGTGTTTTCATCGATCCCAAAACCATAGTCCATGCCATATTCCAGCGTGGCGCGCGCCAAGCGGCCCTCGCGGCAGCGCTGGGAGAAATGGGAGTCCAACACGCCAAAGGCAAACGTAGCCAGGCCACCATGGCCATATACGCGGGCACGGGCCGGTGTTTCTAGCGCTGCACCAAGGCCTGGCTCAAAGCCGCGCTGCAGTGCGGCATAGGAGTCACCACCGCCGAGCATGGGCACAGGACGACCGTGCCATAGACCGCCGCCCTGAATGTGGTTGCCAGCGCTGGTGCCCGCAACGAGCAGTCGGCCCTGCGCAAAGCGCTCGCGCAAAAGCGTGAGCCAAGGGCTGGCCTGACGTAGTTCGCCCTCGGAATCGGGCTGCACCCACGCCTCCAGAATGCGGGCTTGGTCGCCGCCGCTGAAGTAGATGCCGTCCAGTGAGGCTAGTACGCGGTGGAGTTCCTCGCCTTGGTTAGCCGCCATCGCGCAGAGCTGTTGGGCATAGTCGGGAAAACGCAGACAGCTGTGCCAATGGGGCTGGTCGGTGCCTGTGTTGGCGTAAGCCTCGTAGTACAGCTCGGCATGGTCTGCGGTGGCATGCGCCATCGCACGCAGCAAGCCGCCATTGAGTGGGAGGTAGATCGCGTTGGCACCGGCCGAACGCAGGGCAAATACGTTGATATCTGCCTCCTCAAACGGGTTGTCACTGGCCGCAGTCACCACGCCTATGCGAGGCTCCTGGGTATTGCCTAGTACGCGAGCTGCTTGAACCAGCCTTGTGTAGATGCCCTTGGAGTGCGGGTCTGACAAGTATTGCACCGTACGCAACTCCCGTTTGCGCAGCGGTGCTTCCACGGGTTGCACCAAACAGTGCAGGACGACGGCCCACTGCGCGGCGTTGAGCACATCCGCGTGTTGGCCCGCTTGCCTAAGGTGTGTATGTACAAGGGCGCGCAGTGCGTCAGCGTGCAGGCTCGCAGTGGGCGACACATGGGGGCGCAGGGCTTGCCCTAGCAGCTGCCGCAACGGCCGGGCCAGCAAGTCATCGGGCACCGACGCAAGCCTAGTCAGGGTGTGCGCAGTGATGGTGTAGCGGTAGGCGCGACCGGGCTCGGGATCAGGAGGGCAAAACATCGCCCCGTCAAAGGGGATGCCTTGAAACGCGGGGTCCTTGGCCAAGATGTCATGCCAGTCGGCCAGGCCATGGGGCGGCTGCACAGCACCCTTGGAGCTGGTGCAATTGCGCATGCCGCCGCCAATCAGCATGCTGGTAATGGGCGTCAATGGCTGATTCATAGAAGAGGTTTTCACATACGGCCCAAGCCGCCGTGCACAGGCACGGCGGCTTGGGCTTTTGCGAACTTGCAGTTTAGTTAGGCGCGATCGCTAAGTTCACATTGGTGTAAGAAATACTGTCGCCCACCCCGCGGAACGCTGTGCCTGCCCCCCGGGTCAGCGTCAGCGTAAACGCTTGCGACTGGGTGGTGCGCCCATCCGAACTGGTCGCGTTGGTGCCCGTGGCTGTGCTGGCGCCGGTCAGACCCATGGAGCGTGCCATTTTCAGCATGTTGCTGCTTCCGTAGTCCATGATCTTGGTCTGTGTCACGGCTGCAGCACTTTGCACCAAGGGCAAAAGGGGGCGACCGCCGTGCGAAGACAGGTTCACATTGAGCTCGCCGCTGCTGGTAATGGTGAGCGTGTCACCCTGCACCAAGTAGTGGGCTTTGACTCCACTGATGGTGTAGTTCCCCGTGGCCGTACCGGTTGCGGTGGCGTTGCGCACATCCACCACAAACACGCCACCGGCACCCAGCACGGACATGGTGGTTCCGCCATTGGCAGGGCGTTTGCCTACCACCAGTGCAGTGTTTTCATCCACGCCAAAGCCGTAGTCCATGCCACCTTCTTTGGTGGCGCGCACCAGGCGGCCTTCGCGGGTGCGTTGTGAGAAATGGGAGTCCAGCACGCCGTATGGGAAGAAGCCGTGACCACCTTTGGCATAGCGGCTGGCCGCAGCGGCGCTTTCGATGGCGGCACCACTGCCTTGGCTAAACCCACCGCTCAAGGCCGCATACGAGTCGCCCCCGCCAATCATGGGAACGTCCAGACCCTTCCAGGTGCCGCCCCCTTGGATATGGTTGCCCGCGCTGGTGCCTGCTACCACCAAGCGGCCTTGGTCAAAGCGGTTACGCAAGGTGGTGAGTTCTGCGCTGGCGGTGAAGGTGGAGCCGCTCTTGGTGAACAGGCTCTCCAAATGCCGCGCTTGATCGCCACCACTGAAGTACAGGCCATGCAGGCCTTCTAAGGTGGCCGTCAGGCCCGCTGGGTTGTTGCACGCGCTGGACTGCGCGGCTGCGAGGTCAGGGTAGACCTGGTCCATGTGAAAGGCATCGGCCACCGCATTGGTGTTGGCAAAGGCGTCATAGTGGAAAGCGACTTGGGCGCACTGGCTGGCGTCCATGGCGCGGCGCAAGCCCCCATTGAACGGCAGGTACACCACCTCAGCCCCTGCAGACTTCAGTGCCCACACATTGATGTCGGCATCCAAAAACGCATTGTCAGCCGATGCAGTCACGACCCCAATTTTCGGTTTGCTCCCACCCGCCATGGCCTTGGCGGCCTGCACAAACTGGGTGTAAATGTCCAAGGACGCTGGGTTGGACAAGAACTTGACCGTGCGCGCCTCGATCTTGCGGTTGGTTTGTGGATTGGGATCCACAAACGCGCTGCGCAAAACAGCCTTCTCTGCGCTGTTAAGGCTGGCGGTTAAGCCAGCTGCCACAGCGCTTCCGTCTGCGGCCAGTTTGCGTGCTCGAAACTCCGCGCGGAAGTTGGGGCTGGCAGTGCTGCCGTCGCTGTTGTACCGGTACTTGATCGTGCCGGTGCCAAAGCTGGTTTGCAAAGCCTGCGCGATGAGTACGGCCTTGTCCCGGTTGGTGCTGCTTTCAAACGTAGCCGTTTGCACTGCAGCGATATTGCTGTTTGCTAGCGTGCAATCGGTGCCATTGCTAGGGGTTGCTGTGCCGCACATCGCAATGAGCAGGGCGTCAAAGTCGGCCCCAGACAACTCGCTGACCCACAAAGCCGTACCGTCGGCATAGAGCGGCTTGCTGCCGTCGAAGTCAGAGAACGACAACTGGTTCTTCGCTCCGCCGCCTGCCAAGCGCGTATCAATAGCCGCCACCACCGTGGACTTGCGGCCCGCGTCGAACAAGCTGGCTGGCAGCGCATTGAGCTTGTCACGGTTCGCTTGGGTGATGCTGTAGGTAAACGTGGGTGTGGCGTAGTTCGAGTCAAAGCTGATGTTGGCTTTGGTCAATCCTGCGAACACAGGGTCTTGCGCCAAGATGGTGGTCCAGTCTGCGGAGCAGTTGCTGCTTTGGGTGTCGCCATTGAAGCTGGAGCAGTTTTTGCCGCCACCGCCCACTACAAAGTTCGTGATGGTGCCCATGGCCGCCAACTTGTTGTTGACCTCCAGCTTGCCCAGGGTGTCGGCAAAGTGGGCCTTGGCCGCGTCTGCGCTCTTCAGGGCACGCCCGGGCGGCGACAGTGCAGTTTGTACCAGGCTCACTACGGCAGTATTGAGGTCGCTGATGTCTTGGAGCTTGCGTCCCGTTGTGCCAATGGCAGTTCGCACCGCAGCAGAAATGGTGATGCCGTTGGACGGGTCGTTGTCGTCATCCAAGGTCTGCAAAACCTGCAACAGTTTGATGACTTCTGGGTCGTTGACCGAGGTAGCTCCGGCCACCATGTCCAGCGGCGTTACGGTACCGCTAGCCGGGCCGCTACCCAAGGTCAGCCCCCCAATGCGAAACGTCACCGTGTCTCCGGGGTTGTAGCGGAAGTTGCCATTGGCGTCGGTGGTTCCGCGCAGACCAGAGCTGGTCTCGTAGTCGACATTGCCGACGGCCGCATCAATGAACTGGCCGGTAAGGGCACTGGTGCTGGTGGTGGTGGTGTTGCCGCCACCGCCGCCGCCACAAGCGGTGACCGCCAGGGCTACGGCTGCGAAGAGAAAGGTCTTTTGCATGGTGAGTGAGGGTTCTCGGTTAAATGGGTTGTGAAAATTTCATCACAGCAAAAGTAGAAATTATTATTTCATTTAAATGCACAGTAAATACCCTCGGTGTCGTAATTTGGCAATTGATGGTCAATAACACAGGGTTTCTACTAATGATTTCATATTTCAATAAGATGAAAATTTACTTCCAGATCAGCAACTCATGAAAGTGCTGTCTCTGTCCATCTTTTTCATCAGGAGTTCATATGATTCGTAAAGTTGCTGCCGTAGCCGCATTGCTGGCACTGTTTGGCGTGAGCCAGGTTCACGCCCAAGCCCCGAACTGGGCGAAGGTCCGTATTGGTGTGGAAGCCAACTACCCCCCGTTTTCGTTGATGTCCACTGACGGCAAGTTCTCGGGCTTTGACATCGACATCGCCAATGCCATCTGCGCCGAAATGAAGGCAGAGTGCACCTTGGTCTCCCAAGAATGGGACGGCATGATGCCTGCGCTCAACGCCAAGAAGTTCGACATGATCGTGGCGTCCATGTCCATCACCGAAGAACGCAAGAAGTCTGCCGATTTCAGTGACTCGTACTACGACATTCCGTCCGCATGGGTCGCCAAAGCGGGTACCTTCAAAGACGTCAACGCTGCAGCGTTGAAGGGCAAAAAAATCATCGTCACGCGCAACACCCCGCGCGCCAAGTTCGTGCAAGAGAACTTCAAAGACAGTGAAATCTTGTTGGTGGCCAAGGAAGCAGAAGTCACCATGGAACTGGCGGCTGGACGCGGTGACATCGGTTTTGGCTCTTCCTTGGCAGCAACCGCTGCCTTCTTGAAGTCTCCAGAAGGCAAGGGCTATAGCAAAGTGGGCACGCCCATCACCCTGGGTGGCGCCAAAGAGGGCGGCGGCGTTGGTATAGCCATGCGCAAGGGTGAAGACACATTGCGCACCAAAGTCAATGCAGCGCTCAAAACCATTACGGCTAACGGCGTCTACAAGACCATCAACGACAAGTACTTCGACGTCAACATCCGCGGCGAGTAATTTGGCGCAATTAGGCTGCTGGCGCACTTGAATAGTGCGCCAGCAGCTATCAAAAAAATAGCAATAAGGTGATCCTATGCTGTACGGTTACTTGCCCGCGATCCTAGAGGGGCTAGGGCTCACGCTCAAGGTCTCGGCTTCGTCCTTGGCCATTGCCTGCGTGTTTGGGCTGGTGGGGGCCACCGCCAAGCTGTCTCACTCACGGGCCGCGCGCTGGTCGGCAGAGGTGTACACCACTCTGATTCGCGGAATGCCTGAGCTGGTGCTCATGCTGTTGATCTTCTATGGCGGCCAAATCGGAATCAACAAGCTGGCTGAGTCCCAAGGGTGGGAGTACATCGACATCCCTCCCTTCTTCGCCGGTGTCATGACCATTGGTTTTATCTTTGGTGCCTACCTCACAGAAACCTTTCGCGGTGCCATTTTGGCGGTGCCCCGCGGGCAAGCGGAGGCTGGCTTGGCCTTTGCGCTGTCGCCCCGCGTGGTGATGTGGCGCATCGTGTTGCCGCAAATGGTGCGCCACGCAATTCCTGGCTTTGCGAACAACTGGCTCATCATGATCAAGGCGTCCGCGCTGGTCTCCATCATCGGTTTAGACGACATGGTGCACCGCGCTGGCCTCGCGGCTGCGACCACGCGCGCCCCGTTCACGTTCTACATGGCGGTTGCGCTGATCTACCTCACGCTGACCAGCATTTCTATTTTTGTCCTGTCGCGTGTCGAAGCGCGCTACAGCGTCGGTGTCCGTCGGGTGGAGTTCTAAGATGCAATGGCACATCATTATGGAGAGCCTGCCGCTCTACGTGGACGGCATCCGTACCACTTTGGTCTTGCTGTTCATCAGCTTGGCCAGTTCCTTCGTGCTTTCGGTTCCCTTAGCGGTGGCACGCGTGTCGCCCAATCGCTGGCTGTCCAAGCCGGTGTGGTTTTACACCTATGTGCTGCGAGGCACGCCGCTTTTGGTGCAGTTGTTCATTCTGTACCACGGATTGGCACAGTTTGAAGCGGTGCGCGAAAGCGTGCTGTGGGTCGCGTTCAAGAACGCCTGGTTTTGCGCCTGGCTGGCCTTCACCTTGAATTCCACCGCCTACACCACCGAGATCTTTGCGGGGGCCCTCAAGGCCACGGCCATTGGGGAGATCGAGGCCGCCCGCAGCTATGGGCTCAGCGGCTTCAAGCTGTACAGCCGCATCCTCTTGCCCGGTGCCTTGCGCCGCGCGTTGCCGCAGTACAGCAACGAGGTGGTGGGCTTGATGCACGCCACCGCCATTGCCAGCACCGTGACCTTGGTAGACATCACCCGTGTGGCCCGCGACGTCAACGCCAACTACCTCTTGGTCACCGAGTCCTTTGGCGTGGCGGCCCTCATTTACTTTGTGCTGACCTTCACCCTCGTGGGCATCTTTAAGTTGCTGGAGCGCCGCTTCTTGCGTCACCTACGTCCCCAGTCCAGCGCGACTGCCACTTAAGTCCCTATTGCGTATGCTTACCGAAACCATTGAACTCACCGCCTTTGCGCCGGGCACGCGCCACAGCCTGCAAGTCCAGCGCTTTGGCACGCCGGGCGCGCGACCCAAGGTCTATATCCAAGGGGCATTGCATGCCGATGAAGTGCCCGCGATTGTGGTCACCCAGGCCTTGTCGCGCCACCTCAAAACCTTGGAAGCGCAGGGCGCGATACTGGGTGAAGTGGTCTTGGTGCCTTATGCCAACCCCATTGGCCTGGCCCAGCACACCTTGGGCCACCATCAAGGTCGGTTTGACCTGCGCGATGGGGGCAACTTCAACCGGGGCTATGCCGAGCTGGCCGCCAAGGTGGTAGAGCCACTGCGCCCGCAGCTCACCCAAGACGTGGCCCGCAACACGGTGCTGGTGCGCCAAGCCTTGGTCCATGCCGTAGACCAACTGACCGCGGCTAACACCACCCAAGAGCTCAAGAACACCTTGCTGCGCTTGGCCATCGATGCGGACATCGTGCTCGACCTGCATTGCGACACCGACGCGGTGTTGCACCTCTACGCCATGACACCGCAAAGCGCAGACGCAGAGGCACTGGGCGCGGCCTTGGGCGTACAGGCCTTGCTGCTGGCCATAGAAGCAGGCGACTCACCGTTTGACGAAGCCTGCGCCCGCCCCTGGTACCAGTTGCAGCAATGGCTGCCGCAGTTCCCCATCCCCATGGCCTGCTTTGGTGCGACCGTGGAACTGCGGGGCGAGACCGACACCAGCCACGCGCTCGCGGCGCAAGATGTGCAGGGCCTGTGCGCCTACTTGGCCATGCGCGGGGTGCTAGCCCTGCCGCAGCCCACGGGCAGTGCCCCCGCGCCATGGCCCGTCGCCCTGTGCGAACCCACGCCACTGGCCGGGTCCGAGCCCATTACGGCACCCCACGCAGGCGTGGTCATCTTTCATCGGCAGCCCGGGCAGCGTGTCAAAGCCGGTGACCTCATTGCCGACCTGCTCAACGCAGACACGGGCGAGCTCACGCCCTTGCACTGCCAGTCTGACGGGCTGTTGTACGCCCGTTGCGGCCAGCGCTGGGCCAGTGCAGGCAAACGCCTGGCCAAGATTGCGGGCACTTCCTTGGCACGCACCGGCAAGCTCTTGAGCCCTTAACCTAACTGCAAAAAGAAGATCAACATGGCCACAAAAACACGGTCCTTGAAGAGCCTGCTCGCCATCGCGATGGTGACAGCGATGCTGGGCGCGATTGCGCTGGCCGCATGGCAGTGGCGCTACTGGATCCATCCCATTCGTATCGGCATTGAAGGCGGCTATCCCCCGTTCAGCAAGAAAGAGGCGGATGGCACGATCTCGGGGCTGGAAATCGACTGGGCCCATATGTTCTGCGCCAAGATGCGTGCGCGCTGCGAGTTGGTCCCTACGGAGTTTGATCAGCTGATTCCGGACCTGCAAGCGGGCAAACTGGACGCGGTCATGGCCTCGCTGAGCATCACCGAAAAGCGGCTCAAGCTGGTCGACTTTTCGCAAAGCTACTACAACGTGCCCAGCGCGTGGCTTGCCAAGAAGGGGCAGTTTCAGTCGGTGCTGCCCGGAGAGTGGCTCAGTGGCAAGAAGGTTGCCGTACTCAAAGGCTCCCCCCGCGACCAGTGGCTAGGTGACAACTACAAAGACCTGCAACGCGTGTTGGTGAGCAGTGAGGCTGACGCCTACAAAGCACTGCAAACCGGTGCCACGGACTTGGCATTCACCTCCATGCTGGTGGCCAAAACCAAATTCTTGGGCACGCCCGAAGGCGCTAACTTTGCGGTGGTTGGCAAGCCCACGTGGCTGAACAACGCCAACAGCGGCGGTGGTGTCGGTGTTGCTGTGCGCAAGGGCGATGCCCGCCTGAAGAAGGCATTTGACAAAGCAATCTCCGCCTCCATTGGGAGTGGCGAGCACAAAGAAGCCGCCGTGCGCTACGTAGATTTTGAATTGAACGAGAGAATGTAAGACATGTCCAACACCCCCATTTTGCAAGGCCTAGACATCCACAAGCGCTTTGGCGCAAATGAAGTGCTCAAAGGCGTAAGCGTCACCGCTGAAAAAGGTGACGTCATCTCCATGATCGGCTCCAGCGGTTCTGGCAAAAGCACTTTTTTGCGCTGCCTCAATATGCTGGAGCAGCCCAACGCTGGGCGCATCATCTTGGACGGCGACGAGCTCGCATTGGCGCCTGATAAAGCCGGTGCTTTGGCGGTACAAGACGCCAAGCAACTGCAGCGCCTGCGCGCCCAAGTGTCTATGGTGTTTCAGCACTTCAACCTGTGGGCGCATATGACGGCGGTGGAGAACGTGACAGAAGCCCCCATCCACGCCCTCAAGCTCAGCAAAGCCGAGGCCTTGGAGCGTGCCCACAACTACCTGCAGCGCGTGGGCGTGTACCACCGCAAAGATGCGTTTCCGGCCCACCTGTCGGGCGGCGAGCAGCAGCGCGTGGCCATTGCCCGGGCCCTGGCCATGGAGCCTAAGGTCATGCTGTTCGACGAGCCCACCTCGGCCCTAGACCCCGAGTTGGTAGGCGAGGTGTTGCGCGTGATGCGCTCGGTGGCCGAAGAGGGGCGCACCATGATTGTGGTGACCCACGAAATGGGCTTTGCCCGTGAGGTCAGCAACAAGCTGGTCTTCCTGCACAAAGGCCAAATCGAAGAGCAGGGCGACCCCCAAGAGGTGCTGCAAAACCCCAAGAGCGAGCGCTTGCAGGCCTTTTTGTCCAACAGCCTGAAGTAGCGCCTGCCGAGCGGTGGGCGCGCATGGTGCAGGCTAAACTCTGCCCATGCAAATCAGCGCCAACCAACTCGCCAACCACCTGCAGCGGGGGCTCAAGAGCCTGTACACCGTGCACGGGGACGAGCCTTTGCTGGCCCAAGAGGCCCTAGACGCCATACGCGCAGTGGCCCGCACCCAGGGCTACACCGAGCGCACCTCGCACACCGTGTCGGGCGCGCATTTTGACTGGAGCGAAGTCTTGGCCGCCGGTGGCTCGCTGAGCCTGTTTGCAGACAAGCAAATTCTGGAAATCCGCATCCCCTCGGGCAAGCCCGGCAAAGACGGCAGCGCGGCCTTGCAGCAGCTGGCCCAAAGCGCGCAGGGCAACGACTCCACGCTCACCCTGGTCATGCTGCCCCGCTTGGACAAAATGACCAAGACCGGCGCGTGGTTTGCCGCGCTAGAGAGCTATGGGGTGACCCTGCAGGTAGACCCGGTGGAGCGCGCGGCGCTGCCGCAGTGGATTGCCCAGCGCTTAAGCGCCCAAGGCCAGCGCGTGCAAGCGGGTGAAGATGGCCAGCGCACGCTGCAGTTTTTTGCCGACCGGGTAGAGGGCAACTTGCTGGCAGCGCACCAAGAGGTGCAAAAGCTGGCCTTGCTCTTCCCCGCCACGGGCCCTGAGGGCGGCGTACTCACGCTAGAGCAGGTGGAGAGCGCCGTGGCCAATGTGGCCCGTTACGACGTATTCAAACTCTCAGAGGCCATACTGGCAGGGCAGTCGCTGCGCGTGCAGCGCATGCTCGACGGCCTGCAGGCCGAAGGCGAGGCCGAGGTGCTGGTGCACTACACCGTGGCCGAAGACATACGCGCCCTCAAGCGTGTGAAAGATGCCATGGCCCAAGGCCGCCCCCTGCCCATGGCCTTGCGTGAGCAACGGGTGTGGGGCAACAAAGAGCGCTTGTTTGAACGCGTGCTGCCCCGCCTGAGTGATGCCGCCATTGCTGAGCTGCTGCAAAGCGCCCATGTGGTGGACGGTATCGTCAAAGGTCTGAAGCAACCCGACTGGCCCCACAACGGCTGGCAAGCCCTGCACCGCTTGGCCTTGCAGCTGACGGCCTTGTGTGCCAACACGGCGCCCACCAGCGCAGGCCCTGCCACACCGCGCCCCGCCATGGCCCCCGCCTATGGGCGGCGCTAAGCCCTGAGGTGCGTATGTCGATGCCAACACTCCCTACCCACAACCGCCGTGCCCTATGCGTGGCCGTGCTGGCCTGTGCCTTCGCCACGGCGCTGCATGCTGCGGATGTCAGCCGCGTCGACGGCTCAGGCCGTGTGGTCAAACAACAGCGCGCGGTGAGCGGCTTTAGTGGCATCGATCTTGAGCTACCTGCTAACGTGGAGGTGGTCCAAGGCCCGCGCGAGGGCGTGCACCTGGAGACGGATGACAACATCGCATCGCACATAGACACCGTGGTGGAGAGCAAACGGCTGCGCATACGCCCCGCCAAACGCAGCACCACGCTCAACCCCAGTCGCCTCAACATCACGGTGTACGTGCGCAGTTTGGAGCAACTCAACATCGCAGGTGCTGGCACGGTGGACATCCAGCGGCTGCAAACGCCCGCACTGACCCTCAGTATTGCCGGTTCAGCGCGTGTGAACCTGCCTGCCTTGGACGCCGACACGCTGACCCTGCGCATTGCGGGCAATGGCACTGTGAACCTGGCCGGTCGTGCCGACGCGGTGCGTGCGGATATCTCGGGTTCTGGCGAAATTGGAGCGGCGAGCTTGGCCAGCCAGACGTTCGCGCTGGCCATTGCCGGTGCAGGCACGGCCCAGCTCTGGGTGCGGCAAGCGCTCAACGTGAGTGTGGTGGGCTCGGGTGACGTTGCCTATTGGGGGGATGCGGTGGTCACCAAGTCCATTTCGGGTGTGGGCCAGGTGAAACGCCTGGGCAGTGCGCCTCCTCAGTAGTTCAACCGCTAGCCACTGGGGTTTTTGAGACGCCACGGCGCGTTTTTTGAACACCCACTCCCCCAACCCCTCGCCCCGTCGGCGAGGGGAGTCTTTGAACTGCCGATTGGATGGTTTTTCCCCGGCAACAGGGCTACCCAAGCACCGTAGCCAACAGGGGTGATCCACCACGGCCAGTGCATGCGGTTGTAGGGCCTCGGATGGGTGTGTACGCCCCCACTGGCGCGCTTCGCCGCCAGCGTTGGCAAGCCAAAGTGCAAGAAGGAACTACAACCGCCTCGCACGCGCCGTGGCCAAGCAACCCGTCGGCAACGCCACCCCTGTAGACGCGCATCCGGCGACCAATGCCCAAATTGGCAGTTCAAGGCTCCCCTCGCCGACGGGGCGAGGGGCTGGGGGAGTGGGTGTTAAAGACCCCGCCGCCCCGCCAAACCCTCACCGATGAACGCAAGCTGCTGTCAGTTCGCCACCCAAGCCACCAAGGCCACTGCAGGGTTGTCCTTCTCCATCACGCCCATGATGCCTAGGGCCAAGGCAAATGGGCTTGCCCCCACCAAAGGGCCAGCAAAGGTAAACAGCAATCCTTTTTTCAAGGGTGCAGACAGGTGAAACGAGGCCATGGTGCAGAGTCAGGGTGGGTTTGAGCGCCATCAAGGCATGCGCAAAGTGTGGGGCGCTATTGTCCACCGGGCGTTGTGCGCAGGCGCCTGCACGCCGCACAATCCAACCATGCAACACATCACGCGTTTGAATCCCCACACATTGCCCCTGCATGGCGTGGCCGCGAGCCGCAATTTGGAGCAACAAGCCGCAGCGCTGCTGCCCGCGCACACCCTCATGCAGCGCGCAGGCCTGTCGGTGGCACGCCTGGCCTTGGCTATGGCGCCGCATGCGCGCACCATCTGGATTGCCTGCGGGCCGGGCAACAACGGGGGCGATGGTTTTGAGGCTGCCGTGCATCTGCACCAATGGGGCAAAACGGTGCACCTCACCTGGACGGGCTTGGGGCCCACGCAAGCCGCACTGCCACCCGACGCCCGGGCCGCTCGCGACAAAGCCTTGGCTGCGGGCGTGCCCATGGTGAACGAGCCGCCAGCGCAGTTTGACCTGTGCATCGACGCCCTCTTGGGCCTAGGGGGCCGGCTAGACGCCAGCCGAGCGGGCAATGCGCTGATGTTGGACTGGCTGGCCCGCATGCAGGCCAGCGGCGCACCCCGCCTGTCGGTAGACCTGCCCACGGGGCTGGATGCGGATACGGGTGTTGCTTCGGATTTAATAGCTGCTTGCGCAGTATCCACGGGTGCTACAGCCCACTTTACCTTGAGTTTGCTGTCGCTCAAGCCCGGCCTGTTCACCGCGCAGGGCCGTGACCATGCAGGCCAGGTGTGGTTTGACGACCTGGGCGCAGGTGCCCTCTTGGGCGAGGCGGTGGGCAGCAGTGCCAACGCTTGGCTTTTGGGTGCAGACCAAGGCGGCACAGTGTCCAAGTTGACCCAGGCCCACGCCAGCCACAAAGGCAGTTTTGGCGACGTTGCCGTGCTGGGCGGCGAGTCCACAGCAACTAGCCACATGGCAGGTGCAGCCCTCTTGGCGGCGCGTGCAGCCTTGCACGCCGGGGCAGGGCGGGTGTACGTGGCGCTGCTGGGCAGCCCCGCCGTGTCGGTGGACCTGCTGCAACCCGAACTCATGTTTCGCAACATTGCCGCGGTGGACTTGGCCCACAGCGTGGTGGTCTGCGGCTGTGGCGGCGGCACGCTGGTGGCCGGTGTGTTGCCCAAGGTCTTGCAAGAAGCCCCGCGCCTGTTGCTAGACGCCGACGCACTCAACGCCATTGCGCAAGACGCAGCCGTACAAACTTTGCTGACCGAGCGCCACGTGCGGGGCTGGGCCACCGTGCTCACGCCCCACCCCTTAGAAGCAGCACGCCTCTTAGGAACCAGCGCCGCCTCAGTGCAAGCGCAGCGCCTGGGCAGCGCGCAAACCTTGGCTGAGCGCTTTGCCTGCGTAGTCGTGCTCAAAGGGTCTGGCAGCATCATTGCCGCACCAGGCCTTGTGCCACGCATCAACCCCACAGGCAATGCCCTCTTGGCCACCGCAGGCACGGGTGATGTGCTGGCTGGCATGGTGGGCGCAGCCATCGCCCGGGGCCAAAGCGCCCACGCCGCCGCCTGCAGCGCTGTGTATGCGCATGGCCAGGTAGCCGATGTGTGGGCAGAGCAGCGTGGGGAAAGGGCGCTGACGGCGTCTGGAATGTGGGGCTAGGCCAATGGATGGATTAAGTGTCCTAGAGCCCCACACCATTCACCGCCTGAGCAGCCCCCAGGCGTCCGACCTGCAGACCATCCATGCGGTGCAAATGCTGGCCTACCAGCAAGAGGCGCAGCTACTGGGCGCCCAAGACTTTCCACCGCTGCGCAGCACGGTGGAAGACCTAGCGCAGTCGGGCCAGCTGTTTTGGGTAGCGCGCATAGCCTCCCAAACCGTAGGCGCCATGCGTTTAGAAGTGGACGCACAAGCGCAAACGGTGTGCATCGCGTCTTTGGTCGTCCACCCCCAAGCGCAACGCAGTGGCATTGGGCATGGCTTATTAGGCGCGGCATTGGCCTATGCGCCCAACTACGTGTTTGAAGTGCAAACCGGTGCCGCCAATGCGCCAGCGTTAGCGCTCTATGCGCGGTGCGGTTTTAAAGAAATCCACCGCCACTGCGTAGGCCCCGAGCGCTTGGAGTTGGTGCGACTGCGCTTGCGCTGAGACCTAAGCGCTTTGGCTGAGCGTCCGCGTTACAGGTTAGAAATTGCCCTGTGACGGCATCCAAAGTTCCAAAATTCGCGGCGGTAAAGCTGCCGTCCGAATGCAACTGTCGGCCGCTAAGGAGGCTACTCTTAAGCGCGCAGATGACTGACGTCCAAACCGGCACACCATCGTGACAGAGGCAGTCGATTACAGCAAATGCGCTAGAAGGTAAGACAACCGAGCCCCTGCTTTGGCCGTGGAGTCGAGGTCGACCACGTCAATTTCACCGGCAAATTCCTGGCTGCTGTTCAGTACGTCCGCGTCGGCGGAAATGGCAACTTGCAGATTGCGCCGCAAACGAAACGCCAGCACGCTGGCCACAGCCATGTAAAAGCGAGCGGCGAATGCGGTGTCAGACTGCAGCTTTTCCTGCAAAACATCTTCTTCCAGCACGGCCACCACCACATCGGTTTCGGCGCAAATGCGCGCAGTGGTCTTGCGCCGGTCCACAAAGCTGATCTCGCCCATCATGTCGCCGGGGCTCAAGGTGTCCAGCAGTCGGCCATCGGCCGCGAACACCTGGCAACGTCCTTGCAATAACAGGCTGATTTTCCGGTTGGCTCTGCCGCATTCGACAAGGGTTGTACCCGCCGCGAAGCTGGCTTTGCGACAGGCTTGGTGAATCCAGGCCACATCGTCCTCGTCCAGATTCTCAAAAATAATCAGAGAAGAGCGCATCGTTGATCAAGCCTTTCCGTGCAACATGTTTTTAAATGACCCTGCCGAAGTAGCCAGCTGGTCATAGCTGCCCTCTTGGGTAATGGTGCCGCGATCCATCACAATGATGCGGTCACAATTTTTGAGGGTTCCCAGACGGTGGGTGAAAACAATGCGAGTGATCGCCAGTTGGTCTAGCACTGCACCCACTTTACCCACACTCACGTTGTCCAGCGCGCTGGTAGCCTCATCAAATATCAGCAGCCGCGGGCCACCGACCAGTGCGCGCGCCAGCGCCATCAACTGATTTTGACCACCAGAGAAAAGGCTGGTGTTTTCTCCAATCACGGTATGAATTCCCATGGGCAGGGATTTCACAAAACCTGCCATGCCAATGGTCTCAAGTGTTTTGAGCACCTGGTCCACATCCAGGTCCCGACCCGCTGTGATGTTCTCCAAAATAGAACCAGCGAACATGCGGTGATCTTGCAACACCACACCAAAGGTCTTTCGCACCGCCTCCACATTGACGTTTGAGAGGTCATTGCGGTCTATGAACACCTTGCCATTGTTGGGGGACAGCAGGCCCAAGAAGAGCCGCACCAAGGTGGACTTTCCGCAACCTGACGGCCCCACAATTCCAATGTACTCACCTGGCGCTATCCGCATTGAAAAGTTCGTCAAGATCAGTGGCTGCTCGTCGCCGTACTTGAAGTCAACACCTTGCAATTCAATCTCACCACGAATTTCGGGCAGCTTTTTGCGACCGGAAACCGATTCTGGAACCTCTGTGCGCAAAGGCAGAGACATCGCCACGGAAGTGACCAGATTGAAATACGCCAATACGGTGGCGGCCATGCCAGCCACACTGCCCGTAACAATGGAAACCGACGCCACGAAGGACACATATTCGCCTATGGATTCTGGTGCCGCTGTGGTGGTGGAGTAAGTCACGATGGAAAACACCGCGCACAGAGTGAGTAGGCTCAGCGACTGCTGAAACGCTGCATACATATCGCCATAACGCGTGCTGCGTACTTGCCTGCGCCGCATTTCAATAAAGTTGTCACGCCAGCGCATAAACGCACGCCGCTGCGCGGCAAACATGCGGATGGGCAACATATTGGCGATCAGCTCATAGACAATGGTCAGCACATTGGCAGTCATCGCCTCGCCTTCAGCGTAAGCAGCCCGGCTCAAACTCCCCAGAAAAAAGGCCACGCTCAAATTGAGCACCGCTACGCCCAACACCGCCAATGCACCCACCGGGTAGTAATACGTGAGAGCTCCTAAGCCCACCAAGAAAGTGATCAGGTCCATGCAGGTTTTCACCAGCATGCGCAAGGTGGATCGCCTTGCACCTTCCATGGCCGTGAAGCGTCGCATCAGGTCCGCTTTGTTGTAGCCGGATAAAAACTTCATCGGCAAGCGAAAAAGCCGGTCCAAAAACGCTGCCTGCAGATCGGTCCCCGCGGCTCCTTCAATGCGCTGCACAATCATCTCGGATGTCCAGCGCAAAGACAGCATCAATACATTGCAGACGACCACCACGGCCACCACGGCAAACAGCAAGGTCTCATTGCGGTGCGGCACCGCATGGTCAATCACCAGACCGCTGGCGACGGGAACAACGTAGGTCAGTGAGGCAATCACCAGCGTTAAGGCGAGATAAATCCACAACTCAAAATGGTAGGGCTTGAGCACCAGGCTCAGAATGTCCTTGAATTCCAGGCTTGAGTCAGGTAAGCCTGCATACAGCGCAGTGGCCTGGGTTTCGAGGCCAGCGGCAGCGTCCTGCGTCAGGGGCTTGAAACCCGTCGTGTAGCCTTCGCTGGCAAATTCCATCGCCGTGCGACCACGACACGAACGCACCAACACCGGATTACCGCTTGCCGTGTCACGGCATATCAGGGTACCGTGGTCTGACTCCCACCAAGAACCGACCAGAGTGACCTCGCGTGCATTCAGGCCCAAGGCATAGGCCACTTCCGCCGCTTCGCTATCAGGCCCAAACCCGCCGCGTATTGGGTTGCCCGTGAGTCCCATGGCTTTTGCAGCGCTCTGGCAGGCAGCAAAAACGTCGCCCATGGGGTGCTTGCGAACGGGTTGACGCACGTCACTGGACAGCAACTCTTCAAACTGGCGCAGCGTCTCTTCCACTGACGGAAGTGCAGTGTTCACAGCTTTCACAATACCGCCCCCTGGCTGGCAGCCACCAGCTGTGAATACATGCCGGCTGACTGCATCAATTCTTCGTGGGAACCAGACTCCTTGACAGCACCCCTGTCGACAACAACGATCTTTTCAGCCAGGCGCATCGTGCCAATACGGTGGGTAGCAAAAACAATGGTGCTGATCTTGGCGCGCAGGTTTTCAAGAACGGCGGCTTCATTGGCACCATCCAATGCAGAGGTGGCCTCGTCCAAAATCAGAATGGCGGGTTTGCGCACCACCGCTCGGGCCAACGCAAGGCGCTGGCGTTGGCCACCGCTCAAGTCGGAGCCACCTTCGCGTAAGCGCGCCTTGTAGCCACCGGCCCGGCGCATGATGTCCTCGTGGATCATGCAGGCTTTGCAAGCATCCATGGCTTGCTCCTCGGTGATGGCCGGATCCCACATGCTCAGGTTTTCCAACACCGTGCCTTCAAAAATCTGGTCCTTCTGCGGCACAAACGCGACCACCGAACTCAGGTGCGCGGAATCGATGGTGCGGATGTCCTTGCCGCCCACGGTCACTTCCCCGCTGACGGGCTTCAGGACACGCGCCATCACGCCCAACAAGGTGGACTTGCCGCTTCCCACAGAGCCGACAACGCCCACAAAGCTACCCGGCGACACTTGGAGCGAAATGCCCTTGAGCACGGGGCTTGCGCCGTAGTCAAAATGCACATTGCTAACCAGCAACTCTGACGATTCAGGCAACCCCTGTGTGGCCGCGAACTCTTCTTCTGAAGCCACTTGCAGCAAATCATTCACCCGGTCAAAACTGCCGCTCGACGCGCTGATCTGGGCGAATCCCGAGACGATCTGGTTGAACGGAGTGATCAGCAAATAGGCCATGGCGGTGTAGGCCACAAACACCCCGATGGTGAACACGCCGTGCAAAACCTCTAGCGCCGACAGGCCTGTGATCACCGCCATCAGAATGCCCGTGATAGAACCTGGCAAGCTGGCCATCAGTGCGGTAAATGGCGCATGCTTTTGCTCTGCATTGACCACAGCAATGTGTCGCTCCAGCACCCTTTGTCCCATGGCTGCCGATGACCCGGACGCCCGTGAATGCTCCATCAAATTGAACGCGGTGAGCACCTGTGACTCGTAACGTCCTCTCTCCAAAGCGAGTCGGCGGTCCAGATCATTGGTCTGCCTTGATATCCAACCCACGAGGGCTGCATGCGCCGATAGCAGCAGGAACGAAACGGCCGTGAGATAGGGGCTGTAGCTTGCCATCATCAAGCCCACAACCAGCACCTGCATGGAGGCTGCGATCATGCTGACAAGTGCCCCCGAAACGGTGCCTGCAACGGCATCGGCCAACATAACCCGCCCGCCAATCTCTCCCCCGAAGCGCCTTGAAAAATACTCCATGGGCACACTGAACATCTTGGCAACAATGCGCGTTGCCATGCTCAGGGCCAGCCATGTCTGCAACTTGAGCACGCCCACCCGCTGCATCCAGAGCACTGGGCCCAGCAGCAGGCCAAAAACACCAATCCCGAACATGAACCAGAACTTCCAACTGTCCACGCCCTTTTTGATCAGCACATAGTCGATAAAAATGGACGTCAAAGCGGGCACCAAGGCCATCAGCACCGCAAGACCGAATCCCACCAAGGCAATCGCTGAAATGGCACGCCCGGCTCCACGCGACGCGATCAACACTTCTGAGAGCGCCGAAGCGGGCTTGCCGGTGCGCACAAACCCTTCGCCGGGCTCCATGCACAAAGTCACACCGCAATAGCCCGCCTCCAAATCCGATTGCAACAAGCGTCTGCGCCCCACTGCAGGGTCTAGCACCGCTGCCACGCCGTCTTGCAGGCTTTCCAGAACCACAAAATGATTGAAGTTCCAGAAAATGATCTGTGGCATGGGCAACTTGGCCAGCTCGGCAGCGCTCACGCCGAAGCCTTTGACGTTCAGGCCTGCCTGTTTAGCGGCACGCGCAAGGGAACCGGCAGAAATGCCGTCGCGGGTAGCGCCGCACATACCGCGCAGCTTGTCTAGCGACTCATAGCGGCCAAAGTAGGCCAAAACCATGCCCAGACAACAGGTGCCGCATTCGGTCGCCTCAAACTGCAATATCTCCGGCACCCTTCGCCGGAGCATGTTTTTCGACCAGCGCACAAGTGGCGCAGGCATCCCCAGCATCATGGCTTCGCACCCTCAGGCAAGGGTGTTGGCCCCGATGCCAAGGCGTTTGCATGGAACCAGGCACTTTCGCCCACGCGCTTCACAGCCGGCAAAAGGAGGTAGAGCAGGCGCGGCTGGTTGTAAACGACACGACCCGAGACAATGGTGCCAGGCTCCATCAATCTGGCAGGCCCGCGAGACGATGTCCACGCCATCCCACTGGGAGTTTGCGCATCTTGGGTGACCTGAACTGTGACTTTATAAGGCGCATCCGCCTCAAAAAGCTTGCGCACCAACTTCTGGTTTTTAAATACTCGCAGCAGAACGTCTTCATCGGCAGCAACGGCGCTGACCTGTGTCACCACTCCTTCAATACGCCCGAACTCTTGCTCTTCGTAGATGAGCGGGAGAATTTTGACCGGCATGCCAGGAGCGATTTTCTTGCCTTCTTGCGCTGGCACAAAGACCACGGCTGAGCGAACCACGTTGCTACTCGTTTTGACGCTGTTGGCAGGAGTGACCATCGCCACCCGTCTTTCACGGGATACAGGTTGGTGCACATCGACCAGCAGTTCCGAGATCACACCGTCGTACGGCGAAACAATTCGGTTTTCCACCTTGGCGCGTTCAGTGAGTGCGTCAATCTGGCGCTGCTGGGCACTGATTTGCAGATTGAGTTCGAGAGACTCGCGCTTTTGGCGCTGTGCCAGTTCAGAGTAGTTGGTCTGTGCGTCCAGCAATTGGCGCTTGTTGACCGCCAGTTGGTCTTCCACCTGCTCACGCTCTGTCACCACTGGATCGGAGGCACGTGAGGAAAGAAAACCGCCAACTATCAATTCTGCGTTGCCTTGCCGGGTTTTCTCCAAGCGGCTGAGGCGCTCACGCAGTGCGCCATCCCGGCTACGGGATTCAATCTGCACTTGCTTGAAAGTACCCGTTGCTACCTCCATACTTTCGGCATGAAAGCTGTCCAAGCGCTTGGCCTTGGCCATGAGGTCTTGTAACGAACTGCGCGCTGTTTGCAAGTCGTTGTCCAGGCGCGGGATACTCACGAGCGCGATCGTCTGGCCCTTCTTGACCGGGCTTCCCACTTTGACGAGAAACGCCTCCAAACGTCCGTCGGTTTCTGGCGAAATCGCGTAATTGATCACCTCACCATCGGCCATCAGCACACCCTGGCCATTGACCACCACCGGCACCCGCACCAAGAAGCAGCCAATCAGCAGCGCTAGAACACTGCCAACAAAAAGCCAAGCCGTTGCAAGGTACGCGGGGCTGACGATGTTGAGCGGACGCGTCGACTCCTTGTTGCTGGACTTTGAAGATTCAATCATCGTGTTGAGGTCAATTTGGGGTGTAAGTCAATGGTCGGCGTGTTTCCAAGCATGGCATGAGCGCGTTAGCACTTGGCCAATTGTCCTCGTGATACGGCGAGCGCTGAGGTGACTCGATGCTGCTTATCGACACACAAAGAGCACCTGAGTAGGGCACAGCAGGGGGGCCATTTGCTGTGCCAAGTAGGAAACTATGAAGCTAAAGCTTCAAATCTTGCCACTTCCAGTTCTACATTGACCAAATTCCGTTTTGGATAGATGCGCTTATATTCCGAGCAATCCTCCGACAGCCTTCACCCCAGTATTTAAACCTCCCAAGACAGCATTACCAACAGTATTCGCTGCATTTTTAGCACCTTGGGCAGCGGTACCGAGCGCCATTTCGACATCGTTCTTAAAGAATCCAGGAACATCGCTGCCCAAAAATCCCTTGGCAGAAAGGTATGCGGCGTTCACCTTGACCGTATCGATTTCGACGTCTACGTCAAACTTTAGGCCCAACAGCAAGGCAGCATCACCAGAGAGTCCAAATCCAACGACACCATCTTTGAATGTTGCGTGGCCTTCACCCCCAACTCCGACTTGGGTTCCTACGGAAACACCGCCAGCAACGCCGCCCGCGATGACAGTCAGGTCCCCTGAAGCAGAGCCGTTGGCATCGGCCCCAGCGCCGGCGCGCAGAATGACCTCACCCGATGCCGACGCACCTTCATTGGTGGCTGAAAGGCTTGCCGTGCCACCCGCTTCAGCGCCTACCCACACTCCACCGCCGGCACCCGTAACAAAGGAACCATAGCTAACGAGGGCAGCAGCTTCCACCTCCAATGCAGCCTTGATCCGCATCGCTTGGGTAAAGGCTGCGCCGTTTGGCCCAAATGAAAACTCACCGCTGACGAATACCTCTGCAATTGTTCTGGCCTCTGCCACACTGTATAGACTCAAATCGCCCAGCTTGACAGTGCCGTCAGCCTGAACTTCAGCCTGAAAGTTGACACCTCGTGCGCCGGTAATTTTGATGGAATTGCCGTTGATTTGAATTGAACCCTCTGCAAATGCATTGGCGTCAACTGTTGCGCCCGCGCTGCTTTTAAAGGTGATGCCTCCCAGAGTCGCACCGGCTGACGTGTCGGTGCCAACGCCCCACGTAATATCGGTTTCAGTCGACTCATCGACCGCCGTGAGTTGGGCAGGAGTCAGTGCGGCAGCAAGGTGAGAGGTTTTGAGCAAGACCGCTTGGGCCGACCCTAGAGCATCGATTTGCGATAGGCTCAGTGCCTTCACTGCGGCCGGGCTCAAAGCAGTTATTTCATCCCCAAGGGTCCTGAGCTGCGCACCCGACAAGCTGCCAACTTGGGCTGGACTCAGCGCAGTTACCTGCTTTGCGTCCAGGCTACCGATGGCATCGTAGCGCAAGCAACTGATTTTGGTACCTAAGGCAGTTACTTGCTCTGGGGAGAGTGCATCGACTTGATTTGCATTGAGTGCCCCCAACGCTGATGGTGTCAAACCGCCGATGAAGTTACCCAGTTTGGCAATGTCACCCATGCTCATGGTCCTAACGTCCGCTGCCGAGTAGCTCCCCATGATTGCGACAGAGCTTAGGAAAGCAGCCTTGCTGCCCAGTGCCTGTACTTGCTGCGCTGTCATTGCCGCGATCTGCTCGCCGCTAAGGCTGGTCACCGCAGCCGCATTGAGGTCCTGAATGTGCTTGCCCATCGCCGTGATTTGCGCTGGTTTGAAGAGGTCCACCTGGCCGGGGCTCAGGTGCGACACAACCTCGGCAGTGATGGCCTGCATTTGTGTCGCATTCAACAGTCCAACGGCTTGCGGCGTGATGGCTGAAAACTGGGCGAAATCCAGACTCGCAATAGCGCTAGCCGAGAGATGCGCCACCTTGCTGTCCAAGGCCGCAATCTGGTTGACCGTTAGAAAATCAACCTGCGCATCGCCCAAACCACCCAAACCTTGGGCAGAAAGGTTTGCAATGCGCACACCAAGTTCCCGACATTGCTGACGCGTTAGCCCTTTTATCTGTTCGCCGTCCAAGCTGCCCAAGGCTTCTGGCGCCAGTGAGACGATGCGTGCCCCCAATTGATTCAACTGATTTGCAGCCAACCCATCCACCTGCTGTCCATCCAGACTTGCAAGGGCAGCATCACTCAGATTCTTGATGAGAACGGGACCCAGCGCGGCGAGCTGGGCGGCACTGAGGCCAACGGCCTGCAAGCCATCCAAGCTTGCCAATGCTGTCGGTGCCAGAAACCCAATATTGGCGCCCAGGGCTTTCACCTGTGCGGCGCTCAGGGCGTCTATATCCGTTGCACTCAGGTTAGCAAGTGCTCCAGGTGAGAGGCTGGCAATCTTGACACCCAGCGCGGTGATTTGCACTGCGCTCATGGCGTCCACCTGTATGGCATCCAAGCTGGAAAGCGCTGCGCCTGTCAGATCAGCAATTTTGCTCCCCAGAGCAGTTACTTGCGAGGGTGTCAGCCCATCCACTTGCTTGGCGTCTAGGCTGGCGAGCGCAGCCGGTGCGAGGTTGGCGATTTTGCCGCCTAAAGCCGCAACTTGAGCGGCGCTCAAGAAATCGACTTGGTTAGCGTCCAGGCTGGCCAAGGCTGATGGTGCAAGGCCGACGATGTTGTTACCTTGTGTGGTGACCTGCAGGGCACTCAACCCAGCGATTTCAGGTACCCCAATCACGCCAACTTGGCCAGCGCCCAGTACGTTCGGCCTAGTCGCAACTAACTCGGCAAGAACCGCTGAGTCCAGATGGGCAATGTTGTCGCTGAGTGCCAAGACTTGCGCGGCACTCATCCAGCTCACCTGTGAACCGTTTAAACTGGTCAGTGCACTAGGCACTAAGTTAACAATTTTGTTACCGAGCGCAGCAAGCTGCGAGCCCGTGAGCCCGTCGACTTGCGTGGCATCAAGACTCGCCAGCGCGGCCGGCACAATGCTCGCGATGTTTGCGCCCAGTGCGCCAACCTGTGTGGCACTCAACCCCTTGACCTGCTCGGCGTCCAAAGTGGCAAGTGCTGCCGGCGCCATCCATTGAATCTTAGTTCCCAGCGATGAAATCTGTCCAGCGCTCAAAGCATCAACCTGTGACGGACTCATTGACTGGACCTGAGGCACCGTCAGACCAATGAACCGGCTAGCATCGAGACTTGCAAGCACCGCAGGCGCAAGGTTGACAATGCTGCTGCCGAATGCTGTTATCTGCTCCGCGCTCAGCGACTTTACCTGTGTAACGTCCAAGCTGGCAATGGCATCCGGTGCCAGCATTCCAACTTTATTGCCAAGTGCTGTGATCTGCGCGGCACTCAGACAGGCCACTTGCCCTGCATCCAGGCTGGTAAGTGCAGTACCGCTCAGAGCGGCAATTTTATTGTCGAGGGCCACAATTTGCGCAGCGTTCAGCCCATCGACCTGAGTGCCATCCAATTTGGCAAGTGCCCCTGGTGTGAGGTTGGCAATGTTGGTTCCCAGAGCTGTGACCTGCGCAGCGCCCAAAAGAACGACCTGATTGGCATCAGGGACGCCATCGTAAATCCCGATGCCTGCAGATTGAATTGATCTTTTTTGCGCATCGCTCACTGCATTTCGTGCAACCAAACCGGCAAGTACTGTCGGATCCAGGTCAACAATTCGACTGCCCAGCGCCCGTAGTTGCGGAATAATCAATTCGCCAACTTGCTTTGCGTCCAGACTGGCAAGTGCCACTGGCGCCAGGTTGACAATCTTTTCGTTCATATATGTCAACTGAATGGGGCTCAGCTCATTCACCTGTTCACCATCCAAGGTAGCTAGCGCCGCCGGAGAGAGCAATCTAAAGTTATTTCCCATCCCCGCGATTTGCTTAGCACTCAAGGCATCGACCTGATGGACAGTCAGTGCCGCCACCTGCTGCCCATTGAGCATGTCAAACCATGATGCATCAAGCCCGGCGAGTGCAACCGGGTCCAGCGAAGCCACGTTGTTGCCCAACATATTCACTTGCCGATGCCCCAGCGACCCAATTTGGGTAGCGCTGAGGCCAGCAAATACTGCTGGTGCTAGGTCGAATAGTTTTATGTCCAGCGCTTTAATCTGTGCAACGCTAAGGGCATTGACTTGTTTGGCATCTAACGTAGCGAGGGCTTCCGCGGCCATTCCACCGATCGCATTCCCTAGCAACGAAACCTGCGCAGGGCTCAGTTTGTCGACTTGCTCAGGGCTCAGAACATAGATCTGTGTAGGCGCCAATGCGCTGAATTGTGTTGCATTCAGACCGCTAAGTGCACTAGGCGAGAGGTTGACAATATTGTCGCCCAACGCCTTGATCTGCCCCAATGTGAGTCCCGCGGCCTGGGTGGAGTCCAGACTTCCCAAAGCTTCTCGCGTGAATTCGAGGAAGAGCCCAGTACTAAAAAGCTTAATCTGATCGGCAGTCAATCCGTCGACCTGTGCGGCATCTAAGCTGGCAATTGCTTTCGGCGAAAGCAGGGCAATTTTTGACCCCAGAGCCGTAACTTGTTGTGCGCTCAATTCATCAAGTTGATTAGGAGTTAGAAATCGAACTGCCAGATCAGGCAATTCCTTTATGTCTCCGCCTAGCACCGAGATCTGGGCAGCGGTCAGACCGGCGACCTGACCGCCATCGATACCACTCAAGGCTGAAGCGCTCAGCACGCCAATTCGATCGCCCAAGGCCGTTAATTGCGCCGGTTTGAGATACATCTGATGGGCGCCAATGCTGGCCAGCAAGGCTGGTGGCCAATCCACTGCATTTTGGGCAACGGCACTGCCCGACATGCCACGCACCATTAATGTCGCCGGATCCTGAAGTGCTCCGATTTTGGTGCCAAGGCTCTCCACTTGCGCCAGGGTCAGGGCCCGAGTCTGCGCTTCATTAAAGCTGCCCAGTGCGCCAGGCTGCAGCGCAGCGACATTGGTTCCTAACGCAATGACTTGGGCTGGGCTCAATCCATCAACCTGGTTTGCGTCCAGGCTGGCCAGTGCCGCCGGGTTGAGGCTGGCGATGTTATTGCCCAACGCAGTCACTTGGGCTGGGCTCAATGCATCAACCCGGTTTGCGTCCAGGCTGGCCAATGCCGCCGGGGTGAGGCTGGCGATGTTGTTGCCCAAGGCAGTCACTTGGGCTGCTGTCAGGCCATCAATTTGTGTTCCAACCAAGCTGCCAAGTACGTTTGGATTGAGTTCTGCAAACTTGGCGCCCAACGCAGTCACCTGGGCGGCAGTTAAACCGGCAACTTGTCTGGCGTCTAGGCTGACAAGTGCCGCCGGTGCCAACGCATTGATTTTTTCACCCAGAAAGGTTACTTGGGTTGCACTCAATTTATCGAGTTGGGTTGCATCCAGACTGGCAAGCGCTTCTGGGGTCAGGGCTTGGATTTTTGCGCCTAGATCATAAACTTGATAGGCCCTCAGGCCGTCCACTTGGCTTGCGTCCAGACTAGCAAGTGCATCTGGGGTCAGCTCCCTGATGGCATGACCTAGCAAAGAGATCTGCGCAACCGTCAGTCCATTGACTTGGGCTGCGTCAAGGCTTGCAACCGCTGCGGGTCTCAGATACTGAATATTTTGGCCAAGCGCCGCTACCTGCGCCTCACTGAGGTTATCGATTTGTTGGGCGCTCAGTGCACTGACTTGCTTGGCGTCCAGACTGAAAATTGCTTCGGGTGTCAGCGCTTTAACTCTTTCACCAAGTGCCAAGACCTGACTGGCGCTTAGGCCGTCCACTTGTTTGGCATCCAGACTGCCCACCGCGGCTGCGCTGAGCATCCCCACTTTGTCGCCCAATGCTGTGATTTGCTTGGCCGTCAAGCCATCAACTTGCAGATGATCTAGGCTAGCAATGGCAGAGGGGGCTAAGAATCTGATGTTCGCACCCAGGCTGGCTACTTGCACACCCGTCAACCCATCGACTTGGGCGGCATCCAGACTCGCAACGGCATCCGGTACCAAGAATTTCACCTTTTCGCCGAGCGCAGTGATTTGGGTAGCACCAAGGGCGTCAACCTGTTTGGCATCCAAGCTGCCCACAGTGGCAGCGCTGAGCGCCCCCACTTTGTCGCCCAAAGCTGCCAACTGCTCAGGCTTGAAGGCATCGATCTGAGCGGCGCTGATACTGGCAACCCAAGCTGGCGGCCAATTGGCGGCACGTCTCGCAACATCGTCGCCCTTCATTTTGCTGACCTCGAGGGTTCCCCAGTCTTGGAGTGCACCAATATTGGTGCCTAGGCTTACCACCTGAGGCAGCGTGAGCGCCCGGACCTGCTCATCGTTGAAGCTGCCTAGCGCCTCCGGTGTCAGGACTGAAACATTGGTACCCAGCGCTGTAACTTGCTTGGCACTCAAGCCATCGACTTGCTTAGCGTCCAAACTGGCTATGGCTTCTGGTGCCAAATACTTGATGTTTTCTCGTAAGGAACCAATCTGAGAACGGGCTAATCCATCAACCTGAGTAGCGTCGAAACTTGCAAGAGCCGCAGGTGCCAGTTCTTGGACTAAAGGGCCAAGAGCACTGACTTGGGCTGCAGTAAGACCGTCGATCTGGGGTGCGTCAAGGCTTGCAATAGCAGCTGGGGCCAAAGCCGCGATATTCGCGCCCAAAGCAGTGATTTGGGCTGCCGTTAGACCGTCTACTTGAGACGCGTCCAAGCTTCGGACAGCACTGCGCGTTAGCGCCCCAATGTCGCTGCCCAATGCTGTGACCTGGGCGGCCGTCAGACCGTCGATTTGCCGAGCATCTAGGCTGCCCACAGCAGAAGCGCTGAGCGCACCCACACGGTCGCCTAGTGCGGCTAACTGCGCCGGTGTAAAGCTGTCAATTTGGCTTGCGCTGATATTGGCCACCATGGCAGGCGACCAATTCGCCGCACTATTGGCCGCGTCACTGCCCGACATGCCGCGCACCCGGAGTGATGCCGGATCTTGCAGGGCTGTAATGTTGCTACCAAGGGCTTCCACTTGCGCCAGCGTTAGAGCGCTTGCCTGCGCTTCGTTGAAACTACCCAGTGCGGCCGGTGTCAGCGCAGCAACATGGACATCCAATGCGGTGATTTGCTTGGCGCTCAAACCATCGATTTGCACTGCGTCTAGACTGCCTAACGCTTGCGGAACCAAGTTGGCAATGTTATTGCCCAACAGGGATATCTGGGTGGCAGTGAGCCCATCCACCTGCCTTGCATCTAGGCTGCGCAGCGCTTCGGGTGCGAGGTGCACAATATTGCCGCCCAAGAGCGTTATCTGATGGGCAGTGAGTCCATTAGCCTGGTAGGCATCTATGCTTCCCAAAGCCTCTGGGGCCAGTGCCGCAATGCCGTCGCCTAAGGCAGTGATTTGTCTGTCAATGAGTTTGTCTAACTGGGTGGCACTAATGCTGTGAATAGCTTCATCGCGCAGTAAGGACACTGCATCGCCCAAGCCTTTCAACTTATCGCCACTGAACTTATCCATTCCCGAGGCCGTCAAATCCTTCGCTATTTCCTCTGCCATTGCATTGGCTGCAGCCACTTCGGCAGGGTTGTCCGATTCATTTTTTTTGCCTCCCAGGCCGCCAACCACTTGGTCCAACGTTTCTAAAGACAACTCAGCGGGAGCGGCATTCTTTGCTGATTCTTGAAATTTAACCTTCTTTAACATGCGTATCCTTGCTGCAGTGGGTTCAGTTTGGGTGATGTGGAATGGACCGAAATCAATACTAAAGTGGGAGCGATTCGCTGAATCGAGCCGCCAAACGCCAGGGTTCGCGGGTGGATTTGAATCTGTTGACGCATATCACCCGGCACCAGAACTTTGGGGCGAGCGCACGTGAACTTCCCCGGTATGGTCTGTACAGACGGGCCTTTTCAGCGCGAGAAATTCTAGGGGGGGAGGGACTACTCGCACCATCACCCAAACGGGTGATTTTTTTGAAAATTGGGTAACCAATTTCCGGCGGGGCCGGTTTGCATAAGCCTGTTCTTTACAGCAGTTAGGCTGAGCACCCAATCGATCAACTCCTAAGCGGTCGTTGCCTGGCGGTCGCAATTTGTGCAACTTTGCACGACACGGATCCAAAGTTAATGGCTGTTACCGCGGCAAACCTGACTTCTGTCATTGGCTGAAAGCGGGCAGATTCCACGCGCTGAAGTGACGCCCAAGATGCATAGATGGCGCCCTTCTCGAAAGTTAGCTTGCTATCAACGTCGGTTTCGCCAAGTGTGGTGGATTAGTTTCAATTGCTTTGGACATGCGTGTATCCATACGATTGGTTTCCAGCCGAAGTTCTATGGCCCGCTGCGCCGATAAACCCTTGATGGATACACTCAACGCGCCGTGCGCGTCAGCCATTGCGCTCGCAGTTTCTCCTTACAACTAGCGTCACCCCCCCATGCAAATCCAAGCCACCGAAGTTGACCTGTCCACCCCCACCGGGCCTATGCGGTGCTATGTCTATCGCCCTAAGTCAGACGTTGGCACGGCACCCAAGCAGTACCCGGCGTTGATCTTGTACTCTGAGATTTTTCAGCAAACGGGGCCTATCCGTCGCAGTGCGCAAATCATGGCGGGGCATGGCTTTATTGTGCTGGTGCCAGAGGTGTTTCATGAGCTCAACCCAGCAGGCACGGTGTTGGCGTATGACGATGCGGGGCGCGACAAGGGCAATGCCGACAAAGTGGCAAAGACCTTGGAGGCCCATGACAGCGACACCCAAGCCATGGTGGACTATGTGCGCAGCTTGCCAGACTACGCTGGCAAGCTCGGGGCCATGGGCTTTTGCTTAGGGGGCGGTTTGGCTTATCGCGCGGCGCTGCACCCGGCGGTGCTGGCCACGTCTTGCTTTTACGCCACGGACATCCATTCCGGCATGGTGCCCTCACAGGCAGGCAACTCGAGCTTGGAGCGCACCGGTGAGATACGGGGTGAATTGCAAATGGTGTGGGGCAAGCAAGACCCCCATATTCCGCCAGAAGGCCGTGCGCTGGTGTACCAGCGTTTGAGCGCCCACAAGGTGAACTTTACATGGCACGAGTTCAATGGTGTGCACGCCTTTATGCGTGACGAGGGCGAGCGCTACGACCCTGAGCTGCAGCTCTTGGGCTACCAACTGGCCATTGGTTTGTTCAAGCGCGTTTTGGGCTAAGCCGGTTGTTGCTTACGCGCCCAGCCCACGGCGCACCCGCACCACGATGCGGTTGAGTCCCACGGGCGTAAGGCCCAGGTGGCGCGCCAGGTCTTTTTGTGGAATGCGCTGCTCTAGCTCCGGGTGGGCGTCTCTGAATGCGATGTAGCGCGGCTCGGGGCTCAGAGTGAGGAGTTCACGCTCGCGCTGCTCTTTGCGTGCGGCAAACACCATGGTCAGGGCGTGCAGAGCGCGTGACCAAGGCAAGTGGGTAGAGGCCAGTTCGTAGAGCAAGCGGTAGTCCACTTGCTCCACCGTGCAAGGCTCCAGCGCGATCACCATAAAGCTGGTGCGCCCACGTGGTTCTAGCGCTGCAATGCTGGCAAAAAAGCGACCCTCTTGGGCGAAAGACTTGATCCATTCGTCACCCTCTTCACCAAGGTAGCTGAGCTTGAGTAAACCACTGCGCACGCCATACACATAGGGGTGCGCGACATCTTGCAAAAACACGGTGCCGCCGGTTTCAAAGTGACGTATTTGCATGGCGCTTTGTACGCGCTCCCACTGTGGCAGCGGGCCGCCAGCGGCGGTTTCTAGCAGGGTTTTGAGGACTTGGTCTGCCGTGGGTGGGCGATTAACTTGGGTTAATGACGGCATGGTGGGGCGGCTCTACAGTGCGCTTCATGAACACCAAACCATTACAGCACAGCGCGCTACAAGACGCTAAACCCCAGTCGGCTTTGCCGCGCACATTGGTCACCGGTGCCACTGCCGGCATTGGGCAGGCCTTGGCTTTGCAGTTGGCGCAGGCGGGTGTGCCCGTACTCGCGCTAGGCCGCAACGCGCAGCGCCTGCAGGCCCTGCAAGACAGCCATGCCTTGATCGCCACCGTGGTGTGTGATCTGGCGGACGTGGCCTCGCTGCCTGCGCAGGCAGCGCAGTGGGTGACTCGCTACCCCGACCTTGCGTGCGTGATCCACAACGCAGGCGTGCAAGACAACGTGCGCATGGACGACGCAGGCTACGACGCTGACCAGTTGCGCACCGAGGTGGACATCAACCTCGTCGCACCCATGGTGCTTACTCAGGCTTTGCTGCCGCATTTGCAAAGCAAACAGCAGGCGTGGGTGGTCAACATCACGTCGGGCTTGGGCTTTGTGCCCAAGCGCACTTCGGCGGTGTACAGCGCCACCAAAGCAGGCCTGCATTTGTTCAGCGAAGGCCTGCGCGTGCAGTTGCAGGGGAGCTCGGTGCGTGTGGTCGAGGCGGTGATGCCTTTGGTGGACACCGCCATGACCCAAGGCCGTGGCACCGGAAAAATATCCCCCGCCCAAGCCGCCAGCGAAGTGATTGCCGGCCTGCACAAAGGCCACGCGACCGTGTGGGTTGGCAAAGCCCGCGCCGTGCCACTGCTGCAGCGCTTCGCGCCCCGTGTGCTCGCTCGCATCATGCAGCGTGGCTGAACCCATTTTTTTAAAGGAGAAAACGAAGGTGAAGTCTGTCTATCTATCTGCATTGGCTTTGGCCGTTGCGCAACTATGCGTTGGCCCTGTCATAGCGCAAACTACCACACAGCCTGGACAAATGGCCCAGTCGGCCTCCACTAGGTCCCATGAGCTGGTGCCTGATGTGAAAACCAACCTAGTGACCTTTGCGCTGCCAGCGCCTGCGCAAGCGCTGCAAGGCATTGGGCGTCTGCAAATCCCTACCGATTTGTCCACTCCAGAGGCCACCGAGAAGGCGATGCGTAGCAAGGTGCCTGCGGTGGTCATCGTGCATGGAACGGGCGGCATGGACGCCAAAGGCCCCATGTATGCGCAGGCCCTGAACGCTGCTGGTATTGCCACCTTGGAAATAGACCTGTGGTCACCGCGCGGCTTGGCGGGTGGCTGGGATGGTCGGCCTAAGCATGTGAAAGAAACACTGCCGGATGCGTTTGGGGCGCTGGCGTATTTGGCCAGTTTGCCACGCATTGATGCGCAGCATATTGGCATCATGGGGTTTTCGTGGGGTGGGGTTGTGAGCATGCTCACCGCGGACACCACTTATGCCGGGCAAATGGCGCCGCCCAATCTGCGTTTTGCCGCCCACATGCCTTACTACCCTATATGCTTTGGCTACAACCGTGTACCGGGGTACCCCTTCAAAGACCTCACCGGAGCCCCCATTTATATTTTGACGGGTGCGGATGACAAGTACGACAACGATGCCACCATGTGCGACAAGCAAGTAGCGGCCTTGCCTACTGCTATGCGCGCGCAAGTGCGCGTGAAGGTGTATTCCCATGCAGAGCACGGCTTCAATAATCTGGACCAAGCCCGTAGCTATATGGACCCGTTCCACTACCAAGGTCGCGGCGGTTTGGGTGGCTCCGCACCGAACGTGGAGGCGCGTGAAGACTCGATTACGCAAACCGTACAGTTTTTCAACCAAACCTTAAAGTAAGCCCAAGGACACTCACCATGAACTACGTATTTTTTATTTTGCTGCGCGCTACACCCGCTTGGTTGGCACTGTCACGGGAGCAGCGCAGGGCGCTGGCAGACCAGCACTTGGGCCCTATCTTGCAAGCGCACGCAGGGCAACTCACTATGCGCTACTTTGACGCCGAGGCATTCACAGCCCAATGCAGCGACGTGATGATGACGCAAACCCAAGACCCCAAGCACCACTACTTTTTCATGGAGCAATTGCGCGACTCACCACTGATCCATGCGCCTTACTTTGAGGTGGTGCAGATCATCCCTACCGTGGAAGACGGCTACAAGGCGTACGAGGCGCAATCCGGGCAGGCCAGTCTGGCCGTTGCGCAAGCCTAGGGCTGCGTCGCAAGCAGCACGTCTGCAGCGGCCTGCGCCGCAACCTTGCCTTCATCGGTGGGCACCACCCACACCTCCACGGCACTGCGGGGGGCATGGATGCTGCGCACGGCGTCGCCTGCGGCCTGTGCGTTGGCGGCATCGTCCATGGCAACACCCAGATAGCCCAATTGCTGACACACATGGGTGCGCAGCAGGGCGTCGTGCTCGCCAATGCCACCGGTAAAGGCCAGCACGCCCATGCCTTGCACACAAGCGGCCATAGCGCCAATCTCGCGCACCACGCGGTGCTCAAACAGCGCGATGGCCCTCTGCGCTTGCGGGCTGGGGTCCGCACGCAAGCGGCGCATGTCGGCGGACACGCCCGACACGCCGAGCAAGCCAGACTGGCGGTACAGCAAGTCTTCCAGCCGTTGCGCGGTCCAGCCCGCACCCAGCAAATGCAGCAAGACGCCGGGGTCTAGGGCACCGCTGCGCGTGCCCATCATCAGGCCTTCTACCGCAGAAAACCCCATGGTGGTGGCTTGGCTGCGGCCCTCGCGCGTGGCACACAGGCTGGCGCCGTTGCCTAGGTGGGCCATGACCACCGGGCCGTGGGCGCGGTCGGACACGGTTTGCAAAACCCCGTGCACGTATTGGTAGGACAGGCCATGGAATCCATAGCGGCGTATGCCTTGGGCATACAAGGCCTCGGGCAGCGCAAACCGCGTCTCCACCTCAGGCAGTGTGGTGTGAAAGGCGGTGTCAAAACAGGCCACTTGGGGCACACCGGGGTAGCTGCGCTGGCACAGCGCAATGCCCATGAGGTTGTGGGGCTGGTGCAGCGGTGCCAAGGGCGACAGGGCGTGCAGGCCGTGCAGGGCTTCGTCGTTCACCACAATGGCTTGGTGGTAGGCCGTGCCGCCATGCACCACGCGGTGTGCAATAGCGTGCAGCTGGGGGGCCAAGCCGAGCTCGCGTAGCAAGGCTTGCAAGCGTTGCAGCGCAGCTTCAAACCGGTCTGCCCCGCCTTGCAAGGGCTCCGAGCCCTCACGTGTTGCACCCGTTAAACCGTCTTGCATGCGCCATTGCACGCTGGCTTGCCCTTGCGGCTCTAGCCCAGAAAAGCTGCCGGTCAAGGTAGCGGCTTGTACCTGGCCCAGATGCACGGGGTAGAGCGCAAACTTGAGCGTGGACGAGCCGGTGTTGACCGCCAATACGGTCATGGTGGCACCAAGCGGTTGTGGTGGGCGGTCACTTTGGCCAGCAACGCCGACGCAATGCGTGCAGATTCGCCATCGGCGCGGCTGGTTAATGCGATAGGTACGCGCGCGCCCATGACCAAGCCCGACATCATGGCGCCGCCAAGGTATTCCAGCTGCTTGCCCAGCATGTTGCCGGACTCCAGGTCGGGCACTACCAAGATGTCGGCATCCCCCGCCACGGGCGAGCTGATGTGCTTGATGCGCGCTGACTCGGCCGAGATCGCACTGTCAAATGCCAAGGGGCCATCCAAGATGCCGCCTTCAATTTGCCCGCGCTGCGCCATCATGCACAGGGCCGCAGCATCGATGGTGGACGGGATGTTGGGGTTGACCATTTCCACCGCTGACAGCACGGCCACCTTGGGCTGGGCCACGCCCATGATGCGAGCCAGCGCAATCGCGTTGTGCACGATGTCGGCCTTTTCATGCAGCTTGGGCCGGATGTTGAGCGCAGCGTCGGTGAGGTACAGCGGCTTGTAGTAGCTGGGCACATCAAAGCGAAACACATGCGACATGCGCCGCCCTGTGCGCAAGGCGGCGTTGGTCACTACCGCCGCCATCAATTCGTCGGTGTGCAGGCTGCCCTTCATGATGCTTTCTACCTGTTTGGCAGCAGCCATGTCTGCGGCCCGCGCGGCGGCTGCGTGGCTGTGGGCCACCGGTTCTATTGCCACACCGCTGAAGTCCAAGCCCAGCTCTTCGGCCAGCTCGCGCATGCGGCGTTCAGGCCCTATGAGCACGGGTTCTATCAGACCGTGCTGTGCCGCTGCCAGTGCGCCGCCCAATGAGGCCGCGTCGCAGGGGTGCACCACGGCGCAGCGCACGGCGGTGAGGTCGCGCCCGTGTGCCAAGAGCGCGGCCAGGCGCGCCTCGGGGTCAAACAGCTGAATGGTGGGCGCATGCACGGCAGGGCGTCGCACCTTGATGGTGGGCGCCATCACGCGGGCCAGGCCATGCAGCACCCGATCCCCACGCTGGTTTTGCACTTGGCAGTCCAACTCCAAGCGCTTTTTCTCGTCGTCTTTGCTGCTCACACTCACCCGCACGGTGAGCGTGTCGCCAATGCGCACGGGCTTGCTGAAGTGCAGCACTTGCTCCAAGTAAATGGTGCCGGGGCCCGGAAACACGGTGCCGAGCAGCGCCGAGATCAAGGCGCCCCCCCACATGCCGTGCGCAATCACGCCATGGAAGAGGCTGGCGTCTGCGTATTCGGGGTCCAAGTGCGCGGGGTTGGTGTCCCCTGACACCGCGGCAAAGGCGCGGATATCGTCCAAGGTGAGCGTGCGCACCAGCTGGGCGCTTTGGCCTAGCCGGATCTCGTCGTAGGTGGCGTTCTCTACCATGTCGGAGGGCTGTACGAGGTGCATTGGGTGGGCCTGGGTTTAGGCGACCGCATGGCAGCCTGCATCGACAAAAATGGTTTGCCCGGTCATGCCGGATGCGCCTGCACTGCACAAGAAAGCGGTGAGCGCGCCAATCTCTTCCAGCGTGACCAAGCGCTGCAAGGGGGACTTGGCTTGGGCTTGCTCCATCAAGCTGTCAAACTCTGCAATGCCTGACGCAGCCCGCGTGGGGATGGGGCCTGGCGATACCGCGTGCACGCGGATGCCCTTGGGCCCCAGCTCCACCGCCAAGTAGCGCACCAACGACTCCAGCGCCGCTTTGACGGGTCCCATAAGTCCGTAATGGCCAATGGCCTGGCTGGCCCCTTGGTAGCTCATGGTGATGATGCTGCCACCCGCACGCATGTGGGGCGCGCACAAGCGGGCCAGTTCTGCCAGCGAATGGCATGACACCTGCATGGCCCGCGCAAAGCCTGCGCCCGTGCTGTCCGTCACACTGCCGTGCAGTTCCTCTAGCGGTGCCCATGCAATGGAGTGCACCACAAAGTCCAAGTGGCCGTGGTGCGCCACGGCTTGCTCGACCAGCGTTTGCAAGTCACCGGGCTGCTCCACATTGCAGTTCAGTAGTGGGGCCTGCAAGGCGTCTGCATGTGGTTGCACAAAGCTGCGGGCTTTGTCGTTCAAGCAAGACAACACCAGGTCGGCCCCTTGGGCGCGCGCCTGTTGAGCACATCCATACGCAATGCTGTGGGCGTTGGCGAGGCCCACGACCAGTCCTTTTTTGCCCGCCAAGGGGCCATGGGTTGCGTGTGCGTGGTGTGCGGAGCCATTGACATGGATGCCGTTGAGCGCGGGGCTACCGTCGGGCAGGTGGTGGCTTGGGCCAGGGGCGTCGAGGTTGTACATAGCGTGAGGGTCGTGGAAAGAAGGTGTCAGATGTGCAGCAGTCTGTGGACACCATATGGCATGGCGATGACAGTTCCACCATGCTAGGTGGCTTTGCGCAGGCTATGCGCGCAAACCTTGATGCAGGTCAAGCGGTTGGGCTGGGCGCGTAACCGCGCCAGGCCTGCAGCGCACGCAGCAGGGGGCGTTTCTTGTCTTGGTGCCCGGCCATGCGGCGCAAAATGTCGTCTAGGGCCGTGATGGCGTCGGTGATGAAGGGGCCTTTGTTGAGCATCACACACTCGGCGCGCACGCCCAAGCCAGCGTCTGAAATCTCAGCGCGCGAGGGCATGCCGGTCTTGGCCAAGCCTTCCAGCACTTGCGTGGCCCAAATCACGGGCATGTGCGCGGCCTGTGCACACCACAGAATTTCTTCTTGCACCTCGGCCATGCGTTCAAAGCCGCATTCCACTGCCAAGTCGCCGCGCGCAATCATCACACCGGCTGCGGGCGCTGCCATGGCTGCCAGCATGAGCTCGGGCAGGTTTTCAAAGCCTCGCGCGGTTTCGATTTTCAGCACCACGCCCATGTCAGGGCGCTGGTGTTGCTGCAAGGCGGATAGCAGCGCTTGCACGTCGCTGGGCTCTTGCACAAAGCTCATGCCCACCATGTCGGCCAGCTCCGCCACGGCGTGCAGGTCTTGCAGATCGACGTCCGTCAGGGCAGGGAGGTCGAGCTGGCTGTCGGGCAGGTTGATGCCTTTGTCAGCGTGTAGCTTCTCTCCGCCAGCGCGGGCTTGGGTGATTTCAATGTCCAGGTGGGTGTCGCAGATGGCGCGGATCACGCCGCCTATGCGGCCATCGTCCAGCCACACCCGCTCGCCCACCTGCACTTGCTCAAACACTTGGGGCAAGGTGCAGGCAATGGCCGCAGGCGTGTCGCAGGCATTGCCCAAGTGGTCTATGGTCTCTGCCGGGTAGCCCACACCACTGCGCAGCAGGTGCAGCGTGTCGCCCACTTCCAAGCTCAACACGCCCGGTGCGCCTTGCATGTTTTGCGGGAAGGTGGAAAACACTTTTTTGCCACCCATGCTCTTGGCGCAGAGCATGGTGTCGGGGGTGAGGTACACCGTTTTGTGCGCCTCCACCGTGGCGCTTTGGTCGTCGCGCTCCACGACCAAGAGGCTGCGCTTGGCACCCCGCGCGTCGGTCACTTCAATGCGCATACCCAGGCGCAGTTTGGCCAGCCACGTGGCGTCGACCTGCAAGGCGCTGTGGGTGGCGGATGGGGTGCCTACCGCTACCAAGCGCTGGCGTGCGGGCTCTAGGGTGAAGCCTTGCGCGTCGCGCTGGGGTTTGAGCTTGAGCACCGGGGGCTGTAGCGCCACCTCGCCGGTACGGATCTTGGGGCCCCCCAGGTCCATCAAAATTTTGACGCTGCGCTTGGCCCCTTTGGCGGCGCGCTGCACCTGCTGGGCCATGGTGCGCCAGACCTCAGGGCCATCGTGTGCGCAGTTGATGCGGGCAATGTCCATCCCCGCGTCTACCAAGGCGCGCACATGGCCATGCTCGGTCGCAGCTTCGGTACCTAGCGTCACCATGATGCGCACAGGGCGTTGGTGCGTGGCCTCACCCATGAGCTGGGTGGTGTTGTGCTCCAGCCGCTGGCGGCTGCTGACGCTACCAGCGGGCTCTTCTGCCGAGCGGTCTTGCCACGTTTGCCCCGACAGCACATGCAATAGCCCCAGCACTTTGTCCACACTGGCCAACACATGGGACTCCGCGCGGCCCAGGGACGAGAGGCCCAGCCATGCCAACTTGTCTTGCAGGGGGCGCAGATCCGTGGCGCGCAGGGCCAGGTAGTGCACCAGGTTGCGCGCGCTGTCGCGGTGGCTGGGCGCAACCAGCGCCAGCGCTGGGGCAAAGCGCTGTTCGCTGTCCAGCATGGTGGTGCGCAGGGTCCAAAGCTGGGCCATCAGGGCTTCGCATACCGTGCGGTCCCAGGGGCTAGGCGGCAGTGAGCCGGTGTCGGGACCGGGAAGCGCAGCAACGCGTGTGCTCGGCGCTTGGGCAGCTTTGAGAGATGAGGACTTGGAGGTAGGCATACCCGAGTTCTATGCCGATTACGTGGCACAGGTGTGACAGCGTGGCAAATTGCTAAGGTCTCCCCTGTCCGTTCAGCAGTGTCTTGCACTGCAGCTGACTACAGCACCACCGCTTGGTTGGGCAGTTCGTTGCCCAACTGGCTGTTAGCGGGGAAGTGCTGTGCCAGCTGCTGCGTGATGGCCTGTACGCCGCTGACCACGCCTGACTCGAAGCTTGACTGTTGGAAGGCCTGTTCCATTTGCTGGCAGATATGGGTCCAGGTTGAGGCTGCCACCTGTGCGTTGATGCCACGGTCGGCCACAATTTCTACCGCACGGTCGGCCAGCAACACGTAGATCAGCAAGCCATTGTTGAACTCTGTGTCCCAGACGCGGAGTTCTGAGAACAGGTCCAGCGCACGGTCACGCGGGGACTGTCCCTTGAACAGCGGCGCGCCATCCAGTGCGCCTTCGACCACGAACCGTATCTCCCCACTGTGCTGGGCCTCACTGGCTGCAATGGCGTGCTCGATGGCATGCAAGACGGACTGCGGGAAATGCCGCTTCACCTTAGCCGGAGGGGTCATCAGGTGTTTGACGAAACGTTGGATATCCATGCTTACCACCTTCCTGACGCGCCACCGCCGCCGAAACCACCGCCGCCACCGCTAAAGCCACCTCGCCCGCCACCGAAGCCGCCTGAACCTCCGCGCCCCCCGCCGCCGTAGTAGCCGCCTCCACCGCCTCGCAGTAGGCCGCCTCCGAACAGGGTGAGCAGCATGGCTATGAACCCCGCCACCAGCGCGAGTAAAAGCGTGCCTAGCATCCACCAACCGATGAAAGCCACCACCCCGCCCGTGGCCACTGCGCCCAGCAGTCTGCCAAACAGGGAGCGAAATACACTGCCAATGGCTAGCGCGAAAATGAAGGCCACTGTGGCGTGTTCTGTAAGGTCACCACCAGCACGGGTCTTGGGTGCACTGGGCGCTGGCAAGGGTTCGCCATCCATCACACGAATGATCTGGTCGACACCGGCCTCAATGCCACCAAAATAGTCTTGCTGCTTGAAGCGCGGCACGAGGGTCTCGCTGATGATGCGCTTGGCGGTGGCGTCGTTGAGTGCGCCCTCTAGCCCATAGCCGACTTCAATGCGCACCGCACGGTCCTCTTTGGCGATGACCAAGATGGCCCCGTCATCTATCTTTTTGCGCCCCAGTTTCCAGGCCTCGGCCACCCTCAGGGCGTAGGGCTCAATGGCTTGCGGGGCGGTGCTGGGGACGATGAGCACCGCGAGCTGGCTGCCTTTTCTGGCCTCTAGCGCGGTCAAGGTGTGGCTTAAGGTGGCTAGTTGCTCCGCGCTGAGCGTTGCCGTTTGGTCCACGACAGGACCGGTCAAGGGCGGTACCGCGACCTGGGCTGCCGCTAGGTTCGCGTACACACAGACGGCCACCCCTAAGAGCGCTTTGGCCCCTTGGAGCAGACTCCGCAGCGTGCTCACTTGCCGTCACCCGGTGGGTTGGCGGCGGGCTTGGCGGGTGCCGCGTCAAAATTCACGGCCGGAGGCTTGGAGATTTCTTTCTCGTTGTCCACCGTGAAGTTGGGCTTGGCCGTGTAGCCCATGACCATGGCGGTGAGGTTGGATGGGAATGAGCGAACCGTCACGTTGTACTCTTGGACCGACTTGATGTAGCGGTTGCGCGCCACGGTGATGCGGTTTTCAGTGCCCTCCAGCTGCGCTTGCAAGTCCCGAAATGCTTGGTTGGCTTTGAGCGTGGGGTAGCTTTCGCTGACGACCATCAAGCGCGACAGTGCGCCTGTCAACTGCCCCTGGGCTTGCTGAAACTGTTGGAATGCGGCGGGGTTGTTGATCAGCTCGGGTGTGGCCTGGATGGAGGTGGCCTTGGAGCGCGCCTCAATCACTTGGGTGAGCGTGTCTTGCTCGAACTTGGCCTCTGCCTTGACCACGCTGACCAAATTGGGCACCAAGTCGGCTCGGCGCTGGTACTGGTTGAGCACCTCAGACCAGCTGGCCTTGACCTGCTCGTCGCCGCTTTGAAAGGTGTTGTAACCGCACCCTGACAGGGTCAAAGTCATAGCCAGCGTAAGGGCGAAAAAGAGGGTGCGCATGCGTTTGCTCCGGTTGTCAATGTGCCAATTCTAGGAGTGCGCTGTTACACGTCTGTGGGACGGGCCACCGATGGCCCTCTAGAGCGGCGGGTTGCCGGCTGACCTGGGTTTGGGGTTTGGGCCCAGTCGGTATTTGTCAATCTGACAAAATACCGCCATGAACGCGACCAACATCTCTGAATACACCCACACCCTGGGATTGCAGGCAAAAGTGGCCTCTGCGCTGATGGCGCGGGCGCAAGCGGCTACTAAAAACGTAGCATTGCGCACCCTGGCCCGACTGCTGCGTGACAACACGGAGGCGCTGCAAATCGACAACGCCAAAGACATTGAGCGTGCCATTGCCAATGGGTTGTCCGCCCCCATGGTGGACCGCCTCAAGCTCACACCCAAGGTGCTAGAGACCTGCGCCCAAGGCTGCGAGCAGCTGGCGGCCATGGCCGATGTGATTGGCGAGGTCATTGGCATGAAGCAGCAGCCCAGCGGCATCCGCGTGGGCCAGATGCGCGTGCCTATTGGAGTGTTCGGCATGATTTTTGAAAGCCGTCCCAATGTGACCATTGAGGCTGCGAGCCTGTCGATCAAGAGCGGCAACGCCTGCATCTTACGTGGCGGCTCGGAAGCGATTGAGTCCAACAAGGCACTGGCCAAGCTGGTGCAGCAGGCCTTGCTAGAAAGCGGCTTGCCTGCGGATGCGGTGCAGCTGGTGCAAACCACCGACCGCGAGGTGGTGGGTCAGCTCATTGCCATGCCGCAGTTTGTGGATGTGATCATCCCGCGCGGCGGCAAAGGCTTGATCGAGCGCATCAGCCGCGATGCCAAGGTGCCCGTGATCAAGCACTTGGACGGCAACTGCCATGTGTATGTGGACGACCCCTGTGACTTGGCCATGGCCGTGAAAGTGGCCGACAACGCCAAAACCAACAAGTACAGCCCGTGCAATGCGACCGAGAGTTTGCTGGTGGCCCGTGGCGTGGCAGCGCAGTTTCTGCCCTTGATTGGCAAGGTCTACGCCGACAAAGGCGTGGAGATGCGTTGTGACCCTGAAGCGCTGGCAATTTTGAAGCAAAAACTGCCTACTGCGCCCGTGGAGTCTGCGAAAGCAGCTACACAATGTGTAGCAAACCTGGTCTCTGCCACTGAGCAAGACTGGTTTGAAGAGTACCTGGCACCCATCATCAGCATCAAACTGGTGGACGGCGTGGACGAGGCCATTGCCCACATCAACCAGTACAGCAGCCACCACACCGACGCCATCCTCACCACCCACCATGTGCACGCCCAGCGCTTCTTGCGTGAGGTGGACTCGGCCAGCGTCATGGTCAACGCCAGCACGCGGTTTGCCGATGGCTTTGAGTACGGGCTGGGTGCAGAAATTGGCATCAGCACCGACAAGTTCCACGCACGCGGCCCAGTGGGGATTGAGGGCCTGACCTCTTTGAAGTATGTGGTTCTGGGCGAGGGCGAGGTACGTAGCTAAACGCTGGGCGGCGGCCCTATGGGCCGCTACTGACAAACCCGAGTCGGGAAGTATTTCCTTGGTTTAGTGGTTTTTCGGGTGTAATTGTGGTTTTTCGGGTGTAATTTAGGCAACTAGCAAGACGCATGTATTAAAAATGCGCGGAACAAGCACCGTTGGAACCGGAAAGTCAAAAACGTGAGCATCTCGCTTCTCTCTAAACTGGAAAAGATCACCGCCACCCGTGACTTTGTTGCGATCGAGCACAGTCTCTTGCGGGCTATCGGCGCTACCGTCCATGTCGAAGACCTGTCTTTATGGACGCTCGACGTCCACCAAGAGGTCTCCAAAGTACTGCATTACTCCCGCCAGATCGAGGTCCGTGGCGGAAGTATGGGGCGGGACACCGAGGAGGTGGACACGGTGTACGCGAATATTGAAGTCCCGCCGGATGTGCGCAGCCTTGCACAAACCGTGGTGCTTAGCCTCAAGCCTGCTGCCCGTCGCACGCAGAACGGTAGTCTTCAGATGTTTCCCCTGATGGGGTCGCAGGGCTTGAGCGGCCTGATCAGCATGCGCCTGAGCCAGCCCATGGTCGAGCAAGATCAAGAGCTGATCAACGGCATTTTGCGGGTGTACTCCAACTACCACGCGCTCCTCGATGAAAGCCAACGTGACCGTTTGACTGGCTTGTACAACCGGCATGCGATGGACCTGAACATTGACCGGATGTGGTCTGTCTTGGGGCGTGAATCCAAGCATGCGGATGCGCGGCGCAGCAGTGTGGTGCAGATGTACGCACTCGCGGTGATCGACATTGACCACTTCAAAAAAGTGAACGACGAGTTTGGACACATCTTGGGGGATGAAATCCTGCTCTTGGTCTCGCGCTTGATTTCCAGTTGTTTCCGCAAGAGCGATCCTGTGTACCGGTATGGAGGCGAAGAGTTTTTGGTGGTGACCGGGGCAGACTCGGCGCAGGCCATGCACACACTGTTTGAGCGGGTCCGTGCCAAGGTGGCAGCGCATTACTTTCCCCAAGTGGAGAACGTGACGGTGAGCTTGGGTTACACCATTATTGACCCTGCACTGTCACCATCAGAGAACATTGGGCGTGCCGACCGTGCTTTGTATGTCGCGAAGGATATGGGGCGCAATCAGGTGCAGTCCTATTCGGATTTGATTGAGCGGGGTCTTATCAAGGACATGCGCTATGGCTCTACGGAGTTGTTTTAGCCGACCATGTCATCTCGCCTTGGTAGGGGTTTTTGACTCCTACGCGGCGGTATAGCGCGCGGCATCGGCCAATCCCATGGCGTTGTCCAGCGTGGCGTCCTTCGGCGACCAAGCACAAATGCCCGCACCCACGCGCAGCGTGAGGCCGTGGGGCTGCAAAGGGCAGGCCCAGAACTAGATGCGTAAACGCGTTACGCGCGCTGTCACTTTCTTGCCCCATTAGCGCTTGCACCGCACACACCGCCGCACAACCCCCCATATGCACGTGGGCCACAGGCGCTTGAATGCAAGGTTTGCGCGGTCAGCGCGGCAATCAACAACCTGCCTATGCCCAGCAGCTGACCTGTGTGGAGCGGTGGAGAATGTTTTTTGCGCGTGTGGACATTTTTGTGGCTTGTTTTTTTGAAGTTTCGCCCCCAGATTCAGCCCACTTCTAAAATGTCGTTCGTCCCCTCATTAGAAAGCACCCGGTATGGTTCCGCATTTGGTTACCGCCCTGACAGGCCCCATCAACGAGTTAGAGCAACGCCTGCTGGACTCCATGCCTGCGATTGAACGCTGGTTCCGCCTAGAGTGGATGGAGCATACGCCGCCGTTTTACACCTCGGTCGATGTGCGCAACGCGGGCTTTAAGTTGGCCCCTGTAGACACCAATGTATTCCCCTCGGGGTGGAACAACCTCACCCCCGCCATGCTGCCCTTGGCCGTGCAGGCGGCCATGGCGTCGATTGAGAAGATTTGCCCCGAAGCGCGTAACCTGCTCATCGTGCCGGACAACAACACACGCAGCAGCTTTTATCTGAGTAATTTGGTGCAATTGCGCCGTATTTTTGAGATGGCGGGGCTCAATGTTCGTATCGGCTCCATCAGCCCAGACCTCAAAAAGGCCACCACACTGGAGCTGCCCAGCGGCGAGAGCATTACGTTGGAGCCCGTGGTACGTACCAAAGGCCGCTTGGGGCTCAAAGACTTTGACCCTTGCACTATCTTGCTCAACAACGAATTGACCGCTGGCGTGCCCGGCATTCTGGAAGACGTGCATGAGCAGTATCTGTTGCCACCTTTGCACGCCAGTTGGGCCGTGCGGCGCAAAAGCATGCATTTCAAATGCTACGAGGAAGTCTGCAAGCGCTTTGGCAAGCTCATAGGCGTGGACCCGTGGCTGATTAATCCTATTTTTGACACCTGCACCAACGTCGATTTCAGTTCTGACGAGGGCTTGGAGGGACTGCGGGCTACGGTGGACGCGACTTTGGCCAAGGTCAAAAAACGCTACAAAGAGTTTGGCATCAAGGAAAAGCCATTTGTGGTGATCAAAGCGGACAACAGCAGCGCCGACATGGCTGTGTTTTCCGTGCGCGATTCCAAGGAGCTGCAGGCCTTGCGCCGTCCCAAATCCAAGGCGGGCGCTGCGGCATCAGAGTCCACGGTGTTGGACGTGCTGGTGCAAGAAGGCGTGCAAACGCATGAGCGCATCAACGAAGCCGTGGCCGAGCCGGTGGTGTACCTGATGGACCGCTATGTGGTGGGCGGGTTTTACCGCATGCATGCCGAGCGCGGTGTGGACGAGAGCCTGAGCGCCCCCGGCTCTAGCTATGTGCCCTTGGCCTTTGCCGAGAGCATGCACCTGCCCCAGCCCGGTGTGCGCCCAGGGGCGAGCGCGCCCAACCGTTTTTATATGTACGGCGTGATCGCCCGCTTGGCCATGCTGGCCGCCAGCTACGAGCTAGAAGCCACCGACCCGCAGGCCGAGGTTTACGCCTGAAGCAGGCGGTAGCCCACCGCCGTCTCGGTGAGCAGATGGCGGGGCTGGGTGGGGTCAGCCTCTAGCTTTTGGCGCAAGTGGCCCATGTAAATGCGCAGGTAGTGGTTGTGCTCAATGTGTGAGGGGCCCCACACCTCGCGCAGCAACTGCCGGTGCGTGAGCACACGCCCCACATTGGCCATAAGCACCGAGAGCAAGCGGTATTCAATCGGCGTGAGGTGCACCTCAGCGCCTTGGCGGCGCACCAAGCGCGCGGTGCGGTCCACCTCCACCTCACCAAAGCAAAACAAGCGCTCCAGCTCGGAGCTGGTGGTCACCGTAGCCTCGCCCGTGGCACTGCGGGGGCGGCGCAAATTGGCACGCACCCGGGCCAGCAACTCGCCCATGCCAAAGGGTTTGGTCAGGTAGTCGTCGGCCCCTGCATCCAGGGCGGCCACTTTGTCGGACTCGTCCACCCGGGCAGACAGCACCACAATGGGCACGTTGGACCAGCCTCGCACATCACGAATCAGGTCCAGGCCGTCAGCGTCGGGCAGGCCCAAATCCACAATGAGCAAGTCTGGCTTGCGCGTGCCGGCATCCAAGAGGCCGCGGTGCGCCGTTGCTGCTTCAAACACCTGCCAGCCTTCCGCCTCCAAGCCCGCACGCACAAAGCGGCGGATCTGTGGTTCATCTTCAATAAGGATAGCAACAGGTGCAGGTGACATGGGCGCTAGCGCGTGTTTTGACTTGATTCGGGGGGCGGTAGTTCGGGCATGGGGGTCAGCGGCAAGCTTACCGTGAACTGCGCCCCGCCACCGGGGGCTTGGCTTGCGGTGATGCTGCCCTTGTGGGCCAGCACAATGGCTTTGCAAATGGCCAGGCCTAAGCCCACGCCTCGCGTGGTGGACTCGCTTTGGCCCCGGGTAAATTTTTCAAACAGCACATGCTCTTGGCCCGCGCTGCCAGCGGGCAAACCCGGGCCGTGGTCGCGCACCGTGATGCGCAAGGCATCGGTCGTGGTGCTGGCGCTGATCTCTATGGGCACGGTGTCCTTGGGGTCGCTGCCGTATTTGGCGGCGTTTTCCAGCAGGTTGACCAGCACGCGCTCCATGAGCACGGCGTCAAACTCGGCCAAGGGCAGGTCCGCAGGAATGGCGGTGGTGACCGTGAGCGTGCCCAGCGAGTGGCGTGCGGCGCGAATGGCGCTGCCCACCACTTCTTCGGTGGATTGCCAGTCTTTGTGCAGCTGAATCTGCCCGCTTTGCAGGCGTGCCATGTCCAACAGGTTGGTGACCAAGGCGCTGAGTTGGCGTGCTTCGGCAAACAGCGCACGCGCGGTAGCGGCTTGCACACGGGGCAGCGGTGGCTCGGCTTTGGTCAGGCTTTCCGACAAGCCCACCAAGGCGGTGAGCGGCGTGCGCACATCGTGCGACATGGCGGCCAGCAAGGTGTTGCGCAAGCGCTCTGACTCCATTTGCACCACGGCGGTTTGCGCTACATCCACATAGTGCACACGCTCCAGCGCAATGGCAATTTGGCGCGCCAAGGTTTCGAGTTGCTGCACCTGCTCGGGGATGAGCAACCAGCGCGCATGGCTGGGCTGCAGGGCCAGCACACCGCGTATGCGCATGGGTGCTTGCAAGGGCACGTACTGCCAGGTGTTGGAGGGCAGGGTGCTGGTGGCCAGGCCCGCGCGCTGGCCGTTGTGAAAGGCCCAGTCCGCAATGCTGGGGTCCAGGCCTTCGGGCAGCTTGTCTGGAATGGCCAAGCGGTCGCTCGCGTCGGTCAGCAGCACGCGGGCGTGGCCGCCAAAGGTGCGCTGTACAGCGGCCTCTCCCAGCTCCACCACCTGCACGGTTTGCAACGCGGCCGACAGGTCACGGGCTAGCTCAAACAAGGCTTGGGCACGCCGTTCGCGGCTGGCCGACACCTTGGCCGAGAAGCGCAGGTGCGCCGTGAGCTGTCCAATCGTGAGGCCCACCAAGAGCATCACGGCGAAGGTGATCAGGTACTGCACATCGCTCACTGCAAACGAGAAGCGCGGAACCACAAAGAAGTAGTCAAAAGACGCAACCGACAGCACGGCGGCCAGCATGGCCGGTCCTCGCCCTAGCTTGACCGCCACCAGCACCACGCACAGCAAAAACACCATCACGATGTTGGCCAGGTCTAACCAGCGCAGCATGGGCATAGCCACCAGCGTGGTGAGCAAGCAGCCCCCCGTGGCCCACAGGTAGCGCCCCCATTTTTCTAGCCACGAGCCGGTGTGCTCTTCGTCTTGCGCCTCTGGCCGCAGGGCGGGGGCGAGTTTGCGCACGCTCTCGGTATTGCCCACTTCCACAATGTCCAACGTAGGGGCCAAGGTAGCGAGTTGCCGCGTAATGGTGGGCCGCACGGCGCGCCACAGCGTGCTCCAGGGCCGCTCTTGCGGGCGCCCCACCACCAAGGTGGCGCAGTTCAGTGACTGCGCATGTTGCAGCAGTTCAATGGCGATGTCGTTGCCCGCCAGTACCGCCGTGCTGGCACCTAGCTCGTCCGCAAGTTTTAGTACGGCCAAGGTGCGGTCACGCTCTTGCGCGCTACGGTGCTGTAGGGCGGGTGTTTCCACATACACCGCATGCCAGGCGGCGTTAAGCTGGCTGGCCAAACGGGCGGCGCTGCGCACCGCGTGCTCGGCACCCGCATAGGGGCCCACGCAGACCAAGAGTGCGCCCGAGGTGTTCCACGTGGGGGCGGTGGCCGCCAGTGTGGCTTGGGCGTGTTTGCTGCGGTAGCTGCGCACATCGTCGCCCACATGCTCGGCGGTGCGGCGTAGCGCAATTTCGCGCAGGGCAATGAGGTTGCCCTTGCGAAAGAAGTGTTGGGTCGCCCGCTCGGCCTGTTGCGGCACATAGACCTTGCCGGCCTTCAGGCGGGTGAGCAATTCGTCAGCAGTCACGTCCACCAGCACCAATTCATCGGCGCGGTCCAGCACGGTGTCGGGCACGGTTTCATTCACGCGAATGCCGGTGATGGCGCCCACGGTGCCGTTGAGGCTTTCTAGGTGCTGCACATTCACTGCAGTCCAGACATCAATGCCGGCGTCCAGCAGCTCTTGCACATCTTGCCAGCGCTTGGGGTGGCGTGAGCCTTGGGCATTGCTGTGGGCCAGCTCGTCCACCAGCAGCACATCGGGGTGGGCGGCAAGCGCCGCGTCTAAGTCAAATTCGGCCAGTGTTTGCCCCCGGTAGGGCAACTGGCGCAAGGGCAGAACGGTCAGGCCGGAGAGCAGCTCCGCAGTCTCTTTGCGGCCATGGGTTTCCACCACGCCCACCAGCACGTTCTGCCCGGCGGCGCATGCCCGCTGGGCGGCGCTGAGCATGGCGTAGGTTTTGCCTACCCCGGCACTGGCCCCAAAGTAAATGCGCAGCTTGCCTTTGCGCGAGCGCGCATCTTCTTCACGAAATTGCTCTAGCAGTTGGTCGGGGTCGGGGCGCGCTTCGCTCATACGGTGGGGTGTTGGTGCTGGGGAGTATGCAGGTTTTACTTCAGGGTCGCCAAGTCCCTGTTAAGGGCCAAGACGTTGACGCGTGCTTCCCCCAAGATGCCCAAAAGCGGTGTTTCTACATGCTTGGCCACCAGGGCCTGCACCTGCGCTGCAGGCAGTTTGCGGGCAGTGGCCACGCGGTTGACTTGGTAGTAGGCCGCCGCCGGGCTGATGTGGGGGTCCAAACCGCTGGCGGAGGCCGTGACCAAGTCCACCGGCACGGCGCTGGTGTTGCTGGGGTCTGCCTCACGCAAGGCCGTGACGCGCGCCTTGATGGCGTCGGTCAGTGCGGGGTTCAGTGGGCCAAGGTTCGAACCACCGGACGCTGCCGCATTGTTGGCCATAGGGCCGGTGGCTGAGGGGCGGCCCCAGAAGTTGCTGGGCTCGCTAAAGGCTTGGCCAATGAGGCTAGAGCCCACCACTGTGTTGCCTTGGCGCACCAGGCTGCCCTGCGCTTGCTTGGGGAATAGGCTGTGTGCCACACCCGTGGTGACCAAGGGGTAGGCCACGCCGGTGAGCAAGGTGAGTCCGGTGAAGATGACCAGAACGGGGCGAAGAATGTTGTTCATGATGATTCCTTAAGGTGTGCTGGGCTTAAGCCATGTGCAAGGCAACCAGCACCATGTCAATGAGCTTGATGCCTATAAAGGGCACGAGCAGGCCGCCCAAGCCGTAGATCAGCAGGTTGCGGCGCAACAAAACAGCAGCGCCCATGGCCCGGTACTTCACGCCTTTGAGGGCCAAGGGAATCAGCGCAATGATGATGAGCGCATTGAAGATCACCGCCGACAAAATGGCCGAGTTGGGGCTGCCTAGTTGCATCACGTTCAGTGCCGCCAGCTGGGGGTAGGTGGACACAAAGATGGCCGGGATGATGGCGAAGTACTTGGCCACGTCATTGGCAATGGAGAAGGTGGTGAGCGAGCCGCGCGTCATGAGCAGGGCTTTGCCGGTTTCCACAATTTCCAAGAGTTTGGTGGGGTTGGAGTCCAAGTCCACCATATTGCCGGCCTCTTTGGCGGCTTGCGTGCCGCTGTTCATGGCCACGGCTACGTCGGCTTGGGCCAGGGCGGGGGCGTCGTTGGTGCCGTCGCCGGTCATGGCGACCAGCCGACCGTCGGCCTGGTAGCTGCGGATGAGCTTGAGCTTGTCTTCGGGTGTGGCTTCGGCCAAGAAGTCGTCCACGCCTGCTTCGGCGGCAATGGCGGCGGCGGTGAGCTTGTTGTCGCCCGTGATCATCACGGTTTTGATGCCCATGCGGCGCAGTTCACCAAAGCGCTCTTTGATGCCCGCTTTGACAATGTCTTTGAGTTCCACAACGCCCAGCACGGTTGCGCCATCGGCCACGGCCAAGGGCGTGCTGCCGCGGCGGGACACTTCATCGGCGGCGCGAATCACTTCGGCAGGCACCTTGCCGCCCATGGATTCCACGTACTTGCGCACCGCATCCACCGCGCCTTTGCGCAGGCTGCGCACGGTGCCATCGGCCTGCGACACATCCACCCCGCTCATGCGGGTTTGGGCGGTAAAGGCGACTTCTTGCGTCTTGCCTACGAGGGCCTGAACGGCACCCAAGCGCTGGGCCAAGACCACAATGCTGCGGCCTTCAGGGGTTTCGTCGGCCACAGAGGCTTGTGATGCGCACAAGGCCAATTGGTTCTCTGCCACGCCCGGTGCGGGCAAGAACTTGCTGGCCTGGCGGTTGCCATGGGTGATGGTGCCGGTTTTGTCCAGCAGCAACACATCTACATCGCCAGCCGCTTCAACCGCGCGGCCTGAGGTGGCAATCACATTGGCTTGCATCATGCGGCTCATACCGGCCACGCCCACGGCAGACAGCAGGCCGCCAATGGTGGTGGGTATCAGGCAGACCAGCAAAGCAATCAAGGCGGTCAAGCTCACGGCTGTACCTGCGCCTGCTGCGCCCACGCTAAAGAGCGAGAAGGGCAGCAGCGTTACGGTCACCACCAAAAACACGATGGTTAACGCCACCAACAGGATGGAAAGCGCAATTTCGTTCGGTGTTTTTTGGCGCTTGGCGCCTTCCACCATGCTGATCATGCGGTCCAGGAAGGACTCGCCAGGGTTCACGCCAATGCGCACCACCAACCAGTCCGACAGCACGCGGGTACCGCCTGTGACCGAGGCAAAGTCGCCGCCCGATTCACGCACCACGGGGGCCGACTCGCCGGTGATGGCGCTTTCGTCCACGGTGGCTACGCCTTGGATGACTTCGCCATCCAAAGGAATCATCTCGGTGGCTTCGACCAAGACCACATCGCCTTTGCGCAGGTTCTCGGCTTGCTCAGGCAAAAAGGCGCTGCCGTAGCGGGGTTCTTTGAGCTTTTTGGCCCAAGTGCTTTTCTTCAGGCCGCGCAGAGAAGCGGCTTGCGCCTTGGCGCGGCCTTCGGCCAGGGCTTCGGCAAAGTTGGCAAACAGCACGGTAAACCACAACCATGCCGCCACAGACAAGACAAAGCCGGCCGACGCATCGCCCACGCCTTGCAAGGCTTGCAGCCCCAAGAGCGTGGTGATGATGCTGCCGATGTACACCACAAACATCACCGGGTTGCGCCATTGCACCGCGGGGCTGAGCTTGGTGAAAGCCGCAGCCACTGCGGGCTTGAGCAAAGCGGGGTCAAACAGTAAAAAGTTCTTTTTCGTCGTCATGTTATTTCTCACGTGTTGTGCGGCTTAGTGGGCGGGCCACAGCATCAGGTGCTCCACGATGGGGCCCAGTGCCAAGGCAGGCACGTAATTGAGCAAGCCCACCAAGAGCACGGTGCCAATCAGCAGCGTCACAAACAAAGGGCCGTGGGTGGGCATGGTGCCGACCGTGGCAGGCAAACGTTGCTTGGAGGCCAAAGCACCGGCAATGGCCAGCACGGGAACAATCACGCCAAAGCGGCCCAGCCACATAGCCACACCCAAGAGCAGGTTGTAAAACGGGGTGTTGGCGGACAAGCCTGCAAACGCGCTGCCGTTGTTGTTGGCGGCTGAGGTCAAGGCGTACAAAATTTCAGAGAAGCCGTGGGGCCCGGGGTTCAAAATGCCGGCCTTGCCCGCATCGGTCACCACGGCCAAAGCCGTACCTGCTAATACCAAGATGGGCGTGACCAAAATCGCAATCGAGGTGAGTTTCATCTCATGCGCTTCGATCTTCTTGCCCAGGTACTCAGGGGTGCGGCCAATCATCAGGCCCGCAATGAACACCGCCAGAATCGCAAACACCAACATGCCGTACAGCCCGGTGCCGGTGCCACCGAACACCACTTCACCCAGCTGCATCATGACCATGGGCACCATGCCACCAATAGGCGTCAAGGAGTCGTGCATGGTGTTCACAGCGCCGCATGAGGCGGCAGTCGTGATGACCGTAAACAAGCTGCTGGCGTTGATGCCAAAGCGGGTTTCCTTGCCTTCCATATTGCCGCCGCTTTGCAAGCTGCTGGCCGCTTGGTCTACGCCCAAAGGTGTGAACAAGGGGTTGCCAGTTTGTTCGGCAGGTGTGATGACCACCACCGCAATCACAAACATGACCGTCATAGCGGCCAAGATGGCCCAGCCTTGGCGCAGGTCACCCACTTCACGGCCAAAGGCAAAGCACAGGGCCGCAGGGATCAAGAAAATCGCCAGCATTTGCAAAAAATTGCTCAGCGCGGTCGGGTTTTCATACGGATGGGCCGAGTTGGCATTGAAGAAACCACCGCCGTTGGTGCCCAACATCTTGATGGCTTCTTGCGAGGCCACAGGGCCCATGGCCAGTGTTTGGGTGGTGGACTGGGTGTCCTCCATCACAGGGGCACCTTTGTCGTCCAGCACGGGGGCTCCGTCAGCGCCGACCTTGGCTACTTGGAACTTGTTGATTTCCAGAGTGGTGACTTCTTTGTAAGCCTCAAAGTTTTGGATGACGCCTTGGCCCACCAGCACGATGGCCAATACCAGGGACAAGGGCACCAGCAGCCATGCGGTGACGCGGGTGATGTCAACCCAGAAGTTGCCCAGCACGGCGGTGGAGCGCGCGGCAAAGCCACGAATCAGCGCAAACACCACCACGATGCCGGTGGCGGCGGACAAGAAGTTTTGCACCGCCAGCGCCAGCATTTGGGTGAGGTAACTCATGGTGGCCTCACCGTTATAGCCTTGCCAGTTGGTATTGGCAACAAAGCTGATGGCGGTGTTGAACGACGAGTCAGGGCTGACGGCGGGCAGGCCCATGGGGTTCAAAGGCAGGGCGAACTGAAAGCGCTGCAGCAGGTAGACCGCTACGACACCCAATGCATTGAACGCCAACAAGCACAGGGCGTAGTGCGCCCAGCCCATAGAGCGCTCGGGCGAGGTGCCCGCTAACTTGTACAGCGGCGCTTCGACCTTGCCCATCCAGGCAGGCAGCGCGCCACGGCACAGTTTGGCCAACCAGATGCCCAAGGGCCAACTGGCGGCGAGCAATACCCATAAAAATAGGCCCAAAAGGCCCCACGCTGAACCGCTCATCAAAACTCCTCTGCGCAGATCAGCGCATACACCAAATACGCCAGCAACAGCACTGCGCTGATGCCGCCCAAGCCGTACAACATCTCCATGCTGATCATGATTTTTTTCCTTGTGCGGGTTGCAGTGATTCAAATCCCCAGACCATCAGCGCCATCGCGCCCCACAGGCCCAAGCCTGCTGCAATCCATAGCCATTCCATGTGTGTTCCCCTGTTAAACGGATGGCGCAAGTGTGGTTTTGGCGGCGTAAAAACGGGGTTCAGATTGGTGCTGCCCGTGTAAAAAAACCGTAAACACGCGCCTGAGAGCAGGTTGAGGCCTCGTGCTGAGGTGTTTGACAGCCAACACGGGCTTCTGCGTGGCTAAGCACATTCGGGGCGTGCTGTAAATAGCAGTTGCTGCGCTGCAACATGCTTGTTGGCGCTTCCCATATTTCAGTGCGAAGCCTTGCAAGCCCCGTGGCTGGGGGCACAATAGCGCTCCCAAACGGAACGGAACCGGCCCCCACTTGGTGACCGGGGTATTTGTGTCAGCATCAAAATCGTCTCTAGCCGCGCTAACGCTTGGCGCCATCGGTGTCGTGTACGGTGATATCGGAACCAGTGTTCTGTACGCCGTCAAAGAAGTATTTGGCTCAGGCCATGTGCCATTCACCGTCGAAAACATCTACGGCATTCTTTCCATCTTCTTCTGGACCCTTACGGTCATTGTGTCCATCAAGTACGTGGTGCTGGTTCTGAGAGCCGACAACCACGGCGAGGGCGGTTTGGTGGCCATGCTGGCCCTGGCCTCGCAGTCCGTAAAGGACAAGCCCGAACTCCGACGCGCACTCTTGCTGGTGGGTATTTTTGGCACCTGTTTGTTCTATGGCGATGGCGTCATCACTCCCGCCATTTCGGTGCTTTCAGCGGTTGAGGGCTTGGTGGTGATTTCACCCGCGTTTAAGAAGTACGTGATCCCCATTACGCTGATGATTTTGTTTTGCCTGTTTGCGGTGCAAAAGCGCGGCACCGCCGGTATTGGCAAGTTTTTTGGCCCCATCACCGTGATCTGGTTCTTGGCGATTGCGGTCTTGGGCGTTCTAAAAATTGTGGACCACCCCGAAATTTTGTGGGCCATGAGCCCCCACTATGCCGTGACCTTCATGTGGAATAACCCAGGTACCACGTTTGTGATCTTGGGTGCTGTGGTTCTGTGTGTCACGGGCGCAGAGGCGCTTTATGCCGATATGGGGCACTTTGGCAAGCGACCCATTCGGCTGGCGTGGTTTTCGGTGGTGATGCCCTGTCTGACCCTGAACTACTTCGGCCAAGGGGCTTTGTTATTGCAAAACCCAGAGGCCGTGAAGAACCCGTTTTTCATGATGGCGCCAGACTGGGCCCTAATTCCGCTGGTGGTGTTGGCCACCGCTGCCACAGTGATTGCCTCCCAAGCGTTGATCACCGGCGCCTTTTCTGTCACCAAGCAAGTCATTCAACTGGGTTACTTGCCGCGCTTGCAGGTCCTGCACACCAGTGTGAAAGACACCGGCCAAATCTACATGCCGTTTGTCAATTGGGGGCTGTTTGTTGCCATTGTGCTTGCGGTGGTGATGTTCAAGTCCTCCAGTGCTTTGGCAGGTGCGTACGGCATTGCGGTTTGTACCGACATGCTGATTACCACGGTGCTCACGTTTTACGTCATTCGCTATGGCTGGAAGTACCCCCTGTGGCTGTGCTTTGCCGCAACCGGGTTTTTCTTGGTGGTGGATTTGGCGTTCTGGGCGTCCAACCTGATGAAACTGGCTGATGGTGGGTGGTTCCCGCTGACGATGGGTATCGCCATTTTCATCTTGATGCTGACCTGGAAAGACGGCCGGCGCTTGCTCAATGCCAAGTTGCGCTCTGACGCGATTGACCTCCCCAGTTTCTTAGACGCCGTATTTGTCAGCCCACCTGCGCGGGTAGATGGCACGGCGGTTTTCCTGACTGCTGAGGTGGGCACCGTTCCCAATGCCTTGTTGCACAACCTCAAACACAACAAAGTTCTGCACATGAATAATTTGTTCGTGACCGTGCGCAACCATGAAGTTCCATGGATTGGCTTAGACAAACGACTTGAGATTGATTCCTTAGGCCATGACTGTTGGCAAGTCATCATCAACTATGGTTTCAAAAACGATCCTGATGTGCCCAAGGCCTTGCAGCAAATCAAGGGTCGGGGCTGTGAGATGGAGGCCATGACGACCAGCTACTTCTTGTCGCGCGACACCGTGGTGCCTACCTTGGGCGCAGGCATGGCACCTTGGCGTGAAAAGCTGTTTGCCCAAATGCACCACAACGCCAGCGGTGCGGCTGACTTCTTGAACTTGCCAAACAACTCGGTGGTGGAACTGGGCTCCAAAATTGAGATTTAGCCGCCCGTGCAGTTCTTCAAAGATGTGAGCGTGTCCAGCGCCACGGCGGGTTTCGTGGCGGTGCTGGTGGGGTTTACCAGCTCGGTGGCTATTGTGTTTCAGGCGGCGCAGGCCTTTGGCGCTACGCCCGCCATCATTGCCTCATGGATGTGGGCTTTGGGGCTGGGCATGGGCTTGTGTAGCTTGCTGCCATCGCTGTGGTGGCGCAAGCCGGTGATGGTGGCGTGGAGTACCCCCGGGGCTGCGGTGCTGGCCACGGCGGGTGCCACTGGCGCTTACACCCTGAACGATGCGGTCGGCGCTTTCATCTTGTGTTCCGCACTCATTACCTTGGTAGGCGTAACAGGCTGGTTTGAGCGAGCCATGGGCCGTATTCCGGTGGCTCTGGCGTCTGCGCTGTTGGCAGGGGTGTTGGCCCGCTTTGGTTTGTCTGGCTTTTCTGCCGCCCAGACGGCCTTGCCCTTGGTGGTGGTGATGCTGGTGACTTACCTCGTGGGCAAACGTTTCGCACCGCGCTATGCAGTGCCTGCCACGCTGGTGGTTGCTATTGCTTTCGTAGCGGCGCGCGCAGGTTTTACGGGCGCAAGCATTGAATTTGGCTTGGCGATGCCCGTGTTTGTAGCGCCTAGCTTTTCATTGGCTGGCTTTGTGAGCCTGAGCCTGCCTTTGTTCATTGTGACCATGGCCTCGCAAAATCTGCCCGGCGTGGCCGCCATCCAAGCGGCTGGTTTTGGAGACCGGCGCGCCCAAGGCGGTGAAGCGGGTATTCCTGTGTCCAAAGTGATCACGATCACAGGCGTGGCGGGCTTGGTGTTAGCTCCCTTTGGGGCTTTTGCGCTGAACCTGAGTGCCATCACTGCCGCCATTTGCATGGGGCCTGAAGCCCATGCTGATCCGCGCAGGCGTTATACGGCCGCTGTGTCCTGCGGGCTGATTTACGTGGTGATTGGCATTTTTGGTGCTGCCATTACCGGGGTGCTCACGGCCTTCCCTAAAGAGTTGGTGGCCGCTATTGCCGGCTTGGCCCTGTTGGGCACCATAGGCTCCGCCTTGCACTCTGCGCTGCACAACCCGGACCACCGCGAAGCTGCGCTTATCACGTTTCTGGTGACCTTGAGTGGTGTGGTCATTGCTGGGGTGGGCGCAGCCTTTTGGGGTGTGGTGGCAGGCAGCCTTGCGCTATTGGTGCAACACTACGGGTTTCGCTCAACCCCCCCATCCAAATAAAACGCCCTATGAACATCTTGTTTGTTGCCGACCCGCTTGAGTCCTTCAAGATCTACAAAGACACCACCTTTGCCATGATGCGTGAGGCACAGCGGCGTGGGCACACGGTGGCGGCGTGTGAGCCCGCGCACATCGTGTGGGCGCGGGGTGGCAAGGTCCAGGCCACGGTGCGCAGCCTGCGTTTGACCGGCGAGGCGGATGCCTGGTTTGACGTAGTTGACACTCCCACGCTGGAACTGCACACCTTTGACGCAGTCATCATGCGCAAAGACCCGCCGTTTGACAGCGAGTTTTTCTACGCCACCCATCTGCTGGAGCAGGCCGAGCGTGAAGGTGCCAAGGTGTTCAACAAGCCCAGGGCCTTGCGGGACCACCCAGAAAAACTGGCCATCATGGAGTTTCCGCAGTTCATAGGCCCGACCTTGGTCACGCGCGACCCGCAGGCGGTGCGGGCTTTCCATGCGGAACACCGCGACATCATTCTCAAACCGCTGGACGGCATGGGCGGCACCGGCATATTCCGCGTGAAAGACGATGGCTTGAATTTGGGCGCGATCATTGAGACGCTGAACCAAGACGGCACGCAGACCCTCATGGTGCAAAAGTTCTTGCCCGCCATCAGCGAAGGGGACAAGCGGGTGCTGGTGATCGGCGGCAAGCCTGTGCCGTATTGCCTGGCCCGCATCCCGCAAGGTGGTGAGGTGCGCGGCAACCTAGCGGCCGGCGGCAAAGGCGTGGCACAAGCCATCACTGCTGCCGACCGCGCGATTGCAGAGGCCCTAGGCCCCATATTGGCTGCACGCGGCTTGCTCTTGGTGGGCCTGGATGTCATTGGGACCCACCTGACCGAGATCAATGTGACCAGCCCTACCTGTTTTCAAGAAATCACCGACCAAACCGGCTTTGACGTGGCCGCGATGTTCTTGGATGCTTTGGAAGCGGCAACTGCCGCGTAGGGAGCGCTTGTCGCTTTAGCGTGGGGCGGGCGAACCCGTTGCATCAGTTCTAAGGCCCAATAGGGCCTTGCCGCCCATGGATATTGGGTGGGCAGCTATTCAATTGATAGTGACTGCCGTGCGGTCACCTACCCAAACACCTGCGCAAACGCCGCCCCTTGCGCATCCTTGGCAGACAGCTTGGGCGACCCCGTCATCTGCGGCCACACGATGCCTACGGTCGGGTCGTTCCAAGCAAGGCAGCGCTCATGCTCTGGGGCGTAGTAGTCGGTGGTTTTGTACAAAAACTCTGCGTGCTCAGACAGCACCACAAAGCCATGGGCCAAGCCTGGTGGCACCCACATCTGGCACTTGTTGCTGGCCGACAGAATTTGCCCCACCCATTTGCCAAACGTGGGGGATTGCGGGCGAATGTCGACCGCCACGTCAAACACCTCGCCTGCCGTCACGCGCACCAACTTGCCTTGGGGGTTTTGCACCTGGTAGTGCAAGCCGCGCAGCACCCCGTGGGCCGATTTGGAATGGTTGTCTTGCACAAAGGGCAAGTTCACGCCCGTGGCTTTGGCAAAGTCGCGCTGGTTAAAGCTCTCGTAGAAAAAACCACGCTCATCGCCAAACACGCGCGGCTCGATCACGAGCACATCGGGTATGGCCAATGCTGTCACTTTCATCAATACACCTTGTGTTCTAGGAGGTTGAGCAGGTACTTGCCGTACTGCGATTTGGCCAATGGTTTGGCGAGTGTCTGCAACTGCGCGTCATCAATCCAGCCATTGCGCCACACGATTTCTTCGGGTGCGGCCACTTTGAGGCCCTGGCGGTTTTCAATGGTGTAGATGAATTGGCTGGCCTCCATCATGGATTCATGGGTGCCGGTATCTAGCCAGGCATAGCCGCGGCCCATGGTTTGCACATCCAACTGGTCGAGGTCCAAGTACATGCGGTTGAGGTCGGTAATCTCTAGCTCACCACGTGCAGAAGGCTTGACCTGCTTGGCCAACTCCACCACTTTGTCGTCGTAAAAGTACAGGCCGGTGACCGCATAGCGTGACTTGGGCTGCGTGGGTTTTTCTTCCAAGCTGATGGCATGGCCTTTGTCATTGAACTCCACCACGCCGTAACGCTCAGGGTCGTTGACGGCGTAGGCAAACACGGTGGCACCTTGGGTTTGCGTGGTGGCGCTCTCTAGCAAGCCTGCAAAGTCATGGCCGTAGAAGATGTTGTCACCCAGCACCAAGGCGCTGGGGGCTCCGTCCAAGAACTGCTCGCCAATCAAAAAGGCCTGTGCCAGCCCGTCAGGGGACGGCTGCACCGCGTATTCAATGCGCATGCCCCATTGGCTGCCATCGCCCAGCAGCAACTCAAAGCGCGGCGTGTCTTGGGGGGTGGAGATGACCAAGACCTCACGGATACCCGCCAAGAGCAGCACGCTCAAGGGGTAGTAAATCATGGGCTTGTCGTACACGGGCAAGAGCTGCTTGCTCACCGCTTGGGTGGCGGGGTACAGCCGGGTGCCCGAGCCCCCGGCCAAGATGATGCCTTTGCGTGGCTTGCCGCTGGGGCTGTTGGAGGTGTTGCTCATAGTTACTTCCCTGATATTTCAATCAACATGCGCTTGACCCCGTCTTGCCAGTGCGGCAAGCGCAGTCCAAAGGCGGCTTGCAGCTTGCTGGTGTCCAGGCGTGAGTTCAAAGGCCGCTGGGCCGGCGTGGGGTAGCTGCTGGTGGGGGTTGGGGCCACTTTGTCTGCTGTAGCTTTCAGCGGCAGGCCCAGTGCTGCCGCTTGCTCCAGCACAAACTGGGCGTAGCCATGCCATGTGGTCTCACCTGCCGCAATGCAGTGGTACAGCCCAGCCAGTTCGGCTTGGGTTTGCACACGGCGGATCGCATGGGCGGTGACGTCTGCCAACAGTTCTGCAGAGGTGGGCGCGCCAAACTGGTCGTTGATCACGGTCAGTGCATCCCGTTCGCCGGCTAAGCGCAGCATGGTTTTGGCAAAGTTGCCACCCCGCGTGGCGTACACCCAGCTGGTGCGCAAGATCAAATGCTTAGGGGTCAGGGCGACCGCCTGCTCACCTTCAAGCTTGGTCTGGCCATACACGCTCAAGGGGTCGGTAGGGTCGGCTTCTTTCCACGGGGCGGCGCCGCTGCCGTCGAACACATAGTCGGTGCTGTAGTGCACCAGCCATGCTCCTATTTCAGTAGCTGCTTGTGCAAGCGCAGCGGGCGCAAGGGCATTAATCGTGCGTGCCAGCTCGGGCTCGCTCTGAGCCTTGTCCACTGCCGTGTGTGCGGCGGCGTTGACGATCACATCGGGGCGCACGCTGGCGACTGTACGGGCTAAGCCTTCCAGATCGGTGAAGTCCCCGCACAGCCCCTGTGGGTTGTGGCTAGCATCAAAATCCAGGGCCACCACCTCGCCCAGCACGCTTAGCGAGCGCTGCAACTCCCAGCCCACTTGGCCGCCACGGCCGAATAACAGGATCTTCATACGGCGACCTTGTCGAGGGCCTTGTGTTCGCCGCTGTGCTCGCCATATTGCTTGCCAATCCAGTCACGGTAACCGCCACTTTGCACGTTGCGCACCCACTCGGGGTTGTCCAAATACCACTGCACGGTTTTACGGATGCCAGTCTCAAAAGTCTCTGCGGGCTTCCAGCCCAGCTCTTGTTCTAACTTGCGGGCATCAATCGCATAGCGGCGGTCATGGCCTGGGCGGTCGGTCACGTAGGTGATTTGCTCTTGGTAGGGCTTGCCGTCGGCACGGGGTTTGAGTTCGTCCAGCAGCGCGCACACGGTGTGCACGATCTCGAGGTTGGGTTTTTCATTCCAACCGCCTACGTTGTAGACCTCGCCTACGGTGCCCGCTTGCAAGACCCGGCGAATGGCGCTGCAGTGGTCTTTGACATAGAGCCAGTCGCGGATTTGCTGGCCGTCTCCGTACACTGGTAGGGGCTTGCCCGCTTGGGCGTTGACGATCATCAGCGGGATGAGTTTTTCTGGGAAATGGAAGGGGCCGTAGTTGTTGGAGCAGTTGGTGGTGAGTACCGGCAGGCCGTAGGTGTGGTGGTAGGCACGCACCAAGTGGTCGCTGGCCGCTTTGCTGGCGGAATACGGGCTATTGGGCTCGTAGCGGTGGTGCTCGGTAAAGGCGGGGTCGTCTTTGGCCAAGGAGCCGTAGACCTCGTCGGTGGAGACGTGCAAGAACCTGAAGGCTTCCTTGCCTGTGGCATCCATCGCACCCCAGTAGCTGCGCACACACTCCAGCAGGTTGAAGGTGCCAACGATGTTGGTGTGAATGAAGTCCGCTGGGCCGTGGATGGAGCGATCTACATGGCTCTCTGCTGCAAAGTTGACGATGGCACGCGGCTGGTACTGGGCCAGCAGCTGCGCCACCAAGGCGGCATCGCCAAAGTCACCTTGCACAAAATGGTGGTTTGGGTTGCCTTCTAGCGCGGCTAGGTTTTGTAAGTTACCTGCGTAGGTGAGTTTGTCGAGGTTGACCACGGGCTCCGTCGAGCCCTCGAACCAGTCCAGCACGAAGTTGCTGCCAATGAATCCGGCGCCGCCGGTAACGAGGATCGTCATGCGTGTTTCCCTGAAGGCTGAAGTTGTGGGCCGATTATCTGCTTTACTCTAACGGATGGTGCTTCATAAGCCCGGGGACTAAATGCAAAAAAACGCCACAAGTTGCACCCGTCATTGCGGCTTGCCGAACCTCGTCGGCAAGCCTTTTTGTGCAGGCGGAAAACGGGCCTGCGTTTGCCTAGGCCAGTGCCAATTCTTCGACTCCCGCGCGCACTAACGGGCAGCCGTCTTTGAACACCCGCAATTCACCGGGTGCCATGGCCACCCAGTTTTCGTTGGTGGTCAAAGGTTCTGTGACCACAATGATCAAGCGGTCTTCGGGGCAATTGAGTTCAGACAAGTCGACCTTGATGTCTTCATCCTTCATATGGACTTCGGCAAACGGATGCTGTCTTTGCACATAGTGCAGCTTGGTACTGGCATGCGCCCATAGCGCTTGCCCGTTGGAGAGTAAAAAATTGAAGGTTCCGTGCTTGGCAATTTGGGGCACCAACTCGGCCAATGTTTTGGTGAGTTCTTCTTCAGAGGGCGCTGCTGCGTGCGATTTGTTGAGCTCTTGGAGTAGCCAGCAAAATGCGAGTTCGCTGTCTGTGCTGCCGACGGGTTTAAAGCTTCCGTGCAAATGGGGGGCAAATTCTTTCAAATCGCCGTTGTGGGCAAACACCCAGTAGCGCCCCCACAGCTCCCGCATGAACGGGTGGCAGTTTTCCAATGTGACGGCACCCACGGTGGCTTTGCGTACATGGGCCACCACGTTGTGACTTTTAATGGGGTAAGTGCGCAGCATTTGCGCAATGGGGGAGGTGGCGGCGCTTTCCTTGTCGACAAAGAAGCGTGCGGCGCGGCCAGGTGCTTGACCTTCGCTTTCGAAAAAAGCGATACCCCAGCCGTCGGAGTGGTGGTCGGTGCATCCGCCACGCTGAGAAAAACCGGTAAAACTAAGCGTGAGGCTGGCCGGCAAGCGGCTATTCATTCCAAGCAATTGGCACATGGTGGGTTACTCCAGAGTGTGGGTCACTGTCGGGGCTCTGACCACAGCTTGCCGCCGGTTGCCCAGTTGTGGCGCTGAACGTCGGTGAACACGATATCGACCGATCCAGGCGATACCCCCAAGACTTCTACGCTGACGCGGGTGATTTCTTCGACCAGTTTCTTCTTTTGCTCGAGCGTGCGGCCTTCAAGCAGTTCAATGTGGTAGGTGGGCATGGGCTTCCTGTGGGGTGGCCTGGCAGCTCCGCCTAAAGCTGTCAGGGCGTGCAGTGAGGTGAATAGGGGCAATACCGAGCAGTTTAGACTGCGGGCTTCGTATTTTTTCACAAACACCACCTTGCTTTCTTTTTTTCATCGTTTTGACATCAATTGGCGCTTAGCTGTGCTGCTGGTTGTGGTGTCAATCGTTCACTTTTCGGTGGGGGCTGTGCTTGGCCTGTCAGTGGATGAGGCGCATTATTTGTTGTATGCGGCCCATCCGGCGCTGAGTTATTTTGACCACCCTCCTATGGTGGGATGGGTCCAGATTCCGCTTGTGGCGCTCAACGCGCCAGAGGCCGTACTTCGATTGGTCCCGCAGGCTTTGTGGCTCGCCAGTGCGGTGTTGGTCTACCGCATCACGGTGCGCTTGTCGGGCGATGCTGCAAGGGCCGCGCAAGCAGCAGTGTGGGCGACCCTAGCCTTTGCCGCTGCCCCGCTGTTGCATGTGTTGGGAATTGGCTTGTTACCTGACACATTGCTGGTGTTTTGGAGTCTGGCCATTGCAGCACAAACTTTGCGACTCATGGAGACATCGGTTGCGCAGCGTGCCGGGCCATGGCTGCTCATGGGCTTGCTGTTGGGATTGGCGGGCTTGAGCAAGTACACCGCGATTCTCCCGGCGGCGGCTATGGGGGTGTGTATGTTGCTGGCGCACGGTTGGGCCGTGCTGCGCAACAAATACCTGTGGGTAGCAGCGGTACTTGCGCTCGCGCTTGTTTCGCCAGTCCTGGTGTGGAATGCACAGAACCAATGGGTTTCCTTTCATTACCAAGCACAGCATGGCGCAGGTGGTGCCTGGTCAGGCGTGCACGTCTTGCGGTTTTTGGGCTTGCAGGTGTTGGCGTTTGGCCCTTTGCTGTGGTGGGGAGCTTGGGGCGTGCACGCGGTGGCGCGAGGCCAGCGGTGCTTGCTCGCCTTTTTTGTGATTCCCTTTGCCGTGTTTGCATGGATGTCTGGCGGCGGCAGCAGTCTGCCGCACTGGACAGCTCCAGCCTGGGCCGTGTTGGCTCCCTTTGCGGGTATAGCCTTGGCTCGGAGTGTGCAATCCCGCGGGCGATGGGTCGTGGGGGCCCTTCTTGCCTTGCAATTGGCAGCGTGTGCAGCGCTGCTCGGACTGATGGCCAGCGCGGGGCAACCCTGGGCGGGCAGCCAACAGCGTTATTCCGCGGCTCCTACCAACCCGTTTGCCGACCTGCATGGCTGGAGTGAAGCGGGGCAAAAAGCAAGCACCTTGGCGGCGCAACGCGGACTGACATCGGTTGCCGTGCAGAACTGGACCTTGGCAAGCCGCTTGGGCTGGTACGTACGTCCTTTGCCGGTGTACGCGCTGGATGACCGCTTTGACCAGTTCGATCTCTGGGCCGGTGATTTGCCAGCAGGGGGCAACACCTTGTTGGTGGATTGGTCCCAGATGGCCTACACCGTGCCACTGGCACCCCATGGTTTTGCGAGCTGCACTTGGTTGGACACGCTGCCCATTGAGCGCTTGAGCGCAAGCTTGTCTCGCTTTGACTTCTACGACTGCCGAGCTTGGTCTGGCAAGCCAGCACCCCAGCTGAAGATAGATGCTGGTGCCACCTACCCAGGATGAACTGATGTCTGAACCCGCGCATGTTTCTGTCGTCGCCCCTAACCCGTCTGCGGTAGCCAAGTGGGTCTGGGCGGTGCCCTTTGTTTTGTTCCTGCTGACTGCACCCTTGTGGCTGCATTGGTGGGAGCCGCAGATGTACCTCTACATCAATGCCTTGTGCCTGCCTGTCGCGGCGTGGGTATGGACCGGCTTGTCGATCTTCGGCAACGGTTGGGGGATATTTGGGGTCACGGCGCCCTTACTGGTGTTGGCGCCGCGCGCCATGTGGGCGTGGATGTGCGCAGCGCCGTTTGCTGCTGTGTTGGCCCGCACAGGCAAGGACTTGCTGGAAAGCCCGCGTCCCGCAGCCGTCGTGGACAACACCCAGATGCGTATTGTGGGTGAGACCTTGCACAACGTTTCTATGCCTTCCGGCCATACCCTCACCGCATTTGCGGTGGCGGCAGGTCTGTACTTTTCCGTGCCGCGGGCCACACGTGCCCGATACGCATGGTTGTGGTTGCTGGCAATGGGTGCTGGCCTGTCACGGATTGCGGTGGGCGCCCATTGGCCGGGTGATGTAGCAGTAGGCGCGGCGTTGGGCATCTTGGCGGGCTTGTTAGGCCATACCGTCTGGCAACGCGTGCCCGCGACTTGGTTGGTGCCTAGCCACTGGGCCGCCCGCCTTGTGGGTGTGTTGTTGGCATTGGCGTGCTACCACATGGTGTTTGATGAGCTCGACTTTCCGGAAAACTGGGTCCTGCAGAACATTTTGGCCGTGGTGACAGCGGCATCGTTGCTCGCGTTTGTGTGGCAGAACTGGCGCTTGCGCGCTTCAGCACAGCGCTAGTTGTTCGGCTACCTAGGCTTTGCCGGCCAAGCGCAAGGCCAGTTGGCTTAAGGCTTCGTAGGCCGCTCCTGAGGGCGCATCCCATTGCCTGACCGCTTGCGCTTGCCGTTCAATCGCAGGGAGGTCCCCCCGTGCTGCGGGTCCGGTGAGCGCTTTTTGGGGACCCAGGGCCAGGATGTTGGTCACCGCGTTGTGGAGCAGGGACGCGCGCAAATGGGGCAGTAAGAGCTCGGGAACGCCCACGGCACGCCATGCCTCTTCCGCAACGCTTTGCAGCACCGGCAAAAAGTTGGTCGCAAACACGGCGGCTGCGTGGTACAGCAACTTGTCTTCTTTGCGGATTTCAAAACACTGCGCGCCAATGGCCTCAAACGCTGTTTGCAGCTTCGCCTGGCTAGGAGAATTTCCTTCTAATGCGCAAGGTGTTCCGGCAAACTGTTGCACTGCCATTGTGGGGGTGGCAAAGCTCAAAATGCAGTGGGCACTGGCGACCTGCCAGCCGCGGACTTGCAGGGGTAGCAATAGGCCAGAGTCCAACGCACCACTGCAGTGAAAGACCAAAGGAGCGGGAGGTCTCGTACCAAGGTCGGGCGCTCGCTTTTCAAGTTGGGTGATGGCTTCGGGCAGTCGTGCGTCGGGCGTGGCTAGCATCCAGACATCGGCCGGCCTAAGTGCTTGCGTGCTTGTGCAAGCCGTGCCGGCACCGATGAAGGCGCAGGCGGCCTGTGCGGTATCAGGCCGCGTGGTCAGCACGTCTTGAACTGTAAATACACCGTGCTGGTGCCACAAGTGCGCCAGGGTTTGTCCGACCCGACCCGCGCCTACGATATTGAGTGTTTGGGTTTGCATGCTGTGTCAGCCCAAGGGGCCAAGGTCATCCCCGTACAAGGGACTTGGCAGCTTGGCGTCTGTATCAGAGTCTGAATCCGAGTACCCCGGCGCCGCCGCACGGCTGGGGCTTGCGGGCTGGGCAAGCTGTTCAAACGGAAGTGTTTGTTTCACCAAGATCACGGTGCATGGCGCTTCCATGGCTACTTTGATGGGTACGGTTGCAATAAAACGCTGGGTTTTGGTCCCATGCGTGGCTGCGCCCAACACAATGACGCTCACGCTATTGCCCACCGCATAGTCCAAGATGGCCTGCGCCACATCATGTGATTCAAGCACGTGAAACGAGGTTTGGTGTCCCGGGTGGTCTAGCGGTGTTGCCCATTGGCGCAACTGCGTCAGGTAATGGCGCTGCAAGCTGGTTTCGCTATGGGCGGTGTGGGTGGTGCTGCTGAGTCCCGGCGATATGACCGTGATGCAGGCCAAGCGTGCCCCGGGGCGGGTGCCTAAAGAGCGTGCCACCGCTTGGCGCAGCGAGTACAAGGTGGCATCGCTCACATCTTTGTGGGGCAGTGCCACCAGAACGATGGGTACTTCTTCAATCTGCTGTGCGGGCAGGGGGCTGGGCTGGTAGTGCATACCGGCGGCTTTGATCCAGCGCTTGAAGTGGGTCCAAGCGGGTGTGCCCTCGGTTTTGCCGCCTCTGGCGGTGATGGTCACCTGCGTGGGGTGGGTGAGGTCAAAGGCCAGGTGCGCAGCCGACGGGTAGCGCCGCGCTGCCTCGGGCTCTAGGCAGCGCAAGATAACTTCCTGCAGCCACGCCGGTACGCCGGGTTGGTGGGCTCGGGGCGGAATAGGGTCCATCCATAAGCGCTGGCGCAGCCCACCGGGGGTCTGCGGCTCGCCAAAAGGGAGCTCTGCGGTCACTAATTGGTACAGCATGACCCCAATGGCAAAGACGTCACTGCGCGGATCCCCCCGCACGCCAACCACTTGTTCCGGTGCCATCCAAATGGGGGAGCCCACGGCTTTACGTAGTTGTTCGGCCAGTAAGTCCGGGTAGTGGGCGTGGCACGAGAGGCCAAAGTCCAAGAGCACCGCGCTGGCGTCGTCCCGCAGCAAAACGTTGGCGGGCTTGAGGTCGAGGTGGACCGCATTTTGTTGGTGGAGCGCGTGGGCCGCGCGGGCCATGGCCGTGCCCAACTGGGCGACCGCTGCCGGGTCGGTCATGCGGCCTTGGTCCAAAACCTGTTGCACGGTACGGCCAGGGATGTATTCCATGACCAGGTAAGGCATTCGGTCTAAATCGCCAGTCGCGACAAAACGGGGCACGTGGCGCCCCGTGAGCACCTGCATGAGCTGACTTTCGATCTCGAAGCTCACAATGTTTTCGCCTCCGTCACCCGCAGTCATGCGTGGGATTTTCATGGCCATTGGGAAGCCCGGGTCTTGCGCGCCGTGGGCATAGTGCACCCGGTAGATGTGGGCCATGCCGCCAGCGTGCATGCATTCTTCAATGACAAAACCGTCGAGAACCTCGCCGGGCTCCAGCAGTTTCATCTGCCTATCTCCAACCGATGGGCAAAGAACTCCGGAAGACCTGCCCTGCGAATAGCGCTCGCGGCGCTGGAATTGTCATAGTCCACCCGGTGGAACGTCAGCTGGGCGCGCTCTGTGTCAAACATGGCGTACATGGCTTTGGTATTGCCGTCGCGCGGCTGCCCCACAGATCCAATGGTGCTCAGCCATTGCCTATGCCGCGGCACGGGCAGGGCAACGCCGGGAAGCGGAGTGAACATCATCAACTCTGTGTCAGCACCCCGGTAATACAGCGTCTGCAAATGCACATGGCCACCAAACACATAGCGGACATCCCGCCAGTCTGCAGTGGCATTCAAACTATCGGTCGCAGCGCGCTGGTCGTAGACATAGCGCCATAGTTCAGGCTCATTGACGCTGGCGTGCACAAACAGGCTGGCCTCGTGCTGGAGGGTCATAGGTAGCTGGTCTAGCCACTGGTGGTGCTCTGGCGTGAGTTGGCGGTGGGTCCAATAGGCAGTGCTGTCGCCAATGGTTCGTACCGACGCGGGCGGCGCAACGGCCATGGCATCGTGGTTGCCCTTGAGGACCAGGGCACCCTCTTCGGTCAGCAGGCGCACACGGTCGACGACAGCGCGGGGGTCAGCGCCGTACCCAACCAAATCGCCCAAAAAGACAAAGCGCTGCGCTTGGCGTGCACGTGCGTGCGCCAAACAGGCATCCAGCGCCTGTATATTGGCGTGGATATCTGACAGCAAGGCCAGTCGCATTCAGTTCTCCCTTGGCTAATCCAAAGGAGCATCATGCCGCATTCAGCTGACGCTGAAATTGCGAATACGCAGAAAAACTGGCCTTGCGGGGCTTTACGCGACGGTGATGGTCACGTCGATATTGCCGCGTGTTGCGTTGGAGTAGGGGCAAACTTGGTGCGCCTTGTGCACCAAAGCTTCCGCTGCTGCGCGGTCCATGCCTGGAATACGCACCACCAATTGCACTTCAATGCCAAAGCCTTGGGGGATTTGTCCAATGCCCACCGTGGCGTCAATGCTGGTGTCCGCAGGCAAAGCCAGCTTTTGGGTGCCAGCAACAAACTTCATGGCACCAATAAAGCAGGCACTGTAGCCAGCGGCAAACAGTTGCTCCGGGTTCACGCCAGCACCGGGGCCACCCATTTCTTTTGGCACTGCCAATTTCAGGTCCAACAAGCCGTCAGAGGTACGGGTGGTGCCGTCACGCCCGCCTGTGGATGTGGCGTGGGCTTGGTAAATGACTTTTTCGATGGTGTTGCTCATGGTCTTCTTTCAAGGTTATGCCTCGGGTGCGAGGCGGGTTCAACGGGGGGTAACAGGTTCGGCCGTAGCGCTGGCGGTACTGGCGTTAATTTGGTCTCGCAACTGCTGGATCTGGCGAGTAATGGCCATCAGTTCTGGCACGGGGCATTGCGTTTGCGCCACTACACACGCGGGGATGTTGCGGGCTTGGGATTTGAGGGCCGCGCCGTGGGTGCTTAAGTACACCTGCACGCGGCGTTCATCCTCAGCGCTGCGCTGACGGGTCAACAGTTCAGCTTGCTCCATGCGCTTGAGTAGGGGGGTCAGGGTGCCAGAGTCCAAGCCAAGGCGGTTGCCCAGTTGGCTGACGGTCAGGCCATCGCCCTGCCACAAAACCAGCAATACCAAATACTGCGGGTAAGTGAGGTTCAGCGCTTCTAGCAGGGGCTTGTACAACTTGGTCATTGCCAACGAGGCCGAATACAGCGCAAAACATAGCTGGTTGTCCAGCGCCAAAGCAGCATCGCCGCTGGGCACGGGGTTATCGGTTGATGTGTTTGGCGTTGACATGGGTGAATTGTCTTACACAATTAAATTGAGAGCAATTTAATTGTGTAATTACCATTGTGCCGATGTGGTCATCTGGGGCGTGACCGGGTGTCAGGGTCTGGGCTAGAGTGTGGTCACCGGCCGGCGGGCGGCTGGTGCAGGCGCAAAGGTCACGAAGGACTTCATGTTTGACTACATCATCATCGGTGGCGGAACGGCGGGCTGCGTCTTGGCGGCGCGCTTAAGCGAAAAGCCCAACACCACGGTTGCGCTGCTTGAGGCTGGCGCGGCACCTGACCATGTCGTGCTGCGATGTCCTGCTGCCGCAGCAGTGCTGGCGCGCACGGGTCAATGGAGTACGCAGTTAGCAACCCTCGCACAACCGGGGCTCAATGGCCGTCAAGTCACTTTGCAAACTGGGCAGATCCTGGGGGGTAGCAGCGCCACCCAGCCCGCACATTGGCAGCCCGCTCAGCGCGAAGACTATGACCACTGGGCCGCAGAGGGCAATGTGGGGTGGGGGGCAGACGACGTACTTCCTTACCTCCACAAAGCACAAGCCCAGCTCGCCCTCGACCCGGACGATGCGCCGCACGACCTCGCGCTTGCCAGCCAGTTCCTCCAAGGCGCGCAAAGCGCTGATTACCCCTTGCATGCAGATTCCCTGCACTTTGCGGGGCGCGGCGCTAGTCTGCTTAAGCAACTGCGCCACCAAGGCGTGCGCCAAACTGCCGCAAGTGCCTATTTGCAACGCACGACCTTGGAGCGGACCAATTTGCGGGTGTTTACCGAAGCCCATGCGATGCGAATCTTGATCGACCACCACCGCGCGGTTGGCGTCGAGTTTGTGCACGCGGGCCAAACCATGCAGCTGCATGCCGCAGGCGAGGTCGTGCTGTGCTCTGGTGCCATCGGATCTGCGCACCTGCTTATGCTTTCCGGCATTGGGCCCCACAAGCAATTGGTGCAAAAGGGCATTGCCACCGTGCATCACCTGCCTGGTGTGGGCCAAACCCTGCATGACCACTTGTGTCTGACATTGCCCATGCGCACGCCCCATGCGACGAACCCACTGGCGCTCACGCTGGGTGGCTTGTGGACATTTGCCCGCGCGTGGCGGCAGTGGCGTAGCACGCACAGCGGCTTGCTCGCTGGCAACTTCAACCCAGCGGGCGCCTTCATCGTGAGCGAAGACCATTTACGCACCCCAGACCTCCAAGTCTCGCTATATACCCAGCCATGGGCCGCGCGGGAGCACATGCTGGGCTGGGCGTCTGGCTACGCCTGTAGCTTGCACTTGCTGCGCCCAGCAAGCCGCGGGCGCGTGGCGCTGGCAAGCAAAGACCCGTTTGCGGCCCCTGTGGTGGACCCCGACTATCTGGGTGTGCGCTTCGACATGGAGCGCATGGTGCGCGGCTTCAAGGTGATGCGCACCATCCTTGAGCAGCCGAGCTTGAAAACATTGGGCGGCGTGGAGTTGGCCAGCACCGCACGTGCGCGCAATGATGTCGAAATAGAGCACTTTCTCCGCGAAAACGCCCATAGCGCCCATCACATGGCAGGCACCTGCCGCATGGGTAACAGCGCAGATGATGTGGTGGACGCACAACTGCGGGTCCACGGCATCGCTGCCTTGCGGGTGGTGGATGCCTCGGTCATGCCTCGGCTGGTGAGCGCAGATCCTTTGGCCACCACATTGATGATTGCAGAGAAAGCAGCGGACCTGCTCCAAGCGGGTATGGCTTAGCTTGTAGCGATAAATCAAGGTAAACATGCCGTTTGCGCCCACCTGTACTGCATTGCTTGCTGCACAACGCATAGCAATGGCGGATGTGCATGCCATGCGCAAACTAGCTCAGTTGCCGTGCTTGCCACCGCAGGCCCCTGTGTAAAGTTGCCCACTTGCCGTGTAAAGATGAAGAAACGGGTCAACCGCGCCCTATGGCCAGGGCGTTGGGGGAGCGCAAGTGCGTTGTTTGAACGCGTTTGCTCCTGTTCCAAAGGTCACTTCATATGAAACGAGTTTCTTCCCTTGCCTTGGCAGCCATTGCGCTGTCGGTGCACGGCCACAGCTTTGCCCAGCAAGACCAAGGGCGTGTGCTTTCCAGCACCCCAGTTCTGCAGCAAGTCGCGGTGCCGCGCCAAGTCTGCACAATCGAACAAGTGGCGGTGCAGCCCCAAAAATCGGGGGCAGGCGCCGTTATGGGGGCCGTTGCTGGTGGCGCGGTGGGCAATGCCGTAGGCCGCGGTGCGGGGCAAGCGGCTGCCACGGTCATTGGGGTCTTGGGCGGCGCAGTACTGGGCGACCGTATAGAAGGCGCACCGCCCGTGCAAATGCAAAACGTGCAGCGATGCGCCAACCAAACGTTTTATGAGAGCCGCACTGCAGGCTACAACGTGGTCTACGAATATGCAGGCAAGCAGTACACGGTGCAAATGCCCAATGAGCCCGGCCCTTATATTGCACTGAATGTCACACCAGTCGGTACACAAGCTGCACCGCCAGTTGCTGCGCCTGCTGTGGTGCAGGCGCCAGCGCCCACCTACTACACACCAGCGCCCATCTACGCACCGGCGCCGGTGGTGCTTGCGCCACCCGTGGTGTATCCGCCCTACTACGCACGACCTTATTACCCGCCCGTCAGCGTCAACCTAGGCTGGGGCTACTGGGGTGGGCACCACGGCCACTGGCATTAAAGCCTGCACACGCTTGGCATATTGCCGGGGCGTGCATCCGACCAGCGCTTTGAAATCATTGATGAAGTGCGCTTGGTCAAAGTAGCCTAGCGCAAGGGCCAAGTCGGCCCACGCTGGGTTCGCTTGGGTGTGGATTTGTTCCAGGGCTTCATGGATGCGGTAGCGCCCGACCACCCACTTGGGGCTAACGCCCACGTAGTGTTGAAACAGACGCTGCAGCGCGCGTGTGTCCAGTCCCGCCGCGATGCCTATGGACTCCACACTGGCTAGGCCCTTGTCTTGGGCAATGGCGTCCAACACCGCGTTCGCGCGGGCTGCCTGTGGCGTCAATGCGGGCAAGTGGTCTAGCAGAAAGGCCTGCGCAACGGATACCTTGGCCTTCGGCGTATCGCAATCGGCCAGTGCGGCGAGTACTTGGCTACTTTGGGTGGGCCAGTAGGTCTGCATCGCGGTTGCGGTGTTTTTCATTCGCGATGCTGCACCGTTAGCGAGTGGCCCTAGCACTCCCGGCTTCAGTTTCACTCCAAAAACTGGCTCCCCCGCCTGCAGGGCGTGCGTGAACTTAGCCGTATGGACGCCATACACGCGCCCCACGCCACCCTCCACCACCCAATGCCAATGCGGGTGAGGCAAGGTGGCTTGCTGAGGCGGGGCAGTTGCAACTGCGTCCGCTTGTGGCGTCCACTGCACATGCCAAAAATGCACAACCCGATCGGCGAGCGCGGCGCATGGCGGCAGCTGCACATGTTCCACGGCCAAGGTCTGCGGACCCCGTAGCACGCCCCGAGCAGCCAGCTGGGCGCGAGTCGCAGGCGTGTTCATGCCCATGCAAGGGGGGCGCGCTGCCAAGCCATTGCCAGCGCTCTGCATGTCGTGTTTTTCCAATCAGTCGGCCTGCACAGCAGGTTTAATTCAGTCAGTCTCATTCCCACAGTTTAGGCACAACATGAACAGTACGCCCAATACAAATACCCCAGCATCTGCAGGCGCCACGGCGATTGCCAAAGGCACGTTTGATCTCACTTTGCAGCCACAGGCGCTCAGTGAGCCAGGCACCACCGCCGGGCTGCGCCGCTTATCGATCGACAAGGCCCTCTCTGGTGACTTAGTGGGCGTGAGCCAGGGCGAAATGCTGGCCTATCGGGTGGACGCTCTGGGCTCCGCTGGCTATGTGGCTATGGAAAAGTTGCAGGGCACTTTGCAAGGCCGCACGGGAAGCTTGGTGTTTCAACACAGCGCCACCATGGACAGGGGCGTCCCCACCCAAAGCATCACCGTCGTGCCAGATTCTGGAACGCAGGCGTGGGAAGGCATCAGTGGCCGCTTCAGTATCTCCATCGTGCAAGGCCAGCACTTCTATGAGTTTTCGTACCAGTGGGGCACTGACTCGCAAGTCGCTTAGGCCGAGGCTTTTGTTGTACGACGCTGCACCCGCCCCGGCTCGACGGCTGATGGCGTGGCTGTCCCTTGGATGTGGCGCTGGTTGTTGCATACATCGTGGCTGATGGCCAAGTTGTCTTGGTGGCTGTTGCCCCCCTCGCTCAAAGGGCGGATGTGCTCCAGAGTGGCGGCTTGTGGCTCCACATGCTGGCCGCACACCCAGCAGGGCACTTGGCCGTGCAACTGCCGAGCCACGGTCTTGTACATCTTGTCGCGCGTGAGGGATAGCTTGCTCATGGCGAGATGGTACTTTATGCAAAAAACTGCCACTGGCGCGCATGGAGTATGCGTGAGTAGCTATGCATAGTGTAGCGACTGTCTGCGGTGCCCAGGCACTTCAGCGTGTCGCAATGCCCCAGTGTGCGTGCAGTGGCCGCCAAGTGGCCGTAGCTGGTGCGGGCACTACCGACCTTCAGCCAATGCACGCTTGCCTGTGTTGGCTGCAACAGCCACCCATCCAGGAGCCCACGCATGATTGCCGTGATTATTGAGGTCATCCCCCATGCCGCTCACTACCAAAACGACTGGGAGATCGCCAGCGCTCGCAAGCCCGCGCTGGAAACATGGGCTGACAGCGCCAGAGCAAGCCCCGAGTGACAGCCGGTTTCCCGCCCGTCTACGCCTAGCTCAGGTAGTTGCGTATATCCACCGCATCGATCTGCTCAGGGGCCAGGTACTGCTTGGCGTATTCCAGATGCACGCCAGAGGTCAGAAAGAGGTCAAACAAATCCGCGTCAATGTGGCCATTGAGTTTGAGCGAGTGCAAGATGGCAATTGCCTCGGAAAACTTCTTGGGTGTTTTGTAAGGCCTGTCTATGGCAGTCAGCGCCTCAAACACGTCGGCAATCATCATGATGCGGGCGGGTACCGACAGGTCTTGCGCTTGCAGGCGCCGTGGGTAGCCCGTGCCATTGAGTGACTCGTGGTGGGTACCTGCATATTCGGGCACACGCTGCAGTGACTTGGGAAACGGCATGCGCTCCAGCATCATGATGCCGTGGATCATGTGCTCATTGATTTTGTAGCGGTCTTCGGGCGTGAGCGTGCCGCGACGCAAGCACAGGTTGTACACCTCGCCTTGGTTGGCCAGCCACTGCGGAATGTCGACCCGAAAACCAAAGTGCTCGGGCGGTACATCCGCGTGGCCGCGCGCAATCAGGTGCCAAGGCATGTCCGCCAGCAATGACTCGGTGGCGGGGAGTGGGCGCAGTCCCTGCGCGCTTCGGCGCTGCAACTCTTCGTGGGCGAGGCCCACGCAGTCGTCAAAGTTGCGTTGCCAAGTGACTTGGCCCATACGACGCACGCGCTCCATGTGATCGGGCGCCATGTCTTCTTCGCCCAAGTTGCAGCGCGCAATGAAGGCAAAGTCTTCCGCAAGCTGCCACTTGGTTTGCTCCAGCTTTCGCGCGCAGGCAGCCGCGTCGTCTCCATTCAACTGGGCCTGCAGTGCCTCCATCTGTGCGTCTCGCAGCAGCACTTCAAATCGCATGCGCACTTCGTGGATGCGGTTGTAAATGGTCTCCAGCTTGGTGGCCTTGTCGATCACGTATTCGGGTGTCGTGATCTTGCCGCAGTCGTGCAACCACGCGCCCACGCGGAATTCATGCCACTCGTCCTCAGTGGCAAAACTAAAGGGGGCCAAGGGCCCTTGCTGAGTTGCATGGGCGGCGCGCGCCAGCATCAAGGCCAGCTCAGGCACACGGGCAGAGTGGCGGCCGGTGTAAGGGCTTTTGGCGTCGATGGCAGTCGCAATGGTGTGGATGAGGCTTTCCATGAAGGCTTTGCGCTCATCAATCAAGGCTAGGTTGTCCAAGGCCACTGCAGCCTGTGCGGCCAACGCCTCCACCAAGGACACACAGTCCTCAGGAAATGGCACCACTTCACCCGTAACCGGGTCTAGGCAATTGATGAACTGCAGCACGCCCAGCACCTCGCCGCCACGCGGTGCCATGGGCACCGTCAGCATGGACACGGTGCGGTAACCGCTGCTCTCATCGAAGCGGCGGGTGCCTTGCAGGTCAAAGCGCGTCTCGCGGTACACGTCATCAATACGCACCGATTGCTTGTGCAGTGCGCACCAGGTGCTGACGTAATGGATGTTGGGAGCACCCGTGCTGCGGTCATGCAGTGGAATTTCAATCGCGGGCAAGGTGTCGTCGCGGGTGCGCATGGCAAAGCGCAAGCTGTCTTGCTCGGTAGCCAGGTACATAGAGCCAGCATCGCAATGCAAGAGCTTGCGCCCCTCAAACAGCGTATGCCGCATCAGTTGATGGCGCTCGCGGGTTTGCGCCATCAAAATACCGTTCTCAATCAGCATATCCAGCCGCGCAGTGCGGGCTTGCACCTGGGCTTCTAGCGCAAGCTGCTCACGGGTATGGCGCTGGTGAGAGCCCTGGGCGAGCAGCAGCTTGCGCAAGCGTATGGCGAGCTCTGTGGGGTGTGGCGGGGTGCGCACGCAATCATTCGCACCCGCAATCAGGGCTTCAGCGCCTAATGCCTGTGCGGACTCAGGCACCCATGCCAAGATGGGGAGCAATGCGGTGCTGCGGCTGTTGCGTAGCTGGTCGATGAGGCGCACAGCCGCTGCATCTGTGGCGACTAGAACACAGGCGTGGACCGCGCTTTCGGTTGCAATCGTTATGACCTCAGTAGCGCTGGTGTGGGCAGTGATGCGGGTGTGGCCCAGCTGAGCCAAGAGGGTGAGCGCAGCGTCCAACCCTGCTGCTTCGGTGCCGAGCACGACCACATGGCAGCTGAGCAAGTCGGCTGGTATGGCGGATGCATCTAGGGCGGGCATGGTGCGCGGGTGCGAGGCTTTGTACCAATATAACAGCCCATTGGCACATAATCGTGTACTGGCTGCGTATGCGCGTACCGAAGGACTTGATGACCATGCATTTGGATGATTTGCTTGATTCTGAACTTGCCTTGCCCAGCATTCCACGTGCGGTGGCCATGGTGCTGAGCGAGTTGGATAGCCCCGACCCCGATCTGCGGGCCATTAGCCAGCACATCAACACCGACATTGGCCTGACGACCCGCCTGCTGGCGCTGGCCAATTCTGCCCAGTACCAACTGGCCTATCGCATTGGCTCTGTGTCCGATGCCTTGGCAGTTTTGGGGCTGAACCAGGTGCGGGCATTGACCACAGCTGCCGCCATGTCGGGCGCCTTCAAGAACGTGCCGGGCTTGGATATGCAGCAGTTTTGGACCTACAGCCTGAATGTGGCCAAGCTCTCCCGCAAGCTCGCACGCAACGCCAAGGCCAATTCCGCAATCGCCTTTACGGCGGGGCTGGTCCATGCTTCTGGTGAGTTGGTTATGCATGTGGGCATGCCAGAGCAAATGGCATGGTTGAACGACAGGGTCGGCCCACTGAGCCTCAAACGCGCCAAGGCTGAGCACCAATTGTTGGGCTACACCTATGCGGAAGTGGGCGCTGGTTTCGCCAAGCATTGGAAGTTTCCCTTGGCCATTGTGGAAGCCATAGAGCACCAGCGCGCACCGTTTGACAACAAAGTCTACGAGGCATTGGCAGGGGTTGTGCACCTGTCATCGTGGCGGGCACGCGCCCAAGAGGCCGGTTATGGCGATGCGCAGTTAACCGATAGCTTTCCCGACGAGGTGGCACTTGCCCTGGGCATGGACATTGATGAAGTGATGCAGCGCGACCCTATCGACTGGACGTCGCAGCAAGAGTCCGCCGGCATGCTCTAGGCAGGGCGGTGCCTGCGTCGACTATTTTTGAAAGCGCTTGCGGGTCAGCGCCAATGCAATCCAAAACGACACCACGGTGTACACCACTAACACGGCGACATGGTGTCCAAAGTTGCTAGGCCACTGGTCCATGAACAAAGGGCGCACCAAGGCGACGGCATTGCTCAGGGGCAACCAGTCTGCAATCACGCGCACCGCCATGGGCAACTGCTCCAGCGGGAAAAACACCCCACTCAAAAACATCATGGGTGTCAGAAACAGCGTGAAGTAGTAAGTGAAAAAGTCATAGCCTTTGGCCAAGGCATTGAAGATCAAGGCAATGCAGCTAAAGGTGATGCCTACGCCCAGCAGAATGGGCCACGCCACCAGTAGCAAGGGGCTGTAGCTAATGCCCAAGGCCAGCATGACGGCCAAGATGGCCGTCACGGTAAACAAAGACTTGAACGCAGCCCACAGCATTTCGGCCAGCACAATGTCGTCCAAGCCCACAGGCGCATTCATGATGCCGTCCCAGGTCTTTTGCACATGCATGCGTGAAAACGCGGAGTACAAGGCCTCAAACGAGGCCGCTTGCATAGCACTCATGCAGATGGAGCCGCTGGCCAAAAACAAGATGTAGGGCACCTTGGTGTCGCCGCTAGCTCCTGCCACCGTGATCTGCCCAACCAGTGCGCCCATGCCGTAGCCGAAAGCCACCAGCCACATCAGCGGCTCTGCAATATTGCCAACCAGGCTGGGAATCGCCAGCTTGCGCCACACCAAAAGGTTGCGCAAAAAAACGGGCCAAAACCGCAGAGACAGCTGCGGTGGGCGCCACACGCTTTGGGTTGGGTGGGGTGTAGTCATCATGCGTCCTCCCGGATCTGGCGGCCGGTCAGTTTTAAGAAAAGGTCTTCCAAATTGGCAGGTCTGTGCAGGGTGCGCAGTTGCGGATATGCCGCCAAGGCCTGTTGCAAGGCCGGCGCTGCGTTGGTGTAGAAAAACACCGTCTCCCCGCTCACCTCGACCCGTGAGGCCATGTCGCGCAAAGGGCTGGTGGCCAGCGCCACCGCGCCTTGGCCAAACACCTCGATGACATCAGGCTCCAGGTGCTGTGCGATCAGGTCGCGTGGCTTGCCTTCGGCAATCTTTTTGCCGTGGTCTAGCACCAAGAGGCGTGAGCACAGGCGTTCGGCCTCGTCCATGAAGTGGGTGGTCAGCAAGATGGACTTGCCTTGTTGCAAGAGCAGCTGCAAGCGCTCCCACATCAAATGGCGCGCTTGGGGGTCTAGGCCCGTGGTGGGCTCATCGAGCAGCAGGAGCTTGGGGTCATTGACCAACGCGCGGGCCAAGGAGAGGCGTCGCTTCATGCCGCCCGACAGCTCGCCCGGTTTGGCATTTGCCTTGTGGCTGAGCGATGCAAACTCCAAGAGGGCAGGAATGCGCTCGCGGATTTGCGCATCCTTCATGCCAAAGTAGCGGCCATAGACCAGCAGGTTCTCGGCGCAGCTGAAGTCGGGGTCTAGCGTGTCCATTTGGCTCACCACGCCGAGTTGTGCCTTGATGGCCAGCGCGTCGCGCGGCATTTGCAAGCCCATGGCATGGATGGTCCCGCCATCGGGCGCGGTCAGCCCCAAGCACATGCGGATGGTGGTGGTTTTGCCGGCCCCATTGGGCCCAATCACCCCCAAGCACTCACCCGGTGCAATGTCGAAGGAGAGGTCTTTGACCACCTGCACATCGCCATAGTGCTTGTGCAGATGCTGTACTGAGAAAAGGGGCGTGCTCATAAGGGGATGTGGGTTGGCTTATTGGAAGGCGACTTCGGCAAAGCTGCGCAGCTTGCGGCTGTGCAACTGGTCTACCCCTTGGGCGCGCAGCAGTTCCAGCGCGCGTATGCCAATGCGCAAATGCTGGTCTACGCGTTCACGGTAGAAGTGGTTGGCCATGCCGGGGAGCTTGATCTCGCCATGCAGCGGCTTGTCACTCACACACAGCAGAGTGCCGTAGGGCACGCGGAAGCGGAAGCCGTTGGCCGCAATCGTGGCGCTTTCCATGTCCAGGGCCACGGCACGGCTTTGGCTGAAGCGGCGCTGGGGCTGGTTGTCGGGCAAGAGCTCCCAGTTGCGGTTGTCGGTAGACGCCACGGTGCCGGTGCGCATGATGCTCTTGAGCGCTGCGCCCTTGATCTGCGTGACGTCAGCCACCGCTTGCTCCAAGGCCAGTTGAATTTCGGCCAGCGCGGGGATGGGCACCCACAGCGGCAACTCTTCATCCAATACATGGTCTTCACGCACATAGCCATGGGCCAGCACGTAGTCGCCCAGTTGTTGGCTGTTGCGCAGGCCCGCGCAGTGGCCCAGCATGATCCAGGCGTGTGGCCGCAGCACGGCAATGTGGTCGGTGATGTTTTTGGCGTTGGCTGGGCCCACACCAATGTTGACCATGGTGATGCCCGCTTGGTCGGCGCGCACCAGGTGGTAGCCCGGCATTTGCGGCAAACGTGGTGGGGGCACACCGAGTGCATCGCCCGCCTCAGCAGGCAGGCCCACGCGGCGTGTCACCACATTGCCAGGTTCTACAAACGCCACGTATTCGCTGTTGGGGTCTGCCATGGCGGCGCGGCCCAAGGCAATGAATTCATCAATGTAGAACTGGTAGTTGGTGAAGAGCACAAAGTTTTGAAAGTGCTCGGGCAGGGTGCCGGTGTAGTGGCGCAGGCGGTGCAGTGAGTAGTCCACGCGCGGTGCAGTAAACAAGGACAGCGGCTGCGCCTCGCCGGGGCTTGGGTTGTAAGTGCCATTGGCAATGCCATCGTCCATGGCGGCGAGGTCGGGCAGGTCAAACACATCGCGCATGAGCATGCGGCGCTGTGCGCTCATGCTGCCCTCCACGTGGTCGGTTTCGGCAAACGAAAAGTGCACCGGAATGGGCTGGGTGCTGGTGCCCACCTCGAGCTCGACACCGTGGTTTTGCAGCAGCAAGCGGAATTGCTCCAAGTAGTAGTTGGAGTAGAGCTCGGGCCGGGTCAACGTGGTTTCAAAGCGACCGGGGCCGGCCACAAAACCGTAGCTTAGGCGGGCGATGTCACCAATGGCTTGGCGCGAGACCGTGTCGGTATGGATGCGTACCAGCGGGTAGCAAGCGCGCACATGGCCTGTGCTGTCATCTCCGGCCACAAAGCGCTGCATGGCTTGGCGCAGGTGGGCAATGCTGGAGTCATAAATGCGTTTGACCTGGTCCAATGCTGCAACTGGGTCGGTAAAGCGTGCCGGGGCGATGAAGGGTGGGAGATTTGACATATTTGCTATTGTGCCGTGGGACACTGTGATCAAAATGCTTAGGGGTAATGCCTATGCCCATTGTGCGGCTCCGCTGTGACGAGAACATGTAACATCGCAGATACAAAAAAAGGCGTGCGCGCACGCAGCGCCGAACCAAAGGAGTTTTGTGCCACTGTCCCACGATCCGCGTGACCAAGCTACGGGATTCCCACCTTTGCAGTGGGAAGAGGATGATGTTCCCACGCGTCCCATGCCACTGCACGAGCTGCCGACTCAGGCCCGGGTGGACCATGAGATGGCCGTCATCGAACAACACCATATGCGCATTGCCTTGGTGATCAAAAAGTTCTGGGGCCACCGCGACTGCGTGGAGTACATGCAAACCTTGCTGCTCAAGGGTGGCGACGGGGATGAGAAAAAGCGCGTGGGCTTTAAGGCTGAAGTAAGCGCTGCGCTCATCAACCTGATTGCCCTGCACCGCATTGAACCGTAACGAGAAGGGCATGCCATGCGCCGTTTGCGTCGAGTAGGGTTAGCCGTAGCGGCCGTGCTGGCTGCAGGGTTGGCGGTGTTTTTCTACGTGCCCACCCTCGTGGACGGCAAGATGAACCAGGTTGTGGCGCCCGGCCCCTATGCGGCCAGCGCCAAAGCCACCGCGCTGTACAGCACCTTGTTTGTGGCCGACCTCCATGACGACGCGCTCTTGTGGAACCGAGACCTGCTCACGCGCTACAGCCGTGGCCATTCGGATTTGCCGCGCCAGCTAGACGCCCGCTTGGGCTTGCAGGTGTTCGCTGCCGTCACCAAAACGCCCAAGGGCATGAACTACGAGCGCAATAGTGACCAAACCGACAACATCACCATGCTCATCATGGCCCAGCGTTGGCCTGTGGCCACCTGGAACAGCCTCTTGGAGCGGGCGCTGTACCAAAGCGAAAAGTTGCACACCGCTGCGGCCGATAGCCACGGTCAGTTGGTGATTGTGAAATCGCAAAAAGACCTGGCTGCGCATGTGCAAGCTTGGCAAAAAAATCCACAGCGCGTGGCTGCGGTGCTGGCGCTAGAAGGCTTGCACCCGCTGCAAGGTGAGTTGGCCCATGTGGACCGTTTGTTCGATGCGGGCTACCGCATTGCCGGGCTCACGCACTTTTTCGACAATGAAGTGGGCGGCTCCGCCCATGGCATGCAAAAGGGTGGGCTCACGCCTTTTGGCCGTGAGGTGGTGGCACGGCTGCAGGCCAAGCACATGCTGATCGATGTGGCCCACGCCTCCAAACCCGTGATGGATGACGTGTTGGCCTTGGCCAAAGCGCCGGTACTGGTGTCGCACACCGGGGTCGCTGGCACGTGCCCTGGCCCGCGCAACCTGACGGATGCCCACTTGCGTGGCATTGCGGCCACCGGGGGCTTGGTGGGCATTGGCTATTGGGACGGCGCGGTGTGTGAACCCACAGTAGCCAACATTGTCAAAGCCATGCGCTACGCCATTGGCGTAGTCGGCGTGAACCATGTGGCCTTGGGTTCAGACTTCAACGGCGCCACGCGCACCCCGTTTGACGTCACCGGCTTGGCGCAAATCGTCGACGGCCTACAGCAAGCGGGGCTGAGTGAAGCCGACATCCGCGCGGTGATGGGCGGCAATGTGCAGCGCGTGCTGCTGCAGAGTTTGCCGCTAGGTGAATAAACGGACTGTGTTTGGATGCGCTTGACGGACTGCTCAAGCAGCCTCACTCCTTGCCCCCACCGCCGCACACCGCGCGCAAATACACGCCACACCTTGTTGCTCCACGGGCACCTGCGCTAACAGTTCCGGTGGAAATGTGGCTTGGGTGCACCAGCAGGGGCCTTGGGCTTGGCCGGTGGTGCGCTCTAGTTCCATGGCGCATTGGTTGGCTTGCCCGCACAAGGGGCAGTGGCTGGCGTTGTTGGTGGACTTGGGGCTGGTAGCGGGCATGGTCGGCAGTGTAAAGCCCGTGAAGACAGGTCGTGATTTTCAGCAGGTGCGATCCGGTCTATGGCCTGCGCTCGATAACAATAGTGCTTTGCAAACCAACGGGCAGGGGACACCATGGGAATTGAAATCGAGCGCAAATTTTTGGTGCAAGGCACCGACTGGAAGAATGAAGCGGGCGTGCGCTACTGCCAAGGCTATCTGAACCGTGACAAGGCCCGCACGGTGCGTGTGCGCGTGGCCGGCGAGCACGCATTCTTGACCATCAAAGGCATCAGTACCGGCGCTACACGGGCTGAGTTTGAGTACCCCATTCCACTGGCGGATGCGCAGGCCTTGCTGGCCTTGTGTGACGGTCCCTGCATTGAGAAGACGCGCTACCGCGTACCCGTCGACGGCATGGTGTGGGAGGTGGATGCGTTTGCTGGCGACAACGCGGGCCTGGTGGTGGCAGAGATTGAGTTGCAAAGCGAAGACCAGGTTTTTAGCCGTCCGCACTGGCTAGGGCCCGAGGTCACGCATGACGCGCGCTATTTCAACTCCAATTTGGCAGCGCACCCCTTTAGCCAGTGGCGCGATGCTGCGCCTTAAACGCACGCCAGCGCACCGACACGGCGCGCAAAGTGTGTCAGTTTGTGCCACCTAGTATGTGCTGTGCACCTCGCTGGGTGCTGACCCGTTAGGGTGGGGTGGCCTGTGCTGGGCCGCAAACACAAACGCAAGTTTTCGTTTTTTAGAAAGATGGTTTTTATGTTGAAACTCACGCTCACCCCTTTGATGGCCGCCTTGGTGTGCGCCACCGCCATGGCCCAGGCGCCTGAGCAGCGCGCCACGTTGGCGGACCAGCAAGAAGTGGCGGTCACCATTTACAACGACAACTTGGCCTTGGTAAAAGACCTGCGCAAGCTCCAAATCAAGCCCGGTGTGGGCGCTTTGGCCTTTCGGGATGTGAGTGCGCAGATTCGCCCTGAGACAGCGCTTTTGCGCTCCTTAAGCCCCGGCGTCAACTTACGGGTGCTGGAGCAAAACTTTGACTTTGACTTGCTCAGCCCGCAAAAAATGCTGGAGAAGTACGTGGGCCAAACCGTGACGGTGGTGCGTACCAACCCCAGCACCGGCCAAGAGACGTCGGAGAGCGCGCAAGTGCTCTCCGCCAACAACGGCGTGGTGCTCAAAATAGGTAACCGCATTGAGACCGGCATGCCCGGGCGCTTGGTCTATGGCGATGTGCCCGCCAATCTGCGTGACCGCCCCACACTGGTCATGACCTTGGACAACAGCCAAGCCCAACCGCAAGACGTGGAACTCAGCTACCTCACCGGGGGCCTGGGCTGGAAGGCCGACTACGTGGTGGAGCTGGGTGCCAAAGACGACAAGCTCGACATCTCAGGCTGGGTCACGCTGACCAACACCAGCGGTGCCAGCTACCGCAACGCCAAGCTGCAGTTGGTGGCGGGCGATGTCAACCGCGTGGCACCCGATGTGCAAGCCCGCGCGCGCGGCGGCGTGATGATGGCTGCCGCCCCCATGATGGAAAAGTCCATGGCCGAGGAGTCGCTGTTTGAATACCACCTCTACACCCTAGGCCGCCCCACCACCATTGCAGAAAACCAAACCAAGCAAGTGGCTTTGCTGTCAGGCACCGGCGTGCCGGTGCGCAAAGAGTATTTGCTCAAGGGCGATGAGTACTACTACCACAGCCCCGTGGGCGAGCTGGGCAAGAAGATAAAAGTCGGCGTGTTTGTGGAGTTTGAAAACAAAGAGAACGCCCGCCTTGGCATGCCCCTGCCCAAAGGCGTGGTGCGTGTGTACAAGAAAGACAGCGCGGGCAACGCCCAGTTCATTGGGGAAGACCGCATCGACCACACACCCAAGAACGAAAAAGTGCGCCTCAAGCTGGGTGACGCGTTTGATGTCACCGCCGACAAGCGCCAGACCGATTTCAAGAAACTGCCCAACGACAGCAAGGGCAATGGCGCGTTCGAAAGTGCCTATGAGTTGGTGCTGAAAAACGCCAAAGACGAAGCCGTGACCGTCACCGTGCAAGAGCCCATGCCCGGCGACTGGCAAATCTTGAACACCAACCAGCCCTTCACCAAAGGCGCCAGCAACGTGGCGGTATGGTCTGTCACCGTACCGCCCCAGGGCAGCACCAAGCTCAACTACCGCAGCCTGGTGCGCTACTAGGATTGGGTTTCTGGGTTTTGAGAGGGAAAATGACCGGTGGCGCGCATGGAATATGTGCAAGCAGCTATTGAATCTGTAGCGATTTGCGCTAGGGTGCTAGCCTGGCGGGTAGCCAGCCCCGCATGCTGTTCACAAACGCCAGTGCGCTGACCTCAGGCAGCTCGCGCACTGCCACCACCGCTTCCACCAGTCTGCCATCCGCCAAAGCTTGTGCGCGACCCACGCCCGGGAGCAAGCCGCAGCGCAGCGGTGGGGTGACCCACTGGCCGCGCAGCAGCAGGGCGATGTTGCCGCGCGTGCATTCGGTAATCTCGTGCTGGGTGTTCCACAAGAGGGTGTCAAACACACCCGGTTCGGTGGGGGTGAATGCGTCGTAGTGCGGGCGGTGCGTGGTCTTGAACCGCACAAACTCGCTGTGCGCTTCTTCCAGCGGCTGTTTTGCCAGTTGCAGCAGCACGGTGGACGGCGACGGCGGCAGCTCAAACGCCTGCGCGGTGACTTGGCCCTGGAGCCCGAGCAGCAAGCGCACACGCCATGCGCCCGTGGCGTGTGCTTGGGCGATGTGGTCCAGCGCCTGCTCAAGCGCCACGCCGGGCCAGGTGAATCCAAAGTGTGTGGCCGCAGCCTGCATGCGGGCCAAATGCAAGCTGCGCTGCATGAGCTGCCCGTCCACAAGGCCCAAGGTTTCTAGCAGCTCAAAGCGGGTGGTGGCGCGCTGCACAAAGGCTTGTTTGTGCTGCCACTCCGCCCATTCGGCAGCAGGCTCAGAGCCCGAGGTAATGCCACTGCCAATGCCATAGCGCACTTGCTGCGCTTGGCCTTGTTGGTTGCCTGAGTGGCTTTGCAGTGTGAGCGTGCGAATCGGCACGTTGAACGTGGCCGTGCCGCCGGGCTGCAACACGCCCACTGCGCCGCAGTACACGCCGCGTGCCTCAGGCTCCAAGGCCCGTATGGCCTGCATGGCTTGCACCTTGGGTGCGCCGGTGATGGAGCCGCAGGGAAACAGCGCCGCAAACACATCGGCCAAGGTGCAGCCCGCGCGGGTTCGGGCCGTGACGTCGGAGGTCATTTGCCACACGCTGGGCAGGGCTTGCGTGTGAAACAGCTGGGGCACCTGCACGCTAAAGGGTTCGGCAATGCGCGACACATCGTTGCGCAGCAAATCCACAATCATCACGTTCTCGGCCCGCTCTTTGGGCGAGTTGCGCAGCATCTCGGCTTGGGCCGCATCGTCTTGCGGCGTGGCACCGCGTGGGGCCGTGCCCTTCATGGGGCGGGTTAGCAACTCGCCATCACGCCAGTCAAAAAACAACTCGGGCGAGACCGACAACACCTGCTCAAGCCCTGTGTTGAGGTAAGCGGCGTAGCCCCCAGGCTGGGCTTGTTGCAGTGCATGGAAGAGCGCGAGCCCGGCAGACGCGGTCGAGGTCTGGGCATCGTCCACCCACTGCCCGCTTCGCTGGCTGGTGTAGTTCACTTGGTAGAACTCACCGGCTGCAATCGCGGCGTCAAGTTTGGCGAGCGCCGCGTCAAACTGGCTGCGCTCTAGGCTGGGTTGCCATTGCACGGTGGGGCTTGCGGGGGCTGGCACAGGGGCTTGCGGCCAAGGTAGCGTCTGCGGGTACACGGCAAACCACGCCAAAGGGCCGGTTGCGGGGTGCACCGCCAAGGCGGCATCAAAGGCAGGCGCGGCTTCATAACGCACATAGCCCACACACCAAGCGCCCGCGCGCGCTGCGGCTTCTGCGGCCAAGAGCACGCCCGCCACCTCGGTCAACTGCTTGGCTTGCAAGATGCGCGAAGGCGTGCCAAACGCGTGGCGCAGGCGAGGCGCACCATCCGCAGTGTGCGGGTTGGCAAAGTCAATCAGGGCAGTCAGCGAAGGCAATTCAGCCTGGGTGGCGGTGGAAGAGGGCGCGTGCATGTGTCGATTTTGCATGAGCCCCTGCACCCGCGTTGGCGTGGGGCTGGCTGGCTCAGGCGCAGCATTGCCGCACTTCAAGGGCTAAGGCGCTTGGGTATACGCTGATTCCCAAGCTGGTGTGTATAGCTACCATCAGCGCTACAACACCAAGGAGACACTCGATGAAGAAAATAGTACAAGGTCTGGGGGCGGCACTGTTAGTGCTGGTGGCGTATTTGCTCCTGTGGCCCATTCCCATCCAACCCGTGTCGCTGCCCGTGCCGGCGCAGCCCGGCTACGTGGGCGTGCATGCGGTCAACACCAAGCTGGCCAATTTGCAGATGATCGACCTGCAGGGCGAGGTGGGGCCAGAACACATCGCCTTTGGGCCCGATGGCAAGCTCTACACCACGGTGGTCAGCGGCAACATCTTGCGCATGAATGCCGATGGCAGCGGCCAAGAAGTGTTCGCCAACACCGGTGGCCGGGTGCTGGGCTTTGACTTTGACGCCCAAGGCAATCTCATCGCTGCCGACTCTTTCAAAGGCCTGCTTGCGATTGCGCCTGACCGCAAGGTCACCGTGCTCACCGATGCGGTGAACGGCGACCCCATTCGCTATGCCGACGGCGTGGTCGTCGCCCCAGACGGCAAGATGTACCTCAGTGACGCGTCCATGCGTTTCGCACCCAAGGACTGGGGCGGCACGTTTGAGTCCAGCGTGCTCGATATCTTGGAACAAGCGGCCACGGGTCGCATCATCGAGTACGACCCCGCCACCAAAGTCACCCGCGTGGTGGCCAAAGGCCTGAGTTTTGCCAACGGGGTGGCACTGAGCCAAGACGGTAAGCACCTGTTTGTGAACGAGACGGGGCGCTACCGCGTGTGGAAGATGGATGTGTCTGCCAAGGACTTGGACGTAAAGCAACCCAACCCACAAGCCACCGTGTTTTTGGACAACTTGCCAGGCTACCCCGACAACCTGATGCGCGGGCTAGACGGCAAGATCTGGCTGGGCTTTGCCAAACCGCGTAACCCGGTGGCCGACAAGCTCATGGACAAGCCTTTCTTGCGCGAAGTCACGATGCGCTTGCCACGCGCACTCTGGCCGGTGCCCAAGTCCTACGGGCATGTGGTGGCCTTTACCGAGGACGGCAAGATCGTGGCCGACTTGCAAGACCCCACAGGTGCCTACCCCGAGACGACCGCGATCACAGAAACCAAAGACCGCCTGTACGTGCACAGCTTGCATGCACATGGCCTAGGGTGGCTTGCTAAGTAAATGATGCACCCATTGGGCGCACAGCCTACGCCGCTATCGATGGAGGGATCTAAGTAATGGAGCGCCGCATCAGCAGCTGGTGCAGGGCTTGGCATTCAAACCCAGCGCGCGCTAAAGCATCGCCACCCACATCGCTGCGCTGCAGTTCATGCACAAAGCACGCGCGTTCTGGGAAGCTGCTGCGTAGTTGGAGCGCCAACTGATATGCGTCGTGCTGCGCGGGGTTCCGGTCTATCAGGCTGAGGATTTGCACCTTGACCTCATCTGGCAGTGTAAAAACCAGCAAGGCTCTACCCAATTTCCAGGCCTGCAATTGCAAGGGATTCGCAGCCAATACGGGCGGCGTCACTTGCAGCGGCAGATCGTTCAATCCCGTCAGTTGGGCCTGCGCAATCCACGCATAAGCCTCCTCAAGGGCGAGTGGCGCAAACGCGCCGCTGGTGGGCGAGGGTAGCGATAGTGGCGCCTGGCTCCAGGGTTGTGCGTGGTAGCCATGCAGGTCATGGAGCGCCTGAAAGCCGTGGCTTTCATACAAGCGCAATGCACGCGTGTTTTGTGCAAACACTTCGAGTTCAACCGCTGTCATGCCGGCATGCGCTGCGCGTTGAATCAGATCGTTCAGCAGTCGCTGCGCTGCGCCAGTGCCGCGCGCCGCTGGAACCGCGCCCATGGCGGCCAAGCGCCAAACACCCATTGCCGCACGCGGGGCAACGAAAGCAAACGCCAGAACGTCATTGTCACGAAGGATCACGCGGCTTAGCGACAGGTCAATGCACTGTCGTGCTAAAAAATGCGGCCATTGCGCCAATGGCATGTCAAAAGGGCCGATCAAGTAGTCGGCAAAGGCTTGGACAAGCGCTGCGTGCAACTGTGCAGGATCAATGTCTGAAGCGGGGCCTTCCACGAGTGCGGCGTTGTCCATGCCTAGTCAATCCGCAACCGGCAAATTGCTAGCAGCGAGCTCTCCCCGGCGCAGGGTTTTAACGGTGATGCGTTGTGGCTCAAACCCGCGTTGGATCGCGGCGATGCCATCCTGGGGATCGCAGCCCGCGCACATGAACAGGTCTATAGCGGCAAAGCTGCGCTCGGGCCAGGTGTGGATGGAAATATGGGACTCCGCCAGCAGCAGCACGCCTGTTACGCCACCCAGCGGCGTGAACACATGAAAGTGCCCATGCAAAACCGTGGCCTTGGCGGCCAGGGCGGCTGCGCGTAGCGTGGCCTCAATGCGGGGGGCATCGTTTAAATGCTGGGCCTCCCACAAGTCCACGATCAAGTGGGTGCCTGCAAAACGCTGGCCGTCGCGCTCGCTGAAGTAGTCTTTGTGGGCCATGGCCGCGGGGTCTGGGCCTAAGGTCTTAGGCATAAAGGTGGAAGCAAAATTCAAACACTAAAAAGGCAAGAATACCCACGCCGATGGCCACTTCCCAGCGGCCACGGCGCGCTTCTTGTGCGCGTTGCAGTTGGTTTTCTAAGCCCAGCACCACGAGCTCTAGCTGGTGCTCAACCAAATTCAGCGCATCGCTGGTTTGGGCTTGGGTCAGCCATTCCGTGCGTAGCCGCGTGCCTAGCGTCACATCACCCGTGCGGGCGGGCAACTCACAGTAGGGGCGCAGCGCTACCAGTTGGAAGGCGCACTGCGTGGCCTCCGCCAGTTGTGCACGCAGCGGCGCGATGCTGGCAGACGTCTCTGCCTGGGCCTGCCAGCCCACCAGCGCTTGCGCCAGGGCATGGGCGCGCGCCTCCAAGGTGGCGATGGTGCGCGCCAACAGGGCATAGTCCAGCACGGCTGCCAGCGCTTGGTCACGCAAGGTTTCGGGGCATTGCACATAGGCGCGGCCAGACTTCCAGAGCATGCGCACACTGCGAAACAAAATGTCGAGCTTGGGGCCGGGTGGGGCGGCTTCTATCCAGCGTTGTGCGGCGTGATCCAGCAAGTTGGCCGAGTCTTGGGGCACGTCGATCAGCACCACGCTGTGGGCCTCGGCGGGCCAGGCCATGTCGGCGGAAGGCTGCGCACGTGGCAGCAGCGTGGCCGTGGTGCCAAACAAGGTGCGTTGTAGGGCACCGGTGTGCGCATCCGCGTTGGCTTCTAAGGTATAGGTGTAGGGCAGCATGGCTAGGTGAGAAGAGGGCGCGCAGGGAACACGGCAATGGGGTCGTCTACCTGCTCGGGTTCGGGGGGCCTTGCGAAACCCAGGTCATCGCCCAGGGTCGGGCCGGGCATAGACAGCAGTTTTTGCGTGGCCAAGCACAGCTGAAAGCGCGAGGTCAAAAAGGCACCATCTACATGCAGCAGCCAGCTATTGCCCAAGCGGTGGGCGATAGTGGCGTCCAAGGTGGCCGCACTCCACTCATACGGACGCACATGGTCAGACGCCAGCACAAAGCCCCAGGGTGCGACAAACGAGGGGATGTGCGACTGGTAGCTATGCACCTCGCTAAACGCGGTGCGCAAGGTGCGCACCAGGGCGGCATGCTGCACATGGTCTACATGGGAAAACTCCATGCCCTGCACCACGACAATGCCGCCGGGGCGCAGGCGTTGGCGCAGGTGCCGGTAGAACTCTTGGGTGTAGATGCGCTGTGCGGGGCCGTTTTCCAGCATGTCCACCACGTCGATGATGACCACGTCGTAAAAGTCCAGGTCTTGCTCGACAAAAGCGCGGCCATCGGTAAACACCAAGTGGGCGCGCGGGTCTTGCATGGCGCCTTGGTGCCAAGGGCCTAGGTGTTCGCGGCAGAGCTCAACGCAGGTTTCGTCAATGTCCACCATCACGGCACGTTGGACACTGCGATGCGCCAGCACTTCGCGCAAGGTGGCACCTTCGCCCCCGCCAATGATGAGCACATCGCGCGGGTTGGGATGGCTCAGCATGGCAGGCTGCACCAAAAGCTCGTGGTACAGCGACTCGTCATGCTCACTACTTTGTAGCACGCCATCCAAGAACAATGCGCGCCCGTAGCTCACAGTGTCGGCAATCAACACGTTTTGAAACGCGGTCTGCACCGAACACACCACACCTTTGCAGCGAAACCCAAAAATGTCATAGCGGTCAGAGGTGTCTTCGCAATAGCACACGGGCCCGGGGGGCGGGCCATCGTTGGCAACATAAAAAGCGCCGGGCCGCAGCTCAGGCAGCAGCGCCACGGGGCCCCGGGCGTTCACACTCATTTGATTTGCACTTTCTCGGCGTCCACCCATTCCAGGTGCAAAACTTCAAACTTGTCTTCTGCCCACTCAAAGACCAAGAGGGCGAGGTCTTCGTCCTCTGCACTTTCAAAGCGGTAGTAGCTCATGTCTGCAGGGGCAGCTTTGTCTTTGGCGTACTTGGCGTCTTCTGACTCGTTGGCGTTGAACTTGTAGTGCTGGCCCTCATAAACAATCTCGCCTTGGCCTTGTTTGTCCATTTGCCAAATGGCTTTGGGGTTCACGCCCAGGTCGCGTGGCCTCATGCGGGCGATGGCGGATTCGACTTCTACTTTGTCTTTTTCAACATGGATGACAAGTGAGGCGGCTTTGCCATCGCCAAATTTGCCGTCCACCCGGTGCCAGCTTGTGCCATCCACATCCTTAAACACCGTGACCGAGTCGATGGCCATGGCGACTTGCGCTGGCGTTTCCACATCGACCGCTGGCAGTTCCAACTGGGTACCCACTTGCAAGCGGTCTAAATCGGCGGGCGCCAAGGCCCAAGCCCACGAACACAGAATGCTCAACCCCAAAGCGGCCATGCCGCGCAGCCAAACAGCCATCACAGTCTCCTATTTTCAGCCCATGCGACCTTGCGCACCCTGCGGGAAAGAGAGCCAGTTTATAGCGAAAACCCCACTCGACATGGGGGGATGTGTGGTGCGTGGGTTGGCTGTCGGCCGAGAGACCTACAGGTGAGACAGCATCAGCTCCATAGGCGCGCGAGGCCGCAGCGTGACATGCAACTCTGGCGTGCTCGGGGCGGCGTCAGCGGGCAAGCGCAGGCGATAACGCTGCAAGAGCATGGCGGCCAAGAGCGTCATTTCCATCATCGCAAAGTGTTGGCCCAGACACACGCGAGGGCCAGCGCCAAAGGGCATCCATGCGCCCTTGGGGATGGCGGGGGCACCGTCCAAAAAACGCGCTGGCTGGAATTGCTCCGGATTGGCAAACCAGCGCTCATCATGGTGCAGCAGCCACGGGGTGATGCGCAGCATGGCACCTTGGGGTATCTGCCAGCCCCCTACCGTGATGGGGGCCGTGGTGCGGCGCGACATGATGGCCGCCACCGGCGGGTACAGGCGCATGGCCTCTTTCAGAGTAGCGGTAAGCCATGGCAGCTGCGCCATGTGCTCGGGGCCCGGTGTTTGGCCAGCTAGTACCGTGGCCACCTCGTCGTGCGCGCGCTGCGCTAGGTCGGGGTGCTCCGCCATCAAGCGGCTCCACCACAGCAAGGCGGTGGCTGAGGTTTCATGCCCGGCCTGAAAGCTCACCATGCATTGGTCAAACACCTCTTGTGCTGACAGCGCTTCACCCGTGGTCTCGTCGCGCAAAGCCAGCAGGCGCCCCAGCAAGTCCGTGGCGGCTGGCGCGTCGGGGTGAGCGGCCAGCTCAGCGTGGCGTTCGTTGATATGGCGCTGTATCAACTGGCGCAAGCTGCGAATAGCTCGGCGTTTGGCGGCCTTGCCCGGCAGTGGCAACCAGTCTGGCAAAGAAAACGGTAGAAACATTTCTTGGAAAGCCGCGGCTGACAAGGCTTGCGTGGCGGCAATCGCGGCCTGCGAGTCTGCTTGTGCGCTGCGGCTGAACAGGGTGCGCAAAATCACGTCCATGGCCACGCTGCTCCACAGCGCATCCATGGGGATGCGTGCGCTCGTCTGCCCTGGGGGGATCAATTGCGCAAACGCGTCTTGCGCGGCGCTGGTCATCAGCGTGGCATAGCCGGCTACCTGCTTGGGCATGAAGGCCGCCATCAGCATGCGGCGCTGGCGCTGCCACACAGGCCCCTCGGTCACCAGCACGCTTTGGCCAAACACTTGCGCAAACACCTCAATGCCGCGCTCCCAGCGAATGAGTGCGTCGGCATGGCTGACCAAAGCCTCGCGCACCAAGTCAGGGGACATCAGGTCGTACGCGCGTTCATGGCCCAAACGCATGTAGCTGATGTCCCCATGGTCGCGCTGCAGCTGCGTCGTAAAGCCTAGGTAATCGCGCTTCATGGCGGCCAAGAGGGGCAAACCCCACCAGCGGGAAGGAGGGCCGGGCGGGCGTGTAAGGGCAGAAGTCTGGGCCGAAATGCTGGGCGATGAAGTGGATGCGGGGTTCATGGCGTGCATTGTCTGGCGCCACCCCGGGGCCTGTATTGAACGATTGCGACATCGCGCCGCCAAGTGGTGCATGGGGCGGCCTGCCCCGTACACTGGCGCCATGGCAAGCCCCAGCTCCCCTGCAATTGCGTTTGATTCGAAGCTGTGGCCTAGCGGCACACTGTGGCAGCCAAGCGCCACGCTGAGCGCCTGCATACGCGCGACCATGGTGCGCAACACGCTGGGCTCTAGCCTCACAGACGCGCAGCGGGTGAATCACTTTCCGGCTGCTCCCTTGTGCAGCCTGAGCTGGTGGTTCACGGGGAGCAGCCTGGCCCTTGGCGCATCCAGCGACGGGTCTGACGAGGGCCAGCCGCTAGACGAGACCGCTGCCAAAACGCCACTGCCCGGGCGCTGGGTTTTGAGCGGCCCGCAAACCCGGCCCACGGCCACCTGGTGCCCAGGCCCTGTGCACGCCATGATGGTGCTGATTCCGCCCGATGCGCTGCACGCCCTCACGCACTTGCAGCCCGAAGCCTTGATGGACCGCATGGTGGATGCCGCCACGGTGCTGCCACCGGACTGGTTGCCCATGCTCCAAGCCGTGCAAAACGCGGGCGACGATGCGCAGGCCCTGCAACTGCTGGAGGAGTTTTTAGAACCCCGCTGGCAAGCCTGCCGCCCCGCACAGCCCGTGGCATGGCAGCGCTACTCCGATTGGGTGACCCACTTGGCCCAGCGCGCGGCGGTGTCCGGCCCGGGGCGCAGCCTGCGCCAGTTGGAGCGCCGCATCAAGCGCTGGTCGGGTCTGCCCTTGCGCGAATTACGGGTGATGGGGCGCTCTGAAGACGCGTTTTTTGCCACCGCCGCCTTGGCCACCCAAAGCAGCGACAAACTCGACTGGGCGCAGATTGCGGCAGACTCCGGTTACTCCGACCAGTCCCACCTGATCCGCACCACGCGCCGCATCACCGGCTTGACCCCCGAGGCCTTGGGTAAAGGCATTCAGCATCATGAGAGTTTTTGGGCTTATCGGCTTTGGATGTAGGCGGCGCAATGCAAGCTGCTTGAAGGCAAAGGTGTACTTTGCCAAGCGCTAGTGCTCTTGGCAGCTTGGACGCAATGACAACACAAACCGCGCAAGTGCCTAGGCTACCGTACCCCACATGAGGTCTTCTACAAGCTACCCGAAAGACCTCTTACACTGCATTCCGTTGCACGTTGTACTTGAATCCGCCAGGCAAATGGGCCTCTAGCGCCCATACAGCATGCGTAAGTAGCCGTCAAAACTCTAGCAACCGGCGCTGACGGGTAGTTCTGAAGACAGGTCAGCCCTGCTCCGTCGTCCCAAGTCGCCACCTGCTTGCATCATTTCTTCCAAATGGCCAAAGCGCAAGGGGCAAGCCGCGTACCAGCGGGCGCACACATAGCAAAGCACCCAACAGCGATTGCAAAGCCGTTTTTACAAAGACACGCCGTCATCGTCCTCACAATGGCTTATGGCGACAGAACCGCTGCGACCTGCATCCGGTGATGCGCGATGAAGACCTAGGTTTGCTGCAAGGCGGCCTCAAGGCCAAAGCCATCGGCATCATCACCAGCGGGCGGCGCGAGGGTGGTGGCTACTGTTTACCGCGTGCGGTGTTTGAATGAAGGGGCTAACGATGCAACGAAATACTCAGCGTGCATTCACTTGCGCAACCTTGGCCCTGGCCGCACTGGTGATGGGCTGCGCGCACCGGGAGACGTTTGATGAACGCCTTAAACGTGAGAACCCCGAGCTCTGGGAGACGATCAATCGCGAAGCAGCCATACGCAAATCCCAAGAAACCCCCACCATCGGAGTAGGGCTGGAATGCGTGCGCCACGGCGGCCCGCGGCAAGACCTCATGCCCTATGTGCAAGGGTTTTGGGTGCAAGAAGTGCCCTACGGCCAGGGCAGCATCGGCATGCGCGGGGGCGACTTCAACTGCGGCGGCACCATCGCCGGGGGCTACACCATCCCCCGCACCTGGCGCCCGGGTATGAAAGTCAAGGTCAAGTGGTACACGGATGGTTGGGACGAATCGAGCAAAACCACCGGAGCTGCGGGAGACGACTCCACCAAGGCATCTGCCACCCCCGTCATGGTGGGGGAAGTCAAGGCGACCCTGCACGAGTACACCACCACCATCCCGTATTACGCCAAACCAGGCGCAGCCTATGTGCACCTGTTTCGCAACGGGCAGGCGCGGGTCATCATCACTGACTGCTATCCAGAATACAAGTGTCACCCCATTCCACTCTCGGCCCTTGAACCCCCGCCGGAGGTGGAGTGAGCATGCGGACCACCCAGCACAAAGCCTTGCGCGCAGGGCGCAAATCACAAGCCCAATCGGCCTTTGGCGCAGGTTCTGCCTGCGCTAGAAGCTATCAAAACCGTAGTAAACCCACCGCCTAAGACCATGACACGCACAGTTTTTAACGCCCCCTTACGCATCAGCGCCAACCCGGCACAGGAAATGACACCCACGGTGGACGAAGTCGTTGCGAGCCTGATGGCACCCAGCGACCCGCTGAAGTGCGAGATACCGCTGTACATCGGCCTGTTCTTTGATGGCACCAACAACAACCGCGACCGCGACATGCCCGAGCGCGGCCACAGCAATGTGGCGCGCCTCTTTAATGCGCACAAAAGTGTTGCAGAAAACTCCGATCACACAGGCCACTACAAAACCTATGTCTCTGGCTTAGGCACCCGCTTTGAGCCCAACCAAGAGCCCGGCGAAAGCGACGAGGGCAAAGCCTATGCCAAGGGCGGGCAGGCCCGCATCTTGTACGGGGTGCTGGAAGTCTTTAACTCGGTGCACAAGTCGTTCAACAACGAGTTCGCCCTTTATAAAGAAGATGACATCAAAGCCCTGCTCAAAGACTTTGAACGCCAGGTAGACGGCGGCTCCACCGACCCGGAGCGTCCCGCCCCCACCCGCGAAAGCTGGCTGGCCAATATCTACGCCCACGCCACGCAAAGCATTCAAGATGCCCGCAAGCGCAAGCCCTTGCCCAACATCCCCTACATCCACGTGAGCGTGTTTGGCTTCTCGCGCGGGGCCGCAGAGGCCAGCGCGTTTTGCCACTGGCTGAATGCCGCCATCCCCAGCGGCGAAATCGCGGGCATGCCGCTGCGCATCAAATTCTTGGGCTTGTTTGACTGCGTGGCCAGCACCGGATTGGCCGACTCTGCCCGCCGCGCTCTGGGGCCGGTGGCAGGCTTTGCCACCGGGCACTTTGCCTGGGCCAAAGAAATACGCCAACCTTTGCCCGCGCTGGTGGAGCGCTGCGTGCACATGCTGGGCGCGCATGAGCAGCGGCTGAACTTCCCGCTCACCCGCATCCGGGGCGGCCAGCTCAGCGAATATGTGTACCCCGGCGTGCACTCCGACGTGGGCGGGGGCTATGGCCTGCTGGCCCAGGGCCGCAGCAAGACGGATGCCGAGCTGCTCTCCCAAGTGCCGCTGCTGCACATGTACAAGCTCGCCCGCATCGCCGGTGTGCCGTTGCTTGATGCCACATTGATGAGCAAGCAGCTATTGGAAGACTACGCCCTCAGCCCCGCAGTGGCCCAGGCCTGGAACGACTACATGGCCCAGGCCCAAGACTACGCCCCGCGCACCCAGCCCGCCCCCATGGCCACGCCCTTGGAAGAGTGCCAAGACCTGCACGCCCTCATTGCGCTGCACATGCGCCTGTACTACGACTATCGCCGCATCTACCTGCCCCCGCCACCCGGTAAAACCGCCCATGTTTTGGCACCCGACCTCTTCAGGCTGCTGCACAACCCCATCAGCGCGCAAGACGAAGACAACATCCGCAGCTACAACCAAAACCTGCAAGGCGACCTGAGCCTCTTTACGCAGTGGCAGGCCGCCAAACAATACAACTACTGGGAGATGCCGGTGCGCCAAAAATATGGCAACCAGCGCGCGGTCTGGATCGACGACACCCTGCGGCGTCACAGCAACTGGCTGCCCCAGTTCATCTGCCAACAACAAAACCCTGCCGACCAGGCCTGGATAGAGGTCGCCCTTGGCGTGCTGCAAGGGCGCAGCCAAGTGGCCGGGCAAGCGCACTGCGTGCTGCTGGGGCGCTATGTGCACGACAGCCTGGCGGGCTTTGTGCTGGCCGGCCCCATCACCCACGACGACAAGGCGCGCCTGTTGGTGGACATCGTGCACCGCCAAGGCAAGGGCAAGACGCTCAATGCCTTGGAGGCCAAGGTGTTCGCCAACTACCAACAACGCATTGCCGCAGAAAAAGCGGGCACCGTGCAAGTGCCAGCGGGGCAGACGGGGTTGGAGAAGTTGGTATCTGAACGCATCCAAGCCCTCAACGCAATGAACGCTACCAACCGCAAAGACGAACTCGACCAAGAGGCGGCCTACAACAACGAATATCGCTTCAAGTACCCCGACGCGCTCTACGTGAGCAGCTGCGACTTGTATCCGGTGATGCGCGATGAAGACGCGAGGCTGCTGCAAAGCTGGGTCAAGGCCAAAGCCATCGGAATCATCACCAGCGGGCGGCGCGAGGGCGGGGGCTACTTCTTACCGCGTGCGGTGTTTGAATGAAGGGGCTGACGATGCAACGAATGACTCAACGTGCATTCACTTGTGCAACCTTGGCCCTGGCCGCACTGGTGATGGGCTGTGCGCACCGGGAGACGTTTGATGAACGCCTTAAACGTGAGAACCCCGAGCTCTGGGAGACGATCAATCGCGAAGCAGCCATACGCAAATCCCAAAGAACCCCGACCATCGGAGTAGGGCTGGAATGCGTGCGCCACGGCGGCCCGCGGCAAGACCTCATGCCCTATGTGCAAGGGTTTTGGGTGCAAGAGGTGCCGTTTGGGCAAGTGAGCCCAGAGATGAGCGGGGGCGACTTCAACTGCGGCGGCACCATCGCCGGGGGCTACACCATCCCCCGCACCTGGCGCCCGGGTATGAAGGTCAAGGTCAAGTGGTACACCTGGGACCGACCCAAACCAACCACCATCACCATCCCGGTGGAGGACGACCCCACCATCGCACCCGGCGTGCCTATTGTGGAGCGGGGCGTCAAAGGTGCCCTGCACGAGTACACCACCACCATCCCTTATTACCCCGAACCGGGCCGCGCTTACGTGCACCTGTTTCGCAACGGGCAGGCGCGGGTCATCATCAGCAATATTGGCCCCACGGGCCGCGATCACCCCCTCCCATTCTCGGCCCTTGAACCCCCGCCGGAGGTGGAGTGAGCATGCGGACCACCCAGCACAAAGCCTTGCGCGCAGGGCGCAGGGCGCAAATTACGGCGGCAGACACCGCTTACTCCGACCAGTCCCACCTGATCCGCACCACACGCCGCATCACCGGCTTTACCCCCGAGGCCTTGGGCAAAGGCATTCAGCACCACGAGAGTTTTTGGGCTTATCGGCTTTGGATGTAGGTAAATCGGGCTTTTGCGCACGTGGAATAAGCGAAGTCAGCTATTAAATTAATAGTAATTTCCGGTTGGAACCCTAGTCTGTTCAAGACGTCACGATGCGGCTGGCCTGCGTGCGATCCACCACTGCCCACCTTGGTTCACGGCCAGGCCTAGCAACACGGCCCCAGTGCCCACCCACTGCAGCAGCCTTGGGACTTCCCCAAACGCCAGGGCTGCCGCAGTCAGACCCACTACGGGCACTAGCAGCGAGAATGGTGTCACCTTGCCGGCGCTATGGCGCTGCAGGAGTTGGGTCCACATGGTGTAGGCGAGCAACGTGGCCAGCCAGGCTAAGTACAGCACCGAGGCGACGGCGGGCCAGCGCAAGCTGCTCACTTGGGCCACCACGCTGTCCCAGCCATCGCTCCAGATAGCTAAACCGGTGAACGGCAGTATGGGCACCACGCTGGTCCACACGATGAAGGGGAAAGGCGCGTAGCTGCCGTGGCGCGCCGCCAGCCGCACCACGATGTTGGACACTGCCCACATGAACGCCGCACTGGCCGTGAGCACCAGGCCCACCAGCGTCATCTGGCCCGGGCCTTGGCCGTGCGCACTGGCAATGGCCACTAGGCCCCCTAGCGCGAGCACCAGGCCAGCCCATTGCCAACTGCGGGCACGCTCACCCAGAACAGGCGCGGCCAGCAGCAAAGTAAAAAAGGCCTGCATCTGCATCACCACCGAGGCCATGCCTGCCGTCATGCCCAGTTGCAGTCCCCAGAACAGAAGGCCAAACTGCCCCAGGCCTTGGGCCAAGCCATAGCCCAGCACGTAGCGCCAGGGCAGCGGCGGGCGCCCCACCCACCAAAGAAAAGGCAAGGAGGCCGCCGCAAAGCGCAGTGCGCCCAGCAGCATGGGGCTCAGGCCCTGCAGTCCCACTTTCATGACGACAAAGTTCAGCCCCCACAGAACCACCACGCCCAGCGCGCGCAGGCTGTCACCCCGCGTCCAGGAGCTCGCTGCTTGTGCGTTCACGCCCGGGTTCCCGAGCCAGTGATCGGTCGGCCCTGCGCCGCGCGGGCGGCGATAAAGGCGTCCAGCGCCTGGCTGCTGGTTTTGGCGGGCACGTAACCCAGCTGGGTCTTGAGCGCAGTGTTCAGCAGCACGGGGCGGTAGCGCAGAAAGTCCAGCTGCTCAGGCCCGTAGCGGCTGACCCCCAGCGCATGCCCGATGGCCAGCGCCGCTTTGAGCAAGGCAGCGGGCAGATTGCGCACAGGCTTGCCCAGGCGCTGGGCAATCGCGCGCAAGGGCAAGGCTCCGTCGCCCGCCACATTGAAGCAACCCGCGCGGCGGTGCTCCAAAGCATGCAGCATGGCACCGGTCACATCGGTATCCCAGATAAACACAAAAGGGCTTTCGCTACCTTGGATGGCCAAGAGCCTCGGTTTCTCGAACAGCGCGGTGATCTGGTTGTCTACGCCCTCGCCCAAGATGGTGCCAATGCGAAACACGGTTTGCAGCAATTGCGGCGCGCTGCTGCGGTACTGCGCCAGCATCTCTTCCACCAAGCGCTTGTGGTGTGCGTAGGCAAACACCTCGTTGCCGCGCAGCGCATCGGTCTCCACCAGCCATGCCGGGTGGTCTGCGTGGTAGCCATAGGCTGCGCCGCTGGAGCTCACCAGCAGGTGCTGTATGCCGTGTGACACGCAAGCCTCAAGCACATTGCGCGTGCCCAGCACATCGACCGAGTATTCAAACTCCCGGCTGGACTGCTTGCCCGGTGTGACGATAGAGGCCAGGTGCACCACGGTATCGATAGCGTGCTCGGCCAGCAGGGTGGCCAGCGTGGGGTCGCGCACGTCCTGCGCTAGGTAGACCACACCGCTTAGGCGCCGCTCGGCAGGTACGGGCCGCACATCGGTCGCGACCACAGCATCCAGACTACTTCTCTGCGCGAGCGCGGCCACCAGGCTGCGGCCTAAAAAACCGTCCGCCCCCGTTACCAGCACGCGGCGTGCGCGCGCCTGTGGCATAGCGCTCATGCGGACTCTCCCTGCGGCTTGGCCGGTGGCTTACGCCCCCACCAGCTTGCCAGCGCCAAGCCGGCAATGATGTCCCAAAAGCCCCAGACACCGGCCACCACAGCCATGCCGCCCAGGCCGCCAAAGAAGCTGAAGATCAGCACCAAGCCCAGGCCCGCATTGCGAATGCCCACTTCGATGGAGACGGCGCGGCGGTCATAGTCCGACAGTCCGGTGGCGCGCGCGCACACATAGCCTGTGGCAAAGGCCAGCGCGTCATGGATGGCCACGGCCAGCAGCACCAGGCCCACATAGTCCAGAAAGTAGCGTCAGTTGCCCGCTACGGCGCCCACAATGAAGCCGATCAGGCACAAAAAGCTCAGAATGCGTGCGGGCTTGCGCACCTTCTCTGTAAAGCGCGGCAGCTTCTCCGCACAGGCAATGCCCAGCACAAAGGGCACGCCGATGATGACCACTATGTGGCCCGCCATCTCAATCGGGTCCAGCGCAATGCTGCGAAACAAGGTGGACGCCGTGGGGTGCATGCCCGCCCAGAACGCAAAGTTCAGCGGCATCAGCACAATGGCCAGCGCGTTGGAAATGGCGGTCATGGACACGGACAAAGCCACATTGCCCTGCGCCCGGTGTGTGAGGATATTGCTCACATTGCCGGGCGGGCAGCAGGCCACCAAAATCATGCCCAGCGCAATGCTGGGGCCAGGGTTCAGCGCCAGCGTGAGGGCATAGGTCACGGCGGGCAGCACCACAAACTGCGCTGCAATGCCCACGGCCATGGCCACGGGCATGCGCAGCACGCGTTTGAAGTCGGCCACACGCGTGTCCAGGGCAATGCCAAACATCAGAAAACCCAGCACGATGTTGAGCACCACCAGCGAAGCGGGGTTGAAATTCAGGCGTATCTCGTCGACAGGTAGCATGTGTGTCTCCCTTGTGTGGTGTGTCTGAAGCCTCAGGCCAGCGCTGCGCTGGCGGCACGCACCGCAGCGCGGTAGGTGTCCTTGTGCACGTAGTAGGCCATGCGTTCCAACTTGAGGTAGCGGTAGCCACCGCTCAGGTCGGGCGGTGGGCCCGCCTTGGCGCGGCTGAGTGCGGCGGCGGCCGGGCTGCCTGCGTCGCGCGCTTTGAAATAGCGCGCCACCAACTCGCCTTGTTCATAGCGGCCTTGCCAGCCGATGCCGCTGGCCTCGATCATGCCCATCACCGCCAGGTTGTCGAACTGCGGCGAGAAGATGTTGAGGTAGAGCTGGGGCGACATGCCTTGCCAGTTCAGCAGCGTTACATCCATGAAGGGGTAGTGCAGCCGGTAGCCCGTGGCGCACAGGATGAGGTCATAGTCCTTGGCGCTGCCGTCTTTGAAATGCACGGTGTGGCCGTCTAGGCGCGCAATGTCGCCTTTCACATGCAGATCGCCATGGCCCAGGTGGTGCAGCACCAGCGAGTTCACCACGGGGTGCGATTCGTACATCTTGTAGTCGGGCTTGGGAAAGCCAAAGCGGCTGGGGTCGCCGGTGAACCAGCCCAGCACTGTGCTGTCCACCTTTTGCTTGAGCCAGGCAGGTAGCTTGATCTTGCCGCCCAGCGTGTCAGCAGGCTTGCCAAACACATACTTGGGCACAAAGTAGTATCCCCGGCGCACCGAGATGTCTACGCTAAGCGCTGCGTGCACCGCGTCCACCGCAATGTCGCAGCCTGAGTTGCCAGCGCCTACCACCAGCACGCGCTTGCCCCGGAACAGCTCGGCGCTTTTGTAGGCTGCGGTGTGCAGCAGCTCACCATTAAAGTGGCCTTCAAACGTGGGCATATTGGGCTCGGCCAGCGTGCCGTTGGCAATCACCACGCCCTTGAACTCCGCGCTCTGCACCGCGCCGTCAGCACCTTGCCATTCCACGCGCCACAGTGGCGCCACGCCGCCGCCCACTGGCTGAACGGAGCGCACCTTGGCACCAAAATGAAAGTGCTTGCGCAGGCCAAAGTGGTCTGCAAAATCAAAGAAGTACTGGCGCATTTCCTTGTGGCTGGGATAGTCCGCCACCTCGGGGCGCATGGGGAACTCGCTGAACTCGGTGGTGCTCTTGCTGGAGATCAGGTGCGCCGACTCATAAACGGTGCTGCGTGGGTTGTCCATGTTCCACAGGCCCCCCACGTCGCTGTGGGCCTCAAAGCCTTGGAAGGGCAGGCCCAGCTTTTGCAAGTTGCGCGCGGCAGCCAGCCCGCTGGGGCCCGCGCCAATCAGGGCGATGCAGTCGCGCGTGGTGGCGCTTGTCGTTGTGTCGGTCATCGGTGTCTCACTCAGGTTCTTATGGTTTGAAATCAGTGGCGGGGCGGCAGGCCTGGGATCGCGGTGGCACCTGCCTCGCCCACGCGGGGCTTGCGCGGCTGGCCCAGCAGGATGCGGTCGTGCCACGCTGCGGGCAGCAGGCCCAAGGCACGGGCCAGCCAGCCCATGCGACGCGGCAGCACAATCTGCTCACGCCCGCGTGCGACGGCTGCGAGCAGGGCACGCGCCGCATCATCGGCCTCCATCAGGCCGGGCATGACGAACTGGTTCCCGGCGGTGAGCGGCGTGCGCAAATAGCCGGGGCTGACCGTGTGCACACGCAGACCGCTGCCACGCAGTTCGGCGCGCAGGCTCTCTAGATAGCGAATCAGCGCGCCTTTGCTGGCGCAATAGGCACCGTTGCCCGGCATGCCGCGCCAGCCAGCCAGGCTGGCCACCCCCACCAAGCTGCCTCGCCCTTGTGTGCGCATGGCTTCTAAAAAGGGCTGGAAGGTGGTGGCCACTCCCAGCACATTGATCTCCAGCATGCGGCGCATCACGGCCAAGTCACCGGCCTGTGCGGTGTCAAAGCCGCCTGCCACCCCCGCATTGGCGATCAGCAGGTCGGGCACGCCAAAGCGGCCTACCCACTCTTGGGCGCACGCCTGCATGGCTGCGGGGTCTGCTACATCGGGCGTGTAAATGGCACTGCGGTAGGGCGCGGATGCGGCCAGCGCCTCTAGCACCGGGCGGTTCAACCCCACCAATGCCACCACCGCGCCTTGGGTCAGCAGTTGGCGCGCCAAGGCCTGGCCCAGGCCGCCGCAAGCGCCTGTGAGCACGATGTTTTGGAATGGACTGCGAGGGCCGGACAAAGAGGAGGGCTGGTGCATAGACATGGAGGCAAGCATAATCAGCGCTCGCATTCATCTCGAATATTTATAGTAATTCGTCTCGAATATTGGAACGCATGGTGTCCATGGACAAGCCCACCCCCTTGCTGCGCGTGTTTGAGTTACTGGACCTGGTGTGCGCCACGGGCCAGCCCTTTAGCCTGGCCGACGCTGTGCGCAGCAGCGGCTGGCCCAAGCCCAGTGTGCACCGCATGCTGGGGCAGCTGGAGGCCGGGGGCTTGATCACCCGCGAACCCGGTGGCCGCCTGTATGCCCCCGCCGCGCGCTTGGTGCGCTTGGCCGAGAACGTGCTGAGCGCCGACACCCGGCGCGGCGTGCGCCATGCGGTGCTGCGCCAACTGGTGAGCCAGGTGGGCGAGAGCTGCAACCTTACCGCGCTGAGCGGTACCGATGTGATGTACCTAGACCGTGTGGAGTCCGCCTTCCCCTTGCGCATGGAGCTAAAGGCGGGCACGCGTGTGCCCATCCACTGCTCAGCCAGTGGCAAATTGTTTTTGGCCCATATGGCCGAGCAGGCGCGCGCCGCGCTGTTGGAGAGCCTGCCCCTGCCGCGCTACACCGCCACCACCTTGACGGAGCGCCGCGCGCTGGAGGAAGAGCTGGCGCAAATCATTCGCCAAGGCTACGCGGTGGATGCGGAAGAGTTTGTAGACGGCTTGGTCTGTGTGGCCGTGCCAGTGCTGCAAGCGGGCAGTCGCACGGTGCGCACGGCCGTGGCACTTCAAGCGCCTGCGGCGCGCATGCCGCTGCAGCAGGCCTTGCAGCATGTGCCGCAGTTACTGGAGGCTGCTACGGCCATGGGCCGCACCCTGGTGGGTTAAATCAGGGGAGCGGCGGTACACAGCGCTCGGCGCGGACGACTCCATCCGGCTTGCAACTGCCAACGCACCGGGTGTCGCTACGTGCTGTCGCTCTCAGTCGTGGCTCAGAACATCGCCGAAGACGGTGTGCTCGCCGTCTTTGCGGTCGCAGTCGGGGGCGTCGTACAGCACGAGCCAGCTTGGCGTGCCACCCGTCATTGACAGTGGCAGGTCGCAAATGGCTTCTGCTCGGTTGGTGCCCTGCCCGTGCGGCAGAGCTACTGATTCAGTCAGCGCCGCTTCAAAGCGCACGGGCTCGCGGTTGTCCGCAAGCAAAGCCTTTGCCTGCGGCCACTTGAAGAGCCGAATCTCGCCGTTGAGCACCATCGTAGGGCCCGCCAAGATGTAGAGGTCATCGCCATAGAAGTGCAGGTCGCGCACCCCCAAGCCGTCCAGTTGGACGAAGTGCTTGCGAATCAAGGTGCCTTTGTCGTCTAGCGGAACCAAACGCAGCTGCTGGTTCCGTGCCTCGACCTCCATCTCCAAAAGCGCGGACCACCCGCGCAGCACGGGTCCGCGCAGGCCCAGCAGCAGTCGTCGCCCGTCAATGGCCAGACCTTCGATGTCAAAGCCGTTGTCTTTGCCCGGGATGGCCATGTAGGGGCCGAAGTGAGGGTCGTCGGCCAGTGCGCGCGTCAGCAGGTTGTCTTGCGCATCGCCCTTCAGGCGCAAAGCGTGTCGCCCGTCCCGGGCTTGTCGCACAAGGCAGGGCGCCCCGCTGGCGTCAGCTTCAATCGGCAGGCAGGCCAGCAAGCGCCGGTTGCCGTCTAACGATGTTTTGGCCAGCCGTTTGGCGTTGTCTGCGTGGTCGCGCTCGGGCTTGGCGTTCCTGCGCTTCAAGCCGTGGGAGCCGACCACCCACAGATAGCCATCGGACACCGCCATGCCCTCTAAGTCCGCCTCTTCGTCGGCCAGCCCCGGTAGGTCTAGCAGGTCCGCCAGAGGGAAGTCGCGCACCTCGCCAAAGCGCAAGGACTCTTGGCCCACGGGGTCGAGCCTGCGCAAGCGGTCTATCCCACAAGCCTCGTCGCCTGCCACCCAGAGCCAGTCACCGGTGACGGCCGCTCCAGACAGGTTGGATTGCACCAAAGAGCCTGGCGTGAACTCTAGGCGTGCGGCATTGGCAGAGCGGGTGTTGGGCATGGCGAGAGGCTCCGAGGTCTAGATGGGGTTAGGTTTGTTCGCGAGTCAGTCGCTCCGCAAACGAGATGCCAATGGCCGAGAGCACGAAGGTGAAGTGAATCACCGCCACCATGGTGACGATTTGAATGTTCTCCAAGTTCAGCTCGCCACTGAGGTAGGTTTTCAAGGCGTGTACGCCTGAGATGGAGATGATGGCAAACGCGAGTTTGAGTTTCAGGTTGTAGGTGTTGACGTGGTCCAACCAGTCCGGCTTTTTCATATCCTGTTTGTCAAAGTGCCCGGTCGTCACAAACAGCGACACACCCGCCAGTGCGACCACCCACACGAGTTGCGCCACCATGGTCATGTCGACCAGTTCCAGCACTTTGATGATGAGCGCAATTTTTTCTAGGTCAGCGAACAGCAAGGTGTTCATGAGCTTGTAGGTCTCTAGCAGGAACTTGCCCAAGATTCCGAAAATGATCGCCACCAAGCCCACATAGAAGAACAGCATGGTGAAACGCATGCCGTAGAGCAGAGAGCCGACCCTTGAGAGAAGATTTTCCATTGAACTAGTTCCTTGCCAAATAAGATGTTCGATGCGCCCAGCGTGGGTGGGAGCCAAGCAGTTTGTGGCCGTGCAAGCACGCATGCAGACCCGTGCGGTACCAAGCAGGATCTCTGTGCAGTGGATTAAACACGAGATAGCCGTTTGGGACCTATTCCACAGGCGTGTTGGGGTGTTTCCCCGCCGCGTAGCCTACGCCAGTAAGGGTGCCTACAAGCCGCTGAGCTTGTAGGCCGATGCCATGCGGGCCAGTTCGCCACTTTCGATGAGGGTCGACAAGGCCTTGTTCACCTGCTCGAGTGTGTGAGGAGATTTACGCGACAAAGCGCACTGGGTTGCGACTTTGGAGAACAGGTAGGGTGATGTTTCAAAGCGGGCGCGGGCTTCGGGGTTGGTGTGAAAAAACCCCTCAATCTCGGCCTCGGATGCCACCAGCGCCTCGGCAATCATCAAGTCCAGCGCCTTGAACATCAGCACGATGCGGGTCTCGTCTTTGCGTTGCAGTTTCCCGTTGTCAAACCAAGCTTGCAAGCTGGGGTAGTTGTAGCCAAGTTGCGTGGCAATGCGTTTGCCTTCGAGTTGATCTAGCGCCACTTTGGAGGGCATCTGGCCTTGGTGCGTCACCAAGCGCTCAATTTGGGCCAGGCTTTCCATCGTCCATTGCACCTTGTCGGCCTGCGTGGTCCATTGCGGACTCCAGTAGCACACCAAGTCCACTTGCCCTTTTTGTACCGCTGCGTCCAGGCGCTTGCGCGCTAAGGGTTGAACTTGCAATTTGGTGTGCAGCTCCCGCGCCACCGCTTGGCCTAAATCAAGCAACAGCCCGCCGCTGACGGTCCCATTGCCGTCTTGAATGACCAAGGGGTGGGATAGGGAGTCCATCACTCCGTAGCGCAAGGGCTCTACCGCCCAGGTGCCTTGGGCAAGCACCAAGCCGCACCCCATCCACCACGTGCGCAGGAGTGCCAACCGTTTGAGGGGAGTGCCGCAGACCATCGCGGCACTGTATGCCAAGGTGGTGTCCTTGTCTAGGCGCTTACCAGGCCCCGCACGGGCGCACTTAGCTGCCCGATTGGTTCATCACCACATCGGGGGCACCGCCTTGCAGCGCTGTGCGCAAATCATCGGGGATGGAAGTTTTGGTGAAAGCGGGAGTGCTCACCAGCACATAGGTCAGCGCCGCTGTGGCCACCAGCGCTTGGGTGCCTGCGATAAAAAACGCCATGTTCAACGTGAACGAGGTCGTGCCCACGCGTTCGGTCTGCACACGCACCCCCAACACATCGTCGAAGCGGGCGGGTGACGTCCAGTCGATCTGATAATGCACCACTTGCGTGTCTAGGTTGCGAGCCAACAGGGCCTGAATGCCCCCAAAAATGGCGCGAAAGTACTCGGTGGCAGCCAAGTCCGCATAGTCGCCATAGCGGGCGTTGAATACGACCAGCTGCGCATCGCACTCGCCATAGCGTACGCGGGTGAGGAAGGTAAATGGAGTGCTCATTGTGAAGTGGGCGTGTGGGGTAGGAGGCTGGCAGTTATTGTCCAGATAAATGCCTAGTGGCTCAATGCGTAGGCCGTGCCATGCTGAAAAGTGGGTGGGGTACCTGTGCAATCGTTAATGGGGTCAGTGGCTGTCAGGGCCCGCTAGGCGTGAGCAAATCCCTAGAGTCCGCTCCCAGCCTGCAGGTACGGCACAGCAAGTTGCCGCACATTCACCCGCGCCTTCAGTCGCGCCGCCAACAAAAACAAGCCCCCCAGTTTGCGATGCAAGAACAAGGCTTCGATGGGGGGAATGTGCCAAAAGTCCCTGTCCAGACCCAGCGCCAACCCGGCTTCACGCAGGCGAGGGGCCATGTTGGTAGTGCCAAAGTCAAAAACACCGTCGAACTTGAGAGGTTCGAGTGCGATATCAAACAGGTCAAGCACAGCCATTTGGTGTTGGGCCCGGATGCTGTCATCAAAGTAGCCAATGGCAAGACCGGCTTGCGCCATGGCTTTGCGGTCGCCCGCCAAAGTTGCGCGCATCAGGTGTTGGTAAGCCTGCCCGAAGGCCGGAGTGAAACTTCGGGTGGCACCAAAGTCCAGCAAGATCAGCCGCTGGCTCTGTAGGTCGTAGCGGTAGTTCGCAAAGTTAGGATCGGTTTGCATGAGCCCAAACTCAAACAACTCGCGGAACATGAGGCCCACCAGCAGGCTCAGCAGTCGGTCACGCTCGGCCTGTGGTGCGTCCGCTATCGACTCCACGGGCACCCCCGCTACAAAAGACATGGCCAACACATTCTGGGTCGTGAAGTCGGCGTGCAATGTGGGCACCACAAACTCTGGGGTGGCGGCTAGCAACTGGGCAAACCGTTGCAAGTGCTTGCCCTCCGCTTCGTAGTCGGCCTCTTCGCGCAGTTGGCGTTTGGCCTGTTTCAAGAGCGGCTCTATGTCCAGTGCTTTGGGCAGCAGGCCCGATAGGCGCAGCAGGGATGCCACGTTGTTCACGTCGCTACTGATGCTTTTGCGCACGCCCGGGTACTGGATCTTGATGGCCATGTCGCGTCCGTCCAGGGTCGTTGCGCGGTGCACCTGGCCTATGGAAGCAGCCGCAATCGGCGTGAAAGAAAAAGATGTAAAGCGCTGCTGCCACTGTGCGCCCCAGTTGGCAGTGAGTACCGCGCGCAGCTGGCGCTCTGGCATGGCGTGCGCGTCAGAACGCAAGCGCGCCAACACAGCCGCTATCTCGGGGGGCACCAAATCACCGGCATCCATCGAAATCAGTTGCCCCAGCTTCATCGCGGCACCGCGCATGTGGGAGAGCTGCTGTGTGATCTTGAGCGCGTTGCTTGGGGTGAGCAGCAGATCACTGAGTTTCGGGCGCTTGCCCTGGGCAAGCTGCTGCGCACCGGCCACCAGCATATTGCCAGCCACGCCCGTGGCCATGCCGCCCAAGCGCATTAAGCGTCCCAAGCGGCTACTGGGCACCGCTGAGCTGTTGTTGGTGGGGGTGAGTTTTTTAGAGGACATAGTGGCAAGACCCGGTGAGGGGAAGGTTCAGCCCTTGCTGACCTTGATTCTCGCAGGGACACCAGCGTGCACGTAACATGGGACCCAATTGGCCCTATACCCCGGATGTATTGACTGACATGACTGCATTGACCGGCTACTTTCGCGATGACACCGCTCCACCCCAAAAAGCTCTTACTCACCAAATGGACCGCCGTGCAGCCGGTGGCTAAAAACAAGCACTTTTTGGTGTCGCGGGTGATAGAGCCCGAACCACCGCAGGTGAAGATTGAATGGGTTGAACTAGAAGCCGTGTTCTCAAAGACGGTGACACGCATCCGTTGGCGCGAGCTGCAAGACGAATCACTTTGGCGCCGGGGTTGGTAAAACCACCCATGTCGCGCGGCAATGCGTGCCTCTGCTAGCCATTGCCATAAAACCTTGAAGCTCCATTGGATTTAAATACTACCCAGTCACTATTTGGATTTGGTCGCATGGTTGCAAGATCTCATGGCATTGTGTGATGGCCACGATAATCCGTGTTTGCCACGGCAGGCCGTGCCCTCCGAGTTGTCCGCCATGGGGCGTAGAGCTTGCCGCTGGCGTGATGGTCGTCTACCTAGGCATCAGAGGGAGTTGCTTTATGCACATCAGCAAAAGACGCCTTATGGCCACGTTCGCTCCAGCAATCGCAGTCGCACTGTGCTTGGCCGCTTGTGTCTTGATTACAGATGCCGCGACTCGCCTTGCGGTTGAGCTGAAGGACGGAGCTGCTAGCTTGCGCAATTCGAACCAAGAACGGCTTGAACTCGTGCACCAACCCCTGTCGTTTCCAGAGGGCGTGCACGGACCCTATGAAGTCGTATTTCAACAAACGGTGGACTGCACCCAATGTGGCTCGCTGTGGGTGCACGACCTAGATATCACCAACCCAGACTACAAGCCTGGTGGCGGCAGCACAAGTTACCACCGCAACTTTGTCGTTGTTCCCAAAGAACTCAGCATCCGCAAAGCCAAAGGCCAAGCCGTGGTGATCGTGTTGCACAAGGCGGGTGGTGCAATTGAGGTGGAAGCGCTGCGTTAGTGGTCCAGCGACAAGTGCCTTGGCAGCTTAGTGAATAGCGCGTTATGGTGTGCTGTGGCCGATACGTCTCTGATTTGGCGCAAAATTGCCGGTAACGCCCGTTTATTGGGCGCAGGCTGCTATCAAATGTATAACAACCTGCATAGCCCTTTAAAGGGCCTGTAGAGAAAGGCGAGTTACGCCGCCTTCACCTTCAAGCGCCATGCATGCAGCAGCGGTTCGGTGTATCCGCTAGGCTGGGCCAGGCCTTTGAACACCAGCTCGGTCGCTGCCTGGTAGGCCGCGCCCTGGAAGTTGCCCACCATGGGGGTGTAGAGCTTGTCGCCGGCGTTTTGCTTGTCCACCTTGGCGGCCATGCGTGCAAAGGTTTCTTCCACCTGTGCCTTGGTGACCACGCCGTGGTGCAACCAGTTGGCCATGTGCTGGCTGCTGATGCGCAGGGTGGCGCGGTCTTCCATGAGGCCGATGTCGTTGATGTCGGGCACCTTGGAGCAGCCCACGCCTTGGTCCACCCAGCGCACCACGTAGCCCAGAATGCCCTGGGCGTTGTTGTCCAGCTCGGCTTGTCTCTCGGCGGCTGTCCAGTTCGGGGTGGCAGTCACCGGAATCTGCAGCAGGTTGTCGAGGATGCCAGCGCGGGCCTTCTCGTAGTTGGTCTTTTCCAGTTCCTTTTGCACGTCGCTCACCAGCAGCTGGTGGTAGTGCAGGGCGTGCAGTGTGGCGCCGGTGGGGCTGGGCACCCAGGCGGTGTTGGCTCCGGCCTTGGGGTGGACTATCTTCTGTTCCATCATGGCCTTCATCAGGTCGGGCATGGCCCACATGCCCTTGCCGATCTGCGCCTTGCCGCGCAGCCCGCTGGACAAGCCCACCAGCACGTTGTTCTTTTCATACGCGGCAATCCAGGCGCTGCTCTTCATGTCTGCCTTGCGGATCATGGGCCCGGCTTGCATGGCGGTGTGCATCTCGTCGCCGGTGCGGTCCAGGAAGCCGGTGTTGATGAAGGCCACGCGGCTTTGGGCGGCGGCAATGCAGGCCTTCAGGTTCACGCTGGTGCGGCGCTCTTCGTCCATGATGCCCAGCTTCACGGTGCTGTCCGGCAGACCCAGCATCTGCTCCACGCGGGTGAACAGCTCGGCGGCAAACGCCACTTCAGCGGGGCCGTGCATCTTAGGCTTGACGATGTAGACCGAGCCCTTGCGCGAGTTGCGGATGGCGTCCTTCTTGGTCTTCTTCAGGTCATGCAGGGCGATGGTGGTGGTGACCACGGCGTCCATGATGCCTTCGGGAATCTCTTGCGTGCTGCCGTCGGCCGCGGTGTAGTGAATCGCCGGGTTGGTCATCAAGTGGCCTACGTTGCGCACAAACATGAGGCTGCGGCCGTGCAACTTGACTTCCTTCTTGCCGTCGGGGGCGGTGTACACACGGTCGCCATTGAGGCCACGGGTCAGCGTCTTGCCACCCTTCTCGAAACTCTCGACCAACGTGCCTTGCAGAATGCCCAGCCAGTTGCCATAGGCCAGCACCTTGTCTTCAGCGTCCACCACGGCCACGGAGTCTTCCAGGTCCAGGATGGTGGAGAGGGCGGCTTCCAGCACCAAATCGCTCACGCCAGCGGCATCGGTCTTGCCGATGGGCGTGGCGCGGTTGATGATGATGTCGAGGTGCAGGCCGTTGTGAATCACCAGCACACTGGAGGGATCTTTGGCAGAGCCCTGGAAGCCCACGAACTGGTCCTTGTCGGCCAGCTTGGACGTAGAGCCGTCCTTCAAGGTGACGACCAAGTCGCCGCCCTTGATGGCGTAACCCGTAGAGCCCACGTGCGAGCCCTTCTTCAGCGGTGCGCAGCGGTCCAGCACGTTGCGTGCGTATTCGATGACCTTTTTGCCGCGCTTGGGGTTGTAACCCTTGGGGCCTACTTTTTCGCAGCCCTTGTCTTCGCTAATGACGTCTGTGCCATACAGCGCGTCGTAGAGGCTGCCCCAGCGGGCGTTGGCGGCGTTCAGGGCGTAGCGGGCATTGAGCACGGGCACGACCAGCTGAGGACCGGCTTGGGTGGCCAGCTCGGCATCCACGTTTTTGGTGGTGATCTTTACCTTCTTGGGGCTCTCGACCAAGTAGCCAATTTTTTCCAGGAATGCCTTGTAGGCGGGCATATCGCTGATGGGGCCGGGGTTGGCTTGGTGCCAGGTGTCCAGCTCGGTCTGCAGGCGGTCGCGCTCGGCGAGCAGGGCGATGTTTTTGGGTGCCAGGTCAGCCACGATGGCGTCAAAGCCTTTCCAGAACGCCTCAGCGCTGATGCCGGTGCCGGGCAGCACTTTGTCCTGGATGAAGCTGTGCAGGCTGGTCGCGACTTGCAGGCGGTGCTCAGCAGTGCGGGGGGTAGATGTTGTGGACATGAAAAAAGCCTTTCCAAATCAAAAAACGGTGCAAAACCCCACGCAAAGGGCAGAGATTTGCGGATAGTGCTACTGTATTCCATCCTTTATAGGAAACTATATGGATAAAAATCACTCTATTTGTGACAAAAATGCAGGCACCCCGCCATTCAAGGAGTTAGCGCATGCCGATTCGCCACTTGGTACTGTTGAAATTTAAGCCAGAAGTGTCAGCGCAGCAGCAGGCTGAGCTGGAGCATGCATTTTGCGCGCTGCAGGACGCCATTGCCGATGTCATCAGCTTGGAATGGGGGCGCAACAACAGCCCAGAGGGTTTGGTCAAAGGCTTTACCCACTGCTTTAACTTGACGTTTGCCGATGACACGGGGCGCGCACGCTACTTGCCGCACCCTGTGCACCAAGCGTTTGTCGCGCAGCTCAAGCCCGCGCTGGACGATGTGCTGGTGTTTGATTACACCGTATAGGCGGCCTAGGCCGTCAGGCGCTAGCGCTTTAGTTTTGCCGCACCTTTCCGATGCATTGAACTTTATGTATGTCTGAATCCACTCAATCACTGCCCCTAGCCGGCATCCGCGTCGTCGAATTCACCCACATGGTCATGGGGCCTACTTGCGGCATGACCTTGGGTGATCTGGGTGCTGAGGTCATCAAGGTTGAACCCTTGGCGGGCGACAGCACCCGCAAGCTGCTGGGCAGTGGCGCGGGCTTTTACCCGCTGTTCAACCGGAACAAGAAGAGCATTGCGGTGGATCTCAAAAGCCCGCAGGGCCGCGAGATCGTGCTCAAGTTGGTCGCCACTGCTGACATCGTGAGCGAGAACTTCAAAACAGAGACCATGCAGAAACTGGGCTTGGACTACGCGTCTTTAAGCAAGCTGGACCCGCGCCTGATTTACGTGAGCCACAAGGGCTTTTTGCCCGGCCCTTACGACCACCGCACCGCGCTGGACGAAGTGGTGCAGATGATGGGTGGCCTAGCCTATATGACCGGCCGCCCGGGTGACCCGCTGCGTGCTGGGTCAAGCGTGAACGACATCATGGGCGGCATCTTCGGCGCGGTGGGCGCCATGGCCGCGCTCATGCAGCGCCAGCAAACCGGTAAGGGCCAAGAGGTGCAAAGCGCGCTGTTTGAGAACAACATCTTTCTGGTTGCTCAGCACATGATGCAGTTCGCCGTGACCGGCAAGGCCGCTGCGCCCATGCCCGAGCGCATCTCGCCCTGGGGCATTTACGACGTGTTCAGCGTCAAAGACAACGAGCAAATCTTTCTGGCCGTGGTGGGTGACGGACAGTGGAAGACTTTTTGCGAGGCCTTCGCTTACGCCGATCTCTTTGCCGACCCACGCGTCACCACCAACAACGACCGCGTGCTGGCCCGTAGCTGGCTCATTCCCGAGCTGCGCACGCGCCTGGCACAGTTCAGCCGGGCTGAGCTGTCTCAGCGCTTTGAGCAGGTCGGCCTGCCGTTTGCGCCCATCACCGATCCGCAGCATTTATTTGACGACCCGCACCTGCAAGCCACGGGCGGGCTGGCGCCCATGGAGCTGCCCGACGGCCGCCAGACGCAAGTGCCTTTGTTGCCGTTGACTCTTGGCGGCGAGCGCCTCGGCCTGCGGCTGGACCCGCCCAAGCTCGGTGAGCACACCGACGCGCTGCTGCAAAGCTTGGGCTACTCGGCCACTGATGTGGCTGCACTGCATGAAGCTGGTGTCGTGCTATGAAAAAAGTAGCTGCGTACGCATATTCCACGAGCGCCAAGGGCCTGAATGGGAGAGCGGTCTGCGTAGGTCAAGGGGGAGCCCGCAAAGCGGGCGGAGGACACGAAGCAGAGCGTTCTGCCATTCAGGCCAACGGGAGCTAACCATGGACAAACTCAAGCAACTCGAATCATTTGTCTCTGTAGCCTTGCGAGGAAGCCTTACTGCAGCTGCGAACGCAGAAGGCGTGGCCCCCGCCATCATGGGGCGACGGCTGGACGCATTGGAGGAGCGCTTAGGTGTGAAGTTGTTGCTACGCACTACCCGGCGGCTGACCCTCACGCACGAAGGCAGTGCGTTCCTCGAAGATTGCCAGCGCCTACTGGCGGACTTGTCCAACGCGGAAGCCAGTGTGAGTGCAGGCGGGGTGAAGGCTAGCGGTCATTTGCGCATTACTGCGCCAGCAGGGTTTGGGCGGCGCCATGTGGCACCGTTGGTACCCAAGTTTCGAGAACTACATCCTGAGGTAACCGTGTCTTTGAACCTGAGTGACCGAGTGGTCGATATTGCGGGAGAAGGGTTTGACTGCGCGGTTCGTGTAGGGGATATGCCGGACTCGTCCATGGTGAGTTTGCGTCTGGCGGACAACCGACGCATGTGTGTGGCAACCCCGGCTTACCTTGCCCGGTATGGGGCACCAAAGCACCCCAATGAGTTGGCTAGATTCGCCTGCTTAACCTTGTCGAGTGATGCGTCCCAAACCCGAGGCTGGGCCTTTAAAGTGCCAAGCGAACAGGGTACGGAAGTCATTCACTTAAGACCTGCTGGGCCGTTGGATTGTTCCGATGGTCAGGTGCTGCACGACTGGTGCCTAGCCGGCTATGGCATCGCTTGGCGCAGCACTTGGGAGGTAGAGGCCGAGATCTCAGAGGGAGCGTTAGTGTCAGTGTTGGACGAGTTTGCGGCCCCGCCCAATGGCATTTACGCAGTTTTTCCGCAGCGCAAACATTTGCCACTGCGGGTGCGCCTATGGATTGATTACCTCAAACACCACTACGGCACCCCTGGTTTTTGGCAAATGCTGCAAAAATAGTAGTTGCCTCACCGTTTTTTGTCGAGTTTTCGCCAATAAACGAATTCCGGTTCGTGAACTTCTACATCGACCTCCATGACACGTGCTTGCAGGCGTTCTTGCACATCGGCAACGGCGCGGTTGTAGACCAAAGGGCCAATCTCTTCCAAGAAGAATCCCAGCAGTCCGCCAGCGGCAACATTACCAATGGGCTCATCCATGTGTTCCCGGAAGTAGCGTTCAATCGACGTGATGGCTTGCTGTCGCGAGTCTTTGCTGATCGCAATAGTCATACGGCGCTGCCAAACTCTTTGCCCATCTCTTGCGCCCGTGCGTGAGCGGCAAACAAGGCCTTGGAGAACAGGGTTTTGACTTCACTCGCATCCATTGCGCTAATGGCTGCGTGGGTGGTTCCTCCTTTGGAAGTCACCCGTTGGCGCAAGACTTCAGGGGCTTCAGTGGACGCTAAGGCCAATTCACCTGCACCAATAAAGGTAGCTACGGCCAGCTTGTGCGCTTGCTCGCGGCTGAGGCCCATTTGAGCACCTGCATCGGTCATCGCTTCCATCAAATAAAACATATAGGCAGGCCCAGAGCCGGACAGCGCTGTAACCGCATCAAGTTGCTCCTCGCGCTCCACCCATACGGTCTGACCCGTGCAACCCAATATGCCGGTGCAGTGCTCGCGGTCTGTGGGGGTGACGCGTTCCATGGCAAATAAACCTGTGATGCCCTTACCGATGAGTGCCGGGGTATTCGGCATTGTTCGAACGATGCGATCTGAATGCAGCCAAGTGGCAATGCTGCCGCATGGAATGCCCGCCGCAATACTGATGTGAAGCGCCCCAGCGACCCACGGCGCAACTGCAAGCCCAGCGGCGTGAAAAACCTGAGGCTTCACTGCCCAAATCACCACGTCAGCCGCCTTGAGCGCATCCGACCCAGCTGACATAGCGCCAACGCCGTACTGGGAACGTAAGCTCGCTCGGGCGTCTTCCGAAGGCTCAACAACGGTGATGCCACTAGTGGGGTGCCCTTGCTTGGTCAGACCGCCAATGATGGCGGAGGCCATATTTCCACCGCCTATAAACGCAATGTGCAGACTCATGATTGCTATACCTTTTTTTGCTGATACCAGTGTGTGCCAATCTTTGTATTGTGAATCCATGCAACGGTCTGAAGAGGTGCTTTCTCGAAGAAGAAGCGATTTTTACTAACTTGCGCAATAAAAAAGTGTTGACCACCGCGCATAAGTGCGACATAATCTAGGGCTTCGCTTGAAAAAGTACGAAGGTTCTGCCCAAATAGAGGCGACGTGAGTGGTTCATGTCGTTGATAGCGGGCCCAAGACTGATTGGCTTTGGTTGATCTCTGCAAAGTAGCGGAGTGCCAAATCCGGTGCAAGTTGGGAATATATAAATGATCCAGACTGAATCTCGATTAGAAGTTGCCGACAATACTGGCGCTAAGTCCGTCCTGTGCATCAAGGTGCTGGGTGGTTCTAAGCGTCGTTACGCAAGCGTTGGCGACATTATTAAAGTTAGCATTAAAGAAGCTGCGCCACGTAGCCGCGTCAAAAAAGGCGAGGTTTACAGTGCTGTGGTGGTTCGCACTGCCAAGGGTATCCGTCGTGCTGACGGCTCTTTGGTGAAGTTCGACGGCAATGCAGCAGTATTGTTGAATGCCAAGTTGGAGCCTATCGGCACCCGCATCTTCGGACCAGTGACGCGCGAATTGCGTACTGAAAAGTTCATGAAGATTGTGTCCTTGGCACCTGAAGTTTTGTAAGGACGCGCCATGAACAAAATTCGCACAGGCGATGAAGTTATCGTTATCGCGGGACGTGATAAGGGTAAGCGCGGGAAAATCTCCCAGCGTAAAGATGACTCCCATGTGGTGGTTGATGGGATTAACTTGGTGAAGAAACACACCAAGCCAAATCCGATGAAGGGTACGACCGGCGGTATTGTTGAAAAGACAATGCCTATTCACCAGTCCAATGTGGCAATTTTTAATGCCGCAACTGGTAAGGCTGATCGTGTTGGTATCAAGGTGCTGGCTGATGGTAAGCGCGTGCGCGTTTACAAGTCGAGCGGCGAAGAAATCAAGGTGGCATAAGCATGGCTCGTTTTCAACAACAATACCGTGAAAAGCTTGCGCCAGAGTTGATGGCTAAGTTTGGCTACAAATCCGTAATGGAAGTGCCTCGCTTGACAAAAATCACTCTGAACATGGGTGTGAGCGAAGCCGTAGCTGACAAGAAGGTTATGGATCACGCAGTGAGCGACTTGACAAAGATTGCAGGCCAAAAGCCTGTGGTGACTATGTCAAAGAAGGCTATTGCTGGGTTCAAGATCCGCGAAAACCAAGCCATCGGTTGTATGGTGACTTTGCGCGGCGTGCAAATGTACGAATTCTTGGATCGCTTTGTATCCATTGCTTTGCCTCGCGTTCGTGACTTCCGTGGTATCTCTGGCCGTGCTTTCGACGGTCGTGGTAACTACAACATCGGCGTTAAAGAGCAAATCATTTTCCCTGAAATTGAATACGATAAGGTCGATGCCTTGCGTGGTCTCAATATCAGCATTACCACAACGGCTAAGACCGACGAAGAGTGCAAAGCACTGCTCGCAGGTTTCCGTTTCCCGTTCAAGAATTGAGGTCACAAGTGGCTAAAATGGCTTTAATCCAGCGTGAGCTGAAGCGTGATCAGTTGGTGGCAAAGTATGCAAAGAAGCATGCTGACCTGAAGGCAACTGCTAACGATGCAAAGCGCTCTGATGAAGAACGTGCTGCTGCCCGTCTTGCGTTGCAAAAGTTGCCCCGCAATGCAAACCCTACCCGTCAACGTAACCGTTGCGCAATTACTGGCCGCGCTCGCGGAACATTCCAGCAATTCGGTTTGGGTCGTTCAAAAATTCGCGAAATGGCTTTTGCAGGTGAGATCCCTGGAATCGTCAAGGCAAGCTGGTAAGCGGTAGGAGAAACTAATATGAGTATGAGTGATCCAATCGCTGACTTGCTGACACGCATCCGCAATGCCCAAATGGTTGCAAAGACAAGCGTATCAGTGCCTTCTTCGAAGGTAAAAGTCGCAATCGCACAAGTTCTGAAAGACGAAGGCTATGTAGATGACTTCAAAGTCACTACAGCTGACGGCAAGTCAGAGCTGGTAATCAGCTTGAAGTACTACGCAGGTCGTCCGGTTATCGAGCGTATCGAACGCGTTAGCCGCCCAGGTTTGCGTGTTTACCGCGGTAGCGAAGCAATTCCACTGGTCCAAAATGGACTGGGTGTTGCCATCGTGACGACGCCAAAAGGCGTGATGACCGATCGCAAAGCGCGCGCTGCCGGTGTCGGCGGTGAAGTGCTGTGCTACGTCGCTTAATACTACATTGAGGAGAAATACGAAATGTCCCGTGTAGGAAAAATACCTGTCGTTGTGCCTGCTGGCGTCGAAGTGGCTGTAAGCAGTGAGCAAATCAGTGTGAAAGCTTCTGGTGGAAGCTTGCAAGTTGCGCAAAACAATTTGGTTAAGGTCGTGAATGACGCTGGAAAGTTGAGCTTCACGCCTGCGAACGCTTCTCGTGAAGCAGATGCTATGACTGGCACTATGCGCCAGTTAGTAAACAACATGGTTGTTGGCGTCACTAAAGGCTTCGAGAAAAAGCTAAATCTGATCGGCGTGGGCTACAAGGCACAAGCATCTGGCGCAAAGCTAAATTTGGCTGTGGGTTACTCACACCCAGTCAACTTTGATATGCCGGCTGGTATTGTGGTTGCAACACCAACGCCCACAGAAATTATCATCAAAGGTGCTGACCGCCAACGTGTTGGTCAGATTGCCGCTGAGATCCGTGCTGTTCGTCCCCCTGAGCCCTACAAGGGTAAGGGCATCCGTTATTCGGATGAGAAGATCACGATCAAAGAAACTAAGAAGAAATAAGGAGCTGCACTATGTTGACCAAAAAAGAGCAACGTCTTCGCAGAGCCCGCCAGACTCGCATTCGTATCGCATCACAGGGCGTGGCACGATTGACAGTGAATCGCACCAATTTGCATATGTACGCGAGTGTTATCTCTGGCGACGGAAGCAAAGTGTTGGCGACCGCTTCCACCGTCGAAGCCGAAGTACGCAAAGAGTTGGGCGCTGCTGGCAAAGGCGGCAGCGTATCGGCCGCACAGATTATTGGCAAACGCGTAGCCGAGAAGGCGAAGGCGGTTGGTGTTGAAAAAGTCGCGTTTGATCGTGCGGGATTTGCATACCATGGTCGCGTCAAGGCGGTGGCTGATGCAGCACGTGAAGCTGGCTTGCAGTTCTAAGCAGATCGGAATAAATGATGGCTAAAGTACAAGCAAAAATGCAAGGCAAAGCAGAGGGTCCTGAGGACGGTCTGCGCGAAAAGATGATCGCGATCAATCGCGTGACCAAGGTTGTTAAAGGCGGTCGTATCCTCGGATTCGCTGCCTTGACGGTTGTAGGTGACGGTGAAGGTCGTATCGGCATGGGTAAGGGCAAATCGAAAGAAGTGCCCGCAGCTGTGCAGAAAGCCATGGAAGAGGCTCGCCGCAACATGATCAAAGTGAGCTTGAAGAATGGTTCCATTCATCACCAAGTTCAAGGTCACCATGGCGCTGCCAACGTGATGATGGCACCTGCACCAAAAGGCACAGGCATTATTGCTGGTGGACCAATGCGCGCAGTCTTTGAAGTCGTGGGTATCACAGATATCGTCGCTAAGAGCCATGGTTCTTCCAACCCTTACAACATGGTCCGCGCGACCTTGGATGCACTGTCGTTGGGAACTACGCCTGCGACCGTCGCTGCTAAGCGTGGCAAGTCTGTTGAAGAGATCTTCGCATAATCGGAGTCCTGAAAATGACTACACAACAAACAGTAAAAATCCAATTGGTGCGTAGCCCAATTGGTTGCAAAGAGTCGCATCGCGCCACAGTGCGCGGTCTGGGCTTGCGCAAAATTCGCAGCGTGAGCGAACTGGTGGATACCCCTGAGGTCCGCGGCATGATCAACAAGATCAGTTACCTGGTCAAGGTGCTGTAAGAGGTAAATATGGAACTCAATAGCATTAAACCTGCCGCTGGGGCTAAGCACGCGAAGCGTCGCGTTGGTCGCGGAATTGGATCTGGTCTTGGTAAGACTGCAGGCCGAGGCCATAAAGGCCAGAAGTCACGTTCTGGTGGTTACCACAAGGTAGGCTTTGAAGGCGGACAGATGCCGATGCACCGTCGCCTACCAAAGCGCGGCTTCAAGTCAGCTCAACTCCAGTTCAATGCTGAAATCACGCTAACAACTTTAGAGGTGTTGAACACTGCTGAAGTCGACCTGCTTACTCTGAAGCAGGCTGGGTTGGTTGGCCAATTGGCAAAGGTAGTAAAAGTTGTCAATACAGGCGCTTTGTCTAAAGCTGTAAAGCTGACTGGCATTGGTGCGACTGCAGGTGCAAAGGCTGCCATCGAGGCAGCTGGTGGCACCGTAGCGTAAGCATCTACTAAGAGAAGAAGCTCGTGGCAACAAACGCAGCACAGATAGCGAAAACCGGCAAGTTTGGCGACTTGCGTCGCCGGCTTGTTTTCTTGCTACTAGCCTTGGTGGTATACCGTATTGGCGCGCACATTCCTGTACCAGGAATAGACCCTGCTCAACTACAGCAACTGTTCAAAGGCCAGCAAGGCGGGATATTAAGCCTGTTCAATATGTTTTCTGGTGGTGCGTTGTCGCGCTTTACCATATTCGCGTTGGGGATCATGCCGTATATTTCGGCATCGATCATCATGCAACTGTTGACCTATGTGCTGCCAACTTTCGAGCAGCTAAAAAAAGAGGGCGAGGCTGGGCGTCGCAAGATCACGCAGTACACCCGGTACGGAACACTAGGTCTTGCATTGTTCCAGTCGATGGGTATTGCGTTGGCGCTTGAAGCATCTGCAGGTTTAGTGATCTCCCCTGGATTTGGGTTTCGGCTGACAAGCGTTGTCACCCTAACGGCGGGAACTATGTTCCTCATGTGGTTGGGTGAGCAAATTACCGAGCGTGGTCTAGGCAACGGAATCTCAATCCTAATCTTCGGTGGCATTGCGGCTGGATTGCCAAATGCTGTTGGAGGGCTATTAGAGTTAGTACGCACTGGCTCTATGAGCATTATTGTTTCGCTGCTGATCGTTGTGTTAGTGGCACTGGTTACGTACTTTGTCGTCTTTGTTGAACGTGGGCAGCGGAAAATTCTGGTAAACTACGCCCGCCGTCAGGTAGGGAATAAGGTTTATGGCGGACAGTCGTCTCATTTGCCGCTGAAGTTGAATATGGCGGGTGTCATACCTCCAATCTTCGCTTCGTCGATTATTTTGTTGCCTGCGACCGTTGCGAACTGGTTTAGCGCTGGTGAGTCTATGCGTTGGCTGAAGGATATTGCCAGTACGCTGAGTCCTGGTCAGCCCATTTACGTGATGTTGTATGCAAGTGCGATTGTTTTCTTCTGCTTTTTCTACACCGCTTTGGTGTTCAATAGCCGTGAAACTGCCGACAATCTTAAGAAAAGCGGCGCGTTTATCCCCGGGATTCGGCCTGGAGAAAACACCGCAAAGCACATAGACAAGATACTGTTGCGCCTAACACTGGCTGGTGCGATCTATATTACGTTTGTGTGTTTGTTGCCCGAATTCTTGATTCTGAAATACAACGTTCCGTTCTATTTTGGTGGTACGTCTTTAATGATCATCGTGGTAGTCACTATGGACTTCATGTCCCAAGTGCAGAACTACATGATGTCTCAGCAGTACGAGTCGTTGCTGAAGAAGGCGAATTTCAAGTCTACTTGAAGCGATTGAGTCAAAACAGACGAGGTCCGTGGAGCGTTGGTTTTGGGGCATTTCGGGTTCGCTTATGTGGGTCTGAGTGGCACTATAAATGTTAGTGCGTTGCAGTGGCAATGTGCACAAAGGTTTTAGGAGAAAGATATGAAGGTTTCAGCTTCGGTTAAGAAAATTTGCCGCAACTGCAAAGTTATCCGCCGCAAGGGTGTTGTTCGTGTGATCTGTACAGATCCGCGTCATAAGCAACGCCAAGGCTAATTGCAAGAGTTTTAGAGGACGAAAATGGCACGTATCGCTGGCATCAATATTCCGCCGCAACAACACTCCGAGATTGGCCTGACCGCCATCTTTGGAATTGGACGCACACGCGCTCGCAAAATTTGCGAAGCATGCGGCATCGCTTACTCAAAGAAAGTCAAGGACTTGACTGATAGTGACCTTGAGAAGATTCGCGACGAAATCGCAGCTTTCACTATCGAGGGTGACTTGCGTCGTGAGACGACAATGAACATCAAGCGTCTGATGGATATTGGTTGCTATCGAGGCTTCCGTCATCGCCGTGGCCTGCCGATGCGTGGGCAGCGCACACGCACCAATGCACGTACCCGCAAAGGTCCGCGTAAGGCTGCTGCTTCGTTGAAGAAATAAATAGATTGAGAGTCTGATATGGCAAAAGCACCAGCAAATAGCGCAGCACAACGTGTGCGGAAGAAAGTACGTAAGAACGTAGCGGACGGTATCGCGCACGTCCATGCGTCTTTCAATAACACTATCATCACGATCACTGATCGCCAAGGCAACGCACTTTCTTGGGCGTCATCAGGTGGTCAGGGATTCAAGGGTTCGCGTAAGTCGACTCCTTTCGCGGCACAGGTGGCTTCGGAAGTGGCTGGACGCGCCGCAATTGAGCAAGGCATCAAGAATTTGGATGTTGAGATCAAAGGCCCCGGTCCAGGTCGCGAATCATCTGTTCGTGCCTTGGCAGCGCTTGGGATCCGCATCAATATGATTGCCGACGTGACCCCCGTGCCACACAATGGTTGCCGCCCTCAAAAGCGCCGCCGCATTTAATTTCACAAGCCCACCGCCTGCAGTGTGTACTGAAGGCTCCTGCGTTTCTGCGCAGTAGATGACATAAAAGGAAGATCAAGTGGCACGTTACCTAGGCCCTAAGGCCAAACTATCTCGCCGAGAAGGCACTGATTTGTTCTTGAAGAGCGCTCGTCGCGCGATCGGGGACAAGGCAAAATTTGACTCTAAGCCAGGTCAGCATGGCCGCACTTCGGGTGCTCGGACGTCAGACTACGGAATGCAGTTGCGGGAAAAGCAAAAAGTAAAACGCATGTATAGCGTTTTAGAAAAGCAGTTCCGTCGCTATTTCGAAGAGGCAGACCGCCGCCGTGGGAACACTGGTGCGAATCTTCTGTCCCTGCTAGAAAGCCGCTTGGACAACGTGGTATATCGCATGGGATTCGGATCTACCCGTGCAGAAGCCCGTCAGTTGGTTTCCCACAAGGCTATTTTGGTCAACGGTAAGTCAGTCAACATTCCGTCGTACATGGTGAAAACCGGTGACGTGATTGCTGTTCGTGAAAAGTCTAAGAAGCAAAATCGCATCGTCGAAGCATTGCAGTTGGCGCAGCAAGTCGGTATGCCTTCTTGGGTAGATGTGAATATCGAAAAAGCTGAAGGTACCTTTAAGTCCGTACCAGACCGCGATCAATTTGGCGCTGATATCAACGAATCGATGATCGTTGAGTTGTACTCTCGCTAAACTGGCAAAATAATTTAAACGTCCCCCGATTGAGATTGCATCAACATCGGGGCGCTTCACCAGCCTTACCGGTGTAACGAGCTGGGGGTATTGAGAGGAAGTCTTGAATGCAAAATGCTTTGCTGAAACCAAAATCAATCAGTGTTGAGCAGCTCGGTAATAACCGGGCTAAAGTCGCTTTGGAGCCATTCGAGCGCGGTTACGGGCACACACTCGGTAACGCTTTGCGTCGTGTTCTGTTGTCGTCTATGCCAGGTTTTGCCGCTACTGAAGTGACGATTGCAGGTGTTCTGCATGAGTATTCGTCCATTGACGGTGTGCAAGAAGATGTTGTGAACATCCTTTTGAACCTCAAGGGCGTGGTGTTCAAGTTGCACAACCGTGACGAGGTGACTCTGAGTCTGCGCAAGGATTCAGAAGGTGTTGTGACAGCTGCGGACATACAGACACCTCACGATGTTGAGATTATCAATCCTGCCCACGTTATCGCGAACTTGTCACACGGTGGTAAGTTGGACATGCAGATCAAGGTCGAAAAAGGCCGTGGCTATGTTCCAGGAACGATGCGTCGTCATGCGGATGAGCCAAATCGTTCTATTGGCCGTATTGTGTTGGACGCTTCATTTTCTCCTGTCAAGCGCGTTAGCTACACAGTTGAGAGTGCGCGCGTTGAACAGCGTACGGACTTGGACAAGTTGGTTGTGGAAATCGAAACCAACGGTGCAGTGTCTGCTGAAGATGCCGTCCGTGCTTCCGCCAAGATTCTGGTCGAGCAGTTGGCCGTATTTGCACAACTGGAAGGTAGTGAGTTGGCAGCATTTGATGCGCCAGCCCCACGTGGTAATACACAGTTTGATCCGATCTTGCTGCGCCCTGTCGACGAGCTAGAGTTGACTGTGCGTTCCGCGAATTGCCTGAAGGCAGAGAATATCTATTACATCGGTGATTTGATTCAACGCACCGAAAACGAGTTGTTGAAAACTCCGAATTTGGGTCGTAAATCACTCAACGAAATCAAAGAGGTGCTTGCATCTCGTGGTTTAACGCTTGGCATGAAGTTAGAAAGCTGGCCACCAGCAGCTTTAGAAAAGCGTTAATTAATCCGAACCCTGTAAATGGGGTTCAGTGCAAGGGGCAGTACCTGATCCGGCTGCCCTTTTATTATTCAAAAAGGAAACTTACTATGCGCCACGGACACGGTCTACGTAAACTCAATCGCACTAGCTCACATCGTTTGGCTATGCTGCGCAACATGATGAACTCCATCATCGAACACGAAGTCATTAAGACAACGGTTCCAAAGGCTAAAGAATTGCGCCGTGTGATCGAACCTATGATCACTTTGTCAAAAGAAGCAACTGTGGCAAATCGCCGTTTGGCATTTGACCGCTTGCGTGACCGCGACAGCGTTACGAAGTTGTTCAACGAACTGGGCCCACGTTTCAAGGCACGCCCAGGTGGTTACACACGTATTTTGAAAATGGGTTTCCGCGTTGGTGATAACGCGCCTATGGCTTTGGTTGAATTTGTTGACCGTGCGGAAACAAATAACGAAGAAGTCGCAGAAACCAATGCGGAATAGTATATAATATAGGAATACCGCGCGATGGAGCAGTCTGGTAGCTCGTTGGGCTCATAACCCAAAGGTCGGAGGTTCAAATCCTTCTCGCGCAACCAATTGAATTGTTGGTTCAATATATGAAAAGCCCACCTTGGTGGGCTTTTTCCATTGCTGGGTCATGTTTCGTGAGTAGTCGTTGCCCAAGCCTCTTTAGAAGCCTAGCTGTTCATGTTGATTTCGGTCAAGCACTCACGCCTACCGTACATAAGTGTGGTTGCTAGCGGCTTTGGGATGCCGACGGCTGGCATTATTTGGGTGACGTGCGCTGCTTCCGCCAGCGCGATCACACAGGGAGCCTGCCAATGTCGTACCACCGGCGCTCATTGAACGATGCCCATAGCTGACGAGGGAGCGGTTTCCCAAGTCGTAATTGCCTAGGCTTGTAATCTCAAGCCCAGGTGGTAAAGGGGCAAGATGCGTGGCTAGGGTAAGCACATGCGCCCAATGGCTGGCTTTTGGCCCACTTGCGTCACTGGAACTGGATGTGCATCTATTGGTTTGCTAACTCAGTCTCTGTTTGAGGCGCGAAACTACAACTGGACAGCAAAGCGTCGGCCGTGTGCAGAACTAAGACGCCCTCGCTAGCCTCGACCCTCAGCATGGTCTCAAGCTTCGAGTCGATTGGGGGCGCCCCAGAGGCTGGAGTGGAACCTCCGACGTAGACTTATGGGTGGCCCTCTTTGGCACACGCGCTTGTCTCATGAGCTCCATCACGCGGCACTAAACGCAACGAAGGGTGTTGGTCTGTGAGTAGTAAGAAAAGCGCAAATGTGGGACCCGGCATATTGCGGTCATCACTTGTGCTCTCTAGCGCCTGCCAAGTTCGCGACTGCAAGCCGCCTCGGCTCCCTGCTTGCACTGGGTAGGCCATAAGCTCGGCTGCTTGCACTTGGCTTAAACCCGCCGTGAGACGTGCAGCTTTGAGCTCGCTTCCGCTAGGGGATGGCAATTCCAGGCCGTTAATGTGCGTCATGCGTTTCAAAAGTTAATCGGTCGATCGTGAAGCCTAACTGTTCCAAGGTTTGCATACACCGCTAGCGGGTAAAGCCGTTTCCGGCTGTCTTATCGATCACGTTGGACTCAATTTCAACGCGTTCATAGTTGCCTGTAGACCGAAGGTAGTTCGCCCAAGCCATAGCCCATTGCTCATGCGGCTGCCAAGGCCCGTTCTCGGTGGTGCGGCGTCGTTGGCCGCCGGTATAAGAGAAAGACTTGGTGACTACTCGGTACATGCCCGACCCCTGCTCGGTACATACTTCTCATGCCAGAATGAAAACACCATCCGCTTAGCCCAGCATGCGCGCAAGCCCATAAATCGCAAGGGCAGCGGAAACTGCCAAACACGCAGTCTTCGCACCGCGGCCACCCACCACCACACCCATTGCACTGCAAAGCAAAATTGCGCCAAAAATATAAGTCGTTTTCATGCGCTGATGGTAGCGTGTCCTCGCTCGTCTATTCGTGTCTAAGGGCTTCAATAGGGTCCATGCGTGCCGCACGGCGCGCAGGAAAGTAGCCGAACACCACACCGATGCAGGCAGAAAACACCAAAGCCAATGCATTGATAGCCGGATCGAACGCGTAGGGAACGGACATTACCATCGACAGCGCATACGATGCGCCGGTGGCAATAGCCACGCCAATCACACCGCCAAGCGCAGACAGCACCACCGCATCAATCAAAAACTGGAGCAACACCTCCGACTCCAGTGCGCCAACAGCGAGGCGCAGACCAATCTCACGCGTACGTTCGGTCACGCTCCCCAGCATGATGTTCATGATGCCTATTCCAGCAACGAACAGGCTCACCGCAGCAACGGCACCCAGCAAATCGGTAAGCACTCCCATGGTGCTGGACAGTGTCGCGGCCAACTGTTGTGTGTCGAAGATATTGAAGTTATCGTCGCTTCCTTACGCCAGCTTGCACCCCTCACGCATTCACTGACGCAAACTGACTTCGAGTGGCTTGCTGGCGGCACGGTCTCGCCTAGGATGCACACCGCGCTGCCTGCGCATTGTTCGTCAGGGTCGAACAAACGGCCGCTGGCTAACATCCAATTGGGCACGGTAAAGCATGCATTGGTGGTGCAGGTGACCGAGCTCACCCAGTTGCGGCCATTGCCAACCACCGTCACCGCGGCTCGTCCTTGCGGCGCAACTGCCGCCACGCCTCTCATTTAGGTCGCAATAGCCTCGCCGTCTGCTTGCGCAAAATGGGGCACACCGCCGCCGCCGCCACTCCCACCCGGCCCGCACTGGCCAGGCATCAGCAGCAGCAATTTGGGCCCCATTCGGGGGATTTGCAACTGAATGGAATGGGTTGCAACGTTGCCTAAAGTCACCATGGCGCTCACAGCGCTCACCCCCATCACGATACACACGATGGCGAGAAACGACAGGCGCATGTTGCGCTGCACTGAGCGCAAGGCGAGAAGGAAGACGCTGTAAAGCATCAGGTGGCCTCGCCAGTCTCAAACACAGGAGGCGCGGCGCTGATCGGTTGGCCGTCATGCCGGGGCGCAAGCGCAGATCAGCATTGTCTACGTCGACGTAGCGCAGGTAGTTAACCACGTTGTCGGTGATGGTGGACCTGAAGCCCACGCCGGTAAGGCGTCGGGAAGCTTGTGGCTCAAAAACGCGCCGACGGTCAACGCGCTCAAGCCCAAGGAGCCTCCCGGGGTAAAACTCGGGGCACGCGCCGTATGGGCTGGGATGCGCATCGCTAGCTTGTCTGCCGCGTGAGGCAGGGGCTTGCACAGCTTCCAAGGCGCTGACCAAACCCGCTGGTTGGTGCCAGCGCGTGAGCTGCCGGGTATCGCTCTGGCTGGCAAGGTGGGTGCGTGCAATGGCGAGGCGCTCTTGTTCGCTGCGCACGCTGGTCTTGCCCTCCATCGCCTGTCGGAACAAGCGAGTCAGCAACGCGTCCTCAAAGCGCTGCCACCCGTTGGACAAATCGTCCGCACCGCCAAATGCAAGCCATCGGCTGCACGCCAGTGCTCAGGTGCTACGACTGCGGTGCCGCCTTCATCACTTCCGCCCATTGGTGCTTGGGCAAGTGGCTCATGAGCCGCTCGGTCAGCAAGGTCAGCACCTCGTCATTGACCTCGTGGCCTAGGAAGGGGATGACATCGGCCGTCACATCGCCACCCAGGATGATCAAATGCTCGGCTGCAGTCACGCAATACCCGTAGTGAATCACGGCGTCCGATTTGCCGTGGATCATGTGCAGCGTGGTGCGCTCGGGGGCAAGCGCAGGCAGGGTGCCGTAGCGGCCTGACAGCGACACGACGCGGGCAGCCACCTGTGGCTCTGCCTGCACCGCTTCCAGAGACATGATGGCGCCTTGTGAGAAACCCAGCAGCAAGGTGGCCTCGGGGCCTACCTGGCTCAGCGCTTGCCAATGCCGCAGGTCTTTGAGGAAGGCCGGCATGGCTTGGGCAATGCGCGCAGGGCGGTTGTCTTCAGAAATGCCTTGCACCGAGAACCACTGGGCACCCGTGCCGAGGTCGCTGGCGTGTGGGGCCTGCACGCTCACGATGTACGCGTTGGGAAACTGCGCGGCCAAATGCTGGCCCACCCCCACCATGTGCTGCGCACTGCCACCCACGCCATGGTGCAGCACCATCAATTGCTGGGCTGGGCCGGTGGGTTGTTGAATGAGGATGGAGTCGGTCACAAAAAGCCCCTTTTGAATAAATTCCTGCCGCAATCTTGCCGCAATGTGGGGATATGGGTGTGCTCAGCGCAAATACAAGGCTTGGTAGGGCCCAGCATGGGGGTAAACACGATGGCAAGCCCGGTGCGCTCGGGTAGCATGGCGCCACATCATCAGGAGCCCAAGCCATGACCGCGCCCCACACCCCCAGCACCGATTGGAAAGAAGTGATTGCCCCCGACGAAGCCACGCGCTTTGCCGACTATGCGAAGCAGTTTGCAGACATCCAAGCCCGCAAGTCGCAAAAGTACGGCAACGGCCGCGCGCTGCACCGCAAGCAACTCACGGCCGCCCATGGTCGCCTGCAGGTGCTCGACGGCCTGCCCGCCTTTGCAGCGCAGGGCCTGTTTGCAAAACCCGGTGAGTACGACGTGTGGGTGCGCCTGTCCAACGGTGCCATGGACAAAGCCAAAGACCGCCAGCCCGATATTCGCGGCTTTGCCCTGCGGGTCTTGGGCGTGCAAGGCGACTCTGCCTTGGGGCACGGCCCCGCAGTCAGCCAAGACTTCGCCCTGATCAACCATGCGCAGTTCGCCTTCAAAAAGAGTGACGAGTTTGTAGAGTTTGTGGTGGCAGCCTCGCATGGCGGTGGCGCACTCATCAAGCATTTGGGCAAGCGCTACGGCTGGCTGGCCGTGCCGGGCCGCATTTTGGAAACCATCAAAACCTTTGGCAAACCCTTTGGTGGCTTTGCCGCAACTGCCATGCACAGCGCAGCGCCCATTGCCAGCGGCCCGTATGCGGTGCGTGTGCGCTTGGTACCCGCCGCAAGCAATGGCGCCCCCAGCCAAGGCAGCCAAGACGATTGGAACGCCGACTTTTCTGGCCGCCTAAAAGGCCAAGACCTGCACTGGGATTTGCAACTACAGCCCTATGTGAGCGAGGCCATCACCCCCATTGAAGACGCCACGGTGGACTGGCCCACCCCCTACACCACCGTGGCCCGTCTCACCTTGCCCAAGCAGGACACCGCGCTCGATGCCACCTTCGCTAAGCAAGTGGAAGCCGCCGTGTTTGACCCATGGCAAGCGCTGGCAGCCCATCGGCCGCTGGGCGATGTGATGCGCGCCCGCAAAGTGGTCTACTTTGCCAGCCAACAAGGCCGTGGCGTAACCGAAGGGAGCTGAAGCCATGCAGCAGGCCGATGGCGGTCATTGAGGCCGCAGCATGCCTTTGGTTTCGATGAAGGCAATCACCTCCTGCAAACCCGCCAAAGTCTTGAGGTTGGTCATGGCAAAAGGCTTCATGCCTTTGGGCGTGTTGCGCATGCGCTCGGTGTCGCTGCGCATGATGTCCAGGTTCGCACCCACATGGGGGGCGAGGTCGGTCTTATTGATGATGAACAGGTCGCTCTTGGTGATGCCAGGGCCGCCTTTGCGCGGAATCTTTTCACCAGCGGCCACGTCGATCACGTAGATGGTCAGGTCGCTCAGCTCGGGGCTAAAGGTGGCGGCCAGGTTGTCGCCGCCGCTCTCCACAAACACGATGTCGGCATTGGGAAAGTCCACCAGCATGCGGTCAATGGCTTCCAAGTTGATGGAGCAGTCTTCGCGGATGGCAGTGTGTGGGCAGCCGCCGGTTTCCACACCCATGATGCGTTCAGCGGGCAGGGCGCCGCTCACGGTGAGCAGGCGCTGGTCTTCCTTGGTGTAAATGTCGTTGGTGATGGCGACCAGGTCGTACTGGTCGCGCATGGCCTTGCACAGCATTTCTAGCAGCGTAGTTTTGCCGGAGCCAACAGGCCCGCCTATGCCCACGCGCAGAGGGGGGAGGGTCTTGGTGCGGTTGGCGATGTGGTGGAGTGCAGACATGGTGTTTACTATAAAAAAGTGAGCTACTTGCGCACTATCAACGTGCGCTAGGAGCGGAAAAGCCTGGAATACTGCACCTCATGCTGGCTGCTCAGAATGGCCAGCATGGGGCTGAAGGCTTGGCGGGTGTCGTCGCCCACGCTCAGGGCGTAATCGACGGCGGAAGGAATCTCGGCGGTCAGCGCGGACAGAATGCGTTGCCCAGCACTTTGGCCCAGCGGCACGGCCTTGATGGCGGCCTGCACCATGTTCTCGGCCCAGCCGAAGGCAAAGGCCAGCAGGCATTCGCGCACCGGAGCCTGTGTGGCACTGGCCGCCAGCGCAAACGCAATCGGGTAGGTGGGCTCTGGCGTGCGCAGTGCGCCTTGGCCGCTTGCGGCGAGCAGGGCAATCTGCGCGGGCGTGGCGGTGGTGTGGTTCTTGAGCCATTCCAGCAGGCTCTTGCCCATTTGCTCGGTCTGGGCGCGCAACTCGGCGCTTTCGCGGGTCTGCAGCACCCAGGCGTTGAGCTCGGCAATGCGGGGCTGGTCGTCCGCGCGCCAGGCGGCAATGGCTTGGGCCACTGCGGGCAGCTCCGAGCGGGCCAGCGTCATATGCAGCTGCTCCACCAGCCAAGCAGATGCTTCACTTTCTGTAGCGGCTCGCGCAGTATCCACAGCGGCTTCCAAACATTCCGAGTAGGAAAATCCCCCAATGGGCAAGGCCGGGGAGGCCAGCCACATGAGCTGCATCAGGCTGCTGTCGAGCATGGTGTGATTCGTTTACTGGTCGCCGTGCTTGTGCGCATGGTCGTGGTCATGACCGTGGTTGCAGCCGGGGCCGTGCACATGGGGCTTGGCCTGCACCGCCACCGGAATGCCGCGCAAAGTGGCCGCTGGTTTTGGGGCATGGTCATGGCTGTGGCCGGCGTGGTCATGATCGTGGTCATGATCGTGCCCATGGTGATGGCCGCCGTGGTGGCCGCCTGTGGCGTAGGCACCGTTCTCGGGCTCAAACGCCTCAATCACCGCGTTCACGATCAGGTGCATGGCGCGCAGCATGTCGGCCAGTACATGGTCGGGCTCAATCTTCAGGTGGTCGGGTTGCAACTCGATGGGCACATGGCGGTTGCCCAGGTGGTAGGCCGCGCGGATCAGGTCGAAGGGTGTGCCGTGGTTGGCGCAGTGGGTGATCTTCAGCACGGCCTGGGGCGCTGCGCTGACTTTGACCATGGAGCCGTCTTCCGCCACCAGCACGTCGCCACCGCGCACCACGGTGCCACGGGGCAAAAACACGCCCAAGGTACGGCCTAAGGAATCCGTAGCGTCAAAACGGCTTTTCTGGCGCACGTCCCAATCCAATTCAACGGTGGCTGCGCGCTTGAGCAAAACAGCGGCCACGCCTTGGCCCTTGGGAAGAAGTTTGGAGACTTGGAGCATAGGTATTCAGGTGTTTGGTCGAAAAGCACATTGTGGCGCAGCCACACGCCGCATCATTCGACGCAGGCACGGGTAGTCTCCCGACGGCTTATCGCCCAGCATGGGCCTCATCTCAGAACAAAAAGTAGCGCTGCGCCATGGGCAGCTTGACGGCTGGCTCGCAGGTCAGTAGCTGGCCGTCGGCGCGCACGCTGTAGGTTTGCGCGTCGATCTCCATGGTCGGCAGGTAGCTGTTGTGCACCATGTGCTGCTTGCGCACACCACGGATGTTTTTCACCGCTGACACGTTCTTGGCCAGACCAAAGCGCTCCTTGATGCCGGCGTTCAAGCCCGCTTGCGACACAAAGGTCAGCGAGCCGCGGTGCAGCGCGCCACCGAAGCTGCCAAACATGGGGCGGTAGTGCACCGGCTGCGGGGTGGGGATGGACGCATTCGGGTCGCCCATGGCGGCGTGGGCGATGAAGCCGCCCTTCAAGATCAGCGCGGGTTTAACGCCAAAGAAAGCGGGCTTGTAGATCACCAGGTCGGCCCATTTGCCCACTTCAATGCTGCCCACCTCATGGCTGATGCCGTGCGCAATCGCAGGGTTGATGGTGTACTTGGCCACATAGCGCTTGGCGCGGAAGTTGTCGTTGCGTGCGGAGTCCTCTGGGAGTGATCCGCGCTGCGACTTCATCTTGTCGGCCGTCTGCCAGGTGCGGATGATGACTTCGCCCACCCGGCCCATGGCCTGGCTGTCGCTGCTCATCATGGAGATCGCGCCCAGGTCGTGCAGGATGTCTTCCGCCGCAATGGTTTCCTTGCGGATGCGGCTCTCGGCAAAGGCCAGGTCTTCGGCAATGCCCGCGTCCAGATGGTGGCAGACCATCAGCATGTCCACATGCTCATCCAGCGTGTTCTGGGTGTAGGGCATGGTGGGGTTGGTGGAACTGGGCAAAAAGTTCGCCTGGCCCACCACCTTCAGAATGTCCGGGGCGTGGCCGCCGCCTGCGCCTTCGGTGTGGAAGGCGCAAAGGCCACGGCCCTTGGTGGCCTCAATCGTGTTCTCCACAAAACCGGATTCATTGAGCGTGTCGGAGTGCAGGGCTACCTGAATGTCGGTTTCGTCAGCCACATCTAGGCAGTTGCTGATGGCAGCCGGCGTGCTGCCCCAGTCTTCGTGCAGCTTGAGGCCGATTACACCGGCGTTGATCTGCTCATGCAGCGCGCCGGGCAGGCTGGCATTGCCTTTGCCAAAGAAGCCGAGGTTCATGGGTAAGGCGTCAGCCGCCTGCAGCATGCGCTCGATGTTCCATGGGCCAGGCGTGCAAGTGGTGGCAAAGGTGCCGGTGGCCGGACCCGTGCCGCCACCCATCATGGTGGTCACGCCGCTGGAGAGTGCTTCTTCAATTTGCTGCGGGCAGATGAAGTGAATATGGCAGTCGATGCCGCCTGCGGTGACGATGTTGCCCTCGCAGCTAATGATCTCGGTGCCCGGCCCGATGATGATGTCCACGCCCGGTTGGGTGTCCGGGTTGCCGGCTTTGCCGATGGCCGCAATGCGCCCGCCCTTCAAGCCGATGTCGGCCTTGACGATGCCCCAGTGGTCCAGGATGAGGGCATTGGTGAGCACACAGTCCACAGCACCTCCGGTGCTGTCTCCAAGTCCCGCCTTCGGCGCGTTGGTGCGCTGGCTTTGCGCCATACCGTCACGAATGGTTTTGCCGCCGCCGAACTTCACCTCTTCGCCATAGCTGCCTGAGGCCAAGGTGTAGTCTTTTTCGACCTCAATGACCAGGCCGGTATCCGCCAGGCGCACACGGTCGCCGGTGGTCGGTCCAAAGATTTCCGCGTAGGCGCGGCGTCCGATGGTTGCCATATCAGTTCACCCCCAGGCTACGGTGCTGCGCACGCTTCGCCACCCCCCTTGCCGGGGGCGATGCCAGTGGCCCGGCGAAGCCGGTTCCACGGCATCCCTGGTATGGCGAGGTCTGCAAACATTTGTTCGTCATTTAAAGACTCCCTTGGGTCAGGCCGCGAAAGCCGTAAATCACACGGTCACCGCCGATATCCACCAGATCCACCGTGCGTTGCTGTCCGGGCTCAAAGCGCACGGCCGAGCCGGAGGCGATGTTGAGGCGCATGCCTTGCGCCACTGCGCGGTCAAAACCGAGTGCGCCATTGGTCTCCGCAAAGTGGTAGTGCGAGCCGACCTGGATGGGCCGGTCCGACTGGTTCTGCACCACCACCGTCACCGTGCGGCGGCCGGTGTTGAGCAGGTGTTCGCCGTCGTCAAGAAGGAGTTCGCCGGGGATCATGGGCTTGTCCTTTATGCCAGTTGCATCAACAGGGCCACGCCGGAGGCAGCCACGGCCGCGCCGGTGGCGCGGGTAGCCCACACGTTGGCCGCACGCAAGGTCCAGCCCAATGCCACGCCAGTCAGGTGCAGCGCAATGGTGGTAGCAAACATGCCTGCTACCGCAGCCAATGCGTTGCCGGTTGCGGCTAGTTCGACGCCGTGCGCCAGTCCATGGAATACCGCAAAGCCACCCACCAGCACCATGGAGGCTGCAGCATTCATGCCTTGGCGGGTCAGCACCAGCAGGCCCAGCGCCAGCACCGAGGCCGCCACCATGGGCTCCACCACGGCGCCGCCCAAGCCTTGCAGGCCCAGCAGGGCGCCCAACACCAGCATGTTGGCAAAGGCAAGTGGTCCCCACAACAGGGCAGGCCCGGCACGGCGGGCCGACACTGCACTCCAGACACCGACGGCCAGCATGGCCAGCAAGTGGTCCATACCGCCCAGCGGATGCAGCAGGCCGGTCATGAAGCTGCCGTGGCTGTGTAGATCGGTGCCAATATGGGCGCTAGCGCCCGTGGATAGGGCGCTAGTAGCTACGAAAAGAAGAGCGGATTTCAATGAGGAACGCATGGGATCTCCTAAAATGAGCGAGAAGAGGGGGGAGTCGTCTTTGCCAGAGACACCGTGGAACCGGCTTTGCCGGGCCACTGGTGTTGCCCCCTGCAAGGGGGAAAGCGGCTTTCTTCGCTTCGGGGCAGTGGGCAAGCCGGGGGGTGTTCATACGATCGGTTGATGGACGGTTACCAGTTTTGTACCGTCTGGGAAGGTGGCTTCGATCTGGATGTCGGGGATCATTTCTGCAATGCCCTCCATCACATCGGCACGGGTCAACACGGCGCGGCCTTCGCTCATGAGTTGGGCCACGGTTTTGCCGTCACGCGCGCCTTCCATCACGGCGCAGCTGATCAGGGCCACGGCCTCCGGGTAATTGAGTTGGAGACCACGGGCCTTGCGGCGTTCCGCCAGCAGTCCAGCGGTAAACAGCAAAAGCTTGTCTTTCTCTCGGGGTGTGAGTTCCATTTTTCTGTTTCACTCCAAAGCTAGGGGATTCGCCAGCACGGCCCATGCGGCCAGCGAGATGGCCGAACCTATAGTGTGCGTTTCTTCTTGCCATTACGCAAAAGCCGTGCCGTGGCATGAAAACTGCACCAGCTTGGTGGTGACCTCTTCGCTCCCCCTATCCCCTGCCGAACCGCAGGCTTCGCCACCCGCTGGTGCACGCCCAGACGCTTGGCAGCGCATCACCTTGGTGCGGCGTGACTACAACGATTGGGTGGCCAGCGAGACCATGGAAGACTATGCGCTGCGCTTCACGCCGCAGCGTTTTCGCAAGTGGTCACCTCGGCGTGTGGCCAATACGGCGTTTGGTGCGGCCTCGTTTCTGATTTTGGAGGCGGTAGGCGCCACCCTCTTGGTGCAGTACGGCTTTAGCAACGCGCTGTGGGCCATCTTGGCCACGGGGCTCATCATTTTTTTGGCGGGCCTACCCATCAGCATTTACGCCGCCCGCTATGGGGTGGATATGGACTTGTTGACCCGGGGCGCGGGTTTTGGCTACATAGGCTCCACCGTCACATCGCTGATCTACGCTTCGTTCACTTTCATCTTCTTTGCGCTAGAGGCCGCCGTCATGGCCTACGCGCTAGAACTGGCGCTCAACATCCCACCCAAGTGGGGCTACCTCATTTGTGCGGTGGTGGTGATCCCGCTGGTCACCTACGGGGTGTCCACCATCAGCCGCTTGCAGGTGTGGACCCAACCTCTGTGGTTGGTGATGCTGGTGGTGCCCTATGTCTATGTGCTGATGCGCGACCCCGGTGCATTCACGGGCGTGGTGCACTACATCGGTGAGCGCGGGGTAGACGCTGGGTTTGATCTGCCCTTGTTTGGTGCTGCCTTGACGGTGGGGGTTGCGCTCATGACCCAAATGGGGGAGCAGGCGGACTATTTGCGGTTCATGCCGGCACGTACCCAGGCCAATGCGCGCCAGTGGTGGGCCAGCGTGCTGCTGGGCGGGCCTGGTTGGGTGGTCTTGGGCGTGCTCAAGATGCTGGGGGGCGCGCTCTTGGCGTACTTGGCCATCAGCCACGCGGTGCCACCCGAACGCGCCGTAGACCCCAACCAAATGTATTTGGCCGCCTACGAATACGTGTTTCCCAACTACGGCTGGGCGGTCGCCGCTACGGCCTTGTTTGTGGTGGTGTCCCAGATCAAGATCAACGTCACCAATGCCTATGCCGGCTCTTTGGCTTGGAGCAATTTTTTCTCGCGCTTGACGCACAGCCATCCCGGGCGCGTGGTGTGGGTCGTATTCAACACCTTGATTGCGTTCATGCTCATGGAGATGGATGTGTTCCAAGCGCTAGGCGATGTGCTGGGCTTGTACTCCAATGTGGCCATTGCCTGGATGATGGCCGTGGTGGCTGACCTTGTCATTAACAAGCCGCTGGGTTTGTCGCCACCGGGCATAGAGTTCAAGCGCGCGCATCTGTACGACATCAACCCCGTGGGCGTGGGCGCAATGGCCTTGGCGTCACTGTTGTCGGTGGCCGCGCACTTGGGTGCTTTTGGCCCTTTGGCGCAGGCCTTCTCCGCCATCATCGCGCTGGGCACCGCGTGTGTTGCGGCGCCACTGATCGCTTGGGCCACGCGGGGCAAGTACTACATCGCACGCGAGGCCGGCCCCCACGCTGCGCCGCTGGGTGGGGCGCTGCAAGCCGCGAACACCACCCGAGAGCATTCGCCGATGCTGCGCTGCGTGATTTGCGAGCGCGAGTACGAGGGGCCCGACATGGCCCACTGCCCAGCCTACCAAGGCGCAATTTGCTCGCTGTGCTGCACGCTGGACGCCCGCTGCGGCGACCTGTGCAAACCCCACGCCAGTTTTTCAAGCCAATGGTCGGCTACGTTGCGCTTCTTGCTGCCGCAGCGCGTGTGGCCGTACCTCGACACAGGTTTGGGCTACTTTTTGCTCTTGATGTTGGTCATCGTGCTGCTACTGGCCAGTGTGTTTGGCCTGCTGTACCACCAAGAGTTGCGCGCCCTGGCCCAAGCAGCCCTCGACGCTGTGGCTGACCCTGCGTTGGTGCAGGCCCCGCATGCCGCCTTGCGTGCGGGCTTCTTAAAGGCCTATTTGGTGCTCATTGTGATTTCTGGCCTGGTGGCGTGGTGGGTGGTCTTGGCGCACAAGAGCCGCCAGGTGGCGCAAGAAGAGTCCAACCGGCAAACCCATTTGCTCATGCGCGAGATCGAGTCGCACCGCCAAACCGACCAGGCCTTGCAAAAAGCCACGCGCGTGGCCGAAGAAGCCCGCTATGCGGCAGACCAAGCCAACCAGGCCAAAAGCCGCTACATCAGCGCCATCAGCCACGAGCTGCGCACGCCGCTCAACAGCATCTTGGGCTATGCCCAGCTCATGGGGGAGGATGCGTCTATTCCCCCCCACCGCAAGCAGGCCGTGGGCGTGATCAAACGCGGCGGGGAGCACTTGCTCTCGCTCATTGAAGGCACTTTAGACATTGCCCATATCGAGAGCGGCAAGCTCACGCTCAATGTCAAGCCCATGGCGTTTGCAGCCTTTGTGCAAGAGACCGCCAGCATGTTTGAGCTGGAAGCGCAGGGCAAGGGCTTGGACTTTGGATTTGAGATCGAGGGCGTGTTGCCTGCCGTGGTGCGCGCGGATGAAAAGCGGGTGCGACAGATCCTCTTTAACTTGCTGGGCAATGCCATCAAGTTCACCAGCGTCGGCCAAGTCAGCCTCAGGGTGCGTTACGCGCGGGAAATGGCTTGGGTCGAGATTGCCGACACAGGCCCCGGCTTGTCAGAGCAAGAGCACGCGCGCATTTTTGAGCCGTTTACCCGGGCCAACACGCCGGGGGCCACCGCGCCGGGCGCGGGGCTGGGCCTCACCATTGCCAAAATGCTCACAGACCTGATGGGGGGCGAGCTCAGCGTGGTCAGCAGCGTGGGGCATGGCGCGGTGTTTAAGGTCAAGCTGTTTTTGCCTGAGGTGCACCAGCCCATCGGTGCGGCGGCAACCAAGGCCGTGCGCAAAGCCGTGGTGGGGGCCAGGGTGCAGTACCAAGGCCCCCAGCGCAGCGTGCTGGTGGTAGACAACGAAGAAGCCGACCGAGACCTCTTGGTCCATGTGCTGCAGCCCTTGGGCTTTAGCCTGCGCACGGCTGCCAGTGGCCACGACTGTTTAGACCTGCTGAGCGCGGGCTTGCACCCCGATGTCATCTTGATGGACTTGGCCATGCCCGGCATTGACGGCTGGGAAACCCTGCGCCGTATTCGCGCCTTACAAGCCAGCAGCCCCTACCCGCCTAGCCGCGTCGCTATTGTGTCGGCCAACGCGTTTGACAAGGGCCTAGACAACGACGTTGGTGTGCCCCCAGAAGACTTTCACGTCAAGCCGGTGCGGCACTCAGAATTGTTGGACTGGCTCACCCTGCGCCTGGGGTTGCAGTGGTTGCCGCAGGCAGAAGCAGCGGCAGGCGCACCCACGAATGAAAAGCCCGCGTTGCCCCAACCGGCAAGCGCTGAAATCACAGCGCTGCAGCGCCCCAGTGCAGAACACTTAGACGCCTTGCGTGATGTGGTGGCCCTTGGTTACTACCGGGGCATCCTGAACGTGTTAGACCGCATTGCCACTGTGCAGCCCGAATGCACGGCTTTCCTGGACGAGATGCGCAGCCTGGCCCGCCAGTTTCAGTTTGAGGCCATGGGCCAACAACTCCAAGCGGATACCCATGCCCTCTAAGCCCCCTGTAGTTCGTTCTCGCTTGGACCAAACCCTAGACCGCGCCAACTGTGATGTGGTGCTCATCGTGGACGATGTGCCCGACAACCTGTCCGTCTTGCACGACGCCTTGGACGAGTCCGGCTACACCGTGCTCTTGGCCACCCATGGCGAGGCCGCTTTGCAGCGCGCCGAGCAGGCTCTGCCAGACATTGTGTTGCTGGACGCCATGATGCCTGGTATGGACGGTTTTGACGTGGCGCGGCGTCTCAAGGCGAGCCCCCGCACCGCGCACATTCCCATCATCTTCATGACGGGCTTGACCGAGACCGAGTACCTGGTGGCCGCGCTAGAAAGCGGCGGCGTGGACTACGTGACCAAACCCATCAAGCCCAAAGAAGTGCTGGCCCGCATGCAAGTGCATTTGGCGGGTGCCCGTGAGCGCCGGCAGGCGCGTAACGCGCTGGACGCCTTTGGCTACGCCAGCATCACCGTGCGGGTGCACGACGGCAAGCTCATGTGGCAAACCCCCTTGGCGCGTGCGCTGCTAATGCGCTACTACGCCAGCGAGGCGCCCCACACCCCGGAGGCGGTGTGCCAATGGCTGCGGCGCAATGCGGCCGATGTTGCCGCAGGCAAACTGTCGGGCGAGCCACCACGGCTCAGCATTGAGCAAGGCCCCAAGCGCTTGACCTTTCGCCTGCACCAACACATTGGCGACAGTGAAGGCGGTGGCGACTGGCTCATCATCATGCAAGAGGTGTCCGACGAAAGCGTGATGGACGCGATCGCCCTGAGCTTCAAGCTCACACCCCGCGAAGCCGAGGTGCTGTACTGGGTGGTCAAAGGCAAGATCAACCGCGACATCGGCGACATCTTGGGCTCAAGCCCCATGACCGTCAAAAAACACCTAGAGCGCGTGTTCGTTAAGCTGGGCGTTGAAACCCGCACCGCAGCAGCTGGCATGGCCATGGCGCGCATTCGGCAACTGCACCCCCAGTTCGAGGCCTGAAGCACCGGCAGGTAGCGGCTTGCGACGATTGCCCCGCGACACCGATGCGGGGTTCTTTGTTAGACTTTCCCTATGCGCATTCTCCAGCTCTCCTTTGTCCGCCTTGTGGCCTTGGTGATGATGGCGTGTATGGGTGTGGGTGCGATGGCTGAGCCCTTAAAGGCTTGTTGTGCAGATCGCGCCCCGTGTTGCCTGCTTTCCCCTTCGGAGCACGGCTGCGGCGTGTGTTCCACCGCCCCAGCGATAGTGCTTAGCCCAGTTCGTGAGCCACTCGTGGAGGGCCATGGAGCACATGGAACAAACCCTTCAGCGCCGGAGGGAACTTCCCCATTCCCGCCATGGAAACCTCCAGACTGAAAGGCGAGATACGCACTATCCCGCCGTTTATCTGTATCAACTGGAGAAATTTCATGAAATCCATCTTCCTCAAGGCCTTCGCTGCACTCGGTGCATCGGCCTTTTCCGCCACTGCGTTCGCAGCCTCATGCTGCGCAGCGGGCATCGCATGCTGTGGCGGCTTGATGCCCTGCTGCTGGTAAGTTGCTAGCGCTTGGGTGATTCGCGTCGCCCAAGCGTTGGGTCGAGTGTCTGCATGCTTGGCCTCGGCGCAACCGTGCCGCCATGTCCAGCATGGATTGCATGCTGAGCCATGGTTCGGGAGGCGCTGCCCTTGGGTTTGAAATAAATTTTTCAATCCAGGGAACTTTTAAATTCATAGAATTTGAATGGTGTCTTCAATAAATCTAAAAAGCTCAAGGGACATGGCCTTCTAGACTTGCGGCCATGACAACGCCCAGTCCCTCGCACACCGCACCAGAACCTCGCTACACCTTGGTGGCAATCGTGTTGCATTGGGTTTTGGGGCTGGCCATCTTGGCGGTGTTTGCGGTGGGCCTGTACATGGCCGACTTGCCGTTTTCTCCCACACGCCTAAAGCTCTACAACTGGCACAAATGGGCGGGAACCACACTCTTGGCCTTGGCCGTATTGCGCCTTGTGTGGCGCTTGACACACCGCCCGCCTGCACTGCCGTCCGCAATCGCTACGGCCATGCCCAAGTGGCAGCACTGGGCGCACCACGGCACGCATGTCGCCCTGTACGCCTTGTTCTTTGCTGTGCCCTTGATCGGCTGGGCCTACAGCTCGGCGGCAGGTTTTCCTATTGTGGTGTTTGGCGTGCTGCCCCTGCCTGACTTTGTGCCTGCCGACAAGGCCTTGGCGGAGCTTATCAAGCCCTGGCACGAGATCAGTGCCTTCGCCTTGGTGGGGCTGGCCCTGCTGCACATTGCAGCCGCGCTGAAGCACCAATGGATAGACCGCGATGGCTTGGTGCAACGCATGTTGCCGGGTCGCGGCCGCTAGTCCTTTTACTTCCCCTCTTTATCTGTTGACCTGAAAGACTTGGTATGCGCGCACACCGTTTGTTTTCTTTGATTGCCGCCGTCGCAGTGGTGGCGAGTCCTGCTGCCTTTGCCCAACAAAAGTTGGTGCCTGCACAGAGCGAAATTGTGTTTGTGAGCAAGCAAATGGGCGTTCCCGTGGAGGGGCGCTTTAAGAAGTTTGACGCCCAAGTCAGCTTTGACCCGGCCAAGCCCGACGCCAGCAAGATTGCCTTCACCGTAGACATTGCCAGCGCTACGCTGGGTGCGCCGGAGAGCGATGCCGAATTGCCCAAAGCTACGTGGTTTAACACGGCCAAGTTTCCGCAAGCCGCATTCCAATCCTCCGCCGTCAAAGCACTGGGCGGCGGCAAGTTCGAGGTGAGCGGCAAGCTCAGCATCAAAGGCGCAAGCCGCGACGTGGTGATTCCGTTTGCACTCACCCAAGCAGGCCCCAGCACCACGGCAAGCGGTAGCTTTGCCCTCAAGCGCTTGCAGTTCAAGATTGGCGAGAACGAGTGGGCTGACACCTCCATGGTGGCTGACGATGTGCAAGTCAAGTTCAAGCTCGCGCTCAGCGGCGTTGGCAAGTTGTGAGTCCCCTGTTTTTTTGAACCTTCATTAAGGAGTATTTATGCGTTTGTCTTTTGTTGCTGCGGCTTTGGCACTGTCATCGGTGGGCGGTTTGGTGCATGCCCAAGCGGCCACCTATGCCATGGACCCTACCCATACCTTTGTGACCTTTGAGATTGGCCATTTCGGCACGTCCACCAACCGTGGCCGTTTCGACAAAAAAGAGGGCACCGTGCAGTTGGACCGCGCAGGCAAATCAGGCAAGGTGGACTTGACGATCGATGCCACCTCCATCAACACGGGCACCGACGGCTTTAACAAGCACTTGCAAAGCGCCGACTTCTTTGATGTGGCCAAGTACCCCACCATCAAGTTTGTGGCCGACAAGTTCAGCTTCAATGGCGACAAGGTCACCGAAGTGGCGGGCCAGTTGACCCTGTTGGGCAAGACCAACCCTGTGATTTTGAAAGCCAGCAACTTCAATTGCTACATCAACCCCATGCTCAAACGTGAAACCTGTGGTGGCGACTTTGAAGCGACCATCCAGCGCACCCAGTGGGGCATGGGCTGGGGCATGAACTTTGGCTTTCCTGACGCGGTAAAGCTGATTGTTCAGGTGGAAGCCATCAAGCAGTAAGCGCTTGACCACGCGCCTTGCAGCGCCGAAAAAAAACCAGCCCTTGGGCTGGTTTTTTTGTGTCTGCCGCTGAGGTGGCTCTGTCGCCGTCCGCGCCAGCAATGAAAAAAAGGCCCCGGCTTTTGCAAGCCTAAGCCTTTCGCCTTGGAGCGATTAAGCGAGGTCGAAGCGGTCCAGGTTCATCACCTTGGTCCATGCGGCCACAAAGTCGCGCACAAACTTGGCTTGCGCATCGTGGGTGGCGTACACCTCAGCCAAGGCCCGCAACTGTGAGTTGGAACCGAAGACCAGGTCCACCACCGTACCAGTCCACTTCAAAGCACCCGTTTGGCGGTCACGGCCTTCGAGCACACCAGCCTCTGTCGCCTTGCTCCACTTCGTGCGCATGTCGAGCAGGTTGACAAAGAAGTCGTTGCTCAAGGTTCCAGGCCGGGTGGTGAACACACCATGCTGCGCTGGGCCCACATTGGCGTTCAGGGCACGCAGGCCACCGACCAGCACGGTCATCTCCGGTGCGCTCAGGGTGAGCAGCTGCGCCTTGTCGAGCAGCAACTCGGCAGCCACGCCCTCCAACCCCTTGTGGGTGTAGTTGCGGAAGCCATCGGCCACCGGCTCCAGCACCTGGTAAGACTCCCCATCGGTTTGCGCTTGCGATGCATCCATGCGGCCCGGGGCAAAAGGCACGGTCACTGCCTGGCCCGCCTTGTGAGCCGCAGCTTCTACCGCTGCGCTGCCTGCCAACACAATCAAGTCCGCCAGCGAAATCTTCTTGCCGCCGGTTTGCGCGGCGTTAAAGGCTTGCTGAATTGCTTCAAGCTTGCCCAACACCTTGGCCAGCTGTGCAGGCTGGTTGGCTGCCCAGTCTTTGGCTGGGGCCAGGCGGATGCGGGCCCCGTTGGCACCGCCGCGCTTGTCGCTGCCACGGAAGGTGGACGCTGAGGCCCACGCCGTGCTCACCAACTCCGAAATGCTCAGGCCGGAAGCCAGCACCTGAGCTTTGAGCGCGGCCACGTCAGCCGCATCCACCAGTGCATGGTCCACCGCAGGGATAGGGTCCTGCCAGCTCAGCACCTCGGCGGGCACCAGTTTGCCCAGGTAGCGGGTACGCGGGCCCATGTCGCGGTGGGTGAGCTTGAACCAGGCGCGGGCAAACGCATCCGCAAACTCAGCCGGGTTCTGGTGGAAGCGGCGCGAGATCTTTTCGTACGCAGGGTCCATACGCAGCGACATGTCGGCCGTGGTCATCATGGGCGGGTGCTTTTTGGACGCGTCATGCGCGTCCGGAATCATGTGCTCGGGTTTCACGTTTTGGGCGACCCACTGGTGCGCGCCGGCGGGGCTCTTGGTCAGCGCCCACTCGTAGCCTAAGAGCATGTCGAAGTAGCCGTTGTCCCACTTTGTAGGGTTGGGCTTCCAGGCGCCTTCAATGCCGCTGGTGGTGGTGTGCACGCCTTTGCCGCTGCCGAGTTTGTTGATCCAGCCGAAGCCTTGCTCTTCAATGCCAGCGGCTTCTGGCTCGGGGCCCACCAAAGTGGGGTCGCCAGCACCGTGGGCCTTGCCGAAAATGTGGCCGCCGGCCACCAGGGCTACGGTTTCTTCGTCGTTCATGGCCATGCGGGCAAAGGTTTCGCGCACATCGCGGCCGCTGGCCACGGGGTCTGGCTTGCCGTCTGGGCCTTCGGGGTTCACGTAGATCAGGCCCATTTGCACAGCGGCCAGCGGACTTTCGAGCTTGCGCCCACCGCTGTAGCGGCTGTTTTCCTTGTCGCTGGTGGCCAGCCATGCTTTTTCGGCACCCCAGTAAATGTCTTGCTCGGGTTCCCAGATGTCTTCACGGCCACCGGCGAAACCGAAGGTCTTGAAGCCCATGGATTCGAGTGCCACGTTGCCGGCCAGAATCATCAAATCTGCCCAAGAGAGCTTGCGGCCGTATTTTTGCTTGATGGGCCACAGCAGGCGGCGGGCTTTGTCGAGGTTGCCGTTGTCCGGCCAGCTATTGAGAGGAGCGAAGCGTTGGCTGCCGGACCCGGCGCCACCACGGCCGTCCGCCGTGCGGTAGGTGCCGGCCGAGTGCCAGGCCATGCGCACCATCAGGCCGCCGTAGTGGCCCCAGTCTGCAGGCCACCAGTCTTGCGAATCGGTCATCAGCGCGGTCAGGTCTTGCACCACCGCGTCGAGATCGAGCGATTTGAATGCTTCGGCGTAGTTGAAGTCTTCGCCCATGGGGTTGGAGGCCGGTGCGTGCTGGTGCAGGATGCCCAGTTTGAGCTGGTTGGGCCACCAATCGGCGTTCGATGGCGCAGCAGCTTGCGTGTGGCTGCGGGCTGCGTGGGGAAAGGGGCACTTGGCTTCTGTGGTCATACAGGTCTCCTGTTGCGGTTGGTAAATCGGGCTGTGTTGCAGTTTAGGTTTTGACTATTGAAATAACCAATTGGATTGGCCAATACCCGCCATAGGCATTTTTGTGGCGGCTGCGGTGCATACACTTCCAGCCTAGTCATCCATGGAAGGCCCTTCACTTTGCAAGCTCTGCTCCACGCCATCGCCTCGATGGACATTTCCTCCCCCGACGCCTGCCGCCTGTTTCATGGCCGAGGCGGTCTGTACCCCGGTTGCGAACAATGGTCCTTGGACTGGTACCCGCCGGTGCTGGTGCTCACCAGCTTCAAACCGGTGGGCGAGGACGCATTGGCCACCATCGGTGCTGCGTTGTCGGTGCGCTGGAGCACTCTCGCACCGGAGCACGCGCTCAACTGGGTCTTCCAGTGCCGCGCTGAGGGCCTGGCTGACACCCGTCTGATGGCCGGCACCGTGCCAGAGCCGCATGTGGTGACCGAGGCCGGCACCCAGTACAAGGTGCACGTGCTACGCGGGCAAAACCACGGCCTGTTTCTGGACATGGCACAGGGCCGGCGCTGGGTGCGCGAGTACGTGGCTGCCCACCCTAAGACCTATGCCTTCCGTGTGCTCAACCTGTTTGCCTATACCTGTTCGTTTTCCGTGGTGGCCTTGCAAGCGGGCGCTCATCAGGTGATCAATGTCGACATGAGCCAGGGGGCGCTGGCCACCGGCCAGCAAAACCACCGGCTGAACGGGTTCGAGAGCGGCGTCCGCTTTTTAAGTCACGACATCTTCAAGACTTGGGGCAAGATCACCCGCAGCGGCCCCTACGACCTTGTGGTGTTGGACCCACCCAGCTACCAAAAAGGCAGCTTTGTTGCCACCAAAGACTACGCCCGCCTCGTGCGCCGCCTACCTGAACTGATGGCCCCTGGGGGCCATGCGCTGGTGTGCCTGAATGCCCCGGAGCTGGACACGGCCTTCCTGCAAGGCCATGTGCAAGAACAAGCGCCAGAACTGCAGTTCATAGAGCGCCTTCCCAACCCAGCGGCGTTTGCTGACGCGTATCCCGAGCGTGCGCTCAAAGTACTGGTCTATCGCCTGCCGGAATGACCAGAGGTTCTGCCCCTGTGTGGGCAGAACCTCTTGCAGTACAGGCCTTTTGGAGCGTGCGGCCGTTACTGCCCTTGTCCCAAAGCAAAGCCTTGCTGGCCGTCAAAGGTGCACAAGTTCTCCGTTTTGATGACGTCTACGCCCGCTTCGGTCAGCTGGGTGAGTAGCGCAATGATGTCTGCGTGGCCAATGGTGCCGCCCGTTGAGCGGGCGACAAAGCGGCAGCGCCAGTGGTCGGTGCAAAAGGTTTCGGGAAAGCCGCCCGGCCACACCTTCACACCCCGGTTGGTAATCATCTGCAGCTGCAAGGACGCGGTACCCAAGCCGCCCAGTGTGTCCGCCAAGGCTTCAGGCGTGCACTGCGCATCATGCACAAACACGTCAACGCCTACGGTTTCTTTTTTGGCGGGCGCGGCGCGGGTGTACAAGGCAGGGGCCTGGGCCGCCACCGCGCTTGGGTTGTTGTAATACACCGGTTTGAAGGTAGTGGGCAGCTGGCCCAGGCGCTCTATGACGGCATCGGCAAAGTCCATGCTGCCAAAGGGGCGGCCCACTGCACTGGCTGCAAGCTCTGCGGTCACGATGCCGTCTTCAATGGTTTTGAGCCATGCGTTGTGAATCTTGCTGGCAATGTCGGCTTGCCGAATATGCACCAGCATCATCACCGCCGCGAGCAACAAACCCGAAGGGTTGGCAATGCCTTTGCCTGCAATGTCAGGGGCGCTGCCATGGATTGCTTCGAACATGGCAATGTGTTCGCCAATGTTGGCGCTGCCAGCCAGACCCACCGAGCCCGTCATCTCGGCTGCAATGTCGCTGATGATGTCGCCGTACAGGTTGGGCGTCACGATCACATCAAAGCGCTCGGGTCTGGTGGCGAGTTTGGCGGCACCAATGTCGATGATGAAGTGCTCGCTTTCTATCTCTGGGTACTGCAGCTTGATCTCGTCGAACACCTTGTGGAAGAGGCCGTCCGTCATCTTCATGATGTTGTCTTTGCTCATGCAAGTGACCTTTTTGCGGCCATTGTTGCGTGCGTATTCAAACGCGTAACGCACAATTTTTTCGCAGCCAGGGCGGGTGATGAGCTTAAGGCACTGAAACACCTCATCGGTCTGGCGGTGCTCGATACCGGCGTACAGGTCTTCTTCGTTTTCACGCACGATGACCAAGTCCATCTTGGGGTGCTTGGTGGCCACAAATGGGGCATAGCTCACGCAGGGGCGCACATTGGCATAGAGCCCCAAGGTTTTGCGGATCGTGACGTTCAGGCTTTTGTAGCCACCGCCCGAGGGCGTGGTGATCGGTGCTTTGAGGAACACTTGGGTCTTGCGCAAGCTGTCCCATGCCTCAGGCGCAATGCCCGCAGAGTTGCCTGACAAATACACTTTCTCGCCAATCTCAATCGTCTCCGGGGCGATGCGTGCGCCCGCGGCCTGTAGCACTTTGAGGGTCGCCTCCATGATCTCGGGGCCAATGCCATCGCCATGGGCAATCGTGATGGCAACGGTGTCAGCCGCGCCGCGATCCGCTTCGTTATGGGGGGCTGGGGCGAGTTGTTGGGCGGTATCTATTTTCATGAAGTACTCAGTGTGGTGTGGAGGAACGGCGTGACTGTAGGGACTTTGGCGCATAATGAAAAATACTTTGTTTTCATGCAATCCATAGATAAAAAGCTATGCCAACATTGCTAAAGCGCTTGCAGCGTGTAACACCCCAACAGCTGCGTGCGTTTGAATCCACCGCGCGTTTGCGCTCTGTCACGCGTGCCGCACAAGAGTTGCATGTCTCGCAGCCCACCGTGAGCATTCAGCTGCGCGAGATCGCGCTCGCAGTCGGTGAGCCCCTGTTCGAAACCGTGGGCCGCCAGCTGCGGCTCACGCAAGCGGGTGAAGCCATGCAAGACGCTGCCAACGAGATCACGGGCTGCTGGCAGCGCTTTGAAACCCGCATGGCCGAAGTGCATGGTTTGTTGCGCGGGCGCTTGCGCATCGCCGCTGTTACCACGGCCGAGTATTTTGTGCCTGACCTTCTGGGCCCCTTTGCGGCAGCGCACCCCGGCGTTGACATTGAGCTCACCGTAGAAAACAGAGACCGCGTGGTGGACCGACTGCAGCGTAGCCGCGACGACCTCAGCGTCATGATGTTGCCGCCAGACGAGTTGCCTTTGGACACCTTTCCCTTTTTGGACAACCCATTGGTCGTGATTGCCGCGGCCGACCACCCCTTGGCTGGCAAGCGCCTCACACTTTCGCGCTTGGCGAAGGCGCGGTGGTTGATGCGGGAGCCCGGCAGTGGCACCCGCATGGCGGCGGAGCAGCACTTTGCGCGTGTGGGGTTCGAGCCGCACATCGCCATGAGCCTAGGCAGCAACGAAGCCATCAAGCATGCCGTGTCTGCCGGGCTGGGCTTGGCGGTAGTGTCGCGCCTAGCGGTGGCCGATATTGTGGATACGCCGTCGCCTGCGCGCGGGCCTCAATTGGTGCAACTCAAGGTCAGCGGGTTTCCGATTCGTCGACAATGGCTGCTGGTGTGGCGGCGTGACCAGCCCATGTCGGCCGCTGCTAAACGGTTTGTCTCTTACCTGCGGGAATCACGGCCTTCACGGGCCAGCCTCGCCCATTAACGCTGCCATCATGGCCTGACCACTATGCCCACTCTTGCACTTTTGACCCAACACGCCAAGCAGGCTGCACTGGAGTCCGCGCTGGCAGAGGCGGGCTACACCGTAGAAACGGTGCACGGTTACGACACCGATACCTTGGGTACCTTTACCGGAGAGGTGGCGCGCCGCGGCACACAGCTCGATGCTGCCGCGACCAAGGCCAAGCTGGCCACCCAGCTGAGTGGACAGCGCTATGGTCTGGGCAGCGAAGGCAGCTTTGGCCCCGATCCCCATGTGGGCCTGACCGCCTGGGCCAGCGAAGTGCTGGCGTGGTGGGATGCTGACGAAAAGCGCTTGGTCTACAGCGTGGTGCAGGGCCCTGAGACCAACTATGACCAAACCACCGCCAACACCTGGGACGAGGCACTGGCGTTTGCAAAGTCTGCGGGCTTTGAGCGCCATGGCGTGATCGTGGGCCGGCCCACAGAACCCCACTTCAGCAAGGCCTGTGACAACTGGTGCCAGCTGGAGAAGCACGTGCGTGGCGCTCTCGCCCATGGCCCCGTTTGGCTAGAAACCGACATGCGCGCCCATCGCAACCCCACCCGCATGGCCATGATCGGGCGTTGCGCCGAGCAGCTGTCGCAGCTCCTGCGGACCCCTTGCCCCGCCTGCCACAGCACGGGCTTTGGGGAGGTGTCGCCCATCTACGGTGCGGTCTGCGAGGCATGCGGTGAACCCAGCTCAGCGCTGAAGGCCAAAGCCACGACCTGCGCCGTGTGTGGCCATGTGGAGCAAGAGGTCTTACGCTTGACCGTACCGCCCTCGCGCTGCGACTACTGCAACCCCTAGGCATCAGGGCAACGCAGTGGCTTATCGGAACCCCGTGTCTATGCCCCCTCTTATGCTTTCTGCGCAAGGGCTTGGTTTCTCCGGCCCCAACGGACCTGTGTTTGCGCAATTCAACCTGCAACTGCGCCCGGGCGTGTGTCTCGTGCAGGGGGGTGAAAGCCGAGGCAAGACCACGTTGCTGCGCCTTTTGGCCGGGGAGTTGCAAGCCCAGCACGGGCATGTTCGCCTGCATCTAGAGGCGGGTGTTCTGGATGCGCGAGAGCACGCGGCCGCGTACCGAGACCATGTGGTCTGGACGGAGCCGCGCAGCACCGCCTATGACGCCACCCCTGTCAGCGCCTACCTACAAACCATGCGCCAGCACTACCCACGGTGGAGTGCTTCGCTCTTAGACACCCTCACGCAAGCCTTGGACTTGGAGCCGCATTGGGACAAGCCGCTGTACATGCTCTCCACGGGCTCCAAGCGCAAGGTGTGGTGGGCAACGGCCTTGGCCAGTGGGGCTGAACTTGCGTTGGTCGACGAGCCTTTTGCGGCGCTAGACTTTGCGTCGATCCGTATCTTGACAGCCCATCTCCAAACGCTGGTGACGCAGTCGCATCGTATTTTTGTGTTGGCGGATTACGCAGCTCCAGCGGGCTTGGTGCCGACACAGGTGGTTGACTTGGGCGACTGAGCGTGCGCGCGCCTCGCCGGTGGCAGCGCACTGAGTTGCCTTCACACGCCAGCCAGGTGCGCCAACTGCCTTGGTGGCGCTGCGCACCCCACGCGCCATGATGGAGAGCACGCACCCCGTGCGAGTAGGTCCGCAAGCCATCATGCAGCACCGCCAACGCAAAAAGGTGCGCTTGCGCGCACCCCGTTGTGTTGGCCCTTGGTGAGCAGTTGGCCTGTGCGTTTAGAAGGTGTAGTTCAAACGGACGCGGAAGGCGTTCTCGTCGGTGCTGATGCCCGTGACACTGTTTTTCACGGTTGAGCTTGAAAAGGCGGGGGTGACGGAAGCTCCACTCACATCAAACAAGGGAATCTTGTAGGACCCATAGACGGTGCTCACCTTGGTGTCGCCACCTGTGATGTCATTGGTTCCCGAGGCGAAGCCCAGCCCAAGGTTGCCCACCGATGCGGATAGGCCGATTGCAGACTGGTTGAGCGCCGTCGCGGAGTCTTGCTTGCCTTGGGCGATGTTGGCCGTGAGCTTGAATCCACCAAAGTCGTAGCTGCCCGTTAGGCCGGATCCGCTGACCCTATTGCCAGACGCATACTCACCGCTTTCGACGCCCGCACGCAAGGTCAATGGACCTGACGCATAGGACAACACCGGACGGGTACCCTTGGAGCCGGAACCCACGATGTTGTTGTTGGTGGTTTCAATCAATCCCAACTCGAATGACAAGCCTGCGCCAAAGTTAATAGTCCCTTGCGCATGGAACACGTCGCCCGCTTTGCGGCCGCGCAGTGTGTTTGCGCCGTAAACATTGCCCGCATGGTTGACCAAGGTGTCACCTGCTAGGGGGAACAGGTCTGCGGACTCAAAGCGGCCCAGCTTTACGTCGCCAGTGGCAGAGCCGAGTTGGATCCACATGTCGTCAGTGCCGAGAGTGCCATCTTTTTTGGTCACAAAAGCGCTTTTCCCGGCCACAAACCAATTGGTGCCCGCTTTGCTCGAAGCACTGATTTCCACACGGCCGCTTTGACTCAGGCCTTTGTCGCCTGCTGCTACAGCGCCTCCGCTTCGATTGGTGTTGTCCAGCTCAATGTTGGCTCCGATTTCAGGCGCTGCAAATGCAGAACTGCCGATGGCAAGCAAGGCCGCCGCTGAAGTTGTGCGAGCGATAAGTTTGATTTTTTTGTGCATAACCGTTTTCAACTGTGAGGGTAAAGAAAGGGATTTGTCTCCCGCTTTGCTGTCACGAATTCGTAACAACGGATGAATTGTTGGAACGATGGTGCCGTTGTGCGCGTCCCCAAGGGAAAACACCCAAGAGCGTTACGTAGTGGGTACGTCATGCCGAAATCGGAGTCGTTTCATTCGCAGTTCACATGCATGCGTGAACGGCGTATGAAAACGGTTTCAACCCAAAAACCGCATTTTTAGTGGGAGATAGCGTTGTTGTTACACAACGGGAAAATCGAATTTCCGGGTGAGCAACTTGCCTTTTTGGATTTTGTGGGAGTTTTTGGCGAGTTGTTGTACGTCTGCTGGCACTCCCATTGGGTGCGCGTCTGCGTTCCCTTATGGAGGCCGTCGTCTTAGGGCACTTAGATGCCCATCAACGAGCACACCACGCCCAGACGCTCCACCGCCATGCGCAGTGTGGTGCTGTCGTAGCCCGCGTAGCCCAAGAGCCAGCCGCGGCGTTTGGACTCCATGGTGTAGCGCGACAGCGGGGCGAGCATGAGGCCTGCCTCGTGCGCGCGTTGGCTCAAGGCTTGGTCGGGGTAGTCGGCGGGCATTTCGTGCAGCAGGTGCATACCTTGGTTGCTGGGGCGTAGCTGCCTGCACCCAGTCCCGGGCATACGCTTCGAAAACATGAAACAGCTTCGTCTCTCCAGCCGCCCACGCGGAATGTCTTTTGGTTCCAAACTTGGCTTTGTTATGAAGTCCCTGGTGCCGGGCGGTAATACGCTGACGCATTGCGGCAGAACAGCCCAATAGTGATGGATGCAGTACCGATTTTTGATGCAGAAATGGCTGTTTTTCCTAATGGGATAAATACGAGTAGCTACTATTTTTGTAGTGTCTTGAGGGCGCGCGCTGCTATGCTTTACGAAATCGCGCCAGCGGAATTGGCTTCAACAGGGCCGCACCACAAAGCATCAAAGCCAAAAAAAGGAGCAGTCGCAAACGCGACGCTCCTCCATTGTTCTAACGCTTAAACCTCTCGCTTAACTTCTACCAGCATGCCAGAGACTCTGCTGCAACTGCAGTCCACGATCAGTGGATTGCCGGGTCGCAATGGCCCGTGAGCCTGTTGTTGTAGTGAAAGCTGGCAGTTTGTTGTACGAGCAAACGCTGTTGTTCGCGTCCCGCTCTTGGATCGCCAGAGGAGTCACGGAGGTGTCTCCTAGCTTTGCAACATTCGCATCCATGGTCATGCGATTTGTGCCATCGTAGCCCACGATATAGGCGGAGCGAACCATTGGTGCGCCTGCTGGCAGCGTCCAAGCCAAGTTAACCGAGGTAAGTTCCCCAGCTTTCACGCTGACGCTGGGGTTTGCATATTCACGAGATGCGGATGAAAAATTCGCCCACTGCATTTTTGAGCCCTCTGCGGCTGCAACAGGTCGCGTGGTAATGCGCGAATTAAAGCTGGCGAAAGGAGTAGATCCACCGGTGACAGTGAAGACCTCCCACGCATAACTCGCAAACTCGGGGATCGTTGACAAGTCCACAGCCGTTTGAGCCGTTGAGTTGAAACGATCGTAGGTTCCTCTCCAGTCGTTGTAAAAACTGCTTCCCGTGTAGACACTACCCAACGGAGCAACGTCAACATTCCAGCCATTGCCAGTGCTGCTAGTCGGCTGGGTGGCCAATGTTGCAGCGGGCAGACCACCATCGTTAGAATAAAACGCGAGGTAGTCGCCGGTACCGCACGCACTGGAACGCGCGAATACCAAACCAGCTGATGGCAAACCTGGTCCCTTTACACGCACCGCGTAAACGTCAGAGCCGTTCGGACCTGACTGGTTGAAGCGGAAATACATGCGGCTGGAATAGGCGCTGGACTTACCTACGCTGACGCCACCCGTTTTCCATGGGTTGGTACTGACATCTTCTTGGCGCTGCAAGGCGACCGAGACACTTGCGTCGTAGTTGCGTTGGTTTCCGTCGATCGCCCATTGACCGCTGATCTTGCGAGCCGTCTCAATGTAAGACCCGCCGCCAACCGGGGAGGCGTAGCTCAGTCGCACTAAGGCGATGTCATCTGTGGCGAGATTTTTTAAGAATGTCAGAATTTCTGGATACGCCATCACAGCGCCTGCTGGAATGCCATCCAGCAATCGCGCGCCCCAAGTCTGACTTAAGGTGTATCCGTTGTGTTTGTAAGCATTGGAAAAACCGGTGACGGAAGCGCAGGCGCCTAGGAAGGTGTATGCACCGCCTGAATAACTTGCTCTTTGCGCCGGTGGCAATGCCAAGCAGTTATTGACTTGATTGCGCCAGGCATCCAATGAAACCAAGTCGGAAAGTGGGATTGTTGGTGTTGGCAATGCCGCAGGCGCCGCGCCGCCAAGTCCCTTTACAGTGACACTGTTGCTGTCACCCGCACCATTGCTAGCAATGGGCGCGCGCACGTTAAGTAGGTTGACCCCTTGGTCACTCACAGTTACTTTGACCGTATCCAACAGTTTGTCACCTGCACTAGTGCGGTCTGCTGCGAAGGATGTTCGCATGGGGTTAAAGCTGCTGCTCAAGCCCACGTCAGTCAAGATCGGTGCCAACGTACCTTGTAGGCGCGTTACCGCAGTGGCGATATTGGCCAGAGGTAGGTTTCGCAGTTTGGACGCATCACGTGCGAATTCTTCTGGATCTGTGCCATTGGTCGATGCCATAGCCACGATCGCCTGGGTCAATGGTGTGACGTTCGCTACAGCTGTTGTGCCCAATGCGGGAACAGTGTCCAAGAGAGACAGGTAGCGTCGGGTGCTTTCGCCAGAGTTGGCACTTGCGACAATTAACAGTGGAGCAGTAAACCCCGTAACCGTTGCCGAGTAAACGCCATTGGCGTCTGCAGTGGCGGTTGTGCTGCGTCCATTTCCATCACTCACCACTACTGAGGCATTAGCCAATGGTGCTCCGTAAGCTGCTACCCCGCTGATTGTGGAGTTGCTGGAAGAGGTGCTAGGACTAACTCCTCCGCCGCCACCTCCGCCCCCGCCACAACCAACCAATAGGACACCCAAGCCCAGCCATTCCCATGGTGTGCGTTTCATTTTTTCTCTCTCCCTGCTAAGTATCGAAAAGCGCGAGCGATGCGTTTTACATTTCGCGCTGCATATGCGTGAGCGAGGATCTTACTGAAATTGGCATCGCGATTTCTAAGGCACAAGTAGGTGTTTGCACCGACATCGACTGAAACATAGAGAGGCGACGTATGGCCCATCGCGAACGGAGTCAAGTCACAGTAATGAGTCACAAGACCCGTACTGAACGCTCGACGGTCTCTGTACTTGACCCCACTCGTTGGCTGCGTTCACCTCTCATCCACTCCAAAGTACGGGGCGTGAGGAGGTGCTTTTAGCAGACCCAGCAAAACCGCGACTCTAACACCAGCAGAACGACACATGACAGCACAGTGTGTTTAAGGGAGAAACCAGTCCCCAGTGCCCATGCAATATGCGCAGGCAACTATCATTTTTGTAGTAATGTCCCTAGGCGATCCACCGCCATGCGCAGTGTGGTGCTGTCGTAGCCCGCGTAGCCCAAGAGCCAGCCGCGGCGTTTGGACTCCATGGTGTAGCGCGACAGCGGGGCGAGCATGAGGCCGGCCTCCTGCGCACGTTGGCTCAAGGCTTGGTCGGGGTAGTCGGCGGGCATTTCGTGCAGCAGGTGCATCCCTTGGTTGCTGGGGCGCAGTTGCCAGCGGCCTTGGGTGGCCTGGGCCACGGCGTCTATCAGCACCTGCTGGCGTTTGGGGTAGAGCTCACGCATGCGGCGCAGATGCCGCAGCAAATGCCCCTCGGTGATAAAGCGGGTGAGGGTGGCTTGCGTGTCGCCGGGGGCGTGGCGGTCGGTCAGTGCGCGGGCCATGGCAAAGGCATGGGCCAGCGCGTGCGGCACCACCACAAAGCCCAGGCGCAGGCCGGGGTGTAGCGTTTTGGAAAACGTGCCGACGTAGAGCACACGCTGCGCATGCGGCAGGCTGCACAGCGCGGGCAAGCGGTGGGGGCCGTACTGGAACTCGCCGTCGTAGTCGTCTTCCACCACCCAGGCACGCTGGGTGTTGGCCCAGTCCAGCAGGGCCACGCGGCGTTGCAGGCTCATGCGCACGCCGGTCGGGAACTGCGAGGTAGGCGTGACCACGGCCATACGCGCTTGGGGCCACCGTGCAGCGGCTTGGTCCACCTGCAGCCCTTCGTCATCGACCGGCACGGGGCAGACCTTGGCGCCATGCCCGGCCAAGCTCACCTGAATGCCGGGGTAGCCCGGGTCTTCCACTACCACTTCGTCACCCCCGTCCAAGAGCAAGCGGCCTATCAGGTCAATGGCTTGCTGCGAGCCTGAGCACACCACCACTTGCGCCGCCTCGCAGCGTATGCCGCGCGACGCCCAGAGCCACTGCGCAATGGCGCTGCGCAGGGCAGGCGAGCCCGCGGGGTCTAGGTATTGCGCTTGTGCCACGCGCTCCGCCTTGGTGCTTTGGCGGGCCAAGCTGTCCCACAGCGCAAACGGAAAGCTGGCCACCTCAGGCGCACCAATGCGAAAGGGCAGGGCGCCTTGCAGCGGTGGGTTCCAGTGCCGAACGGCATGGGTGAGCTGGCGCCCCCGGTTGGACAGGCTGGCGCCAAGGGCGGGTGGCGTGGGCGCGCTGCGCTTGCTGGCCCATTGCGACAAATGCTCCGACACATAGCTGCCATCGCCTACGCGCGCCACCACATAGCCCTCGGCCTGCAAGCGCTCCAAGGCCCACAGCACGGTGTTGCGCGACACCCCCAGCGTGAGCGCTTGCGCGCGTGAGGGCGGTAGCCGCGTGCCCGGCGCAAACGTGCCTTGCTCAATGGCACGGCGCAACTCCACGTACACCTGCTGGCGCAAGGCCTCGCCTTTGGTGGGGCGGGATGCGGGCGCATTGGTTCTTTCCAGCATGGCGAATTGGCCCTTTGGCGTCGCGTTGAAGTGAATAAACTGAAGAACCATTGTAGGCAAGCCCCTTGCCCCTGAACAGAAAGAACGCCATGGCAGAACATGTTTGCACCGTAGAGTGGTTGCGCGGCGACGCAGCCTATACCGACCACCGCTACAGCCGCCGCCACACCTGGCAGTTTGACGGTGGGCAGCAGGTGCTGGGCTCGTCCTCGCCGCATGTGGTGCCCCTGCCCATGTCAGACGCCGCCGGGGTGGACCCTGAAGAAGCGTTTGTGGCTTCTTTGTCGAGCTGCCACATGCTGTGGTTTTTGGACATTGCGGCCCGCGCAGGCTGGGTGGTCAACCACTACCGTGACGCCGCCGTGGGCCTGATGGCGCGCAACGCCCACGGCAAACAGGCCATGACCCGCGTGACCCTGCGCCCCGCCGTGCAGTTTGCGGGCCCAGAGCCCACGCCCGCAGAGCTAGCAGCCCTGCACCACCGCGCCCACGACGAATGCTTTATTGCCAACTCCGTCCAGAGCGAAGTGCGGTGTGAGCCCCAGCCTTGGGCGCAGGCTTAAGCCGCGTAGACAAGTCTCTGCCATTTTTCTTCAACCACGTACCTGATTCACCATGACCTACTTGCCCAACCACTTCAAAGAAACCGACCCCGCCACCCTGTATGCCATGGTGCGTGACTACCCCTTGGCAAGCTGGGTGGTGCCACACCAAGGCGAACTGTTGGTGAACCACATTCCGTTTTTGCTGGATGAATCGCGTGGCGAGCATGGCACTTTGGTAGGCCATGTGGCCCGTGCCAACCCGGTATGGCAAGCTTTGCAAGCCGCACCCGTGTCGGGCGTGGCGGTGTTCACTGGACCCCAGGCCTACATCTCGCCCAACTGGTACCCCAGCAAGCATGCGCATGGCAAAGAGGTGCCCACCTACAACTATGTGGCCGTGCACGCGCATGGCAGCGCACAGGTGGTGCAAGACGCAGAGCACGTGCTCGACATCGTGAGCCGCCTGACCCAGCGCCACGAAGCGGGGCAAGCCTTGCCGTGGGCAGTGGCAGACGCGCCCAAGGACTACATCGACAAAATGCTGGCCGCCATTGTGGGCATTGAAATACCCGTGCAGCGCTGGGTGGGCAAGTGGAAGGCGAGCCAAAACAAACAGGCACCCGAGCAGCGTGGCGTGGTAGCCGGGTTGAGCGCGCACGGCGGCGAGCCCGAGTCGCGTATGGCCCAGCTCATGAGCCAAAACCTTGCCAGCAAGGTGCCCGTTTGAGCGCCCCCACACCCGCCGGTTTGGAGATCGCCACCTTCTTGCCCGCGCACTTTGATCAGTGGCTGCCGCTGGCGCAGGCCTACAAAACGTTTTATGAAACCGTGCTGCCCGATGAGGCCTACGCCCACACCTGGCAACGCCTGCTGCAAGCTGACGAGGTGTATGGCTTTGGCGCCTGGGTGGACGGGCGCTTGGTGGGCATCACCCACTACCTGTTCCATGTGAATGTGTGGACTGCACCCGTGTGCTACTTGCAAGACCTGTTTGTAGACCCTGCAGCACGCGGTGCCGGTGTAGCCGGTGCGCTAATTCACCGCGTAGGGCAGGTCGCCCGCGAGCGCGGCGCGCCCCGCATGTACTGGGGCACCCACCACACCAACGCCCGCGCCCGGCGCTTGTACGACCAAGTGGGCGACAACAAGGGCTTCATTTTGTACAACTACAAAATGTCCTAATTTGATGGGGTCTGGTCTCTTTGTAAGTGGTTAAATGGCAGCTTGCGCAACAAAATAGAGCGGTCTTTAACCACTGCTTGAAAGCGTCTAGCCATGAAAACCTGTCTGTTAGTGATCGATGTGCAAGAGTCATTCCGCCACCGCCCTTACTCTACCGAGCGTGACATGCCCGCCTACTTGGCCGCGCAAAACGCTTTGATTACGGGGGCTCTTGCCCAAGGCGTGCCGGTGGTGCGGGTGTTCCATACCGACGGCCCCGACCAGGCTGACAACGCGTTTGCCCACGCCTCAGGCCTCATCAAACCCTTGGGCGGCTTGGTGGATTTTGCCGCCAGCGCCACGTTTGAAAAGCACCGCCACAGCGCCCTGGTGGGCACAGGGCTGGATGTGTGGCTCACCGAGAACGGCATTGGCCGCCTGATCGTCAGCGGCATTCGCACCGAGCAATGCTGCGAAACCACCACGCGCCACGCCTCGGACCTGGGCTGGGCGGTGGACTATGTGGTGGACGCCACGCTCACCTTTGACATGCAGCAGCCCAATGGCCAGCCGCTCAGCGCTGCCGACATCAAGGCCCGCACCACCACCGTGTTGACTGAGCGCTTTGCCACGCTGTGCACCGTAGAGCAAGCCTTGGCCCGTGCCAAGGCCGCTGCGTAAGGCATGTCCGACGTGCAACAGCCCCCCAACACCGCAGGCGACCCGCCTCTGCAAGTGGGCATCTTGGTGTTCGACGACGTAGAGGTGCTGGACTTTGCCGGCCCCTACGAGGTGTTTACCACCGCCAGCCGCGTGCACGGGCGCAGCCATGCCACAGCGCCATTGTTTGCGGTGCGCACCGTGGCCCGCAGACGTGAAGCCGTGCGGGCCCGCGCAGGCTTGGTGCTCCTGCCCGATGCCGACTTTGCGCAAGCCCCAGGCTTTGACCTGCTCATCGTGCCCGGTGGCGTGGTGACAGCGGCCATGCAATGTCCTGCCACCTTGGCGTGGCTTCGCGCGGCGTCTGCCCACGCCCGCATCACGGCCTCGGTCTGCACCGGTAGCTTCTTGCTGGCCGCCAGCGGCGTCATCGTGCGTGAGCAGGTCACCACCCATTGGGAAGATATTGAGGACTTGCGCGCTCAGTTTCCGGCGCTGGATGTGGTGCAAGGGCCGCGCTGGGTAGACCTCGGTCGTTTGCTCAGCTCTGCGGGCATCAGCGCGGGCATGGACATGAGCTTGCACCTGGTGGCTCGCTTGGGCGGCGAGGCCTTGGCCCACCGCACCGCCAAACAAATGGACTATGCATGGAACCCCATACCGTGATTGCCAACCCCGCTGTGATTGACGTGCTCTTCACGCTGCTACCCGGCAGCTTGATTTTGGACTGGGCGGGGCCCGCCGAGGCTTTGCGCATTGCCAACCGGCACCTAGTGCTGCAAGGCCAGAGCCCGCGCTTTCATATGCGGTTTGCCGGGCCCACGGCGCAAATGCCCAGCTCGGTGGGCGCGCAGCTGGCGGGGCTGGAGCCCTTGCCCCCCTATACCTTTGCGCGCCCCACCTGGGTGGTGGTGGTGGGGCAGCCCGGCGAGGCCATTGATGTGCAAGTGCCCGAAGTGCAGGCCTTGTTGCACTGGCTGCGCGGTTTGCGTTTGCAGGCGGGCCGTGTGGAGCTGGTCACCGTGTGTGCGGGCTCGGTGCTGGCCGCCCATGCGGGCTTGCTGGCAGGGCGGCGCGCCACCAGCCACCACCAGCATTTGGAGGAATTGGCCCGCGCAGAGCCTCGGTGCGACGTGGTGGCCAACCGCGTGTTTGTGGAAGACGGCGCGGTGTTCAGCAGCGCCGGGGTGACCACGGGCATTGATTTGTTTTTGCACCGCATCAGCGCGGTGTGCGGTGCCCCGCTGGCCGCGCAAGTGGCGCAGGCCATGGTGGTGGCCCTGCGCCGTGGCCCGCACGACCCCGAGTTCTCGCCCTTTTTGGCCTACCGCAACCACATGCATGCTGCGCTGCACCGCGTGCAAGACGCGGTGAGCCAAGCGCCGCAATCGGCGTGGAGCGTGCCCCGCATGGCCGAAGTCGCCCACACCTCGCCCCGCCACCTCACGCGCTTGTTCATCGAACACGCCGACATTGCGCCTTTGCAGTACCTGCGCCGCATCCGCCTGGCCGTGGCGCAAGCCGCACTGCAAGCTGGCCGCAACGTCACCCAAGCCGCTGAGACCGCAGGCTTTAGCTCCGACACCCAACTGCGCCGCGCCTGGCACCAATTCGGGCTAGACGGCACGCCTGCGGCGCGGACGTGACTGCTTAGGTATTGCGCCCCGCCATCACCCCACCATCCACATCCCAAATGGCGCCTGTTACCCACGCGGCGCGCTCGGACAGTAAGAAGCACGCCACTTCGGCCACGTCTTGCGGCGTGCCTATGCGGCCAATGGGGTGAAAACCATTGAAGCCTTGCAGCGCCCCATGCACTTGCTCTTTGGGGATAAAGCCCTCGTAGATAGGCGTAGCCACCACGGCGGGCGACACCGCATTCACACGGATGCCGTGGGTCGCCAACTCCATCGCCAAGTGCTGTGTCAGTGCATGCAGGCCCGCTTTTGCCATGGAGTAGGCCGAGGAGGGCGTGGCCGCAATGGCTTGCTTGGCCCACATGGAGCCAATGTTCACGATGGCCCCTTTTTGCTGGCGCGCCACCATGCGCTGCACCACGGCTTGCGTGATGAAAAAGAACGCCTCGTTCAAGGCTTGGTAGGGCCTGTAGTCGTCTTGCGTGTGCTGAAGAAACGGCTTGGGCGCAAACACGCCTGCAGCATTGACCACGAGCTTGATGTCGGGGTGCGCGGTGGCCAGTTGGCTTTGCAGGTCCGCAAGGCCTTGCGGGGTGATGAGGTCGGCGTTGATGGCAGCAGCGCTGCCTAGTGCAGACAGTTCGGCCAAGGCTTCAGCGGTCTTGTCTGCGCGGTGCCCAGTCACTACAACGCTGGCGCCTCGCTGCACCATGTGGCGGGCAATGGCCAAACCCATGCCGCTGGTGCCGCCTACGACCAATAGCTTTTGGCCTTTGAATTCAGTTTGCATATCAAGTCCTTTGTCTTAAAAACTACCGACTACTTGGTAGATTGTGTGGGTAAAAAAAGCCAGCCTTTTCAGGCCAGCATGAGAGAAATCAGGCTTTCACCGACCATGGCAGGGCCCATGGTGGGTGTGCCGCCACGTCCAACCACCATGGCGCCTTCCAGCGCGCACAGAAACAGTTGGGCATGGGCCTGTGGCGTTGTGCTCAAGCGCAAGCCGCCCTGGGCCGCACCTGAGGCAAACACGTGGGTCAGCCATTCCAGATTGGCTGCAAAAAAATAGTTCACCTCTTGGCGCACTTCGGGTGGCAGGCCCTGGGCCTCGGCACCCAGCATGCCGCACACACACAGGCGCTGGTCTTGGGCATAGGTTGCCTCAAACAAGGCCGCGTAGGCAGTCAGGCGTTGCGCAGCCTTGGCGTGTTTGCCTTCAATGCCCAACAGTTCCTGCCTGAACCGGTGCGTGTAGCGCTGCGCCACCACAGCGACCAGATCGGCTTTGGTGGGAAAGTGGTGGTGAATGCTGGGCTTCTTGATGCCTACTTGGCGTGCCACGTCGTCATAAGAAAAACCGTTGTAGCCGGCTTGCTGTATCAGCACCTCGGCCACGTCCACCACGCGCTCGGCTGCGCCACTGAGTTCTGAAAAATGCTTCATCTGTGCAACTAAATTACAGGGGCAGGTGCCCGGTCTTGACCAGAATCGTACAGCCCTCAAGGCTGAACGGTTGGTGCTCACTCATGTGCGGGCTGCGTATCCATGTGCCTGCGGGGTAGCTGCCATGCTCGTCTTCAAAGGTGCCATTCACCACAAAAATCTCTTCGCCACCAAAATGGCGGTGGCGGTTAAACCGTGTGCCAGGTGCCCAACGCACCAAGGCCGTGTGCTGGGTCGCGTACTCGGACAAAGGCAGCACGGACAAACCTGCCACCATGCCCGGATACCACTGGGCAGTGGCCGTGTCCACCACCACGCGCTCGGTATCTGCTACATCCAGATGCCGCAGCTTGACCCAAATGCTTACACCGTCGCGGGTGAACGGGGTGTGCGAAGAGCCCGGTGGGTTCTTCACATACGTGCCGGGGCCGTAGTTGCCGTGCTCATCTTCAAAGATGCCTTCCAGCACCAAGAACTCTTCGCCTAGCGCGTGCGTGTGGCTATTGAAGCGCGCGCCAGCGGCGTAGCGCACCACCGAGGTGGCGCGTGCTACTTCACCCCCATCGCGCTCCAATTGGCGACGCTCTACCCCCGCCACCGGAGAGGCTTGCCACGGCAAGCTCGGGGTGTACAGCACCACGCGTTGCGAAACATCGGTATGGAGTTGTTCCATCATAAAAACCTTTTGTATGCCGACTAGTTGGTAGGTATTGTAGCCAAAAGACTCCAAGCGTGCAAGTGAAACGTGGTTTCAGGCGCGTGGCTCGTGTTTGTCCACCAGCAGAAGCTCAAAAGGCTCTACTCCTAAAGATTGCGCCAAGGCCACCAATACCACCAAGGTGGGGTTCGCCAAGCCCGACTCTATGCGACTCAAGTAGGTGCGAAAGATCCCGCAGCGCTCGGAAAGAATTTCCTGCGACAGGCTGCTTTCGGTACGAAGAGCTTTGATGCGGCTGCCAACGGCCTTTTTATAGTTAACTACTTTTTTTGTCACTTCCAAAGTATCGGATGGATGGCCCTTGACAGGAACACATTCATTCACACATAAAGCGTCCTCTATGTTTCTGGGTGCGTCAGGCGGCAGTGCATGCATGGTGTGCCCATTCTGCGCTCGTACATTGGGTGGGTCGGTGTGCTTGCCCGCTTAGTGCGGCATAGCGTGCACCCTACAGCGGCCTTGTTTTAGCAGGCAACCCCGCGGCTGCCCGAGGCAAAGCTTGTAAACAGCGGTAGCACATCGTTGGCCGGTAGTCGCTTGGACAGCTCAGTGGGTGAAAGCTGAAACAGCTCTACGGAGGGTGACATCGTTCGACCTATCTCGTGCACAAACTGCAGCAACCCCAGGTGGGTGCCGCCAATGCTGGGCTCTGCAATGGGGTCCTCTACCAGCAGGGTGATGCCAAAGTGCACAGGTTCCGCACGCACATGGGCAAACGCGGTGCGCACGGGTGCACGCTCACCCTCCAGCATCTGCATCAGGCTACCGTTGGCAAACACGGTGAGGCTAGACACCTGCCCCGCCACATAGTCGCGGCTCAGCGTGGTCAGCAGTGGCGCCAGGGCAAAGCCATATTCATCCACCAAACTGCTTACATAGACCAAACGCAGAAAGTCCAAGGGCATCTTCTCATTGGGGGCAACCAAGGCGGCGCTTATCGCCCAACTGTAAGGATGGTGTGTGCGCTGGACCACACACTGATTCGCACAGCTAATTTGCAGGGGTATTGCTTGGCGCGAGCGCCACACTCCACTCCAGCCAGCCGCCGTCAAACACCGCAATGTGCTCCCAGCCCATGAGCCAGGCGTAGAAAAAAGCCAGCGACGCCCGCCACCCCGTGCCGCAATAAAACGCAAGCTGCAAGCCGGGGTGAATGCCTTCTGCACGCCACATGGCGGCAATGTCAGCCGCGCTGCGCAGGCAGCCGTCGGCGGTGTGGAAGGCGTCCATGCCGTTGACATCCACACGGGCAAGCGCGTGCCTCTCCGCACTGTCCGCATGGCCCCACAGCGCGCCGGGAATGTCGCCCTTGGCGCTGATGTAGTCGTAGCCCGAGGTGCGGCCCGTGTGTTCCCCCCAGGTGCGCACGCTGACCAAGGCCGCGCCCGGCGTGTGGGGGTACTGCTCGGCTTGCGCCAAGTTCAGCATCCACTGCGGCTGTGCGGGGCAGGGCACACCAAAGCCTGCTGGCGGGCAGGGTGCTTGCACGCGTGAGGGCAAATGCCCTTTTCCTTGGGCCCACGGCAAGCCCGCACGTTGCCACGCTGCTACGCCTCCATCGAGCAAGCGTACATCGCGCACCCCGGCGTAGAGCATGAGATGCGCCACGCGGCCCACGGCCGTGGCCGTGCGCCCCAGCACAATCACCGTGGTGTCATGGGCAATGCCCAGGCCCAGCAGCACCGCCAGCAAAGCGTCATCGCTCACCTTGTTCCAGAGCGGCGGCGCTTCCAGCCAGTGCGTGTCCACATACCTAGCGCCCGGGACATGGCCTTGGGCATAGGCCGCCCCGCCGTCCGACCCCACCTCCAGCACACACCACGCCCCCTCAGGCGCAGCCTCCACCGGCGCACCAGCCTGCAACAGCGCCAACCATTGCGGCACCACCAGGTGCTGCCAGCGGACCAGGTCGCGGCGAAACAGCGGGGTGGTGGGGCGGTGTGCAGCTGCGGTCATGGTGAGAAAAATTTGGGCTAATTATGGCTCTGGCGCGCATGTGGATTGCGCAAGCAGCTATAAAAACTGAAGCGGACTGAACGAGGAAGAGTGTTGAGCCCTACGGCCCCACATACGCCACTCGGCGTATTTCCCAAACCCGGGGCCTTGCCTAAAGTTGAACCACGTTAACGCAAAGGCTTGCAGCAGCAAGCACCCAGCGCGGCGAGTTTGGTTTTTCTTTAACTTTGGAAGGTCTCTTCATGCAACGCACAAATTCTCGGCGCTTCACGCTCAAGGCCCTTACGGCTGCCGTCGCTCTTAGCACCCTCTCTGCAGTGCCAGCTTTTGCGGCTGACACCATCAAGGTGGGTATCTTGCACAGCCTGTCTGGCACCATGGCCATTTCTGAAACCGTGTTGAAAGACACTGTGTTGATGGCCATTGACGAAATCAACGCCAAGGGTGGCGTGCTCGGCAAGAAGCTGGAACCTGTGGTGGTAGACCCAGCGTCTAACTGGCCGCTGTTTGCTGAAAAGACCAAGCAGTTGCTGACCCAAGACAAAGTCTCCGTCATCTTCGGTTGCTGGACTTCGGTGTCCCGCAAGTCGGTGCTGCCGGTCGTGGAAGAGCTGAACGGCCTGCTGTTTTACCCCGTGCAGTACGAAGGTGAAGAGCTGTCCAAGAACGTGTTCTACACGGGTGCAGCGCCTAATCAGCAAGCTATTCCTGCTGTCGACTACCTGATGAGCAAAGAAGGCGGCGCTGCCAAGCGTTGGGTCTTGTTGGGCACCGACTATGTGTACCCCCGCACCACCAACAAAATCTTGCGCGCTTACCTGAAGTCCAAGGGCGTGAAGGACACCGACATTGACGAGAAGTACACACCGTTTGGCCACAGCGATTACCAAACCATCGTGGCGGACATCAAGAAGTTCAGCGCTGGCGGCAAGACCGCCGTGGTGTCCACCATCAACGGCGACTCTAACGTGCCCTTCTACAAAGAGCTGGGCAACGCGGGCTTGAAGGCCAAAGACGTGCCAGTGGTGGCTTTCTCCGTGGGTGAAGAAGAGTTGCGCGGTGTGGACACCAAACCGCTGGTGGGCCACTTGGCGGCATGGAACTACTTCCAGTCCATCAAGAACCCCACCAACACCGAGTTCATCAAGAAGTGGTCTGATTACGCCAAGGCCAAGGGCATTGCTGGACACAAGGACAAGCCTTTGACCAACGACCCGATGGAAGCGACCTACATCGGCATCAATATGTGGAAGCAAGCCGTGGAGAAAGCCAAGTCCACCGACGTGGACAAGGTGATCGCAGCGATGGCGGGTCAAACCTTCAAGGCACCTAGCGGCATCGTCTCCAAGATGGATGAAAAGAACCACCACTTGCACAAGAGCGTGTTCATCGGCGAAATCAAGGCCGACGGCCAGTTCAACGTGGTCTGGAAGACACCGGGTCCTGTGAAGGCCAAGCCATGGTCTCCGTACATCGAAGGTAACGACGTCAAGCCTGACGAACCCGTCAAGAAGTAAGGCTGTCACAGGCAAGGTCAGGGAGAGAGCCGAAAAGGCCCGGGCCGCCGCCGCCTGTTGCAGGGGGTGGCGGTTGTTTGGTTTGACTGGGAGAACTTGGCGTATGCCAAAGCGAATAATCCATGTGCTACTCATTGCTATGTTTTGCATAGCGGGTCGTGCATATGCACTGAGCGCTGCAGAGGCAAAATCCCTTGCGGTGGGCGAGGGAGATGCGCGTATCGAGGCATTGCGTGCGGCGGTTAGCCACGCCGATGCCAAGACGCTTGCGTTCATCCAAGCGCTGTCGGACGACGCGGTAAAGCTGGTGGGCGAAACCCCTGTGCTGGTGGTCGATGGGCAAGGCCAAGACCCTGTCACCGGGGCCCCTGTGGCACTGCCCGAGACCGCCGAAGACGTGATGAACAACAACCGCATGCGTGGCGAGCTAGACACTGCGCTGGCCGCACTCAAGCTGCTCTCTGCGGATGCGCAGGTACGCCGTGACGCAGTGAAGACGCTGCGCGGCGAGGTGGATGAGAGCAAGCTGCCTTTGATAGAACAAGCACTGGCTGCCGAAACGGTGGCCGACATCAAAGACCAGCTGGGCCTGCTGCGCGCCGCCGCCTTGCTGGGCAGCACCGAGATTGCGAAGCGCTTAGAGGCCGCGCAAGCCTTGGGCGAGAGCACCCAGGCGGCCACCAAGACCTTGTTGGTAGAGCGCTTGCAGGTTGAGACAGACGGCTCCGTCAAAGCAGCGCTGCACAAGAGTTTGAGCGCGGTGGAATCGCGCTTGGCCTGGGGCGACCGCTTAGGTGCTTTGTTCAGTGGCATCAGCTTAGGCAGCATCTTGCTGTTGGTCGCACTGGGACTGGCAATTACCTATGGGCTGATGGGCGTGATCAACATGGCCCATGGCGAGCTGATGATGATTGGCGCCTATGCCACCTATGTGGTGCAGGGGCTGTTTCAGAAATACCTACCCGGCGCGTTTGACTGGTACTTGCTGGCCTCCGTGCCAGTGGCATTTGCCACGTCGGCCTTGGTGGGCGCGGCGCTAGAGCGCAGCGTGATTCGATTTTTGTACGGTCGCCCGCTGGAGACCCTGCTGGCTACCTGGGGCATTAGCTTGATGCTGATGCAGCTGGTGCGCACCATTTTCGGAGCCCAAAACGTGGGCGTAGAAAACCCCCGCTGGATGAGCGGCGGCGTGCAGCTCATGGGCAACTTGTCTTTGCCCTACAACCGCTTGGTGATCGTGGGCTTTGCCATTGCGGTCTTGGTGGGTGTGTGGTTCTTGATTGAGAAAACCCGCCTGGGTTTGTTTGTGCGCGGCGTGACCCAAAACCGGCCGATTGCCAGTTGCATGGGGGTGAACACCGCGCGGATTGACACCTACGCATTTGCACTGGGCTCGGGCATTGCGGGCCTGGCCGGTTGCGCCTTGAGCCAAGTGGGCAACGTGGGGCCGGACCTGGGCCAAGGCTACATCGTGGACTCGTTCATGGTGGTGGTGCTAGGTGGCGTAGGGCAACTCGCGGGCACCGTGTACGCAGCCATGGGGCTGGGCGTGTTGAACAAATTCTTGGAAGGCTGGACCGGCGCGGTGCTGGCCAAAATTGCGGTGCTGGTGTTCATCATCATCTTCATTCAAAAGCGCCCGCAAGGCATCTTCGCCATGAAAGGGAGGGAAGCATGAGCAAGCCCTTGTTAACGCGCTCAGCTTGGGGCGCTTGGTTGGTGGCACTGGTGGTGCTGTGCGCCGTGGTACCGGTGCTGAACCTGTGGGTGCCTGCGGACAGCGTGTTCCACATGAGCGACTTTGCGGTGGCGCTGGTGGGCAAGATCATGTGCTACGCCATATGCGCGCTGGCCATGGACCTGATCTGGGGCTACACCGGCATCTTGAGCTTAGGGCACGGTGTGTTCTTTGCGCTGGGCGGCTATGCCATGGGCATGTACCTCATGCGCCAGATTGGCTTGGACGGCAACTACAAAAGCGCCTTGCCTGACTTCATGGTGTTCTTGGACTGGAAGACTCTGCCCTGGCATTGGACCTTGTCTGACAGCTTTGTCGCCACGCTGCTGCTGGTCGTGCTGGTGCCGGGCTTGGTGGCCTTGGTGTTTGGCTTCTTTGCGTTTCGGTCTCGCATCAAGGGCGTGTACTTTTCCATCATCACGCAGGCGATGACGTTTGCGGCAATGCTGCTGTTCTTTCGCAATGAAACCGGCTTTGGTGGCAACAACGGCTTTACCGACTTCAAACGCATTGTGGACATCCCAATTGCCACCACCAGCATGCGCATGACCTTGTTTGTGATGACCGCAGCCACCTTGCTTAGCTTCTTCTTGATGGCGCGCTGGTTGGTGGGCAGCAAGTTTGGCCGCGTGCTGCAAGCCGTGCGCGATGCAGAAACGCGGGTCATGTTCAGTGGCTACAACCCCATTGGCTACAAGCTCACCATTTGGGTGATCTCCGCCATGATGTGTGGCGTGGCCGGGGCTTTGTATGTGCCGCAAGTGGGCATCATCAACCCCAGCGAAATGAGCCCTGCGAACTCGATTGAGATTGCCATTTGGGCGGCAGTGGGCGGGCGTGCCACCCTCATTGGCCCCATCGTGGGTGCCTTCTTGGTCAACGGTGCCAAGAGCTGGTTGACCGTGACCTACCCTGAGTTTTGGTTGTACTTTTTGGGGGCCTTGTTTATTGGTGTGACCTTGTTCTTGCCCGATGGCGTGGTGGGCTTGGTGAAAAAGCTCAAGGGAGGCAAAGCATGACCCCCGATCTGCTGGAACAAGGCGCTAAGCGCGTGCAAGCCCATGTAGCGGCGCTTGAAGCGCGCACAGGGCAAACCGAGTCGGGCGGGCGCGCTGCAGGCTTTTCTCGGCTGGCCACGCCGGGCGAGGTGGATGTAACCCACGGGCGCATCTTGTACTTGGAAGATGTGAGCGTGAGCTTTGATGGCTTTAAGGCTATCAACAACTTGTCGCTAGACATTGCACCGGGCGAGCTGCGCTGCATCATTGGCCCCAATGGGGCGGGCAAGACCACGATGATGGACATCATCACCGGCAAAACCAAGCCCAATACGGGCACGGTGTTCTTTGGCAGCACCATCGACTTGCTGCGCTACAAAGAGGCCGAAATTGCCCAGCTAGGCATTGGCCGCAAGTTCCAAAAGCCCACGGTGTTTGAGCAGCTGACGGTGTTTGAAAACTTGGAGCTGGCTTTGAAGACGAACAAGGGCGTTAAAGCCTCGATGTTCTTCAAGCTCGACTCGGCCCAGCGCGACCGCTTGGCCGAGGTACTGCACACCATCCATTTGGCAGAGAGCGTGCACCGCTTGGCAGGCAACTTGAGCCACGGGCAAAAGCAGTGGTTAGAGATTGGCATGCTGCTCATGCAAGACCCCAAGCTCTTGCTCTTGGATGAGCCGGTGGCGGGCATGACGGATGAAGAAACGGAGCGCACGGCGGAGTTATTCTTGAGCCTGAAAGGCAAGCACTCCCTCATGGTGGTGGAGCACGATATGAGTTTCATCCGCACCATCAGCGACATCGTCACCGTGTTGTGCGAGGGCTCGGTGTTGGCGCAAGGCACGCTGGATCAGGTGCAGGCGGATGAGCGGGTGATTGAGGTGTACCTTGGGCGCTGATGTGAATTCAGCTTCGGGTGGGCTTGCGCGCCAACATGCCGGGGCTTGCCCGGCAGCAACTCACTTTCTTTTGCGTCGCCAAAAGAAAGTAAGCAAAGAAAAGGCGACCCCACTGCTTGCGTCCCTTCGCTGCGCTACGGGCAAGCTGCGGTGCTCGACCCAGCCGGGGCCGGGTTCGAACTCGCCTACGGCTCAAACAATCGCCCGTCCTCACCCGTCTGGCTCTGTGCTCCTCGGCGCAAGCAGAGGGGGCTGGGGGCAGCGGGTATTTTCGTTGTACTTGGGGGGATGCGTGTGACCTTGCTTTTCTCTCACGATACCTCTGGACTTTGTGGCGTGTCGGGACATGCGCCCGACAGCGCACTCACTTTTCTTGCTTCGCCAAGAAAAGTAAGCAAAAGAAGGCGAGCCGGATGCGTCGGCCCTGCGGGCACGCTGCGTTGCTCGGCATGGGTGGGGTCTGGCTCGAACTCGCCCTGCGGGCTCAAACAATCGCCAGCCCTGATCCACCCACGCCTGCGCTACTCGCCTCCTCACAACGGCATAAGCCCAATAGCCGAAGACCAACACCCCGCCCGCGCAGTGTGCGGACGCGCCGAGCGCAGCGATGGCGTGCGGCTGCAGAAAACCCTTCTGTGTGCGCCGAGGAGCACAGGGACCAGTGGATCAGGGCTGGCGTTGTTTGAGCGCAGCGAGTTTAGCCAGACCCCACTGGGCCCGCGCACCGCAGGTTTCCCCGTAGCGCAGCGCAGGGGACGCAGACAGCAGGGTCGCTTTTTCTTTGCTTACTTTCTTTTGGCGAAGCAAAAGAAAGTGAGTAGCCGCCGGGCTACCCCCGGCACCAGCCAAGCAGGCGAACACAAATGCTGAACGTTAAAAACATCAACCAATACTACGGCGGCTCCCACATCCTGCGCGATGTGAGCGTGCAAGCACACTTGGGCAAAGTCACCGTCGTCTTAGGGCGCAACGGAGTGGGCAAGACCACGTTGCTGAAGTCACTCATGGGCTTGGTGCCTATCAAAACCGGCACGATGGAGCTAGACGGCAAGCCCATCCACAAAGCCACACCGTACGAGCGCGCGCGTGCGGGCATGGGTTTTGTGCCACAAGGGCGTGAAATCTTTGCGCGGCTCACGGTGGAAGAAAACCTGCGCATGGGGCTGGCCTACAAGCCAGCGGGTACGCCCATTCCGCCCGAATTGTTTGAGCTGTTCCCGGTGCTGCAGCAGATGCTGCACAGGCGCGGGGGCGACTTGTCGGGGGGGCAACAGCAGCAGCTGGCGATTGCCCGCGCTTTGGCGGCTGGGCCTAAGTTGCTTATCTTGGACGAGCCTACCGAGGGCATTCAGCCCAGCATCATCAAAGACATTGGCCGCGTGATCCGCATGCTGGCCGACCGGGGCACCATGGCGATTGTGCTGGTGGAGCAGTACTACGACTTTGCCCAAGACTTGGCCGACGACTACGTGGTGATGGAGCGTGGCGCGGTGCGCGCAAGCGGCTTGGGCAAGAACATGGCGGCCGATGGGGTGCGCCAGATGGTGGCCATTTAGGACGCAGGCTTTAGCTGCTCAGGCGGACTGCCTTCGCCGGGGCAGCGTTTACGATTGGCATATGACTTGGCACGCCTCACTCTCGCTGGACTACACCTATGAATCTGCCCGCACCGTGGTGCGGCACCTGCACCAGGGGCCGCTGCGGGTACTGCAAAGCTTGTACCCGGAGGGCGATGGTGTGTGCCACAACGTGTTGGTGCACCCGCCCGGTGGCTTGGTCGGAGGCGACACCTTGGACATTGCGGTCAGCGTGGCCCCTGGCGCACATGGGCTGATCACCACACCGGGCGCTGCGCGCTTTTACCGCTCCGAAGGGCCACTGGCCCTGCAGCGCACCCACATTCGCTTAGAAGACCGTGCGCGCCTGGAGTGGTTGCCTACAGAGGCCATTTTGTACAGCGGGTGCGAGGCCGAAAACCGTTTGACCATGGACTTGGCGCCCGACGCCGAGCTCATGGGGTGGGATGTCACCGCACTGGGCCTGCCCCACGCGCAGCAGCCCTATGTGTTGGGGCGCTACCGCCAACACATGGAGGTGCCTGGCGTGTGGTTAGAGCGCGGCATTTTGGATGCAAGCGACACGCGTTTGCTCAACAGCCCTGTGGGCTTGGACGGCATGCACTGCATGGGCACGCTCTTTTTTGTGGCCGGCAAAGCGCTGACTCGCCAACGCCGTGAGTTGGCCTTAGACACTGCGCGTGCAGTGTTTGAGGGCCATGCGCTGCAGTCACGGGTGGGGGTGACCGCTGTGAACCCCAGGGTGCTGGTGTTGCGCGTGCTGGCACCCCAGGTCGAGCCCGCCATGCAGCTCTTGAAGCAGGTGTGGGCCACATGGCGGCCTGCGCTGTGGGACTTGCCTGCGACCTATCCGCGCATTTGGCGCATGTAAGCCCGGCTTAGCCCTGGTGCATGGGGTTCAGGTGGGCCAAATAGTGGCTGGGTATCAGCGCATGGTGCTCGGCCTTGGGCAGGGCGTAGTGCCACCATTCATGGGCAATGTGCTCAAACCCAGCATCCTCCATGAGGGTGAGCAGCAGCGTGCGGTTGGCCTGCGCAGTGGCTGACACGCGGTCGCAAAAGTGGTGGGACAGCGCGCTCATGTCATCAAACGCGGTGCCCATGTCTAGCTCTTGCCCGGTGGCGTCCACCAAGGTGAGGTCGATGGCGGTACCCCGGGTGTGGTTGGAACCAATGCTGGGGTCTGCCACGTAAGCGCGGTCAGGGGCGGTTTCCCACAGCATGACCTGGGCCTCGTGCGGGCGAAAGGCATCGAATATTTTGAGGCGCAAGCCGTGCGCGGCGGCCAGACGCACCGCGCTGCGCAGGCAGACTTCGGCTTCGTGGTGCAGCAGGCACAGAGGGCGGGCGTAAATGGCCTGGCCGGCCACATTGTTGTCGGTGGCGTAGAGCAGATCCAGCAACACATCGTGGGTATCGGGGCTGATCTGAACCAATGGACTCGTCATAAATTTGCAGCAAAGAAAAAAGGCCCACAGCGGGTGCTGCGGGCCTTGGCATCTTAGCGGGGCTTTGGCGCTCAGGCCTTGCGCATCAAGGTGCTTTTGCCAAACAGGCTTTCAATCAGGTCCACGGCCAGTTCCGCGGTGCGGTTGCGCTCGTCCAAGGCGGGGTTGAGTTCCACCACGTCGAGCGAAGCCAAGCGGCCTGTGTCGGCAATCATCTCCATGCACAGCTGGGCTTCGCGGTAGGTGGGGCCGCCGCGCACGGTGGTACCCACGCCGGGGGCGATGGTGGGGTCCAAAAAGTCCACATCCAAGCTCACATGCAAATGGGTGTTGCTGTCGATCAATGCCAGGGCTAACTCCATGGCATGGCGCATACCCATTTCGTCGATGTAGCGCATGTCAAAGACTTCAATGCCCATGTCGTGCACCAAACGCTTTTCGCCTTCGTCCACGCTGCGAATGCCAATTTGGCGAATGTCTTTGGGCTTGATGGCGGGCACATGGCCACCAATTTCGATGAGCTCTTGGGGGCCGTGGCCGCACAAGCAGGCCACCGGCATGCCATGGATGTTGCCGCTGGGGGTGAGTGTGGCGGTGTTGAAGTCGGCATGGGCATCAAACCACAGCACGCGCAGCTTTTTGCCGGTGTCGCGGCAGTGGCGCGCCACTGCGCTGATGGAGCCAATGCCTAAGCAGTGGTCGCCCCCCAGCATGATGGGCAAGCGCCCGGCGCTGAGTTCGGCGTACATGGCGTCATGCAAGGTTTGGTTCCACTGCACCACTTCAGGCAGGTGCCTAAAGCCATTGACGGCAGGCTGCCCCGGGTTGGCCGGGCCGCTCAGGTTGCCGCAATCTTTCACGTCTAGGCCAAACTGTGCAATGGCTTGGGCAATGCCCGCTACGCGCAAGGCCTCAGGGCCCATGCGGGCGCCCAAGGAGCCTGCGCCTACGTCGGTAGGCACGCCAATGAGACTAACGCCGCCTGCGGCGCGGTGGGAGCTTGGGTGTGATGTCATGTCGCCAATGCTAACGCTTGGACGGCCTGTTGCGCTAGCACTTGGGACGCACTAAGGGGAGCCGCTGGGCGCAGTGCGCTGAACAGATCTTTCGGGTTGGCCAACTGTGGCACCAAAGAAATCGTTTGGCCCACACCCTGGGCCTGCGCGGCCTCATGCAAGAAGCGCAGGGCGGAGAAGTCTTCCAGCGCAAAGCCTACCGAGTCAAACAGGGTGATTTCTTGGGCGCTGGTGCGGCCCTTGGCTTTGAGTGCCAGCACTTGCCAGAGCTCGGTCACCGCAAAGTCAGCAGGCAAGTGCTGCAAATCGCCTTCAATGCGGGTTTGGGGTTCGTATTGCACAAACACGGTGGAGGCGCGCAACACATCAGGGTGCAACTCGGTTTTGCCGGGGCAGTCGCCGCCGACACCGTTGATGTGCATGCCGGGCTCCAGCATGTCTGCGCTCAGGATGGTGGCATTGGTTTTGTCCGCGGTGACGGTGGTCACAATGTCTGCACCCTTGACCGCCTGCGCAATGCTGCTGGCCACCGTGATGCGCAACTTGGTATGGGCCAAGTTGGCCACCAGCTTGGCGGTGGCTGCTGGGTCAGTGTCGTACAGGCGCAGTTCTTCAATGCCCAGCAAGTAATGGAATGCCAAGGCTTGGAACTCGCTTTGTGCGCCGTTGCCAATCAGGGCCATGCTCTTGCTGTTGGGGCGTGCCAGCACGCGGGCTGCGACCGCCGACATGGCCGCCGTGCGCAGTGCGGTGGTGAGGGTGAGCTCGCTCAACAAGAGCGGTGCGCCGGTGTCTACATCGGCCAGCACGCCAAACGCCATGACCGTGGGCAAGCCTGCGGCGGTGTTCTTGGGGTGGCCGTTGACGTATTTAAAGGTATAGGTCTTGGCGTCGGCAATGGGCATGAGTTCAATCACGCCTTCGGGCGAGTGCGCCGCGACGCGGGCACACTTGTCAAAGTCTTGCCAGCGAATGTAGTCTTGCTCAATGTAGTTGGCCATGCGCTGCAAGGTGCTGGCGATGCCTATTTCACCCACCAAACGGGCCACGTCTTCTACGCTGAGGAACTGGGTTTTTAGGTTTTGGATCTGTGTCATGGTCTTGTCTCCTAAGGATTGGAACAAGTGTCGCCATTGCGCATGCCAATGTAAATCGACAGCTTTGCCTTCTTTTTGGTAAAAAACTGCCATTTCGACAGCAATAAATGCCACAATGACAGAATGACCATGGATGCTACCGACCAACAGCTGCTGTCTTTGTTGCGCAAAGACGCCCGAACTAGCGTGGCAACCTTGGCCCAAAAGCTGGGCGTATCCAGAGGCACGGTCACCAACCGCATCACCAAACTTGAGGATGCAGGCACCATCGTGGGCTACACCGTGCGACTGCGCCCCGATGCGCAGCCTACCGAAATCAGTGCCTGGATGAGTGTGGCCGTAGAGGGCAACGAGACCCGCTCTGTGATCGCCAGTTTGCTAGGCGAGCCGGGGGTTGCAACCTTGCACGACACCAACGGCCGCTGGGATTTGTTGGCCGAGCTGCGCGCGGCGAACCTGTCGGAGTTATCGCAAATCCTGGAGCGCATACGCCTGATACGCGGCATTAGCAGCACCGAGACCAGCATCCACCTCGAAACCTACCGCCTGAGCTAGGCCCCCACTTTCTTGGCAAGCCCCATGCCCCACACCCTGCACGATTTGGACCGCATCGACCTCAAAATATTGCAATGTTTGCAAGACGATGGCCGTATCTCCAACTTGAAATTGGCCGAAGCAGTCACGCTATCGCCCACCGCGGTGCTGGCCCGCGTGCAGCGCCTGAGCAAAGAAGGCTACATCCTTGGCTACGAGGCGCGGCTCAATCCTTTGAAACTGGGCGCGGGCATGATGGTGTTTGTCGAAGTGCTGCTCGACAAAACCACGCCCAATGTGTTTGAGGCCTTCAAGGCTGCGGTCCAGGTGCGCAGTGAAATCATGGAGTGCCACATGGTGGCAGGGGGCTTTGACTACCTGCTCAAAACCCGCATGGCCGACATGACGGCCTACCGCGAGTTTGCGGGCACGGTGTTGTGGCAATTGCCCGGCGTGCGCGAAACCCGCACCTACGCGGTGATGGAAGAGGTGAAGTGCACCACCCATCTGCCTTTGCTGTGATGACGCGCTCACGCTGGGCGCGAATCGTATATGGGGCGCTGTGTGCTGCGCTGCTCTCCGCTTGCAATCTGCAAAGTGTCTTTTTTCAGCCCGACGATGTGCTGTACAGCACGCCAGGCCAACAAGGGCTGAAGTACGAAGACCTCGTGATCGTCAGCCCCGATGGCACCAAACTGGCTGCGTGGTTTATTCCGGCGATCGGTGTGGCTTCCCCGCGGGAGGCCAAAGGGACGGTCGTGCACTTGCACGGCAACGCGCAAAACATGTCCGCCCATTGGAACTACGTGGCCTGGCTGCCCGCCAAGGGGTACAACCTGCTGGTGTTTGACTACCGGGGCTATGGCGCCTCGCAAGGCGAGCCGGATCTGCAAGGCGTGTTTGATGACTCCAACGCCGCGCTCAATTACGTGCGCAATCGCAAAGACATGGATCCGAATCGGCTACTGGTGCTGGGGCAAAGCTTGGGCGGCACCAATGCCATCGCGGCGGTGGGCAGTGGCAACCGTGCAGGGGTCAAGGCCATGGTGATCGATGCCACGTTTTATAGCTACTCCGCCATTGCCAGCGACAAGGTGTCTGGTGCCGGGGCGCTGATGGATGACCGCTACAGCGCAGCCAACTTCATAGAGCGCATCGCGCCCATCCCATTGCTCTTGCTGCACGGAACGGCAGACGCCGTCATCCCGTACAGCCATGCACAGCGTTTGCTGGCCAAAGCCCGCGAGCCCAAGCAATTGCTCACCATCGACGGTGCGGGCCATATCGAGGCCCTGAGCCCGCGCTATGGCAGCGTGTACCAAGAGGCCGTGTTGGCGTTCTTTGCGAAAGCACTCGATGCGACCCAGAGCGCCGTGCCAGGCCCTTAGTGTTGGGCCTAAGCGCTTGTGCAAAGCGCTGCGTGCGCCTTAAACTCTTGCCATAGGTGCTGATCTCCGGTCTTTTGTGTATGGTCTGACTTGAAAAGAGGTTCTCCATGGTGCTGGATGATTTGTACGCCAAAGAGCGGGCGCTCTTTCATTTGGAATGGCTGCTCCACGTGGAGCGCAGGCACGACAACGTGTTGCAGTCTGCATTGGTCCACATTGCGCTGAATCCTGAGGACGTTCGCCGCATGTCCTATGGCGCCGGGGACGCCGCCGAAAAGCTGGGGGAAGTGCTGACCTGCCTGCAAACCGCGTGCCGCTCTACCGACGTGATGATGCGCGAAGGCATGGACTTTTGGATCATTACCGCCTTTGCGCAGCTAGAGCCCTTGACGGACAAGCTCAAAGCCATCATGGCGACGGCGCCCCAAAACGGCTTGGAGATTGCGCAAAACAGCATCCGGGTCTATGCGCTGCGTGACTTCATCAAGCCGGGCATGCCCAGCATCGACAAAGGCGCTGACTTTCTGGCCCTGCTCAAGCGCAGCCCCAGCACCTACGCGCCCAGCACCACGTTTAACTAGGGCGCATTGGGAAGGCTTGGATCGCTAGGGCGCAGGGCTTTGGGGTGTTTGGAAATCGAATAATTCACTGTTATTTTTGAAAAATATAGTGAGTTATTTGCGTTGATTTTCATAATGATGCAGGTCTTGCCAAAATAACCGGAGATTTTTCATGCGTTTGCCCAATCCCTACCGCCCTGAAGCCGCCACGGTCTCCCTGAGGCTCGGGGCCTTGCAGGCTGCACTGGACTGGGCAGCAGCTGCCAAAGTGGCAGCACCTTGGGTGCAAGCGGTGCGCCAAAACCCGCCCCCGTTCTGGGCCATGGAAAGCTTGCTCAAGGAGTACCCCATTTCCAGCGCCGAAGGCTTGGCCTTGATGCGCTTGGCCGAAGCCTTGCTGCGTGTGCCTGACGCAGAAACCGCGATTGCGCTCACAGCCGACCAATTGGGGCGTGCCGATTTTGATGCGGCGGGAGACAAAACGCTGGCGCGCCTCTCTAGCACGGCCATTGCCATGAGCAAGCATTTCTTGCCCGATGGCGAAGGCAGCAGCGGCATCTTTGCCAAGCTGGGCGCACGCTCGGTGGTGGCCGCTACTTTGCGTGCCGTGCAGCTGCTGGGGCGTCAGTTTGTGCTGGGCCAAACCATTGGCGAAGCCATGGGCGAAGCCGTGTCGGCGCGCAAGAAGATCAAACAACTGCGCTTTAGCTACGACATGCTGGGCGAAGGGGCCCGCACCGATGCGGACGCACTGCGCTATTTGGCCAGCTACCAAGAAGCCATCAAAGCCATCGCCACCCAAGCCAACGCCACCGGCGCTTGCGAAGTGAACGACGGCATTTCCATCAAGCTCAGCGCACTCCACCCCCGCTACGAAGATGCCCACCTAGAACGCGTTTTGGCAGAGTTGGTGCCACGGGTGTGGGGCTTGTGCGAGCAAGCAGCCAAGGCCAACATCAACCTCACGATTGATGCGGAAGAGGTGGACCGTTTGGAGTTGTCGCTTGAAGTGTTTGAAGCGCTGGCTGCGCTGGTGGCCCAGCACTACCCACGCTGGACAGGTTTTGGCTTGGCCATGCAGGCCTACCAAACCCGCGCGCTGGAGCTGATCGAACACATCACCAGCCTCGCCCGCAAATACAGCATTCGCTTCATGTGCCGCTTGGTCAAAGGCGCTTACTGGGATGCCGAAATCAAGCGTGCCCAAGAGCAGGGCCTGCCGCATTACCCGGTATTCACCCACAAGCACCACACCGATGTGTCTTACCTCGCCTGCGCCCACGCGCTCTTGGCAGCGCCTGACGCCATCTACCCGCAGTTTGCTACGCACAACGCCGCCACTATTGCCGCCATTTTGCAAATGGCATCGCGGCCCGGTTTGAGCGTCGCCGGGCCGTCCCAAGGCGCGAACACCCCCTCGGGGGGCAGCGACCCGCAAAGCGGTGGAGCGTGGGGGCCACGTTTCGAGTTGCAGCGCCTGCACGGCATGGGCGAGGGCGTGTACCGCGAAGTACTGAAAAACCCGCTGATCGCCTGCCGCGTGTACGCCCCCGTCGGCGCGCACAAAGACCTGCTGGCCTACTTGGTGCGTCGCCTGTTGGAAAACGGAGCGAACTCCAGCTTTGTGCACCAGTTGGCCGATGAGTCGGTGGGCATGGAAGAACTGCTCATTTCGCCGCTGCGCTTGGAGCCTGATCCATCGCTGCCCCTGCCGCTGGAGCTGTTTGGTAGCGAGCGCAAAAACAGCGCTGGCTTAGACCTGACCGTGGCCACCATGCGTGCCCCCCTGCTGGCCGCCTACCAAAGCACCCCAGTGCCGCCCGTTGCGGAGTTTGATGCCAAAAATGCCGCTGCCGCCCTTGCAGCAAGCGCAAGTAGCTATCAAATGTGGAGCAAAACGCCTGTGGAGCAACGCGCTGCTGCCTTGCGGGCAACCGCAGACGCGATGGAAGCGCAACTCCCGTACTTCTGCGCACTCTTGGTGAAAGAAGCTTTCAAGACCTGGGGCGACGCGGTGAGCGAGGTGCGTGAGGCGGTGGACTTTTTGCGCTACTACGCCAACGAGGCGCAGCGCATCATGGCGCCCGTCGCCATGCCCGGCCCCACCGGCGAGAGCAACGAGCTGCGCCTGATTGCGCGCGGCCCCTGGGTGTGCATCAGCCCGTGGAATTTCCCCCTGGCTATTTTTGCAGGCCAAGTGGCCGCAGCTTTGGTCACCGGCAATACCGTGCTGGCCAAGCCTGCGGAGCAGACGCCCGCCGTGGCGGCAGAAGCCGTCAAACTGTTCCATGCCGCCGGTGTGCCCGAAGGTGCGTTGCAGCTACTGCATGGCCCCGGCGAGACCGTGGGCGCAGCCTTGGTGGCAGCACCTGGCGTGGCCGGCGTGGTGTTCACCGGCTCTACCCAAGTGGCCAAGATCATCAACCGCGCACTCGCCGCCAAAGACGGTCCCATCGTGCCCCTGATTGCCGAAACCGGTGGCATCAACGCCATGGTGGTCGATAGCACCGCCTTGCCTGAGCAAGTGAGCGATGCCGTGGTGCAAAGCGCCTTCCGCAGCGCGGGCCAGCGCTGCTCCGCCTTGCGCTTGCTGTGCGTGCACAGCGAGATTGCCGACCACGTGATCGCCATGATCCAAGGTGCCGCCCAGGAGCTGGTGGCGGGTGACCCCGCGTTGCTGGCCACCGACGTGGGTCCTGTGATCGACGCCGAAGCCTACCAAGGCATTAACGGACACATTCAACGCCTGAAATCAGAGGCAAAAGTGCTGGTTGCGCCCGCAGATACTGCGCAATCAGCTAGCAAAGGTATAGCAAATCTGATTGCGCCCCACGCATTTGAAGTGGGCAGCATTGCCGATATGCGCAACGAAATCTTTGGCCCCGTGCTGCACATCGTGCGCTGGAATGGTGACCCGGCCGACGTGATTGCCCAGATCAACGCCCTGGGCTACGGCTTGACCATTGGCATCCAAACCCGCATTGACTCCCGCGCCCAAGCGCTGGCCCGCGCGGCGCATGTGGGCAATGTGTACATCAACCGCAACCAAATCGGCGCCGTGGTGGGCGTGCAGCCTTTTGGCGGCGAAGGCCTCAGCGGCACCGGCCCCAAAGCTGGCGGTCCGCACTATCTGTACCGTTTCTGCGCCGAGCAAACCATCACGGTGAACACGACTGCGGCGGGTGGCAACGCGGCTTTGTTGGCAAGCATGCACTAGGGACCTCAGACGCGGCCGCTCGCGCCGCTTGTTGTTTAGCCACTGCCCCCGTGTTTTCGCCATGCTACATTTGGTGTGGCGGCATAGGCTCTAAAAGGAAAATAAGGGGGCAGAGGCTTGGTACTGGGGGGCATTTTTTTTCGTAGCTGCTTAGGCCTTGGGCTAGCGTTCGCAAGCCTCGCGCTAGGCTTGCGCATTCAGTCACCGCTGCGTCAAGTGAACGCAGTAGCGGCTGGCATGTTGTTGTCCCTGGTCTTGTCTGGCTGCGGTTCGACTGGACAACTCGCACAGTTGGCACACGAAGAAAGCCTGAACCGGGCTGAAGTCAATGCCCCCTTGCCGGGCGTGCAGCCCATACGGGCAACCCCCAGTGTGCCTTTGCGACGCCTTAGCAAAACGCCAACGGATACGCTAGAACCAGAGGCCTTTTCGACGGCACGTATCGGATTGTTTGCCTCTACCCGGTCGCAGGCGCATCTGATGAAGCTGGGCGCAGACCCTACTACGGGCACCCGAATTTGGGAAAACTACCTGCGTGCCAGTGAGTTGCCCTACGTACGTCTGGCAAATGCCAGCGATCTTGCGCGATTAGTCCCCACTGCGTTGTTGATACTGCCTTCCGCCGTGGTGTTGAGCGAGACTGAGAAAGCAGCCATCCTTCAGTGGCGTAACCGTGGGGGCTCGGTGCTTTCGACTTGGCTCACAGGTACCCAGAGTGAAACCGGTGCAGATTTGGGTTATGGGTTCATGCGTGACGTACTGGACGTGGAGGTGGTTGGTACTACCCAAGATGAAGTGGACGACACTTTCATGATGGTGCATGGTGACGACCCCATTTCGCATACCTTGGCCGCAGGCACCCGGGTGTGGATGGAGCGTGTGCCCAAGCAGTTGCCATTGCGTCTTGTGGGCAAGCAAGAGGCAGCGCAGGTCATGAGCTGGGCGCGTAGCTACGATGCGCGCAAACCGTCTGGGCTGATCAGCTACAACGAGCGCCGCATGCCTTCGGGCAAGTATTCGCGCACGGTCACCCTGGGCTACCCAGAGCAAACCTGGTTGCGCTCTGATACCAAGCTGTTAAGGGCCTTAACTGGGGACATCTTTGCTTGGCTGCTGAGGCAGCCGCGGGTGTATCTGGGGGCATGGCCCTACCCCTACCAAAGCGGATTTTTGTTGGCGGTACAGGCTGCTGAACAGATGTCCGAGGGAGAGCTGCGCCTAGCCAAGGCAGTGCGTGAAATGGGAGGCCGGGCAACGTTTTATGTGCATGGTGGCAATGCGGATAAGGCGGTGCCCACCATCAAAAAAATACAAGCCTTAGGCCATGAAGTGGGTTACCTGGGCGACAGTTTTGAGCCTTTTACCGGGCAGACAGTTCCGCAGCAAGCGCAGCGCATGGATGCCATGCAGGGGCTGCTCTCTCAAGCTGGCATTCCTATGCCGCGCAGGGCGAGCTTTGCCGCCCCCCTAGATGCGTATGACGCAATTACCCAGCAACTTCTCAAAGATCGTCGGTTTGACAACTACATCGCTGGCATGGACGCAACTGAAAGTCGTCTCCCCACCCTGGTAGGTTGGCCGGACAACTGGACGACACCCTTGGTTGCTTTACCACGTACGATGCAAGGTCCCGAGGACAGAGCCGAGGCCGGCATGGAAGACTTTTTGGGAGGGCTTGATGTGTCGGTGCGCATGGGGGGGCTGTCGCTAGTGCGCATCCCTGCACAACCCCTGCTGGTGTCGAAGCAGCGCAAGCGCCTGTTGGACACCATGGCTGCGCTTCAGGACCGCGCGTGGATCGCATCTGCTAGCCAAGTGGCGCAGTGGTGGCGTAACCGGGCAGAAGTCGCGGTCAAGCTCGTGCCGCATCCCCAGGGCTTTTTGTTGACCGCCACGGTGACCGATACCGTCAATACCCAGGAGCCGCTAGCCATCTGGGTGACGCTCCCGCAACGCAACAGCCGGGTCAGGTTGCAGCCTGTTGCTAGCGATGAGCCGCCGCCGGCAGTGATGGCAGTGGACGCGATGCGGTCTGCACTGATTTTGCGAGCACCGCAGTCAGGCACCTACCAATGGATACTGTCTTTTGAGCAATCGACTGAGCATGAACACTTTTAGTCTGCACATGCGGCGTATATCGTGGGGCGTCGGGGTACGGGGGTGGCTGCGCCCATTGTTACTGGCCGGGCTGTGCTGCGTGGGGGCTATCGCCGGTGCACAAGATGCTGAACCAGACGGTGGCTTGATTTATTTCTACATGAGCCCCACCACGGACCAGTACATGGCCTCACAGCGTGTGTCCTATGAGCGTGCGATCAAACGCTGGCTCCCCTATTTGCAACGGTATGGTGAACATGCCCGGCATGTCAGTCGGGAGGAACTCATCGCTGGGTTGGGAGACGGCGTTTTGATCTTGCCTACAGCGGTCGCGCTAGACGATGCTGAGCGGGCGGCCATCACCAAGTTTGCTGCACAAGGGGGTAGTCTTTTAGGTAGCGGCTTGGTGGGGACCCGAGACAAAGCGGGGCAGTTCGTAGGATTTGATTTTCTGCACAGCACGTTTCGGGTTCGTAGCCATGGCTTTTTCCCCATGAGTGACGACACTTTCTTTATGCCTTTTGGCGATGGGCCGGTGACTTGGCCTGTACCCGCAGCCAGGCGCATGCCCATCGTCACGGGTAAAGATACTTTGCTGCGCATTAGCTCTCCCAATGAAGCCGCTGTGGTGATGGATTGGTCACGCAATATGCAAACAGAGCCGCATAGCGTGATGGCCTTTGACGAAACAGGCAAGACCCGGGTTGCGTATTTTTCTGTGCCCGACAGTGCGTGGTTTTATGGCAAAGATGCCATGTTGGTGTTCGACGCTACCTTGGCGTGGTTGCGGCGGCAACCACAAGCCTACAAAGCGGCCTGGCCGCAAGGGTATGTGGCATCGCACCTGATTGAAATGGACACGGAGGACAAGTTTTTCTCCGCGCCAAGTTTTGCTGCGCACTTGGAAAGCGAGGGATTCAAAGGCACGTTCTACAGCCTGACCTCTGAGGCTGTGCGTGTCCCAGAGGTGGTGCGTGACCTCATCAACCGCGGACATGAGATTGCATACCATGCGGACGTGCATTTCGGGTTCAGGGGAGACCCCTCGGCCGAGCAGGAACTGCGCATACGCTTTATGAAGCAGCAGATGCAAGAGATCCTAGGCGAACGTGCCAAAGAAGCCACAGGCTTTCGCGCACCGACGGAGTCGTATGACAAAACCACAGAGATGTTGCTGCGCAAACATGGCCTCTTGCACCACGCGGCCGACGAAAGCGCGCATGAAGATCGGCTGCCGTTTTTTTCCGTCTCAGAGCCCGGTGTTCCGCCAGACCAAGCCTTGGTTGTTTTGCCGCGCACCCAGTTAGATGATGTGAGTTTTATGGATATGAAGCTCACCCCTGCGCAGGTTCAAACCATTCTGAACTACGACTTGGACCTCACCGTACGCAGTGGTTCTCTGGGTCTTTTGTCGGTGCACTCGCAAAACTATGTAGAAGGCGGTTTGATGCTGCGCACGATGGGCGACTATGTGCGCAAGGTGGCAAGTTATCGCGACCGTCTTTGGGTTGCGCGGGGAGACGAGATTGCACGCTGGTGGCGCCAGCGAGAGGCTGTGCAGGTCGATCAGCATTGGACCGTAAGCGGGCTGCAAATCCATCTGAAAAACAACAGCCCCAGGTCAGTGGATGGGCTCACCGTGTTCGTCACATTGCCCAGCAAGCACGCACCGATGCGGGTGCTGGCTAAGCCCGCAAGCGCCCAGGTGCGTACCAAGTCGATTGATGCGTTCCGCACGGCCTTGGTGTTTGATCGTTTGCCCACGGGCGACACTCAGCTGCGAGTGACATTTCCCTAAATGGGCGTAGAAAATCGCTTCACTGCGTGGGTCTCAACAGGGCTTTGGCCGCCAGTTTGACGGCAGCCGTCAGACCTTGGGTCAGACTTGGCTCGCGCACCCAGTGGTGCCAGTACAAGGCCACGTCCACCGCGCTGCCGGGCAGCAGTTCTTGCAGGGGCAGTGCGTTGGCCCGGGCTTGCAAGTGCAAATCAGACACCATGCCCCAGCCCATGCCGTGGGCCAAGGCGCTCTCAAACGCATCGACCGCAGGTACAAAGTGGCGAGGGTATTGGGGGGAATGCAGCCCGAGGTGCTGCGCCAAAAACGCATCTTGCAGGCCATCTTTGCGGTTGAAGATGACCGCTGGTGTGCGCAGCAACTGGTGGGGTACCAAGGCACCCTTGGCGTTGTGGCATTGCGCTACCAGGCTAGGTGCGCCTACGCAGCGGTAACGCATCACCCCTAGAGGCTCTGCCAGGCAGCCACGCATGGCCTGTGACTGGGTGCTGATGCAGGCGGCCACGTCGCCACTTGTCAAAGCTTCATGGGTGTGTTCTTGGTCATCAATGACCACGTCGAGCACGATATGGTGCTGGGCCAAAGCATTGGCAATGCCGGGCAGGAACCAACTGGACAAGGAGTCGCCGTTGACCGCCACAGCAATGCGGTGCCATTGGGGTGATGTGTCGGCTTGGGGGACATCGCCGTTGCGCAGGTCCGCCTCCATCATGCGGAGCTGATGGACATGCGCAAGCAGGCGTTGGCCCGCTGCGGTTGCGCGCACCGTTTTTCCGCGCACCAATAAGCGTTGACCGTAGTGTGTCTCCAGCGCTTTGATGCGCAAGGAAACCGCCCCCAGAGTGAGGTTGAGCTGTGCGGCTGCGGCACCGAACTGTCCGTGCTCCAGCACGGCGGCAAAGGCCAGCAACTGTTTGGTATCTAGCATGGGCGTGGGTTTAAAAATATTCAACGAAGTCTAGTTATATTTAAATGATTTCTCAATCCTTGGAATTTCGCGCATAGTCACCGTGTTTCAAAGTTCTGAGTCACTTGCTGCTTTCATCCCATGTCTAATTTGTCTGTACTGATGCCCATGGCCCCTGCGTTCAACGCGGGCTTTGCCTTGAGTTTGTCTCTCATCATGGCTCTCGGCGCCCAAAACGCACACGTTATTCGCATGGGCTTGCAGGGGCAGCACGTGCTGCTGACCGTGGCCGTGTGTGTGGTGTCTGATGTTCTGCTCATTGCCATCGGCGTGTTTGGCCTCGCCCAGCTAGGGGGCTTGTCACCGGTGCTGAAAACTGGGTTGGTGTTGGGCGGCATTGTGTTCTTGGTGGTGTATGGTCGCCAAGCCTTCATGCGGTTTTGGGCGGGCCAGGCGACTGTCAATGCACTGAATTTAGGCGCAAGTGTTGGCGCAATGAGCCGTGCGCAGGCCACATTGGCAGCCTTGGCCTTTGCCTGGCTGAACCCCCACGCCTGGCTGGATACAGCGGTGCTGATTGGGTCTGCCTCTCTCGCGTGGGGGCAGCCTGGCCATGCCGCATTTGGCGCAGGGGCTGCAACCGGCTCAGCAGTATGGTTTGCGCTGCTGGGGGTCAGTGTCTTTTGGTTGGGCCAGCGCCTCAACAGCCCTGCCATTTGGCGGGCCCTGGATGGCTTGGTGGCGCTGATGATGTGGGGAACCGCAGCAGTCCTGGCCTGGGGGCTCATACACGGTCCAGCGTAAGGGGCGGTTGTAAGCCCCAGGGTGGCCGTGCGGCATTCGCGCGGTTTGTAAGCTTGCTGAGACATGGCCGTGGCATAGTGCGGGTTCCTGCACACACATGGTCCATGGGCAGCCCATTCTGGCCATGGCGTGTGCCCCTGAAGTCACAGCTAAGGAGCAAGGTTTGCGAACACGGCAATGGTGGGTTCGGCTGGTCTTTGTGTTGTTCAGCGCCAGTGCCGGCGCTGCTGAACCCATGCGCTATGTCTACCCGCCACCCGAGGGCGGGTCGGACCAGCGTCTGGTCTACTACTGGGAGTTGCTGGAGGCTGCCCTCAAAGTTACGTCTGGCAAGTGGGGGCCGTATACCTTGGCGATCAGCCCGGTGCTCATGAATGCAGACCGGTCTCAAATCCTGCTTTCTAACTCCACCGAAATTACGCTTTTGGTGCGTACCACTAGCGCGGAGCGTGAGCGTGTGCTCCTGCCAGTGCGTATCCCCTTGGACAAAGGATTAACGGGCTATCGCCTGTTTTTGATCCAACAAAACACCCAAGAGGCGCTGAACGCGGTGCGCACTTTGGATGACCTGAAGCCTTACCGGATTGGCCAGGGCGTTGCATGGGTCGATGCCGAAATTCTGCGCAATGCCGGGCTTACGGTGGAGACCGGTAGCAGCTACGAGTCTCTTTTCAAAATGCTGGCGGTAGGCCGTTTTGAGCTGTTTTCTCGGGGTGTGAATGAGATTGGGAAAGAACAGCGGGAGCATCAGCCCAAGTACCCGGAGATGGTGGTTGAAAAGTCGCTGATGCTGCATTACCCATTGCCCCGATACTTTTTTTTCTCGCGCACGCCACAGGGGGAGCGGCTGGCCCAGCGGGTTGCCGAGGGACTTGAAAAGCTGCGCCAAAGCGGTGAGTTCGATCGTCGCTACCAAGGGTTCAAGCGCGCGATGCTGGCCGATCTCAACCTCTCGGGGCGGCGGCTCTTTCGAATCCCCAATCCAACCCTGCCTGCCGATACGCCATTGGCCGACACCCGCTTGTGGGATGACCTAGCGCAAGAGCTAAAGGCGACTAAGACCAACCCTGCGCAATAGCACCCTGACTACGCTGACCTAGTTTGGCGTACCAAAACTACCTGCCGCGCCAGCATTTCCGCCAAGGCCTCGCCGGTGGCGTGCTCATCTTGGCTAGGGTCGTCAAACAGCATCTCGAGGGCCGCATAAACCATTTCTACGGACAAGCGGGCCAGGGTTCGAACCCGGTTGATTTGCGCGTGTGGATGGGCAGACATGAACGCGTGCACGATCAAGCCCGCGACATGGGCGTGCGAGGCGATGCGAATGGGGGCTAGCGTAGGCACTGCGCGCAACGCCCGGGTGACCCACAGGCCCTCGGGCATGGCGCGCGTTAAGTCAAGCGTTTGTGCATACAAGGCATAGATGCTGGCTTTCAGGCCCGCCTCGTCCAGCACCAGGGTGGCGGGCGTGGCCCACACCTCAACCAATGCGTTTTGTTCTTGCATGAGCCGCGTGCCTAAGGCACCCAGTAGCGCGTACTTGTTGGGGAAGTAGCGGTACAGCGCGGGCGGGGAGATGCCTGCGCGTTCACACACCAAGTTGGTGGACAGCCGCTCAATTCCCACCTCTGCCAGCAACTGTGCGGTCGCCCCCAAGATGAGTTCGTAGGTTTCTTGGGCCCGCTTTTGGCGTGGCTGCGCCTTGGTGTTCAAGGTGGCCACGTTGGCGTCGGCCAAAAGGGCGCTAGGCATGGGCGGTGTCTCGCTGCGGGGCATAGGGGCGGTCCAAGTCAGTACAAGCGTAGGGGTTATTACGCATTTTCTCGTAGGCCTTATCTCAATAAGCTAGTGATGACTAGCAAATTATCCAAGATAAAGGCTGATCCGTGTCAACTATCCATTCGTATCGTGGCCAAGTGCGCAAGGCCACGCCAAACAAGACGCATACATGGCGTCGAGGGCTTACCAGTGTGAGGGCCGTGAGCGGCTGCCTGCTACTGGCCACCAGTCTTGCCGCATGTGATGCAAACAAGCCTGCTGCCATGAGTGCAAGCGAGGTGGAGGCTTTACACCCTAGCGACGCCCGCTTGTCCCAGATGTATGAGCGTGCGTGTATGGGTTGCCATGTCGACGCGGCCAGTGGCGCACCGCGCACGGGCGACCAGGCGGCCTGGGCACAGCGCATGGGCAAGGGGCGTGAGGTGCTGATTCAGAACGCACGCCAAGGGCTCAACGCCATGCCACCCATGGGCTTGTGCCCTGACTGCAGCACGGAAGACTTGGCCCAGTTGATTGACTTTATGCGCAGTGCGGGAGGTGCATCATGACAAGTCGGCGCGACTATTTGCGCGGTGTGGTGGCGGGGGGCTTGGCCATCTCTGCACGCGGACTGGTGGCGAGCCAACCCGCGGCAACCGAATCCAACGCCAGCAACACCGGTGAAGCGCCACGTTGGCGCAACTGGAGTGGCATTGAGCAATGCCAACCCCAAGGCTGGAAGGTGCCTGCCGATGTGGGCGAGGTGGCTAGCTTGCTGCGCACCAGCCCTGGGCCCATACGCTGTGTGGGGGCAGGGCATTCGTTCTCCGCCGTGGTGCCCACGGGGGGCACGCTGCTGTCTTTGGATAGGCTCAGTGGCTTGCGCTCTGTGACTGCCAACAGCGCGGTATTGGGCGCCGGTACGCGCTTGCAACAGGTGTCGCGCCTGCTAGATGCCAAGGGCTTGGGTCTGCATAACCTGCCAGACATTGACTCCCAAACCTTGGCCGGTGCCATGGCCACCGGCACGCACGGCACCGGGGCTCAGTTTGGCGCTTTGCACAGTGACTTGCTCAGCCTTACCTTGGTCACGCCTACAGGACGCGTGGTGCAGTGCTCGCGCACCCAAGAGCCCGACATCTTTGCGGCGGCCCAAGTGTCGGTGGGCACTCTGGGCGTGGTGACTGAGGTCGAGATGCGTGTGCGACCACGCTACCACCTGGCCCGCAAAGTGTGGTTAGACACCACGGAAGCCTTGCTGGAACAAGCGCCTGCGCTGGCCAAAAAACACCGGCAGTTCGAAATGTATTTGCTGCCTTTCACGGGTTTTGGTGCCGCCATCACCCACGATGAGGCACCGCTGGGCACCGTGAACCATCCCCCTGCGGGTGATGAAGATGTGCTGCAAGACTTGAAAAAACTGCGCGACTGGTTAGGCCGTTGGCCGTCGCTGCGGCGCTGGGCGGCGCAGCAGGCAATCGACAAGAACCAGGTGGAAGAAGCTACCGATGTGTCTTGGCGGCTCTTGTCTACCCAGCGCCCCACGCGCTTCAATGAAACCGAATGCCATGTGCCGCAGCAAAACGGGGTGGCCTGTTTGAAAGAAATACTGGCCGCGCTAGAGCAGCGCAACGATGTGTTCTTCCCCATTGAGTTTCGCTTCACCAAGGGGGATGACGCTTGGCTCAGTCCCTTCTACCAGCGCGACAGCTGCTCCATTGCGGCCCATGCGCTGCAAGGCGAACCTTACGACTACCTGCTTAGCACCTTGGGCCCGATCTACCGCCGCCATGGCGGGCGTCCGCACTGGGGGAAGTTGCATGACCGTAGCGCCACCGAGCTGGCAGCCGCCTATCCGCGCTGGAAAGATTTTGCGCAAGTGCGCAAAGCCTTAGACCCACAAGGGCGCATGTTGACGCCCTACATGGCAAAACTTTTGGGAGAAACACGCAATGCCTAGTTGGACACGTAGACACTGGTTGGCAACAAGCACTGCAGTGGTCGCTGGTGCGGGGCTGGTGTTGCGCCCATCGGATGAAGGCGGCACGCATGACGCGTACTTTGCCAAACTCCAACGCGCTATGCAGGCGGGGCCCGCCATGCCAACCCTGGTGGTAGACAGCCAGCGCTTTCGCGCCAATTTGACTAAGGTGGCCAGTACCGTCAGCCCCGGTCTCGCGCTGCGGGTGGTGGTGAAGTCATTGCCCAGCCTAGAACTGGTGAAAGAAGCCTTGACCGCGTGGATGACCCACAAGGTGATGGTCTTTAACGCGCCCCAGTTGCTCAGCATCGCGCAGGCCATGCCGCAGGCGGACGTATTGCTGGGCAAGCCCTTTCCGGTTTCAGCGGCCAAGTGGGTGCTGGAAAAAACAGCAGGCACCAGCTTTAACGCGGCGCGCCAGGTGCAATGGTTGATAGACACCCCCGCGCGTGCTGCACAGTACAAAGAACTGGCCCAGGCCATGAACTTGCCTCTGCGCCTGAACCTAGAGATCGACGTGGGCTTGCACCGTGGCGGCCTGGAGTCAGACCCAGCGCTGGTAGACGTGCTCAAAGTGATTCAGTCCCACCCCGGCTTGCAGTTCAGCGGCATGATGGGTTACGACGCGCATGTGGCCGCCATCCCGGACTTGCCGGGCCTGCGCCGCAAAGCCATGGACCATGCCCAGGCAGCCTATGCCGCGCGGGTGGCGGCTGCACGTACCCATTTGGGGGCCGCCTGGCCCAGCGCAGGACTCACGTTTAACACCGGTGGCTCGCTTACCTACCATTTGCATGACAGTACGCATGCGGCCAATGAGGTGTCCGTAGGGTCTGCCACCGTCAAACCACTGGACTTCGAGAAGCCGTCCACGGCAGAGTTGCAGGCGGCATCGTTTATTGCCACGCCTGTGCTCAAAGCCATGGGGGCTTTTCGTTTGCCCGTGGGGGTGGAAGCGATCAGCGATGCAGCCGCATGGTGGGACCGCAACCAGTCCCAAGCCTTTGCCATCCACGGCGGCCATTGGTTGGCCCAAGCGGTGTCGCCACCGGGTGTGCAGGCCAGTAGTTTGTATGGCGCGTCGAGCAACCAGCAAGTGATGGTGGCCTCCAAGACCGTAAGTCTGCAGCCTGATGACTGGGTGATGTTCAGGCCGCGCCAAAGCGAGGCCGTGTTCTTGCAATTTGGCGCGATTGCGGTGTTTGACGGCGAGCGCATCAGCGCGCGTTGGCCTGTGTTTGAAGCGTCAGCCTAGGCGGGCAGCTGCACCTCACCCTCAACACCGGGCGCGACCAGCGGCAGGGTGAGGGTGAAGGTGGTGCCCAGCCCTTGCGTGCTGGCAACGGCGATCTGACCGCCTAACGCACCCCCCACAATGTTGTGCACGATGTGCAAGCCCAAACCGGAGCCACCTTGCCCCAGCTTGGTCGTGAAAAAGGGCTCAAAAATGCGGTTCAGGTTGTCGGGCGCTATGCCTTTGCCGGTATCGCTCACCCGCAGCGTGACCATGTCTTTGTCATTGACGCTGGCCACCAGTGACATGCTGCCGGGTTCACCCGCCGTGAACGCATGCAGCAGCGCGTTGTTGATCAGGTTGGTGAGCACCTGACCCAGCGGGCCTGGGTAGCTGCGCATCATGATGCTCGATGGAATGTCTACCGTGACTTGCACCCCAGACTTGCGAATGACCGCACTGAGCGTGAGCAAAATTTCAGACGCCACGGCGTGCAGCGAAAACAAGCGCGCTTGTGCGCTGGTTTGGTCCACCGCCACTTGCTTGAAGCTGGTGACCAACTGCCCCGCCCGCTCCAAATTGCGGGCCACAATTTCGGCGGCCAGACGGGTGTCTTCGACAAACTTGTGCAAGTCAGAGCGTCGCAGGCCCGTTTCCACGAGCTGAGCGAACTCTTGGGCCCGGAATTCGAGTGAACTCGCCACGGTGAGCCCATTGCCAATGGGGGTGTTGAGCTCATGGGCAACCCCTGCCACCAGGGAGCCCAGTGCGGCTAGCTTCTCGGATTGCACCAACTGGTCTTTGGCCAACTGCAAAGAACCCAATGTGTCGGACAGCTCGCGGTTGGCAGTTTGTAGCTGGGCGGTACGCAAGGTGACGCGGGCCTCTAACTGGGAGTTCAAGGCCTCAATCTGCAACTGGGTAGACCGTTGCTCGGTGATGTCGATGTAGATGGAGACCAGCAGTGTCTTGTCGGGTTCAGCAAACACGCGGGTTGACACCGTGAAGAGGCGTTGCGTGCCGTCTTTGCGACGCATCATGGCGTCGATGTCGCCGTGGGTGCGGTTGAGTTGGGCAATCTCTAAGACTCTGCGCCGGTCTTCAGGGTTGACCCAGATATTGAGTTCTAAGCCGGATTTGCCTTGGTCGGACTTGGGGTCAAAGCCAAAGCTATCAAACCACGCTTGATTCCACTGTGTGCCGGTAAAGCCCACACTGCTTACGGCGTAGCACATGGGCAGTGGCGCATGGTCAAAGAGGCCAATGAAGCGCGCTTCACTCTCCTTCAAGGCGGCAGCCGCTGCATTGACTTCGGTGACATCGCGTGCAATCCAAACGGCATGCGAGGGGGCTGTGCCATCCATGCTCCATAGAGTCGCACTCAGCATGAAGTCGCGCAGCTGGCCATCGCGTCGCCGTGCTACGGCCAGTGCATTTCTCACGGTACCGTGCTGCATCAGTTCGGCCACGATGCGGGCCCGTTGCTCGGGGATGTGCCAGATATTGAGGTCTGCAATGGGCTTGCCTATGGCTTCAGACGCTTGGTAGCCACTGATCTGTTCAAAGCCATGGTTTGCGTCCAAGACCATGCTGTCGCTCAAACGCGTGATGACAATCCAGTCCGGGCTGGCGTGGAAGACGCGGGCAAAGCGGTCGTCGTGCGCGCCGCCCAGCGCGGCCAGAAGCCAGCGCGTGACGGGGGTGGGGAGCAAACGTGCCAAAAGGCCCATATCAAAACGCGTTCAGAGCTGCACTGCGGGCAATACTAACGGCTTAACAGCCTAACGCCTAGCGCGGGTCAACCCACCCCCGCATGGGGCTGGATGGGGGCCGTTGAATCTGCACCTTTGCAGTTCGTCCTAGGCAAAATGCAGGCTGTCGCATAGCGCTCGCCACAGGCTGGGGCACCCCCTAAAGTGCCGCTACGGTGTCAGACTTGCACAAGGGCTGCAGTGCACCTTCACTTAGGAAATGTCATGTCCCATTCTTCTTCATATTCCCACGACCCATCCCCAGTGGAGCCGCGCGCAGGGCGCACCAAGCAAGCGCTGTTGCGGGGTTTTCATGCTTATGCCAGTTGGCTCGTGGGTCTTAGTTGGCTGCGCTTTTTTGTGCTGTCCGTGTTGGTGCTTGTCTTGGTGAACCTACTCCAAGAGTTGCCCCCGTTCAGCTGGCGTTGGGGGGCGGACGCAAGCCATACGGCCAACGTGTCCAAAGGCGTCACGCTCTCGGCAGAGCCTGCGCAAAGCACCGCAGGCACAGCGCCAGCGTCGACAGACAAAGAGAACGTCGAGATTGTGATTGGTGACAACGGCGTGCAAGTGCAAAAGAGGGCCGGTGCAGCCAACGGCACGCAGGTGGCCATTGATGAAGCAGGGGTGCGCATCACCGCTCCGGCAAGCCCCGCCATGGAGCGCTTGGGTGCCAATGCCTTGGAAAACTTTGAGATGCGTACGCGAAAGGGCGCAAGTGTGGGGGACGCCTTGCTCAATCTTGCGTGGCTGTTGGTGGTGGCCTCCATCATCGTCAAGATCACGTACAAAGGGCGCATTCAAGCCGAAGCTGCAGCCGCTGCGGCGACCGAGGTGGCCGAAACCGAGTCCCTCAAGCGCCAAGTCACAGAAGCCCGACTGGCGGCCATGCAAGCGCAGGTAGAGCCCCATTTTTTGTTCAACACCCTGGCCAGTATTGAGCACCTGATAGAAACCGATGCACCCCGCGCTGCGCGCATGCAGCGCAGCCTGATCCAGTTTTTGCGCGAAGCCATGCCCACGCTGCGCGAGGCCAATGCACAAGCCGAGCGCGACCTGGGCCGTGAGCTGGCGGTGGTCTTGCCTTATTTGGAAATTTTGCGCATGCGCATGGACGATCGTTTGCAAACCGAAGTAAACGTGCCCGAAGGCCTTCACTCCGCCATGTTTCCACCCATGATGTTGCAAAGCCTGGTGGAGAACGCGATTCGCCATGGCTTGGAGCCCAAGGCTGAAGGCGGCTTGCTGCGCATTTCTGCCGAGGTGAGCAACGGCCAATTGCGGGTGGCGGTCACTGACACGGGCTTGGGCTTTGCCGCTGCGGCGACCCCTGGGACTGGCGTAGGTTTGGCCAATATCCGCGAGCGCTTGCAGTTACTGTACGGCAAGCAAGCCGAGCTGCGCATCACCGAGCCCACGGGTGGTGGTGCCTGTGTCACGATTTGCGTGCCGTACCAAGTGCGCCAAGGCTGAGTACTGCGTTCACGTAAAGGGGAATCTGATGAAGCAATTGGCTAAATGGACCGCATGGGTATGGCGCATTGCGTGCATGCTTTCCGCATTGCTAGCGTATGCGATTGGGCGTTTAGCGTTCACACCCACGGTGAGCGAGACTGCAGCACAGGGGCCGCAAGCATGAGTACTTGGCGGGTGATCGTGGCCGATGACGAGCGGCTGATGCGGGAGCAGCTGTGCCAACGCTTGCAAGAAGTGGCCCCGCACCTTCAGATCGTTGCGCAAGCCCGCAATGGGCGCGAAGCGGTGGAGCTGACGCAGCAGCACCAGCCGGATGTGGTGTTTTTGGACATTCGCATGCCGCTGATGTCTGGCATAGAGGCTGCGCAAGCCATCGCTCAGTTGCCCACGTGGGATGAAGCAGGGGCACAAGGGCAATGGCCGGGCTGCGAGATTGTGTTCGTGACCGCCTACGACCAGTACGCGGTGGCAGCGTTTGAGCAGGGCGTGGTGGACTATGTGCTCAAACCTGCCGAGCGCGAGCGCTTGGCCCTGACCATGGACCGTTTGCAGGCGCGCTTGCAGCAACGCCATTCTGAGTCTGACGCCAATGCTGCGGACAGCACCTTGCCCTTGCACACACCGCATATGCAGCGTTTGCTGCAGCAACTGAGCCAACAACTCACCAAGCCAGCACCTGCGCCTTTGCAGTGGATTCAAGCCAGCGTGGGCAGCAGCATCCAGATGATTGATGTGGACGACGTGCTGTTTTTTATCTCGGATGACAAGTACACGCGCGTGCAAACCGCCACCCAGCAAGCCTTGATTCGCACCCCCATCAAAGAGCTCTTGGCCACGGTCGACCTGCAAAAGTTCTGGCAAATCCACCGCAGCACCTTGGTCAACACGCGGGCCATTGCCGGCGTGAGCCGTGACCACCGAGGCCGCCAACGGGTCAGCGTGCGGGGCAGCACGGAGACTCTGGAGGTGAGCCGCAGCTTTGCGGGCTTGTTTAAGGGGATGTAGCGCCAGCCACTCAGCGGGTCTCGTTGGGTGGCGCTTATAGTGTGCCCATTGCCCCACTACCGAGACACCCATGCAAACACGTGCCGCCGTCGCCTGGAAAGCAGGCCAGCCCCTCACCATTGAAACCGTGGATCTGCAAGGCCCCAAGTTCGGCGAAGTGCTCGTCGAAATCAAGGCTACCGGCATCTGCCACACCGACTACTACACCCTGAGTGGTGCCGACCCTGAAGGCATTTTCCCCGCCATTCTGGGCCACGAAGGCGCCGGCATTGTGGTGGAAGTGGGGCCGGGCGTGACCAGCCTCAAAAAGGGTGACCACGTCATTCCGCTCTACACCCCCGAGTGCCGCCAGTGCAAGTTTTGCCTGTCCCGCAAAACCAATCTGTGCCAATTGATTCGCGGCACCCAGGGCAAAGGCCTGATGCCCGATGCCACCAGCCGCTTCAGCCTGAATGGCGACCCCATCTTTCACTACATGGGCACATCGACGTTTAGCAACTACACCGTGGCACCTGAAATCAGCCTGGCCAAGATCCGGAATGACGCACCCTTTGACAAGGTTTGCTACATCGGCTGCGGTGTGACCACCGGCATAGGCGCGGTGATCTTTACCGCCAAAGTGGAAGCCGGCGCGAATGCGGTGGTGTTCGGCTTGGGCGGCATCGGCCTGAACGTGATCCAGGGCTTGAAGATGGTGGGTGCGGACAAAATCATCGGTGTGGACTTGAACCCCGCGCGCGAAGCCATGGCCCGCAGCTTTGGCATGACCCACTTCCTGAACCCCAAGGACATTGAAGCTGCTGGCGGCAACATCGTGGACGCGATTGTGCAGCTCACCGATGGCGGCGCGGACTACAGCTTCGAGTGCATCGGCAACACCAAGGTCATGCGCCAAGCGCTGGAGTGCACGCACAAGGGCTGGGGCCGCAGCATCATCATTGGCGTGGCCGAAGCCGGAGCAGAAATTTCAACCCGCCCCTTCCAGCTGGTCACCGGCCGCAAGTGGGAAGGTTCGGCCTTTGGCGGCGCACGCGGCCGCACCGATGTGCCCAAGATCGTGGACTGGTACATGGAAGGCAAGATCAACATCGACAGCCTGATCACCCACACCATGCCTCTGGAAGACATCAACAAGGGCTTCGACCTGATGAAGCGCGGTGAGTCGATTCGCGGCGTTGTCATTTATTGAGAAAATAGCACTTTGCGCCCGTGGAATATGCGCAGACAGCTTCTGATTTGATAGCAAACTTATGCAAACTACCCAATTTGAATTGCTGAGCGAGCATGCCTGTTTTGGCGGCGTGCAGCGCTTTTACAAACACTTCTCATCTGAAATCGGCTTGCCCATGCGGTTTGGCGTTTTTCTGCCGCCCAGCGCGGCCCAGGGCCCGGTACCTGCAGTCGTCTTTTTGGCGGGGTTGACCTGCACGGAAGAAACCTTTGCCTTTAAAGCAGGGGCGCAGCGGGTGGCCGCTGCGTTGGGCTTGGCATTGATCACCCCGGACACCAGCCCGCGTGGCGCAGGCTTGGTGGGCGAGGCAGACCACTGGGACTTCGGCGTGGGTGCAGGTTTTTACCTAGATGCCACGCAAAGCCCATGGAGTGGTCACTGGTGCATGGAGAGCTACCTGGTCCATGAGCTGTTGCCGCACATTGCACAAGACTTGCCGGTGGACGCCGCGCGCATGGGCATTTCTGGGCATTCCATGGGCGGCCACGGGGCGCTCACTTTGGCACAGCGTCACCCTGGGGTGTTCAAAACCCTGTCTGCCTTGGCCCCCATCTGTGCGCCTAGCCAATGCCCATGGGGCAAGAAAGCGTTCACGGGCTACTTTGGCCAAGACGAAAGCCTGTGGAGCGCACACGACGCCAGTGCGCTCATGGCGGCCCAAACCAGCGCACCCTACCCGGGTGGCATTTTGGTGGACCAAGGCTTGGCCGACAAATTCTTGGAAGAACAGTTGCACCCTCATCTGTTGGAGGCTGCCTGTGCCAAGGTGGGACAGCCGCTCACCTTGCGCCGCCATGCAGGCTATGACCATGGCTACTACTTCATCAGTACCTTTATGGAAGACCACTTGCGCCACCATGCCCAAGGCTTGAATGTGCAACGGTTTGTAAAACAGGACTGAATCGGGTGGTTTAGGGCTTCTTGCCCTCTGTTGGTGCAAGTGAACGGTGTAGGCTTAGGGTTTTTACGTATTCCGGTGCATGCTGAGCGAGGCCCGAGCGCTGCAGCCAGCCATCCACCGTGCCTGACCTTTCCCTGGAGAATCCCATGAAACAACCCCAACGTCGCCATGTCTTAGGCGCAGTTGCCGCCTCGGTGCTGAGCAGCGCACTGCCTGCTTGGAGCCAAAGTGCTGCCAACAAAGCCAAACCCGCTCCGAAGCTCGCTTCTAAGTTGCGCATTGTGATTCCGGCCAATGTTGGCGGTGGCTGGGACCAAACCGGCCGCGCCTTGGGCACTGCCATGGTGTCCTCGGGCGTGGTGGACGAGGTGGAGTATGAAAACAAGGGCGGCAAAGGCGGCACGCTTGGCCTGGCCTATTACGCAGAAAAATACAACAACGATCCCAACACCCTGCTGATGGGGGGTGTTGTGATGGTGGGTGCAGTCGCGCTGCAAAAACCTGCCGTAGACATGAGCAGCATCCACGGCCTGGCGCGTTTGACCAGTGACTACGAGGTGCTGGTGGTGGCAGGCAATTCCCCTATCAAAACCATTGCCGACCTGGCCGCCCAAATGAAGGCGGGTTTGAAGAACGTACCGATTGCTGGCGGCTCTGCCGGTGGCGTAGACCATATGTTCGCGGGCGTGTTGGCGCGCGCCGTGGGGGCCAACCCCGAAGAGCTGAACTACCTGCCGTTTGCGGGGGGCACTGAAGTGGTGTCCGCCGTGCTGTCGGGCAAGGCGATGGTGGGTATTTCTGGCTTTAGCGAGTTCAGTGCCCAACTGGCGGGCGGCCAATTGCGGGCGATTGGGGTCTCTTCCAGAAAATCGATGTTCGGCATTCCTTCTATCCGGGACCAAGGCGTACAGGTGGAAATGGCCAACTGGCGCGGTGTGTTTACAGGCGCTGGCGTGGCTGCGGCCCGTCGCGACGAAATGGTAGAAGCCGTGCGCCGTGCCGCCGCCAATGACGGCTGGAAGTCCACGCTAAAGCAAAACAAGTGGGACGCGTCATGGCTCAGCGGCGCCGATCTCAATAGCTTTATTGACTTTGACCTGACCACCGCACGGGTCATGGTGCATTTGCTCAAGCTCAAGGCGTAAGCACTCCTGCCCCACACAAACGCCTTGCAATAAACGCTTGCAAGGCCAGTAGAAAAAGCGCGCACTGCTACAAAGACTGTAGCGGTATGCGCTTTTTTCATGGGGGCGACCTGCTGCATACAGCAGGCGGGTAGCCCCGATTCAGCTGGCGAACTGCGCACCACACATCACACAGGGCGGGTTGATGCACAGCGTGCGCAATACGCAGGCAGCAAACACCTGAAACATGCAAGCCAGGCAGGGGTGTTGGCAATGTGCTGCACAATGGCAGCCCTTAGGGGCACTCTCTTCCTGCCCCGTAAAGCGTTTCCTTGTGGCTTGCGTGTTTTGAGCGTCATATGCATCTTCTTGAACAGCCTTTGGACCACAGTGTCGCCACGCCAGATATGCAGGCGCGCGTGCTGCGTTTTGGCATGCTGGAACATATCAACCAGCCGGTATGGGTATTTGATGTGGAGTTGCAGCGGGTGCATTGGGCCAATCCTGCAGCCTTAGAGGTGTGGCGTGCAAAGTCTCTGCAAGAGCTGTGTGAGCGCGATATGGGCGTTGACATGTCGGAGTCGGTCGCCACGCGCTTGGCGCAGTATCACCATGACTTTGTGACGCAAGAGGCAGTCTTCAATGAGCAATGGACCTTGTACCCCGCGGGTGTGCCGGTGTCTTTGCATATGCGCTTGAGTGGCGTGCGCCTGACCGACGGACGCATGGGCATGCTGTGTCATGGCAAACCATCTGGCAATGAAACGCCAGAGTCCTTGCGGTCGGTGGAGGCCTTGCTGCACACCCCCGTGATGATTACCTTGTACAGCATGGCCGGTGAGCCTCTGTACCGTAACCCGGCGGCGCGATCATCCGCAAAATTTGGGGGCCAGACCTTGGCCGAGCGCATGGTGGAGCCCCTGGGCTACACACGACTCATGGCGGCCTTGCAGTCTGATTCTTTGGCCACGTTCACTTTGGCCGTTCAGACTTCACAGGGCGAGCAGTGGCATGAGCTTTCAGCCCGCCGTTGCAAAGATGCTGTGACGGGTGAGGATGCCATGTTGGTGAGCGAGGCGGATGTGAGTGCCCTGAAACGCACGGAAGCGCGGGCCAACTTTCTAGCCTTGCACGATGGCCTGACAGGCTTGCCCAACCGGGCGCATGTGATGGAGTGTTTTGCCGCAGCGGTAGAAACCGTGCGGCAAGTGGGCTGTGAAGCGGCCTTGATCTTCATTGACCTCGATAACTTCAAAGACGTCAATGACACCCTGGGCCACGCCGCTGGAGATGCCCTCTTGGTTGAAGTGGCTAGGCGCTTGAAAAACGCGACCAGCAGTACCGATTTGGTGGCCCGCTTGGGGGGCGATGAATTCCTGATTCTGGCCGCTGCGGACGATATCGTGCAGGAAGTAGAGCGCCTGCGCGCCAGGGTGCTGAGCCATGTGGGGGAGCCTACCGTGCTGCTGGGCACCGAGGTGCGTGTCACGCCCACCATGGGGGTCAGCATTTTCCCCCGCGACGGCACCGATCTCGAAACCCTGTTGCGCAAAGCCGATCTGGCGATGTACAGCGGCAAACAACGCGGCCGCAATGATTTGGCCTACTACCATGAGGATCTGGGCGCTGCCGTCAGTGCCCGCACCGCTTTGGAGACCGATTTGCGGCATGCGTTTGAGCGCAATGAGTTTGAGGTGCACTACCAGCCCATGGTGTCTACCGAATGTGGGCGAGTTCAGGCGGTGGAAGCATTGGTGCGCTGGCGCCACCCCCTGCACGGACTTTTAGCTCCTGATCGCTTTATTGCTGTGTGCGAAAGCACGGGCATGATCTTGGACTTGGGGAAGCTTGTGTTTGAGGCCGCGGTTCAACAGCAAACCGCGTGGCAGCGCCAAGGCCACACCTTGAAGGTGCACATCAACTTGTCACCCCGCCAGTTTGATTGTCCGCTGGTGGTGTCCAGCATGCAGTCTGTGTTGCTGGCCCACGGCTGTGATGCGTCGAATATTGGCGTGGAAATTACTGAGTCCATGTTGCTCGGGCGCGATGGCCTTTCGTCTCGGGTGTTGCAAGGTATTTCAGATCTTGGTATTTCAATAGCCTTGGATGATTTTGGAACGGGGTACTCCAACTTGGCTTACTTGCAGCGCTACCACATTGATGTGCTCAAAATCGACAAGTCGTTCATCCAAAGTAGCGATGAAGAGCGGCCCATTGCAGACCTGATCGTGGCGATGTGCCGCACATTGGGCATGGCCGTGGTGGCGGAGGGCGTGGAGTCGCAAGCCCAGTTGGACTGGGTGAAGCACCGGGGGATTGAGCAATACCAAGGCTACTTGTTCTCCAAACCCTTGCCTGCCAACGCCATAGACGCACTTTTGGCTGCTTGACGGCTGAAGGTGCGCCAGCTCAAGCGCTCCTATGCCAGTTGCTGTCTATCGCTTGGGAAGTACCTGTACGGTGTGCGGCCAATGCCGGGTGATGAACTCCACGACGGAGCGCGCACTGTCAAAGCGGTGACTGGGCTCTTTTTTGAGCAACAGGTTCAGCAAGTCTTGGTACGCAGAGAAGCGGGGCTCCAGCAAAGGCGCTGGCGAAAACAAGTGGTGTGACAGCATGGCCTCCATGGTTTGGGCCACAAAAGGGCGCTTGCCTGTCAACATCTCAAAGAAGATGACTCCCAAGGCATACAGGTCACTGGCGGGGCTTACCGCCTTGCCGGCCGCTTGCTCAGGGCTCAGGTAAAACGGCGAGCCGACAATCTCACCATGCAGCGTTTGACCTAGGTTGTGGCTGGTGTGCTTGGCCACACCAAAGTCGATCAGAGCGACGCTGCCATTGGCGCGCAGCATCAAGTTTTCTGGTTTGACGTCCCGGTGCACGATGCCCAAGGCATGAATTTGCTCTAGCGCCAAGGCGGCTTGTACCGTGATGCTCAGGGCTTCTGCCGGGCTGAGCCCTTTGGCAATGCGTCGCTTGATGTCGCCACTCGGGAAGTATTTCATCGTGATGAACGCATGCTCATCGGTAAAGCCGTGGTCGTAAATGCGAGCGACATTGGGGTGGTCAATGCGCTCCAATAGCTCATGTTCTTGGATGAAGCGATGCAGCATGCTGTTGTCTTGCTGGGTGCGTGTGTCCAGCAGTTTGAGTGCAACCTCCAGTCGATCGGACTCACGCTCTGCAAGATACACCTCAGACATGCCGCCGCCGCCAATCTTGCGGATTAGGCGGTAGCCCTTGATGTCTAGGGGTGTGCTGATGGACGCACTTTTCAGCACTACGGTGTCGTGCCTGGCTTGAGCGTCTGCTTGTTCAGCGGCTTCGGCTCTGGCGACATCATGGCGCCGTTGCAAACGGGCATTGACCGCTTCTAGTACTTCTTCACGCGAAAACGGTTTGCCCAAGTAGTCATCAGCGCCCAGGTTCATGCCCTTGCGCTGGTCAGAGCGCTCGGTGCGCGCCGTCAAAAAAATCAGGGGGATAGCCGCTGTGAGCGGATCAGCGCGCAATTTTGTGAGCATGCCGTAGCCATCGAGCTGCGGCATCATCACGTCGCACAGGACCAAGTCGGGCAAGTGCGTCCGTGCCAAGGCAAGGCCTGCTTCACCGTTATCTGCTTCTAAGGCTTCGAAGCCTTCAATGCGCAGCAAAAACACCAAGTTGTGGCGAATGGCTGCGTCGTCTTCAACGACTAATACTTTCACACGGGTACCTTGTAGAGAACCTCCATCGCCACAGGGCAATGGAGTGAGGCAACAAGGATACCGCTATGTGCACCGCAAAGCCAGCACCTCAGGTTGATCTGAAGGCCTGCCCGCCACGCGCAGGTATCAGTTAAAGCATGACCCAGTCCACGATAAAGCCACTAGGGCGGCTAAACATGTCGGAAAGCAGTGCGTTGGGTGACACGTTGAGGTTGTAGTTGCGCTGTGGCAGGGAGGACTGAAACCATTTTTTGTAGATGGTCTTCATCTTGCCACTGGTGTACATGTGCATCATTTCTTTGGTGATCAGCGTTTCCAGCTCAGGGTCAGTTTTGCTGTACATCACCGCCAATGGTTCTACCGACATGCTCGGGCCCACCACCGCCATCGGGTTCTTGGCTTGCGCTTTGAAGCCGTGCAGCAAGATGTCATCGGTCATAAATGCATCAGCAGTGCCGCCGTCAACCGCTGCAGCCCCTTCGGCAGAGGTTTCTACTACGACCACTTTCATTGTGGCTAGGCCTTTGCCTCGGCGGGCTTCGGCAATCAAAGAGCCGGTGGATCCCTTGGTCACCACCAGTGTTTTGCCTGCTAAATCCTCAATCTTGCCAATGCCAGAGCCATCCTTCACTAACAAACGCGCCGCTGCATAGTAGTAGGGCATGGCAAAAGCAACTTGCTCTCGGCGTGCTTTGGTGTTGGTGGTGTTGGCGCACTCGAGGTCAATTTTGCCCTCGGCCACCGCTGCAATGCGGGCCGCACCTGCCACTGGTACATACTTCAACTCTACAGCTTTGAGTCTGATTTCTTGCTTAATGGCATCTGCCAAAGCCGCACATACCTCGATGCCATAGCCAAGCGGTGCGCCAGTCTCAGAGTTTTTGTAGGAAAAGGGCAGGCCAGATTCGCGAAACCCGATGTTGATGACACCGGTTTGCTTGATACGGTCTAGCGTTGCACCCGCAAAGCTTGAGCTTGCGGCGGCAATGACCATTGGCGCCAGTAAAAAGCCCCGAAGAAGGCTGAAATTAATGGTTTTCATGTATTGACAAATTTTTTTGCCTGATTTAAGGCGAGCCTTCGAGTATAAAACCCCTCCTGTTGCGTGGCAAGACCGCGCCTGCGGCGCTTACCATTGCTTACGAAATTTGCCCCGTAGGGCGGCGCTTCTTGGCAGAGCTAGGCGGTGTGCATCTTTCCACTTTGCGCAACGGTGAGCGCGGAATACGCGACCGAGCAAATGTGGGAGTTGATGCGCTTGAGGTCGCTAATCAAGTCCAGATGCAGCGAGCTGGTTTCAATGCTTTGGACCGTATTGGCGCTGAGGCGGGTTAAGTGGGTCGCTGCGTATTCGCGCTCCAGGACATTGAAGTTGGCCTTGGCAATGAGTAGGTGTTGTGCCTCGTGTTCGTCTTTGCTCAAAAACACGCTCATGCCCAAACGCAGGTTGCGTACCAAACGGCTATGCAATTCGCAAATCTCGGCCAAACCAGCTTCGGAAAAATCGCGGCCCGGCTTGATCTTTTTGTCTTCCACATCTTGTATCACGCGCTCCAAAATGTCGCCAATCTGCTCCATGTTGATGGTGAAACTCAGAATGTCAGCCCAGCGTTGGGCCTCGTTGGCTCCCAGCGCCTCGCGTGGGATCTGGGTCAGGTAGTACTTGATGGACGAGTAAATCTCGTCAATCGTGTCATCCATATGGCGCAACTCTTTGGCAAGGTTCAAGTCCCCATGGTGAATCACTTTGAGCAACCCCATTAGCATGATCTCAACCGTATCCGCTTGGTGCATGGCCTCGCGCACGGCACAAGAAATTGCCAAGGCCGGCGTTGCCAAGGCTGTGGGGTCCAAATGGTTGGGACGCCCCGTGACGCGCGACTTTTCTGGCTTGGGTAGCAGGTACTCCACCCATTTCGCAACGATGTGCGTAAAGCCAATCAGCAACACCGCCACCATCACGTTGAATGCCAGGTGGAAGGTGACGACGGCCATTGCGACATCGTTGATGGCTGGGGCCGCATGGGCTTGCCACTGACTTGCAAAAGGTGCAAGGAGGCAAATGCCGATGATCTTGAACAGCAAGTTGCCCATAGGAACTTGGCGAGTCTCGGTGTTCGAAGACATGGTGGTGAGCACGGCCAAGCAACCGCTGCCCAAGTTGGCCCCTAGAACCAAGCCAAGGGCGACCTCTATAGGCACAATGCCAGAGTGCGCCAAGGTGGCCGTCAGCAGTACCACAGCCAAGCTGGAATAGCTCACGATGGCCAGCACCGCACCAATGGTGATCTCCAACAGCAAGTCGCTGCCCAAGGATCCCAGCATCGTCTTGACTATCGGCGATTGCACCAGCACAGCCGTGGACTCGCGCACCAACTGCAGTGCCAAAAGCATGAGACCCAAGCCAATGAGCACCCGCCCGACCCGCCCCGCAGTAGAGCTTTGGCGCGCGATGAAAAGCACCACCCCCACGAAGATAAACAAAGGGGACAGCCACGAGAGATCGCGAGAGAACACGACCGCCATCAGACTGGTTCCAACATCCGCACCCAACATGACGGCTAAAGCAGCTGTCATTGAAATGAAAGACTGCCCAACAAACGAAGACACGATCAGGGCGGTGGCCGTGCTGGACTGAACAAGCGCCGTCACCCCAATGCCAGACAAAAAAGCCGCAAACCGATTACTGGTGCTCTTGCGCAAGATCATCCGCAAGTTGGCGCCAAATACCCGCAGTATTCCAGTGCGCACAAGGTGAGTGCCCCACACCAACAGCGCAATAGCCGCCAACAAGTTCAACAAGTGAGTCAAGGTCGTCCCCCATCCAAAACGTGATCGCTGGCATCAGCGTGCAAAGGCAGATTATTGAGCGCTTAACGGTATAAACGGTTTATATGCTTTCTTGCTATGGTTTTCAAGTCGAATAAGGACAAGTATTGAGCCATTGCGAGCTACCGCCACATCGAACGGCGCTTTCGCTGCTGGGCGGTATCGGTTCTCGTGGCATCGCAATGACCTAAAAATGCGCCGAATTTGTTTGGGTCCTTGACCCGCGAATGTATTTGAATACAATTGAATTCAAATACATTCAAGGAGTGCTCTATGGTCCCTGTTTCAGGACGATTGCCAGATGACCTGTATGCGTGGCTGGCAGCGCTGCAAGTGGACGGTGCCACTACCGTCAGCGACAAGATGCGCTTTGCTGTGACGCATCTCAAGCGCATGCATGACGGCGATGGCGACTACCTCGGAGCGCTTGCCATGTACCGTGATTGGGGGCGCGGCACACGCGACCACATTGCAACGCTAGAGCAAAGCACGGGCCAGCACTCCGAGGTCTTGGCCGCCCTGATGGAGCATCTGCCTGCGCTGATGGCAGGACTGCACTCTGCGCATCCACGCACGTTGGCCGATGCCAAGCGCTTGGAGTCAACTTTGGTGAAACGCACCATGCAGCTGGCCGAGACGCTGCTGCGCCAAGCAGTGACTGTCAAAGCCGCCGCCTACGATCCTCAAGTGATCGAGCAAAACGCGGAGCGACTGCTAGAGCTTGCCAAGCTCATTCCCGCCCCAAGTAAATAAACCCAAGCCAGGAGGAACCATGAGTCAAAGTCTGAGAAGCCGTGTCGCCAAAGTCATTGCGGCCAGCGCCCACAATTTGTTGGACAGGTGGGAAGATGCCAACCCCGTTGCCATGCTGGAACAAGCCACGCGCGAACTTGAGCAGGTCAGCAGCGATGTGCGTACCGAGCTAGGCGTAACCGTGGCCAATCGCCATCTGACCCAGCAACAACACGTGCGTTTGAACCAAGAGCATGCCGCACTGGCCGAGGCTATTGGCACGGCGATTGCCGCCGCACGCGATGACCTTGCCAAGTCCGCCCTAGCCCGGCAGTTAGACATTGAAGCGCAGCTGCCCGTGTTGGAGGGCAGCTTGGTGCAGCTCGGAGGCGACGAAAAAGAGTTGTCCGCCTTCTTGGAGGCCTTGATGGGCAAGCGCCGTGAGATGCAACGGGCCATTCAAGAGTTTGAAGCTTCGCGCTTGCAAGCCCGCACGGCGAATGCACCAAGTGCCGCCAAGTCCGTGCATACCCAGTCGCGCGTCCAAGCGGCCGAAGAGGCGTTTGATCGAACACTGACGCGCCAAACCGGCGTCGCGGGCTTGGCCCGCGGCGCTACCTTGGCACAGGCCACCCACTTGAAAGAACTCGGTGATATCGTGCGGGACAGCAAAATCAATGAGCGCTTGGCTGCTCTGAAAGCCGCGCAACAGGAGAACCCATGAGCATCTTGACCGCCCCCGACACTTGGCCTTTTTCCGCCGCATTGGCGACCATGGTGGGCCTTGGTGTGCTAGAGGGCGTTGGCTTGTTGTTCGCCACCAGTCCTTCAATATGGATCGACCATCTACTCCCCGATGTGCCAGACGGTGCCGATGGCGTATTGGGCTGGCTGCATTGGGGGCGCGTACCCGTACTTGTGTTACTGATCCTGTTTTTGGCGGGCTTTGCCGTGGCGGGCTATCTCGTTCAGGCCACCAGCGTGAGTCTTCTATACGCCACCTTGCCGCCATGGCTGGCCGCCATACCGGCGGTGTTTGCCGGCTTGTCCACCGTGCGCGGTGTAGGCGGCTTGGCTGCGCAGTATGCGCCGCGCGACGAAACCACAGCGGTTAGTGAAACCACCTTGATTGGCCGCGCGGGCGTGGTGGCACGTGGTATTGCCCGCCAGGGACTGGCGGCCGAAGCCAAGGTGCGCGATGTGCACGGCCATGTGCACTACGTCATGGTGGAGCCTGATGTAGAAGGGCAAACCTTTGATGAAGGCACCGACATCGTGTTGGTGCGAAAAATAGGGCGCGGCTTTACCTGTATTGCCAACCCTCATCCCCAATTACTTTAACGAGAGAAACAGAGAGAGCTATGAATTTTGATTTGTTGATCAATACCGCGGTGCCAGCTGGCATTGTTCTCATCGCGCTGGTGGTGGTGGGCATTGTGTTCGCGCGCCTCTACCACCGCGCCACCAAAGAAACCGCCTTTGTCCGCACCGGGCTTGGTGGGCAAAAAGTCATCATGGACGGCGGCGCCATTGTGTTGCCCATCTTTCACGAGACGATTCCCGTCAACATGAATACGCTCAAGCTGGAAGTCTCTCGCAAGGACGAGCACAGTTTGATCACACTGGACCGCATGCGGGTGGATGTTGCAGCCGCATTTTTTGTGCGGGTCAAACAGTTGGCCGAGTCGGTGAGCACCGCAGCCCAAACCTTGGGGCGTAAGACCATGGCCCCGGACGAACTCAAGCTCTTGGTGGAAGACAAGTTTGTCGATGCCTTGCGCGCCACGGCAGCCACCATGAGCATGCAAGAGCTGCAGGACAAGCGGCGCGACTTTGTGCAAGCGGTACAAAACGCGGTGGCCGAAGACTTGGAGAAGAATGGTCTGGAGCTGGAGTCGGTCTCACTCACCAACATGGACCAAACCGCCAAGAACTTCTTCAACCCCAACAACGCGTTTGACGCCGAAGGCCTGACGCGCTTGACCGAAGAAACCGAGGCACGCCGCAAACAGCGCAACGACATTGAGCAAGACACCGAAGTACAGGTGCGCACCAAAAACCTGGAAGCGGAACGCCAAAAGCTGGACATCACCAAGCAGCAAGAGTTTGCAACCCTCACCCAACAGCAGCAGATCTCCAATGCCAAGGCCGACCAAGTGGCCGAGATTGCCAAGATTGAGGCTGAGCGTCACCGCGAGGCGGAAGAGGTGCGCATCAATGCCGAGCGCCTGGTGAAAGAGAAGCGCATTGAAGCGGATCGCACAGTGAACAGCGCCGAGATCGACAAGAACTTGGTCATCCAGAAAAAGCAAATCGAAGCCGAGCGTGAAACCAAAATCAAACAAGCGGAGCAGCGCCAAGCGGTAGAGCTGGCCAACCAAGACGCTGCCATTGCCATTGCGCGCAAATCCCAGGAGCAGTCGGAGGCAGATGCCACCGCCAACACCGCCTTGTCAGAAGCCGTGAAGTCGGAAGAGCTGGTCAACACCGCCCGCGAAATCGCCATTGCAGAGCGCAACAAGTCCATCCAGCTGATTGACGCCACCAAGGTGGCTGAGCAGCAAGCCATTGGTGTGAAAGTGGCAGCCCAAGCCGACCGCGAGGCTGCAGAAAACCGCGCGGCTGCCATCAAGGTAGAGGCCGATGCGCGCATGGCCGCGTCCTTGGCCGAGGCGGAAGGTATTGCAGCGATCAACGAAGCTAAGAACCGCTTGGGCGCCGCCCAGATTGACTTGGCGGTGCGCATGCAGTTGATCAACGCCTTGCCGCAGATCATTGACAGCGCGTCTAAGCCCTTGGAGAAGATTGACTCCATTCGCCTGTTCCAAGTCAACGGCATGCCCATGGGCTGCAACGGAGGTGGCTCCGGCAGTGGTGAGGGTGGCCAAGGCGGTGGAACCTTGCCAGAGCAAGTGGTGAATTCCGCCCTTCAGTACCAGGTGGCCAAGCCTATCGTCGACGCCATCATGAAAGACGCAGGCTTGAACAATCCATCGCTCACGGGGATTGCGCAAACCATTGCAGGCATGGTCAGCGTGGCACCTGCACCAGTCAGCGAGGCGACTGCGCACGACTAAAGCAGCGTCACTCTCTGCACAATAGCCGCTTCATGCGGCTTTTGTCTTTTTAGGAATAAATGTGCCTGTTGCGCCCATGGAATGAGCGCAAGAAGCTATCATTTTTATAGTGTAAATGGTTGCACGCTCACCGCAAAACCTCCCACCAAGCCCCATCCAACTCCGCTTGCAAGTAGCGGATGAAGTGGGTCACTTTAGACGGCACCAGTTTGGGCGATGGGTACACGGCGTGCATCTCTTGGCTGGGGAGTTGGTAGTCGCTTAAGACAGGCACGACCAAGCCCGCTTTGACGGATTCCAGCGCCACGTACCAGGGCAAAACTGCCAGGCCCATGCCGTCGGTGGCCGCCGACAAAATGGCAGAGAGGTTGTTGGCGCGCAGCGGGCCTTTCACCAGCACCGAGTGCGTTTGGCCCTGTGGGCTGGTGAGGTTCCAGCGCTCGTCGCCTTGTACGCTGCTGTAAACCAAGCAGGCATGTTGGCTTAGCTCGGCAGGTTTGAGAGGGGCAGGGTGTTTCTCAAGGTAATGGGGGGCACCCACCATGACCCAGGGGTTGGTGCCCAGGTAGCGTGCGCCCAGTGTGGAGTCGGCCAAGCGGCCCATGCGAATGGCCAAGTCCACGCCTTGCTCTACCAGGTTCACATAGCGGTCGTCAAAGCTCAGGTCTATCTGCACCTCGGGGTGGGTGTGCATATAGCCCAGCACCAAAGGCACCATCACGCGCCTGCCAAAGCCCACCGAGGTGCTGATGCGCAGCGTGCCCCCCACTTGGCTTTGCACCAGTGTGGCCAGGTTGTCAGCCTCGTCGATCTCTCGGGCAATGACCTTGCATTTTTCGTAGTACAGCGCGCCTACCTCTGTGGGGCTGACGCCGCGGGTCGAGCGGTGGAGCAAGCGTGCGCCCAAGCGCTGCTCCATGGCGGCCACGGTTTTGGTGGCCGTGGGTTGGGCAATGTCCAGCTCCAAGGCCGCTTTGCTGAAGCTGCCGGTCTCTACCACGCGGATAAACAGTTGAAGGCTGGTGATGCGGTCCATGCTTTGCACTGTAGACCACAGCGTGGGGGGTATTCCATAACGGAATAGCACTTATCCCCTGACTGCCATTCACATAAGCCCACCGCACTCAGATGATTGCGCCCAACTACTACAGGAGAACGCAATGGCAAAAATGAAGGCCGCAATGGCCGCCGTGTTGGTCATGGAGAAAGAGGGCATCACCCAGGCCTTTGGTGTGCCAGGCGCTGCCATTAACCCGCTGTATGCCCAGCTGCGCGAGCGCCAAACCATTGGCCATGTGTTGGCTCGCCATGTGGAGGGTGCATCGCATATGGCCGAGGGCTATACCCGCGCACGGGCGGGCAATATCGGGGTGTGCATTGGTACCTCGGGGCCCGCTGGCACCGACATGATTACCGGCTTGTACTCTGCGCAGGCGGACTCCATCCCCATTCTGTGCATCACTGGCCAAGCGCCACGGGCGCGCTTGCACAAAGAAGACTTCCAAGCGGTGGACATTGCGTCCATTGCCAAGCCGGTGACTAAGTGGGCCACCACGGTGCTAGAGCCGGCGCAAGTGCCGCGCGTGTTTCAGCAGGCGTTTCACTTGATGCGCTCGGGACGCCCCGGCCCTGTGCTGATTGACCTTCCGTTTGATGTGATGCAAACCGAAATTGAGTTTGACATCGACACCTACGAACCCATGGCGGTCTACAAGCCCACAGCCAGTCGCAAGCAAATCGAAAAAGCGCTGGAGATGCTCAACGCGGCCGAACGCCCGCTCATTGTGTCGGGCGGTGGCGTCATCAATGCAGACGCCTCGGCGCTCTTGCAGCAGTTTGCAGAAATAGTGGGTATCCCGGTGATCCCCACGCTCATGGGCTGGGGCACGATTCCCGACAACCACCCGCTCATGGCGGGCATGTGTGGGCTGCAAACCAGCCACCGCTATGGCAACGCCAACCTGCTGGCCAGCGACTTTGTGCTGGGCATTGGCAACCGCTGGGCCAACCGCCACACGGGCTCCCCCGAGGTGTATTGCAAGGGCCGTAAGTTCATCCATGTGGACATTGAGCCCACGCAGATTGGCCGCGTGTTTGCGCCTGACTACGGCATTGTTTCGGATGCCAAAGCAGCGCTGCAGCAGTTCGTCGCCCTGGCCCAGGAATGGAAGCTGGCAGGCAAGCTGCGTGACTGGTCTGGCTGGGTGGCGGAGTGCCAGGCGCGCAAGGCTTCCACCGAGTTCTTGCGCAAGACCAACTTCAACACGGTGCCCATGAAGCCCCAGCGCGTGTACCAGTGCATGAACAACGCGTTTGATGCAGACACCACCTATGTCTCCACCATTGGCCTGAGCCAAATTGCAGGCGCGCAGTTTTTGCATGTGTACAAGCCCCGCCACTGGATCAACTGCGGGCAGGCAGGCCCCTTGGGCTGGACCATTCCGGCGGCCTTGGGCGTGTGCGTGGCGGACCCCACACGCAAGGTGGTGGCGCTCTCGGGTGACTACGACTTCCAATTCATGATTGAAGAGCTGGCCGTGGGCGCGCAGTTCCACATCCCTTATATCCACATGGTGGTGAACAACAGCTACCTCGGCCTGATTCGCCAGTCCCAGCGCGGCTTCTCCATGGACTATTGCGTGCAGCTGGGCTTTGACAACATCAACTCCAACGAAGGCGATGTCACCGCCAACGGCTACGGCGTGGACCACATCAAAGTGGTGGAGGGCTTGGGTTGCAAAGCGATCCGCGTGCACAAGCAAGAAGAAATTGCCCCCGCCATTAGCCAAGCCCGCGCGTGGATGGACGAGTTCCGCGTGCCGGTGGTGATTGAGGTGATCTTGGAGCGCGTGACCAATATCGCGATGGGCACCGAGATTGACAACGTGGTCGAGTTTGAAGAGTTGGCCCAAGGCGCGGCCGACGTACCCACTGCCCTGGCCATGCTGGACTGAGCCCTCTCACTTCCAAAGACTTAACCCAACACAGAGAAAGACCACCATGCCCCAATTTGCAGCCAACCTCACCATGCTGTTCACCGAGCTGCCGTTTCTAGACCGCTTTGACGCCGCTGCGCAGGCAGGTTTTGATGCCGTAGAGTTTTTGTTTCCCTATGCCTACAGCGCGCAAGACATTCGCAGCCGCCTGGATGCCAACGGCCTGGAGCTGGTCTTGCACAACCTGCCAGCGGGCGACTGGGACGCAGGCGAGCGCGGCATTGCCTGCCACCCCGAGCGCGTGGCCGAGTTCCGCCAAGGCGTGGAAACCGCGATTCGCTATGCCCAAGCGCTGGGCGTCAAACAACTCAACTGCTTGGTAGGCAAAGCGCCTGCGGGCGTTGCACCTGAGGTCTTGCGCAGCACCGTGGTGGACAACCTGCGCTATGCCGCCAAAGAGCTCAAGACGGCAGGGCTGCGCTTGCTGATAGAGCCTATCAACACCTATGACATCCCCGGCTTCTACCTCAGCCGTACCGCACAGGCTTTGGACTTGCTGGATGCAGTGGGCGCAGACAACGCCTTTGTGCAGTACGACGTGTACCACGCCCAGCGCATGGAAGGGGAGATCGCCGCCACCTTGAGCAAGCATTTGCCACGCATAGGCCATGTGCAAATTGCCGACAACCCAGGCCGCAACGAACCGGGCACCGGGGAGCTGAACTACCGCTACCTGTTCGCCCACTTAGACCGCCTTGGCTACACAGGCTGGGTGGGCTGTGAGTACAAGCCGGCAACGACCACGCTGGCTGGCCTAGGCTGGTGCCATGCCATCAGCGCCCGCAGCACAGAGCCCGCCACCGCATAACAACGATAGGAACATTTCATGAGCACACACGCACTCAAAATTGGATTCATTGGCTTGGGCGTTATGGGCACGCCCATGGCCGGGCATTTGCTCAAGGCCGGGCACCAGTTGTTTGTCTACACCCACGGCAAGATGCCGCAGGCCATTGCCGCAGGCAGTGCCACCAAATGCCTAGATGCCAAAGGTGTGGCCGAGCGCGCTGACATCATCATCACCATGGTGCCTGATACGCCCGATGTGGCTGACGTTTTGTTTGGCGAGAAAGGCGTGGCCAAAGGCTTGTCGGCGGGCAAGCTGGTGATTGACATGTCGTCTATCTCGCCCGTAGAGACCAAAGTGTTTGCCCAACGCATTGAAGCGCTGGCTTGCGATTATTTAGATGCGCCGGTGTCGGGTGGCGATGTGGGGGCCAAGAACGCCACCTTGTCCATCATGGTGGGAGGCAAAGCCGCTGCGTTTGAGCGGGCCAAGCCGGTGTTTGAGTGCATGGGCAAAAACATCACCTTGGTGGGCGGCACGGGGGACGGCCAGACCTGCAAAGTGGCCAACCAAATTGTGGTGGCACTCACCATCAATGCGGTGGCTGAAGGTCTGCTGTTTGCTGCCCGTGCGGGCGCAGACCCCGCCAAAGTGCGCAATGCGCTGATGGGCGGCTTGGCAACCTCGCGCATCTTGGATGTGCTGGGCGAGCGCATGATTCGCCGCACGGTGGAGCCCGGCTTTCGCATTGCCTTGCACCAAAAAGACTTGAACTTGGCGCTGGGCGCCGCCAAGCAATTGGGCCTGGCCCTGCCAGCAACCTCGCATGCACAACAACTCTTTAGCGCCTGTATCTCGCATGGCGGCGCGGCTTGGGACCATTCAGGTATGGTGAGGGCATTGGAAAAACTTTCCAACTTTGAAATTGGCCAAGCACCAACCTAAGAAAGCTCCCCACCATGCGCAGAACCCGTAACGCCAAAATTGTTGCCACCTTGGGGCCCGCTAGCACGGACCCCGCCATGATTCGGCGTTTGTTCATGGCAGGCGTCGATGTGTTTCGGCTGAACTTCAGCCATGGCAAGCCCGAGGACCATCGCGCCCGCTTTGAGACCTTGCGCGCCTTGGAGCAAGAAACGGGGCGGCCCATTGCCATCTTGGCCGACTTGCAAGGCCCCAAGCTGCGCGTGGGTACGTTTGCCAATGGGCCGGTGCAGTTGGACGTGGGGCAGGCGTTTCGCCTGGACTTGGACCGTGCGCCGGGCACCGCGCAGCGGGTGCAGATGCCCCACCCTGAAATCTTCAAAGCACTGCAGCCTGGGGCGGAGCTCCTGCTCGACGATGGCCGTCTGCGCCTGCTGGTGACCAACTGTGACGCCACCTACTGCGAAACACGCGTAGTGGTGGGCGGCAAATTATCAGAACGCAAAGGCGTGAACGTGCCCGGTGTGCTGCTGCCTATTACCGCGCTTACGGAAAAAGACCGGCGTGACTTGGACTTTGCGCTGGAGCTAGGCGTGGACTGGGTGGCCCTGTCGTTTGTGCAGCGGCCCGAAGATGTGGAGGAAGCGCGCGCGCTCATCCAGGGGCGCGCGGGCATTGTCTCTAAGTTAGAAAAACCCTCGGCCATTGACCGGCTCGACGACATCGTGGCGCTGTCCGACGCTGTGATGGTGGCGCGTGGCGACTTAGGCGTGGAGCTACCCGCCGAGCGCGTGCCCGCCATTCAAAAGCGTATCGTGCGCACCTGCCGCAAGCTCGGTAAGCCCGTGATCGTGGCCACCCAAATGTTGGAGTCCATGGTCGACAGCCCCGTGCCTACCCGGGCCGAAGCTTCCGACGTGGCCACTGCGATTTACGACGGCGCTGACGCAGTCATGCTGTCCGCAGAGTCCGCTTCGGGCAAGTACCCGGTAGAAGCCGTGGACATCATGCACCGCGTGATCGAGCAGGTAGAAGCCGATCCGCAATACCGTTTGCAAATTGATGCGTCGCACAGCCGCGCGCAATTGGGTGCTAGCGTGGCAGACGCAGTGTGTTGCGCCATGCGCAGTACCGTGGCCTTGTTGCAGGTTCCGGCCGTGGTGTGCTTTACCAGCGGTGGCAACAGCAGTCTGCGTGCTGCGCGGGAGCGGCCTGTCGCGCCCATTTTGAGCCTCACACCCAGCCTGCCCACAGCGCGGCGCCTGGCCTTGGTGTGGGGTGTGCATTCGGTGCACATGGAAGATGTGCACGACGCCACGCAAATGGAAGCAGTCGCTTGTGCCATCGCGCAGCGTGAACGCTTTGCGGTGGCGGGGCAGTCCATCGTCATCATTGCGGGCATGCCTTTTGGCACGGCGGGAAGCACCAACCTCATACGCGTGGCCACGGTGTAGCCTGCCCTCACGACGCTCTCAGTGCGCTCCGTGTGAGTCGGTGACATGGAGGTAGGGGCGGGGTGTTTGGACACCACTTGTACCTATACTTGTTGGCTTGCAGCAAGTTCAGGAGTTGTTATGCCCTCGTACCACATTCGCGCTCTGTCCATCAAAGCTACTGGCGCTCTGTTGGGCGTGTTAAGCCTTCTGGCGCAAGCAGCACCGGCACTGACGACTCCCCACATCAAGGTCGACCAGTTTGGCTATTTGGCCAGTAGCAAGAAAGTGGCGGTGGTCGCCAACCCCGTGCGGGGGAGCAATGCAGGCACGCCCTACTTGCCGGGGAGCGGTGCGCAACAATTCCAAGTGCGCCGTTGGGCTGATAACGCCGTGGTACTCAGTGGCACCTTGAGTGTTTGGAATGGCGGCGCAGTGCATACCCAGTCAGGCGACCAAGGCTGGTGGTTTGACTTTAGCGCGCTGACCACTCCCGGCACCTACTATGTGTTCGACACCTTGAACCAAGTGGGCTCGCACCCGTTCGAAGTGGGCAACCAGGTGTATGACAAGGTGCTCAAGCAAGCCGGGCGCATGTTTTTCTACCAACGTGCGAACTTCGCCAAGCAAGTGCCCTATGCCGAAGTTGCTTGGGCCGACGCGGCTGCCTACAACGGCGCCAACCAAGACCGCTACGCCCGCAACCACCTGAGCAAGGGTGATGCAAGCACCGCCCGCGACCTCCGCGGTGGCTGGATGGATGCTGGCGACACCAACAAGTACACCACCTTTGCCGAGGCTGCCGTTTTGCAGCTCTTGGAAGCTTACCGCTTGAGCCCAAGCGCCTTCAAAGACGACTGGAACATTCCCGAGTCCGGCAATGGTGTTCCCGATCTCTTGGATGAAGTGCGCTGGGAGCTGGACTTTTTGCAGCGCATGCAAGACGCCACGGGCACCAACGGTTTGTTTTTGAAGGTGGGCTTGGACACCTACAGTGGGGATGTAGCGCCGGTGAGCCAAGACACGCGGCCACGCTACTACGTGGGGGAGTGCACGTCGTCCACCTTGTCCGGTGCGGCCATGTTCGCTGCGGCGCACAGCACCTATAAGGCCTTGCCGTCGCAAGGCGCCTATGCTGTAAACCTGCTGACCCGTGCGGAGGCCGCGTGGGCCCGTGCCAAGGTCACCACCCGAAGCTTTACGAGCTTTCAAAGCAGCTGCGACAACAACGACATCAAGTCCGGCAACGCAGACCGCAGTGCGCAAGACCAGCGCGCCAGCGCGGTGGTGGCCGCTGCTTATTTGTTTGAAGCCACGGGCAAACCGGAATACAGCGCTTTTGTAGATGCCAACTACCGTAGCGTGCAGCCATTGAGTGATGGCTGGTGGGGCCCGTACACGCAGGTGACGGAAACTGCGCTATTGCGCTACGCCAAGTTACCCAGCGCTACGGCCGCGACCAAGGCCGACTTGCTGGCAGCCAAGAAGAATTCGCAGGTATTTTCTTTGGCTGAACAAACGGCGAGCACTGATCTCTACCAAGCGTATGTGGCCGACCCCGAATTTGGCTGGGGGCATAACGCGCGCCGCGCCAACGTGGGCAGCGGCAACCTCAACAACGTGAGCTTTGGCATCAACCCGGACCAATCGAGCCAATACGTTCGCTTGGCCGAGCAACATTTGCACTGGTTGCATGGTGCCAACCCCTTGGGGCTGGTGATGCTCAGCAATATGGGCGCATCCGGTGCAGAAAACTCGGTGCGCCAGATCTACCACCAAGCCTATGCCGACGGCACCGCATGGGATGACGCCAAGACCTCGCAGTACGGCCCAGCGCCGGGCTACCTCGTTGGCGGGCCCAACAAAAACTACAGCGGCCCCCGCTCGGACATCCGCAACCAGCCGCCGCAAAAAGCCTATGTGGACTGGAACACCTCGGCAGACAAGGCCTGGGAAATCAGCGAACCCGCCATTTACTACCAGTCTGCTTACCTCTTGCTCTTGAGCCGATTGATGGTCCCCGCCCCTGTGCCACCGCCCACCGTGCGTGAAACCGTGGTGTATGGCGATGCCTTGGCAGCCAGTTGGAGCGACTGGAGTTGGGACGTCACCAGCAATTACAAGACCACAAGCCCCAAGAAAGAAGGAAGCTACGCGCTGCGGGCGGCCTACAAGCCCTGGGGTGGCGTATCCCTGCGCGCCGCCAATGCCATTGCCTTAAGCAGTCCCAACGCGGGTCTTGCGTTGTGGGCTTACAGTGCCAAGGCTATGTCTATCAATGTGTACACGCAGAGCAGTGACAGCGGTGTCAGCTCGCCCGCCAAAGTGGTAGCCCTGGCGGCCAATGCGTGGACCGAGGTGCGCTTAAGCCGGGGCGAGATCGGCCAAGCCAGTATCAAGCGCATTACGCTGCAAAACAATGCGGGCAGTGCGAACGTGGTGATTTACGACCAGCTGCGCATTACCGAGTAGCCAGCGGCGCACCCATGGCTATTTGGGGTGCTTAAACACTGCGGCGTCTAACTTCATGCCCAGGATGCTATTGGCCGCTACGGTGGCCTCAGCGCGGGTGAGGTACGGGCCCACGCGAACCCGCGTGAGCGCGCCTTTCTTGCCCTGAATGCTCTCAGCAAACACCGGCATGCCCGCATCCTCCAATTTTTTGTAAGCGTTTTGTCCATTGCTGGCCACGGCGTACAGGCCTGCGTTCACATAAAAGCCGGGTACCAAACCTGTCACTGGCACTTTGTTGGGGGCGGGTGCCTTGGTGGGACCTATGCGGTGGTCGGCTTTTGCCGCCGGTGCCGCTTTTGCGGGGGCTGCGGCAGCGGTGGCCATGGGTTCGGGCGCTGGCATGGCCGACACGGTGGGCGGTACAGGCTGGTAGACCGGCTGTGGCTCCGCACGGGGCGCTACCGCTGCAGCCGTAGCGTCTGATGCCGGAGTAGGGCTGGCGGTGGGGCTGGCTGTGGGGCTTGGCGCTTCATCGGCGGGCGCTGTTTTGGGGGGCTTGGGTTGTGCGGTGAAGGTGAGTGCTTGGGGCCAGATGGAGCAGCCCGCGAGCTGGGTTGCCGCCGCAATGGCCAGTACCGTAAAGGCGCTGCGCAGGGGCATAGAGGCGGTGGTACGGGGCGTGGGCAAAAGGTGCATAAACAATCGCGCTCACAGAGTGGAGATACATCGGAATGTATCCCAAGCGCAATGCCTTCTCACACGGTTTTACCCGTAGTTTTGCATTTATGTTGCTGCGCTTTTGGTAGCTAGCTGCGCAATAGCGGCGGGCGCTAGGGCCTGTTTTGACTCCATCTACCCTCGATGTGGTCCTTCGTTGCCTACGAACCCCGGTACGTGGAGTAGCTCCAAGGGCTCACGAGCAAGGGCACGTGGTAGTGCTGATCGGGGTGGGCCACACCAAAGTCGAGGCTGACTTTGTTCAAGAAGTTGGGCTCGGGCAGGGCCACGCCACGCGCCTTGAAATATTCGGCCACGCCAAACACCAAACGGTAGGTGCCGGCTTTGAGACTGGCGTTGTCAAACAGCAAACCATCGGGGTTGCGCCCGTCGTGGTTCAAGTTAAATTGCTTGACCAAGGTGGCCTGGTCGCCGTCGGTGGTGTACAGCGCCACATGCATGCCCGCAGCGGGTGATCCATGCATGGTGTCTAGTACGTGTGTGCTCAATCCCATGGCCTGTCCTTATGAAGTTGGGTGAATTGCGCAATCACTGGATTGCGGACAGAAAGTGTATACAATTTTTTTATTCTCGGCTATTATCTTGTCATGGAATCTAAACCTGCTGTCTCAACCACCAGCGTCATTGTCAGCACCCTGACCAAGGCCATTGTGGAGCACCGCCTGAACCCCGGCACCAAGTTGTCGGAACAAAAGGTGGCAGCGCATTTTGGTGTGTCGCGCACGCTGGTGCGCCAAGCGCTGTTTCAGCTCGCGCAAAACCGCTTGATCCGTATGGAGCCCGCGCGTGGTGCCTTTGTGGCCACGCCTTCGGTGGTCGAAGCCCGCCAAGTGTTTATGGTGCGCCGCATGCTGGAGGCCGAGATGACACGCACCTTTGTGCGCGAGGTCACGCCCGCCAAAATCAAAGCGCTCAAAGCCCATGTGGCCATGGAAAAGACGGCTGTAGACCGTGAAGACGTGCCAGGCCGCACCGAGCTCTTGGGTGACTTCCACGTGCACATGGCCGAACTCTTGGGCAACGAAGTGCTGGCGCAAACCATTGAAGAACTGGTATCGCGCTGCTCGCTGATTGCGCTGATGTACCAAACCACCAGCGGTGCCGAGCACTCCAACGAAGACCACGCCGACATCGTGAAAGCGCTGGCCGCCAAAGACGAAGCCTTGGCGGTGCGCTTGATGGACGAGCATTTGCAAAAAGTCGAGGCCAGCCTCACCTTTGACCGCGCCGTGCCGCGCAACGATATTTCTATGGCGCTGTCGTAAACACGGCCAGCACCTGTGCCCCAGAAAGCCCCACCATGCCCCTCACCCTAGACCAACTTAACGCTGCAAGCGTGGCTCAGGCCACGCAACTTTTGGACGGCTTGTACGAACACTCCCCATGGATTGCACAAGCCGCCCTGGCGCAGCGGCCCTTCAAGTCCTTGGCGCAGCTCAAGCTGGCGCTGGTGGACGTGGTGCGCACGGCGGGCTTGGACCCCCAACTCGCTTTGATCCGCGCCCACCCGGAGTTGGCGGGCAAAGCCATGGTGAGCAATACGCTGACTGCGGAGTCCACCAACGAGCAAAGCAAGGCGGGCCTGACCCAGTGCACGCCTGAAGAATTTGCCAAGATTCAGCAACTCAATGCGGACTACAACGCCAAGTTCAAGTTCCCCTTCATCTTGGCGGTGCGCGGCCCGCGTGGTGTGGGCTTGGGCAAGGCCGAGATCATGGCCACGTTTGAGCGCCGCTTGGGCAACCCCGTGGACTTTGAAGTGGCAGAGTGCGTGCGCAACATCCACCGCATTGCCGAGATCAGGCTGGACGACAAGTTTGGCGTGACGCCTGAGCAAGGCAATTTGGTCTGGGATTGGGCCGAACGTTTGGCCACCCACAGCGACCCAGGCTTTGCCGAGCGGGGTGAACTCACCGTGACCTACCTCACCGATGCGCACCGCGCCGCTGCCCAGCGCCTCTCGCACTGGATGCGCACAGATTGCGGTTTTGATGAGGTGGAAATCGACGCTGTGGGCAACTTGGTGGGCCTCTACCATGGCACCGACCGCAGCGCCAAACGCTTGCTCACGGGCAGCCACTACGACACCGTGCGCAACGGTGGCAAGTACGACGGCCGTCTCGGCATCTTGGTGCCCATGGCGTGCGTGCAGGCTTTGTCGCGCCAAGGGCGTCGCTTGCCGTATGGCATTGAGGTGGTGGGCTTTTCGGAAGAAGAGGGCCAGCGCTACAAAGCGGTGTTTTTGGGCTCCAGCGCACTCACCGGCCAGTTTGACGCCCAGTGGTTAGACCAAAAAGATGCCGACGGTATTGCCATGCGCGACGCCATGCAACACGCGGGCTTGTGCGTAGACGACATCGCCAAGTTAAAGCGCGATGCGGCCAAGTACCTGGGCTTTGTCGAAGTTCACATTGAGCAAGGGCCTGTGCTCAACGAGCTGGACATTCCCTTGGGCGTGGTCAGCTCCATCAATGGCAGCGTGCGCTACCTGGGGGCCATCACGGGCATGGCCAGCCACGCAGGTACCACCCCCATGGCCCGCCGCCGCGACGCCGCTGCGGGCGTGGCCGAGTTGATTTTGTACGCCGAGCAGCGTGCCCGCAGTGAGCCAGACTTGGTGGCTACGGTTGGCATGTTGGAAGTGCCTAGTGGCTCCATCAACGTGGTGCCTGGGCGCTGCAATTTCAGCCTCGATGTGCGTGCCACCACCAATGCAGTGCGTGACGCCTGTGCGGCTGACATTCGCGCCAAGCTGGCGGAAATTTGCGAGCGCCGTCGCTTGGGCTTTGGCTTAGAAGAAACCATGCGCGCCGCTGCCGCCCCCAGTGACCCGGCCTTGCAAGCACAGTGGGCGCGTGCCGTCGAAACTTTGGGCTTGCCCAGCACGCCCATGCCCAGCGGCGCGGGCCATGACGCCATGAAGCTGCATGAAATCATGCCCCAAGCCATGCTGTTCGTGCGTGGCCAAAACTCGGGCATCAGCCACAACCCGCTGGAGAGCACCACCAGCAACGACATGCAGCTATCGGTAGACGCATTTGCGCTGCTGCTGGACCAACTGGCCGCCGTGCACTGAGCCGAATGGCCCCCTCTTTATCCACAACACACCCAACATTTCAGAGACCACACGCATGACCACTTACGAACACATAGACCAATGGATTGACGCCCACTTTGACGAGCAAGTGGAGTTTTTGCAAGAGCTGGTGCGCGTGCCCACCGATACGCCTCCAGGCAACAATGCACCGCACGCGGAGCGCACCGCCGTCTTGCTCGAAGGCATGGGCATGGTGGCCGAGAAGCATGCAGTGCCAGAGGCAGACGTATTGGCCGCAGGCCTGCAAAGCATCACCAACTTGGTGGTGCGCCGCAAGTACGGTGCGGGCAAAACTGTGTTGCTCAATGCCCACGGTGACGTAGTGCCGCCGGGCGAGGGGTGGACCAAGAACCCTTACGGCGGCGAAATCGAACAAGGCAAGCTGTACGGACGCGCAGCAGCCGTGAGCAAGTGCGACTTTGCGACCTACACCTTCGCGGTTCGGGCCCTAGAAGCGGTAGCCCAACCCAAAGCCGGTAGCGTGGAGTTGCTGTTTACCTATGACGAAGAATTTGGCGGCGAGCTCGGGCCTGCGTGGCTGCTCAAGAACAAGGTCATCCACCCCGACCTCATGGTGGCCGCCGGCTTTAGCTACCAAGTGGTGACCGCGCACAACGGATGCTTGCAGATGGAAGTGACGGTGCACGGCAAGATGGCCCACGCGGCCATTCCCGACTCAGGCGTGGATGCCTTGCAAGGGGCCACCCATGTTCTGAACGCGCTCTATGCACAAAACCAGCTCTACAAACATGTGCTGTCTGGCGTGGAGGGCATTACCCACCCCTACCTGAACGTCGGCATGATTGAAGGCGGCACCAACACCAACGTGATTCCCGGGCGTGTGACGCTGAAGCTAGACCGCCGCATGATTCCTGAAGAGAACCCAGTGCAGGTAGAAGCCACACTGCGCCAGGTGATTGAAGCGGCGGCTGCCAAGATTCCCGGTGTCACCGTCGATATCAAGCGCATCTTGTTGGCCAACGCCATGCAGCCGCTGCCTGGCAACAAGCCTTTGGTCGATGCCATCCAAAAGCACGGCAAAGCCGTGTTTGGCGAAGACATTCCAGCGCTGGGGACGCCGTTGTACACCGATGTGCGTCTGTTTTGCGAGGCAGGCATCCCCGGCGTGATTTATGGCGCCGGCCCCCGCACGGTGTTGGAGTCGCACGCCAAGCGTGCCGACGAGCGCATTGTGTTGGAAGACCTGCGCCGCGCCACCAAGGTGATTGCGCGCTCCCTGGTCGACTTGTTGGCCTAAGGGCAGGCCTGTCACCCGAGGCCAGCGGGTGGCATAGGGCAATGCCATGTTGGCATGGCTTGCCCGTAAGCCCCCTGCCGCGATGCTTTATTCTTGACGCAGCCAAAAAAACTACGAGGAGCACCCATGGCCCAAGACATTTCCCCCGCTGAAAGCGCACTGCGCGACGCCGCCCGCGAATACCACCGCCTGCCCACACGCGGCAAGATTTCGGTAACCCCCACCAAGCCCCTGTCTAACCAGCGCGACCTGAGCTTGGCCTACTCGCCGGGCGTGGCTTACCCCTGTTTGGACATTGAGGCTGATCCGTCCTTGGCGGCTGAATACACCTCGCGCGGCAATCTGGTGGGCGTCATCACCAACGGCACCGCGGTGCTGGGCCTGGGCGACATTGGGCCCCTGGCGGCCAAGCCGGTGATGGAGGGTAAGGGCTGTTTGTTCAAGAAGTTCGCGGGCATTGATGTGTTTGACATCGAACTGGCCGAGCGCGACCCCGACAAACTGGTGGACATGATTGCCGCCATGGAGCCCACCCTGGGCGGCGTGAACCTGGAAGACATCAAAGCGCCGGAGTGCTTCTACATCGAACAAAAGCTGCGCGAGCGCATGAACATCCCGGTGTTCCATGACGACCAACATGGCACTGCCATCATCTCCAGCGCTGCCCTGCTCAATGGTTTGGAACTGGTGGGCAAGCGCATTGAAGACGTCAAGATCGCCGTGTCGGGCGCAGGTGCTGCGGCGCTTGCGTGTTTGGATGTGATGGTGGGCTTGGGCGTGCGCCGTGAGAACGTGTATGTGTGCGACTCCAAGGGCGTGATCTACGAGGGCCGCGCGGGGGGCTTTGATGCCTCCAAAGCACGGTTTGCCCAAACGACAGAGTTGCGCACCTTGGCCGATGTGGTGAACGGAGCCGATGTGTTCTTGGGCTGCTCAGCCGCTGGCGTGCTCACCCAAGACATGGTGATGACCATGGCCGTTAAGCCCATCATCTTGGCCTTGGCCAACCCCGAGCCAGAGATTCGCCCCGAGCTGGCCAAAGCGGTGCGCCCCGATTGCATCATTGCCACCGGCCGCTCGGACTACCCCAACCAGGTCAACAACGTCCTGTGCTTCCCCTACATCTTCCGTGGCGCGCTGGACTGTGGCGCAACCAAAATCACCGAGGCGATGAAGCTGGCCTGTGTGCGCCAAATTGCCGACCTGGCCAAGGCCGACATCAGCGAAGAGGTGGCCACTGCCTACGCGGGCAAAGAGCTGGTGTTTGGCTCGGACTACCTCATCCCCACGCCGTTTGACTCGCGCTTGATTTTGCGCATTGCCCCGGCTGTGGCCAAGGCGGCTGAAGAGTCTGGCGTGGCCACGCGCCCCATCAAAGACTTGGAAGCCTACCGCCAGCACCTGTCGCGCTTTGTGTACCAAACCGGCATGTTCATGCGCCCCGTGTTTACGGCTGCCAAGGCCGTGGCCGCCAACGCCAAGCGCGTGGCCTATGCCGAAGGCGAAGACGAGCGTGTGCTACGCGCCGCGCAAGTGGCGGTAGACGAAGGCTTGGCCCACCCCATTTTGATTGGCCGCCCCTCGGTCATCGAAGCACGCATTTTGAAAGCGGGCTTGCGCATTCGCCTAGGTGTGGACGTGGAGTGTGTGAACCCAGCCGAAGACGCGCGCTTTCGCCAGTACTGGGAAACCTACCACCGCCTCATGGGGCGCAAAGGCGTGTCGATCGAGACGGCCAAGGCGGCAGTGCGCCGCTCTAACACCACCATCGCATCCCTCATGGTCAAGTTGGGCGATGCCGATGCCATGCTGTGCGGGCTGGTTGGGCGCTTTGATGTGCACTTGGGCCACATCCGCGATGTGATCGGTGTGAAAAAAGGCGCCACCACCTTGGCAGCGCTCAACGCCTTGATGATGGACGAGCGCACCCTGTTCATTGCCGACACCTTTGTCAACGAAGACCCAGACGCACAGCAACTGGCCAACATCGCCCAAATGGCGGCTGACGAAGTGAGCCGCTTTGGCTTGCCACCCAAGATCGCCTTCTTGTCGCATTCCATGTACGGCACCTCGCAGCGTAAGTCTGCGGTCAAGATGCGCTTGGCCCACGAAATCTTCAGCGAGATGGAACCCGGCATTGAGTGCGACGGCGAGCTGCATGGCGACGCTGCCTTGAACGAAGGCATGCGCCAAGCCGCATTGATGGACAGCAAACTCACGGGTGAGGCCAATATTCTGATTTGCCCCAATCTGGACGCAGCCAACATCTTGTTCAACGTGCTCAAGGTGGTGAGTGGCCACGGCGTCACGGTCGGCCCCATCTTGCTGGGTGCCGCAGCCTCTGTGCATGTGCTCACCCCTTCGGCGACTGTGCGCCGCGTGGTGAACATGACTGCCTTGGCCGTGGCCAATGTGGAAAAGCACACCCGCGCTGCATAGTTTGAGAGAAAAAGGCCTGCAGCGCGCATCCATAAAGCGCAAGCAGCTATTGAATGCATAGCGATTTGCGCCCGTTGGACGGGCCTTCAGAGCCCACGGCCCAGCGCCCACGTTGCACGCGGTGTCTGCGCGCCAGCACCGCCTGCATCTGCCAGTGGGTGCGCCCTACGCCCCACCGCGTGCAAGTGCTCATCTTGCAGCACCCCTTGGAAGTTCTGAACGCCAAAGGCACCGCGCGCCTCTTGCACCTGGGCCTGCCACGCAGCCGCTTGGTGGTGGGAGAGACCTTTGCTGCAGAGGATTTGCAGCATTATTTGTTTGCACCGTGGCCAGATGTGCATGCCTCCGCGCGGAGCGCAGAGTCCGCTGCCAGCGGCCCCCCAACCACCGTGCTGCTCTACCCCGAAACTCCAGACCACGGTGCCCTCGGTCTGCCGGTTCCCCCGGCATTGCCCGCGCAGGCACTCAGCCAACCCGAGCGTATGCGCTTGGTGGTGCTCGACGGCACCTGGCGCAAGAGCCGCAAAATGCTGTTCACCAACCCCTTGTTGCACACACTGCCCCGCCTGCCCTTGCAGCAGCTGCCTCCCAGCGCTTACCGAATTCGCAAAGCGCACCTGCCCGACCAACTCTCCACCCTAGAAGCCACCTGTGCCGCCTTGGCCCAAGTGGAAGGGTGCGATGTCAGTGGCCTGCTCGCGGGGTTTGAAGGATTTGTGGCGCAGCAACTGCAGTGGCGTGCGGTTTAGCTCCTTGCTTGCAATTGGCGTTGCGGCTTGGAGGGTGGTGATTTGTTGGTTTTGGACACCCACTCCCCCAACCCCTCGCCCCGTCGGCGAGGGGAGTCCTGAACTGCCGATGGGATGGTTTTGCTCCGGACGCTGTGCTACCAAAGAACCGTCGCCAACGGGTTGGCACACCACGGCCAGTGCATGCGGTTGTAGGGCCTCGGAGGGATGTGCACACCCCCACTGGCAGGCAAAGCTGCCAGCGTAGGCGCACCCTACATAGACGCAGAATCTACAACCGTCCCCCACGCGCCGTGGCAAAACACAAGGTCGGCAGCGCATCCCCTGTAGCCACGTATCCGGCGGCCAACAACCACATCGAGGGGTTTGAAGGATGTGTGGCGCAGCAACTGCAGTGGCGTGCGGTTTAGATCCTTGCTTGCAATTGGCGTTGTGGCTTGGATGGTGGTGATTGCTAGGTTTGGGACACCCACTCCCCCAACCCCTCGCTCCGTCGGCGAGGGGAGTCCTGAACTGCCGATGGGATGGTTTCGCTCCGGATGCAGTGCTACCAAAGAACCGTCGCCAACGGGTTGGCACACCACGGCCAGTGCATGCGGTTGTAGGGCCTCGGAGGGATGTGCACACCCCCACTGGCAGGCAAAGCTGCCAGCGTAGGCGCACCCAACATAGACGCAGAATCTACAACCGCCCCCACGCGCCGTGGCAAAACACAAGGTCGGCAGCGCATCCCCTGTAGCCACGTATCCGGCGGCCAACAACCACATCGAGGGGTTTGAAGGATGTGTGGCGCAGCACATGCAGTGGCGTGCGGTTTAGCGCCTTGCTTGCACTTGGCGTTGTGGCTTGGAGGATGGCTATTGCTTGGTTTGGGACACCCACTCCCCCAACCCCTCGCCCCGTCGGCGAGGGGAGTCCTGAACTGCCGATGGGATGGTTTCGCTCCGGATGCAGTGCTACCAAAGAACCGTCGCCAACGGGTTGGCACACCACGGCCAGTGCATGCGGTTGTAGGGCCTCGGAGGTATGTGCACAACCCCACTGGCAGGCGAAGCTGCCAGCGCTGGCGCACCCAATATAGACGCAGAATCTACAACCGCCCCCCAGGCGCCGTGGCAAAACACAAGGTCGGCAGCGCATCCCCTGTAGCCACGTATCCGGCGGCCATTAGCAAAATCGGCAGTTCAAGGCTCCCCTCGCCGACGGGGCGAGGGGTTGGGGGAGTGGGTGTTCAAAACACGCACTCATCTACCAAGTGCATCATCAGATAGCAGATAGATATTCAGACAGAGTGATGGAGGCAAGCCATACGTTCACCCAGCCACGGTTTGCTGGCACCGCAGCTGGCCATATCCATTCGGACATGGAGGCGTGCCTTGGCTTCATATGCGCTGACTAGCTAGCTTCTTGCGTAGATAAGCCAGCCACAGCAGGGACGCTGCCACCAGCGCGACCGGGGCGACGGAGCCGTAGTTCAGCCACGTCCAACCGCTGGTCGTGACCAAGATGCCCGAAGCCAAGGAGCTGGCTGCCAGCACCGCAAACACGAAGAAGTTCAGTGCGCCTTGCGCGCGGTCTTTCTCCTGTGGCGTGTAAGTCTCCAGCGAGAGGGTGGTGCTGCCGGTGAACAAGAAGTTCCAGCCCACGCCCAGCAAAAACAAGGCGATTAGAAATTGGTGCAAATCGACACCCGAGAGCGCAACCGCAATGCAGCCGGCGTACAAGGCCACGCCCACTCCCATGATGGGCAGTGTGCCAAAGCGCTTAATCAAATGGCCGGTGAAAAACCCGGGGGCAAACATGCCAATCACATGCCACTCCAGCACCAAGGCGGCATCACCAAAGGGCAAGCCGCACTGTTGCATCGCAATGGGCGTGGCCGCCATGAGCAAGTTCATGACGCCAAAACCCAAAGCCCCTGTGGCTGCCGCCACGATAAAGGTAGGCTGGCGCATGATGGCACTGAGTGGGCGACCCTCGCTATGGTCTTGCTTGGCAGGTGGTGGCGGAAAGTCAATCAAGGCCATCACTGCCAGCGCAATCAGTGCCACCACAGCCAAAGCCAGGTAGGCGCCCGCAAAAGGCACTTGGGTGAGCGACTTGGTCTGCGCCGCCAAATTGGGGCCCAGCACCGCGCCCATCAGACCACCTGCCATGACCAGTGAGACGGCTTTTTCGCGCGCGGCCGGAGCAGATAGTTCCGCGGCTGCAAAGCGGTAGAGGTTGGCATTGGCGTTGTAGTAGCCCGCCACCACCGTGGCAAAGCACAGCAACCAAAAGTCCTTGTGCACAGCCGCATACGCGCACAGCAGAGCGGAGCCCAGCGCCACCAGCAAACCGAGTTGGAACGAGCGTTTGCGCCCAAACCTCTGCTGCGTCTTGGCCACCAAGGAAGTGGACAGTGCGCCACCCACCACATAGCCCATGACGGGCAAGGTGGCCATCCAGCCCAGTGGCGCCATGCTCAGGCCGACCAAGCCGTTGATGGCAATGAAGGTGACGTTGTTGGTGAGAAAAAGCCCTTGGCAAAGGGCGAGTAGCCAGAGTGGTCTGTTCATGGGGGGGGCCGTGTGGCAATGGTCAGGGTGGGGTGCGGCTGCAGAGCGCCCTATTCTCGCAGGTCAAGCGGGCAGCGTGGCCGCTGTCAGGTTTGGGCAGGCGCAACCGATGGGCTGGGCAGTGCCAAGGTCACACAGGTGCCGGTGGGCACCACCTTGTGCACCATCACCTCGCCACCATGCAACTCCACAATGCGCTTGACGATGGCCAAGCCTAAGCCCTTGCCGCCTTCGCCCGTGGCGGGGGCCACGCTGTGGCGGCTCTGGTAGAAGCGGTCAAACAGGTGGGGCAAGTCTTCGCTCGGAATGCCGGGGCCGTCGTCTTGAACCTGCACCCACACCTGCGCGCCGTGGGCCACGGCGCCCAAGCGAATGCAGCCACCGGACGGGCAAAACTTCAGGGCGTTGTCGACCAAGTTGGCCACCGCGCGCTCCAACAGCTCCACATCTACGGCCACCAAAAGCATGGCATCTGCAGCAGCACTGGCTTGCATGCGCACCCCTAGGCGCTCCGCCCGTTCTGTAAAACGCAGCACCAAGTCGTCCAGCAGCTCATTGACATCCATGAGCTCGGTGCGCAGCGCAAACTGGGGCTCATCCAGCTGGGCCAAGTCGCCCAAGGACTGCACCAAGCGCGCCGCGTTGTGGGTGTTGCGCAGCGCAACCTCGACCAAGCGGCGGTCTTCCGTGCGCGCATCGTCACCCGCCCAACGGTTCTCCAGGGTTTCCAAGCACGCCACCGTGGCCGTTAATGGAGAGCGCAAGTCATGCGACAGGTTGCTCACGCCTTCGCGGCGAAAGTGGTCCAAGCGGCGCAGCGCGGCCCATTGGGTGCGCAGGGTGTCGAGCATGGCGCGCAGCCCTTTGCTGAGTTGGCCAATTTCGTCAGTGCCCGCGCGGGGCATGGCGTCTAGCAGTTCGGACTGCGGGGCTGATTGCCCGGCCGCAAATTCCTGCAGGCCTTGGCGCGACACATTGCCCATGGCCTCGGTGAGCCTGGCCAGCGGGCGTGTCACGGCGGCCGTCACCCATGCGGCGCACAGTGTGCTCACCGCAACCACGATACATAGCAACCACAGCGTGGGTTTCGCAAAGCTGCTTTGGAAAACCGCAAACCCGCCTTGCGGGAGCACCCGCTTATGGCACACCAGGTACAAGTAGCCATCACTCTCGGGGTTTTTGAGAATCACATTGCGTTGCACGGCGCGCGCTGCAATCACCGCGCTCGCATCCATGCGTTCGGGGTCGTCTCCCAGTACGTAGGGCATGGGCTCTGGGCCGCTGGATTCCATCACCGGTTTGAGCGCCACTTGGAAGCCCTTGGGCAGCTTGGCTTCACCGGTGGACACGATGACGGTGCCTGCGCTGTCCAATAGATAGAGCTGCGAGTCTGGCTCAAACAACACCAAACTGCGAAAGAAGTCCGCAAACTCGTCGGGAAAACGCTCTTGCATGTCAAACATATCGGGGTGTTTGGCCACGACACGCTCCAAGAATGCGCTGGCGCGGTAGTAGGTGGCTTCGTGTTCAAAGCGTTCAAAGGCCATCAACACCGTGGATACGACCCCAACGGCGGTGAGCAAGCCGGTGAGGAAGATCGTGAGCGCAATCTTGAAGCGAATTGACATAGGGTGAATCAGCGTGGAGCCTCACGCATTTTGTAGCCCGCGCCGCGCACGGTCAGGATGAACTCGGGGCGCAAAGGGTCTGCCTCCATCTTGGCCCGCAGCCGGTTGATGTGGGTGGTTACCGTGTGTTCATAGCCGTCATGCGTGTAGCCCCACACGGCATTGAGCAACTGGGCACGCGAGAACACATGGCCGGGGTGCTGCGCAAAGTACAAGAGCAAGTCAAATTCCAATGCGGTCAGGTCCAGGTTGGCTTGGCGCAGCTGCACCTGGCGCTTGGCCATCCAAATCTCCAGGCTGCCATTGCGCAGGGTTTGGGCGGGTGCTGGGTGGGCCTGCTGGGCATTGCGCAGCAGCTCAGCGCGGCGCAGCAAGGCTTTGACGCGCGCCAGCAATTCGGCCAGCGAAAACGGTTTGGTGAGGTAGTCGTCAGCGCCCAGCTCCAGGCCCAGCACGCGGTCCAGTTCGGTGGACTTGGCCGTGAGCATCAGGATGGGGGTGCTATTGCCTTTGGCGCGCAGGCTTTTGCAGACCTCTAGCCCATCCATGCCCGGCATCATCAAATCCAGAATGAGCAGGTCATGCGCTTGGCTGGTTTCTTGGGCCAAGGCGGCCACGCCATCGGCCACTTCTGTGACCGCATAACCCGCGCCTTGCAGATTGAGCGTCAACAGGGCCCGGATATCGGCCTGGTCTTCAGCAACGAGGATTCTTTTCATGGGGGTACCTTAATGCAACTTAGGTCGCAGATCACGGCAAAACCTTACAAATGTTATCTGGCTGTGATATTTCGAGAGCAAGGCGTGAGGCGGGGCCGCGACAGTAGAGCCACGGAACACTTCAAGCCCACGACCACCATGAACACTTTTGCTTTCTCCACCACCGCAGCGTTTGATGCCAGCCACATCCAAGCCTTGATGGCGGGCTTTGTGCCAGACGCGGACGCAGACACCTCGGCCTGCGCCGCACCAGCCGCGCCCTTGGACTGGATGGATCTCATGCCCCACCGGGACTATCTGGTGCGCTTTGCCCAACGCAAGTTGCAAGACCCCAGCTTGGCTGAGGACGTGGTGCATGACGTGTTTGAAGCGGTGATGCAGGGGCGCAGCAGCTTTGCGGGCCGCAGCGCCTTGCGCAGCTGGCTCACGGCCATTTTGAAAAACAAAATTGTCGATCTGATTCGCCAGCGTGCCCGCTACGACAGCCTGGAAGAAGAGGGCGAAGACAGTGACGTGTGGCAGCTGCAGTGCCCCAACCCCGGCCCCCATGAAGTGGCTGAGCAGCGCCAACTGCTGCAAAACACCATGCAGCGCATCAACACCCTAGCACCTGGCCTGCGTGATGTGATGGAGTTCCGCGTGATTGAAGACGAGTCGTCCGAAGACGTGTGTGCGCGCCTGCAGATCACCGAGTCCAGCCTGTTTGTGCGCCTGCACCGGGCGCGCAAACAGCTGCTCTGCTAAGCCGAGACTGTCCATGAGGCGCACCTTCGGTGCTGTTTGGCGGCTGACGGCGCAATGGTGGTCATTTTGGCCCCTCTTCGTTACCCATAGCACCAGCTATGGGTGCCTCAGTCGGAACCAAACTGCCTCGCCACTGCTTCCGCCATCCATCCAAACCCTCATGGACAATCTCTGCTAACTTTCCTTCGGGTACAGGCCGTGCACCCGCGCAAACAAGCGGGTCAGGCCCAAGAGGGCATTGATATTGGGCGTAGGCACGGCCAGCCGGGTTCCAATTTCTTGCACTGCCGTGACGATGGCGTCCAGCTCCAAGCTGCGCCCTGCTTCAGCGTCTTGCAGCATCGAGGTTTTGAAGGCCCCCAGCTTGGCGGTGATTTGCTGGCGGTCTTCCGGGCTTTGATCAATGGGGCAGCCCAGCAGGGTGCCGATGGCCGAGGCTTCCAACATGGCGTCTGCGCAAAAGCTACGTACCAAGGGGTCGCCCAAAATCAGGTCAGCGCTTGCACCTGTCATGGCCGAGATGGGGTTCATGGTGAGGTTGCCCCACAGCTTGTACCAAATGTCTTGGCGGATGTGGCCGCTGTGGGTCACATCAAAGCCTGCTTGCGCCAGCACATCGGCAATGGCTTGCACGCGCGGGTCTTGGCCGCCGGTGGCAAGCCCCACGATCAGGCCTTGCCCCATGCGGTGCTGTACCCAACCCGGCTCCGACGTGGCGGCGCTGGCATGCACCACACAACCCACCACGCGCTCTAGGGCAATGGCCTGGCCAATGGTGTTGTCAGGGTCCAGGCTTTGTAGCGGGGCATCGGCAAAGGCGGGCAGGTGCTGGCAGAACCACCACGGCACACCATTCATGGCGGGCATCACCAAGGTGTTGGGGCCCAGTAGCGGTGCTAGCTGGGGCGCCAAGGCTGCCAAGGCTTGGCCTTTGACCGTGATGATGACCAAGTCTTGCACGCCCAAGTCCGCCGCTGAATCGCTGGCAGTGGCCGCGCATTGCAGCAAGCCTTGTGCGGTGCCCATGCGCCAGCCGTGGCTGCGCAAGGCTTGGAGTGTGTCGCCGCGCGCCAGAGCGCTCACCTGAGTGGTTCCGTGCAATGCCAAGCGGGTGCCCAACATGCCGCCAATGGCGCCCGCGCCAACGATGCAAATCTTCATGGTGTGTCCTTGTCTCTTCGAAGGTTTAAAGCTGTGGTGCGTGGGTTTATGCCGCAAGCTCGGCGGGCCACCGGTCCCAGGGAATCTCGGCCAAGCTGTCGGTGTAAGCGTCGGCGTCTACCGTGGTAATGGCGTGGCCGTGGTTATAGCCATAGCTCACCAAGAGCACGGGGCAGCCCGCTGCGCGGGCGGCTTGGGCGTCGTTGCTGCTGTCGCCCACCATCAGGGTGTGGGTGGGCACAGTGCCCAAGGCCTCGCACGCCATCAGCAGTGCCATGGGGTCGGGCTTTTTGCGGGCCACGGCGTCACCGCCAATGGTGATTTCGAAAAAACCATCCAGCCCTTTGATGGCCAGCAAGTCTTTGGCAAAGCCCGTGGGCTTGTTGGTCACGCAGGCCAGGCGCATGCCGCGCGCCCGCATGGCCTCCAAGCCCTGCAGCACGCCGGGGTAGACCTGCGCCAAGCTCCCGTTGATGCGCTGGTAGTGGCGGTAGTAACTCTCCAATGCCTGCGCGGTGAGCGTGCCGTCTGCGCGAGCTGCTTCACTATGGATAGCTGCTTGCGCAGTATCCACGAGCGCCAGCAAGCTTTTTACCAAGTTTTCTGTGCCCTTGCCGACCAGCGGCTCCACGGTGGCACGCTCTACCGCGAAGTCACAGTAGGGGGCTGGCAATTCGGCCAACATGCAGCGCAGCACGGCAACAAAGTCGTCCATGGTGTCTACCAAGGTGCCGTCTAAATCTACCAAGGCGGCTTGCAAATAGCTAGGGGTCAACATAAGGGGGTTGGGTGTGTAGGTGTGGGGTTGAAATGGCTAGCAGTCTAAAGCCTTGCCCTTGCCGCAAGAGCTGCTGCGTCAGAAGAACTGTGCGCAATGCGCTGCAGCGCACCGAGTCGGGAAGCCCCTGTCTGCATAGTGAAGTTTGCCTAGCTTTCATTGACGTTTTCCAAGGGAACTCCCTATGACTTTGACTTCCATCCGAACCTCGCGCTTGGCGCATGCGGCCAGCGGCTTGCTGGCTGCCACGCTTGTGTGTTGCGCGCCCACCGCTTTCGCCCAAAACCAATCCCGAAGCAACGAACCCGTAGGCCACGGCTATGTGGGCTTGACCGGTGGGCCGTCGGACTTTTCACGCATCAGTGGCGGCAACGGCCTGTACTCCCGCGAAGACCGCAACACCGCCTACAGCGTGGCCTTTGGCAACTACTACCTGAGCCCTGACGTGGGCTTGGAGCTGGGCTATACCAACTTCGGCCAGGTGTCGCGCGGGGGTGGCACCACCAAGGCCGAGGGCATTAACTTGAGCCTCATAGGCAAGTTACCGCTCAACCAGTCGTTCAACCTGCTGGGCAAGATAGGCACCACCTACGGCCATACGGACGTGTCCGCGCAACCCTTGTCCGGTGTGACGCAGGGCAGCGAGAGTGGCTTTGACTGGTCCTACGGCATCGGTACGGAGTTGCTCATCAACCCGCAGTGGTCGGCTGTACTGTTGTATGACGAAACGTTGATGAAGTTTGCGGGTGGCAGCTCAGACCGGGTGAGCACGGTCAGGCTCGGTGCACGCATGCGTTTTTAGAGCGCTGCAATGTGGCGCTGCGAACCGACGCCTGCGCCCCGATTGCCTAGCATGACTCTGGTGTGGCCAAAGCCCACACCACTCCCTCCACCCACCAAGAAAGCGACTATGAACAAAGACCAATTCAAGGGTTCCGTGAAAGACCTGACCGGCAAAGCCCAGCAAGCGGCCGGTAAAGCCTTGGACAACAAAGAGATGCAACTCAAGGGCCTGCAAAAGCAAGCCGTAGGCAATGCCGAGAAAGCCATTGGCGATGCCAAGCAAGGCGTGAAAGATGTGGCCGACGCCGTCAAGCACGCAGCCAAAGCACGCTGATACGTCAGCCACTGAAGAGCCCCTAGCCTTTACTGGGCTAGGGGTTTTTACGGATCGGTACTTGGTCGACGAAGACGAGTCGCTTGCCGGGCTGAATCTAAACGCACCCGTGCAGTGATCGCGTGGCACGCCCTAGCGCACCTACGCACTCACAAACGCGAAGCTGATATCTGCGAGTTGAACCACTCTGGCTGAAAGACGCGGGGATCACTGCCGAGCTTCTCGCGCGCATGCTCCAAGCCAATGTTGACCACCTTGTGAAACGATCCCCACTCCAACATGCCCACGCGGGACACATCGGGCGTGAAGCCGAGGTCTAGCTCTTTGCGCATGCGTTTCTCGTGGGATTGGCTCGACATGGCCGCCACGTTAAACACAATGGCCGCAAGACTGGGTAGGCCTTTGTATTTGCGGCGCGAGCGCGGTCTAAAGAAGCGGTCTACAAACAGCTCCACGCTGGACGGCATGGCCTCCAGCGCCAGTGGGCGGTAGCGGTCGCGGCTCATGTCCACACCAATGACCCTTGCAGCACCAGAGGCCCGCATGATGTCCACCGGAAAGTTGTTGAAGGTGCCGCCATCGGTGAGTAAGTCGCCTTGGGATAGCACTGGGGGCAAGGCCGCCGGTATAGAGACGCTGGCGGTAATGGACGTTGCCAAATCTCCCATGCGCAGGGTTTGCGCTTGGGCTTTCGAGTAGTTAGACGCCACGCAGAAGTAGGGCTTCCACAGGTCTTCGATGCCAATGGGGTGTCCCAATGCATTGACCACCGCGTCACGGATGACGTTGGCAAGCCTATTGCCCCGAATGATGGACATGATGGGCAGCCAATTGAAGTCTCCCGTGGGGTTCACTGAGAAAGCTTTGGCCGCCAATTTTGTCGTGTGGGTGGCATCCAAGTCCATGGCGGCATAGGCTGCCATCACCGAGCCAATGCTGGTGCCTCCAGCCATGTCCCACTCAATGCCGTGCTCCTCCAAGGCCTGCATAACCCCTAGCTGCGAAAACCCTCTGGCGCCACCGCCTGCTAGCACCAAACCAGTCGCTTGGCCGGCAACGATGCGGGCCAAACGTCCCCAATCTGCCGCATTGCCATGGCGCACATGGAAGTGCGAAAACCCTTCTACCGGAATGTGAGGTCGCGCTGTTAGCCAGCGCTTGGTGTGGGTCGGCGTTCGTGTATCCGCAGGGTGCAACAGCAAGAGGCTGCGGGTGACAGCCACAGCAGGGCTTTCGCGCGTCAGGTGTTGGGCTTCCACATCGCTGAGCTGGCAGTCGCCCTGGGCGTTGGCTACCAGCAGAATCAAGTCCGCATGGCGCAAGCAAAGCCGGGTCCACGGCGTGTCGTCTTGGTCTGCAACCAAGACTTGCATGGTGTGGCGCAGCTCTTGTTCGTCGAGCCAAGCCAGAAGCTGATGGTATTGGCGGTCTTGTGACAACTCGGTGTCCGCAGCACCGGCGCCCAGCGCTTGGTTGACCGCGTCACGGTTAATGAGGGCAATGGGGTATAGGTCGGCTTGGCTGGTGTACTGCGAGCGCGCCAATTGCTGGGCGATGGAGTCACGCAAAGTGCCGCCCAAAGCTTGAATGTCGAGGTCGGCATGCAGCGGGAGCACACACACATTGACCATGTGGCGTTGCTGCGAACGCTTGCGGTTGCTGCGCGAGAGTCGCTCCATGAGCTTGCGGGCTAAGGGCAGCGCCACGTTGGGCCAGGTTTGCAGTAGCTCGGTAAAGTCTTCGGCTGCCAAGCGCAGCAACACACAGTCGCGCAGCGCCGTAATGGTGGCGCCGCGTGGCGCTTGGCTGATAACCCCCATCTCACCAATGGGCTCGCCCCGCCCAATTTCACCCACCGATTCCATATGCCCTTCTGCATCGCAGATGGACGCGCGCAGTCGACCAGAGAGCACCAGGTAAATGCTGTCGGAAGGGTCGCCTTGCTGCATCAGCACTTCGCCACCGGGGAGGTGAACGGTGGTCATGCGCGGGCGTATGCGGGCAAGGGATTCGGCGTCGATGTCGCCAAACACCTCTTGCAATGTGGATGTCAGCAACTGTTCGTGCAAGGTTGCTGGTTGAATGCTTGTCACTGCTTGTCTCCCTGTCCATCGGTTTTGTGTGAAACGGATTTGGCCTTGGCGCTTAACGGCGCTCTTGTAGGTTTTCGGGGCCACATCATAGCCAATGCCTTGTGGTCCGACGGTGTCGTTTGGGTGAAGCCTCGGGCCAGTGTGGGGATATTGCGACGGCCAGATGCAGTGCCTTGGGGCACCTTGCGTGGAGTGGCTAATGCACGCCCGTCTCCGTAGCGTGTCGCGCTTGGCGCAACACGGTGGCCAGCGGGTGGTGGGTTTGTTGCAGGCCGTGGGCGTAGAGGTCTTGGCTAAAGGCCATAAACCCCTCGGTGATGTCCCAGGCTTTGGCGGCATGGCCAAAGAGGCGCAGGGTCGCAGCGTCTGCAGCGCTGGCAAACGCCTTGCTGGGCGCAAGCGGCAAGGCAAGCCCCGCTTTGCGCCAAGCAGCCAGCGCCACATTCCAACCCGTGGTGCTGAGCAAGCCTACCAAGTAGCCATCTAAAGTCCGTTGGTGTTGGTGCTGGGCGAGTGAGGCTCCGCGTTCGGCCAGTTGATCTGCCCGGTCCCACAGTCGTTGGGCTAGCCCCGCAGTGAGCAGCGATGCACTGTCTCGCACAATCGGCTTGAACAGCACTTTGGCAATACAGCAGTTCAGCCCGTTGTGTCCTATTTGGGCAATGGCGTCTTCCAACCGATCAATGGGCTCGCCCGCCCTGTAGTTTGGGCTGTTAGCCAAGTGCAGCACTTCGGCCATGAGCACTGGGTCGCGGCTGATTTTCTTGGCCACCATAAACACCGGTAGTTCGTGCTCACGCATGAGTGCGACTAACCTCGGTATGAGCTGGGCGGCGCGCGGCAGCAAGGCCTCGGGCAGGCTAGGCTGCCGCAGCAGTGCGTTCAGCGTCGCCAAAAGCGCCTGCTCCTTAGGGCTGAGTGCGGTGTCTACCAAGGCCTGCGTGGCAGTTAACCATGGCAAAAAAACCGCTGCATCCTGGGGTGGAGCACCACTCTTGGTCGCGGTAGCCGCCGCAGGCGGTGCGTCATGGCCAGCGGCAACGCCTGAGGGCGCGCGTGCCTTGGTTGGTACGTTTTCTTGCCCGCGGCTAAAGAGCCGGCTGAACCATCCCATAGGTGCTGCGTTTTTTTATTTGTTTTATGCAGCCAATGCGACGCGCATGGCGTCAATCACACCCTTGTAGTCGGGCTTGCCAAAAATGGCGCTACCCGCCACAAAGGTGTCAGCTCCGGCGTCGGCCACGCGGCGGATGTTGTCGGTCTTGATGCCGCCGTCCACCTCCAAGCGGATGTCTTTGCCGCTGGCATCAATACGGCGGCGCACGTCTTCAATCTTGCGCAGGGCCGAGTCAATAAAGCTCTGGCCGCCAAAGCCGGGGTTCACGCTCATGATGAGCACGAGGTCAATGTCCTCAATCACCCAGTCCAGCACATCCAGCGGCTCTGCGGGGTTGAACACCAAGCCCGCCTTCACGCCCTTGGACTTGATGGCTTGGATGCTGCGGTGCACATGGCCCGATGCGTCTGGGTGGAAGCTGATGTAGTCCGCACCCGCTTCGGCAAAGCTGGCCGCCAGTGCGTCTACGGGGGAGATCATCAAGTGCACATCAATTGGCACAGCCACGCCCGCAGCGGTTTTGGCGTGGGGCTTCAAGGCGCTGCAAATCATGGGCCCAAAGGTCAGGTTGGGCACATAGTGGTTGTCCATCACGTCAAAGTGAATCCAGTCGGAGCCAGCGGCGATCACGTTTTTGACCTCTTCACCCAAGCGGGCGAAGTCGGCAGACAGGATGGAGGGGGCAATGCGAAAGGTCATGGGGGCGTGATGCGCAGGGGCATTCCAGTTAGGTTGGCAATGCCCGCATTTTCGCAGGTAGCATTGGGCTATGTCCAAGTACCAATTTTTGGTGGAAGTGCAACCCCAGTACCTTCCCGATCAATCTTCTCCGCATGACGGCATGTATGTGTTTGCCTACACCATCACCATTACCAATGTGGGGGAGGTCACGGCACAGCTGATCTCTCGCACCTGGAATGTGAATGACTCCAACGGCCTGACCGAAAAGGTCAAAGGCCTGGGCGTGGTGGGCCAGCAGCCCTTGCTTAAGCCCGGCCAAGCCTTTGAATACACCAGCGGCACCCGCCTGCGCACCCCCACGGGCACCATGCACGGCAGCTTTTTCTGTGTGGCCGAAGACGGCGAAAAGTTTGACGCCGACATCCCCATGTTTGTATTGGATGCCCTCAGCGATGTGGACTCCGACGGCCCCGGCGGCAAGCGCACCCTGCACTAAGCCCTGCCATGGGTGAGTTTGAGCTGATTGCCCAGTTTTTCACGCGCCCCCAGCACCCCTTAGGGCCGGGGGTGGAGTTGGGCATAGGCGACGACTGCGCGCTCTTGGCCCCCACGCCAGGCATGCGCTTGGCGATATCAAGCGACATGCTGGTGCAGGGCCGCCACTTCTTTGCAGACGTAGACCCCCGCAGCTTGGGCCACAAAGCCTTGGCCGTGAACCTCAGCGACTTGGCCGCTTGCGGCGCGCGCCCCCTAGCGTTTACCTTGGCGCTGGCCCTGCCACAGGCCGATGCAGCGTGGTTAAAGGCGTTTGCCGAAGGCATGTTTGCCTTGGCCGACCAACACGGCTGCGCCCTCATTGGCGGTGACACCACCCAAGGCCCTTTGAATATTTGCATCACCGTGTTTGGCGAAGTGCCGCCCGGCCAAGCCTTGTTGCGCAGCGGCGCTCAGGTGGGTGACGATGTGTATGTAAGCGGCACGGTGGGCGACGCCCATGTGGCCCTGCAAGTGCTACTGGGCCATGTGACGCTAGACGACGCCACCTTTGCCAAAGCGCGCCAGCGCCTAGAGCAACCCACCCCGCGCGTGGCCTTGGGCCAAGCCCTGCGGGGCATTGCCACGGCAGCGGCCGATGTGAGCGACGGCTTGGTGGGCGACTTGGGCCATATCTTGAAGCAGTCTGGCGTAGGCGCCACGCTGCGCGCGCAGGATGCTATGCAATTGCTAGCTGCTTGCGCAGTATCCACGGGCGCAACAGGCCAATTTGCCTCTAAAAATGCCTCGTTCATCAGCCCCGAACTGCATTTGCAAAGCGTGCTGGCCGGAGGAGACGACTACGAGCTGGTGTTCACCGCCTCGCCCGCCAACTGTGCTGCGGTGCAGGCTGCAGCGTTGGCCAGCGGCACGCCCGTGCATTGCATAGGCCAAATCGAGGCAGCGCCAGGTTTGCGCGTGGTGGACAGCGCTGGCCAGCCGGTGGCGCAAGGCGTCAAAGCCTTCGACCACTTTGCGCCCCACAAAGGCTAAGTCCTGGTGCTGCCCGGCAGCCAAAACCTTCTAAACGAAAGTGTTGACCTTGGTGCCCACGCTGCCTTGGGTGGCCAAGGGCGGTTGGGGCAGGGCTTGGATCAGCCCCAAAGCGGCCACGGCTTGGGTGTCTAGCGCTTTTTTGAGCACCATGATGTTCACCTGGTCGGCCGTGTCGCTCTGTGCTGCTGCGGTGGCGGCTTGTACGGCGGGGGTGTTGGCAATATTCATATGAAAACTCCCTGAAAACTTGCGCGGTGGCCTACTATCGGCACAGTGGCTGCAAACTTAAGGAGCAGCCCCTACAATCCCGCCAATTTCATGAACAGGAGCCGCTTTGAAACACACCAGCCCCAGCGTTCAACTTCACATCTCTTCCCAGTTTGATTCCGGCGCCATTGAGGTGCTCAGCCTGACGGACCACCGCAACATCCAGCTCAACATCCGCAAAGACAATGCCGCTGAGTTTGCCCAGTGGTTCCACTTTGCGCTGCACGGTGCGGCAGGCTTGCCCATCATCATGAAGTTTATGAACGCGGGTGCTTGTGCCTACCCCAAAGGCTGGGAGGGCTACCGCGTAGTAGCCAGCCAAGACCGCCAGCACTGGTTCCGTATCGACACCCAGTTTGACGGCAAGGTCATGACCGCGCGCATGACCCCCGACAGCCAATGCGTCTACTTTGCCTACTTTGAGCCCTATTCCCATGAGCAGCATTTGGACTTGCTCAGCTCTGCCGCCTTGTCACCCTTGGTGAGCATGGAGCGCTTGGGCAGCACGGTAGAAGGGCGCGACATGACCCTGCTGCGCATCACCGACAGCCACAGTGCCACCCCCATGGCGCAAAAGAAAAAAGTGTGGGTCATTGCACGCCAGCACCCTGGCGAAACCATGGCCGAGTGGTTTACCGAAGGCTTTTTAGAGCGACTGGTTGACCAAGACGACTCGGTAAGCCGCGAGCTGCTTAACAAATGCGTGTTTTACGTGGTGCCCAATATGAACCCCGACGGCGCGGTGCGTGGCAACCTGCGCACCAATGCAGTGGGCGCCAACCTCAACCGCGAATGGGCGGAACCCACGGCAGAGCGCTCGCCCGAAGTCTTGGTGGTGCGCCAAAAAATGAAGGCCACCGGCGTAGACCTGTGCCTAGACGTGCATGGCGACGAAGGCCTGCCCTACAACTTTGTAGTGGGCTCAGAAGGCAACCCCGGCTACACCCCGCATGTGGCGGATCTGGAAAATGCTTTCAAGTCCAGCTGGATGGCCTCGTGCCCCGACTTTCAAGACGAATTCAACTACGGCCGCAAGGGCCCGGGCGAGGGCAACCCCACCCTGGCCACCAACTGGATTGCCCAGCACTTCAACTGTTTGGCGTTCACCATCGAGATGCCGTTTAAAGACAACGCCAAATTGCCAGACTTGGCGGCGGGTTGGAGTGGCGAACGCTCGCGCAAGCTGGGCGCCAGCGTGTTGCAGCCGCTCATGGCCGTTCTCTGAGTTCCCGCCGGCACCCGCAATGGATAGAGGGTGTCCCAACCATTTTCAGCGAAGGACCTGATATGCGTTCACTTCTCGGGTTGATTGGCGTACTTGTCACACTGGCACTGGTGGGCTTGCTCTTCAAGCAGCAGTTAACTGCCAACCGCGTGCCGCAACCACTGTTGTCAACGCCCACTGCGACCATCACGGTAGACCCCAAGGCCACAGCAGCCCAGCAAAGCCAGCAGATTCAAAACCAAGTCAAGCAACAGGTGGAGGTGCTAACCCAGCCCAAGCCAATGCCCGACGAGGTGAAGTAGAAGCCTTGGCCCAACCCTTGGGTTGGTGTGAGGTTTGCTATATTTTGTGTAGCTGCTTGCGCTTGTTGGATGGGCGCTACAGGCTGGTTTAACGTTGCTTAGGGTGGGCGGACTTTTGCGCAGCGTCGCTCGAATGCCGGGTCAAGCTAACGCGGTGAACTTCTATCCACGAACAGCCGCTTCGATTTCGGCAATGTCGATCTTCTTTTGCTTCTTCATCGCCGCAATCGCCTTGGCAGACACATTCTTCTCGGCCCTCAAAGTCAATTCTGTCAGCCGCCTCGGGAAAACCTGCCACGACACCCCGTAGCGATCCTTGAGCCAGCCGCAGTGGCTTTCCTCGCCACCGTTCGTGGTTAGCGCTGCCCAAAGCCGATCGGTCTCTGCCTGATCGTCCGTCTCAACCGAAATCGACACTGCTTCGGTTAGGGTGAACATCGGTCCGGCATCGAGAATCTGGTACGGCACCCCGCCCAGTGTGAAGTCGATGAGCCATGAAGCGCCATCTTCTCCGCCGATCTCGTATGTCGCCTCGATCTGGCTTCCTGGAGTCAGAGCGCAGTAAAACTCTGCGGCCTCACGACCGCGACCGTCACGGAACCAGAGGCAGGTACGTATGACCCTAGACATCGTTTTTCCCCTTGTGAGGATAGATTGATTCAGCAGTTTTGCGGCTTAACGTTGGCGCTGTCCGGCACGCAGCAAGCGCTGCGAAGTGGCAACCTGCTGCTGTGTGTCCGCGACGAGCAACTCGTTAGGCCATTTCTCGCCATTCAGTTTGGGACGCTTCATAGGTGGTTTCGGTGGATCGGTTTGCTATTCCAAGAGTGCTGACAGAAGGCGACCGGAACAAAGCTCGCAGTCTATGGAGGGTGTCGCGCCTGTCTTGCCTTGGACAATCTCAACGCAAATCCCGCCGATCTGAAACTTGGATGTGCCTTCGGATCCAACGGAGGGAGCCGTGTCAAACAGGGCCACGTAGCGTTCGGTAGTTTTCTTAACACTAGACACGGCAACCTGAAGCACGCGAACCGACTCTGGCGCCTTCGGGCGCGTCTCGGGCAATCGTGTGTGCCCAGCAGTGTGGTCTTGTAGGAAGAATGGCAGATCAAGATGCGGGCTGATTGCCAGCGACCACTCGATTCGGACGCCGTCCGGCCGAAGGCGGCTCATGCGCACTGGGTTCGCGAGCACAAGGCCGCGCGAGGCAGCGCTTGAAACGAAGCTTTCGAGATCGTCAACCGTATACGCGTATGTTATGGGTCCGCCGCGCAACGTTAGCGCATCGAGGAAGACCGCTTCGTACAGGGGGCGACTTGACAGCACGGAGCGCCAGAAAGGCGTGTGCGAGAGAAGACGCAGCGAAGGTCGAAGCCATGCCCGGGAGAAGTCGATCAGTTCCACGTAGCTGGAGTTATCGAGCGCAGCTAGTAGATTGTGAGTGAGACCAGCTTCGTGCCTGCCGCCATCCTCGACGACCAAACCTGCCGCCCTCAGTGCTTGTGCATTGTGGTTTACGTTTCCGGCAACAACAATGTGATCGAAGCGCAGACTAGTCATGATGGGCAGGCCTAACGTCGAAGTCAAGCCGCAACGCGCTTGGGCGTTGCCGGGCTTGGACGATCCGTTAAGTTGTTCGCTGGCTGAAGCCTGCGAACCAACCGAACCTCCAGCTTGCACCCCAGGGCATCCGCATACTTGGTCAGCGTCGCCAGAGAAGGAGAATGCTTGCCACTACCCGACTCCATGCGTGCAACTGCAGACTGCGTAGTGCCGATCTTTTCTGCCACCTGCGCCTGGGTCAGGCCTTGCGCAGCCCGCGCCTTCAAGAACTCATCCAAAAGAGAAAACTCGTCGGCCAGTTGTTCGTATTCCGCCTTTACCTCAGCATTAGCCAGTGCCTTAGTACGAAGTTGTTTATGCGTCAACATTTTTCCACTCCTTCATTCGCTTACGCGCAAGTGCCAATTCTTTGGGAGGTGTCTTATCGGTCTTCTTCACACATTGATGGAGCATGACGATCTTGCGATCCACCAAGGTGCAATAAAACACCCGTCCAATACCCTCACGGGATTTCAAACGCAACTCGAAGAGCCCCATGCTCATTGCCCGCGTGTGAGGCATTCCTAAATCAGGACCAAACTCCACCATGCGGTCGGTGCAATGAAAGTATCTGGCCAAAATTCCCGGCGGTAACGCCAGCACATCAGCCTGCAACTTCTCATCGTGATATTTGATCTCCCATTTCCCGCTGAAAATATAGCATGTTTGAGATATTTCAGGGGTACCGAGCTGGACCAGCTTGCGTGAGATTTAACGTTGGCGCTCCGCTTGAGCGAGGGGTTAGGCGTCGTTGACGGCGGCATCTTCGATGGACTTCAGTGTTCTTCCATCACTGCTGATCCAGCTCTGTGGGCCACTGCGGGAGGTTCCCGCAACCATGACTGCCGCGTAGCTTGATGAACTCAGCAGGAAGTCTTCCTGCAGAACCAGATGGTCGTCTTGAGCGACCAAGCGCCCATCCGCGACAAGCTGCTCCTTGACCTTTACCACCCTCTGTGCAGCGCTGTCTGTGTTGAACTTGGATACTTGCGACCCCTTCTTCAAGACAAAGCCTTCATCGGTAAGCGTGCCGTGCGCCAGGAGGTTGTTGACCTTGAAGGTCAGATCAATGGCAGATGACTTCCTCGCAAGTTCTTGCGGTGTAGAGCCAGAAGGCTGGGCAACCGGAATAGTTGCTTTCAGTAGTGGCTCTAGGATGGGGTATCCGAGCGTGCCGAGGACCATTCGAATGTTCTCAGTGAACTCCGCCATCGCATCGCGGTCTGCGCGCGGTAGGCTTGACTCGGGAGGCGTGTTGCCATTCTCGAGTTCGTATCGGTCAGCGCGACGCGTCAGTCCGACAAGAGTAGCTTCAAGAAACTTGACATGTGCCTTCGTGAGGTTTTCGTCCTTGCTCGTGAAGATGACCACTTCATTCCAGAACTCCTTCAACCGGTCATGCGTCGTCAGGCGCTCCGTCACGTTCTCGGATTCACCGATATAGGCCAACGGCTTCGAGTCACCCAGGCGAGCCTCGAAGAGAAGGTAGACGCCGGGCTTTGATGCCTCTGGCCAAGAAGTGAGTTCAGTGAGGCGGCTTCTTGGGCAGGCAACGGCTTGACCGGTCCAGTTGACTAGTTCCGCGTATCGGATACCGGAGACTGTTGAATCAGCCAGGAAGACGCGAATTGATTTGCCGATGGGCATGATTGTTTCCTACGACGCTTAACGATTAGCGTTTATCTGCCGGGAGGCAAAGCAGGAAGAAACCACGATTGCCCCTTTCGGAAGATAAACCACGTTGGACTGAACCGCTTGAGGTAGCGGCGAACTACAGGGGATTGTAAGTTTGGAGCGAGGGGTTTACGGCTGCGGTGGGGCGCTTTGCCCGCAAGCGGTGGCGTATTGCTCTGTTTGCGTGGCAACGCGCTGGGGTGGCCAATTGCGATCTCGTACCTAAAGCCAGCCTTTCATGCCGTTGCGCGACACCTTCTGCGCTAAATAAAGCTTTAGCGCCCGTCCTATAAGCGTGAGTAGCTTCTCTTTTTGTAGCAAGCAGGCTCTCGGGCAACACCGGTGCTTCAGCTGCCCGCGTTGGTTGCCTTGGGCCAGCTGCGCAGCGGGTTAAAGCCTGTGATGAGCGCGCTGGCCAACAAGATTAAGCTGCCTCCTACCAACACTCCGCCGCCCAGTTCTTCGCCTAAAAAGAGGTGGCCCCACAGCACGCCAAACACCGGCACCATGAAGATGGGGCTCATGGCGGCCACGGGGGTCACGTGGCGCAAGATGCGCAAATGCGCCCAGTACGCCAGGCCCGAGGTGGCCACGCCCATGACCATTACGGCCAGCAGCGCGGGCAGGCTGAAATGCGCCTGTGGCAGGCTGTAGACGGCGCCAGGTATCAGCATGGGCAGCGCCAAAACATGCAAGCCTGCTGCAATTTGCAGGGGCTGCATGTGGCCCACGGCTTGTTTGGTGATGGGGGCAGAAAACCCATAGCAAGCCGAAGCCACCACGCAGGCCAGCACCGCCAGCGCCACCTGCGGTGTCAGTTGCACCGGCCCCAGACTGACGATAAAGGCCACGCCTGCAAAGCCGCACACACAGCCCAGCACCTTGCGCGTGGTGATGGTGTCTTCGCCCATGCGGGCCGAGGCAAACATGCCAAAGATGACGGCGGTGGAGTTCAGCAGCGCGCTGTAGCCTGCGGGTATTTGCAAGCCCGCCCACGCAAACAAGACAAAGGGCAGGGTGACCGACAGCGCGCCAATGGTGGCCAGCGTGCGCCAGTGTTGCCAGTTCCAGGGTTGGCGCATCACGCGCATCAAAACGGCCAGGGTGACCGTAGCCAGGCTCACACGCAACAGCGCCAACACATTGGGGCCGAACACAGGGCTTGCGATGCGGATGAACAGAAAAGACGCGCCCCACAGGGCCGACAACGCAACCAGCTGCGCAAAGTATTTGGTTTTCATGGGTGCAGGCATTGTGCGCTGCTTAGGGTGGCGTGGGGGGGAGTTGCGTCAGCGTTTGCAACACCAGTGCTTGTAGGGACTCCAGCACCGGGTTGGGCGCACGCACCGCGCGTTGCACCCACGCAAGGTGGGACTCCAGCCCTTGCAGTGCAAACGGCAGTGCCACCAAGACACCGCTGCGCAGCAAGCTGGCGGCAGGGCTCACGATGCCCACGTACACCGCATCGCTTTCGCACGCAATGTGCAGCAGATCGCGCACGTCTTCACAGCCCAAGGTGATCAGGCTGTCTGGGTGGGCCAAGGCCCCAAAGCGCTCTACGGCTTGGCGCGCCACGCTGGCACTCACGCCGGTGCTGGCCAGCGGGTAGGGGCGCAAGTCTGCCAGCGTGACCTCTGGCAAGGCGCACAGCGGGTGGCTAGGGCGGCACAGCACGCCGGTGGGCAGCTCGCAGAGTTTTTGCACAACCAAGTCGCCGCTGGCGTGGGGTACGGAGCGCAAGTCCACCACCACCGCGTCAAGTTGCCGGGCCCGCAGGGCGTGCAAGTGGTGCTCCGCACTGCCGCTGGCGAGCCGAATGCGCATGCCACCGCGGTAGTGGGCCGCAAAGCGCAGCAATGTTTGCGAGAGCAGCGCGGCAGGGGTTGGCCCCAAGCCCAGGCGCACTTGGCCTGCGTCCCCACTCACATGGTGCTGCACCACTTGTGCCAGCTCATCGGTCTGCGCCACCACTTGGCGGGCGTGTTCCAGCACCGTGCGCCCTATGGGGGTGAGGGTGTTGCTATGCCCCACACGTTCTATGAGTGCCACCCCCAGTTTTGCTTCCAGCTCGGCAATGCTGCGGCTGAACGCGGCTTGGGAGCGCCGTGTGGCATCTGCGCCGCGCGTGAATGAGCCGCTTTCGGCCAAGGCAATGAAGTGGCGCAGCTGCGCGATGGTGGCGGACATTGATCGAGAAAAGCGATGAAGTGTGCGCAAATTATGCATTGGACAAGGGTTTTCACGCGGCATACCATGGCCGGTTCAACAGAAGATGGATGTGCTTGCACGCAGGGCGCGCTGCCCCCATCACATAACGAGGAGAACAAGGTGGTCAAGAAAATTCTGTGGGCGCTACTGGCCCTGTTGCTGGCCTTGGTGGCCGCGGTTGGCATTAATACCGTGCGCAAGGGCTCGCGCCAGCTGCAGGTACCGGCACTGGCACCGGTGCCGGTGGACGAAAAAGCCGTGGCCGAGCGCCTGGCCGAGGCGGTGCGCTTCAAAACTGTGTCGTCCCGCGAAGACGCCAAGGCCAATGCGGACCAGTTTTTGGCATTCCATGCCTTGCTACAGGCCAAATTTCCCAAAGCCCATGCGGTGCTCAAACGCGAAGTGGTGGGCGACCTGAGCCTGCTCTACACCTGGGAGGGCGCAGACCCCAAGGCCAAACCCATTTTGCTGCTGGCCCACCAAGACGTGGTGCCGGTGGCCCCCGGCACCGAGGGGGATTGGCAAGAGCCGCCCTACTCGGGTGCCATCAAAGACGGATTTGTGTGGGGCCGTGGCGCGTGGGACGACAAGGGCAACCTGATGAGCCAGCTGGAAGCTGTCGAAATGCTGGTGGCCAGTGGCTATAAGCCGCCCCGCACCGTGTACTTGGCGTTTGGCGCTGATGAAGAGGTGGGCGGGGTGCGTGGCGCAGCCAAGGTGGCGGCGCTCTTGAAGCAACGCGGTGTGCAGCTGGACTTTGTAATTGACGAAGGCCTCTTGGTGCTGGACGGTGTGGTGCCCGGTGTGCGCCAGCCCACGGCCCTGGTGGGCGTGGCGGAGAAAGGCTATTTGTCTGTGGTTTTGAAAATCTCGGGCACGCCCGGGCATTCGTCCATGCCGCCGCCTAAAGGGACCAGCGCCATTGCCATGTTGTCGGCCTCTTTGAAGCGGCTGGATGACGAGCAGCTGCCAGCGGGCTTGCAAGGCGTGGCCTTTGAAATGTTTGACACGCTGGCCCCCGAGATGAGCGGCTTTTCTCGGGTGGCGCTGTCTAACCTGTGGCTCTTTGGCCCGGTGGTGCAAAAGCAGTTGGAGGGTGCCGGCAGCACCAATGCCATGCTGCGCACCACCACCGCGCTCACCATTGTGAATGCGGGCAACAAAGACAATGTGCTGCCCGGCCGGGCCGAGGGCACGGTGAACTTTCGCATACTGCCCGGGGACACACCTGAGAACGTGATGAACCACATGCGCTCCAAGGTCATGGCGCCTGAAGGCCAGTATGAGTTGTATGCGTTAGAAGACGCCAAGCCTGCCAGCCTGTACAAGGTGGCCCCCACCGCGTCACGCCAGTACACCATGTTGAACCAAACCATCCGTGAGGTGTTTCCCGACGCGGTGGTGGCGCCAGGGCTGATGGTGGCGGGCACCGACTCCATCCACTTTGGCGGCATCAGTGACCACATTTTCAAGTTCTCGCCCATTCGCGCCAACAGTGAGGATCTCACGCGTTTTCACGGCACCAACGAGCGCTTGAGCGTTAAGAACTACGCCGACGCGATCCGCTTCTACCACCGGCTCATTCCCCAGGTGCTGGAGGCCAAGTAAGCGCCTGGTGCGTAGGCCACACTCGCGTGGCATTTGTGGCTTTTGCTATGGATTAAGTAGCTATATGCGCTTGTTCCATGCGCGCAACAGCCGTTTTTCACATTGAAGTTGCCTCAAAACTCACCGCATGCGGCGTGAGCACCTCATGGCAATGGCTGCACAGCACCTGCGGCGCAAAGGCGTGGCCGCAGGTCTTGCGCCGGGGCATGATTGAGCTGGCCTGCCCCAGGTGCGCACCGGCCCAGTGCGACACACACACGATGTAGCCAAACAGGTCGTGGCTGGCGGGGGTGAGGCGGTAAAAGGTGCGTCTGGCGTCCGCCACATCGGGCGCAGCGTGCAAGAGGCCCGACTGCACCATGCCTTGCAGGCGGCGCGCCAACACGCTGCTGGCAATGCCCAAGACTGCGCTCAGTTGGTCGTAGTAGTGGCAGCCCAGCACCACCGCCGCAATGATGAGCAGCGTCCAGCGGTCTACGCGCAGGCCTAGGCCCATGGCTTGGGTCTCTTTGTCTTGCAAGCGGGTGGCCCGCGCCGGGCTGGCCGCTTGCGACTGGGCCAGCAGCACCGCGTTAGGCGCCAACGTGAAGTCCAAATCGGCCATGCCGGTGGCCTCGCCGCAGTGGCCGCAGGCCAGGGTGGGGGTGAAGTTGTGGCCGCAGCGGGTGTGGGTGAGGGCGGTGGGCAGCGCCACCTCACGCGTGCCCCAGCGGCGCTCCCACTCCCAGACCATGAGCACTTGCGGGTAGAGCTGCAGGCCTGCGCGCGTGAGGTGGTAGCCCATGCGCTCAGGGCGTTGCTGGTAAGGGCGCTGGCGCAAGAGGCCCATGGCACTCAGGCTTTTGAGGCGCGCGCTGAGCGTGGAGCGGGGGATGCCTAAACGCAGGTGCCAGTCTTCAAACTTGTGCATGCCGATAAAGGCCCCCAAGAGCACGCCCACGGTCCAGCGGTCACCCAGCGCCCCCAAGCCGTGGGCCAAGGTGCTGCTGGCTAGCGCGTCGCGGGTTAAGGGCAGGTCAGGCTGCGGCTTGGGTGTCATCAGGGTGAAGTGCTATGCCCCGGGCTAGCGCAGGCGTTCAATCACCATGGCGGCGGCCACGCCTGTGGCGCCACACACGGCCACCACACCCCGGCGCAGGTCGCGCCGCTCAAGCTCGTCCAGCAGGGTGCCCAAGAGCGCGCTGCCGGTGGAGCCCATGGCATGGCCCAAGGCGATGGCGCCGCCGTTCACATTGAGCTGGGCGTGGGAGATGCCCAGGTGCTTCATGTAATGCAGCATGAGCGCGGCAAACGATTCATTGACTTCAAACAGGTCGATGTCGGCCACGCTGAGTTGCGCTCTGCTTAAGGCCATGCGGGTTGCGTTCACCGCGCCCGTCAAGGCCAAGGTGTGGTCTACGCTGGTGATGGCGTTGGCCACAATGCGAGCGCGCACTTTGAGCCGGTGGCGGGCCACGGCTTGCAAGCTGCCCAGCAGCACCAGCGAAGCGCCGTCTGCGGTGGCGGGGGCGTTGCCCGCGTGGTGCACATGGTCCACCTGCGCTAAGCCATAGGCGCTGCACATCAGGGCGTCCCAGCCTTGCTCGGCACCCATGGCTGCAAACGCGGCGGGCATGCGGGCCAAAGATGCTGCGGTGGTGGACTCGCGCGGCGTCTCGTCCACACTGAGTACGGGGGCTGCATCGGGCCCCGGCACTTCGGGCTGCACCGGCACAACTGAACTCAGCCAGCCTTGCGCACGCGCCGCAAGAGCACGCTGCTGGGAGGCCAGAGCGTAGTCGTCGCAGGCCTCACGGCTAAAGCCTTCCAGCGTGGCCACGGTGTCAGCGGCAATGCCTATGGGTACCACCCGCGCGCGCTGTTGCAGGCGCAGGTCGCCCACCAAGGGCCCTTGGTCAGCACCCAGGGGCACGCGCGACATCATTTCTACCCCGCCTGCCACGGCAAAACCTTCGTGGGCCAGCACCTGCTGCGCGCCTAGTTGCACGGCACTCAGGCCCGAGGTGCAAAAACGGTTGAGGGTGAGGGCGGGCACGGTGTCGCTCCAGCCTGCAAGCACGGCGGCCAGCTTGCCGATGTTGCTGCCTTGCTCGCCGGTTTGGTTCACGCAGCCTATGAAGGTGTCTTGGATGCGCGCGCTGTCGATGGGTGTGCGCGCCAGCAAGGCTTGCATGTGCTGGGCCAAGAGGGCTGCGGGCGTGATCTGCGCCAACGCGCCTTTGGCATTGCCCCGCCCGCGCGGGGTGCGGATGGCGTCAATGATCAGGGGAAAGTGGTTCATGGCTGCGGTGCATTACAGGGCTGCATCAAAGGGCTGCGGATTCCACCACAAAGCTCACTACGGTGGCGCATGAGCCGCCGATGTTGAGCGTTTGTAGGCGCTGGGCGCCTTCAATTTGGCAGTCGCCCGCCGTGCCACTCACCTGGCGTGCGGCGTCCCACAGCATGCGCGCCCCCGTGGCGCCTACAGGGTGGCCGCAGCCAATCAAGCCGCCGCTGCGGTTGATGGGGCAGCTGCCACCGGCCTCAATGGCGCCGCTGTCAATGGCTTGCCAGCTTTGCCCCGGCGGTGTGAGGCCCAGGTGGTCTATGGCCATGTACTCGGTGGTGGTGAAGCAGTCGTGGGTTTCTACGCCATCCATGGCGGCGATGCCGCCCACGCCCGCGCGCGCCCACGCGTCTTCAATGGTTTGGCGCACATGCGGAAACACATAGGGCGCGCCCGCACTGCGTTCTAGCTTGTCTTTGAGGCGCAGGCCCGCATTGCGGTGGCCCCAGCCCGCAATGCGGGGCAGCTGCTGCATGCGCAGATGGCGCGCCCGGGCGTGCGCCTGCGCATAGGCGGTGCTGGCCAATACCACGGCACAGGCACCGTCGGTAATTTGGCCGCAGTCTTGGCGACGGGTGCCGGGCTCAATCACGGGGTTGGCGGTGTCGTCGTCGGTAAAGGCCAAGGGCTTGAAGCTCCAGCCACGGGTTTGGGCCAAGGGGTTGTGTTTGGCGTGGGCGTAGTTGATCTCGGCAATGCGGTTGAGATAGCGCCGGTCTAGCCCGTAGCGGCGCTCGTACTCTTGGGCCACCAAGCCAAAGGCTGCGGGCCACATAAAGGTGCAGTCAATGTCTTCATGGCCTTGCCAGGAGGCGGCGTTTTGGTTTTGCGAGGCCACGTCGCCGGGCAGGTTTTTGAATTCTTCAACGCCGAGCACCAGCACGCAGTCGTAGCGGCCCGCTTCGATCTCGGCCATGGCGCTCAGAATAGCCAGCGACGACGAGGCGCACGCCCCCTCATGCCGCATGGCGGGCACGCCCCACAGGCTGGGCACCACCTGCGCCACCATGGCCCCCAAGTGCCCTTGCCTGCGCTGGGCTTCGCCAAAGGCATTGCCCACATGGATGCTGCCAATCGCGCTGGCCTCTAGCTGGCAGTGCTGGAGCACGCCGGAGGTGGCTTCTGCCACCATGTCAGACAGGTCTTTGCCTTCGCGCGACCAGACGCGTGCAAAGTCGGTTTGGTAGCCCCCCAGAATGTGCACGCCCGTGCTCATGCCGCAGGCCCGCGCGCCAAGCGCTCTTGCGAGATCCAGCAGCCATGAAAGCCCACGGGCACGCGGGTCGGCAGGGCCACTTGGGCGACCGGGCCACGGTTGATGTCGCGGGCGTCAAAAATGTCCAGGGTTTGGCGCTGCAGTGCGGTGTTCCACTGAAACGCGATTACATAGCCGTGGTCTTCGCTTTGGGGTTGGTCAGCCTGCGCAAACCACGGCTCGGAGTACCAGCTGTGGTCGGGGTCGTCCGCCCAGTTGCCCAGTGTTGCGCCGCTATGCAAGTCCATTTTGCGAATGCCTGCCCATTGCAAGGTGTTGACCTCGGAGTGGTTCACAAAATAGCCGTAGCGGGTTTTGCGCCCGGTGAGGTGCGCGTTGAAGCTGGGGAATTCCACGTTGTGCGCGGTGTCCAAGGCGCGCTCTTCGCAGGCGCCGGTAACCAAGTTCATGCGCCAGCTCCACAGCCGCGCGTGCATCACCAACTCGGCCACATCGCGCGCGGTGCGCTGCGGGTCGATCTGGCCTTGCGCATCGAGTGCTGGCATATAGCGGCAGCCCACCATCTCGACCCAGTCGCCGTCTTCCCACGCATTGACCACATGGTAGACATAGCAGGGGCTGAAGTTGAACCAGCGAATGCTGTCGCGCGCCCCTAGGCGTGGGATCACGCCAAAACGTGCTGGCATGTCGGGGTAAAAACGGATTTTGTGGCGGCCCAAGGCCAGGGCCTCGGCGTCATGGAACAAGGGCAGGTCGTGCAGCACGGTGTAGTGCTCGGTAATGGCCATGTCGTGCGGCAAGCGCGGGCCGGGCAGGTCAATAGGGATGTGGTGCTTGAGCTTGCCATCGGCACCCAGCACGCCGTAGTGCATATAGGGGGCTTCCAGGCCGTAGTCGAAAAACATGAGTTCTTCGGTGATTTCGTCTACCTTGGCGTGGGCTGACACCTTGCCGCCTGTGGCTAGGATGCCCTGGGACTTGCCCAGCGTTTGTAGGCTCACGGGGTCTAGCTCGTAGGCGTCGCCCGCCATGTACCACAGGGCTAGGGCCTTGCCTGCGTGGCCCACCATGTCGGTGTTGGCCGTGTCTTTGAGGCGCTTGTCGCTGCGGCCTTTGAGCGTTTCGCGAATGCCGTAATGCGTGCTGGTTTGCGCCAAGTTTTCTTCTTGCCAGCCGTCGGTCTGCACCCAGCGGTTGCGGTAGGTCAGGCGCCCTTGCGCAAAGTGCGCGGCATGCACCATGCCATCGCCATCAAAAGGGTGGTAGCGGCCGTGGGGCTCAAAGCGGGCGTTGGGGCCAGCGCGCAAGTACACGCCATTCAGGTCCTTCGGAATGCTGCCGTGCAGCAGCGGCAGGTCATGCAGTTCACGCTCATGGCCCACGGGGGCATAAACCCCACTCAGATGGGGGCCATGGTCTTCCCCAAAGGGGGTGAGCAAGTCAGCGGCAAGCGGTGCGTTCATGGGAGAGCCCTCAGTCAAAAGGATGGTGAAAGCCATATAGCTTTCTTAACTGAACTTAGCTTAGGGCAAGCGGGCGCGCTCGACAAGAGGGGTCTTACGGGTTTAAGGGCGACAATGTCACCATGGTTCCACTTTCCCCTTTTGAAGCCGCACCCCAGGGTGTGCATGTGTTTGAAACGCTCACGCCCGACGCGGTGATGGACGCGCTGGCCAGCGTGGGCCTGTATGGCGATGGCCGCCAGCAGGCCTTGAGTTCGTACGAAAACCGGGTGTACCAGCTGCACTTGGAAGACGGCCAAGCCGTGGTGGCCAAGTTTTACCGCCCCGAGCGCTGGAGCGAGGCGCAAATCTTAGAAGAGCATGCCTTTGCCGCTGAGCTGATGGCGGCCGAAATTCCAGTGGTAGGCCCCATGGTGCTGGGTGGCAGCACGCTGCACCGCTTTGGCAACTTTATGTTCAGCGTGAGCCCGCGCCGTGGCGGCCGCGCGCCTGAGCTAGACGATGGCGATGTGCTGGAGTGGGTGGGCCGCTTTTTGGCGCGCATCCACAGCGTGGGCGAACGTGCCCCGTTTGCCCAGCGGCCTGCGCTGAATGTGCAGACCTTTGCCATCGAGCCGCGCGAATGGCTCTTGAGCCACGACATGGTGCCGCTGGATGTGCAATCGCAATGGGAGAAAGCCTCGGAAGCCGCTATTGAAATAATAGCTGGCCACGCATGCTTGACGGGCGCAAGTGACCAAAATGGCTCCGATAGCATGGGTGCAGATCCTATACGCCTCTTGCGCCTGCACGGGGACTGCCACCCCGGCAATATTTTGTGGACGCCTTTGGACGTGCCTGCCGCCAGCGGCCCTGGCCCGCATTTTGTGGACCTGGACGACGCCCGCATGGGGCCAGCCGTGCAGGACCTGTGGATGCTGACCAGCGGCGACCGCCAGCAACGCACCCGCCAACTGGGCGCTCTGGTGGACGGCTATGAACAGTTCCGCGAATTTGACCGGCGTGAGCTGCCACTGATTGAGCCTTTGCGCACGCTGCGCTTGATTCATTACAGTGCCTGGCTGGCGCGCCGCTGGCATGACCCAACCTTTCCCATCAACTTTCCGTGGTTTGGGTCTAGCGACTACTGGCAGGGGCAGGTGCAGATGCTGGAGGAGCAAATGGAGGCTATGCAAGAGCTGCCCTTGGTGGTGTGAGCCGCTAAGCGGCCAGAGCGCAAGGGCTTGGCCTCAAAGCGCACGGGGATTTCAGGGCGGTAACATAGGCGCTCAGCAGATCAGTGGTCCAATGCCACTCTTCCATTTAAGCAACCAGGAGACCACAGAGGCCATGCGCCATTCGACGAAGGAACATGCCAAAGGTAGCTTTGCGCAGCACGGCCACTTTGAGTTTGAGCAGGCCCATGGCGTGGTCATGCTCAACGCCTATGGCCCCTTCAACGTTGAGACGGTGCGGGCCTTGGGGCGCACGCGCACCGTGGGAGAGGTGCAGTGGGGCTTTCACAAACCCCGCGTCGCCCTGGTGGTGTTTCATGGCAGCATGCTGATGTCGCCAGACGCCTTGCAGGCTTACCAAGAAGATCTGGTCGAGCACTTTGCCAAAGTCACTCCCCCATCGGCAATTGCGTGGGTGGCGGGGCCTGCCGTTGAGGGGCGCTTGCTGATGTGCCCCCATTTTGAAAAGATCTACCGGGACTTTCAGATTCCGTGGCAATCGTTTGAAACCACAGAACAAGCCTTGCCTTGGCTGCAAGCGCACCTACCGCACGCCCCCAGCCTGTAGGTCCAAAGACCCAAGGCCCAGCGCTCTTGCGCTATTTGCCTTTGATGGCGACCAACTCCACCTCAAAAATGAGGGTGGCAAAGGGGGGAATCACGCCGTTGATACCGCGCTGGCCGTAGGCCAGTTTGGCGGGGCAGGTCAGCTTGGCTTTACCACCGACTTTCATGCGCTGCAGGCCTTCTGTCCAGCAAGGTATGACGCCACCTAGCGGAAAGTCAGACGGTGCGCCGCGCGAGTAGGAACTGTCGAACTCGGAGCCGTTCACCAGTTTGCCCCTGTAATGGACTGATACCCGGTCACTGGCTTTGGGGCTGGCACCGGTGCCTTCTTTGAGCATGCGAATGACCAAGCCTGACTCAGTGACTACGGCACCTTCTTCCTTGGCGGCAGCTTCGGATGCATTGACGGGTGCGGCGTTGGTGGCTTGCGACCAGCTTAGCGTAGGGGCGACCAAAGCCAGAGAAACGAGCGAGAGGCGGAGCAAAGATTTCATGGCAAACAGATGAGGTTGAGACAACACAAAAGCGTGATTGTCGCAGCCCTTTGCCAGAAAACTAGCTACGCCCTCTATGCCACTTATGCGCTGTGGCAGGCCGCCAACGTTGCCACACCGCTGCTCTTAAGTTGCGGGACCTCACTGGTGCACTGTGCGTGCGCCTTAGGGCACCGTGTGCGGAACACACAACCCGACGGCGGGCTCATAGGGGAGGGCAAGTCACCCTGCAAGAGTTGTATGACTTTGTTGCGCTCCAAATCCGGGTCAGGAATGGGGATCGCGGAGAGCAAGGCCTGTGTGTAGGGGTGGCGTGGGTCACTGTACAGCGCCTGTTTGGGCGCAAGCTCCATCGCACGCCCCAGGTACATCACCATGATGCGGTGGCTGATGTGGCGCACCACGGCCAGGTCATGCGCAATAAAGATGAGCGCCAAGCCCATTTCCTTTTGCAAGGCCTTGAGCAGGTTGATGATCTGCGCTTGAATGGACACGTCCAGCGCGGACACCGGCTCGTCACACACAATGAGCTTGGGCTCCAAGATCAAGGCGCGCGCAATACCGATACGTTGGCATTGCCCACCGGAGAACTCATGCGGGTAGCGGTTGATTTGCTGGGCGGTTAGGCCCACGCGTGCCATCATGGCGCGGACCTTGAGCATCACTGCATCACTGCTGAGTTCGGGGTGGTGGGTACGCAAGGGCTCTGCAATGATTTGCGCCACCGTCATGCGGGGGTTTAGACAAGCCAAGGGATCTTGGAAGATCATTTGGATGTCTTTGCGCACCGACAACCACTGGGCCGGCGAGGCTGTGGTCATTTCTTGCCCTTGCCACACCACGCTGCCAGAGCTGGCAGGGTTGAGGTTCAGCAAGGCGCGCGCCAAGGTGGACTTTCCGCAGCCAGACTCACCGACCACGCCCAGCGTTTCACCCGCATAGAGGTCAAAGGACACACCGTTGACAGCCTTCAAGCTACGGCTGGGGCTCCAAGGCCATGCGCTGTCGGACTTGATGTTGAATTGGACCTTGAGGTCGCGTACAGACAGAATGGGTTGGCGTGTATCAGACATGGGCGTGCTCCTTGTGGAAGCCTTCTTGCACAATGGCAACGCTCTTGTGGCAAGCGCGCAGTGTGTTGGTAGAGCCAGGCAACAGACTCAAGAGCGGCATGGTTTGCGCACAGGTGTCGTCCGCAAACTGGCAGCGTTCGCTAAACGGACATCCTTTGGGCAGCTTGGCCATATTCGGTGGTGCGCCGGGGATCGCCAGCAGGGACGCATCGTCACGGTCCATGCGCGGTATGGCGCGCAAGAGTCCTAGGGTATAGGGGTGGCTGGCATGGTGGAAGATGTGCTGGGCGTTGCCCTGCTCCATCACGCGGCCACCGTACAGCACCATCACCTGATCGCACAGACCGGCCACCACGCCCAGGTCGTGGGTAATCATGACAATGGCGGTGCCAAAGTCGCGCTGCAGCTCACGCAGCAAGGTCAGAATTTGCGCCTGCACCGTCACGTCCAAGGCCGTGGTGGGCTCGTCGGCAATGAGGACTTCAGGCTCGCACAGCAAGGCCATCGCAATCATCACGCGTTGGCGCATGCCGCCTGAGAACTCATGCGGGTACATGCCAATGCGGCGGGCTGCCTCAGGAATCTTGACGGCGTCCAGCATTTGAATGGACCTGGCGCGCGCTGCCTTGCGGTCCATGCCTTTGTGGAACTGCAGCACTTCCGTCATTTGCCGCTCTACCGTGAGGTAGGGGTTGAGTGAGGTCATGGGGTCTTGGAAGATCATCGCCACGCGGTTGCCGCGAATGGCGTTGAGCTCCTTGGCCGGCATGGTGAGCAAGTTGTTGCCTTTGTAGAGCACCTCGCCCGAGGCCTGGCCGTTTTTGGCCAGCAAGCCCATCATGGCCAGCACGCTTTGGCTTTTGCCCGAGCCGCTTTCGCCCACGATGCCCAGAGTCTGCCCTTTGTCCAATGAAAAGTTCATGCCATTGACGGCATAGACCAAACCGTCTTGGGTTTTGAATTGGACGCCTAAATTTTTGATGTCGAGTACACGCATGGGTGCTCTCCTTAGCGGTCCTTGGGGTCGAGCGCGTCGCGCAAGCCGTCCCCAATGTAGTTGAAGCAATACAGCGTGAGTGACAGCATGGCCGCAGGGAACAGCAAGATCCACGGCGAAACTTCCATCACTTTGGTACCGTCATTGATGAGGACGCCCCAACTGGTCATAGGTTCTTGAATGCCAAGACCCAAGAACGATAGCGCGGATTCGGTCATGATCACGCCAGGGATGGTGATCGTGGTGTACACCACCACAACGCCCAAGAGGTTGGGGACGATATGCTGCGCAATGATGCGGCGGGTTGGCACGCCAATGGCGCGGGCCGCCTCGACAAATTCACGCGAACGCAGGGTGAGGGTTTGCCCACGCACCACGCGCGCGGTGTCCATCCACGAAAACACGGTGATCACCAGCACCACCAGGTAGAAGGCACGGCCGATCAAGGTGACCAACAAAATGGCGATCAAGATGTAAGGCACGGCATACATCATGTCCACGATACGCATCATAAAGGCATCGACCTTGCCACCAATAAACCCAGCCGTTGCCCCCCAGGCAATGCCCAAGCTCACCGAGGCCAAGGTACCCAAGATGCCGACCATGAGCGAGACGCGCCCGCCAATCAAGGTGCGCACCAAGAGATCGCGACCTGATTCATCGGTGCCAAACAAGTGCCAACCCTGCCACGTGGGCGACTGGCTCATCGCGTTCCAGTCGGTAGAGTCGTAGGCGTTGGGCAGCAGCATGGGGCCGAAGACGCACAGGGCCACGATGAGCAGGAGCAGTCCAGTGCTGACCACGGCGGCTTTGTTGCGCATATAGCGATTCAAGGCGGAGGCCCAAGGGCTGCGGCTTTGGACATCAACTTCTAGCGCCTGTGACAGGGTGCTCACCAGCGCATCGTTTTTGTTATTCAAAATCATGTGGGCCTTTTTAGTAGCGGATATTGGGGTCCAGCAGGGCGTAGGCCAAGTCCACCAACAGATTGAACAAAACAGTCACAACTGTCACCAAGACAACAAGTCCCAACACCAAGGTGTAGTCGCGATTGGCAGCACCATTGCTGATGAGCTTGCCAAGCCCGGGGATGGAAAAAATGGACTCCGTAATGATGGCGGTGGTGATGGAGCTGATAGCCATGGGGCCAATCAAAGACACCACGGGCAGCAGCGCAGGCTTCAAGGCGTGGCGCGTGATGATGGTACGCATGGGCAGGCCTTTGGCCCGCGCGGTGCGAATGAAGTTGCTGTGCAGCACTTCGATCATGCTGCCGCGCATAACACGGCCGATGGTGGCCACATTCAGAAATACCAAGAGCGCCATGGGCAAGACGATGTAGCGCGGCGCAAAGTTGTCCCAACCACCCGCTGGGAACCATTTCAGCCAGATGGCAAAAATCAGCACCAGGATGGGGCCAATCACAAAGGTGGGCAAGGCATGGCCTAAGTTCCCCATGAGCATCACCAAATAGTCGATCTTGCTGTTTTGCCGCAGTGCCGCCACGATGCCTAAGAAGACGCCGATGATCAGCGCAATGACGATAGACCCACCGCCAATCAGGGCAGAGATGGGCAGGGCCTTGCTGACCAACTGGTTCACGGTCCAGTCTTCGTAGCGGAACGACGCACCCAAGTCACCATGCAAGAGGTCGTTCAAGTAGTAGAGGTACTGCTTCCACAAGGGTTGGTCTAAATGGTATTTGGCTTGCAAATTGGCCAGCACCACGGCAGAAACCTTGCGTTCTGAGTCAAAGGGGCCACCAGGCGTGAGGTGTAGCAAGAGATAGCACACCGTGATCACGGCTAGCAATGTGGGTAGGGTTGCCAGCAAGCGGCGAAAAGAATAGTTCCACATGGGAGGATTTCCAAGGTATGTCAACGGCAGTGCTTATGGCACTTCGTAGAGTCCAAACGCCACCGGGGCCCCTGTAGGCCCCGGTGGTTGAAAAGCGCTGTAACTTAGTGCTTGATGATGTAGAACTCTTTGCCGCGGTAACGGTCCATGCTGTTGGTGGCGGTGTAGCCGCCGACGTAGGACTTGATCAGACGTGGCACGGTGTATTGCAGCAAAGGAAGAATGGGGTAGTCTTCCATGTTGATCTTGACGGCTTGCGTCAACAACTCTGCGCGCTTGGCGGGGTCTTTGGTCTTGTTGCCTTGCTCTACCAAAGCTTCTGCCTTGGGGTTGCAATAGTTGTGGTTGTTTTGGTCGTTATTGCACTGCACCAATGCAATAAAGGATGTCGCATCGTTGTAGTCAGCGATCCAGCCATTGCGCGCGATTTGGAAGTTCTTGTCGTTGCGGTTCTTGATCAAAACCTTGAACTCCATGGCTTCCATTTCAGTGTCCAGACCCAGCTTGGTCTTCCATTCAGACGCAGCAAAAATAGCCATTTTCTTGTGGTATTCGCTGGTGTTGTAGGAGAACTTCACTTTGGTACCTGCGGCCACGCCTGCGTCAGCCAACAGTTTTTTGGCTTCTGCTACACGCTTGTCCATGGGCCATGAAGCCCAGTCGTAGGTGGTCACGTTAGCGCCCTTGGTGCCGCCAACAATCACGCTGTAGGCGGGTACTTGACCGTCAGCCGTGACTTTCTCCGCCAAGATGTTGCGGTCAATGACCATGGACAAGGCTTTACGTACGCGAACGTCTTTGAGCAAAGGGTCTGTCGTTTGGTAGGAGTAGTAGCGCAGTCCCAACATGGGCGAGTTGTGGATTTCTTTGGGGTACTGCGCTTTGTACTTTTCGTAGGTGCCTGGGGGCAATTGGTAAACGAAATCATTTTCGCCAGACTCAAACAGTTTGACGTCGTTGTTGCCGTCTTCCACAGGCAAGTAGGTGAACTTGGTCAGCTGAACGTTTTTGGCGTCCCAGTATTGCGCGCTCTTGGCCAATACGATTTTGCTGTTGACTTGCCAGTCGGCCAGTGTGAATGCGCCGTTGCCCACGATGTTGCCAGGCTTGGTCCATTCTTTACCGAACTTCTCAATGGTGGCCTTGTGCACGGGGCCCAACTGAAGATTGCTCATCAGTTCGGGGATGAAGCTCACTGGGTAGGGTGTTTTGATTTCTAGGGTGTATTTGTCGAGCGCTTTGATGCCCAATTCGGTAGGGGGCACTTTGCCCTCGACTACTTCTTTGCCGTTAGCAATGAAAATGCCGTAGGTGGATGCGTATTGCGAAGCAGTCTTAGGGTCCACAAAACGACGGATGCCGTAGATGAAGTCTTCTGCAGTGACTGCATCGCCGTTGGACCATTTTGCGTTTTTACGCAATGTGAAGACCCAAGTGGTGTCGTTGGTTTGTTTCCAGCTCTCAGCCACACCAGGAACGGTGGTGCCAGCGCCATTGGTTGCTGTCAGACCTTCAAACAGATCGCGAATGATGTTGTTGGCGGGGACGCCTTCAGCCAACGCTGGGTCCAGCGTTTCGGGTTCAGAACCGTTGTTGCGGGTCATTTCCTGCTTGTCGTGCAGTTTGACGCCAGCAGGCACGGTGGCAGCGCTTGCAGCGAGGGCAAAGCCCATCAGTATTGCGCCCACTAAGGCAGTTTTTGTGAAGGAAGGCATTGACATGTAAACGTCCTTTGGGGGGGGTAAAGACTGGTGATTCTATGGTGTGAAAAAAAACCGATTCCTACGGCAAAACCCTCGTATCTGCAAAACTTGTAAGTTCATCAGAAATTGCGATAGAGCGGGTGCTCCTTGCGGTTTCGATGGCGGTTTGCAAGTCCATTCATTTACTAAGCTTGCCCTAAGGTGGGCTGAGCTACGCACAATGCATGCCATCGTTGAGCGCCTGGGCGCCGTGGGACCACAAAAAAGGGAGCCGAGGCTCCCTTTCGGTGGGTGGTCTGAGGTTTAGGCGAGCAGCGCGTTCACACGTTTCACATATGCTGCTGGGTCAGCAGGCAAGCCACCTTCGGCCAGCAAGGCTTGGTCAAACAAGATGTGCGCCAAGTCGTGGAAGTGGACGGAGCCCTCAAGTTTCTTCACCAACGCGTGGTCAGCGTTCACTTCCAGCACCGGCTTCACTTCTGGGGCAGTTTGGCCTGCTTGCTTGAGCATGCGCGCCAATTGGGTGCTCATGCCGTGGTCTTGCACCACCAAGCAGGCGGGGCTGTCGACCAAGCGCGTGGTCACGCGCACGTCTTCAGCCTTGTCCTTGAGTGCTTCTTTGAGCTTGGCAAGCAGAGGTTTGAAGGCTTCAGCCGCTTCTTCTGCGGCCTTTTTCTCGCTCTCGTCTTGCAGCTTGCCCAAGTCCACAGCGCCTTTGGCCACGCTTTGCAAAGGTGTGTCATCGAAGTCGTGCAGGTAGTTCAGTGCCCACTCGTCCACGCGGTCTGTCATCAAGAGTACTTCGATGCCCTTCTTCTTGAACACTTCCAGCTGCGGGCTGTTTTTGGCGGCAGCCAAGGTGTCTGCGGTGATGTAGTAAATGGACTCTTGGCCTTCCTTCATGCGGGCTTTGTAGTCCGCCAGGGACACGCTCACCGTGTCGGTGGTGCTGCTCGCAAAACGCAAGAGTTTGGCCAAGCGGTCTTTGTTGGCAAAGTCTTCGCCCAAGCCTTCTTTGAGTACCGCACCAAACTCAGCGTAGAACTTGCTGTACTTGCCAACCATCGCCTTGTCTTCTTCAGACACCACGTCGGTCACGCCGTCAGCGCTGGCTTCTGGCAGTTTGTCGTTCTTGGCCAAGTCTTCCAGCATGCCCAAGACGCGCTTGGTGCAGCCTTCGCGGATAGCTTTCACGTCGCGGCTTTCTTGCAGCAACTCGCGGGACACGTTCAATGGCAAATCTGCAGAGTCGACCACGCCTTTCACGAAGCGCAGGTAGGTGGGCAGCAGGGCTTCGGCGTCGTCCATGATGAACACACGTTTGACATACAGCTTGACGCCCGCAGACTTTTCGCGGTTGTACAAGTCCATAGGCGCCTTGCCGGGGATGTACAGCAGCTGGGTGTACTCGGTGCTGCCTTCCACGCGGTTGTGCGTGTGGGCCAGCGGCGCTTCAAAGTCGTGGCTGATTTGTTTGTAGAACTCGTTGTATTCGTCGGCCGTGATGTCCTTTTTGGCGCGGGCCCAAATTGCATTGCCTTTGTTGGCCGCCTCCCACTCGCCGGTCTTGACCATGGCGCCAGGTTGGCGTCCGCCGTTTTCGTCGCTGGGGTTGATCAGCTCGCCGTCTTTCCACTCTTCTTTTTCCATCAGCACAGGCAGGCTGATGTGGTCCGAGTACTTGGCGATGATGCCTTTGACCTTCCAGGCATTGGTGTAATCCAAGGCATCTTCACGCAGGTGCAAGATGACGCTGGTGCCGCGCTGTGCACGGGTGATGGTTTCCACTTCAAAGTCACCTGCGCCACCGCTGATCCAGCGCACGCCTTCGGCGGCTGTCGCGCCAGCACGGCGTGATTCCACCGTGATTTTGTCGGCCACGATAAAGCCGGAGTAAAAGCCCACGCCAAACTGGCCAATGAGTTGGGAGTCAGATTTTTGGTCGCCCGAGAGCTTGGACACAAAGTCTTTGGTACCGCTCTTGGCAATGGTGCCCAGGTGGTCAATGGCTTCTTGCTGGCTCATGCCGATGCCATTGTCGGTAATGGTCAGCGTTTTGGCGTCCTTGTCGAATGACACGCGCACTTCCAAATTGGGCGCATCTTCGTACAGGCCGCTGTTGTTAATGGCTTCAAAGCGCAGCTTGTCGCATGCGTCAGACGCATTGGAGATCAGCTCGCGCAAGAAAATTTCTTTGTTGGAATACAGGGAATGCGTTACCAGATGCAAGAGCTGGGCAACTTCGGCTTGGAAGGAAAGTGTTTGCTTGGTCATAAGTCCGTCTCTGAGTCTCAAAAAAGCGATGTGCGCCACAAGGCTTGGGCCCTTGCGGCGCGGGCAACCCTCAATTATGGGCGATGCTTTGTGTTTCAAGGGCTTGGTGCGCGCGACCAGATCAGATACATTGCGCCAATACTTCAATCTTGGGAGAACGGCGATGAAAACCCCAACTCCGCCACCTAAAGCCGTTGCCACAGCCCCCCATTCACCCCCAGCTATGGGGCCGCGCGAAGTGTATCCAAGCACCTTTGACGCCGCGCTGGACCCCCTACCTCAACCTGAGGTGGTAGAAAGCGACAGCGACACCGCGTGGGCGCGCTGGAAAGATGTGGTCGAGGGCGGGGCAGAGTCCCCGGGCGATGACGTGGCGTTATCGCACTTTCCTGATACGGTGCCCATGGTGTACCCCGATGAGGAGCCACCTCGGGCGAAGTAGTGGCGCAAGGATCCCGCAACTTCGGGTACACCCTGCGGAATTGGTTTAGGGCTCCGTCAGCCACTCTTGGATTTTTGAGGTGACGTGGCTGCTGCTCAATAGCTGCATGTGGTTGGTGCTGTGACTCACCCATTGCCGATCCTTGGCAAACTGCAGTGCCAAACGCACATCTTTGTGTCGGCCCAGGGCACTGTCAACGGGGACCAACCCGTCCCCACGCCACGTACCTGCACGCAGGTTCTTGGCTTGGGTTAGCGTGCCGGCGATGGCATAGCAGGCAATCCCGTGGGGCAAGGGCAGGCCTTGGCGCAGGTCGTGGCGGTGCTGGAAGCGGTTCATACCCTCCCAGTCTTCGCGGAGCACGTTGCCATGGCGTAGATCGGTGATGCCTGCGCTGCGCAACTGCCCCAGCTTGGCAAAGGGTTTGGCGTAAGGGGCTTTTTCTAGGATCAGGTCCACCCAATTGCCAGCACGCTCCAGCGGCGCGCCATGGTGCGGTGTGCCCAAAAACACCATCTTCTTCAGATAGGGCGTCCAGCTGAGCGCTTGGCTGCTTGCGAAGTGCACAGCGCTGCGGGCCACCAGTCCACCCATGCTGTGCAAGACCATGCTGATCTCTTGCACCGGCACCGGCCAGTGCTGCACCAGTTCAGTGAGCGCCGCGTGCAGCGCAGCGCCATTTTCTGAGGTGTGCAGGCCCGTGTTGTAGCGCAGGTAAACGGGCGTATAGCCCAGCGCCTGGGCAATGGCTTGGCCGTGGTCATGGGTGACGCCGTTGGCTGTGCTGTGCCACTGCAAGTCGTTCATGCACAGGCCGTGTGCAAGTACCAGTACTTTGCCCTGTACTTGGGAAGCGAGTGGCGGAGAGGCCCAGTCCAAGCGCTGTCCGTTCCAGCGCAAGGCCATGGGGGTTGCCAATGCATTGCCCCGAGCCACCAAGTGATCGCCCATCACGCCATTGAGCGCTGCCAGCACGGCTTCGCGCTGCTGCGACTCTGGCGCAGCGTCTAGCCACGGGGCTAACACGGGTTGCAATCTGCCCAAACTCAGGTCGAGTCCCTTGGCGACCAGTTCTGTGATGCCACGCACGCTGCGGTACACCATGCCGGTCAGGCCACGGGCGTGGGCGCGCGTTGTGCCGGATGGTGCGCCCAAGGTGCGCCATACCGATTGGTGCACACCCTCCACCATATGGCTGATGTTGACCGTGGCCTGTGTGGCCAGTTGCGCCAGGGCTTTGAGGTCGCCGCTGCGGATATGGCCCAGTGCTTTGGGTGGTTTGGCAGGCGGCTTGTTCATGGTTTAGAAGCGTTCGTGTGGTTGTAAGTAGCGCCACTGACCCACCGGCAGGTTGCCCAGCATGACCTTGCCCACACGCACACGTTTCAAGCCCACCACTTTGAGACCCACTAGCTCGCACATGCGGCGAATCTGGCGCTTTTTGCCTTCGGTAAGGACAAAGCGCAGTTGCTCGGGGTTTTGCCATTCCACCCGTGCCACCTTGAGCGGCTGGTCGTCCAATCGCAGGCCGTGGCGCAGCAGTTGCAGCTTGTCTGGCGGGAAAACGCTTTGCACATCGCTGGTGACTGGGTCGTCGTCGTCCAGTCGTATGAGTTGCTGGGGCGCTTGGGGCTGCGCGCGGCCACGCCCGGCCAGTGCGGGGTAGGTAGCCGCAGGCGAGTGGGCCGCACCGGGGTTGGCCACGCCTGTGTAGGCCACACGGACCAAGTACTCTTTCTCCATCACCGAGTCTTCGCCGATCAGCTGGCGCGCCACGCGGCCATCTTGCGTGAGGACCAAAAGGCCTGTGGAGTCGATGTCCAGTCGTCCGGCGGGCACCAAGCTTTTGAGTTGGCTGCCGTGGAAGAAAAAGCGTGCGTTGTCATCACGCCAGCGGTTTTGCGGCTGGATGAGCTTGATGGCGGGCTCATGCCCGTCTTCGGCTTGGCCGCTCACAATGCCCAGGGGCTTGTTGAGCAGGATGGTGACCTGGTTGGCCTGCTGGCCTTGGGCCTGTTTGTCGATCTCGATGCGCACATCGGGCAGCACCTGCATGCCCATTTCGGCCACTTTGCCGTTGACTTTGACCCAGCCCTTGGCGATCCAGTCGTCCGCCTCCCGGCGCGACGCCATGCCGAGGTCCGCCATGCGTTTATTGAGCCGCACCGTGCCGCCTGCCCCATGGGCTGCGGTGTTTGACTGGCCTTGAGGTATGGCGGTTCGGGTGGGGGGCGGCGCTGCGCGCCGGAACGTGCCTAATGGTTTGGGATCTGTCATTTGCTATATATTTTGTAGCTGTCTGCGCCTATTTTACGGGCGCTATTGCCTATTTTGATGCCTAAATTTTCCGCAAGACGCCTGCGCGCCCATTTTTGCGCGGCAAATGCCTTCACGGCGTGGTGCCTCTACCCACAGCGTTTGGGGGCATGGTTACACTTTTGCAAACTTCACGAAAGCCCTGCCAATGCCAAGCTTTGCCCTGTTTTTTGGATGGCGCGCGCGCCTCGGCCACTGGCTGATCGGGCTTGTGGCTGCCTGTACATGTGTCGGTGTGATAGCCGCCGATGCCGCACCCGTGACCCATCCGCTGGCCGGGCCTTATGCGCAAGTGCCTCGCGACGCTCGGGCTAGCGCACTAGTTGCGGCCATGGGCAAGCCCAAACGTTTGCTGGTAGGTTTAGGCAGCACACCGCTGGCGTCTATCCAAGCCCAAGGCCTCAGACCTGACATTTACGACCAATACATCAACCGCGTAGGGCCTGACTCGTGGGTCAGCTGGAATCTGCCTCGCGGGGCTTACATCGGGGTAGTGGCAAAGAACGCAGACGCGATGGGCGCGGTACCCATGTTTACCTTGTACCAAATGGCAACGCGTGGTGACGGTGATTTGTCCGGCTTGAGTGACCCCGTCTTTATGCGCCAATACTGGGACAACGTGCGCCTTTTGTTTCAGCAACTGCGCCTGTACAACAAGCCGGCCTTGGTCAATTTTGAACCCGACTTCTGGGGCTATGCCCAGCGCAAGCAAGCGGACCCCACGCGGCTGTTGGTCCATGTGGGCGTGTCCAATCCTGACTGCGGCAATTTGCCCAGCGACATGACCGGTATGGCGCGTTGTTTGTTGCAAATGGCAAGGGCGCAAGCCCCAAAGGCCATGGTGGGCTTCCCGCCCTCTGGGTTTCCAGACCTCGCGTCCACTGAGCTGGCATACATGCGGCACATTGGAGCTGGCTTTGCAGACTTTGCGGTGATGCAAACCTTGGACCGAGACGCAGGATGCTTCGAGGCACTGTACACCGCAGACAATGCGCTGTGCACCCGGCGCAGCAAGGTGGCGTACTACTGGGATGAGACTAACCTAACGAGCCCCAACTTCAACGAGCATTTCGCGATGGCGCGGCGCTACTTTGAGGGGCTTCAACTGCCACTGCTGTGGTGGCAAACGCCGCAAGGGCAACCTAGCACGAAGCAGGTCGGTAAGGCTGCGCCTTTTAGGGATAACCGAACGCAGTACTTCTTGACCCATGCCGCACAGATGGTGGCTGCAGGCGGTTTCGGCGTGGTGTTTAGCCCCGGCCACACCAGTCAAACGACCATTGATAGCGACGGCGGACAGTTCAAGCGGCTGGCAACCCAGTACCTTAGCCAACCGGCTGCATTGCCCTAGGGCATGGCTTTGCAGCCAGCTCTCAATCAGAACCAGCTGTTTTTTTGCCTTTGTTGCGCCACATGCGCCACACCAGCGGAAAGAACTTGGTGTCACGCACCAAGTAGCGTCGCCACAGTGTGACCGGGTCGGCGTTCAGGCGGCTCAGCCACTCTAGGCCGGCGCGCTGCATCCAAATAGGTGCCCGCTTCTTGAGGCCGAGTGCAAACTCCATCGCCGCCCCCACGCAAAGTACCAAGCCTGCATCAAACTGGTGGCGACCGTTGAGGGACCAGAGGCACTGACGCGGAAAGCCCAAGCACACAAACACAATGTCTGCATGCACTGAGTTCACCCAGTCGATGGTGGCTTGTGCAGCTGCGTTGCGGTAGTCAAACCCCATGGGCGGAGAATAAATACTGACCTTTAGGTTGGGATACACCAAGGCAAAGCGAGCCGCCAATTTGGCTTCTTGGCCAGGCTTTCCGCCGACCACTGCGACACGCCAATTGCGCTCTTCGCTGCGTTGGCACAATGCCACAAACAGGTCTGCGCCTGTGACCCTTTCGGGCAGTCTGTCACCCATTAAGCGGCTTGCCCAAACCAAGGGCATACCATCTGCAAATGTGAAGTCGGCGGAGCTGTAGAGCGCGTGGAGCTCGGGGTTGTCATTCAGAGAGACGACATGGTCGACATTCGGGGTGACAACGACTTTGGCTGGGCGTCGCGTGACTTGCTCGCACAGGAGGTCGACCGACTCATCAAAAGTGGTCTTGTTGATATGGAGGCCAAACAGTTCTACGGTGGGTGACGTCTTGTTTGGCATGTGGTTTTATAACAATGTCGACGGGCATTCTATGCTGAGCACGCGTGCGAAAAAGCAATATTTGGGCGGTTGGTCAGCACTTGTGGCCCGATAATTCAAGACTTTTTACGCTGGGCGGACATTATTTCTTTCTACGTTCTGTGCTTGGGCCATAGAAACCACCCGTGGCCGGGTTCTATGCTGGGGCTGCACGCATGCTTGGTTCAAAGGTAGCTGCATGAAGATTACTGTCATTCCCGCGCATGATTTGGATCCGAGTCTTTGGGCGCAATGGGCGGATATTCAGCAGGCGAATCCGCACTTGCGCAGCCCGTATTACCGCCCTGAGTTCACCCAGTGGATTGCCTGCGCGGGTGGCCCCAACCCCGTGCGCGTTGCCGTGCTAGAGGCGCAAGGTGCTGTGCAGGGCTTTTTCCCGTTTGAACAATCAGCGTGGGGGCGCATCTTGCCGGTGGGGTTTGGACTCAATGACTACCACGGGCTGATCGCACACCCAGCGCTTGCAATTGACCTTGCCCAGTTGCTTAAGGCGTGTGGTGCAGCGTACTTCTATTTCAACCACTTGCCAACGTCTCAGCTGGCTTTTGCCCGCCATGTTCGCGTGCATAGTGCGTCCCCAGTCATGAATTTAGAAGGTGGATGGGATGCCTATGTTCAGCGCCTAGCTCTGGCGCAGAACACCAAGTCTCCTGGGGTTTTAAGCACGGTCCGGCAGTCCGAGCGGCGATTGCTGCGTGACAAAGGCCCCTTGCGTTTTGAGGCCAGCGAACCCACTCCCCGCGTTCTGCAATGGATCATGCAAACCAAATCGGCCCAGTGGCTGCGCACGCAAGGCCACGGGGCCGATGCCTTTGCGATTCCGTGGGTGCGTAAGCTCATGGAGAGTACGGTGGACTTAGGCGATGATGCTTTTGGCGCAACGATGTGCACTTTGTATGCTGGTGACAGCCTGATCGCGGCCCATGTGGGGCTGCGCAGCTATGCGACCTTGCACTATTGGTTTCCTGTTTATGACGCTGCTTGTGCCTACTATCAGCCAGGTCTTGTGATTCTCAAGCAGTTGGCTGAACAGGCGCAAAGTCAAGGTATCGAACTGATCGACTTGGGGCGAGGAACACAAGACTACAAGATGCGATTTAAAACCGATTTAGTCGCTTTGGGCGAGGGCGCAGTGTCGCGCCCTGCTTGGTTAGCTGCTGCCGTGGCAAGTGCGCGTGATGCCAAAGCGGTGCTGAAGGCACACCCGCAGGTCATCAAAATGCGAGCCGCACTTCAGGCGGGTCCAGCGCACCCGCATAAGTAGCCTCACCAAGGCAATACTTTGCGCATTCGCGCTTTGAGCTCAGCCATCTGCCAATTCTGTAAGTAGCGGATGAACGCAGGGTTGTCGTAGCGCGGAACACCTTGTAGTGCGGCTTTGATGTACCCCACCATGATCAGGATGCCACCGATGACCAAGGGTTTTTCCCGCGTGCGAAAGGCGGCCGAAGCCAATGCATACAAGGGGTGATAACCCATGAAGTAAATGCCGCGTCCCAAGCGCAGTCGGCCGCGGTAAACATTCTTGTCCGAAGACCCCATGAGCCTGTGGTGGATCAAGCGGGCATTGGGTGCATCAAAGCTCTTGGTGTGCCAGCCCAGCATGCGAGCGGTGTGTATGTCAATGCCGTCCCACAGGACCTCTTCAATAAAGCCGCCGATGGCACTAAACGCTGTACTCCGGTACAACTTGAATTGCCCCGCCACATGTTCGTCAATGGTCCATTCTTCAACAAATCCATCCCCTTCCGGGCGAAACACCTTGCCAGACACTGCAGCCAGCTTGGGGTCTGCATCAAACTCAGCAAACATGGTTGCCAGGTACTCTGGACCGAAGGACATGTCGCCGTCAAGCTTCGCCACAAACGCGTAATCCTTTGTGATGACCTGCGACAGGCCGAACTTGAAGGCTACGATGACCCCGCCACCCAATTTGCGAAATCCGCGGTCTTGCAAAGTCACGAGTCGGATGAATGGATACTGGGCTGCATAGCGCTTGACGACGGCTGCTGTGTCGTCTTTGGAGCCATCGTCGACGATGACCCATTCTGTGGGGCGTACGGTCTGCGCAATGACCGACTGCAGGGTTTTCTCAATCAGTTTGGCTTCATCTCGCACGGGCGAAATGATGACCAAAGGGGCAACCCGAAATGAGGTGTCGGTCTTGGCGATAGTGTTCATGGGCAATGGGGTAGGTGACGCTATGCATTCTAGGTGTGCACAAGCCTTGCCTGCACCTGCGCTGTGAGGGTTTAGCGCAGTTCTATTTCACGGGTAATTTTCCATTGCCCTTTTTCTTGGCGCAGTTGGATCTCTTTGTTGCTTGTGTCTGAATACTGGTCAGACTGGTAGCGCTGTTGCAAGCGAACAGTGGCGACACCTTGGTCTATTCGGATGGAGTCGACTTGAACATCGACCTGGATGTACTTCGCTTGTGCCATGAGCGCCTTCTTGCGTGCAGTCCATTGCACTACATCCATGTCGCGGCTAGGTCGGAAGGTCTCGCTGTATTGGGCTGCATACCCAGGAAATGATTTCTGGCTCCATGCCTGCGCCCATTGCACCAAGGCATTGCGTACATCAATCGATTGCGGCGAAGCCGGAGCGGCCGCGTCTTCTTTGCTCAGCTGCCCCTTGGGGCTGGCGGAGAAGGGGGCGGCGTCTGACAGCACTAAGCGATCGCGTGCAGCGCCAGATGGCGTGCCCGATGTGGGCAGCGCGGCATCAGGGCCCACGCTGAGCGTGGTTGGAGTCTGTTCCTTGGGCGCGCTTGGTGCTGTTGCTCCCGTCCCCGCACCAGCTTGGGGCGACAGCAGTCGGCTCAGCGCATTGCGCTTGCGCAGCACGGTGTCATCCTGGGGTCTGAGTGCCAGCGCGGTGTCGTAAGCCTGCAAGGCAAGCTCCAAATTGAGCGACGCCAAGCCCAGTTGGGTCGGGAAGCGGTCATTTTGCCAGCGGTCGGCCAAGAGCAGCATTTGGCGCGCCTCCTCCAATTGCCCGGTTTGGGCATACAAGGCGGCAAGGTTTGCGTAGGGAGCGGGCTGCTGCGGGAAACGTTGCTTGAGCGCTTGAAAAATCACAATAGCGGCCTGCACCTGCCCCTCTTGGGCCAAGGCAACGCCTTGCTTAAGCAACAAAGTGGGATTCTCTGTGTCTAGCCGAAGTTGCGCGGCTAAATCAGCTCCCTGTACTAGCGCCTGAGCTGCTGCCCCGGTAAAGGCCAGCGCCAAGGTACAAGCTACGAAGACAGATGGAGACGCTGAGCGCTGGGAGGCTTTTGTGCAAGGGCCAGCGATGCGCGGTGGTTGACTGAAAACCGCATGAAAGTAAGGGAAAATAGTCATTTACAAGAATTCTAGCGACGCGGGTCTTCTAGCTGGGCCTGTTTGCCTGCATTACAGTACCTGTGATACGGTAACACCATGACGCAATGCTTCCCATTTGCAGGATTCTGAGTTTGACTAAGTGCATGCTTGCTTTCAAATGCGCGCTCATGTGCGGGATGCTGCTCTGTGCGTGGCCCGTGGCCTCGCTGGCGCAGAGTGCTGTGCCCGTTGCACCGCGCGTCGTGCAGCTGCCACTGGTGACGACCTGGGCCGCTGACCTTGCAGCGACCCCCGCAAGCCCCGTTCCACAAGGGTCCCTGCTTGCGGCTGAAGGCGTGCTATCGAGTTCCACTGTCGGTGCCGGTGACCAAGTGTTGATTACTGTGTTTGGCCAGCCGGATATGTCGGCGGAAGTCACTGTCAACGACAACCAACAAGTGACGTTGCCATTGATCGGAACACTCAAAGTGGGTGGGCTGGTGCCTTTCGCCATTGAAAAATTGGTTGCCCAACGCCTGCGGGAAGGCGAGTATTTGCGCAGCCCCGAGGTGTCGGTGCAAGTGCGTCAAGTGCGCAGTCAAATGGTTTCGGTCTTGGGTGAGGTTCAGCGCCCTGGACGATTCGCCTTATCGGGAAAATTGTCCGTATGGGATGCATTGGCCACAGCGGGTGGCTTAACGCCACGCGCAGATCGCGTAGCGGTTTTAGTACGTCGCGTTGCACCGAACGCATCCAGTCCATCGGGTGCGCGTCAGGAGATACAGATCGCTTTGGATCAGATCGTGGACCTTGGCAAATTAGGCCCGGATCTAGAGCTTCAGAATGACGATGTGGTTTTTGTGGGTGTCCAGAAACAGTTTTATGTGCACGGTGAGGTGCGCAGGCCCGGCGCTTACCCTATGGAGCCTGGGCTCACCTTGATGCGGGCGTTGGCCATCAGTGGCGGTGTGACGGAGCGCGGGTCCATGCGCAGAATTCGTGTTCACCGCACGGATGGCGAACAAAAAACGCAAGAATTTGTACCTGATCTCAGCAGTCCTATTGTGGGTGGCGACGTGGTCTATGTGAATGAGCGCTTGTTTTAGGCATCGCCAGCACATGCATAGCAAGAAGCAATGAACCAAGAATTCCCAGTCAGCGGGCTGTCTTTTTCGCAGTTGCTGGCAATCTTGCTGGCCCGAAAGCGCACCCTTTTCACGTGTGTGGTGATCGCCGTTGTGGCGACCTTGGTCTTGTCACTGTCACAGACCAAAACGTATGTTGCCAGCGCAGAAATCTTTATCGACTTTCGCTCTTCTGACCCGCTCACGGGGCGCTTGTTTAACTCTGCGCAAGATGAAACCTACTTGCAAACCCAAGTAGACATCATGCAAAGCGAAGAAGTGCTGAGCCAAATGATCAGTGCGACGGGCATGTTGTCTGGTGAGACTATGAAAAAGCGCATTGCCGCCCAGGGTGAGGCAAAGGCACATAGTTTGCTGTTGGTGAGCATGCAAAAGAGCTTGGACGTTGCCGTTCGCAAGGCGAGCCGCGTGGTGGAGTTGAAGCTCGCTTTGGATGACCCTGAGCAAGCGCGTGATGCGCTCAATGCCGGCCTCAAAGCGTATATGGATTTGGTTCAGCGCATCAGTGTGGCACCCGCTAAGTCACGCCAAGAGCAGTACAGCGCGCAGCTTGAAACATTGCGCTTGGAGCAGGACAAAATCCAAGCCTCCATCACTGATTACCAGCAGAAAAACGGGATTTTGGAGACCGATGAGCGCTTGGACTTAGGCAACCGGCAACTCAACGAGCTTTCCACGCGCCAAGCTGCATTGCAGAGTTTGCGACTCGATGCGCAGTCAAAAAACCAAGCGGTGCTGAACATGTTGAAAGCAGGCGCTAAAGCGGCCGATATTCCTGAGATCGCTTCCCAGCGTGGCATCCCTGACTTGCGCTTGCGGCTTGCCGACTTGGATCGCCAAGCCGCTGATCTGGGGGGCGTCTATGGCAAAAACCACCCTCGGTTTAAAAGCATTCTTGCTGAGCGAGAGACCATGTCCCAGCGCATAGACCGGGAAGCGCAGTTAGCGCTGGATGCTTTCTTGCAAGAGAGTAAGCGCTATGACTCACAAGCCCGTGCGCTCGCGGGTGATGTGAACGCACAACAGCAGTCCATGCTTTCGATGAAAAAGCACAGGGATGTTTTGGCGTCGTATCAACGTCAACTCGATAGCGTACAAAAGATCTATAACTCGGCGATCCAAAAGTACGACGAACTCTTGATCGCTAGTACTGTCAACACACCAAGTTTGACGGTTCTGCGTTGGGCCAGTGCGCCCATTACCCACAGCAAACCCAACCTGAGGTTGAACTTAGTGCTGAGTGTGCCTGTGGGTCTCCTCGTAGGTCTAGGCTTGGTCTTTTTGACCGAGGTAGCCCGACGCCGGGTACGCCATATTGATGACCTCGCACGTGACCCCGCATTTGTTGTGCTGGGTCGCAATGCAGAACAAGCCTTCTGAGCCAGAGCCATGTCAAGCTTCGACCCGCAGTCTTCTATGCCTCCGTTACCTTCCATTGAACCTAAGGGGGGCGTGCCGTTGGTGCTCGAGTCGCGCATGGGGGATGCGTGCATTGCCTCTCAGCGCTTAACCCGGGCAGAGGTAGATCAGGTATTGGCCTTGCAAAACCAGAAGCAAATGCGGTTTGGTGAAGCAGCCATTGCCCTTGGTTTGTTGACTTCGCGGGATGTGCGCGAATTACTGAACACCCAGTTCAACAACGATGCATTTTCTTCTGCCGCCTTGCTCGCGCGAATCAGCCCTTCGCTAGCCATTGTGCATGCACCGGATAGCGATGCTGCGCAAGCCATCAAGCGACTGCGTTCCGACCTGCTGGTGGAAATGGATGAAAGCCAAAAACTGGTGCTTGCCGTGTTGAGTCCGGCCAAGCGAGAGGGTAAAAGTTACACCGCCGCCAGCTTGGCCATTGCCTTCGCACAGCTCAATATCAAGACCTTGCTGATCGATGCCAACCTGCGCGAACCTTGCGTGCATAGGCTTTTGGGACTGCCAAACCAAACCGGCTTGTCTACGGTGCTGGCACGACGCAGCCCCGGTGAGCTGGGTGCCATGGAAGAACTGGTGCCAGGGTTTTGGATTTTGGGCTCTGGACCGGTGCCGCCCAATCCTTTGGAAATGCTGACGGCTCCGGCGTTTCGGCAGATGCTGGCCCCTTTGATAGATCAGGTGTCCGTCATCATTGTGGACACACCTGCAGGTTCTCAATGGGCGGATGCGCAAACGATCGCAGGGCAAACCGGTGCCGCGATACTGGTCGCGCGCAAAGACCAGACCCTGGTGTCTGAGTTGCGCGAGTTTCAAAGGGCTTTAGAAGGAGCACGGGTCGACGTGCTTGGCGTCGTGTTCAACCAAGTGCTCAAGCCACAGAGTCGTTTTTCCCAGCAAAGTCCTTGGTCCCACGAGGAAACAGTGTTGGCCCGTGTGTGGCGGCGCGTTACGGGGCTTTTCTCCACAGGTGCGGCTTGAAGCCTAAGCGCTCTTTTGCTTTGAATTCGGCAATTTCGGTCGTGGACCAGTTGCTGCTCAGTGGCCTGAACTTCCTCATTGGAGTGGCCTTGATTCGGTTTGCGGCCAAGGAAACCTATGGCTTGTACTCACAGCTCATGGGTGCTGGCTTATTGAGTACCACTTTGCTCGGTGCCTTGGTGTGCACTGCATTGACCACCTTGGCCATGCGACTGGACGAACATGCTCGGCGTCAAATGGTGGCACGTGTGGCGCGACTCCAGTGGCTGATTGCAGGTGTTTTGGCTGTTGTGGCTGGTGTTGCGATGGGTATCTTGGATGAAGTGCTCGATCTGCACGAAAACCCCTTCCTTTTAGCCGGGGCCTTTGCCTTGTGGATATGGGCTCTGGCTGCGCGGGAGTACTGTCGAACTGCGTTGTTTATTGAAGGTGTGCCAGAGAAAGTGGCCTCAGTAGACTTTGTGTTTGTGGTTCTCACCTTATTGGGTGGCGTGGGGCTCTACTGGCTGGAGCGTGTCACAGTGACCGAAATCATCTTCGTGATGGCCTTAAGTAACGCCTTGGCAGCCGCCCTGCCTAGTGTGGGTTTGGTGCGCAGGCTGGAGCCCAACACCTCTCGACAGGCCTTTGTGGCAGACGCTAGAGCTTTGTGGGCCCTCAGCCGTTGGGCGGTGGTGGGTGCCTTGCTGGGATGGATGGGCAACAACAGCTACCTGTACTTGACAGGTGGCTTAGTGGGTGTCGCCGCCTTGGCGGATATGAATGCCGCTAGGCTTGTGCTGACGCCCATTGTGGTGATTGGCACGGCCTGGGCCAAGCTGGCCCAGCCCGCCATGGGGCAGCTGATAGCCCAGTCCAATTGGCGTGGCGTGCGGCAATTCATGCTGAAGTCGCTGCTTGCGATGGAGGCATTTGCTGTTGTCTACATCTTGGCGATGTGGCTGTTTTTCCCGTGGTTGTCTGCGCACTTTTTGGGTGAAAAATACCAAGGCATCATGGGCTTGGTGTTGATGTGGGCTGCGTATTTTGCGATCAATGCTGCGCGCAGCATGGGCACTATTTTGTTGACCAGCTTTGGTGCATTTCGCGCCTTGTTTTGGCAGGGTGCTGTAAGTTTGGTTGTTCTGCTGGCGCTCTCCTGGGTACTCATTCCCCGCTATGGCGTATGGGGGGCACTGGCCGCCATGGTTGCTGTGGAATTGCTAGAGCTACTCACCAACCACCTGCTTCTAATCCCTAGGGTCAAGCGCAGTCACCTTGCCGCTGAAGTCGGTAGCGCAGCATGAAAATCAGTGTATGCATCTGCAGTTTCCGCAGGCCCCTGTTGCTGTCTGCATTGTTGACACAGTTGGGGCAGCAAGGGTTGGGTCAAGGGATTGCCGCGATTGAAGTGGTGGTGGTCGACAACGACCCGCACAACACAGCTGCCCAAGTTGTGGCCGCGTGGACGGTGCCGCAAGGCTTCAGCCTGCTGGCTAGGCACGTGCCTGTGCCAAACATTGCTCTGGCTCGCAATGCAGCAGTGGCAGCCGCAACCGGGGAATGGATTGCATTTGTGGATGACGACGAGGTCCCTGTACAGCATTGGTTGCGCTTGTTGCTAGCATGTGCCCAAGCCCACCAAGCAGACGCTGTGTTTGGGCCCGTCTTGCCGGTGTACCCGCCCGAGGTCGCCCCGTGGATTGTGCAGGGGCGCTACTTTGAGCGTCGGCGTTTGCCCACTGGAACCCGCATCACCGAACAAGACGCGCGCACGGGCAATGCCTTGGTGCGTGCCAGCAGCCTCTCCCAGGTACACGGGCCTTTCGACGCGGCGTTTGGCCGCACCGGAGGCGAAGACAGCATGTTGTTTCGCGACCTCTTGGCACGTGGCGCTAAGTTTGTGTGGTGCGATGAGGCACCTGTACATGAAGTGGTTCCGGTGGAGCGGGCCAACGCGCAGTGGCTTCTGCGCCGTTCATTTCGCATTGGGCAGACCTGGATACGCGCTGAACTGTACCGTTTGCCTAGAGGGCAAGCTTGGATGCACGGAGCCAAGTTGGGGGGGCGCGCCTTGGCCCAGTTGGTGCTTAGCGCGGGCTTGGCTTTGGTTTTTGTCCCCGTGTCTCGGACCCGGTCTTTTGCATGGCTACGCATCGCAGCGGCTCAGCTCGGCAAACTGACTGGCATGAGCCGTTTGCAGTTCCAAGAGTATGCAAGCTAGTCCTGCTCGGTATGTCGGTGTGCCCCGCATGCAGTGGGAGCAGCACGCCATTGTGCTGCTCATCGTGTGCGCCGTGCTGTTTGGTCTATTGCCGTCCGGTTTTAACTGGAATTACGATATTGACAGTACCGATATCAACACCGGGTCCTTGGGTTTTCAACTCCAATGGGGTAGCGTGTTTGCTCTGTCTGCGCTGCTGTTAGCCCGCGCGCCCGTCATGGCGTGGGCACATGTGCGCCATGTGAATCCTTTTTTGTGGGCCATGGCGCTGTACTGCGCGATGACCATGCTGTGGTCACCGGCACCCACCGTGACCTTAAAGAAGACGATTCAGCTTTTAGGGTTGGTAATGTTGGGCTTGGCAGTTCAGTTAAACGGTAAACCGTGGACCCACACCGTATTGGTGGCTCTGGCGGCTATCACGGGCATACAGCTTGCGTCGGCCGTTGCCGCGGTTGCGTTCCCGTCCATCGGTATTGACGCTTATTTTGGCTATGCGTGGCGTGGCGTGGTGTCTAACAAGAACACATTTGGTGCTATTGCGGCCTTGGCCGTGCTGTTGTGGGTGTCTGTCTGGCACGTCAAATCCCTACCACCCTGGGTGCGCTGGGCCGGCTTGTTTCTGAGCGCGGCTTGCGTGTTGCTGTCGACCAGCTCTACGAGTCTCACGATTGCGGTCCTAGGTCCCACCGTTTTCTTTGTCTTACGCCGCCAGCACGTCGGTTCCAGCCTGTGGTTGTTGCGCGTGGTGGTGCTCATGGTGATGGTGCTTGTCGCGCTACTCCACGGTTTTTTTGTGGTCGAAGGGCACTACCCAAGCCGCACGGAACTGCTGGCACCATTTGCCAGTTTGTTTGGCAAAAGTGCAGACTTGACAGGCCGTAGCGACATCTGGGCGCCCCTGATGTTGGAGATCGATCGCCATTGGGTGCAAGGGGTGGGGTATGGGGCGTTCTGGCTGGGTCCAGGCAGCGCATCGCAACCGGTGCTCGACACCTTGCCCTGGGTTCCGTACCAGGCCCATAACGGATACCTAGACATGTTCAACGAGCTTGGCGCCATCGGTCTCGTACTGTTTGCGGGGGTGGTGGTGTCCCACAGCGTCAGCTTGGCAAAGCTCATGGCCTACGACAGACCCGCAGCAGCGCTTTTCTCGGCGCTTATGGTGACGACCTTGGTGTCCAACCTTTCAGAAAGTTCTCTGTTTCGCAGTGTGGAGTTTCCGTTTTTGTTGTTCGTTCTCTCCAGTGTGACCGTGACATCCACCCTTTTGCGCCAACGCATGGCTATGGCGAAACCTGCGGATGGTGGTACGCGGCCAGGGACTGATGCTAAGCCTCGTCGCCAGCGCGTGCGCGCTGGGCGTCGCGCTGCTTGGAGGTACCCCGTGTGACCCCCTGTGTTCGATCGATGTTGCCCCCGTTGCCAACGGTTGCGATAGCCGCCTTGCTGGCCGCAATCCCAGGTGGGGCATGGGGGATGACCGAGTTGGTGCTGCAAATGGACACCTCTTGGAGCCACGACTCCAACCCTGAGCGCGTGGGGACTGACGATGCTTCAGATAACTTGGCTGCGACCGAGTTGCGCTTGGCCATTGTGCAGGCCTTGGACTCACCGGGTACCCGCTTGTTATTGAATGCGCAGGCGGGGGACAACCGATATGGCCACTTCGATGGCCTGAACAGTTCGCCACAAGCTTACAACGGGGCCTTTGAATGGCGCTGGACCGACGCGTGGCGCGGCGCCGTGTCCCAAAGCTACAAGCGCCAACCCTACGATGTGGTGGACGCCAGTCGTACGCGCCGCGATGTGTTCACCCAAACAGATGCGAGTGCCAGCCTCACACTGCAGATCACACCCTGGATTAGTTTTCCTATGGAGCTGCGGTCGGGGCAACTGGGCTACGACACCCCAGCCAACACCGGGTCCAACACGCGGTCCAATGCATGGCTCATGGGCGCACGCATGGACACCGGCACCGGAAGCAGTGTGGGCGTTGGAGTGCAGTCGACCGAGGTACGTTTTCCTGAGCGCACGGATACACAGGCCGTCAATGGCGGCACCGGGTACCGAGCACAAGAGGTCTATCTGGACGCCTTGTGGCAATACAGTCCCTTGACCCGCGTGAGCGTGCGGATGGCCCCCATAGAGCGCCGTTACGATGGATTGGTAGGCAAGAATTTCACCGAGTTGGCCACACAGGCCCAGCTGCGCTACACCCCTTCGCCGCTCACGAATTGGACCCTTGATTGGTCAGACCAACCTACCGACACCACGGACACGGCGGCCCTGTATACCCGGGTGAACCGCCTGCAATGGGGTGCGCAGTGGAGGCCCAGCGCCAAAACACAGGTGGTGATGTCCTTGAGCCAAGAGCGCCAAAACAACCAAACCGCCCTAGCGAGTGCGGCTGCCAGCCCAGAGTTCAAACGTTACCGCTTTGGCCTAGGCGTGGTCTATGCGGCGACACCGGATGTGCGTGTGTACGTGGATGGCTCCACGGATCGCACCGAACGTGGTGCTGCGTTGGCTGACATTTTGCAGAACACACTGCGGGTGGGGGTGGAGTACACCTTTGAGAACTTACCGGACCTCGCTCAGCGAGTGGGTTTGGGGGGGCGGCGCTGATGGTTCCTGCCTTGGTGTTGAAACGCTGGCGACAAGGTCAAAGGTGGGTGGCCGATGCCACCATGCGCCGCATGCTCCCCTTGCATAAGCACGCAGGGGTGGTTAGTTTTAGTTTTGATGACGCGCCCCACACTGCCTGTGTAAAGGGGCGCGAGATTTTGGAGCGCCATGGCTGTGCCGGCACTTGGTACATTGCCGGGGGCTTGACGGACCAGCTGGAGATGGGGCGTCTATGCCACTCAGCCATCGACGTGCAAAGCCTAGCGCGCGGCGGCCACCATATCGCGTGCCATACCTTTACCCACCAACCGTGCGACCAGCTCAGCCGCTCCCAGATGGCGCAGGTATTGGCACGCAATGCACAGTACTTCAACGACCTGGGCCTTCCCCGGGCAACAGACCATTTTTCTTTTCCACTAGGGGCCTATGACCTCGGTTCCAAGCACCTGGCATCGCTAACGTTTCAATCCTCGCGCATCACCCGAGGCGGCGTTCAAGTGGGGCAGGCGGATTTGAATGGCCTGTGGGCTGAGAAGCTGTATGCCCACACCATGCGCACCGAGCGGCTGCAAGACTTGGTGCGCACCACAGCCCAAGAGCGCGGCTGGCTCATTTTTTACACCCATGAGGTGGAGGCGCAACCCGGCCCATGGGGGTGTACGCCAGAGTTGCTGGACTTGGCGGTACGCGCCGCTTTACAGGCGGGCTGTCAAGTGCTCCCGGTGGACCAAGCGATCGCCTACTGGAGCAAAGACTGACCGCTGGCTGAGCTAGGAGTGCTCTATTTTTTATAGCGCAATGTGCTTGTTAAATGAGCGGTAGAGGCTTATTTGGCCTTGAAGACTTCGTTGCGCAGTGCGGCAATGTCCAAAACCCGCAGGCCGCCGTACTCCACCCGAATTACCCCCTGCGCAGCCAATGAAGTGAGCGCCTCGTTCACCCGCTGCCGGGACAAGCCCACCAGGTACGCCAACTCTTGCTGCGTGATGCGCAGCACTTCACCAACGCCTGGGTAAAGCACCGGGTTGAACAGTGCCGCGAGGCTGCGGGCCACGCGGATGTCGGGGTTGTTGAGGCGGTCTATTTCTCGGGCCGCGATGAACTGGCCCAGCCGCTCATTGAGCTGGTTCATCACAAAGCGGTTGAATCCAATCGAATGGTCTAGCAGCCAGTGAAACGTATCCACATGCAAGCCGGCGACCATGCTGTTGCGCAGGGCCTGGATGTTGTAGCGGTAGGTCTCCCGCTTAAGGGCGGTGCCCTCCCCAAACCAGCCGCCCGGTGGCACGCCGGTGAATGTCATGGTTTGGCCTTCTGCATTGTCTGAGCTCATCTTCAAGAGGCCGTCCACCACCCCAAACCAGTAAGTCACGGGCCGCCCCATGCGGCACAAATACTCCCCCGGCACCGCTTGCGCAATGCGCAGATCGTCCACCGCGCGCTCTCGTTCATGGCTTTGTAGCAAGTGAATCCACGGAATCGCGTTGAGCTCGCCGTCGGTCAGCGGGCGGCGCCTTTGGTGCAGGCTGGAGTCGGTGGTCATAGATAGGGGCGGAGGGAAAACACCTAACAAGAAAGGCCTGAATTGTCGTCCAAACGACAGATCGACGTCAAATGCCGGGCTAATAATGGCAGCCATACCAAGGCCCAGCTGCATGCAGAGGGGCCCTACAACGAGACAGGTGACAAGGAATAGGAATGCAAAAGACTTTTCCGCAATGGCTGGCGCACCACGCTCGCACCAGGCCCACGGCCACTGCAATGCGTGAGAAAGAGTATGGCATTTGGCAAGCTTTGACATGGGCTGACCTGGCCCTGATGGTGGAGCAATTGGCGGCAGGTTTGCACCAAGCAGGCTTGCGCCGCAACGACCATATGGTGGTGGTGGGAGCCAATCGCCCACGTCTGTACGCCACTATGTTGGCAGTGCAAAGCCTGGGTGCGGTGCCGATTCCTTTGTACCAAGATGCTGCAGCACCGGAGTGCGTGTTTCCTATCAACAACGCAGGCGTCTGCTTTGCCTTTGCCGAAGACCAAGAGCAAGTGGACAAGTTGCTGGAAGTTAGGGCGCAATGCCCACAGCTTGCCCACATTTATTTTGACGATCCAAGGGGCTTGCGCAATTACGACGTACCCGGCTTGGCTGCATTGGATGAGCTCTTGGCTGCGGGCAAGGCCTGTGTCCAGATTCACCCTGATTTGGTGAAAGATGAGGTCGCGGTAGGTCGCCCCAATGACGTAGGGGCTATGTTCTTCACGTCAGGCACCACGGGCAACCCCAAGGGTGTTGTGCACACCCACTTTTCTTTGCTGAACCGGGCGCTGGCCGGTGCTGAGTTTGACAAGTTGACCCACGCGGAAGAGGTGTTGGCTTACCTGCCACCCGCATGGATTGGGCAAAATATTTTCAGCTACGCGCAGTGGCTGGCTTGCGGTTACGTGGTGAATTGCCCTGAATCCGCTTCCACCGTCACCATCGATTTGAAAGAGATAGGCCCCACCTATTACTTTGCGCCGCCGCGCGTGTTCGAAGGCCTGCTCACCAGCGTGATGATTCGCATGGAAGATGCCGGTGCGCTCAAACGCAAGATGTTCCACGCCTTTATGGCCGTGGCCCAACGCGTGGGGCCTGCCTTACAAGACGGCTTGCCTGTCTCCTTGGGGGATCGCGTGCTGTACGGCCTAGGCAATGTGCTGGTCTACGGTCCGCTGCGCAATACGCTGGGCTTGAGTCGGGTGCGCGTAGCCTATACCGCCGGTGAGGCCATTGGCCCGGATTTGTTTAGCTTTTACCGCTCCATTGGCATCAACCTCAAGCAGCTCTACGGCTCTACCGAGACCGCCGTGTTTGTGTGCTTGCAACCCGACAACCAAGCCCGCGCCGACACCGTGGGCGTGCCATGCGCCGGTGTGGAGATCAAGGTGGCGGACAACGGCGAAATTTTGGTGAAGTCGCCCGGCTTGCTCAAGGAGTACTACAAAAACCCCGCCGCCACTGCCGAGGTGCTAACGGCTGACGGCTGGTACCACACCAGTGATGCAGGCTTTATAGATGCGCACGGCCACCTGAAGATCATCGACCGCGTCAAAGACGTGGGCCGCCTCAAAGGCGGTGCGTTCAACGACGCCATGTTTGCTCCCAAGTACGTGGAGAACAAACTCAAGTTCTTCCAGCACATCAAGGAAGTCGTGGCGTATGGCGATGGCCGCGAGAAGGTGTGTGTGCTGATCAACATCGACTTTGATGCCGTGGGCAACTGGGCCGAGCGCCGCAATCTGCCTTATGCCGGCTACACCGATCTGGCCCAGAAGCCCCAGGTGTATGAGCTGATCAAGGAATGCGTGGAGAAGGTCAACGCCGACCTGAGCGCCGATGCCCTGCTGGCCGGCAGCCAGATCAGCCGCTTCTTGGTGTTGCACAAAGAACTGGACGCCGACGACGGTGAATTGACCCGCACCAACAAAGTCCGCCGCGGCTTTATTGCCGACAAATACCAGGTGCTGGTGGACGCGCTGTACGAGGGCAAGACCAGCCAGTTCATCGAGACCGTGGTGAAGTTTGAAGACGGACGCACCGGCAGCGTCAGCGCCACGCTGCGCATAGCAGACACCCAAACCTTTGCCCCTGTGAAGGCTGCAGCATGAGCGCCGCGCAGAGCCGCCCCAAGCAAGCTCGCGCCGCAGTGCAGAGCACGGAGGTCATCTAATGAGCGAAAAGAAAATAGGCGACGTCATTCTTGACGTTAAAAACATCTCCCTGCGGTTCGGCGGCGTGAAGGCGCTGACCGACATCAGCTTCGATGTGCGCGAGCACGAAATTCGCGCCATCATCGGGCCCAACGGCGCGGGTAAAAGCTCCATGCTGAACTGCATCAACGGTGTGTATGCGCCGCAAGACGGGTCCATCACCTTTCGCGGCCAAACGTTTAAGCACATGAACAGCCACCAAGTGGCGGTGATGGGTGTGGCGCGCACCTTCCAAAACTTGGCGCTCTTCAAAGGCATGAGCGTGTTGGACAACATCATGTCCGGTCGCAACCTGAAGATTAAGAGCGGCATCTTGAAGCAGGCCCTGCGCTGGGGCCCCGCCGAGCGCGAGGAAATTCAGCACCGGGAGGCGGTGGAACGCATCATTGATTTCCTGGAAATTCAGGCTTACCGCAAGACCCCCGTGGGTCAGCTGCCCTACGGCCTGCAAAAGCGGGTGGATCTGGGCCGCGCACTGGCCATGGAGCCCCAAGTACTGTTGCTCGACGAGCCCATGGCCGGCATGAATGTGGAAGAGAAGCAGGACATGTGCCGCTTCGTGCTCGATGTGAACGACGAGTTCGGTACCACCGTGGTCTTGATCGAGCACGACATGGGCGTGGTCATGGACATCAGCGACCGCGTGGTCGTGCTGGACTACGGCAAAAAAATCGGCGACGGCACCCCGGACGAAGTGCGCAACAACCCAGACGTGATCAGCGCCTACCTCGGCACCTCGCATTAAGGACACACCAAGATGGCATTCTTTCTTGAAACCTTACTCGGCGGCCTGATGGCTGGCATGCTGTATTCGCTGGTGGCCTTGGGCTTTGTGCTGATCTACAAGGCGTCTGGCGTGTTTAACTTTGCGCAAGGCGCTATGGTGCTGTTTGCTGCATTGGCCATGGCACGGTTTGCGGAATGGATTCCGCTGCACCTAGGCATTGCCAACCCCATAGCCGCCAACGTGCTGGCTTTCATTGGTGCGGGCATTGTGATGTTTGTGGTGGCTTGGGTCATTGAGCGCTTGGTGTTGCGGCATCTGGTGAACCAAGAAGGCACCACGCTGCTGATGGCGACGCTAGGCATCACCTACTTCATGGAAGGTCTGGGCCAAAGCATCTTTGGCAGCAGCATCTACAAGATCGACATTGGCATGCCCAAGGACCCGGTCATGATTTTGGAGAGCAGCTTTGAAGGCGGCATCCTGATCAACAAGGAAGACTTTTACGCCGCCATCATCGCCGCCGCACTGGTGGCCCTGCTCAGCGTGTTCTTCCAGAAAACAGCAACGGGCCGCGCCCTGCGCGCCGTGGCGGATGACCACCAGGCGGCGCAGTCCATCGGCATTCCGCTCAACCGCATCTGGGTCATCGTCTGGTGCGTGGCCGGCGTGGTGGCCCTGGTGGCCGGAATGATCTGGGGCAGCAAGCTGGGTGTGCAGTTTTCACTGACTACTGTGGCCTTGCGTGCGCTGCCAGTGGTGATTCTGGGGGGGCTGACCTCGGTACCCGGTGCGATCGTGGGCGGTCTGATCATCGGCGTGGGCGAAAAGCTGTCCGAGGTGTACCTCGGGCCATATGTGGGTGGCGGCATCGAAATCTGGTTCGCCTATGTGTTGGCACTGGGCTTTCTGCTGATCCGGCCCCAAGGCTTGTTCGGCGAAAAAATTATTGACCGCGTATGAATTTCTATTTGCATTCATCTTTGCGCACCTTCCCGTTCATTGGGTGGCAGGGCGGTAGTGCGCTTTGCGCAGGTCAAGGAGGAGCCCGCAAAGCGGGCGGGGGACACGGAGCAATGTGCGCTGCCGTCCTGCCACTCAGCCACAAGATTGCGAGATAAAAAATGTTCTACAGAGAAAACGGCCAATTCAAAACCACCTACCGCGCGGACCAGCAGATATTTCCCATTCTGCAAGACCGCATGGCCATCACAGCCCTCTTGCTGGTGGGCTTTGCGCTGGTGCCCATGTTGGCCAGCGACTATTTGTTTCGGGCCATTTTGATTCCCTTTTTGATTTTCTCGCTGGCTGCAGTCGGCGTGAATATTCTGGTGGGCTTCTGCGGCCAGATTTCGCTGGGTTCCGGCGCTTTCATGGCGGTGGGCGCCTACGCGGCGTACAACTTCTTTGTGCGCATTGAAGGCATGCCTTTGTTGCTTGCGCTTCTGCTGGGTGGCGTGAGCTCCATGCTGTTCGGTATGGTCTTCGGGCTGCCCAGTTTGCGCGTCAAGGGCCTGTACCTCGCGGTGGCTACGCTGGCCGCGCAGTTTTTTGCGGACTGGATGTTCTTGCGTGTTCAGTGGTTCACCAACAACTCGCCTTCGGGCTCGGTGTCGGTGTCCAACTTGCAGGTGTTTGGTCTCTCGCTGGAATCGCCCCTGGCCAAGTACATCTTCTGTCTGTCGCTGCTCGTGGTGATTGCCCTGTTGGCCAAGAACCTGGTGCGTGGCGCCGTAGGGCGTGAGTGGATGGCGATCCGCGACATGGACGTGGCGGCTGCGGTGATCGGCATTCGCCCCATGTACGCCAAGCTCAGTGCGTTCGCGGTGAGCTCCTTCATTGTGGGTGTGGCCGGTGCCTTGTGGGGCTTTATTTACCTCGGTGCCTGGGAGCCAGCAGCGTTCTCGGTGGACCAGTCCTTCCGACTGCTGTTCATGGTGATCATCGGCGGCATGGGCTCCATCATGGGCAGCTTCTTTGGTGCTGCATTCATCGTGGTGCTACCTATCTTTTTAAGCCAGTTTTTGCCAGCACTGGCGGGGTTGTTTGGTGTCGAGATCAGCACTGCCGTGGTGTCCCATGCCGAACTCATGGTGTTCGGCGGTTTGATCGTCTGGTTCCTGATCGTGGAGCCCCATGGCCTAGCCAAGCTCTGGTCCATCGGCAAACAAAAGCTGCGACTCTGGCCCTTCCCCCATTGATTTCCCTCGTGCTTCAACCACTTACTACAGGAGAGACACATGAAGCTTTCTAAACTCGTACTCGCAAGCACTCTGGTGGCTGCCGGTGCATCCGGCCTGATGGCAGGCAATGCTTTCGCGCAAGCCAAGGAGCAGTTCATTCCGGTGCTGTCCTACCGCACCGGGCCTTACGCGCCCAACGGTGTGCCCTGGGCCAACGGCTATGTGGACTACATCAAGCTCACCAATGCCCGCGGCGGCATCAATGGGGTGAAGTTCAGCTTTGAAGAATGCGAAACCGGTTACGACACGGCCCGCAGCGTGGAGTGCTATGAGCGCCTCAAAAGCAAGGGTGCATCGTTTGTGCAACCTCTGTCCACTGGCGCGACTTTCGCGATTACCGAAAAAGCACCTGCGGACAAGATCCCTGTGGTGACGGTGGGTTACGGCCGCAGCGAGAGCGCCGATGGTTCCGTCTTCAAGTGGAACTTCCCGATTGCCGGCACTTACTGGGTGGCCGCAGACGCCATCATGCAAGCCATCGCCAAGAAGGAGGGCGGTTTCGACAAGCTCAAGGGCAAGAAGATTTCGCTGGTCTACCATGACAGCCCGTTCGGCAAAGAGCCTATCCCCTTGTTGCAAGAGCGTGCGGCCATGCACGGTTTCAACCTGACGCTGTTGCCCGTCACGGCCCCCGGCGTGGAGCAAAAAGCCACCTGGCTGCAAGTGCGCCAGAACCGTCCTGACTACGTGGTCCTGTGGGGCTGGGGCATCATGAACTCCACCGCCATCAAGGAAGCGCAAGCCACCGGCTACCCCCGCGAGAAGATGTACGGCGTGTGGTGGGCCGGCGCTGAGCCAGACGTGAAAGACGTTGCGGAAGGCGCCAAGGGCTACAACGCGGTGACTATGCAGCACGGTGCCGAACCCCAGTCCAAGCTGGTCAAGGACGTGATGGCCATGGTGCACGACAAGGGCCAAGGTACCGGACCCAAAGACGAAGTCGGCCAAGTGCTCTACATGCGCGGTGCTATGAGTGCCATGCTGGCCATAGAAGGTGTGCGTTCGGCGCAAGACCGCTTCGGCAAAGGCAAGGTCATGACCGGTGAGCAAATCCGTTGGGGTCTGGAGAACCTGAACCTGACCCAGCCCAAGCTGGATGCATTGGGCTTTGCGGGCGTGATGCGCCCGATCAGCACTTCTTGCGTGGACCATATGGGCGCTGCGTGGGCGCGCATTCACACGTGGGACGGAGCCAAGTGGCAGTTCACCTCCGATTGGCTGCAGGGTGATGAGCAGATCATCAAACCTCTGGTCAAGGCTACGGCCGCTAAGTACGCGGCAGATAAGAAGCTGACCCCGCGCACGCCTGCGGACTGCCAGTCCTGAGGTTAACCCCCTGAGCGGCTTTGCCGCTTCCCCCTTCTCTCTCGCTGCGCGCGGGAAGGGGGACGACACCGGTGGCCGGGCCCAGCCTGTTCCACGGTGTCCCTGATCCTGATGAGTGGCTTGCTCCGCTTGCCACTCTGCAGATGAAAGCGTCGTGCATCGGGGCTTTCATCTGGTCAACAAGGCTGAGTTATGGAACCGAAAAACATCGTTCTCAACGTGAATGGCATCGAGGTCATTTACAACCACGTCATCCTGGTGCTCAAGGGGGTTTCCCTTCAGGTGCCTGAGGGCGGCATCGTGGCCATCCTCGGGGGCAATGGGGCGGGCAAAACGACGACCTTGCGCGCCGTGTCCAACCTGTTGGCGGGTGAGCGCGGTGCGGTCACCAAGGGCAGCATTGAGCTGCGCGGTGAACGCATCGAAAACCTGAGCCCTGCCGACTTGGTGCAACGCGGTGTGGTGCAGGTGATGGAAGGGCGGCATTGTTTTGCCCACCTGACCATTGAAGAAAACCTGCTGACCGGCGGATACACCCGCAAGAGCAAGGCCGAGGTGGCGGCTAACCTCGAGAAGGTCTACAACTACTTTCCTCGCCTCAAAACCCGCCGCACCAGCCAGGCGGCCTACACCTCGGGTGGTGAGCAGCAGATGTGCGCCATCGGCCGCGCGCTCATGGCCAACCCCAGCATGGTGCTGCTGGATGAGCCCTCCATGGGACTGGCGCCACAGATCGTGGAAGAGGTATTCGAGATCGTAAAAGACCTCAACGCCAAAGAGAAAGTCACCTTTCTGCTGGCCGAGCAGAACACCAACATGGCCCTGAAATATGCCGACTACGGCTACATCATGGAAAGCGGACGCGTGGTGATGGACGGCGCAGCCGCTGACTTGCGCAGCAATGAAGACGTCAAGGAGTTCTACCTTGGTGTGGGTGGCGGTGAACGCAAGAGCTTCAAAGACGTGAAGAGCTACAAGCGCCGCAAGCGCTGGTTGGCCTGATTTTTTTGATCAAAAAGTGCTTCTGGCGCACATCCACTGTGCGTGAGTAGCTCCTGAAATAATAGCAAACCAGCTGACGGAGAGCCTATGACCCCCGCCTACGACGCCCTGGAAATCCGTTCGCAGGCCGAGCGCGATGCTGCCCACATGTCGGCACTGCCCCGGCAGGTTGCCCACGCGCAGCAACACAGCCCGGCGTTTACCTCCATCCTGCAGGGCGTGGACGCTGCCAGCATTACTGACCGTGCGGCACTCGCCCGCCTGCCGGTGACCCGCAAATCCGAATTGCAGGCGCTGCAGCAGGCTGCGCGCCAACAGGGCGGGAACGTGTTCGGTGGTTTCAGTGCCATTGGGTTCGGTAGCGCCATGACCCGCGTGTTTGCCAGCCCGGGCCCCATCTACGAACCCGAGGGCACAGCGCGCGATTACTGGCGCATGGCACGGGCCATCTACGCGGCGGGCTTTCGCCCCGGCGAGCTGATTCACAACAGCTTCAGCTACCACTTTGTGCCTGCCGGCTCCATGATGGAGACAGGTGCCCATGCCTTGGGGTGCACGGTGTTTCCCGGCGGCACCGGTCAGACCGAGCAGCAGGTTCAGGCCATGGCCGAGTTACAGCCTGCGGGTTACATCGGCACACCGAGTTTTCTGAAAATCATTCTTGAGAAGGCACTGGAAATGGGTGTGGCCCTGCCCACCGTGCGCAAAGCCATGTTCGGTGGCGAAGCGTTTCCACCTTCGTTGCGCGACTGGTTTACTGCCCACGGCGTGGATGGTTACCAGTGCTACGCCACAGCGGACCTGGGTCTGATTGCCTATGAGACCCGTGCACGCGAAGGCTTGGTGCTGGATGAGCAGGTGATCGTGGAGATCGTGCGGCCCGGCACCGGTGACCCGGTGCCTGAAGGCGAGGTGGGCGAGTTGGTGGTGACCAGCTTGAACCCGGACTACCCCTTGATCCGTTTCGGTACCGGCGATCTGTCAGCCGTGCTGGCCGGGCAGTGCCCGACCGGGCGCACCAATACCCGCATCAAAGGCTGGATGGGTCGTGCCGACCAAACCACCAAGGTGCGCGGCATGTTTGTGCACCCCAAGCAGGTGGACGAAGTGGCCAAGCGTTTCCCCGAAGTGCACAAGGCCCGTCTGGTGGTCAGCGGTGAAATGGCCAACGACCAGATGACCCTGATGCTGGAGGTGGCAGGCCAGCCCGAAGGCTTGGCGCAACGCGTGGCTGATGCGGTGCGTGAGGTGACCAAACTGCGCGGCGACGTGCAGTTGCTGCCTCCCGGAAGTCTGCCCAATGACGGCAAAGTCATCGAAGACGCACGCAGCTACCGCTAAGCTGTCCAAAACCTGACCGATGGTGGGGCCTAAGTAGTTTCCGCGATGTGAAGGGCTGCAGCCTTGGGTACCCTTGTGCCCTTGACTAACCGGAGACAAACCATGAAAAAAGTAGTGTTGGCCATTGCGACCTTGGCCGCGGGACTTGCTGGGGCGCAGACTTATCCTTCCAAACCTATCAATATCGTAGTGCCCTTTGCCGCAGGGGGGCCTACCGACCGTGTCGCTCGTGATTTGGCCGAAGCCATGCGCAAACCTCTGGGGGATGTTGCCATCATTATTGACAACGTAGCGGGTGCTGGTAGTTCCATTGGTACCAGCAAGGTTGCGAAAGCGGCTCCAGACGGCTACACCTTGTTGCTCAACCACATTGCCATGGCCACCATGCCCGCCTTGTTGCGCACCATGCCTTTCAAAGTGGAGTCTGACTTTGAGTATTTGGGCATGATCAACGATGTGCCCATGACCCTGGTGGGCCGGCCCAGTTTGCCTGCGCAAAACTACAAAGAATTAAGCGCTTGGCTCAACCAAAACAAAGGCAAGATCAACTTGGGCAACGCTGGCATTGGCTCTGCCTCGCATCTGTGTGGACTGCTGTTTCAAAACGCGGTGCAGATCGATATGACCACGGTACCCTACAAAGGCACGGCCCCTGCCATGACCGATTTGATGGGAGGCCAGATCGATTTGATGTGTGACCAAACCACCAACACCACCCAGCAAATTGAAGCCAAGAAGGTGATTGCTTACGGCGTGACCACGGCCAAGCCGCTTACTACCCCCGCGCTGAAAAGCTTGCCCACATTGCAAGACGTGGGTCTGAAGGGTTTTGAAGTGACGATTTGGCATGGTCTGTATGCCCCCAAAGGTACGCCCGCCGACGTGCAAGCCAAGATCCATGCCGCGCTCAAGGTCGCCTTGAAAGACCCCGAGTTCATCAAAAAGCAAGAGGCTTTGGGCGCTGTCATCATTACGGACAAGCGGGTCGATGCGGCGGAGCATAAAAAGTTTGTGGCGGCTGAAATTGCCAAGTGGACGCCCATTATCAAAGCCGCTGGCGTCTACGCGGACTAACGCATCCCGAAGGCAAGCCTTGCCTGATTAGCGCAGGGCTTGTCCGGAGTCTGCACCCTAGAGTGGGCGCTCTGCACTTTGCTTGGTTCACACGCCCCACACAATGTCTTTATCGGCCTTGTGACAGCGCTCTAGCATCGCAATGAAAGGCGTTGTGCGTTGTCGTAAGGTCACTCCCTCCACTCTTGCCGGTGTTTCACCCCTAGCGAGCGCCTCTTTCGCTTTTTGGGCTCGCTCAGCTTCTTCGTGAGCGACGGCCTTTTCTAAGGCATTGATCGCACCCGGCATATCTGCAGGAAGGAGAATGCCCTTGACAAAATCTGCGGTATCGTCTTTGCCAATAATACGCAGCAGGTGTTGTGCACTGGCGTCCAACATGATGACGTCTGCTGCGGCTTTGGATTTGAATTTATACATAACAGCTGATAGGAGTGGTGAATGGCCAATCTGCATATTGAACGCGAACATACCTTAGGCCTGGATGCAGCTCGCAAAATTGCCATGGCATGGGCAGAGCAAGTAGAGCAAGAGTTTTCTATGGAGTGCACCTATGAAGAGGGTGATGCTGCCGATGAGGTGACGTTTACACGATCCGGCGTGAACGGACAACTCCATGTAGAGCCCAGCCGCTTTGTATTGGACGCCAAGTTAGGTTTCTTGCTAGGCGCCTTTAAGGATCGCATAGAGGCCGAGATCGTTAAGAACCTCGATGCTTTGCTGTCCCAGCAAGCTGGAAACGCTAAACCCAAGAAAAAATAAAGCGCTTCGCTACGATTTTTGTAGCTGCTCGCGCTTTACTGATGGGCGAAGGTGGCAGATTAGCTCAGTGACTCAATCAGGTCGATGTATTGCTGCATGGCGGCTTTGGCATCTGTGCCTTTGAGGTCGTCCCAAGCGCTCCATTTTGCGCGGCCGACCAAGTCAGTGAAGCCAGGTTTTTTTTCAGCGTTGTCGCCTACGGTGGCTTGCTTGTACAAGGCATAGATCTTGAGCAGGGTGTTGTTGTCAGGACGCTCGCTCAGATTCTTGGAATTTGCGACTGCTGCTTCAAACTGCGCTTTTAAACTGGCCATGGTTCGATCTCCGGTTGCTGTGTTGTTGTGCTTGCTGCACCACGCGTGCCTAGGTCGCGTGGTGTCAGGTGCCTATCTTACGGTGCGTTTTACCCGCAAAATAGGGCGTATACCCCAAGCCTATTTTTTCGCTCAGACCGATGTGCGCACGCGGGGCAGCTTGTTTACTTACGGAGTCCACATGGTTACCCGCGTCAAAGCGTCATCACACACAGCACAGGCCTCATCTCCCGAAGCTTCGGCGGGTTTGCACGCTGAACGCATGAGCAAAGTAGACACTGCTTGGCTGCGCATGGATTCGGCATGCAACTTGATGATGATTGTCGGAGTGTGGGTGATTCACCCCGGACTTTCATTGGCCGATCTAAGGCAACGCGTGCGGGAGCGCCTGTTGCATTACCCGCGCTTCGTGCAGTGTGCTGTCGAAGATTCGTCTGGGGCCTCTTGGGTTTTGGATAGTGCATTTGATGTCGACCGACATGTCATAGCCGAGAGTTTGCAAGTTCCACCCGGCGGGGATGCGCAAGAAGCGTTGCAAGAACGGTTGGCGCAACTCACCATGTTGCCCTTAGATAAGCGTCACCCACTGTGGCAGTTTCATTTGGTTGAAGACTACAAAGGTGGTTCCGCTCTCATGGTGCGCATTCACCATTGCATTGCTGACGGTATTGCACTTATCTCCGTGACCCAGTCCTTGGTAGATGGTGGCGGCGCGCCCCCACGCCACGAGGCTGCGCCCAGGCGTGAGGGTTTGGAAGGGGTAGAAGATTGGTTGTCCGAGGCAATCTTGCGTCCATTTACCGATATGACGGTCAAGGCGTTGGGAGCTGCAGGCGATGGGGCTGTGCGTTCGCTGGAGATGCTGTTGGATCCTCACAAAGGTGTGGAGTCGGGAGTCCATGGGTCGGTTGATCTTGCCAAGCTGGCATACCACGCCGCCAGCGACGTAGCCGCCCTCGCGCTGATGGCTGACGACTCTGCCACTCGACTCAAAGGCCAGCCCGGTGTAGTGAAGCGGGTTGCATGGTGTGCCCCTATCCCTTTGGATGAAGTAAAGGCGGTAGGCAAAGCTTTGCAGTGCTCGATCAACGATGTCTTGATGAGTTGCGTAGCAGGTGCCATTGGGCAGTACTTGCGCGCACAAGGTGATGCCGTGCAAGGCAAAGAGATCAGAGCCATGGTGCCCGTAAACTTGCGCCCGCTGGACCAAGCGTACAAGCTGGGAAACCAGTTTGGCTTGGCACCCGTGGTCCTTCCCATTGGTATCTCTAACCCCGTGGAACGTGTTCTGGAGGTCCGTAAGCGCATGCGGGACCTTAAAGGCAGCATGCAGCCGTTGTTGGCGTTTGGCATGCTCGCGGTGGCTGGACTGTTGATCAAGCCAGCTCAAGATGCCATGCTGAGTTTGTTCTCGAAGAAAACCACAGCAGTGTTAACCAATGTACCCGGGCCGCGCACCAAGCTCAGTATTTGTGGTGCAACCATTGAGGAGTCTTTGTTTTGGGTGCCCCAAAGCGGAACGGTTGGCTTGGGAATATCCATTTTGAGCTACGGTGGGGGCGTGCAGTTTGGCATTGTGTCGGACGCAATTTTGTGCCCTGACCCCCAGCAAATCATCAATGAATTTGCCCCCGAGTTTGACAAGCTGACGCTGCTGACGTTGATGCTACCTTGGGGCGAGCAAGCCGACTGAAATGCGGTGGGGAACTGCCGCCTCAGCGAAGGGGCTTTGCGTTCTCTGCCAACTCCGCTTTTGCCATTTCCACATCCAAGTGCTCTAAGGCATCGTTGGGAGTGAGTGCTGCACTCTGCTCATACAGGCGCGTTGCATCTGCCAACCGGTCTTCGCCTTCCAGCATGACCAAGGCGTTTGCGTATTCAATCAGTCCAATGCGCGATCGCGGTGCCAAGGTGAGGCCGCGCTTAAACAGCTGCAGGCAGGTGTCTTTTTTCGCCCCGTAGGTCATATGCCCGATGAGTACCCCCACTTTGTCGATCACTTCTGCATGAAAGGTGCCCATGGCGAAGTGCGCGTCTGCATGGTGGGGTTGCAACTGTATGGTGGCGTCTAGTGCCGCCTTGACCTTGGTACCCAAGCCTTGGGCCAGCGCTTTGGCAACACTGATACCTTGGCTATACCGCCCCAGCGCGTAGCCTCTCCAGTAGAAAGCATTGGCGTTGTTCGGTTGGACAGTTGACTGTTCTTGCGCGCGTTCCGCCACTTCTTGGAGAAGTCGCAGCTTGTTGGACTCTTTAGGCTCAAGGTAGTTGGCATAGATGCAAGTAGCTTTATTGGCTACCGTCATTCCTGTCATGCCGGCACTTAAGCCCAACTCAGTCGCTGCTTGGAATTTGCCGCTATGAAACAAAGCCCAGGCGGCCAAGACGTCGGGGTTTTCAGGCAGTGGTTCTTGGTCACTCAGGTGCAAGCAAGCCCACTGCGAGCGAACCCGCTGTGCATCAAAGAGGTAGTCCTGAGAGCAGGAAAACGTGTTCCAGTGCTTCATGGTCCACACAGGGTTACAGCAAGTGGCATTAAGTGGAAGCGTACGCACCAACCAGGGTCTGCAAGTGGGCGCGTTGCTGTGGTTCCAAATAGGGCACCAGCAGATTTAAAACATGGTGAGCGCCGCGCAGCAGGGCTGCTTGCGCACTGCCTGGCTCCAAAGCATTGCGGGGATCACGCACATACTCAAAACTAAGCCAATACGTGAGCACCACCACCATGCTGGTCGCTGTGGGTTCGGCTTCTCGTGAGTCTATCTGGATGGACCCAGCGCGGCTCATGCTGTCAAGCATGGCCTTGATGGAGCGGGTCTTGTTTTTTAGTACCGATTGAAAGTGGGTTTCTAAACGCCGGTTTTTACTCAACAAGTCGTTGAGGTCACGGTATAAAAATCGGTACTGCCAAATCAACTCAAACAAGGTGTGCATGAAGAACCATGCATCCTCCACATCGCGCACATCATCGCTGGCATTGATTAACTCATTGAGCGATTTTTCGTACCGATCAAACAATGAGTTAATGAGTTCGTCTTTTGCAGGGTAATGGTAGTAGAGGTTGCCAGGGCTGATGTTGAGCTCTGCGGAGATGAGGGTGGTTGAGACATTGGGCTCGCCAAACCGGTTAAACAGCTCCAAAGTAACTTCCAAAATGCGTTCGGCAGTGCGGCGGGGTGCTTTTTTGACCATAGGGGGCACTCTCAGTGGGTTTGGGGGGGCGTGCGATGTGCGACCGCGTCACTCAGGTCGTCCATGACCTCTTGGAGGGTAGCAATTGCCTTGCCAATTCGGGTGGTGTGTTTGAGGGGGGCGCAGAGTTGGCGCTTGGGATCATCCAAGACCTCATGGTTGAGGGTGATACCGTGCCGTGCAAATGTCTTCGACAAACCCGTTTTGCGCGAGCGCAGCAAACTACGTGTTTGCTGGTACGCATGTTCCGCTAGTTGTCGGCGTTGCGCATAGCTGAACGTGTTGGCGAGGTAAAGCTCCGGGTCTCGATGGTCTGGCTCAATGAGCACAATGTCGGTGTTGGGATAGGCATGCGCATAGTGCTTCATGCCAAGTTCCATGCGGGAATGGATCATGGAGCGAAAGGTCTGGCTCAGTACCGAAGGCAAGCCCCCATCGACCACGCGGGGGATTCGCCTTTTCTCGGCAGGCAGGCCACTTTGCATCACCCGTGCAGTGTGGGGCAGACTGGCATCAAACGGAACCAAGGGGTTGAGGCAGATCATGAGATCTACGCCATCATCCAAAGCCACCGACGCATGCATAGTTTTTTTCAGTGCGCCATCCACATAGTATTGGTCATCAATCTCCACCGGTGGGAACAAACCAGGCAGCGCTGAACTGGCTTGCACTGCTTGCGAAATGGGAACGTGGTCCCAACCCGGCCGTCCAAACGGAGCGGCTTGTGCGCTGTCCAAATTGGTGGCAACGAGCGTCAACTTGGTCTTGAGTTTTCGAAAATCGTTGGTCCGCCCCGGCTGACTAAACAGCCTCGCTAACTGCGTGTCAACTTGGTGGTTGGAGAACACGCCCGTCGGTAGCGCTGCACTTAAGCGCTCTAGAGTCCGCAGCAAGGGTTTTCGGCCAAACGAGATGTGCCAAAGTGCTGACAAAAGCAAGCCGGGCAACATAATGCCTCTGCGCACAAATTCACCATACGCTGGCTGCATGAGCCAGGATGGGTCAAACGTTTCAGAGGGCGTCGCATCGTTTTCAATAAACGATGCACAAAGTTCGCGTGGCCCCATTCCATTTGCCATCGCTGCAACAATGAAGCCACCGGCGGAGACGCCCACGTAGTGATCTAAGGCGGTCAGGTCTACACCCTGCAATGACTCCTCTAAGGCGCACATGGCACCAATCTCGTAAATTGCCCCCAAAGGGCCGCCGCCAGACAGGGCCAATGCGATCTTAGGACGAGATGAGCTGCTTTCTTTCATACCCAACAGTGTAGGGTGCGTGAGTACTTTTTATTGTTGCGTTGCAGCAAGGTAATCCATGCGGACACTCGACATGAGTGATCCCACAAGGGCTCTGTGGGACATCTTGCGTCCACAGGCCGAGTGAATGGGCATCACAAGAACCCGGGCACGAAGGCTTTGACTGCCCCAACGTCCCCAAACCGTCACGGAGCTACTTGGGCGCTTTCTTCTTTGCAGTGGCTCCTACTTTCTTGGCTGCCGCTGGCTTGGCGACTTTGGCGGGTGTGGGTGCTTGCGGTTTTTTGGATAGCTGTTGGACTGTGAGGTTCAATGCATCAATACGTGCAATCAGCGCATTCACGTCCTTCGCAGAGGGAACTCCAAGCTTGTTCAGAGCTTTGGCGACGCGCTCTTCAAAGATGCTTTCCAACTTGTCCCACTGCCCAGACGCTTTGGACGAAATTTCGGAGGCCATTGAAGACACTTTGGATGTCGCTTCGGTGAGTTTTTCCTCCGCCACTGACTTGGTTTTCCGTTGCATCGTTGCGCTGTCTTTGACCAAAGATTCAATAGCCTTGACTCCTTCCACTTGCGCCTTCGTAAAGGCACCCAGCCCAGCCTGCCAAATTTGTTGGGCAGAGTCTTTCACGGAGCCCCCACGCGAGGCGTCAGATGAGCCAGAAGACTTTGAATTCTTAGTTTTGGTAACCATGTTTGCTCCATGTTTTATGAGAATGGCCGATGCTTGATGTTACACAGGGTATTTGTGTTTGTCTGCCGAACTGAAACAGTTGGGACTCTAGTCTATTTTCAAATGCCACTGCCGTGCGGCGCTCTGTGTAAAGTTCTTGAGGCTAGGAGAGATTCTGTTGGGACAGGCGAGGCTTAACTGAGTCACCGAATCGACAAACTCGCAATAGCGTGTCAATAATCCCAAAAGATGATCGGTATTGGTATTCTTTTCAAGCCCTACAGAGCATGAACTTGTTTTTGCTGCGACTTTTACTTGAGTGAGTGCACTATTCTTTTGTAGAATCTCCAAGTAATTGTGTGTTGGATGCACGGTTGGCACATTTGCATTAACCTAAGTATTAGTTTCAAAAAGGAAAACAATGGCTACTCTGTCGGAAATTCAAGCCCAAATCAAACAGTTGCAAGCCCAAGAGGCGGAAATCAAAGCAAAGGAGTTGGACGCAGCGGTGCAAGATATCGTTGCGAAAATGCAAGCCTTTGGGATTTCGGTCAACGACTTAAATTCTTTGCTGCCCGCAGCTTTGCGCGGAAAAGCAAGGGCTGGCAGTGCAGAAGCTTCAGCAGATTCAAGCAAAAAGCGAAGCTCTATCAGTTCAGTTGCCGCAAAATACCGTGGACCCAATGGTGAGACCTGGTCGGGCCGTGGCTTGACGCCGCGTTGGCTCGCTACTTTGGTGGCAGACGGCAAGAATAAAGAAGACTTCGCAATTACTGCTTAAGTATTCGCTATATGGGGTTTCGGTTTTGCTCCGAACCCCCATTGGCCACAGCGACTCCAAATTTTTCGAAATTTGGAGTCGCTGTGAAATCAGTTCGCTTGAAATCGCGTTGCTGCAATACTGTTTTGAATAAGAACAGAAATTTGCGTCTCTGTATAGCAGCGCCACACTTCAGATAACCCCATCTCGCTCTTTGGCGAGGGTGCGCCTTGTTCAGGTTTACTGAATCAGGTTGAGCTTGGGATGTGCCTTGTCCAACGCAGCCGCCAAGGTAATATCGCAGGGTCCCTTCTAGTCGTGTACGGAAATAGCCCTCTATGCAAACCAACGATCAAGCCCAAACTCTGGCCCAGGCCCTTCCCTATATCCGTAAGTTTCATGGCAAGACCATGGTCATTAAGTATGGTGGTAACGCCATGACGGATCCCTCTCTCCAAAAGGCGTTTGCGGAAGATGTCGTGCTGTTAAAGCTCGTCGGTATTAACCCTGTGGTTGTTCACGGCGGTGGACCTCAGATTGAGAATGCACTGAAGCGCTTGGGAAAGAAAGGCGAGTTCATTCAAGGTATGCGAGTTACGGATGCCGAAACCATGGAAGTGGTGGAGTGGGTGCTGGGTGGCGAGGTGCAGCAAGACATTGTCGGCCTGATCAACCAAGCCGGCGGCAAGGCTGTGGGTTTGACGGGGCGTGACGGCGCCATGATTCGCGCCCAAAAACTCAAGATGTTGGACAGCACCAATCCAAACGTAGAGCATGACGTAGGGCAAGTGGGTGATATCGTGAGTGTTGATCCAAGCGTCGTCAAAGCCTTGCAAGACGATGCGTTCATCCCGGTGATCAGCCCCATTGGATTTGGGGAGCAAAACGAAAGCTACAACATCAATGCGGATGTCGTAGCGGCTAAGCTTGCGACGGTGCTGCAAGCGGAAAAACTCATGATGCTGACCAACATCAGTGGCGTGCTGGATAAAAATGGTGACTTGCTGACGGATCTAACGGCGCAGCGCATTGACGAGCTGTTTGCCGACGGGACAATCAGCGGCGGGATGCTACCCAAGATAAGTGGGGCTTTAGATGCCGCCAAGAGTGGAGTGAACTCGGTTCACATTATTGACGGCCGCGTCCCTCACGTATTGCTTCTTGAAATTTTGACGAACCAGGCCTTTGGGACCATGATTCGCGCCCACTGATGGTCGGCCACTCTAAATACCTGGGCCGCGCTTCATCGCAAGGGTGATAGGGACGATATGCGACTCCTACTGGTTGAAGATGATGTCATGGTGGCCAGCGGCATCAAGCTTGGATTGTCGGATGCAGGCTATGCGGTGGACTGGGTTGGCAGTGCTGAGCGTGCCTTAGAGGTTACGGGGAGCGAAGCCTTCGATGTTGCGCTGATTGATATTGGTTTACCTTCCATGGACGGGCTGCAGTTGACGCAGCGCTTGCGGCAGCGTGGGCATGCCATGCCAGTGCTCATACTGACAGCGCGCGATGCCTTGCAGGACCGCGTGCAAGGGCTGGATATGGGGGCAGACGACTACATGATCAAGCCGTTCGAGCTGCCTGAACTACTGGCCCGACTGCGTGCGTTGTTGCGACGCTCGCAGGCTGCAACTTCGGCCACGTTGACTTTTGGTCCTTTAGAACTCGACACAGCCAAACGCCTCGCTTGCATTCGCCACGCAAATGCAAGCACAACGATTGTTGAACTCGGCCCTCGCGAATGGACGGTCATGGAGTACTTATTGCTGCAAGCCCCAAAGCCAGCCAACAAAGACAAGTTGCTGCAAGCGCTGACCGGGTGGGACAAAGAAATCACGCCCAATGCCATAGAGGTCTATATCTCTAGGCTGCGGGGCAAGCTTGAACCTCACGGCATTGCGTTGCGTTCGATTCGTGGATTTGGCTATCGGCTAGAGTTGATTGCCGCCGACCCGGTCACGGCATGAAGTCAGGGTTGCAACGGCGCCTCTTGGTGCTTTTGCTGCTGCCTTTGCTATTTTTGGCAGCGCTCAACACGTGGTTTGACTACCGACTTGCTGACAGCGCAGCACTGGAAAAAGACAAGCAGTTACTTGCGCTTGTCCCCTTGTTGGCGGACTCCATTGTGGGTGCCGGGCCCCGCGCCGACGCACCGCCTCAAATGCTGATGGCGCCTCCTCTGGAAGAGTTCCTCGACGGCCGAGGCGCCAATGCAGCGTGGGCCATCCTCGACTTGGATGGCCAAGTACTCCTTGGCGATCGGTGGCTCGATGCCCCTTTGCCTACTACTCGGGAGCCTGAGTTTTACAGTGACGAGTATGGTGGGGTTCTGTACCGAGTCATTAGCCAAAGAGTGTTCACGTCGGCGGGGGAGATGGTTGTTCGCTTGTCCGACGGGTCGGATACACGACAGCAATGGTTGCTTCAGCTCGTGCTCAAAGTGGTATTGCCGAACGTGACCTTGGCTATCTTCGGTTATTTGGCTTTCAGTTGGGCCATTCGCGTAGCCCTTGGGCCTTTGATTCAGCTCAAAGATGCGGTTGAGAGGCGCTCTCCCAAAGACCTTTCGCCGATTGACCTTGAGGCATCGCCAGACGAAGTTCGCCCCTTGGTTGAGGCCATTAACAGGGTGTTCGGATTGTTAGATGCACAGGCGCAAGGCCAGGCACGCTTCATCGCAGATGCCGCACATCAGTTGCGAACGCCACTTGCCGGCCTGCAGGCCCAAGTCGAGGCATGGGCTCAAACCGTGAATGGTGGAGGGCAAGCCGACTGGAGGGACAGAGCGGTGGGGATGCATGATCCCTCCACGCAGGGGGCGCTAACCCACGTTACCTTGCGCGCAGAGCAAGTACTCAAGCTGAGAGATGCAGCTAGGCGCACTTCACAGTTGGCTAATCAGCTGTTAGCGCTGTCGCGTGTGGATGCGCGCAGTGCATACATGCAGCCCATGCAGCGGGTTGACTTGCCGCAATTGTGCGAGGCGCTGCTGGAGCATTACCTCGACATTGCCGCTCGCAAAAATATTGACCTTGGCTTAGAGCTGCATCCTGCACACGTCAGCGGCTACGAGTGGCTGCTTCGCGAGCTGTTGTCCAACCTGTTGGATAACGCACTGAAATACACACCGGCATCAGGGCGTGTGACCCTGCGTTGCGGCACAAGCTATCTTGCAGAGTCCGCGCAAACGCATGCGTTTTTGGAGGTGGAAGATGATGGCCCAGGCATTCCAATGGGGGAGCGTGCATTCGTGTTGGAACGCTTTTACCGTATCCAGGGTGTTGAGGAAGAGGGCAATGGATTGGGCCTAGCGATCGCTCAGGAGGTCGCGTTGCTGCACCATAGCCATTTGCAGCTCAAGACAGGCGGCCAAGGGCAAGGGCTGCTGGTTCGTTTGGAGCTGGCAACGTAGCCTTTCGCCGCCAAGGGCTGTGCGAGAATCTTCCGAAGCTCAACCCCAATCACCATGTCTGACACGCCCACCACCATTCTTGACGAAAGCACTGCCCAAGCGCTGGACATACCGCAAGAGATTTCGCCTCCAGCCGTGGGGCGAAAGCGCCCCAAACCAGGTGAGCGACGGGTGCAGATCCTGCAGGCATTGGCGACTATGTTGGAGCACCCGGATGGTGAGCGAATCACCACAGCCTCTTTGGCCGCCAAACTCCAAGTTAGTGAAGCGGCCTTGTATCGCCACTTTGCGAGTAAGGCGCAGATGTTTGAGGGGCTGATTGACTTCATTGAGCAGTCGGTGTTTACGCTGGTCAATCAAATCGTTCTGCGCGACGCCGGTCAAAGTGAGGGGTCGCACGGTTTGGGTTTGCGGCAGGCGGCCACGATTGTTGCCATGCTGTTGCAGTTCGCCGAAAAAAACCCTGGGATGGCGCGTGTCATGGTCGGCGACGCATTGGTTTTCGAAAACGAACGTCTGCACGCCCGAATGAACCAATTTTTCGACAAAGTCGAGAGTTCGTTGAAGCAGTGTTTGCGTGCCGAGGCCGTCGACCATGCGGACAACGCACCCAAGGTGGACGCTGCGTTGCGAGCCTCTGTCCTCGTTTCCTTCTCCATGGGGCGCTTGCAACGCTTCGTTCGTTCAGGCTTTAAGCGTTTGCCGACCGAAAAGTTGGATGCCTGCCTGCATTTAATGCTCGGGTAAACCCGCTGTGGGCTTAGATGAAAAGCCCTAGAGCCTGAGATTGTTTTTGCGGTGATTGCAGAAATGCTGCAAAATAGCACGATCGTACTATTTTGTGAGTTCCTGCCTCATGTCTTCGCACCCTGCAAGCGTCCCCTTAGAGCGCATATCGCCGGTATCGGCTGTGCGCTCCCAATCCGCACGCGCTTCGCTGAAGGGTCAACAAACCAAGGCGGTTATCGTCGAAGCGGCTTTGGGGCTCGCCACGCAAATTGGCCTTGAAGGCCTCAGCATTGGCGTTCTGGCCGAAGTCACGCGCATGAGCAAGTCAGGCGTTTTTGCCCACTTTGGCTCCCGCGAAGAGTTGCAAATCTCTGTCATACGTGAGTACTTCAGCAGGTTTGAGCAAGAAATCTTCTACCCCGCCTTGCACGAGCCACGGGGGCTGCCGCGTGTCAAAGCACTCTTCGGGAACTGGATGAAGCGCGTTGCCGTAGAGATTCAGTCGGGCTGCATATTCATCAGCGGCGCGGTTGAGTTTGATGACCGCCCAGGCCCTGTCCGTGATGCCCTGGCGACTTCCGTACAGACTTGGCTCAACGGACTGCACAGAGCGGTCGTGCTTGCCAAGCAATGTGGCCATCTGCGGCCAGATGCCGATGAGCAGCAAATGGCATTTGAGATTCATGGCCTTATCTTGGCGCTCCACTATGAGGCCCGGTTTCTCAAGAACCCGGGCTCTATCGAGCGCGCCAACGCAGGCTTTCAAAACATTCTGGTGCGTTATGGCGTGGATGCCTCAACCGCCTAAGCCCAAGCAACCCTTCATTCCCCAGTTTCCTAAGGAGTAAACAGCATGCCTACTTACAACCCACCCTTGCGTGATATGCAGTTTGTGCTGCATGAAGTGCTCAAAGTCTCTGATGACTTCAAGCAGATTCCTAAGCACGCCGATATCGACGCCGACACCATCAACGCAGTGTTGGAAGAAGGCGGCAAGTTCGCCGCTGAAGTGGCCTTCCCCCTGAACATCAGCGGCGACGCAGAAGGCTGCAAGATCGACCAAACTACCCACGCGGTCACCACACCCAAGGGCTTTAAAGAAGCCTACAAGCAATACATCGAAGGTGGCTGGGCTGCACTCGGCTGCGCGCCTGAGTTCGGCGGCCAAGGCTTGCCCTATGTTGTGAATGGTTCGTTCTACGAAATGCTCAACAGCGCCAACCAAGCCTGGACCATGTACCCCGGCTTGACCCACGGCGCGTATGCTGCCTTGGAAGCTCACGGCACACCTGAGCAACAGGCGACCTATCTCCCCAAAATGACGACCGGCGAATGGACTGGCTCCATGTGCCTGACCGAGCCGCATTGCGGCACTGACTTGGGCCTGATGCGCACCAAAGCCGAGCCACAGGCCGACGGCACCTACCGCATCACCGGCAACAAGATTTTCATCAGCGCTGGTGAACACGACATGACAGACAACATCATCCATTTGGTGTTGGCACGCTTGCCCGATGCGCCTCCCGGCATCAAAGGCGTGAGTTTGTTCATCGTGCCCAAAGTGTTGGTCAATAAGGACGGAAGCTTGGGCGAGCGCAATGGCATCTACTGCGGCGGCTTGGAGCACAAAATGGGCATCCACGGCAACGCGACTTGCCAAATGGTGCTGGACAACGCTGTAGGCACCATGGTGGGCCAGCCCAACAAGGGCATGCAAGGCATGTTCGTGATGATGAATGCCGCACGCTTGGGCGTGGGCAACCAATCTCTGGGCTTGACCGAAGTGGCTTACCAAAACGCTTTGGCCTATGCCAAAGACCGCATCCAAATGCGCTCTTTGACGGGCCCTAAAGCCAAAGACAAGCCCGCTGACCCCATCATCGTGCACCCAGACGTGCGCAAGATGTTGCTCACCGCCAAAGCCTATGCTGAAGGTGGCCGCGCACTGCAAGCCTATTGCTCGATGTTGCTGGAAAAAGAGCACAACCACCCTGATGAAAAAGTGCGCAACGACTCCGGCGAAATGCTGGCCATGCTCACCCCCATTGCCAAGGCTTTCCTGACCGACAACGGCCACATTGCAACCAACGCGTGCATGCAAGTATTTGGCGGCCATGGCTTTATCAAAGAGTGGGGTATGGAGCAGTTTGTGCGTGACAACCGCATCAACATGATTTACGAAGGCACCAACACCATTCAGTCATTGGACCTGTTGGGCCGCAAGATCTTGGGTAACAACGGCGCCACACTCAAAAAGTTTGGCAAGTTGGTAGGTGCTTTGGTGGCCGAAGAAGGCGTGAACGAAAAGATGGCTGAGTTCATCAACCCCATCGCGGTGTTGGGTGAGCAAATGACCAAGTTCACCACCGAGATCGGCTTCAAAGGCTTCCAAAACCCCGACGAGGTAGGGGCTGCTGCGGTGGACTACTTGCGCGTGGCAGGCCACCTGGTGTTTGGCTATTTCTTTGCACGCATGGCCCAAGTCGCATTGCGTCAAATTGCAGCAGGCAACACAGACCCCTTCTATGTCGCTAAGCTGCAGACTGCGCGTTTCTACTTTGCCAAGCTTTTCCCTGAAACCGCAACCTTGATGCGTACTGCGCGCGCTGGTTCCAAAGTACTGATGGACACCGACGCCGTATTCGCATAAAGCCCGCTACGTCCTTTTCACACTTTTACAACGAGGAGACTACAAATGGTTCGTTCAGCATGGTTTATCGCTTTGGGTATGTGTTCTGTGTCTGCCATGGCGCAGATGACCCCTGTGGGGCTTTGGAAAACGATTGACGACAAAGACGGCACCGCCAAGTCTGAAATCCGCATCGTCGAGAACGATGGCGTCATCTCCGGCAAGATTGAAAAGGTGCTCGACCCCAAAGCGCGCCCTGACGAAAAATGTGTGGAATGCAAGGACGACCGCAAAGACCAACCCATGGTGGGCTTGGAAATCATCCGTGGCCTGAAGAAGGCTGACGGTAAAGACTTGTGGGAAGGCGGCACCATCGTGGAGCCAAGCTCCGGCAAGACCTACAAGATGACCATGACTCCCATCGAAGGTGGCAAAAAGATCGAAATGCGCGGCTACATCGGGTTCTTCTACCGAACCCAAGTTTGGATCCGCGTTCAATAAATTGAGGAAGAGTTATGTCCCGCTTTCAAGTTCGTAAAGTCGCCGTACTGGGCGCTGGCGTGATGGGTGCGCAGATTGCAGCGCACCTGGTCAACGTCAAAGTGCCTGTGGTGCTGTTTGATTTGCCCGCCAAAGAAGGTCCTAAAAATGGCATTGTCAGCAAAGCCATCGACAACCTGAAAAAGCTCAAGCCCGCACCTCTGGGTGTGGTCGAAGACGCTGCCTTGATTGGTCAAGCCAATTACGAAGAGCACCTCGAGCAACTGCGCGACTGTGACCTCATCATCGAGGCCATAGCCGAGCGCATGGACTGGAAGCTGGACCTCTACACCAAGATTGCCCCCTACATTGGCGCCCACACCATCGTGGCGTCCAACACCTCGGGGCTGTCGATCACCAAACTGTCTGAGGCGCTGCCCCAGGACATCAAACCCCGCTTTTGCGGCATCCATTTTTTCAACCCACCGCGCTACATGGCCTTGGTGGAGTTGATCAACACCCCCACCACCGAAGGCGCTTACCTTGACGCGCTGGAAGGCTTTGTCACCAGCACCCTGGGCAAAGGCGTGGTGCGTGCCAAAGACTCTCCCAACTTCATTGCCAACCGCGTGGGCATTGCAGGCATGTTGGCCACCATGAAAGAGGTGGAAAATTTTGGCCTGTCCTACGACGTGGTGGACGACCTGACTGGCAAAAAGCTAGGCCGCGCCTCCAGCGGTACCTTCCGCACGGCAGACGTGGTGGGCCTGGACACCATGGGCCATGTGATCAAAACGCTGCAAGACACCTTGAGCTTGGAGACCGATCCTTTCTACGAAAGCTTTGCCACCCCCACCGTGCTCAAAACCCTGCTGGAGATGGGCAACCTCGGTCAAAAGACCAAGGCGGGCTTCTTCAAAAAGGTGGGCCGTGAGGTGTTGCGCTTTGATGCCGCTAGCAAAGACTATGTCGCCGGTGGCCAAAAGGCGGACGAGGTCTACGCACGCATGCTCAAAAAGCCTGCTGCCGAGCGCATGAAGCTGCTGCGCAATGCCGAAGGCAAGCAAGGCCAGTTCTTGTGGGCCATTTTGCGCAACAGCTTCCACTACGCCGCCATCCATTTGGCATCGATTGCGGACAATGCCCGCGATGTGGATTTCTGCATGCGCTGGGGCTTTGGCATGAAGCAAGGCCCGTTTGAGCTGTGGCAAGAAGCCGGCTGGCTCGAAGTGGCCAAGATGGTGCAAGAAGACATTGACGCAGGCAAAGCCCTGTGCAAAGCGCCTTTGCCTGAATGGGTGTTCAAAGGCCCTGTGGCCGACGCCGGTGGTGTGCACACACCTGCCGGTTCGTGGAACCCCAGTACCGGCACCTTTGTGCCAGTGCGCCAGCTGCCCGTGTACCAACGCCAGCACTTCCCTGAGAGCGTGCTGGGCGCCAAAGCCCCGCAAGCTGAAACTGCGGGCAAAACCCTGTTCGAAGACGAATCCATTCGCCTGTGGACCTTGGACGACCAAGTCGTCATCGCCAGCATCAAGACCAAGATGCACGCCATCGGTGGCGGAGTCATTGAAGGCTTGTTGCAAGCGCAAGCGCTGGCTGAAAAAGACTACCAAGGCTTGGTGATCTGGTCGCCCGATGAGATGTTCTCCGCAGGCGCAGATCTGCAGTCCATGCTGCCCGCCTTCATGATGGGCGGCGCCAAAGCCATCGACGGTGCCGAAGCCGAGCTGCAAAAAGCCATGCTCAAGCTGCGCTACTCCAATGTGCCGGTCATCTCCGCCATTCGCGGCTTGGCTTTGGGCGGTGGTTGCGAACTCGCCATTTACTCCAGCCGCCGTGTGGCGGCTATGGAAAGCTATATCGGTCTGGTGGAAGTGGGCGTTGGCTTGGTTCCCGGGGCTGGCGGGCTCACCTATATTGCGCGGCGTGCTGCAGAAAATATAGCAAGCTCCACAGGCAAAGACTTGGTTCCTTTCTTGACCGAAGGCTTTACTGCCGCCGCCATGGCCAAAGTGGGCACCAGCGCGCTGGATTCCCGCAAGCTGGGCTACCTGCTCGACAGCGACATCGTGGTGCCCCACAAAGACGAGCTCTTGTTTGTGGCCATCAACGAAGCCAAGTCCATGTACGCCGCAGGCTACCGTGCGCCGCACAAGCGCCAGTTTGCCGTGGCGGGGCGCAGTGGTATTGCCACCATCAAAGGCTCATTGGTCAATATGCGTGACGGCGGCTTCATCAGCGCCCACGACTTCCACATTGCCAGCTTGATTGCTGAGGTGGTGTGCGGTGGCAATGTAGACGCGGGCACTTTGGTCACTGAGGAATACCTCATGGCCTTGGAGCGCAAAGCGTTTACCTCGCTCTTGACCCACCCCAAAACCCAAGAGCGCATCATGGGCATGATGTCCACCGGCAAACCGGTGCGCAACTGAGATGGTTGCCGTGTCTAGCACTGCGCACACCGCAGGTTCTACGCCCGAGCAAGCCAAGCCCAACCGCTTGGTGCGCTCGCTGCGCCAGCTTGACCAAGTGCCGCGCTTTGCCCGTGCTTGGGCGCGCAACGTGGTGCTGCGCCGCGCGGTGCCCTTTACCGGTACCGCAGGCTTGCAGTATGTAGAGATGGCGCCGCACCGCGTTGAGATTGCCATTGCCAACGAGCGCCGCGTGCAAAACCATATCCATGGCGTGCACGCCGCCGCCATGACGCTGCTGGCTGAAACCGCCACCGGCATGGTGGTGGGCATGAACGTGCGTGACGACTGCCTGCCGCTGGCCAAAGAGCTCAAGGTGAGCTTCAAAAAACGCACCCAAGGCGCCATGCGCGCCGTGGCGGTGCTGACCGATGCGCAGCGCGCACTCATGCAGCAAACCGACAAGGGCGAGGTCACCGTGGCGGTGCACGTCAGCGACGAATCCGGCGCGCAGCCGATTGAATGCGAATTTATCTGGGCCTGGATACCGTCCGGCCCACGCAAGAATTGAAGGAGTCCTCCATGAAACAAGTTCAAGAAGCCTACATCGTTGCGGCCACCCGCACGCCGATTGGCCGTTCCCACCGCGGCTTTTTCCGCAACACCCGCCCTGACGATTTGTTGGTCACCGCGCTGCGCGCCGCCTTGGCGCAAGTGCCCACGCTAGACCCGCAAACCATTGAAGACCTGATCTGCGGTTGCGCCATCCCCGAGGGGCAACAAGGCCTGAACATCGCCCGCATTGGCGCCGTGTTGGCGGGCTTGCCCACCAGCGTGGGTGGCATCACCGTGAACCGCTTTTGCGCGTCGGGCTTGTCGGCTGTGCAAATGGCGGCTGACCGCATCCGTGTGGGTGAGGCCGACGTCATGATCGCCGCCGGTGTGGAAAGCATGAGCATGGTGCCCATGATGGGCAACTCGCCATCTCTCTCACCCACCATGTTTGACCATGACGAAAACATCGGCATTGCCTACGGTATGGGCCTGACCGCTGAGAAGGTGGCCAACCAGTGGAAGATCAGCCGCGACGCGCAAGACGCCTTTGCCGTGGAGTCCCACAAGCGTGCCTTGGCCGCCCAAGCGCGTGGCGACTTTGCTGCCGAAATCACCCCTGTTGAGGTGGTGGACCGCAGCCCCAACCTGGAGACTGGCGAAGTCATTGAAAAGCGCCGCACCGTGAGCTTGGACGAAGGAGCCCGCGCCGATACCAGCTTAGAAGGCTTGGCTAAATTGAAGGCCGTGTTCGCTGCCCGTGGTTCGGTCACCGCAGGCAACAGCTCGCAAACGTCAGACGGCGCTGGCGCCCTGATTTTGGCCAGCGAAAAAGCGGTCAAGCAACATGGCTTGAAGCCACTGGCCCGCTTTGTGAGCTTTGCCTCCAAAGGCGTGCCTCCTCACATCATGGGCATCGGCCCGATTGAAGCCATTCCAGCTGCCTTGCGCTACGCCGGGTTGACCCAAGACGCGATTGACTGGATTGAGCTCAACGAAGCCTTTGCTGCCCAGTCGCTGGCCGTGGTCAACACCCTGGGGCTGGACCCCGCCAAGGTCAACCCCATGGGCGGCGCCATTGCGCTGGGCCACCCACTGGGCGCTACCGGTGCTATTCGCTCCGCCACGGCGATTCACGCCTTGCACCGCCACAACCTGAAATACAGCATGGTCTCCATGTGCGTAGGCATGGGCCAAGGGGCTGCCGGTATCTTTGAGCGGGTCTAAGCCGCTCACAGCAAGGGCCACCTGCGGGTGGCCTTTTTGTTGCCAGCGTCAGTGGAGCAAGGGGCAAGCGCCCAAGTCACGATAACGGAGTGCGCAGTGGAAACTTTGCAACTGGAAAGCGACAAGGGCGTGCACATTGCCCTGCGGGTGTTTGCACCCACAGGGCCTGCCCATGGCAATGTGGTGGTGGCCAGCGCCATGGGCGTGCGCCAAGATTTTTATACGCCGTTTGCCCAATGGCTGGCTAGCCAAGGCTGGCGCGTCACCACCTTTGACTATCGAGGCATGGGCGACTCCAAACCCAACACGCCGCATGGCGGCCTCCAAGGCTTTGACGCTGATCTCAACGACTGGGCGCGCGACTACGCCCATGTGGTGGACCACGCCCACGCGGCCATGCCCGCAGCACCGCTCTACCTTTTGGGCCACAGCCTGGGCGCGCAGCTGCCGGGCCTCTTGCCCAACGCCCACAAGGTCAGCGGCCTGATCAACATAGCCGCCGGTAGCGGCTACTGGCGCGACAACGCGCCGCAACTCAAGCGCGGCGTCTTGCCGTTTTGGTACCTCATAGTGCCGCTGGCTACGCGCCTGTGTGGCTACTTTCCGGGCAAGCGTTTGGGCATCATCGGCAATGTGCCGGCAGGCGTCATGCTGCAGTGGCGCAAGTGGTGCTTGAACCCCGAATACAGCGTAGGCGCAGAGGGCGAGGCTGTGCGCCGCAGCTATGCACAAGTCCGCTTTCCCATGGTCGCACTGGCCATGGCCGACGACGAGATGCTGACGCTGCGCTCGGTACAAAGCTTGTTGGCGCTGTACAGCAATGCCCCGCATGTGTTGCGCAGCGTGGAGCCTGCTGAGGTCAACCTGCGCCGCATCGGCCACTTTGGCATGTTTAAAGAAGAGCAGTTGGGCCGCATGTGGCCGCAACTGCAGCAGTATTTGCAGCAGTTTTCAGAAGGAGCTTTTGCGTGAGTTTGCATTTGTTTGACGAAGCCCTGCGCCTAGAGGCGCAGGCCGATGGCAGCTACCTAGGCCACACCCACCCGGCGTGGCACAACATGGTGGGGCCGTTTGGTGGCATCACCGCTGCCACCATGGTCTCGGCCATCACCCAGCACCCAGAGTGTTTGGGCAGCCCCGTGTCGCTGACGGTGAACTTTGCGGCAGGCATCACCCCCGGCGCCTACACGCTCAACCTGCGTGCCGCCCGCACCAACCGCTCCACCCAGCACTGGGTGCTAGACATCACGCAAACCCAGCCCGATGGCAGCAGCGCCACCGTGCTCACCGGCACCGCCATGACGGCGCTGCCGCGCGACACCTGGGCACTGAACGACAGCCCCATGCCGCAAGTCCCCGGCCCAGAGGGCATTGCGCCCGTGCCCACGCCTGAGGCGCTGGTATGGCTGGCCCGCTATGAGCTGCGCAATGTCAGCGGCCCCTTGCCCGCCAAGTGGGATGGCCGCGTGGCCTCGGACGACCATCACACCGCCAGCCAAAGCCAGCTCTGGGTGCGCGACCAGCCCGCCCGGCCTCTGGACTATCCGGCCGTCACCGCCATGAGCGACATCTTCTTCCCCCGCGTGTGGCTGCGCCGCGCCCACATGGTGCCTGCGGGCACCGTGTCGCTCACGGTGTATTTCCATGCCAGCGCGCAGCAACTGGCGCAAGCGTCTGACGACTATGTGCTGGCACAAGCCCGTGCCCAAGCCTTTAGCAATGGGTTTTTTGACCAAACCGCCCAGCTCTGGAGCCACGCCGGTGCGCTCTTGGCGACCTCACACCAGCTGGTGTACTACAAAGAGTGATTTACAGTGCGTCCTCGCATTTTTCAGAACTTTAAGAAACGAGCAACACCATGTCCGACATCTTGACCCTCACCGCCGAAGGCGTGCTGACCATCACCATCAACCGCGTGGCGAAGAAAAACTCGTTCACCAAAGCCATGTACGCCAGCCTGGCCGACACCTTGGAGCAAGCCAAGGACGACAGCGCCGTGCGCACCGTGCTCATCCAGGGTGATGTGGCCATCTTCAGCGCGGGCAATGACATTGGCGACTTCTTGAGCAACCCACCGTCTACGCAAGACGCGCCTGTGTTCCGTTTCTTGCGCGCGATTGCCACCTTTCCTAAACCGCTCGTCGCTGCCGTGTGCGGCCCAGCGGTGGGCATTGGCACCACCTTGCTGTTCCATTGCGACTTGGTGTACGCCGGTGACAACGCCGCCTTCTCCATGCCCTTTGTGAACCTGGGCCTGTGCCCCGAAGCGGGCTCTAGCCTCTTGGTGCCGCAAATGATGGGCTACCACCGCGCCGCCGAAGCGCTGCTCATGGGCGACCCCTTTATGGCCGAGGCTGCGCTCGAAGTGGGCTTGGTCAACCGCATCTTGCCGCCCACCCAAACCAATGAAATCGCCCAAGCCCAGGCGCGCAAGCTGGCCACCAAACCCTTGGCGTCTTTGTTGGAAACCAAGCGCCTCATGAAGAAGGGCCAAATGGCCCAGGTGCTGGCCGCTATCGAAGAAGAGGCTGCCTCCTTTGGCCGCATGTTGCAAGAGCCTGCTGCCAAAGAAGCCTTCACCGCCTTCATGGAAAAGCGCCGCCCCGACTTTTCTAAGGCCTAAGCATGGGCCCGCAAGGGCCTGAGTTCGCGGCGTTTAGTGGCGAAAAGTGCTGCTGGCGCCCATGGATATTGCGCAAGCAGCTATTAAATGTGTAGTGGCCTGCGCGGTTACGGCGCCCCCAGCGCCAGCACCGCCCACCAAGGGCGGGCTTCTATAACGTAAGGAGACAGACCCATGGCATCACTCGCAGGCAAAACCCTGTTTATCACTGGCGCGTCCCGCGGCATCGGCTTGGCAGTGGCCAAGCGCGCAGCGGCAGACGGCGCCAACATCGTCATCGTGGCCAAAACCACCGATGCCAACCCCAAGTTGCCCGGCACCATCTACAGCGCAGCCGCTGAGATCGAAGCCGCTGGCGGCAAGGCCTTGCCCCTGTCGGTAGACATTCGCGACGAAGCCGCTGTGCTGGCCGCCGTGGCCAAAGCGGTAGAGATCTTTGGCGGCATCGACATCTTGGTCAACAACGCCAGCGCCATCAGCCTCACCAACACCGAGGCCACGCCCATGAAGCGTTTTGACCTCATGAACGGCGTCAATGCACGCGGCACCTATATGTGCACCATGGCCTGCTTGCCGGAGCTCAAAAAGTCAGCCAAAGCAGGGCGCAACCCGCAGGTGCTCACCATGTCGCCCCCCTTGAACATGCAGGCGCACTGGTTCCAAAGCCACACCGCCTACACCATGGCCAAGTACGGCATGAGCATGTGCACGCTGGGCCACTCGGCCGAGTTCAAAAAGCACGGCATTGGCGTTAACAGCCTGTGGCCCCGCACCGCCATTGCCACCGCTGCTATGCAAATGATTCCGGGGGTAGACGTGGCCCTGTGCCGCACCCCCGACATCATGGCCGACGCGGCCTACGCCATCCTCACCAGCAGCGCTGGCGCCACCGGCAACTTCTATTTGGATGACGAGGTGTTAGCCGCCCACGGCGTGACCGACCTAGACCGCTACTCCGTCACCCCCGGCACCACCAAGTTTGTGCCCGACTTGTTTATTGATTGAGTGAGAGCGTTGGCCAGGCCCGCAGCCTGGCTGCACAGGCGTTTACGCCTGATTGGCCATGTACGCCATGACCTTGCTCATGGCGGTGGCCTGCGTTTGCAAGGTGCCAGCGCGGCGGGTGAGCGAGTCGAGTGAGCCCGCCATGGTGCCGTCCTTGGCCAGCTCTTTGGTGGCCACCGTGTTGATTTGCCCGCCCACCTTGGACATGGCCGCGCGCACTTTGGCGGGGTTGGCTTTGAGCGCGGCGTCCAACTTTTTGTCATCCACCGTTACTGTGCCATCGCTCTTAAGCACAAAGCCCATGCCACGCATGGCGTCGGCCGTGGCGGTGTCGGTCTTGATGGCGCGGCGCAAGTCCATGCCTACGTTGAGTGCGCCGCGCGCCTCGGATGTCATGCCAGCTTTGTCTGCCGTGGTGCGCGCTGCACCCAGCGACGCGTTGTAAGCCGCTGCCAGCTTGGCCACCGCTGCTTTGAGCTCCACATCGCTGGCTGTGCTGGGCAGCCCCGCCAAGGCCTTGGCCGCCAATTGCGTGTCAGACACGGAAGACTTCAAACGCCCAAACGACGACAGCTGCGCCGAGGTGCTGTCTATCTGCGCCTGCAAGCGGCTTCCCGCTCTTTGCAAGGGGTTGCTATTGCCCGCCACCGCCGAACTCGCCTTAGCCCCCGAGGTGCTGGACTTGTTCAAGCTGCTGGCGTGGCTGCTAAGGACGTCTGAGATGTTCATGGTCTGCCAAGGATAGGCAGCTCCGGGAAAAGCTTGAGGGGGAAAAGAGGGGGGAAGAGGGGGTATTTGTAGGGGGGCGCGATGGCCACTAAGCCACAACTTATGTGGCGGACTGGGTCAAACACACTGCCTTGCTCGGGTATAAATCAATGACTTACAGGTTTAGGGAGCGAAACCATGACCAACAGCGATCTTGTTCACAAGACAGGTTTCACTTCTACATCAAGCTGGGCCTCTTGAAGCCGTACGCCTGCGCCATGAAGAAGTTGACGATCTCGACTGCACTTGCGCTGCTCACATTTCAAGCAGTCGCTGCTTCCTTTGATTGTTCGAAGGCTTCAACATACGTTGAAAGAACCATTTGCACCGATGCGCAACTTGAAAGGCTCGATGTTGCATTGGCGGAAAATTACAAAGGCATGCTCGCTTCCGACTTCGGCGGTTCTAGGAAGTTGTTGCAAGAAGAGCAACTGAGGTGGCTGACACAGAGAAATCAATGCAAAACCGCAAAGTGCTTGATCGATGCATACCGAAAGCGAGTCGATGAAACTTGCGACTATGGAGTTGTGACAGGGGTGCACCCTGTGTGCACGCCATCTGAAGACATCAAATGACAGTTGGCGCTTCGCTGTTCTTCGTCCCTAGGCCCAAGCCCAGGGTTTCACCGGAGCTGCGCCAGAAGCCGAACAGCTCGTTGACTTCAACGCCTTAAGCTATGAAAACCCTCATTTTTGGCAACTCTGGTTCAGGCAAGAGCACCTTAGCCAAACACCTGAGCCAAGCACATGGCCTTGCACATTTGGACCTGGACTCCATCGTTTGGGAGCCCGGTAAGGTTGCGGTACAGCGCCCCATGGACGCTATCCATGCATCGCTGGCGGAGTTTCTGGTGGCCCATCAAAGCTGGGTGATTGAGGGGTGCTACGGCGAGCTAGTTGAAGCGGCATCGGCCCAATGCACGGAGCTGGTATTCCTGAACCCCGGGCGTGAGGTGTGTCTCACGCACAACCGGTCCCGCCCTTGGGAGCCGCACAAGTACGCTTCCAAAGAAGCACAAGATGCCATGCTGGAGAACCTTCAGGCCTGGGTGGCTGGCTACTACGAGCGACACGACCCATGGTCGTACTACGCACACCGCCGCATCTTCGACGCATTTGCGGGTGCAAAGAGCGAGCGTGAAAGCCCGGCTGAGGCAGTTACACCGAAGTGAGTTTGGGCGCAGCAACCTCCAGCGCTGGGGCTAGGGTTTAGCTACCACTCACAAACCAAACCTTGGCAATCCCCTGTTCCGTCACTTCATAGATAGCCGCCACTTCCATGGCTTGGTCTTGCACGCCAGTCACGCGTTCATGGTCTATGACTTTGTTGCCGAAGACCATGCGGTTGACGAGCTCGGCGTGAAGCTGGGGCAGGTTGAAGCGGTGGGTGCGGTAGTGTTCGGTCAGGGCAGCTTTGCCCACCAACATGGGCTCTGCGGAGGGCAGGCGGTAGACCTGTACATCGTCGGTGTATTCGGCCACAAAGCGCGCTAGGTCGCGGGCGTTGTAGGCGTCTAGTTGGCGTTGGGCGCTAGCGGCGGGGTCTAGGGTGTGGGGTGTTGCATTCGTCACGGTGTGTTGCTTTGCGATGTGTAAATGCCGCGAAGAATACCAAGCGACTGTGCAGGATGGCACCGTGTGGCGAGTCTTCAAACCGCGCTGCCTTGTTTTGTCACGAAGGCTTCATACGCAGCGCCCATGCTTGGGGCTGCGGCGCATTGCCGTGACACACCTATGCGAGGCCACCATGACTCAAGATAACGCGCCAGAGACCGACGACTTGGGCGAGGAATACGCGGAAGACGACTTTGAGTCGGCCGCAGACGTGCACCGCATGGCGGCGCACCATTTCACCGCTGCTGCCAAGCACCACTTTGCCGCCGCCATTGCCGAAGACGAAGGCGACACTGACAAAGCCGCTCGCCACACTTTCTTGGCTTACCGCCACCAGCTCAACGCGGTGCAGTACGCTGAGATTGCCGCCATGGACAGCGAAGGCCCTGAAGACGAATTTGCAGGCGCTGAACTCGAAGAGTAAGCCCGCGCAGGCCTTGCTAAGCGCAGACGCTCATGCGCTGCGCCTAGCAGGCCCATCCCTCGGTAGCCCCTGGTTTTTGCTAGGGGTATTTACGCAAAGCATTTGCTTGCTATAAATGCGGCGCTTGGATATGCTCAGAGCCCATGAAGGCTCCCGCATCGCTCCGTGACGACTCCCACGCACCACCCTCAACGCTTGCCACAGACACGGCCTTGGCACCCAAGCGCCCCCGTGGTCGCCCGCGCAAAACCGCGCTGGAGCTAGACGACGGTAACCGCCGCCAAGACCTGATCACCGCATCGGCCAAGCTGTTTCGCAAGCAAGGCTTTGACGCCACCAGCACCCGCGACATTGCGGCGGCTGTGGGCATGCACAGCGGCTCGCCGTTCTACCACTTCAAAAGCAAAGACGCCTTGCTGTTCGCCGTGATGGAGGCGGGCATGCACACCGCGTTGGCGCGCCAAGCGCAGGCTTTAGCGGCTTTGCCCGCCAGTGCCAGCTCGGTAGACACCATGCGCAGCCTGATCCGCGCGCACTATGAAACCTTGCTGGGCCCTGGCAACGACTTTGTGCCTGTGATGCTGTACGAGCACCGCGCTTTGAGCGCACGCCAACGCACGGACTTGGCCCGGCTCCAGACCGACTATGAAGCTGCGTGGACGCCGGTGCTGCAGCGCCTGCACGACAGCGGGCAATTGGGTGCGCCGGTCAAGCTGGCGCGCTTGTTGATTTTGGGTGCACTGAATTGGTCAGTGCAGTGGTTCGACCGCAAAAAAGGCGCTTCGCTGGACGAGCTCACCAGCGCCTGCATTGCTTTATTTTTGAAAGACAAGGCATGACTTCAGCTTCTACATACGGCTCTGTGTTTGCGCCCGGCTTGTTTGCCGGGCAGGTGGTGGTGGTGACCGGTGGCGGCTCTGGCATTGGGCGCTGCACCGCCCATGAGCTGGCCGCTTTGGGCGCGCACACCGTGCTCATTGGCCGCAAGCCCGAAAAACTCCAAGCGGTGAAAGACGAGATAGAGGCCGACGGTGGCAAGGCCAGCTGGCATGCATGTGACATTCGGCAAGAAGAGGCGGTGAAAGCGGTGGTGGCCGAAGTGGTGGCCGCCCATGGCCGCATTGATGGGCTGGTGAACAACGCCGGTGGCCAGTACATGACGCCGTTAGAAGCCATTAGCGCCAAAGGCTGGGAGGCTGTGATCAACACCAATCTCACCGGTGGGTTTTTGATGGCACGCGAATGCTTTTTGCAAAGCATGAACAAAAACGGCGGCGCCATCGTCAACATCGTGGCAGACATGTGGGGCTCTATGCCGGGCATGGGCCACAGCGGCGCGGCACGCGCGGGCATGGTCAACTTTACCGAGACTGCCGCCATTGAATGGGCCGGGCGCGGGGTGCGTGTGAACGCCGTGGCACCGGGCTATATAGCCTCCAGCGGCATGGACAAATACCCCGCCGAGATGGGCCCCATGCTGCGTGAAATGAGCAAAACCGTGCCCCTAGGGCGCTTTGGCACCGAGGCCGAAGCGGCCGCCAGCATTGTGTTTTTGCTCAGTCCCGCAGCGGCCTTTATCAGCGGCAGCACGCTGCGTGTGGACGGTGCGCGGCCCCAAGTGCGCATGGGCTGGCCCATGCGTGTGGCCGATGCCAAGGCGCAAGAGCGCGCCGCCATCAAACCGTTCAACGGTTTTCACCGCGCCACCACGCCCAAACTTTTCACGCCCAGCGAAGGCCAGAGTTAAACCCCATGACACACGCCACATTGCCTACACCGCCCAGCACCACTGCCGAGTGGGGGCCAGAAGACATTGCCCAGGTCGAAGACAGCGCGCGCCGCTTTATCCGCGAAGAGGTGGCCGCCCATTTGAACGACTGGGAGGAGGCGGGCGAATTCCCCCGCAGCCTGTACCAGCGCGCGGCCGATTTGGGCTGGCTGGGGCTGGGCTACCCAGAGGCCTTTGGCGGCACGCCCGCGCCATGGGCATTGCGCAACGCCATGACGATTGCGCTGGCGCGCACTGGGGGCAGCGGCGGGTTGATGGCCAGCCTGTTTAGCCACAACATTGGCCTGCCACCCGTGGTGCGCCACGGCTCTGCTGCGCTGCAGGCCAAGGTCATACCTGATGTGCTGGCAGGCAAAAAAATAGCGGCGCTGGCCATCACCGAGCCCGGAGGTGGCACCGATGTGTCTGCCCTCAAAACCACGGCACGCCGCGAGGGCGACGAGTACGTGGTGGATGGCGAAAAAACCTTCATCACCTCCGGCATGCGCGCCGACTGGATCACGGTGGCCGTGCGTACCGACTTGGTAAACAAAGGGCCCATGGGTATCTCCATGCTCATGGTGCCGGGCGACGCTGTTGGCTTGTCGCGCAGCCCCCTGAAAAAAATGGGCTGGCTGTGCTCGGACACAGCGCAGCTGCGGTTTGATGGCGTGCGCGTGCCCGTGGGCAACTTGGTGGGCGAAGAAGGCTCGGGCTTCAAAATCATTTTGACCAACTTCAATGGCGAGCGTTTGTCCATGGCGGCCATGGCTTTGGGCTTTGCCGAGTGCTGCTATGACGAAGCCTTGGCCTGGGCGCAGCAGCGCAAGACCTTTGGCACGGCGCTCATAGACCACCAAACCATACGCCACAAGTTCATGGACATGAAGATGCGCATTGAGTCCACACGCGCTTGGCTCAATGCGGTGTCTGCCCGTGCTGACGCCGGGGACCGGGGCGAAAAGTCGGCCAAAGGCGCTGAGTGGGTGGCCCAGGTGTGCTTGCTCAAAAACCACGCCACGCAAACCATGCAGTTTTGCGCCGACCAAGGTGTGCAAATCTTGGGGGGCATGGGCTTTATGCGGGGCACAGCCTGCGAGCGCATTTACCGCGAGGTCAAGGTGATGATGATTGGCGGCGGCGCCGAAGAGATCATGAAAGAGCTGGCCAGCCGCCAGCTCGGTTTGTGAGATCGGCCCATGCCCCACTCCCGTACTGAACCATCCAGTCCTGCCGCTGCCTTGCCCAGCACCGATGCGGGCAGCAACGCCGAGGTCGTGTTTGAGCCCGAGTTCATCACCGGCTTGACCAAGATTTTTGAAGAAAGCATTGTCTTTAACCAAACCATTGGGCTGAAGATCACGCAGCTGTTGCCGCAGCGGGTGAGTGCGCGCATTGACATGCGCCCGGCGCTGGTGGGGCACTACAGCTACAACCGCATCCACGGTGGCGTGATCAGCGCGGGGCTGGACGCCATGGGCGGCTTGGCCGTGATGGCCGCCATCGGCGCGCGCCATATGGACGAGTCTCCGTTCGCCCGTCTGCACCGCTTTGCCAAGCTAGGCACCATAGACCTGCGGGTGGACTACTTGCGCCCCGGCATTGGCGAGTACTTTGTGCTGCATGCTGAAGTTATGCGCCTAGGCTCGCGCGTGGCGTCTACCCGCATGGAGTTTGTGGGGGCCGACGGCAAGCTGTTGTCCACCGGCTCGGCGGCGTACATCGTGTCGTGAGGCCCACCTGCTTTTGCCGTGGCCGGCTGGATCAGGCGCGGCGCTGCACCGCCAACGTGGGCGGCTGGTCTGGGTTGGGTGTATAACCTAGCCCTCTTCAGTGGTGCGTGGGGCTTGCAATTGCGGCACCCGCAATCACTCACCAGATATCACCAAGCGCCATAGAGCGCTATTACAGCAAGGAAGCATCAGCATGGGCGCGCAGTGGAAAGCAAAAGGTAAGGAACTGGCGGCAAACGCCAAAGGGCGTTTGTTTGGACGCTTGGCCAAGGACATCATGATTGCTGCGCGCAATGGCGCAGACCCGGCCGGTAACTCCAAGCTGCGCTTGGTCTTGGAGCAGGCCCGCAAGGTGTCTATGCCCAAGGACACGCTGGAGCGTGCGATCAAAAAGGGTGCGGGCTTGACGGGTGAGGCAGTTAACTTTGAACACGTGATGTACGAAGGTTTTGCCCCCCACCGCGTGGCGGTGATGGTGGAGTGCCTGACCGACAACGTGAACCGCACCGCGCCTGAAATGCGCGTGTTGTTTCGTAAAGGGCAACTGGGCACCTCGGGTTCCGTGTCCTGGGACTTTGACCACGTGGGCATGATTGAAGCCGAACCTACGGCTGCCGGTGCAGACGCTGAGGTCGCCGCAATTGAAGCCGGTGCCCAAGACTTTGAGGCCGCTGAAGAGGGCGCCACCCTGTTCTTGACCGACCCCACCGATTTGGACTTGGTGAGCCGCGCCTTGCCCGCGCACGGCTTTACGGTGCTGACCGCCAAACTGGGTTACAAGCCCAAGAACCCGATTGATCCGGCGAGCTTGAGCGCCGAGCAACTGGAAGAAGTGGAAGCGTTTTTGGCCGCCATCGACGGCAACGACGACGTGCAAAACGTCTACGTAGGGCTGGCCGGTTAAGGTTTTTAGGGCACGTCTATTCAGAAGCGGCTTCCACGCTCAAAGCCTAGGTGTTTGCAGTTTTGAAGGCGGGTAGCAAGGCACCCAAACGCGCACCCATTTCAGCACCCAGGGCTTGCAGGCCGCTCATGGGGCGCACCATGACTTCGAAGTCAACGATGAGGCCGTCATCATCGAAGCGCACCATGTCGATGCCTTTGATGGCTTTGTCCCCCACCATGGCGCTGAACTCCAGCACCACGCTCATGCCGTCTTCATTCACAAACTGGCGGTGGTATTTGAACTGGGTAAACACGCCGATGACGGTCGTCACAATGAGAGCGACGGCTTGTGCGCTGGCATAAGGCTTGTGGGCCATGGGGGAACGAAAGCTGGCTTGTGGGTGCAGCAAATCGGGCAAACCTTCTAGATTGCCAGAGGCCACCATGGCGTGCCATTTTTCAAGGGATGCCGCTATGGCGGGCGACAAAGGCGCAGCTTGCAGCATGGGCGCTCTCCTGGCGAATGCGTTGAGGGATGCATGCACTGTGCTCGACAAGGCATGTCGTACCACTGTAAGTGGCCCACCGTGCCCCTGTCAATGCGCTTGTACCCGGTGACCCTGCCTCAGGCTAGATGTGCGTGCGCTCAGGCTTCGCTCAGGTTGTCTGCGTACACGCACACTTGGTTGCGGCCCGAGTTTTTGGCTTGGTACAGGGCCAAGTCGGCGCGCGCCAAGAGGTCAGACTCTTGCTCCCGCGCGGAGCCAGGGCCCATCCCTCTGGCCACGCCAATGCTGACGGTAAAGTGCATGCTTTCGCCCTTGGGGCCCGTGGTTTCGCTTTGCTCGACCGCTAAGCGCATGCGCTCCGCCAATGCGAATGCGGCTTTCACCGTGGTCGCAGGCAACAGCACAGAAAACTCTTCTCCACCCATGCGTGCAAAGACGTCACTGTGGCGGCCCAAGACGCGGTGGCCAATTTCAGTGAGCTTGAGGATGACGCGGTCTCCAGCGGCGCGACCATATTGTTCGTTGATGCGTCGGAGGTGGTCGATGTCAATGGCCAAAACCGAAGGTGCAGCGCCATGCAAACGTCCCTCAGCCATGGCCCGCTTTAAGTAGGGTTTGAAGAATGTTCCGTTGTGTGCGCCGGTGAGCGCATCATGGTTGGACTCGTACTCGAACAGCCGCTCTAAACGGTAGCTTTGCAGGTATTTGAGCTCCGACGCGGTGGCACCCCCAATCACCACCACACAGGATGGCCACATGAGCGCGCTGTACAAGCCATGTTCAAAGCCTTGCACCCAGCCCGCCAAAGCCATGGCCGGGGGAATGCAGGTGCCTACGACGACCAAGCCCAAAGTCACCCGCCACGAAAACCCGGGAAACACCGCCAATGCCATCAGCATGAAAAACATGAAGCCGCCTAGGCCCAGCGAGAAACCGTTGTGCAGGCGGTCCAAAGTCATGACGAACACCACCACCGACACCCAGCCGGTCAGCACCGCAATGGGGACCAAAATACTGGCCCGCGTGCGGGTCAGGGCGTTGTACACATTCACCAGCAAGACCAAATACCAAAGGTGTAGCAGCACGGTGTTTTTTGCACCCTCTGGATCCGTGGTGTAGTCCCAACCCCACATGGCGCAGCCAAAGAGCGTGGCGCACAGTTGCAGCAGCGCAAACTGCAGGCGATGGTCTTCCAGCTTGTGCTCTAAGTAGTCACGGCTTGGCCGCCAGATGTAGGCCAAGTCTTCTGCCATGCTGGACAAGCTTAGAGCTGGCATAACTCGCCTTCCACCAAGATCAGCCTGCGTGCGCGCTGGATGGACAGGCTGGTGGCCACCCAAGTAGTGGCCTCTTTCAACAAACTCAACATGTAGGGTCCCAAATGCAAAACCCCCGGAGTGATGGGCTCCAGGGGCTCGCGTATTTTAGGAGACTGACTCTAGCCGAGCGGGGGCAGCGGTGATGTATCCACCTCTTGCCTGCGTGTTTTTTGTGACGGCATGTGTCGATTGGTTACACGTGTAAGTAGGGCCACGCATGCGGTATGCATCCCCTACGGTGATCTACGCCGTGGGGACTTCATCGGCCCAGACTTCAAAGCGCTTCAAGATGTTGGGTCCAAAGGTGTTGGTCAGCGCCACATCGCACGCATCTCGCCCTCTTGCCATGAGCACGCGCCCGACGCGGGGGGTGTTGTTGCGGGCATCAAAGGTGTACCAACGGTCACCCAAAAAGGCCTCGAACCAGCCTGCGAAGTCCATGGGGGCTGGCACCGCCGGGATACGTATGTCACCCAAATAGCCGGTGCAGTAGCGGGCAGGAATGTTCATGCAGCGGCATAAGGCGATCGCCAAGTGCGCATGGTCACGGCAGACGCCTTGGCCTTCTTGGTAGGCCTCCCATGCCGTGCGGGTGCGGCGCGCAAACTGGTACCCGAACTGGATGTGGTGGTGTACAAAATCGCAAATGGCCTGCACCCTTGCCCAGCCGGTAGGGCCGCCCCCAAAGTGGGACCAGGCTATGTCAGCCAACAAATCTGTTTCTACATAGCGGCTACCCAGCAGATAGAGCAGGGTGGATTCCGGTAGGTACTCTACCGGGGTTTGCCTTGCCGTGGGGTCTTGCGCATCTGGCAGGCCATGGTCCTTGACCAGGGCATGGCTGCGCAGGATGAAGAGGCCCTGCGGAGCCACCAAACGGCTGCACCAGTTGCCAAAATGGTCGCGATAAGACCTTACTTCTACGCTGGGCTGCGTAAGCAAGTGGTCTGGGTATACCAAGTCGCCCGAGCGGGAGTCATGGATGCTCAATGCCAAGAGCATGGGGGTGGGGGCGGGACATTCATACTCCATCTCGAAGCCAAGCCGCATTTGGAGAGCCGTGTTGGGCTGTTGCAGAGGTACTGGCGTGTGCATGAGGCTTTGGGGGACCGTCCGCGCCAGCGAGGGGTCTAGCCGAACAGCAGAACTTGTCGCAGGTTGTACCCAGTGTAGGCTGCAACGCAGTTGCAGGGTTGCCTCATGCGCGCCGTGGACGCGTTGACTTGATTTTTCACAAATCTTGTTGCTTGCGCAGGGCATCAAACCTTTGCAGCGTTTCCAGGCGCATTTCTTTGCGGACCTGGGCTGCGAGGTGGCGGCGGCGTTCGTCGGGGGTGCTGGGTTCTAGGGGCGGCACGGCGACGGGCTTGCGCGCATCGTCCACGGCGACCATAGTGAAGAAGCAGCTATTGACATGGCGTACCTGGCGTTGCTGGATGTTCTCAGCAATCACTTTGATGCCCACCTCCATGGACGAGGTGCCTGTATAGTTGACCGAGGCCAAAAATGTGACCAACTCACCCACATGGATGGGTTGGCGAAACGTCACTTGGTCTACCGTGAGGGTGACCACGTAGCGCCCCGCATAGCGGCTGGCGCAGGCATAAGCCACCTGGTCCAGCAGCTTGAGCAGGTTGCCCCCGTGCACATTGCCGGAGAAGTTGGCGGTGTCAGGCGTCATCAGCACCGTCATGGTGAGTTGGTGAAGGGGCAGGTCCATAGGATGCTGATACAGAGTGGCTAAGGCCGCCACTGTAACGCGCGGCCTTGAGCGAGGGCTACTTTGTTGCTGTGGGTTCTATGACCGTGACCACGATGGCGCCGTCTCGCTTCTCGGCATTGAACTGCACTTTGTCGCCTGGCTTGACCTTGTCGAGCAGGCTGGGGTCTGCCACTCTAAAGACCATGGTCATAGGGGGCATGTCCATGGACTTCAGTTCACCATGCTTGAGGGTGATTTTTTGGGCTTCTTTGTCAATCTTGCGGACTTCTCCCAGGTTGGGCGCAGCGTCGCTTTGGGCCCAGACAGGGGCAAGTAGGGTGGCCGTCAGCCCTAAGGTTAGCGCCAGGGGGCGCAGGGCGTTTTGCAGCATGTGGGTCATGGTGGATGAATATGTCATGGCGGTGCAGGTCCTTCTTGAGAGATTACGGGGCTGTGCTGGTGGGTTTGCTTGCTTTGGCTTTGGCTGCCGCCACGGCAATATTGCCTTTCATGCCGGCGTCAAAATGCCCTACTTGAAGGCATGCAAAGCCTACTGAGCCGGAACGCGTGAACTTCCAAAGCATCTCCCCGGTTTGCCCGGGTTTGACGGTGAGCATGTTGTCGTCGGCGTGTTCCATCTCCGGGTTTTTCTTCATGAGCTCGTAGTGGTCAGCCAGGTCTTGGGTGCTGCCCAGGACAAATTCGTGGCTGAGTTGGCCGGAGTTTTTGATGACAAAGCGAATGGTCTCGCCTTGCTTGACTTGGATGGCAGACGGTGTAAATCGCATGGCATCGCTCATGTCGACGTGTATGGTGCGGCTGATGTCTTGTGCCTTGCCCGCCACACCCATGCTGGCGGCAGTGTGGCCATGGCCGCCCGCATGGCTTCCTGTGGCAAAAGCGGCGTTTGGGCCCGTCAGTAGGGCGCAGGCTGCTATGAAGTTAATAGTGTTTTGTTTCATGTGAGTCTCAGTCTGTTGAACCATGGATTGCGAGGGAGGCGTCGGCAGCTCAGTGCTGCATAGGCCCTTGGGGCTTTCTGACCTGTACTTGGGTGGTGTGGGCCGGTGTGGCGGCCATGGGCATGGGGCCTTGTGTTTCGGACTGGAAGCGCGCGGGTTCGGGCAAAGCCCCCGTCCACTCAAAAGCCTGCGTGCCCTTGGGCTGTTGGTACCACCCCGGGTCTTTGTAGTCGCCGGGCTTTTGGTCTTTGCGGACTTTGAGAATGCTGAACATGCCTCCCATCTCCACGCCACCGTAGGGGCCTGTGCCGGTCATCATGGGGGCCGTGTTTTCGGGCAAGGGCATTTCCATGTCCCCCATATCGGCCATGCCACGCTCGCCCATCATCATGTAGTCGGGCAGGGCTTTTTGGAGCTTGGGCACCAAGCCCCGGTGGTCTACCCCGATGAGGTTGGGCACGTCATGGCCCATGGCGTTCATGGTGTGGTGGCTTTTGTGGCAGTGAAACGCCCAGTCGCCCGGCTCGTCGGCTAAAAATTCGAACTGGCGCATCTGGCCCACCCCGATGTCGGTGGTGATTTCTGGCACGCGGGCGCTGAGCGGCCATGGGCCACCGTCGCTCCCTGTGACCTTGAATTCATGGCCGTGCAAATGGATGGGGTGGTTGGTCATGGTGAGGTTGCCCACTCGGATGCGCACCTTGTCGCCCAAACGCACATTCAGCGTGTCAATGCCGGGGAACACGCGGCTGTTCCAAGACCAGAGGTTGAAGTCCAGCATGGTCATGGTCTTTGGGGTCATGGCCCCGGGCTCAATGTCGTAGGCGTTGAGCAGGAACACGAAATCGCGGTCTACCTCCTCAATCAAAGGGCTGGGCGTCTTGGGGTGGGTGACCCAAAAGCCCATCATGCCCATGGCCATTTGGGTCATCTCGTCGGCATGGGGGTGGTACATAAACGTGCCAGGCCGTCTGGCGATGAACTCGTAGACAAAGGTTTTGCCAACACCTATGGGCGCTTGGTTGAGGCCAGAGACCCCATCCATGCCGTTGGGCAAACGTTGTCCATGCCAGTGCACACTGGTGTGTTCGGGCAGCTTGTTCGTGACAAATACGCGCACACGGTCACCCTCGACCACCTCGATCGTGGGGCCCGGGCTTTGGCCGTTGTAGCCCCACATATGGGCTTTAAAGCCCGGTGCCATTTCGCGCACCACGGGTTCGGCCACCAAGTGGAACTCTTTGACGCCTTGGTTCATGCGCCAAGGCAGTGTCCATCCATTCAGAGTGACCACAGGGCGGTAAGGCCTGCCGGTGTTGGGTGCCAATGGAGGCATGGTGTTGGGGCTGGTTTGCAGCACAGGCTCAGGCAGTGCGGCCATGGCCACCCGGCTGACCGAGGCGGCGGCTACTGCGCCAAGCGCCGTGGCTGCGGCACCGTTGAAAAAATGTCGTCTTTGCATGGTGTGTGGTGTTCTGTAGAAAATGGTTTGGAGGGGCGTGAGGGCGTTGGCTAGTGCCCACCGGACCCTGACGCCGTTGTTGTCCGATTGGCGCTGTTGCCCTCTGCAAGAGAGCCCCGCTCAGCGGACACGCCACGCAAGAGCGCTGCCAGGCCAATGTGGGCGAGCCAAAAGTCGCGCTGCGCGTCGGTGGCGCTGGCTTTGGTTTGGCTGAGTGTCTGGCTTTGTGCCAGGCTCTCAAACACACTGACCAACATGCCGTTGTAGCGCAGCACCAGCTCGTCTTGGATGAACTGTTGCAGGGGCAAAACTTCGTTTTGGTAGTGCTGGGCAAGGTCGTAGGTGCTGCGGTACCGGTAATACGCCTCGCGCGCTTCGCTGCGCGCTTGGACTGCTGCCACCCGCACACTGGCCGCGTCGCCCATGGCGTCCCACAAAGCGTCCGCGCTGGCAGGCTGCGGCGTGCGGCGCTTTTGCTGCCACTGTGCGGTTTGCAGGTTCAATGCCACCCTGGCATTCAGTACGTCGGCCTCCATGTTGGGCAGCTCGGTGGGTCGCTCCGGTAGCTCGGGCAAGGCCGTGGGAAGCTCAAACTGTGTATCTAGGCCCCAAAGCCCCAGCAGTTGGATCAAGGCCTCTTTCGCAGCAAAGGCTTGCATCTGTGCGCGCGCCAGCTGGATGCTTGCCTCTGATACCTGTGCTTGCTGTTTGGCTTGCGCAAGCTTGCTCGCGTTGCCCACCTGGGTCATTCGGCGGCTGAGTTCCCCTGCCGCTTCTGCCGTGGCTTTGGCTTCTTGCAGTGATTGCACGGTTTGCTGTGCTGCTACGGCGTTGACCCATGCGCTCAGCACCTGCGCACTCAGCACCGTGACCGTTTCTTGCAGTTGGCGCTTGGCGGGGTTGTGGGCCGGGCTCGCGTCGGTAAGGTCTAAGCCCGCGTGTCCCATCTCGACCTGAAGCGTGGGGTTGTTCAGCAACGCCAGCTTCACTGCGGTGTCTGCATCCATGGGGCGCTGGCGCACCTGGGCCAAGAGTCGCTTCAGGTGGGCGCTCTCTTGCGCAGGATGGGGCAGCAACACTGCCACAGCTGGGCTATGGGGGTTCGCGCCTAGCGACTGCAGGCTCAGTGCTTTGTCTGCCACTTGCGCGTGCAGGGTGCGCACTCCTCGGTCGGGTGCACTGGCTTGGGCGTGGGCGCTGCTCGCACCCATCCATGTGGACAAGACCATCGCGCCCAAGGCGGTCGCTAGTGTGTGCCGGTGCGTTCTAGGGCCACAGAGGCTCGGTGTGCTCATGGCCTACTCCCCGCGGGTGGTGTGGGTTGTGGGCTTGTTTGGGACGCGTTGGCTGGCTTGGCCTGCTCTTGTTCCCACTTCAGCAGATCTGGGTAGCCGCGCTTGAACTGCCCCACGTTGGCGTTGGCTTGTTTCCAGTCGATGCGTGGCTGCTCCACGCCAAGTGGGAAGCCATCAAACGTGGAGTGGTACAGCGCTTTGGGTACAGGCGTCGCGGCCTGTGCCGCGTCGAGCGCGCTCACCACAAAGGCATGGGTGCTAGGTAATTGGGCAGACGCCTGCATGGCGGTGCCTAGCACCAAGGGTGCAAAAAGCCAAAGCCTGGAAGCTTGGGCAAGAGAGGTTTTCATGTGTTTTCCTGAGAGTCAATAGCAGCAATGCATGGCATTGCACACGCGGCATGTCACGCTAGGCAACACGCCATCCACAAGGCCCAATACGGGCGTTGCACTCAGGAAATAGGTGGTTTCAGGCTCGGGGCGGCAGTGACACTGTGCAATGCCCAATACGTGCTTTGCGGTGCGCTGTGGCCAAACGCGACCACGGGAGCAAGCACGGCAGCTGTGCCCAGGGCCAAGGAATGGCAGACTTGGCAGCTGCTGCAAGTACCGCAATGCGTGGTGTCGCCTGATGACGCATCAGCTTGTTCAGCGCTTTGTACCAAGGCAGGCGCGGACTGGTCTACGCAGTCATGGTGCGCTGCATCTACACTTTGAGAGGAAAAATGGCTGCTAGCGCCTGTAGATAGAGCGGGAGTAGCTACTATTTTTGTAGTGTGGGCCTGCGACGTGGCCATGTCCAATGCCATAAGGTCTGCCGCCAGCGCACGCAGCGGGAGCAAGACCATCATGACAATTAAAAGGGCTAGACGCATCAGTGAATGATACGCCTAGCCCCTAAAAGTTCACTCGATTACTTCTTAGCGGGTGCGTCGCCAAAATACTCCGACACGACTTTCCACTTGCCGTCGGTAATCTGAGACAGACGCGACACGGTGCTGCCAATGCGTTTCGTGGAGGTGAACGTGGCTGCAGGCGCACCAAACATGTCAGGAGCAATCGTGGTGCTGTCCATCACTTTGATGAAACTGTCGGTGCTCAAGTTCTTGCCCGCTTTGGTCGATGCGTTGGCAAACGCGTTGATCACGTAGTAGCCATACACAGAGAAGACGGTGGGGTCGTCATTGAATTTGGTCTTGTACTTGTTCGCCCAAAACCGGAGGGGTTGCGATTGCTCATCGGTGTAGGGGTTTTGTACGGTCATGGTGGCATACAGACCGTCCATGGCTTTGCCACCCAGCTTGTGGATCAGGTCGGTATAGGCGGCACTAGAACCCAAGAATGTGGGGCTGTAGCCCAGCTTGCGCGCGGTGCCAATGGCGCCAATGGTCTCGCGGATGATGGTGCCCAAGACCACGAAGTCGCAGCCGCCGGCTTGCAGTTTGGAGATCTGTGACGAAAAGTCCGTGGCACCCCGTTTGTACGAGGTTTTTTCGGCGAACTCCATGCCTATGGTTTTCAAGCCGTCTTCACTGCCTTTGAGGACTTCCAAGCCAAAGTCGTCATCTTGGTACATGGTGCAGACTTTTTTGGCAGACTTCTCTTTGACCAATTTGGGTACTGCGGAGCGCATTTGGTCGTAGTAAGGTGCTGCGAATGCGTACTTCAGCCGGTCAAACGGGTCGTACATTTCGCGTGCTGCGGTAATGGGAAAGAAGTTGACGACGTTCTTCTCAAATTGCACCGGCATGGCCGCCATGTTCTGGGCGGTTCCTAGGTGGCCCAGCATCATGAAAATCTTGTCTTGGTTAACCAACTTCTGTGCGGCCAAAACTGCGCGTTTGGGGTCGTAGCCAGAGTCCTCAATCAAGAGCTTTACCTTGCGCCCATTGATGCCGCCTTGCTCATTGATTTCATCGACCGCCAGAATCATGCCGGAGCGGATTTGCTTGCCAAAACCCGCCAAGGGGCCTGACAAGTCTTGGATGGTTCCCACCGTAATCTCGTCTTTGCTGACACCTTGTTGTGCCTGCGCTAAACCGGCCGACAAGGCCAGACTTAACGCGGCACCATGGGCCAAAAGAGTATGCAACTTCATCATCGGTCTCCTTGTGAATATTCGGTTCCAACACACTAACAATTTGTCTTAAACACCTCAGTACGCGGGGCTATTCGCGGTACATAGCGGTGATTTGCGCCGCGTACTTTTGCTCAACGAGTTTGCGCTTGAGCTTCATAGTGGGGGTGAGCTCTTCATCTTCAGCGCTGAGCTGGTTTTCGAGCAAAAAGAATTTTTTGATTTGTTCGACCCGTGCAAACTTCTTGTTCACACGGTCCAATTCGGCTTGGATCAAAGCCTGCACCTCAGGGCTTCGGGTGAGGCTGGCATAGTTGCTAAAGGGTACGTCTGCGTCTTGGGCGAATTTCTCGACGTTCTCTTGGTCAATCATGATGATGACGGTGAGATACGCCCGCTTGTCGCCAATGACCACCGCGTCGGTGATGTACGGAGAGAACTTCAAGTCATTTTCCAACTCACTGGGGGTGATGTTTTTCCCCCCGGCAGTGATCAAAATGTCTTTCATGCGGTCGGTGATGCGCAGGTAGCCGTCAGCATCCATAGCGCCCACATCGCCCGTGTGCAGCCAACCCTCGGCATCGATGGTCTCCGCCGTTTTTTCAGGTTGGTTCAGGTAGCCCGCAAACACATTGGGGCCACGCACCAAAATCTCGTGGGTATCAGGGGCCAAGCGTATCTCGTTGAAGCTGGCAGCCGGGCCAATGCTGCCAGGCTTGATGCGTGAGGCGGGCACACCCGTGGATGCGCCGCAGGTCTCGGTCATGCCCCAGACTTCCAGCATGGGAACACCGAGCGCCAAGTACCAGCGCACCAATTCTGGCGAGATAGGCGCAGCACCCGTGACCAAGTAACGCGCGCGGTGGATACCAATGAGCCTGCGCACATTGTTAAGCGCCAAGAGTTGTGCCAGCTTGAATTGCAGCTTAAGACCCGCGCCTACAGGTGCCTGCGCCAGCACCAAGTCGGCAATGCGCGTGCCCACGCCAATGCTCCAGCCATACGCGGCCTGTTGCAGGCGGCCTGATTCTTTGAGTGCAATCATCACGCCTGAGTACAGCTTTTCCCACACGCGTGGCACTGCAGTAAAGACCGTGGGAGCAATCTCACGCACGTTCTCCGGCACGGTTTGGGGGTTTTCAACAAAGTTGAGCTTGGTGCCGGTGTAGAGGGAGAAATACTCGCCCCCCATGCGCTCTGCAATGTGGCACAGGGGAAGAAAGCACATGCGTTCATCGTGCTCGTCTTGGGCGAGCAGGGTGTTGAACCCGCGTACGGTATAGACCAAGCCCTTGTGTAAATGCATGGCACCTTTGGGCTTGCCGGTGGTGCCTGAGGTGTAGACCAGTATTGCAAGATCTTCTGGTTGGCATGCGGCGGCTGCCGCTTGTACTGCCCCGGGGTGGGCTTGCAAGTAGCTACGGCCCAGCTGACGCAGGGCGTCTAGGCTCAAAACGTCTGGGTCTTCCAAGCCACGCAGGCCGTCCATGTTGAACACCACAATCTTGCGCATCTGGGGCAAGTGGGCGCGGACCTCCAATGCCTTGTCGAGCTGCTCGTCGTCTTCAACAAACAAAAACGTGGTGCGCGAGTCTTCGCACAGGTACTGCACCTGACTGGCCGCGTCTGTGGGGTAAATACCGTTGGACACGCCACCTGCGGACAGGATGGCGAGGTCTGCCCAAACCCACTCCACCACGGTGTTTGCCAAAGTGGACGCGCATTCGCCTTTCTGGAAGCCCAGGCTCATCAGTCCCGCTGCAATCTCTTGCACGGCATCGCCCGTTTGCTGCCAGGTGTGGCTGCGCCACAGGCCCATGTGTTTTTGGCGCAACCACACTTGTGCGCTGCGCTTGTTTACCGCTTCCCAGAACATGGCTGGGATGGTGTTGCCGCTCAACACGCTTTGGGTGTTGGCTTGCAGGTGTTGGAGATCCCACAGAACGCTCATTGTCTTTATCTCCACATCTTTTTCTTCTTCCAACGCCGCTCACCGCGCACGCCGTCGTCCTTCATGCCGAGATAGAACTCTTTGATGTCCTCTTTCTCCCGCAGGTGGGCGCAGGTGTCTTCCATGACAATGCGCCCGTTTTCCAGCACGTAGCCGTAGTCGGAGGCGTTGAGGGCCATGTTGGCGTTTTGTTCAACCAACAAAATAGTGGTGCCACGCTCACGGTTGATGCGCACCACGATTTCGAATATCTCTTTGGTGAGTTTGGGCGACAGGCCCAAGCTGGGCTCGTCGAGCAAAATCAAGTCGGGGTCGGCCATGAGTGCACGGCTGATGGCGAGCATCTGTTGTTGGCCGCCTGACAGCAATCCAGCATCTTGCTCGGCGCGTTCGCGCAGAATAGGGAAGTAAGTAAACACGGTTTCCATGTCCCGTGCGACACCGTCACGGTCGGAGCGGGTGTATGCCCCCATCTGCAAGTTGTCGCGCACGCTGAGCAAGGGGAAGACTTCGCGCCCTTCCGGTACATGGCTGAGCCCTTGCTTGACGATGTCAGCGGGGTCTTGGGCCGTGATGTCTTCGCCCTTGAACTCCACGCTGCCTTTGCGTGGGTCCAAAATGCCCGAGATGGTTTTCAAAATGGTGGTCTTGCCAGCGCCGTTGGAGCCTAGTACGGTGGCGATTTCGCCGCGCGCGACTTGCAAGCTAACGCCCCGAATCGCCTTGATAGGGCCATAGGCGCTTTCCACGTTTTGCAGCTTCAGCACCGGCTGGTCGCTGATAGAGGGAGGCAGGGTGCTCATAGTTGGCGGGCGTCTAAAGCGCCAAATGTGGTGGTGCGTCGCAGCGAAGACACATCGTCTGCAGAGCCCAGATACGCTTCGATCACCCCCGGGTCGTTTTGCACCTCGCGCGGGGTGCCCATGGCCAAGACTTCCCCTTGGCTCATGGCAAGCACGCGGTCTGAGACTTTAGAGACCAAGCCCATGTCATGCTCGACCATCAGCACGGTAATGCCGAGTTCGTTTTTGATGTCTTGAATCCAAAATGCCATGTCGTCGGTTTCTTCCACGTTTAAGCCACTGGAGGGTTCGTCCAGCAGCAGCAGTTTGGGCTCTGTGCACAGTGCCCGCGCAAGTTCCACCACCTTGCGTACGCCGTAGGGCAAACCCGCCACAAAGGTGTCGCGGTAATGCTGCAGACCCAAGAAGTCGATGACCTCTTCAGCCTTGGCACGCGCTTGCAACTCGGTGCGCCGCACCTTAGGGCTAAAGAACAGGTCTTGCCACAGCCCAGTGGCGCGGTGGGTGTGCCGGCCAATCAGCAGGTTGTGCAGCACGCTTGCGTGTTCAAACAACTCGATGTTTTGAAACGTGCGAGCAATGCCCAAAGCCGCCACGTCTTGCGGTGCTTGCTCGGTCAGCTGCAGCATGCCTTGCGGCCCCAAGTAGCTGATCTCGCCACTGGTCGGTGTGTAAATCCGGCTGATGAGGTTGAACACCGTCGTCTTGCCAGCGCCGTTGGGCCCGATGAGTGTGAAGACTTCGCCTTGGCGAACATCAAAGCTCACCTTGTTGACCGCCAGCACGCCACCGAAGCGCACGCTGATGTTTTGGGCTGATAGAAGAATGGGAGAGGGCGTCATTTCAATCTGTCCGATTTTTGGAACGACTTTTGGCGCTTGAACATGCCTTGGCGGTAGAAGGGGAACATTTGCAAATAGGTCCGTACCTTGAGCCAGCGGCCATACAAGCCAAGTGGCTCAAACAGCACAAAGGCAATGACAACGGTGCCGTACACCACTGCTTGCAAGCCCGGGGCTTGCCCAATCATTGCGGGCAGGTAGTCCTTAAACAAGGCAATCAGTTGGGGCATGCTGATGAGGAACACCGCCCCCAAAAACGCACCGTGCACAGAACCAACGCCCCCTATCACAATCATGAGCAAAAGCTCAACCGATTGCAAAAGGCTGAACTGGTCGGGCGAAATGAATTGCAGCTTGTGTGCGTACAGTGCGCCTGCGATTCCCGCCAAAGCGGCCGATAGCGAAAAAGACAGCGTTTTGTAATGGGCTAGGTGAATGCCCATGCTTTGGGCCGAAATTTCTGAATCTCGAATGGCGACAAAGGCACGCCCAGTGGGTGAGCGCAGCAGGTTCAAGATACCTAAAGTGCAGACCACCGTGATCCCTAAGCACAGCCAGTAAAACTGGTCTCCGCTGTCCACCTGCCAGCCAAAAACATTGGGCTTTTTGATGTGAATGCCCGCGTTGCCGCCCGTCACTGACTCCCAGCGCGCAAGCACTTCTTCCACAATGAATCCAAACGACAGCGTCGCCATACCTAGGTAGATACCTTTGACCCGCAGCGCAGGCAAGCCCACCACCAAGCCCACAATGGCGGAAAAACCCGCTGCACTTGCCAGCGCCAGAGGAAACGGAACACCCATGTTGGTGAGCACGGCCTGCGTATAGGCACCCACCCCCAAGAATGCGGCATGTCCCAGTGAGAAAAGACCTGTGAAGCCAGCCAAAAGCATCAAACCCAAGCCAGCGATGGAATAGATCAATACAAAGGTCAGCTGTGCCAGCCAGTACTCGGCCATGAGCCAAGGGGCGAATAACAAAGCTACCGCAAGGGCGCTGTACCAAAACACATGGCCGCCGTGCTTGGCGAGTTTGATGTCTTGTGCGTAGTCGGTTTTGAAGATGAAGCGCACGTTACACCTTCTTGCGTAAGCTAGGACCAAAGAGGCCCGTGGGTTTGACCATCAGCATGACGAGCACCACCACATAGGCAGCGGTGTCCTTAAATCCATCGGGCAAGTAAAAGCCCGCAAACGATTCCACAAGCCCGATGACAAGCCCCCCCACAATTGCGCCTGGTAGGCTGCCAAAGCCACCCACCACTGCAGCCGGAAAAGCCTTGAGACCTATGAAGCCCATGTTGGCATGCACAAAGGTAATCGGGGCCAGCAAGAGCCCGGCAATGGCGGCCACAGCGGCGGCCAGTCCCCAAGCAATGCCATTGAGTCGTTGCACCGGGATGCCCATGTAATACGCTGCCAGCTGGTTTTGGGAGGCTGCTTGCATGGCAATGCCAAGCTTGGTGTAGCGAAACAAAGCGTAGAGCAAACCGCACAGTACAGCAGTAGCCCCAATGACGGCCATATGTTCCACATTCAAGATGAGTGCACCCACGCCCATCGCGTTACCACCTAGCTTCCAGATCTCGTCTTTGTAAGGCACGGGCAGAGCTTGTGTGTCGGTTCCTATGCCGGGAATCATGGTGACCAAGCCTTTGATGACATAGCCAATTCCAATGGTCAGCATCACCACAGAAAACGCGGGTTGGCCGAGCACGGGCCGTATCACAACCCGCTCAAGCAACATGCCGAACACAGCCATGCCCGCCACGGCGCACAAGACGGTAGTCCAATAGGAAAAGCCCAGCATGGTCAAACCAACCAAGCCGCCAAAGGCACCTAGCATCATGAGTTCGCCCTGCGCGAAACTCACGGTTTCGGTGGCCTTGTAAATGAGCACAAAGCCCAGCGCGATCAGGCCGTAAATGCAACCTTGTGCAATGCCGCTGATCAGCAATTGAAGAACCTGCACGTTGTCTCCTCTGGATGAAGTCTTGTTTATAGTGGTCTGTCGCTTCTTTACCGATAGGGTTCACGCTGATAGGGTTCACACCGATGTCGTGCCAATTTACATGCGGTGATGCACGGTTTACAGGGCGCTATCAGAGGGGAAACTTCGCTCCAACGCATCTGTTTCTCCTCGGAAATGCCACGTTTTCCACTGCGCGCTCATGACACATTGGCGACTTGTTTTGGCCTTGTGTTCTATGGGGTTTTCTTTTGGAGTTGACATGCCCATAATGGGGGGCACGGTGACCCATTTGGTCTCAGGCTGATTAAAGGATGCGTAGATGCCATCTGCAACCCTTCCTGCCAATGAAACGCAGCGCCTAAAGGCCCTGCGTAACTTGCAGGTGTTGGATACGGGACCTGAGGCTGAGTTCGATGCCTTGGCCAATGCGGCCTCTTTGGTGTGCGGTGTTCCCGTATCACTGATTAGCCTGATTGACAGCGAGCGGCAGTGGTTCAAAGCCAAAGTCGGTGTGACGGGGATGAGCGAAACCCCGCGGGACATTGCCTTTTGCGCCCATGCAATTTTGGGCGAAGGCATTATGGAGGTGCCTGACGCAAGCTTGGATCCCCGCTTTAAAGACAACCCCTTGGTGCTAGGGAACCCTGACATTCGCTTTTACGCGGGGGCTCCTGTTTCTGTGGGCAATGGGCAGCGGGTGGGCACGCTGTGCGTGATTGACCGCCAGCCACGCACCTTAACTTCTGCGCAGAAAGAAATCTTGGTCAACCTTGCACTCGCCGCTGGTCAGGCCTTAGAAGGGCGCAGAGCGATGCGGGAGTTGCAGCGCGTGTCTGCGCTGAACCAAGCAGATGATGCTCGGTTTAAAGCGCTGAGCGATGCACTTCCTGTCGGTATTTTTTATGCCGACGAATACAGCAATTGCACCCACACGAACCGGCGCTGGCAAGAGATGCACGGCCTCAGTGCATCGCAAAGTGTTGGGGCCAGTTGGATGCGCATGGTGCATATTGAAGATTTGGAAGCCGTGCGCAAGCAATGGGACGACTCGGTACTACACCGTGCCCCATTCATGATGGAGTTTCGCATCCAACGCTTGGACCGTACAGAGCGCTTTGTTCGTGTGCACGCGCAAGCGGCTGTCGAGGTGGACGTAGGCCTTGATGTGGACGACGAAGCTGTTGACAGCGTGACCTATGTAGGTAGCGCAGAAGATGTGACCGATTACCGAGCCGCCGAGCGTGGCTTGTACGACGAGCGCAGGCGTTTGGCCAACGTGATCGACGGCGCCAACCTAGGGACTTGGGAATGGCATGTACCAGATGGCCAGATGCGCATCAACGCGCGTTGGGCGGAGATCGTCGGCCACAGCTTGTCGGACTGGGCCAAGGTGACCATAGCGACTTGGCAGCGTATCTGCCATCCAGAAGATCTTGCCCGTGTGACGGAGTTGTACGCGCAGCACTTCCAAAACAGGGGTGAGCACTTTGCATTCGAAATGCGACTGCGCCACCGTGAAGGCCACTGGGTGTGGGTTCTGAGCCGAGGGCGGGTCCTGCACTGGCTGGCGGATGGTAAGGCGGGCTGGGTGTTTGGCACCCACGAGGACATTACTGAACAAAAGCGACAAGAAACCTTGTTGCTGGAGGCCAATGAGCGATTGGAACTTGCTACAGAGTCCGGCGGCATTGGTGTGTGGGACTGGGATGTGGCAAGCAACACGCTGGTGTGGAACGCCCAAAACTATCTGCTGTACCGCATAGAGCCGTTTTCTGTTCCCGGCAACTACCAGCTATGGGCGCAGCATGTACATCCAGACGACTTGCCCATGGCAGAAGCCTCCCTGCAAGCCGCGTTGCGCGGTGAAAGCACCTTCAACACGAACTTCCGGATCATCGGTGGGGATGGGGTGGTGCGGCGTATTCGGGGAGCCGGGCGTGTAACCCGCGACGCACAGGGCAATGCCACGCGCATGGTGGGCGCCAATTGGGAGCTTAGCTAGCTGGTTTGACCGGCGGGCTTGGGTATCTCGCGCGGTTTGCCCTGGTGGTCTATGGCGACGTAGGTGAGTGATGCCTCTGTCACTTTGATGTAGGTACCTTGGTCACTGTAGCGCTCGGCGTAGACCTCTACCTTCACCGTGATCGAAGTGCGCCCAATGCGGCTCACTTTGGAAAAGAAGCTCAAGATGTCACCCACTCGCACAGGCTGTTTGAAGATGAACTCATTCACCGCCACGGTGGCCATGCGGCCTTGTGTATAGCGAGCTGGCAGCACCGATCCAGCCAAGTCCACTTGTGCCATGACCCATCCACCAAAGATGTCGCCGTTGGCATTGCAGTCTCCGGGCATAGGAATTACCTTGAGCACTAAGACCTGATCGGTTGGCAATTGCACGCTGTTGGGGCTTGAATTTGTAGACATGGGCACAATCCTCTGTAATTAACACTTAAGAATTGTCGCCCATGCGCTCCTTTGGCCCTTCAGCCCCTGTTCCCGCCGCCACGACCGCCATGGCCGAATCCCCCAAATCTGACTGGGACACGCTGCGCCGCCTGTTCCCCTACTTGTGGACCTACAAGTGGCGCGTGATGGCAGCCTTAGCCTTCATGGTGGGCGCCAAGATGGCTAATGTGGGCGTGCCGGTGTTGTTGAAGAACCTGGTGGACGCCATGACCATCAAGCCCGGCGACCCTGCAGCACTGGTGGTGGTGCCTATTTCCTTGTTGTTTGGCTACGGGGCGTTGCGTCTGTCAACCTCGGTGTTTACCGAGTTGCGCGAACTGGTGTTTGCCAAGGCCACGGCGGGTGCCGCGCGCAGCATTTCTTTGCAGGTGTTTCGCCACTTGCACGCTTTGAGTTTGCGCTTTCACCTAGAGCGCCAAACGGGTGGGCTCACGCGTGACATTGAGCGCGGCACGCGGGCGGTGAATTCGCTGATCAGTTATTCCCTGTACAGCATCATCCCTACGCTCATCGAAGTGGCCATGGTGCTCACTTTACTGGCGGTTAAGTTTGACGTGTGGTTTGCGTGGATCACCATCATTGCGCTGGTGGTGTACATCACTTTCACCATTACGGTGACCGAGTGGCGCACCCAGTTTCGCAAGAAGATGAACGAGTTGGACTCCACGGCCAACAGCCGCGCCATCGACTCCTTGTTGAACTTTGAAACCGTCAAATACTTCAACAACGAAGAGTTTGAGGCCAAGCGCTATGACGAGAACTTAGAGCGGTTTCGCCGGGCCTCGGTGAAGAGCCAAACCACGCTGAGCTTTCTCAACAGCGGGCAGCAGCTCATCATCGCCACGGGTTTGGTGGCCATGCTTTGGCGTGCCACGCAGGGCGTGGCCGACGGACGCATGACCTTGGGCGACTTGGTCATGGTCAACGCCTTCATGATCCAGCTCTACATTCCGCTGAACTTTTTGGGCGTGATCTACCGCGAGATCAAGCAAAGCCTGACCGACCTTGAAAAAATGTTCACTCTCTTAGAGCGTGAGCGTGAAATCGCCGACCTGCCTAATGCGCCAGCCTTGCAACTGGCGGCCAACGGCAGCGACGCCAGCGTGCGCTTTGACCATGTGACCTTTGCCTATGACCCTGTGGCCACAGAGGGTGACAAGAGCCAGGGCGGCCGTACCATCCTGCACAACATCAGCTTCGAAATCCCGGCGGGGAAAACCGTGGCGGTGGTGGGGCCCTCGGGCTCAGGCAAGTCCACCTTGGCGCGCCTGTTGTTCCGCTTTTATGACGTAGGAACCCAGGCCCATATTGCCCAAGGCCAAAGCGGGCGCATTTTGATTGGCGGGCAAAACATCAAGGATGTGACCCAAGCCTCCTTGCGCCAAGCTATTGGCATCGTGCCGCAAGACACGGTCTTGTTTAACGACACGGTGGAGTACAACATTGCCTACGGCAAGCCGGGCGCTACGCGCGCCGAGGTCGAAGCGGCGGCGCAAGCTGCGCGCATTCATGGCTTCATCAGTTCGGCTCCTAAAGGTTACGACACGATGGTGGGTGAGCGCGGACTCAAGTTGTCTGGTGGCGAGAAGCAACGCGTGGCGATTGCCCGCACCTTGCTCAAGAATCCCCCCATCTTGATTTTTGACGAAGCCACCAGCGCGCTAGACAGCGCCAACGAGCGTGCCATTCAGGCGGAGTTGCAAAACGTGGCCCAGAATAAGACTACGTTAGTCATTGCCCACCGACTGTCCACCGTGGTCGACGCCCACGAAATTCTGGTGATGGACGCCGGCCACATCATCGAGCGCGGAACCCATGCGGCCCTGCTGGCCAAAAATGGCCGCTATGCGCAGATGTGGGCGCTGCAACAAAGCGCAGACTAGGGCGTGGCGTTCACGCCTATGCCTTGGTAGGTATGGCGAACCTCAGAGTATTTTTGCCCGCGGCTTTTGCCGCATACATGGCGTCGTCTGCCGCTTTAAGTAGTTCCTGAGGGGTTAGACCATTGTGTGGGTACAAGGCAATGCCCATGGAGGTGCCCACGTGCGCCACGGTCCCGCCGATGTCGATGGGCTGATTGATACTGTCAATCAGCTGTTGCCCGATGAGGGCCACGTTCTCCATGAGGTTGGCCTCATCCAAGAGCACGATAAACTCATCGCCGCCTAGTCGGGCCACTGTGTCCGTGAGTCTTAGCTTCGCCAAGAGTCGACCTGCCACTGTCGTGAGTACACGGTCCCCCGCGTCGTGGCCCCAGGTGTCGTTCACGGCCTTGAATCCATCCAAGTCCAAAAACAGCAGGGCGATGTTGCGTGGTGACCGGCTTGCGATGCTGGTGAGCTGCCCCAGCCGCTCCATCAGCAGGTTTCGGTTGGGCAATTGGGTCAGGCTGTCGTGCAATGCCATGCGCTCAACAACTTGGTCCTTATTCCAGCGGGCCGTGGCATCGCTGAACACCGAGACGTAGCGGCTGATTTGGCCCCGCTCGTCGCGCATGGCCGAGATGGACAAGGCCATTAAAAAAACGCTGCCGTCTTGGCGCTGGCTCCAAACCTCGCCTTGCCATTTGCCAGCATCTCTTGCAGCGCGCCACATGTCCTCGTAAAACGTGTCGTCATGGCGGCCAGACTTGAGAATGCTGGATGAGCGTGCGACGGCTTCTGCCATGTCAATCCCTGTGATATGGGTGAACGCGGCATTGACCATCAAGATGGCACCCTGCGCGTCGGTAATCATGAGTCCTTCGTTGATGTTGTTAAACACACTGGCAATCAGCCGAGAGGCTTGTTCGCCTTCCCTGATTTTGGTGACATTGGAGACCAACGCGAAAAATCCATTCACACGTCCTTGTGCGTCAGTGTCTGGAATGTAGTTCGCTAGGGTGTTTGCCTTGGTGCCGTCGGGCCGTTGGATCTCCCGCTCAAACTCACAGGCTTCTCCGTTCAGCGCTGCCTCAATCATGGGCGCATTCAGGGTATAGATGGTGTCGCCCAGCAGGTCTCGAATATGGATGCCCTGCATTTGCTCCTGTGATTTTGCGAACCAGTCTTGGTAGGTTTTGTTTGCAAAGCGGCAGCGCAAGTCACGGTCCCAGTAACCAATCAAGCTGGGCAAGGCATCTGTCACCGTGCGTATGAATCGCTCTTGCTGGGTAAGGTCTTTTAAAACGTCCTCCGCCCTGCGGCGCGCTTGGAGCAACGCGTCCTCAAAGCGGCTGCGTTCTGCAGCGACAAAGAACACCCAGTAGAACAAGTCCCCTTGAGCTGTTGGGCTCTTTTTGCAGTTGGTAAACGCTGACACAGCTTTGCCGTCTGTGTTCTTGATTTGGAGGCGTATTTCGTTGACGTGGCCTTCGCGCAAAAGCAAAGGCCAAACATGCGTTTGCAAAAAAACACGACTTGCGACTGGCAGCAAGGCATTCATCGATTGATTGCGCCAGTGGGCTGCCTGTCCGCCCACCCACGTCAGCATGGCTGCGTTGACTTCTTGCACGATGCCGTCGCCATTGGTGACGATGACGGGGTTGGGCAATAAGTCGAGAGTCTCAATCACGCTTGCCCATCAGACCTGAGGCAGGTCTTGGCTAAGAAAGCTCTGCATTTCATGGATGACTAATGATGGGTGACTCATATGGCCGCAGTGTCCTGCTACATCCAGTACTCGCAAGGTGCTGCCCTGCAGGTGCTCGTGCACATAGTTTCCAACAGTCAGTGGAGCCAGTGCGTCGTCGCGGTGCTGCAAGATCAGCGTAGGAACGGTCACGCGGTCGAGGTCGGTGCGGTTGTCGGAAAAAAAAGTAGCGCTTGCAAACACTTTGGCGACCACAGGGTCGGTGGAGCAAAAACTGTCAGACAGCTCGGCTGTGACGGGACTACTCGCTTCTTGCGCTGACACCACGGGCGCAAGGTAATTGGCCCAGCCTAGGTAGTTCTGATCCATCAGGTCCAGCAGCCCTTCTAGGTCAGACTTCTCAAACCCACCCGCGTAGTGAGGTGGGTCATTAAGAAAACAAGGGTTGGGTCCAATCAGAATCATGCGGGCAAACAGCTCTGGCCGAGCAATGGAGGCCAGTATGCCGATGCTGCAGCTCACGGAATGGCAAACCAAGGTGACGCCTTGGGGCAAGGCTAAGGCGTCGCACACTTCAATCAGGTCCTGTGCGTAACCTTGCAGGCTGGCATACCGCGTGGCATCAAACGCCGATAGCGCAGACTTGCCACTGCCCACATAGTCAAACAAGACTTGCCGGTGTGTATCGGCGAATGCTGGCGTAATGCGGTCCCACATGTTTTGGTTGCAGCCAAAACCGTGCGCGTAAACCATGGTGGGACCCGCATTGCCAATAACTTTGACGTTGTTGCGGACGTTGATGCTAAGGGATGCACTGGCAAGGGGCATGGCTCGCTCTCGTAATGGCTCAACCATTTGGTTGCAGCGCCAATGTACAACGTGTATCTAGACTTTGGTAAAGGAAAAAGCTTCCAGGCCGTGCTTATAACGCGTTTTGCGTCGAATATGTACAACTGTGACGCACGTTTCGGGTAGTGGGGCGGCTCGCTTTGGGCTAGATTGGTGAGCGATATTGCCCATCCATCTACCCACTTAAGGAGTGCCCGCCTATGTCACAACGTCTCCAAGGCCACAGCGCCTTGATCTCTGGGGGGGCCTCGGGTTGCGGTGCCGCAGCCGTGCGCATGTTCGCTCAAGAGGGCGCGCGCGTGACGGTAGTCGACCGGCAGGCTGATTTGGGTGAGGCATTGGCTGCCGAGTTGCGCGGCCAGGGCTTGGAGGTCACTTTTGCCCATGCCGATGTGTCGCAACGCACCCAGGTGCAAGCGGCGGTGGACCATGCCACGCGCACCTTTGGCGCGCCCACTGTGCTGTTTAACCACGCTGGCACCATTGTCGTGAAACCCTTTTTAGAAACTACGGACCAAGACTACGACAGCCTGCTGGACGTGAACGTGCGCTCCATGTTCTTGATGACGCAGGCCGTGCTGCCCGGCATGATTGCGGCAGGGGGTGGGCGCATAGTGTGCACCTCGTCGATCTCCGCAGTGGCGGCTACGCCCATGGAGGTGTTGTACAACCTCACCAAAGGTGCGGTGCACATGTTTGCCCGCGCCATTGCGGTGGAGTTCAGAGACCGCAACATCCGCTGCAACGCGGTGTGCCCCGGCTTCATCCAAACCCCCCACGGCATCCGCGAGGTAGAGGCTCTGACTCGCTATGGCGTAGACGTGTCAGAGGCTGCCATTCGCGCAGCCCAAGGGCGCATGTGCCTGCCCGAAGAGGTGGCCAGTGCTGCCTTGTTCTTGGTGAGTGACGAGGCCAGCTTTGTCAACGGCACGCACTTGTTTGTGGACAACGGCTTTACGGCTGTCTAATTCAGGAGGCACTATGGAATTCGACAAAGGCGGCCTGTGGCGCAACTGGGTGGGCAACCAATCGTGCATTGCACGCTACAAAGCAGCACCCACAGAAGAGTCTCAACTGTGCGCCATGGTGGCCGAAGCCAACGCGCGCGATTTGAATGTGCGTGTAGCAGGCTCAGGCCACAGCTTTACGCCGGTGGTGGGCACTGGCGGCTTGCTGTTGTCCTTGGCGGGCATGCAAGGCGTCAAGCACTTCGATGACGCCAAAAAGCAAGTCACCGTAGCGGCGGGCACGCGCATTCATGACCTAGCGATAGCACTCCAAGCCCATGGCTTCTCGCTGGTGAACCAAGGTGATATTGATTCGCAGGCCGTCGCTGGCGCCTTCACCACAGGCACCCATGGAACGGGCAGCACCTTGGGCTGCTTGGCCACGGCGATTGCGGGCCTGCGCTTGGTGCAAGCCGACGGCAGCGTACTTGAGGTGGATGGGCGCGACACAGACTTGCTGCATGCAGCGCAAGTGTCGGTGGGCACCCTGGGTGTGATCTCCGAACTCACCTTGCAGGTACGCGATGCCTACCACCTGCACGAACATGTGTGGCGCGACGACTTTGAAACCTGCATGGCCCGCCATGACGAACTGGCCGCCACCCACCGGCACTTTGGGTTCTTTTGGTGCCCCACACCGCAAAGCCGCCACTTGTACTGCTTGGCAGACACGGCGGACGCACCCCGCACCTCGACCACAAAAACGGCCGATGTGTGCGAGATGAAAGTGATCGACATCACCGAGCGGCCGTACCTAGACACGCCGTTTGAAAAAATCGCCTACTCGTCCGAGATTTACCCCATCGAGTACGTACCCAACTTTCACGAGTTGGAATACGCCGTGCCCGTACAACACGGCAAAGAAGCCGTGCGCGCGGTGCGTGAGCTCATGCTCACCAAGCACACTCACTGCATCTTCCCCATTGAATACCGCTTCACCGCGGGAGACCCCGCGTGGCTCAGCCCCTTCCACCACCAAGACAGCATTACCCTGTCGGTATCCGGTCAACCGGGCGTGGACTACTGGGACTATTTGCGCGATGTGGACGCCATTCTGCGCCGCTACGGCTCCCGCCCCCACTGGGGCAAGATGCACTTTTTGGACACGGATGACGTCACCACGCTGTACCCCCGTGCCCAGGACTTTCGCGCCTTACGTCGCAGGTTGGACCCGCAAGGGCGCTTCTTGAATGAGCATGTGCGGATGCTGTTGGGGTAGGTGAACCCCATGTGAGGGCATGGTCTTTCATCGCTCGGAGGCAGCTACACTGCCCCGCCTATGAAGCCTGTTCCCCTCTCAGAATCCCACGCCGTGGCCTATGGCCAGCGCATGAACAAGGTGCTGGACTACATTGACCAGCACATTGATACCGCCTTGGACTTGGCCACCTTGGCGGATGTGGCGCATTTCTCTGCCTTTCATTTCCACCGTGTGTTTGCCGCGTGGGTGGGCGAAACTTTGGGCGACTACATGCGGCGTAGACGCTTGGAGCTTGCTGCCGTTCAATTGGCCAATAACCAGCAAGCCAGCGTGTTGGAGCTTGCGCTGCGTGTGGGCTTTGGCTCAGGCGAGGCGTTTTCTCGGGCGTTTAAACAGCGCTTTGGTTTGAGCCCCACGGCATGGCGCAATGAGACACCGCAGCGTTGGGCGCAAGACTTGGTGGCTACACGTTTGCGTCACAGTGATAGCAAGATAGATCAGGACCTGCGCAATCTGGATCAGGCGCAAACGCTAGGCTTGCAAGACCATCAAGGCTTCAACAACTTGGAGTACCAAATGGATATGCAACTTACCACCCTGCCTGAAACCCGCGTGGCTTACCTGCGCTACTCAGGGCCCTACGGAGCAGGCGTCAATGCTTTCTGGAATGAAGTGGTGTTTCCCTGGCGCCGGGCCCATGGTCTGGAGCAGGCAGGCTGCTATGGCATTGGCCTGGACGACCCCGGTGTGACCGCGCCAGCCCAATGCCGCTATGACGCATGCATTGAAGTCCCCGAAGGTTTTGTCGCCAAGAGCCCTGCCAACCTCAAGACCTTGCCAGGTGGCCGCTATGCGGTGGGTGAGTTTGTGGGCACCGTGCCGCAAATTGGCTTGGCGTGGACGGAGCTGCTGCGCAACTGGTTGCCAGCCAGCGGCATGCAGTGCGACGCCCGGCCTTGCTTTGAGTACTACCCACCCGATGCCGGTTACGACCCGAAGACCGGCATATTTAACTGCCAGATTTGCCTGCCGGTGCGGCCTCTTTAGTCGGTGCTCCGCCAGGAAATAGGGGCAAATATGGCTGCTACGCCCATGAAATAAGCGCAGGCAGCTATTGAGTTGATAGCAAATGGCGGGCGCTTGCAAGTCGCCTGGCTGGTCAACGCTGGTGGGCTGCGCTTAGGGGGCTAGCACCTAGTCCCACTACACTTGGGCCACCTTCTTTCGCACTCTGGTTTCCCCATGAATTTATTGTTTTTGCTGTCCCTCGTGGGCCTCGCTTTTTTTGTCTTGAACAAGCGCGACCAAAGCGTTCGCATTGCTTTGTTAGGCAGCTACTTGGGCAAGTTCCACATTGAGAAGCTCATGGAGACCGTGATCGACGGCTATATGCGCGCACTGGGGGAGTCCAATGCTGAGCGGCAGGCCCAGGTGTGGGGCATGTTGAGCTCTGCAGAGCACACTTTGTGCGAGCAGTTCAACGCCTTTGCCCATGAGTTTGCCAAGGTGCCTGAAGAAGCTTCTCGGGTCAGTGCGCTAAGCATCGCCTTGCCCTACGCCACCAAACTATTGGCCGGAGCCACCTTTGACATGCGAGAGGCGCTTTTGTTGCATGCGCGTGGCATTGAAGCCGTAGCCCAGGACACGACGCTGGCGCAAAAAGACAAAGCGTTCAGGTTGACCGCTGAGTTGTTTTTGATGCAGCACACCTGCCACTGGTTTTGTCGCTCCAAGACCATCGCAAGCGCCCGCATGGTGGCCAGGCATAAAACTCCCTATGCACAGTTGGTGGCGTCTGTATCGCCAGCAACCCGGCAAGCGTACGTGGCCTTGCTGGCCGGCAAACGTCCGTGAAGCAAATCTTGTACCGAATCTGGCACCGGCTCATGGTGTTTTGTGGTTTGCGTGGTGCACCTGCCTATGCACCCACTGACCACCAGCGCGCACTAGACCTGATTGCCGCCATCGACGCTGGAGGCATGCCACTCAACGCGGGACGCGTGAACGACATTGCCCGCAACTTAGGTTTGGAGGTGTCCCCCCATGCCCCCATGCCAGAGACAATCGCCCGCATTCGCACCGTGCTGAACACGTTCTCCCAGTAGCGCACTGTGGCCTTACTGGCTGCGCTGAGTTAACCAAAGGGGCAGCATGCTGCTGAGTACGCCGTCTTTGCGAATCCAGTGGTGGTAAAGACCTGCCGCTGCGTGGGCACCTGCCAGCCACAAGATAGCGTCACCCAACCAGGTGTGAATCTCAGCAATCGCGCTGCCTAGGCTGTGTTGCTCTGACAGCCAGGGTGCGACTTGCACGCCACCCAGAAGAGTCAGTGGATGGCCTTCCAGCCAAGCACCTAGGATGGCGGTCGTGGGTACTGCCATTAGCAAAACATACAGCCCGATTTGTACGACTCGGGACGACCTGTGCATCCACCTTGGCATGGCTTGGGCTGGGATCGGGGGGGAGAAGGCTCGCCAAACGATGCGCAGGAGCAGCAGCGCAAATACGCACAAGCCCAGCGTTTCGTGGAGTTGCCGCTCAAAGTCACGCTTGGGCAGGTAGACGCGTAATTCGCTGCCGCCCGGGCCATATACAAACGCGGCCAGCACCAAGGCTGCCATGAGCCAATGCAAGGCTTGGCCGAAACTGCTGTACCGCGAAGGGTTGTTGGTGTGCATGGATATTTCCTTATGCTGATTGGATGGAATGGCGTAGTGCCGTTTATCGTTTTAGGTTTGCACCTCAGGCGTGAGTACCGGGCCTGTGCCGCTAAAGCGGTCGAGCGCGAGGTAAATCACTGGGGTGATGAACAGCGTAATGGCTTGTGAAAAAACCAGACCGCCCACGACCGCCAAGCCCAAAGGCTGGCGCAGTTCTGCGCCAGCGCCCAAGCCTAGGGCAATCGGCAACGCACCTACCAAAGCTGCCATGGTCGTCATCATGATGGGGCGAAAGCGCATGATGCAGGCTTGGCGAATCGCGTCAAACGGTGACATGCCTTGGTGGCGCTGAACGTCCAAAGCGAAGTCGATCATCATGATGGCGTTCTTTTTCACAATGCCGATGAGCAACACGATGCCGATGGTGGCAATCAAGGTCAGGTCTTGGCCAAACAGCATCAAGGTGGCCAAGGCACCCACCGCCGCAGAGGGCAAGCCCGCCAAAATGGTGATGGGGTGGATGTAGCTTTCATACAGCACACCCAAGAGCACGTAGATAACCAAGAGCGCTGCCACGATCAGTATGGCTTGGCTGCCTTGCGAGTCTTTAAACACCGCCGCATCGCCCCCGTAGCTGCTGATGATGGAAGGGGGCATTTGGATGGCTTCTCGTGCCGCATCGATCTTCGCGGTCGCTTCGCCCAAGGCGGCACCGGGTGCGAGATTGAATGAAACGGTTACGGCCTGCAGTTGGCCCACATGGTTGATCGACGTGGGGCCGACCTTGCGTTCCACGGTGGTAAAGCTCGATAGTGGCACCAGAGCGCCTGTGGACGAACGCACATAGATGTTGTTGATGGCGGACTCGTCTGACTTGGCCTCAGGTGCTACTTCCATGATGACCTGGTAGCTATCGGTCGGCAGGTAAATGGTGGACACCTGCCGTTCACCGAAGGCGTTAAACAGCGCAGTGCGAATAGCGTCTACCGACACACCCAAGGTGTTGGCCCGGTCCCGGTCGATATTGAGTTGGGCTTGCAACCTGCGGAATTGCGCATCACTGGTCACGTCTTTGAAAATGGGGTCTGCACGCAGCTTTTCTTGCAGCTTGGACGCCCAAGTGCCCAGCTCGTCTGCCTTGATACTTTGCAGGATGTATTGGTACTGCGCCTTACTTTGGCGTCCACCCAACTGCAAGTTTTGCACAGGGCGCATAAACACGTTAATGCCCGCCACTCCCCGCAGTTTCTTGCGCAAGCCTTCCACGACATTTTTCACATCGTCGCGTTCACTGCGGTCTTTGAGCGACACAAACATACGCCCGCTATTGGAATCACCGTTGAATGAGCTGACGGTTTTTACATTGGGGTCTTTGCGGATGATGGCTGCCGCGCGCTCCTGCAATCGCACCATTTCAGGAAAAGAAATGTCTTCCGCCGCTTCCGTAGTCACCTGAATCTGTCCAATGTCCTCTTGCGGGAAGAAACCCTTAGGGATGATGGTGAACAACCAAGCTGTGGCTGCAAAGGTGGCTAAGGCCAGCAGCAAGACCAGCTTACGGCGCGCCAGTGCTGCATCCAATGCACGGGTATAGCCGCGCAGCAATGCGTCAAAGGCATGCTCAAAGCCACGCACCAAAGCGCCCGGCGGTTTTTTGTGTTCTTCATCGCTCAAGAACTTGCTCGCCAACATGGGCACCAGCGTGAGCGATACAAACGCTGACACCACAATGGACAAGCCCACCACCACGGCGAATTCATGGAACAACAGCCCAATGACGCCCGGCATGAAGAAGATGGGAATAAACACTGCGATGAGCGATGTGGAAATCGCCAAAATGGTAAAGCCCACTTCGCGAGCACCTTTGAGCGCAGCAGAGAAGGGTTGTTCACCATTTTCAACATGCCGAATGATGTTTTCTAGAACCACGATGGCATCGTCCACCACCAAGCCCACCGCCAACGTGAGGCCCAGCAAGGAGATGTTGTCCAAGCTGTATGAGAAGCCCCAGAGCAAGGCCACCGCACCCATGAGTGACACAGGTAGCGAGAGCGAGGGGATCACGGTGGCTACAAAACGGCGCAAGAACAGAAAGATCACCAAGACCACCAGCGCAATGGTGCCCAACAGCGTGAGCGTGACGTCGTGCAAAGCCTCTCGCACCGACACAGAGCGGTCATTCACAGGTGTGAGGGTGACGGACTGTGGCAACTGGGCTTGCAGGCGCGGCAGCGCTTCGCGCACAGCGTCCACCACTTTGACGGTATTGGCGCCAGGTTGGCGTTGCACAGCAACCGTGATGGAGTTCTCGCCGTTGAGTGTTGCCCACGACTTGAAGGTTTCTATGCTGTCCTCAACGGTGGCAATGTCCCTTAGGCGCACGGGCGTGCCACCTTTGTTGCTCACGATCAGTTCAGAAAAGTCAGCCGCGTTTTTGAGTTGGCGGTTAGCTTGGAGCGTGAGCGTTTGGAGCGGTCCCTCCAAGGTGCCTACGGGCGTGTTGACATTGGCAGCACGCAAGGCGGCAGACAACTCGTCTAGGCCAATATTGCGCACGGCCAAGGCCTCCGGTTGCACCCGCACCCGCACCGCAAAGCGCTTGGAGCCGAAAATGCTGACCTGCGCAATACCGTCTATGGTGGACAGGGTGGGTGAGATCAAATGCTCAGCAAAGTCTTGCAAGTCGGACAAGGCCAGTGAGGGCGATGTCATGGCAATCAAGAGCACAGGCGCGTCAGCCGGGTTCACCTTGCGGTAGGACGGTGGCTCCGTGATGTCTTGTGGCAAACGGCGCTGGGCCCGCAACAGCGCAGCCTGCACATCGACTGCCGCTGCATCAATGTTGCGGCCTTCGACAAACTCCAGCGTTAAGTTGGTGTTGCCTTGCGTGCTGTTGGAGCTGATGGTTTTGAGCCCTGGCACTGTTTGAAATTGCTTCTCCAGTGGCAGTGCCACGGAGCTCGCCATGGTCTCTGGGCTGGCCCCAGACAGCGCGGCAGACACGTTGATCACTGGCGTGTCGTAGCTGGGTAGGGCCGATACTGGGATGCTGCGGTATCCGATCACCCCCGCTGCGACAATCGCCAAGTTCAGCAGCACCGTCATCACCGGACGGCGAATAAAGAGTTCAGACAGTTTCATGATGTAGTTGCTTTGGCGCTAGCCCCGTCTTATGGCTTATCTTGGATTTTGTCGGCAGGTTTATCGGCAGACTTGTCTTGGCCCTTGCCACCTTTGTCTCCTAAGCCCTCGCCACCCGCGCCGTCACCACCTTTTTTCCGATCTGCAATGGACGCGCCTGGCTTGAGGTTCTGCTTGCCGTCCATCACCACCATGTCGCCCGCCTTGATGCCAGTGACCGCAGCGTCACCACCTTGCGAAAACTCGACTTTCACGGGTTTGAGTGCGGCCTTGCCGTCTTCGTCGACGTACACAATGGTGCCGCGTGCCGTTTGAATCACAGCGGCTTGGGGTATGACCACCGCATCTTTTAAGGTCCCCACGGTTTGGGTGACTTCCAAGAAAGCACCAGGCCACAAGAGACCTTCTTTGTTAGCAAAGGTGGCTTTGACTTTGACCGCTCCCGAGCTGGCGTCCACTGCGTTGTCCACAAATGTCAAGCGCCCATTGAACTTGCCGCCTGCGTTGGCCAAAGTGGCCGAGACCGGCGCCCCGCCGTCCTTCAAGGCAGCTAAGGCATCGGGCAGATTGCGCTGGGGCAGGCTATAAGCCACGGCAATGGGGTCTAGTTGGGTGATGGTGACCAGTGATGTGACATTGGCTTGCACCGCGCTGCCTGCCGCCACAGTAATGGCACCCGCACGCCCTGCCGTTTTGGCTACTACGCGTGAGTAAGACAGCGCCACGCGCGCCACATCAATCGCCGCTTGGTCCGCAGCCACTGCGGCTGCTTGGGCGTCTACCTGGGCCTGGCTGGTGTCTAAGGCGCCTTGGGAGATGAAGTTTTGGGCGAAAAGTTGTAGCGCTCGCGCGAACTGGCGGCGTGCATCCGCCAGCGAGGCCATGTCTTTGGCCAGTTGCGCGCGCGCCTTGGCAACGTTGGCTTCGTCGGAGCGGTCGTCCAAGGTAAACAGCAGTTCGCCGGCTTTGACGAACTGGCCTTCACGGATGTGTACTTTGCTAATTGTGCTGCTGACCTGTGCGCGCACGTCCACACTGGCTAAGGACGTCACGGTGCCTGTGGCTTTGAGCACCACGGCCATGTCGCGTTTTTGGGCTTTTTCCAAGCTTACTGTCACACGCGGTCCACTGGGGGCGGGTGTCGCTTGGCCTACTGCGGCCGCTTTGCTTGATGCTTCCGTGCTTGGCGCTGCACCCTCGGTTTTGGCGCCACAAGCGGCCAAAAGCAACAGTATGCTGGCAGCAACAAATGTGGGGGTGCTTTTGATGAAGGACTGGAGGCTCTGCATAGTATTCGGTGAGTACAAAAAACCCTATTGCTTGGGTGGGCCCAGCAGCGACACCTAGAAGGCTGAACCGTGGCAGTGGTGCGAGTTTGACGTGTTATAGAAAACTCGCGACGAAGCTTGCGTAAAGTTGTGTGAAGTTCAGAGGCAGTGTGCTCCAACACGGCAGCTCTAGAATACGCATGCCTCGGCAACTCGCTGAGGCAAGCGTTCTCAGGGCGGGGTGAAACTCCCCACCGGCGGTAATGGGGCTTGGCAACAAGCCCACAAGCCCGCGAGCGCCCCGCTGGCATGGCGCTCAGCGGGGGTCAGCAGACTCGGTGTGATTCCGAGGCCGACGGTCATAGTCCGGATGAAAGAGATCGCGGTGAAGTCTGCCGTTTGCGCTTGCGCGCGAGGGGCAGCTGCCGCATTGCGCGCCTTGAGGTTTGGTCATCCTTTGTTTTGTAGTGTTCCATGACTCATTCCTCCAATTCCATCCCCAACACCGGGGCCTATGCTCCAAATGGTAAACCTGTGCGGGTGGCCTTTATTCAATCCAGCTGGCACGAGGACATCGTGGACCAGGGGCGCACTTCTTTCTTGGCGGAGATTGCGCGTTTAGGTTCCCCCGTCGAGGCGGTGACGTGTTTCAAAGTGCCTGGCGCTTTTGAGATTCCGCTGCATGCCCAAAAGCTCGCCAAGTCAGGCCAGTTTGACGCCATCGTGGCGTGCGGGTTTGTGGTGAACGGGGGCATTTACCGCCATGAGTTTGTGACGGAGGCCGTGATCAGTGGCCTCATGCGGGTCCAGCTTGATACCGAAGTACCCGTGTTCTCGGTGGTGTTGACGCCGCTGAACTTTCATGAGCACCAAGAGCATGTGAAGTTCTTCACCCAGCACTTTTTGACAAAAGGTGCGGAAGCCGCTCAGGCATGCGTGCAAACAGTCCACAGTTTGCGCAACGTGGAAAAGCTAATCTCCGCGTAGCGCGCAGCCTAGCGCGGGTGAGCCGCAGCTTGGCTTGACTGGCTCAACAGCTGGCGAATCTTGCCCGCGTCGAGCACGGAAGAGGTAATCGCCCGTGTGTTGAGCAGCACCAAGGTGGCGCTTTGGCCTGCTTCTTTAATGCGCATGATCAAGCAGTGCCCGGCTTCGTTGGTGAAGCCGGTTTTGGACATCAGTACCTCCCAGCCTGTCGCACCTACCAAACGGTTGGTGTTGTGGAAGGTCAGGGGGCGACCATTGAGCGTGAACAGCTCAGTCTTGTTCGTGGTGATGTCACGTATCTCGGGGTATTTGGCGGCAGCGGCCGCCATCTTGGCCAAGTCTTGCGCGGTGGACATATTGTTCGGTGACAAGCCAGTGGGCTCTTCAATGACCGAGTGTGTCATGCCAAGCGTGATCATTTTCTTGCGTACAGCGGCTAGAAAGGCGGGCATTCCTCCTGGGTAGGTGCGGGCCAAGGCCGCTGCCGCGCGGTTGTCTGAAGACATCAGGGCAAGCCGCAGCAACTCAGCCCTTTCAAGCGTGGTGCCTACCCGTACGCGCGAGCTGCTGTATTTGAAGGTGTAGATGTCGTCTTCGACGATGTTGATCTTCTCGCCCATAGGGGCTTTGCTATCTAGCACCACCATGGCCGTCATCAACTTGGTCAAAGACGCTATGGGAACGGCCGCATCGGCATTTTTCTCAACCAACACTTGCCCAGTTTCATTGTTGATTGCAATCGCATGTTGTGCGTTGAGCTTGAGTTCGGCAGTTGCCGACGCGACCAAGGCGCTGGCCAAGATCCACAACGAAAACAGTCCCTTGAGCAATGCGTTATGAATATGCATAAGCGTGTACTGGCCTTTGAAACAAAGAGGGGGGGGCTATGGCGCCTGTCATTCTACGGACAAAAACCGCGGCGTAGTCTGTATCTTGTGCGTGTGTAGCTATGAAATGCGTAGCATTTTGGTCTGTGGTGCACAAAACCAAGGGTTAACCCTTTGTTCACGCATTCATTTTCCGGTACAAGGTTTGTCGGCTGATGCCTAAGCTGCGCGCCGCTTGCGACACATTGCCACGGCAGTTTTGCAAGGTCTGCCGAATGGCCAGTTGCGACAGTGCCTGCAGGTTTTGTGGCTCGTAAGCGGCTTGTGTGGGTTCGGGAGCCGAAGCAACACTGGGCAGCGGTTCCTGCAGGTCTTGTGTCACATCATCGGGCAAATGCTGCCAGTCAATCGCGTCTTCATGCGCGTCCAACATGGCCATGGAGGTGCGCAGCACACTGGCGTATTGCCGCAGATTGCCTGGCCAAGGGTGTTGACTCAAACGCGCCAGCAGCGCGGGTACCACATGCAGCGGGCGCTCAGGTGCCAAGGTGCTAAGGAGGCGCTCGGTAAGTGTCTGAAAGTCCGTGCGTTCCCGTAGGGCAGGCAAGATGAGGGTCAGGCCGTTAATGCGGTAGTACAAATCGCTGCGAAACTGGCCCGCGTCCACGGCCTCGCGCAGCTTGCAGTGCGTGGCGCACACCAGCGCGAAGTCCACTGGCACAGGCGTGCCGGCACCCACGGGCGTCACGCTGCGCTCTTGTAGCACGCGCAGCAAGCGGGTTTGCAGGGCCAAAGGCATGTCGCCAATCTCGTCCAAAAACAAGGTGCCGCCATGGGCCTCGCGCAGGCGGCCTTTGCTGCCTTCGCGTTTGGCGCCGGTGAATGCACCGGGGGCATAGCCAAACAGCTCGGCTTCAATCAAATGCTCAGGCAGAGCCGCGCAGTTGATGGCCACAAAGGGCCCGGCACGCCGTGCTCCGCTGTCGTGCGTGGCGCGGGCAAACAACTCCTTGCCCACGCCGGATTCGCCTTGGATAAGCAGCGCAATGGGCTTGTCCACGACCCGACGCGCTTTGTCGGCCGCACTGCGCCAACGCAGGTCGCCAGTGTCTAGTTTGGCGAGGGCATCCGCTGCGGCAGGGCGGTGGCTGGCGTCTACGCGTTGGGGTGCGCTATCCGAGGCCACCACGGACTGCACGCCCGCGTCCATGTACAACTGCACAAACAGGGCCGTACCGTCGGTGGCATGGACTTGCACGGCCAGTTGGGGGCGGCGCTTTTGCCGCGCCAAGAGATCGTCCAAGCGCACATCCAGGGCACGCTCCAGCAGGGTCGCCCCCATATCTTGGGGACCAAGGTGCAGCATGCTCAAAGCCTGCCGGTTGGCACCCACAATCCAGCCGTCGCCAGACAGCACCACAATGCCTTCGGCCACCGAGCCAATGCCCTCAGGGCGGCTGTGCAAATGCAGGCGCAGGCTGCGCCGGTGACTAGCCACCAAGAGCCGGTTTTCAATCATGCGCGCCGCTGTGCTCACCAAGCCCAGCGTGTGGGGGTGGCCGCTGCGCTGGTCGCCCGAAATATCCAAAATGCCCATGAGCGTTCCGGTGGCCGACATGATGGGGGCTGCCGCGCAGGTGAGAAAACCATTGCGCTCTAAAAAGTGCTCGGCTCCGTGAATCTCCACGCCGCTGCCTTCGGCTAGCGCGGTGCCAATGGCATTGGTGCCACGGTGCTCTTCATGCCAGGACGCGCCGCAGGCCAAGGCCACGCGCTCAGCACGCCCTACAAAGTTGGGGTCGCCCAGGGTGTGCATCAAAGTGCCGCGCTGGTCAGCCAGCACCACCACGCTTTGGCTGTGGCGCACTTGCTCAAACAGGTATTCCATCACCGGGCGGGAGTGGGCCAAGAGCTCATGGTTGCTGGCCAGGATCTGGCGCAGTCTGCCGCCGCTGGCGTTATCGCAGGTGCCCATGCGCGTGGTGGGCTGCAAGCCCGCCGCCATGCTGCGCCGCCACGAGCGTGCCAGTCGCTCGTCAATGGCACCGGGCAAGCACTGGCCGTGCTCTAGCAAATGCAGCCGCGCTTGGCGCAAGGCCAAGGCAGCAGATGGGGTTCGCATGCTTGTCTCCTCAGTGGGACCTTAGGGCCCCGTTTTTTGCCGAGTATAGAAACGCATTGCCACACAAAGCAATGGCCCAAGGGCCTGTAGCTGTCCAACTGTACCGTTTTGTGACACTTGTGGTGTTTTGGCGCAGGGTGGCCTGGCTTTGGCGGCTGCGTGTGGTGCCAGTTTTCTTATAAATCAAGCACTTAGCGCTTGCTTGGCTGCGACCTAGGGCTGGCACGTGTCTTGATAGATGAGCTTGCCTTTTGGCAAACACAACACGCAATTTATAACGAGGACACGCGACATGACCATCTATGCAGCCCCCGGCACCGCTGGCGCCAAAATCACCTACAAGTCCAAGTACGACAACTTTATTGGCGGCAAGTTTGTGCCCCCGGTCAAGGGCGAGTACTTTGAAGTCATCACCCCCATCTCAGGCAAGCCCTACACCCAAGCGGCGCGATCCACCGCTGCTGACATTGAGTTGGCGCTAGACGCCGCCCACGCAGCGTCTGACGCGTGGGGCAAGACCGACGCCGCCACGCGCTCCAACATCTTGCTCAAGATTGCAGACCGCATCGAGCAAAACCTGGAACTCTTGGCCTACGCCGAAACCGTGGACAACGGCAAAGCCATCCGCGAAACCCTGAACGCCGACATCCCGCTCACTGTGGACCACTTCCGCTACTTTGCAGGCTGTGTGCGTGCGCAAGAAGGCGCACTCTCCAACATCGACGACAACACGGTGGCGTACCACATTCAAGAGCCCTTGGGCGTGGTCGGCCAGATCATCCCGTGGAACTTCCCCATCCTCATGGCGGCGTGGAAGCTGGCCCCAGCCATTGGTGCAGGCAACTGTGTGGTGCTCAAGCCGGCAGAAAGCACCCCCATCTCCATCCTGATCTTGGCTGAACTGATTGCCGACCTGTTGCCACCCGGCGTGCTCAATATCGTGAACGGCTATGGCCGTGAAGCCGGCATGCCCTTGGCAACCTCCAAGCGCATCGCCAAGATCGCCTTCACCGGCTCTACCACCACAGGCCGTGTGATTGCCCAAGCCGCGGCCAACAACTTGATTCCTGCCACGCTGGAACTCGGCGGCAAGAGCCCCAACATCTTCTTTGCCGATGTGATGGACAAAGACGACGCGTTTTTGGACAAGGCGGTTGAAGGCTTGGTCTTGTTTGCGTTCAACCAAGGTGAGGTGTGCACCTGCCCTAGCCGTGCCTTGATCCACGAAAGCATTTACGACAAGTTCATGGAACGCGTCTTGAAGCGCGTAGCCGCCATCAAGCACATGAACCCGCTAGACACCGACAGCATGATGGGTGCCCAAGCCTCCAAAGAGCAGCTCACCAAAATTTTGTCCTACCTTGACTTGGGCAAGCAGGAAGGCGCCGAAGTGCTCATAGGCGGTGGCCAAGCTCACTTGGGTGGCGACCTCGAAGGCGGCTACTACGTGCAGCCCACGCTGTTCAAGGGCCACAACAAGATGCGCATTTTCCAAGAAGAAATCTTCGGCCCCGTGCTGGCTGTTACCACCTTCAAGGACGAAGCGGAAGCCTTGGCCATTGCCAATGACACGCTGTATGGTTTGGGCGCTGGGGTGTGGAGCCGCAACGGCAATGTGGCCTACCGCATGGGCCGCGCCATCAAGGCTGGCCGCGTCTGGACCAACTGCTACCACGCCTACCCAGCCCACGCAGCCTTCGGTGGTTACAAGGAATCAGGCATCGGCCGCGAAACCCACAAGATGATGCTGGACCACTACCAGCAGACTAAGAACTTGCTGGTCTCTTACTCTGAGAACAAGCTGGGCTTCTTCTAAAGCACATTGGAGTCACGTCTGTCCTGAGAGGTCGCCAAGCGGCTACCCCAAGGGCGCCCACCTCATACTGGAGCACCAGAAATCGGTGGTCACCCTTGGGGTAGCCGCTTGGCTTCTGGCGGTCGAAATAGATGTAAAGCGCCAACGATCCTGCTTCGAGGGCAGTGCGGGCGGACGCCGATTTCTGGTACCCCAGCATGAGGTGGCCGCCCGCACTGCCCTCGAAGCTGCGAGCACCAACACTGTGAAAACAAGCAGGAGACAAAGCATGGTCGACAAAGTAGTAGCCACCCCCGCCGCCCTAGAGCTGGTGGCCTTCCTCAAAACCAAACACGGCCCTGAGCTCATGTTCCACCAAAGCGGTGGCTGCTGCGACAACAGCGCCGCCAACTGCTACCTTCCCGGCGAGATCACCATGGGTGCGGGCGACGTGTACCTAGGCGACATTGGCGGCAGCCCGTTTTACATTGGCAAAGCACAGTACGAATACTGGCGCCACACCCAACTGATCATCGACGTCATCGAAGGCCACGGCGGCACTTTCTCGCTGGAAGGGCCCGAGGGCAAGGCCTTTCACACCCGCTCGCGCGTGTTTACGCCAGAAGAAATGGCCGAACTGGATGCGCAAGACCAGCAGGCCGCTGACAAGTAGATTGAGGAAAAGTGGCACTAGCGCTCGTGAAATAAGCGGAAGTAGCTATTGTTTTTGTAGTGCTTGAGGGCGGCGCTACATCGGTGCATTGTCAAGGCTTGGCTCGTTTGCGGCCGGTGTTCTGTTGAGGTTCTGACTGTATCGCGCAGCCTACCTGCGACCCTGGTGCCAGCAAAATAGCGCTTGACTTAGAGTTATCTCTAACTTTTACGATCGCGCCCTGTGACACCTACTTCCATTCCCTGCACCCCATCAATCCCATCCACCGATAGGACAGATGCATCCACCCTGACGATCAGCGAACTCGCTGAGCGCGCAGGGCTCAGCACCTACACCTTGCGTTTTTACGAGAAGGCGGGTGTGCTGAGTCCCACGCCACGGGCCACCAATGGGCACAGGCGTTACTTGGATGCTGATGTGCGTTGGTTGGCGTTTGTGATGCGTCTCAAAGCAACCGGCATGCCTTTGGCCGAGATCAAACGTTACGCCCAGCTGCGGGCTCAGGGCGATGGCACTGTGGCGCCGCGCCTGGACATGCTGCTTGAGCACCGAGAGACCTTGGTCCGAAAGCTGCAAGAACTGCAAGACAACATGGCTGCTTTGGATGACAAAGTAACCATTTACCAAGCTATGCTGCAGCAAGCGCCAAGTGTTCCAAAACGGACAGAAAAACCGACCAGAAAGTCGGCGAAGGCATAGCAAACGGAGAGGGGGGCTGGTGTCACATTCCATCCACCTTGATTGAGAAAACTCCATGCATTCCACAGCTTCTATTTCTTTTGCAGCCGCAATGGCTCCAACCCACAGCCCCGCATCGGAAGACAGCGCGCGCTACACCCGTGGCCTGGCCAAGCTGCGCGAGATCGACGGTGATGCCGGGCAGCGTGTCATTGACGCCTTGGCGCCTATCGCCCCCGACTTTGCGCGCTATTTGATTGAATTTCCGTTTGGCGACATTTACACACGCCCAGAGCTAGACCTGAAATCGCGCGAGATTGCTACGGTGGCCGCACTCACGGCATTGGGCAATGCGGCCCCTCAGCTCAAGGTGCATGTGCATGGGGCTTTGAACGTGGGTTGCAGCCGACAAGAGGTGGTGGAAATCATGATGCAAATGGCCGTGTATGCGGGGTTCCCGGCTGCACTCAACGGACTGTTTGCCGCGCAAGAGGTGTTTGCCCAGCGGGACGCACCCCCAGTCGCGCAAACGCCTTAGCCCACGCCTAAGTCGGATAGGTGATCGGGTACTGCTGACTGCGCATCGGCCTGCGCTTGCGCATGCCGCCAATGGGCCAAAAAACCGTCCGCGTTGAGGGGCTCGCCGTAAAAGAAACCTTGCAATTCGCCGGCCCCTGCTTGCCTTAAGAATGCGATTTGTGCCGGTGTTTCTACCCCTTCAGCGACGGTGGTCAAGCCGAGGTTTTTGGCAAGACCAATCACCGCTTGGATGATGGACTCGTCGCCCGCATTCTCCCCAATGCCAGCAACAAATGAGCGGTCTATCTTGAGGGTTTGGATCGGCAGCAACTTGAGGTAGGCAAGGGAGGAGTAACCCGTGCCAAAGTCGTCTACTGACAAGCGCACGCCCATGTTGTGCAAGGCCTGCAGCACGGCGATGGCGTTGCCTACTCGCATGATGACGGACTCAGTAATCTCCAGCTCCAAGCCATCGGCGGGTAAGCCGGACTCGGCCAAGGCCGATTGCACGACGGCCACAAAGTCAGGCCGCTCTAGCTGGCGTACGGACACGTTGACCGAGATGCTGGGCACTTGTGCCCCCATAGTGCGCCATGCCATCAGTTGGTGGCAAGCGGTGCGCAGCACCCATTCCCCGAGGTCGACAATGATGCCGGTTTCTTCCGCCACGGGAATGAACTTGGTAGGGGCAACCACCCCCAGTTGCGCGCTACTCCAGCGCGCCAAGGCCTCTGCACCACATGGGCGAATGACGCTACCGACTGACATCTTGATTTGGTAGTTGAGCTTGAGGCCATGGTTCACCACAGCCTCGTGGAGCAGCCGCTCCAAGAGCACACGGTCTAACGCGAACTGGGTCATCTCCGGGGCGTAAAAATGGTAGCCATTGCGCCCTAGTTTTTTGGCCTGGTACATCGCCGTGTCCGCAGCGCGTAGCAGGTTGTTGGTGTCCATCCCATCGGCTGGGTACAGGCTGATGCCAATACTCGCGGAGATCCGTATTTCATGGAGGTGCAGATGAAAGGACTCGCCCAGGTGGCGTATGAGTTTGTCAGCGACTCTGCTGGCATCTTGGGGACCCTCCAGCTGCTCCAAGATGCATACAAACTCGTCTCCCCCCAATCGGGCCAAAAGGTCCTCATTGCGCAACTGGCCGCGCAGACGTTCGGTGACCTGAACCAGCAGTTCATCGCCTACTGCATGGCCTAAGGTGTCATTGACTTCCTTGAAGCGGTCCAAGTCAATGAACAAGACCGCGAGCCGCGCATTGCTGCGCTCTGCTTTGCCGATACTGCGCCCCAAATGTTCGGCAAACATCAGGCGGTTGGGCAAGCCTGTGAGAGGGTCGTGGTAGGCCAAATGGTCCAGCTTTTGCTCGGCGGTTTGGCGTTCGTGGATTTCGGCTTGCAACTTGCGGTTGGCCTTGTCAAGTTCTTCGGTGCGCGCCGCCACCCGTGCGTCGAGTGCATTGTTCGCACGCTCCAGTTCAGCCGAGTGCCGAACCAGCACCTTTTGCGCTGCCCGCACCACAGCCAGCTGGATCAAATACATCACAGCAAACAAGAGCAGGGCCAAGCCGCCGACTTGGAAAAGGCGTCTGTCCACCTGGGCCATAAAGGGCGACACGTCTTGGTACACCTCCATCACGCCCACCACGGACTCTCCGTCGCGGATGGGGATGTAACTGGACAACAAATCTACGTCGGGGCGGGTGCCTTCAAAGCTGTAGATCTCGTTTCTGTGGGTGAGCGTGCTGACTGATTTGCCGGACATGGCACCTTGGAATCCGGGGTTTTCGCGTCTGTCTTCCCCCACTTGGTTGGGATCTGACGAAAAAACGGTGAAGCCACGTTGGTTGTACAGCTTGATCTTGACGATGTTGGAGTTGCGCATCATCGTGCGCACCCTCTCGGGCAAGGCGCGCTCTTGGGCCTCGTCGCGCATTTGCTTGGGGGTGCGTGCCTTCTCCTGCAGCACAAACTCAGAAAAATGGGGCCACAGCTGGTTGAGAAAGACTTGGCTGATGGCTTCGTTGTGGGCTTGTGCGATGGTGCTCAAATGGGCGGTGGCACTGTGCCGCGCAAAGAACGCCAAAACACTGCCTGCCACCACAACCAGCAACAGAGACATTACTGAAAAGTAGCGAGTTAGGCGAAAAACATGAAGCCCACCCATGAATGTTTGTCCCTCGTGTCTGCTCAAGGCAGGTGCTTGTGAAGCTACATTCAGTGTAAACGGCCTTTGTTACATTTGTTAATGCAAATTCCCTACTGACTCGGCTGGATTCATAATCTAGAAATGGATACCAAATGGTTAGAAGATTTTGTGAGTTTGGCGGAGACCCGCAGTTTCAGCCGTTCCGCCCAGCTTCGGCATGTGACGCAGCCCGCGTTTTCCCGCCGCATCCAGTCACTGGAGGCCTGGGCAGGTACTGACTTGGTGGACCGCAGCTCCTACCCCACCCGTCTCACTCCCGCCGGGCAAACCCTGTACGACCAGTCCTTGGAGGTGCTGCAAGCCTTGCAAAGCACCCGTGCCATGATGCGCGGCCACACGGCGGCTGGCCAAGACGTGATTGAGTTTGCCGTGCCCCACACGCTGGCATTCACTTTTTTTCCGGCCTGGGTGTCTGGCCTGCGCGAAGCTTTTGGCCCCATTAAAAGCAGGCTCATTGCCCTGAATGTGCATGACGCCGTGCTGCGTTTAGTGGAGGGTAGCTGCGATCTGCTGATTGCCTACCATCACCCGCACCAGCCTTACCAGTTGGACGCAGACCGCTATGAAATGGTGAGCTTGGGCGACGAAGTGGTGGCTCCCTACGTGAAACCCGATGCCGACGGCAACCCCATGTTTACTTTGCCGGGTAAAGCTGGGCAGCCCCTGCCCTACCTGGGCTATGCGCCCGGCGCGTACCTGGGGCAAATGGTGGATCTCATTCTCAAACAATCCAGCACCCCGATCCACTTTGACCGGGTGTATGAGACCGACATGGCCGAGGGCTTGAAAGCCATGGCACTGGAAGGGCACGGTATTGCCTTCTTGCCTTACAGCGCCGTTAAAAAAGACCTGAGGGCCAAAAAACTAGTGAGCGCGGCACCTGCCAGCATGACCGATATGGCGCTTACGATGGACATTCGTGCCTACCGCGAGCGGCCCTCGGTTAAGGAGCCAGGCAAGACTCTGGCGCCGTCCCACCGCGCGGTGGCGGTTTCTGGCCACGCCCCCAAAAGTACGGCCAAAGCCCTGTGGGATTACCTCTTGGCGCAAGCCAGGTCCAGCACCCCGCCATAGTCCATTGCCCTTGTGGGGCCCTGCATGGCATGCCGAATGTGCATAGACTGACCACGTGTTGGCGTGCTTGCAGCATGGGGGAGCCAATGACAGTTGAATGACGTTTTTGTGCCGAAGGAGTGAACATGACGCATGCCGGGACACCGCGAGGAGCCACCTTCACGGCGATGTTGGTTTTGTCCGCTTGGCTGCACCAAGCGCAAGCGCAAACCGTACTGGAGCGCATCGCCGCGGGGGGCAAACTGGTCATCGCTCACCGCGAGGTATCCATCCCGTTTTCTTACCTGGATGCCAACAAGAACCCCGTGGGTTACGCCATGGACCTGTGCGCCAAGCTTGCCGACGTGGTGCGTCAAAAAACCGGGGCTAAAAAGATGGAGGTGGAGTATGTGATGGTCGCCTCCAACGAGCGCTTGTCCACCATCGAAAAGGGAAAGGCTGACCTCGAGTGCGGCTCCACCACCAACAACGCCGAACGTCGCCAAACCGTGGCATTCACTATTCCCCACTTCATCACCGGGGCTCGGCTTTTGGTGCGCTCGGGTGACACGTATGAGCGCATCGAAGACTTGCAAGGCAAAACGCTGGTGTCGACCAAAGGCACTACGCCCTTGAAGGCGGCTGAGCAGGCCAACCGTGAGCGCTTGCTGCGTATCAATATCGTGGAGGCCGCTGACAATGCCCAAGCCATTGAAATGGTCGAGAAAGGCGATGCCGACGCCTTTGTGATGGACGATGTGCTGCTGTATGGGTTGGCCGCCAACCGCCCAAAAACCGGCAAACTCAAAGTAGTCGGCAAGTTTTTGACAACGGAGCCCCTGGCCATCATGTTGTCCAAAAACGACCCCGAGTTCAAAAAACTGGTGGACGAAGAAATGCGCCGCCTCATCGTCAGCAAAGAAATCATTCCTATCTACAACAAGTGGTTTTTGAAGCCCATTCCTCCCAAGTACACACCACTCAACATGCCGGTGAGCTATTTGCTCAAAGACTTCTGGAAATACCCCACCGACGTGGTCCCTTTTTAGTCGCAGCAAAGGCACAAAAGGGACAGCGCCCGATAGCAGGGTGTAAAGGGTTGCGCGGTTTTGGGACAATAGAGGGCATGACCACCTCCACCTCCACCATCACCCTGACCCGACCCGACGACTGGCATTTGCATGTGCGCGATGGCGATGCCTTAAACCTTGTGGTGCCCCACACCGCAGCCCAATTCGGCCGGGCCATCATCATGCCCAATCTGCGCCCCCCCGTAACCACGGCGGCAGCGGCCGTGGCCTACCGCCAGCGCATCCAAGCCGCAGTGTTGCCCGGCCAGCAGTTCGAGCCCTTGATGACGCTGTATCTCACCGACAACTTGCCTGCTGACGAAATCGCCCGCGCCAAAGACGCCGGTGTGGTCGCCGCCAAGTTGTACCCCGCGGGAGCCACCACCAACAGCGACGCTGGGGTGACCGACATTCGCAAGACCTACAAGACTCTAGAAGCCATGCAGCGCGCAGGCATGCTGCTCTTGGTGCACGGCGAGGTGACCTCCCCTGATATCGACCTTTTTGACCGCGAAGCCGTGTTCATCGACCAGCAGCTCATCCCACTGCGCCGCGACTTTCCTGAACTCAAAATTGTGTTTGAGCACATCACCACCTTGGAAGCCGCGCAGTATGTGCAAGAGGCGGACGCCTTTACTGCCGCCACACTCACCGCCCACCATTTGCTGTACAACCGCAATGCCATCTTTACCGGTGGCATTCGCCCGCACTACTACTGCTTGCCTGTGCTCAAACGCGAAACCCACCGCCAAGCCTTGGTGAAAGCCGCAACCAGCGGGTCGCCCAAGTTCTTCTTGGGCACCGACAGCGCTCCCCATGCATCGCATCTGAAAGAGCATGCCAGTGGTTGCGCAGGTTGCTACACGGCCCACGCCGCTATGGAGCTGTACGCCCACGCCTTTGACACCGCCGGCGCTTTGGACAAGCTTGAAGGTTTTGCGTCTTTTTATGGTGCAGACTTTTACGGCCTGCCCCGCAACCCAGGCACGATTACCTTGCGCCGCGAAAGCTGGACCCCTCCGGAGAGCTACCCCTATGCAGGCGCAGCGCTCAAGCCTTTGGCTGGCGGTGAAGCACTCACGTGGCGCATGGTTTAGAAGCCATTGACTGGGCCCAGCCTTGGCTGGAGCCCTGGGCACCGCTGGGCCAAGGCGTGGCGCAGCAGGTAGAGGCTGGCGCCAGTTGTGCGCAGGCGCTGAATGCTGCCGCGCATGCGCCCGTGCGCTTTGTGCCGCAGGCCGAGTTGCCAGCCGGCGTGGCGTATGAACAGCACATCTTTGACACCGGCTGTGTGCCTACGCGCGATGGCTTGCATGACTTTTTTAACGGCCTGTGTTGGATGCGCTTTCCCGCCACCAAGACGCGGCTGAACCAGTTGCAAGCGGCACAAATTGCGCACAGCGGCATCCAGCCGGTACGTGGCCCTGCGCGCGATGGACTCACCGTGTTCGATGAAAACGCAGCGTTCTTGCAGGCGCCAGATGCCTTGTGGGATGCCCTGTGCGCCAAAGACTGGCGTAGGGTGTTTGTAGCCCAGCGGGACTTGTGGCAAGAGGCCTACTTGGTGCTGTTTGGCCATGCGCTCTTGGAAAAGCTGGTTTGCCCGAGAAAACCCATCACAGCGCACGTGTATAGGGCACAGGCAGCTACCAACTTGATAGCAGATGTAGACGCTTGGATGGCGGCTGACCTTAGCGCAGAGAAACTGGCCAGCAAGCCGTTTGCCCACCTGCCGGTCTTGGGTGTGCCGGGCTGGTGGAGTGGCAACACGGACTCCGCTTTCTACGACGATCCCAGTGTGTTTCGCGCACCGCGTGCGGTGGCTTAGCGCTGGTGCTGCAAAGTCCATAAAACTTCCGGGGCCGAAGCCTCTGGCGGTCTTGAAACCCTTTGAAACGCCTTTACCATTAGGCACTGTGGCTCTTGCGAGGGCCAGTTTTTGGAGAAACCGATGAAACGTATTATTTTGTTCGTGATGACCAACTTGGCCATCGTGCTGGTGTTGGGCTTGGTGGCTAGTTTGCTGGGGGTCAACAAGTTCCTCACTGCCAACGGCCTGAACCTCACCGCATTGCTGGGCTTTGCCTTGATCATGGGCTTTGGGGGTGCATTCATATCCTTGTTGATCAGCAAGCCCATGGCCAAGTGGACCTCGGGTGTGCAAATTATTCAGCAGCCCCAAAATGCGGACGAAGCTTGGATTGTGGACACCGTGCGCAAGTTTGCAGACAAAGCCGGCATCGGTATGCCTGAAGTCGGTATTTTTGAGGGCGAGCCCAATGCGTTTGCCACCGGCGCGTTCAAAAACTCTGCCCTGGTAGCTGTCTCTACCGGTTTGTTGCGCGGCATGACCCGCGAAGAAATTGAAGCCGTCATTGGCCATGAGGTCGCCCACATTGCCAATGGCGACATGGTCACCATGACGCTGATTCAAGGCGTGATGAACACCTTTGTGGTGTTCTTGAGCCGGGTGATTGGTTACGCCGTGGACAGCTTCTTGAACAAGAACAACGAGAATCGCTCAGGCCCCGGCATTGGCTATTACGTGACCACCATTGTGCTGGACATCGTGCTGGGCTTTGTGGCGGCCATCATCGTGGCCTGGTTCTCGCGCCAGCGCGAATTCCGCGCTGACGCCGGTGCCGCGCAACTCATGGGCCGCAAGCAACCCATGGTGAACGCCTTGGCGCGCTTGGGCGGCATGGTGCCCGGTGAGTTGCCTAAGAGTGTGGCCGCCATGGGCATTGCCGGCGGCATTGGCCAGCTGTTTTCTACCCATCCACCGATTGAAGAGCGCATTGCTGCCTTGCAAAACACACAAGGTTGATTGGGCATAGCGCGCCTCGTTTGGTGCCGCGTTCTCCTGCAAAGCCCCATGCTTCGTGAGCATGGGGCTTTTTTTTGAGCGCCAAATAGGGGCAACGCAACGCAAAGTTGTGTAAAGTCATAGAGCAGCCGGGCCACGCGCAGTAGACTCGGCGCCTCTCCGACTTTTGACATGCCCTGCGCCCATGTTCACTCCTAAAACGTTCTTTCCTCGGCAGGTGGTCGAGGCCGGTGGCAACCGTTGGGACTGGGCACTTCTACCCTTGGTGTTGGCGGTCATCGTGGTGCTGTGTTTTGGCGCTCGCCAAATGGCCACACCCTATCAAATTGGCACGGAGTTGCCGATTTCGCTGGACATTGCCTACTTGCCGTACTACTTGCTCAGGACAACCCTGCGCATGTTTATGGCGATGGGCGCTTCCTTGGTCTTTAGTGTGGTGTTTGCGGTCTTAGCGACCAAGTACCCTGCGGCTGAGAAGTTTTTGGTCCCGGTGTTGGATATTTTGCAGTCCATTCCGATTTTGGGTTTTCTCTCCATCACGGTGACAGGGTTCATCGCCTTGTTCCCCGGCAGCTTGTTTGGGGTGGAGTGCGCGGCTATTTTTGCGATCTTTACCTCACAAGCGTGGAACATGGCATTTAGCCTGTACCAGTCCTTTAGAACCGTACCCGCTGAATTGGCGGAGGCATCCAAGGTGTTCCAGCTCTCCGGTTGGCAGCGGTTTTGGCGTTTGGACATGCCTTACGCCATGCCATCCTTGCTGTGGAACATGATGATGTCGATGTCTGGTGGTTGGTTTTTTGTGGTGGCGTCCGAGGCCATTTCGGTGTCCAACCAAAACATCAAACTACCGGGTGTGGGGTCATACATCGCCATGGCAATCGAGGCCAAAGACCTGGGCGCCATTGGCTTGGCAGTGGGCGCCATGTTGATTGGCGTGTTGCTCTATGACCAGCTGTTCTTTCGCCCGTTGTTGGCATGGGCCGATAAGTTTCGGTTTGAAGAAGTTGGGGGAGCGCAAAACCAGACCTCATGGCTGCTTACCTGGTTGCGCCGTACCGAGCGCTTGCAGTCAATAGGCGACCTGATTGCCGCTGGGCTCAACCGCAGTTTTGCCTTCTTTCGCAAACACCATGACGGCACCTCCATCAAAGCCAGGACCGCGGAGCCCTCGCAAACCATGGTGCGTATATGGGATGCGATCTTGGCGGCACTGATCATTTTTGCGTCTTGGCGTTTGGCTGTGTTCATCCACACCGAGGTCGGTTGGGCTGAGGTTGGGCATGTGTTTGTGCTGGGCTTTTACACCTTTATCCGTGTGATGGTCTTGATTGCCTTAGCGGCTTTGGTGTGGGTGCCTGTTGGTATCTGGATTGGCATGAACCCCAGCATTGCAGCACGGGTGCAAGCCATTGCGCAGTTCTTGGCGGCGTTTCCAGCCAACCTCATGTTTCCGGTGTTTGTGGTGGTGATTGTGAAGTTCCATCTCACACCGGACATTTGGCTCTCGCCGCTCATGATTTTTGGCACCCAGTGGTACTTGCTGTTCAACGTGATTGCAGGTGCATCGACCATTCCCACAGAGCTGCGCTTTGCTGCGCGGAACTTGGGTTTAAAAGGTTCTTTGCGCTGGCGGCGCTATCTGTTGCCAGCAGTGTTCCCCAGCTTTGTGACCGGGGCCATCACCGCCAGTGGCGGCTCGTGGAACGCCAGCATCGTGTCTGAATATGTGACTTGGGGTGACACCACGGTGCAAGCGCATGGCATTGGCAGCTACATCGCAGAAATGACGGCCGGCGGGGACTTTCCACGCATCGCCCTGGGTATTGGCGTGATGTGCGTGTACGTGATGTCGCTCAACCACTTTGTGTGGCGCAGGCTGTACCGTATGGCTGAAGACCGCATGCATTTCTAGGAAGCAAAAATTGAAACAAACCATTGTGGATCTGAAGGCCGTCGGCAAGTCCTTCAACTCAGCCGACGGTGCGCCGCGCACGGTGTTGGACAACGTCGATTTCACTTTGCGTGAGCGCGAGATCGTGGCGCTCTTAGGCCAGTCGGGTTCTGGCAAATCGACGCTTTTGCGCATCATGGCCGGCTTGGTGTCCGCAGATCGGGGTGATGTGTTGTACCGGGGGCAACCCCTGTATGGACCTGCGCGCGGCATCAGCATGGTGTTTCAGTCGTTTGCGCTGTTTCCATGGTTGACCGTGCAGCAAAACGTGGAAATTGGCCTAGAGGCACAAGGTGTGCCGCGCGCTGAGCGCGAAAAGCGGGCGGAAAAGGTCATTGACCTGATTGGCTTGTCCGGCTTTGAAGGCGCTTTGCCACGGGAGCTCTCAGGTGGCATGCGCCAGCGTGTGGGCATTGCGCGTGCGCTGGTAGTCGACCCCGATGTGCTGTTAATGGACGAAGCCTTCTCCGCCTTGGATGTGCTGACCGGCGAGCGTTTGCGTGACGATATTTTGGAGTTGTGGGAGGCGCAGCAAATCTCCACCAAAGCCATTTTGGTGGTGTCGCACAACATCCAAGAAGCCGTGATGATGGCGGACCGCGTGCTGATATTTGCCAGCGACCCTGGACGTGTGCGCTACGAGATGCGGGTGGACTTGCCCCGCCCGCGTGATGCCGATAGCGAGGGCGTGCGCACTTTGGTGGACGAGATCTATGCCGTCATGACGGCAGGGCGCTTGCGCAGTGGCAAAGCATCCGAGGAAGTGGAGCCTATGCGCTTGGATGCGCGCTTGCCGGATGCCGACATCGGCTTGATGGAGGGCTTGCTGGAGCGCCTCATGGACGACCCGTTCACCGGACATGCCGACTTGCCACAGCTGGCCGAAGAAACCGAACTCACTGATGAAGAGCTCCTGCCAGTGGCAGAGGCCTTGGCCTTGCTGGAGTTTGCTGAGTTGGAGAGTGGTGACTTGAACGTGACCGAGCTGGGCAAGAGCTATGTCGCCGCCGAAAACGATGCTCGGCAAGCCTTGTTTGCCAAGCAGTTGCTCAAGCGCATTCCGTTGGCAGCGCATATTCACCATAGCCTGCAACAAGAGCCTGCTGGCGAGATCAAAGAAGAGCACTTCTTGGCCATGTTGCGCGACAGCTTGGACCGCGAAGAGGCCGAGCGCGTGCTCAATGTCGCCATTGAGTGGGGCCGCTATGGCGAGGTCTATAGCTACAACTACAACACCGGCATGATTCAGCTGCCCGAGGTAGACGACGCCCCAACGTCATAAGGGCAAGAGCAAGAGAGCCGCCATGCGCCCACTGGTGGCGCATGTGCCTGATGGGTGTGTTACAACCCCAACCCCTTCTTGACGGATATTCACCATGGAATTTTCAACTTGGCTGGCGTTTTTTGCGGCGTCGTGGGCCATCAGTATTTCGCCGGGCGCAGGTGCCGTGGCCGCTATGAGCGCAGGGCTCAATCACGGCTTTCGCCGGGGCTACATCACCACCATGGGTTTGATTCTGGGTATCTGGACGCAAGTGCTGGTGGTGGGCGTGGGGCTGGGGGCCTTGGTTGCCGCTTCCGCCACGGCGTTTGCGCTGGTCAAGTGGTTGGGGGTGGCGTACTTGGTGTACTTAGGGATTGCCCAGTGGCGCGCACCTGCAACGCCCATGGTGGCGCAAGATGAGCCAGGCCCCACCCAAACTTGGCGCTCCATGGTGCTCAAGGGCTGGATGATCAATGCCGTCAACCCCAAAGGCACGGTGTTTTTGCTGGCCGTGGTGCCGCAGTTCATGGACCTCTCAAGGCCACTGCTGATGCAGTACGTGGTGATTGGCGCAACGATTGGATTTACCGACTTGGTCGTGATGGCCGGCTACACGGCATTGGCTGCGCGGGTGTTGGGGGCTTTGAAGTCGCCTGCCCACATTCGTTTGCTCAACCGCGTGTTTGGCAGTTTCTTTGTGGTGGCCGGCGGCTTGCTCGCACTCTTCAAGCGCGCAGATTGAACCGGTCTTGGCGCGCCGTATGTCCGACCGTTTTTTGTTTTGGGTGCCCACGCTGATCTGGGCCACCACTTGGCACACCATTCTTTACCAGTTGGGCGAAGTGTCTGTTTTGCATTCCGTGGCGCTGCGTTTCGGTTTGGCAAGCGCCATGTTGTTTTCTATAGCCCGCTGGCGTGGTGAGTCGCTGCGGGTGCCACCGCGCATGCATCTGTGGCTCATGCTGACGGGGGCGGTGCAGTATGGCTTTAACTACATGAGCACCTACCACTCCGAGCAGCATTTGGCTTCGGGCTTGGTGGCCGTGGTGTTTACGCTCATGATTTTTAGCAATGCCATGGCCGGGGCACTGTTCTTTGGGCAGCCGATGACCCGACGCTTCATGGCTTTTTCGGGTGTGGGCGTGTTCGGCATTGCCTTGATCTTTTGGCCCGATATTGCTGCGGCGCAGGCCAACACCGGCGTGTGGGTGGGCATGGCTTGGGCTTTGATGGCCATTAGTTTTGCCACAGTGGGCAACGTGCTGACGCTGCGCCTCACCCGGGGTGGGCTGTCTTTGGTGCCGGTGCTGGCGTGGAGCATGGGCTACGGCGCACTCACGCTGGTGCTGGTGGCCGCCGCCTCTGGCATTGCCTTTGTGGTGGACGCCCGATGGACCTACTGGGCGTCGCTGGTGTATTTGAGCGCCTTCGGTTCAGTCGCTGCGTTTTTGCTGTATTTCAAACTGGCGCAGCGCCAGGGCCCGGGCCGTGCAGCGCTCATGGGCATGGTGATTCCTGTGATCGCCTTGGTGGTATCTGCCCTGTTTGAGGGCTGGCGTCCCACTGCGGTGTCGGCAGCAGGCATTGCACTGTGTTTGGCCGGTCTGTGGGGCGCTACCCGGCCCGTGGTGGCCAAGCCTTAGGCGCTACTTCACCAGCTCGTTGAGCTGGATGATGGGCATGAGCACGGCCAGCACAATGAGCATGACCACCAAGCCCATCACCACAATGAGCAGGGGCTCCAAAACAGTGGCCAAGGCCATGGCACGCCGCTGCACCTCTGCGCGCAGTTGCTTAGCAGCACGCTCCAGCATGTCAGGCAATTTGCCTGTTTGTTCGCCTAAGCGGGCAAACATGCCCAGTAGCGGCGGAAAGCGTTGCTTGTGGCCCAAGGCACTGGCCAAGGGCGCACCTTCACGCACTAACACCAAAGCTTGCAATGCATCGTCACGCATGGCCTGGTTGGACAAGGTGTCGGCAGCCGCTTGCAGGGCTTTCAAAATCGGCACACCTGCGGCACTTAGCATGGCCAGCGTGCTGGCAAAGCGTGCTGCGTTGTATCCACGTGCCAAGCGACCCACTACCGGTAGTGTCAAGAAAAATGCGTCGTATTTGATGCGAAGTGCGTCTCTGGCCAGCGCCCAGCGTGCGCCTAAAGCTATTGAAACCATAGCGATTAGCAGCACCCAGCCATAGCCCCGCACCAAGTCGCTGATGCCCAGCATGATGCGTGTGAGCAAGGGCAGCGCTTGGTGCGAGCGTGCAAACACGGCCGTGACCTGGGGCACCACAAACGCCAGCAAAAACAGCACAATGACCAGCGCCACCACGCACACAATGGCCGGGTACAAGGCAGCGCCCAAGAGCTTGGCGCGCAGGTTTTGTTGCTCTTCCAAGTCGTCGGCCAAGCGGTCTAGCACCATCCCTAAGCTGCCGCTGTGTTCGCCAGCACCAATCACCGCGACAAACACATGGGAGAACTCCTGGGGGTGCTGGGCCATGGCTTTGGCCAAGGGCGAGCCTGCGTTCACCTCGGCGCGCAGCGTGGCCGTCACATCCCGCTGGGCAGGGTGTTCAGACTCGTCTGTGAGTGAAGTTAGTGCACGCTCTAGCGGCAAGCCTGCAGATACAAGGCCGGCAAGTTGGCGCGTCCAGATGGCCAGTTGGTTGGGGCTAAAAGCACGGCGTTTGCCCCATGCCCTCGCGCCAGTGCCCGTGCTTCCTGTTGCACCCGGCGCGCCGGCCAAAGCGTCCACCGCCAAAGGCACTAGTTTTTGCGCACGTAACAGACCACGGGCGGCCTTGGCCGAGTCGGCGTCTAGCACGCCTTTGCGGGTTTTGCCTTCGGGCGTGAGGGCTTCGTAAGCGTAGGCTGGCATAGGGCGCGAGAGAGGTGGGGCGTGCGCTAGTCGCGTACCACGCGCAGCAGTTCTTCACGGCTGGTAATGCCGGCTGCCAACAGGCGCTCGCCATCGTCACGCATCAGCACCATGCCCTTGGCCAATGCGGCGTCGCGGATACTGGCTTCTGATGCATTGCTGTGGATGTGGGCGGCCATGTCGGCATCAAAGGTCAGCAGTTCAAACACGCCCGTGCGCCCGCTGTAGCCGGTGTGGGCGCAGTGGGCGCAGCCACGGCCTTGGCAGTGCGTGCACAGCTTGCGCACCAAGCGCTGGGCCAACACGCCACGCAGCGACGAGCTCAGCAAAAACGGCTCAATGCCCATGTCAATCAGCCGCGTGACCGCGCTGGCGGCGTCGTTGGTGTGCAAGGTGGCGAGCACCAAGTGGCCCGTGAGCGAGGCCTGAATCGCGATTTGCGCCGTCTCAAAGTCGCGGATTTCACCGATCATGATCACGTCTGGGTCTTGGCGCAGGATGGCGCGCAGGGCCTTGGCAAAGGTGAGTTCAATCTTGGGGTTGACCTGGGTTTGGCCAATGCCAGCGAGCTCGTATTCAATCGGGTCTTCCACCGTCATGATGTTTTGGCGGCCTGCGTCCAGGCGTTGCAGCGCGGCATACAGCGTGGTGGTTTTGCCCGAGCCCGTCGGGCCGGTGACCAACAAAATGCCATGGGGCTGGGCCACCAGCGATTCAAATTCTGTGAGCACCGCACCTTGCATGCCCACCGCTTCCAAGCTGAGCTGGTCTTGGCTCTTGTCTAACAAGCGCAGCACCGCGCGCTCGCCATGGGCGCTTGGCAAGGTGCTCACCCGCACGTCTACCGCGCGGGTGCCAATGCGCAGGCTGATACGGCCGTCTTGCGGCAAACGTTTCTCTGATATGTCCAAATCGGCCATGATTTTCAGGCGTGAAATCATGGCGGCATGCAAAGCACGGTGGGCTTGCACCACTTCGCGCAAGGTGCCGTCCACCCGAAAGCGCACGCACGACTGGCGCTCGTACGGCTCAATATGGATGTCACTGGCCCCATCGCGCGCGGCCTGCGTCAGCAAGGCATTGAGCATGCGGATGATGGGCGCATCGTCCGCAGTTTCGAGCAAGTCTTCCACGGCGGGCAGCTCTTGCATCATGCGGGCCAAGTCGGCCTCGCCCTGTACTTCGTTCACCACGCTGGCCGCGCTGGACTCGCCTTGTGCGTAGGCCACGCTGATGTTTTGTGCCAGGGTCGCGGCCGGTAGCACCTGCACCACATGGGGCTTGTGCTTGCGCATCACCTCTCCCAAGGCGGAAGCAGGCGTAGCAGCGTGCACAAACAAGGTTCGCGTGCCTGCCACTTCATCCAGCAGCAACTGCTGGGAGCGTGCAAACGCGTAGGGAAGGGGGAACGACATGCTTTATTGGGCCAAGGGCGCAGGCACGCCTGCCGGTGCCGTAGGCGTGGCAGGTGTGGGACGGCTCAAAGGCGGCAAGACGACGGAGTCATTGACAGGCAGCACGCGGCTGGGCTCGGGTTGGGCCGCTTGTTGGTTGGCACGCATAAGTTCATAGCGGTCCAGCGCCAGCCGGTCAGAGGCGGCAGCATCGCGAATGACCACGGGGCGCAAAAACACCATCAAGTTGGTCTTTTTGCGGCTTCGGCTTTCGCTCTTGAACAGGTTGCCAAACAAGGGAATGTCCGCCAAGCCGGGCACGCGGTCTTGGCCGCCTGCGTAGTCGTCCGACAGCAAGCCGCCCAGCACCACCACCGCGCCATCGTCCACCAGTACGTTCGACTCAATGGTGCGTTTGCTGGTGGTAGGGCCGTTGGCTGAACTGACCGTGGCCGAGTCGATGTTGGACACCTCTTGGTAGATCGACATGCGCACGGTGCCGTTCTCGCTAATCTGCGGTTTGACCTTGAGCGTCAGCCCCACGTCTTTGCGCTCAATGGTCTGGAAGGGGTTGACCGAACTGCCGTTGCCGCCCCCCGTATTGGTGAACTGTCCGGTTACAAAGGGCACGCTTTTGCCGATGACGATCTTGGCCTCTTCGTTGTCTAGCGTGAGCAAGTTGGGGGTAGACAGTACATTGCCGCTGCCCGTGCTTTCTATAAAACGCGCCAAGAGGCCCAGCACATACACGCCATTGGTTTGCGTGGCCACGCCAATATTCAAGCCTTGGGCTGGTGCCAAAGAGCCTGCTGCAGCGCTGGCTAAGTTCAAAATGTTTTTGCCGCCCGAGCCAAAGTTGGTGCCCAAAAGCCCAATGGCACTGTCGCCCTTATTCCCCGATGCGCCTTGCCACTGAATGCCGAATTCAGCGGCTTTTTCAGAGCTGACCTCGGCAATCAGGCTCTCCACATAGACTTGGGCCCGGCGCGCGTCGAGCTTGTCAATCACCGCTCGGATCTGGCGGTACTGCGGTTCGGTGGCCGTGATGACCAAAGAGTTGGTGCTGGTGTCAGCCTGAATTTGGCCGCCCGTTGTGGGGGCGCCGCCTGTGACGCTCCCACCTGCCGCAGCGGAGGATCCTGCGGAAGCGGCGCTCCCTGCGGCGCGTGCGTCGCCACTTAAGGCCGCACGCAAGGTTGTGGCCAGCTGAGTTGCGTTGGCGTTTTTCAGGTACACCACGTAGATGTTGCCGGCTGCGCCGTTGGCGTTCTCGGGCAGGGTTTTGTCCAAGCGCTCAATCAGGGAGCGCGCCAAGTTCAATCGCGCTTGGTTGGGGGCACGCAGAATCAGTGCATTGGTGCGCGTCTCGGCCAGTACGGTGGTTTTAGCCCCCGAGTCAGCACCGCCCGCTGGCCCCCCCGCATTGTCGAGCAAGCGTTGCAACAAGGGGGCAATGTCTGAGGCGCTGGTGTTTTTGAGTGGCACCACCTCTAAATCGGTGGCATTGGGCACGTCTAAGGCCGCAATGATGCGGGCCAGGCGGCGCAGGTTGTCGGCGTAGTCGGTAATCACCAGTGCGTTATTGCCCGGGTTCACGTTAATGGTGTTATTTGGCGAAATCAGCGGCCGCAAAATGGCCACCAAGTTGTTGGCGTTCTCGTACTGCAGGCGAATGATTTGGGTGGCAAGTTGGTTGGTCGCACCACCTGCGGTGGCAGGTGCGCCGCCGTCTATGGCACCCACGGCGGTGCTTTGCAATTTAGCGTCTGCCTCTGGCACCACTTTGTCAATGCCCTCGCTATTGACCACCGTAAAGCCTTGCAAGCGCAGGGTAGACACAAACAGATTGAACGCCCGCGCGGGTGAGGCCGGGCTGTCTGTGGTGAGGGTGATATTGCCCTTCACGCGGGGGTCCACCACCACATTGCGCCCCGTAATGGCCGCCATGGTGCGCGCCACGGACTCAATGTCTGCGTTGTTGAAGTTCAGCGTGACGGGTTCGCCACGTTTGACGGCAGCAGAGGCCGTTTGTGCATGTGCTGAAGGGCTAAAAATGGCATTTGCGCCCATAAATAAAGCGCAGGCAGCTATTAATTGAATAGCAAATGCATGCGCTAGAGGGCGTAAGCGATAAGACGGCGTGGTGTGCATATCGGTGCAGAGTGGGGTGGCCATGGCGTGCGTTGCCCTCGGGTTATGACGGCAGGGCCATGCGTAGAGTCCCAGACCAGCCATTGGCGGTACGGCTGAGCTTAGCTTGGGTGGGCAGGGCGTGTGCATCGGTGCGCGCAGTGGCAAGCCACTGCGCCAGCACCTCGGGTGCAACGCCTTGCAGTGTGATCGTGGCTTCTTGGTCTTGCAAGCGCACCTCGGCTTGGCTGCCAAATGCGGCTTGTGCGCTCGTTTTGAGGCGCACGGCCGCTTGGGCGGGGCTCAGACTCACCTGGCCTTGCAGTTTTTGCGCCTGGGTTTGCAAGGCCAACATCGCCTGGAGCTGTGTCTCTTGCGCTCGGTACTGCGGCTCAAACTGCTGCAAGGTCCTCAGGGCGGGCGCTACGGCCAATAGCCACACCAGCGCCGAAAGCAAGGCGCTTGCCGCCACTTTGAGTAAGCGTTGGTCCCTGGCGCTCAGGCCCTGCCAGAGGGGGAGAAGGTCTTGTGGTTTCATGGTCGCGGGCTCAGGATCACCAGGTCGCCGTCTGTGCGTAGGCTGAGACTCCGTGCGGCCAGCAGCGGTGCCACACGTTCTTGCGCCTCAGGGGCCAGGCCGGTTCCGCTCAGGCGCAGTTCGCCTGGCAAGTATTCGAGGGCGCTAGGGCCAGAACCACCCGTAGCGGTGGCAGCAGCGCCCCATGCGCTGAGCATGGTCTCAAGGTCACGTTCAGACGCCGTACCACTGGCCTGGCGCAAGCCCCCCACCGCACGTTGCATTTGCAGCAGTGGGTCCACCACCACGGTAACCTGCGGAAAGGTGCTGGTGAGTGTGTTGCGGATGGCTGCGCGCTGCGTGCTTAACTGGGCCTGTGCTTGCCAGGCGTACACGTTAAGCCCCACCAATTGGGCAGCGACTAAGGCCCCAGCCGCCCAGCGTGCAGGGCGCCAGTGTGGCGCGCTCCACAGCTGGAGTGCCGTCTCACGCACGCGACTCCACAAGGGGCTTTGGCGGGCCAGGTCCATTTGGGCGAGGTCCCATTCGGTGTGGCGGGCCATGAGGCGGCGCTGCGCGCTGGTTTGCACTTCGGCATCGCGCCCAAACAGTGCCTGCGCCAAACGGGCGACTGCGGGTTCGGCAATGAGTTCCGCATGCGCGGCCAAGTGGGCCGGCAACAGGCTGGCGGCTGGCTCTGGCAGGCCAGTGCCGCTCGTGCTGGGCAGCGGGAGTTGGTGCACGCCATGGGCGTCTGCCCACACCAAGTGGGGCGCATCCTGGGGCCCCAGCAGCCACAAGGCGGACTGGCTGGCGAATTCTGACGTCATGGTCTCTGCCCAGCGTGTGCCACGGACCCACAGTCTGGACACGGTACGCCGCTTCACAGGCGACGGCGCATACGGCAAGTCGGGCGACCACTCGGGCACCACGCGGTGCGGGCTCATGCCTGCCTTGCGCAAGGCGTCCAAGCTGGTTTGCAACCATGCGCGGTGGCACACACCCACCCACACGGGCTGGCCAGCGCGGGGCTGGGGTTGCAGGGCAAAGTGCATCTGCGCGGGCTCGTCCAGCAGCTGGTCTTCAAGCAGGCCTTCAAGCACGGCCCGTTGGCGCTGCACTTGCTGGCCTTGGAACATGCCCTGGGACAAGGTGCCTGCGGGCATGTGCACTTGGTGCCAAGACAAGGCCCGCCCCGGCACTATCGCAATGACCGTGTGCGCCTGGGCACTGTGCTTTTGCAACTCATCCAGGTTGGCGCTGCCTTGTGCCTCCACCGCGCGACCATCGTCCGACAACACGTACTCCAGACGGCTGGGATCTGGGTCGTCGGTCAAAGGCAGGGTGATCAGAAGGGTGTTCATGCGTGGGAAACCACAGCCGGTGGAGGAGCAACCATTGTACGAAGCACAGCCCGCATTGCACTTAGAAATACGCCTTGTTGCAAAACGCCTTGTCTAGGCATGGGGTGCCGTTGCGCGCCTGGCGATGTCATGGCAGGGTCACAGTGGGTAAAGGGGCCATTTGCAGCACCAAGCCATCCGATTGTGGGGTGTCCGGGTCGGCCAATGTTGCCGAGCGCCCCTGCACCGACTTCACCGCCCACCCTGGTGCGACCAATGCTCCCACGGCAAACGCCTTGGCTGCTTGCCCGTCTACGGCAATGAGTGCAGACCCGGTGTTGCGCGTGTCGGCCACCACCCCTAAGAGGGTAAAGCGGCTGGAGGTGGCTTGCGGCGTGGCCTCAGGCGGCACTGGCGCCGCTTTGGCGCTGTAGCCCAAGGCGCTGGCAACAGCCGCGACGTCGGTGATGACCGCTGGGGTAGTCGCTGGGGCGCCCGCGCTCTGCAGGTCTGCCCCAGGCAACTTGAGCCACCAATAGGCTGCGCAGGCACCTGCCGCCAAGGCCAATAGCAGCGTGAAAAACCGCACGGTCCAAATGGGGGGAGCTTGGGGGGTGGTTAGCATGGTGGCGTGAAAGCGGGTTAGTGGATTTGTATCAAAGAGCGCGTTCCGTCACGCCGTCCAATGATATTTAACAAATTGCCCATTGCCTCCATCCGCTCGGGAGAGGCGCTGGCCTCGCCATTAAAGCGCAAGTGGCCCTGGCTCCAGTCTCCTTGGCCCTGGAGTTGCAACTCACCTTGCAGGGTGCTCAAAGTCAGGGTGGGCGGCGTGTTGCGCCCTTGCTGCGTACCGAGCAGCTGCACCCGGTAACTGCCCATGGGCTTGAGGGTGGACAAGCTGGTAGATAGATCCAAGGCATCGAGCTGCAACTGGCCGGTAAACAAGACGGTGTTGCCATGCATTTGCAGCGCAAACTGCTGCACCGTGGCCTGCATTTCGCCTTGCAGCTGCAAGGTGTTCCAGGGCGTACCCAAGCCGGTCAGCAAAGCCGCTGGCCAATGCAGGGGCGCGCTGGGGCTCAGGTCGCCCAAGCGCAGAGTCAAGCCGTCGAGGTGGGGGGTGATCGTCCACTGCCATGTGCCCGACAAGCAGCAATCTGCAGCCAGGTCCAGCGCAAACCCGTCTGCGTGGGGGCGCAAGCGCCACTGCAAGCGGCTGGGGAGCTGGGTGCTCGTCACGCTGTCGGCACCTGCTGACAGCAGCAATTGGGCCGAGCCCTGCCACACCGTACCCTGGGGCGCACGCAGTTGCACGCGGTCCTGGGAGATGGCGCTGACCGCCCCCGCCAGCCAACGTGCGGGCGCAAACACCAGCGTGCACAGCAGCAGTCCCAGCAGGAGCCCGCAGATCAACCACGCCCACGGTGCACGCGAGGAAGATGGGGTAGATGGCCGGGTGCGTGCAGGTGCCAGTCTGGCAAGGCTTGCGGCGGCGGAGGGGCGTTTGCGCATCATGGGGGCTTGCGTTGGTTCAAGAGTTGGGTGCCGCGCTGGCGCCAAAGCACACGCACTTCGCCCGCTGCATTGCGTTGCACCACGGCATCTTCCAAGCTCACCAGCGCGTCCAGCCGCAACTGGGTGTGTATTTCAAAATGGCGGGTATTGACGCTGTGTTGGCCTTCCAGCAGGTTGGCAGCCAATGCGGGGATGGCGCGTTTCGCGTCTTCCAAGGTCTGAAAGGGCGCTTGCGCGCGCGCTGTCAGCATGCGTTGCGCCTCTGACAAGGGTAGGTCTTTGATGCTGGCCGCCAGTACCAGCGCTGAGGCCGTGTTCAGGTTCACAGGCGTGCGTTCCTTGAGCACCGTGATGTAAGGTGCCAGCGCCGCTATGCTGGTGCGCGACAGCCCCAACCACGCCAACTGGTCCACCGTACGGGGCAGCAGCGGCCCATCTATATTGGAAACTTTCGGTTTGGTGGGTGCGGCTGCACTGCCTTGCCCGCCACCTGGGTCAGAAGCTGCGGGCGTGTCTGCCTCGCTGCCCACGGCCAGTTTCAACTGGCGGACCATGGTGCTGAGCTCGTCAGGCGGCAACTGCAGGCTGGCAAACAGCCGGGTAAAAGCGGCCACCGTGGGCTTGTCTTCTTGCCCATTGGGCTGCAGCAGACTGGTCACATTCAGGCGGGCTTGCAGGTCTTCGATGCGGCCAGACAAAAACGCCTGGGTCAGGCCGTCTTCAAGGCCCGTGCCCACCACCGCATCAGACTGGCTGGCCAAAAATGTGGCCAGACGGGCTTCTTGCAAGCCCACCGCCCAGGGCTCGCCCAAGTGGTCTAGGGTGCGCACATCTTCGCGCAGTAGCAGTCGGGCCCAGTCCAGCGCGCCTTGCTGAATCCACGCACTTTGCACCCGGCTGCGCTCGGCGGTTTCAATTTCAATGCCGCGCCATTGCTGCCACAGGGCCGTAGCGCTCAAGGTGGCCACCAGCGTGACCAAGAGCATGGCCGTCAGAATGGCAGCGCCTTTTTGGCGCGCGCGCAAGGGTGTGAGCGGCTTCATGGGGGCAGGGGGGGCGATGTGGGGCGCACCCAAGCGCGCGTCAGCGTACCGGCCAAGGGGTGCGGGGCCGCAAGCTCTAGCATCAGCTGTATACCTTCTGGAATGGCCGCCGCGGCCAGCGCGTCTTTGTCGGTGCCGGGGCTGGAGAGCGCATTGCTCCAAGCCCCTTCTCGAAAGTAGGTGAGCTGCCACGCGCTGATGGGCACCACCGCGGTGGCAAAGGCTGCTTGGCTGGCCTGGGTACTGTTGCCGCTGGTGTTGCTCTGCAGTGTGCTGCTAGGCACCGCGCCAGTGGCAGCCCATAACTGCGCTGCTTGCCACGCGGCCAGCCAGTTCAGGCGGCTTTGCACCGGGGCGGACTGCCATCGCATCCACTGCTGTACCCCAGCCACTTCACGCAGGCTCCAAGCCACCACCACAGCCCCTGCACTGGGGTCCGCGCTGTGGCGCCGGGTGAGGCGCAGCGTGCGGCCATCCCAGTCCAGCGGGGTGGTGTTGGCCAGTTCGGTCATGGCGTCCAGATCGGCCACCCATTGGGACAGGCCTGCGTCCACGGTGAGCACGGCGTCCCCGTAGTCGCGGCTGTGGCCCACGCCCATGTGCATGCCGTCTAGCGCGCGCCAGCCCACCACCGCAATCACCGCCATGATGGACAGCGCCACCAAAAGCTCAATCAGGGTGAAGCCGTGTTGCGCGCGGGCAGCGCATGCATGCTGTGCCATCAATAGCGTCCCACCACGGTGCTGAGTTGCAACACGGCGCGGTCTTCTAGGCTGAGCTGTGCTTGCACTTTGCGAAAGTTGGGATTCGGGGTGGGCTGCACATGCACCAGCACCGTGAGGGTGCGGCCGGCTTGCACGCAGCTGCTGGTGCTGTCACCTACATCGGGAAATTGTTTACTCAAGCGCACTTGGGCCAGCGTATTTTCAGCGCAGAGCTGGGCCAGTACGCGGTCGGTTTGGCGTTCCGAGTTCAGACGCAAAGACGCGGTTGCATGCATGCCTGCTATCAGGGCGGTAGACACAATAGCCAGCGCCACCAGCACCTCAATCAGGGTAAAGCCCTGCAGGCGCGTGCGTGTCATGGCGCGTTAGCAAGCCCGGGCGCGGGGCTCACGACAAAAGGGCGCAGGCCGTCGGTGCTGACTTGCAGCGCAATCTGGGGCGCGTCAGGGCTCCACAGGCGAATGCTTTGCGCCGGAATGATGGGCTCGGGGCCAAGCAGCAGGGCCTGGGCGGTGCTTCCTGTCACGCTGGCGCTGGACCAGGTGTAGGCCAGTTCAGGCTTGCTGGCATTGGGCGTTGGGGGCGTGCCTTCGCGCACAAGCCCTTGGGGCACCATGCGCCAGCGCACGGCTTGGCCCTGTGCGCGGGCTTGGGCGCGTGCAGCCTCTAGGCTTGCGGCCAAGCTTTGGGCCTCTTTGGCCAGCATGGTGTGTTGGGAGTCTTGCATGGCTAGCGAGAGCGCGGCCGTCGCAAACGCGATGATGGTGATCACCACCATGAGCTCTAGCAGGGTAAAGCCACGCGTGGTGCGGCGCCAAGCGCCAGAGCGGTAGGGGCGTGTTTTACTGCCAGCTACCAATGTCGGCATTGTCACCCTCACCCCCTGCTTGGCCGTCCGCACCGAAGGACAGCACATCGACCTCACCCTTGAGGCCGGGGTTCAAGTATTGGTAGGCGTTTTTCCAGGGGTCGGTGGGCAGTTTCTCAATGTAGGGGCGCCAGTTGGTGGCCTTAGGGCCGTTCGTTGGGGCGGCTACCAAGGCTTGCAGGCCTTGCTCTTGGGTGGGGTAGCGCTGATTGTCGAGCTTGTAGAGCTTGAGCGCCTGCATCAGGTTGGTTACATCGGTCTTGGCCGCTGTTTTGCGCGCGTCGTCCAAACGGCCCATCACCGTGGGCACCACAATAACGGCCAGCAAGGCCAAGATAGATACCACGACCACCAGTTCAATCAAGGTGAAACCGCGTTGGGCCGTGCGAAGAGGGCGATGAAGGAGCTGTGGCATGGTGTCTGAAGGCTTTGAACGGTGAGAGAGCGGCAATGATAATGCGCGCCCCGTTGCTAGCCTACAGCGGCACCCTTTTGTCACTGACTGTTACGCCGGGCTGTGTGATTCATGCGACGGAGACGCCGCTACATGGCTACCAACACCATCGGTACCGAAACGCAGCGAGAAGTTACGGCTGACCTCTCTAGCGACGGCACCTGCGCGTGGGGCGAGATCAGCCGCGCTGCTTGCCGCCGAACACTTCGATCTGCTTCTAAATGAATAGCTTGCTGCGTATATTCCATGGGCGCTAGAGGCTACTTTTGCAACAAACCACCAGCGATGAACGATGCCAAATGGAGGGCCGCAGCATGATGGGTTTGTCATTTCTGGCCCTTGGGCTGTTGTGCTTGGCCTTGAGTTGGTACCCCGCCACGCGCGTACCGAATCGCTTGTCCATCCGGGCCCCCCATACGTCAGTACACCCGGCGGCGTAGTAGCAAGGTTGCCCCAGCTCAATGGGAGGTTTACCTGCTCGGCAGGCTTAGGTGGGCACGTAGATGAGAGCGCGTTTGACGCGCTCGCGGCACACACAAATTTGACGGACGGGGAAACCAAATGGCCGCCATTCAAAACGCTGGTGTCAATGCCGTGCTCGCAGATATCGCGTATGTGGAAAGGATAAAAACGGGGCGATAGATGCAAGTCGCTTCAAAGACCGCCTCACCCAATCCCACGGGGACTTCCTCGCCGCCAGCTTCTCAGCCAAAGACAGCGTGGAGTCACCTAGTACCTTGGGTTCGCAGCTCGACCCTCGTAAGTGGGTAGACCAAGTTTTGATTCCCAAGGGAACACAGTTCCGTCATTTGCGTCCGCACCATTCTTGATGACAATTTCCATCAATGAAGGAACCGTCTACATGAGAACCACAGTCACCATTGACGATGCCCTCTACGAGCAGGCGGCCAAGCGCTTGGCGGCGCTGGGTGGCAGCGCGCCGCTGATGCCAAGCATCCCCCGCTGCGAAACCGAACCACCGCCGCAGTGAGTGTTTTGACCGAGACCTCGGTTTGGGTGTCGCACTTTCGCCAGCGATCCCCAAGGGGGGCTCACCCGTCTGGCCGCGCTTTCACCTTGGCACCGTCTTGCAGTTTGATGTCGGGGTAGACCACCACTTGCGCATTGACTGCCAAGCCCTCGGGCACCCAGGCTTGTGTGCCATTGCGGGCTTGGACCGTGACCTCTTGCAAGCGCACACGGCCTGCCTCCAGCACCAACACGCCGGACCGTGCTCCGATGGGAAACAAGGCACTCACGGGCACCATGACAGCCCCGTCTTTCACCTGGACCAGCACGCGCACATCCACCTTGAAGCCATCGCCCAAGCGCTTCCACACATCTTGGGGGCTCGTGATGTCGGCAATCACGTTGACCCGTTGCTCCTCCACGCCTAGCGCAGACACTTTGGTGAAAGCGGCTGGCTCCACATAGCGCACCACGCCTTGCAACATGCCCGGGCCGCCCCAGTTGAGCAGCTGTACCGGCGTGCCAGTGGCCACCTGCGCGGCCTCCTCGGTCAAGATGTCTACCACCACCTCCAAGCGCGCGGGGTCTCCAATTTCGACCAAGCCGGTACCGGCTTGCACCACGCCTTCGCTTTGGACCAGCACCTTGAGCATCTTGCCCGCCACCGGTGAGCGCACGGTGAAATCACTTTTGCCAACGGCTTGCGTGCCCGCCGTGCCGTAGTCGCGCAGGGGCGCACGGCTTTGCTCCAGGGCAAACAGGGCAGCCGTTTCGGCTTGGCGGGCGGCTTCCAACTCGCTCAAGCGCAAAAGCTCGGCCAAACGGGTGCTTTCACTTTGGGCCGGTGAAACAAAGCCTTGCCGCACCAAGGCCGCGTTGCGCAACACATCTACACGGCTTTGGGCCAGCGCGGCGGTAGCGGCCACCACACTGGCGCGTGCTTGCGCCAAGGCGGCCTGCGCAGCACCCACACGGGCCGTCTGCTCGGCTTGGCTGCGGGCATCTAGCAAGGCGGGCGCCAAGGGCGAGACCACGGCCACGGCGGCCCCGGGTAGCACGCTATCGCCCTGCACCAGCGTCATGCGCGCTAAATGGCCTGCTACGTGAGTGGACACCACATAGCGTTCGCGCACGCGGGTTTTGCCGTCTTCTTGCACCGCACGCGCAAAACGGCCTTGGGTCACGCGGGCCACCTCTACTTCCATGGGGCTGGGCCAAAAGGCCCACACCAGCCCTGCCAAGAACGCGAGGCCTGCTGCGGCCCAAATCAGTTTGTTTTTCATGGTGGTCTTCAGTGGAAAGTGAGGCTGTGAAATGCTGTGGCTTCATTCGCGGGTTTTGAGCACGCCCACCAGGTCTAGCTGGTCAATGCGGCGGCGCACGATCAAGGCGCTGATGACGCCCGCCACCACCACGCACACCACCGCAAAGGCATAGGTGGCGGGCTGAATGGCAAACGGAAACGAAAACTCGTCACTGCGAATCAGCGTGACGATGCCCAGCGCCAGCAGGTAACCCAAGCCCATGCCCAAGGGCAAAGCCAGTGCGATTTCAATACCCAGCTCGCCCAGCAAAATGGCAGACACCTCGGTGCGGGTAAAGCCCAGCACCCGCAAGCTGGCCAGCTCCCAAGCCCGCTCTGCCAGTGCAATGCGCGCGTTGTTGTAGACCACGCCCACCGCGATGACGGTGGCAAACACCGTGAGCACCAGGCTAAAGACCAAGATGTTGCGGGCCGTCACATCGGTGATGTTGCGCGCCATCACCTGCTTGCTGATGGCCACGCCTACTTGCGGCAATTCCTTCAAGCGGTTGAGCAACTCCGGCTCGTGGCCGCGCTCTACCGCCACCATGATTTGGTTGACCATATCGCCCTCATGCAGCACGGCATTCAACGCCCGGCGTTCCATATAGGCGTTCATGCCCAAGAGTTCGTGCACCGTGCCGGTGACGGGGAGGTTGACGATCTCGCGGCGTCCTTCTTGCACCTCCACCCGCACCATGTCGCCTGGTTTCACGCGCAACTTGGCCGCTAGGCGGTCGGTCAGCAGCAATCCATGGCGTGGCGCATCCAAGGCTCGCCTATCCAGGTTGACGATGCGAAACAAGTCCGGGACTTCTGGCTTGCCTTGGATAGCACCACGATGGTGGTGGTTGGCGTTGACCAAACGTACCGATACATTGCGGGCACCCTCCACGGCTGTGACATAGGGCAACTGGGCAGCCGATTGCAGAACGCGGGCGGCTGTTGCCTCCCGCAGGTTGATGGATACATCGCCCCGCAGCACTTGGCGGAACTGGGTGTCCATCAGCACCGCCACTGCATCACGCATGAAAGCACCTGTGATGACCGTGGCCATGGCCATGGCGACCCCGAGCGTAGTGGGCAAGGTGCGCAGGCGGTGTCGCTCCATGGTGCGCAGAATCATGCGCAGCGGTGGCGAGAACCAGTCCTTCATGCCCCAGCGCTCTAGCAGCATGGGTCTGTAGGCGCCGGGCGACGGCGGGCGCATGGCCTCGGCGGGCGCAAGCAGCACCGTGGCGCGAATGGCACTGAGCGTGGCCAGCACGGCCGCCGCAAGGGCCACCCCAGCAGCGATCAGCATCAACGCTGGTGCGAGCCGGTAATGCAAGGTGGGAAAGCGAAAGGTCTTGGCATACAAACCCACAAAGCCTTGCCCCAGCGCGGCCCCCAGCGCCACACCGACGACCAAGCCCAGCACCACGATCAGCAACACAAACTTGAGGTAGTGCAAGCCAATAGCACGGTTGCTGTACCCCAGCGCCTTGAGGGCAGCCACTTGCTCGCGCTGGCTGGCGATTTGGCGACCCAGCACCACGTTGAGTAAAAACGCCGCCACTGCCAAGAAAATGCTGGGCAGCACCGTGCCCATCATCCGCTGCTGTTTGATCTCCGAGTTCAAAATCACATCCGACAACTGCTGGTCGCGCCCGTGGGCACTGATGCCGCCGTAGGGTCCAAGCAGACGGTCCAACTGGTCAATGACAGCGCCCTCACTGGCACCGGGGCTCAAGCGCACCGTGACTTGGTTGAAAGCGCCCTCCATGTTGTAGGCCGTGGCCAACGCCTGGCGGTCAATCCAAAAAATGCCAAAGCCCCGCTGGTCAGGCGAACCACCCAGTCCCGCAAAGATGAACTCCGGCGACAAGCCTATGCCCACCAGGCGCAGGCGCTCTCGTTTTCCGTTGATGAGCGCGGTGACTTCATCGCCCATCTTGAGTTGGTGCGCCTCGGCAAAGGCCTCGGACACCAGGGCTTCCATGGCCCCGCTGCCGTGCGCGGCCACCATGCGACCTTTGCGCAAAGAGACCACATTGAGCTGCTGCGTAGCGCCGGGGTCCAAGCCGATGAGTTGCCCGGCAATCGGGTCCGACACGCCGGGGATGGCAATAGGCACCACCTGCGCCAACCCAGCCTGCACATGGGCAGCGCCGTTGATGGTTTCAAGCTGACCTTGAAGCGCCCATGGCGCACTCTTGAGACTGCTAAACACATCGGCAAAGCGGGACTCGGCGTAGTACACATCGCGCGACCAAGACAGTGAGTCATACGCACTGAAGCTGGTGATGAAGCCTCCCACCCCACTGGCCACGACCAAGGCGATGGTGAGTGCTTGGCTCCACATCAGGCGCAGGTCGCGTAGCAGTTTGCGGTCCAGAGTTTTCATGGCGTGGGGCTCACCATGTCAATTCGGAGGGCGCCACCTTGTGGTCGTTTTGCACCATTTTTTCAATACGGCCGCCACTGAGGTACAGCACCCGGTCTGCCATGCCCGCAATGGCAGCGTTGTGCGTGATCACGATGGCCGTGGTGCCCATTTCGCGGTTGATGCGGGCAATGACCTCCAGCACCAGCTTGCCCGTTTGGTAGTCCAGCGCGCCGGTGGGCTCGTCGCACAGCAGCACCTCAGGCTTTTTCACAATGGCGCGGGCAATGGCCACGCGCTGTTGCTCGCCACCCGAGAGCTGCGAAGGAAAGTGGTCCACCCGCTCCGCCAAGCCCACCAGCCCAAGTGCCTCTACGGCAGGCATGGGGTCTTTGGCAATGTCGGTGACCAGCTCCACGTTTTCACGCACGGTCAGGCTAGGGATGAGGTTGTAAAACTGAAACACAAAGCCCACATGGTCGCGCCGGTAGAGCGTGAGCTCGTCGTCGCTGGCATGGGTCAGGTCGTGCTCGGCAAACTGGGCTGTGCCGCTGCTGGGGCAGTCCAATCCCCCCAAGATGTTGAGCAAGGTAGATTTGCCACTGCCTGATGCTCCCAGCAAGACAATGAACTCGCCCTTGTAGATGGTGAGGTCTACGTCCATCAAGGCGTTGACCTTGACCTCGCCCATGTCGTACGTCTTGGCGAGCCCCTTGGCCTGGAACACCACCGCTCTGTCCGACGTGTCGGTGCCAGTTGTTGCCTCGGATTGCCTATCTGACTGTGCGCTGGCGACCGGCGTAACTGCGACAGGAGTCGTAGCCAATGCATTCGGCATGGAACCCCCGTAGAAAGGTGACTGGATACTTGAAGTGTGCGCACGGGTGTGCATTAGGTCCGTTCGATGGCGCACTGTCGGTACAAAGGCACAATGGCGCGTAGCCGTCGCCACCATTGCCGCATTGATTAACAGCTATTTCCTCTACCCCCATGCCGCCTCAAGTCTCCGTTCTTCCTGACTCTGCTCCAGCAGCCTACACCGCGCGATTTGAGGCGCTGGACGCCTTGCGTGGGCTGGCCGTGCTGTGGATGACGGTGTTTCATTTCTCGTTTGACCTCAACCACTTTGGGTTCACGGCGCAGAACTTTTACGAAGACCCGGTGTGGACGGTGCAGCGCACCTGCATCTTGAGCCTGTTCTTGTTTTGCGCGGGTGCGGGCCAAGGCATTGCGGTGGCACAGGGGCAAAGCTGGGCGCGCTTTGCCAAGCGCTGGGGGCAGATTGCGCTGTGCGCGGCCTTGGTGAGTGCGGGTTCTGTGCTGATGTTTCCCAACAGCTGGATCAGCTTTGGCGTATTGCACGCCATGTGTGTGATGCTGGTGCTGGCGCGGCTGCTCGCGCCGACCGGGCGCGCCCTGTGGGCACTGGGCGCTGTGGCCATGGCGGCTGGTTTGGTGGGGCCGTGGCTGCATGGCACGGTGCCAGACTTGGCGTGGCTAGACAGCCGCTGGTGGTACTGGCTAGGCTGGGTGAGCCACAAGCCGATGACCGAAGACTATGTGCCGATTTTCCCTTGGCTGGGTGTGATGCTGTGGGGCGTGGCCGCTGCGCAGTGGGGCCTCAAGCACAAGCTGTTTGACCGGTTGCAGACCCTAGAACCTCCCAAACTGCTGGGCTTTGTGGGCCGATGGAGTTTGACTTGGTACATGGTGCACCAGCCCATACTCATGGGCTTGCTCATGGGCTGGGTGTGGGTGGTGCGCTAGCTAAGTCAGTGTTTTCACACGTTGGTTGCCATGCTGATCGCCATGGCTTCTGCCACCTTGATGCCGTCTACTCCCGCAGACAAGATGCCACCGGCGTAGCTGGCACCTTCGCCAGCGGGGTACAGGCCCGCCACGTTGGTGCACTGCAGGTTCTCGCCGCGCGGAATCTTCAGCGGTGACGAGGTGCGGGTTTCCACGCCGGTGAGCACGGCGTCGGCCATGTCAAAACCTTTGATCTTGCGGCCAAAGGCTGGCAATGCCTCGCGTATGGCAGTGATGGCGTACTCGGGCAGGCTGGGAGCCAAGCTGCCTAGCTTGACGCCGGGCTTGTACGAGGGCAAGACTTCGCCAAACGCCGTGGATGGACGCTGTGCCAAGAAGTCGCCCACCAGTTGGCCCGGGGCTTCGTAGGTTTTTCCACCCAAGGTGTAGGCGCCTGATTCGAGCTTGCGCTGCAGGGCAATGCCGGCCAAGGGGTGGACGCTGCCTTGGGCCAGCAGTTGCTGGGCTTGTGCGGCATAGCGGCCACCGGCCTCCCCACCAAAAGCATGGACGAAGGCGTCGTGGTCGCTGGGGTAATCGGGTGGGTCTATGCCCACCACAATGCCTGCGTTGGCATTGCGCTCGTTGCGCGAGTACTGGCTCATGCCATTGGTCACCACACGCTCGGGCTCGGAGGTGGCAGCGACCACTGTGCCGCCGGGGCACATGCAAAAGCTGTAGACGCTGCGCCCATTGGCTGCGTGGTGCACCAGCTTGTAGTCTGCAGCACCCAAGGACGGGTGGCCTGCATGGCGGCCCCAGCGGGCGCGGTCAATCACGCTTTGCGGGTGTTCAATGCGAAAGCCCACAGAGAATGGCTTGGCCTGCATGGCCACGCCACGGTCAAACAGCATGGCAAAGGTGTCTCGTGCGCTGTGGCCCAAGGCCATGACCACATGGTCAGCCGCCAGCTCGGTGCTTTCTCCGGTGGCCAAGTTGAGTACTTGGAGGCCACGCACTTGCTTGTGGCCACCTTGCTCGTTGATCAACACATCGGTGACTTTGTGTTCAAAGCGCACTTCACCGCCCAGCGCAATGATTTGCTCGCGAATGCTCTCCACCACTTTGACGAGCTTGAAGGTGCCGATGTGCGGGTGGGCCTCGACCAAAATTTCAGCCGGTGCCCCTGCTTTGACAAACTCTTGCATGACCTTGCGGCCCAAATAGCGGGGGTCTTTGATTTGGCTGTAGAGCTTGCCGTCTGAGAAGGTGCCCGCACCGCCCTCGCCAAACTGCACATTGCTCTCGGGTTTGAGCACTTTTTTGCGCCACAGACCCCAGGTGTCTTTGGTGCGCTGGCGCACTGTGGTGCCGCGCTCAATCACGATGGGCTTGAATCCCATTTGCGCCAGCATCAGGGCCGCAAAAATGCCGCAGGGCCCAAAGCCCACGACCACGGGGCGCAGGGCCACGTCGGCAGGCGCCTGCACGGGATGGCGGTAGGCCATGTCGGGCGTGGCCTGCACATGGGGGTGCTTGGCAAACTGCTCCAGCACGCGTGCCTCGACGGCAGGGGGAACGGCAATGTCTACGATGTAGACGGCCAAGATTTCAGCCTTGCGGGCGTCAAAACTGCGCTTAAATACCTGCAGCTCTGCAATGTCGGAGGCCGCAATACCTAGCAGTTGGGTGATCAAGCCCGTGATGGCTGCGACCGGATGGGGCAGAGGGATGCGGTCTTCGTCCGTTTCACTGGGGGCGTCCGCCGCGCGGCGGGTGTCTACAGGCAGGGCGGAAAGCGGGAGTTTGAGTTCAGATATTCGCAGCATAGAAGGCTCGTAGTTATCAAGCAGGCGGCAATTTTAAGGGGCGTGGGCAGCATCATGCGCAAATGGGAGGGGAACATCAAGGGCAAGCTTTGGCTTGAGCCACCGTGGGCAGTAGCCTTTCTGGTGCTTGTCGCCTTGGTGTTACTGCAATGTCTTGTTGACCTGAGCCCCGCGTTGTGGCTTGCGTTGCGGTTTGACCGAGCCGCGTTTGCCAGCGGTGCCTGGTGGCAAGTCTTGACTGCGCAGGGTGTGCATTTTGGTTGGATGCATGCGCTGTTCAATGGCCTAGGGTTTGCGCTGCTGATCGTGGTTTTCTATGGATGGGTCGCGGTGCCCATGCAATGGATTGCGCTGCTGGGTGGGCTTGTGGGGGTTGCCTTTGCGGTGGTGCTGGACCCGCAGTGCGCGGTATACGCTGGCGCGTCAGGCGCTTTGCATGGCTATTGGGCGGGTGGGGCGCTGGCCCTGTGCCTCCACAGCGTGAGGCAGCGCAATCAGTCTGTAACCCCATACCTGCCTGGCTTGCTGGGACTGCTGATGCTTGCCGCGCTGGCACTTAAGCTGGTGTGGCAACACGTGGGCGGCGACCGTGGTGCCGTGGCAGCCTTAGGTTTGCCAGATGGGGTTGCGGTGTACGCGTCAGCGCATTACTTCGGCGCGATTGGAGGTGCGGCTGCAGCCTTGGGCGTGGTCTTACTGCGCGCGCTAGTGCAGCGCGGCGGCGCTGTGCCTGCGCAAACCCACAGCGCAGAGGCTGAATACGAACAGCAAGGCTAGCTCGGCCCCATTGCTCGCCCCGCCGCCGCCGCTTGCGGCAGCTGCAACCGGCAGCGAACCCGTAACGCTGATATTGACCACACTGGCGCTACCCGCTGTAGCGCCGTCTGTGGGGGCGATGCTGACGGTGTAGTTGCCAGGCAATGCATAGCCCCAGCTGAACACCCCGGTGACGGCATTGAATGAGGCCCCTGAGGGCACGCCGGTGGCTGTAAAGCTCACTTCGTCGCCATCTATGTCGGTAGCCGTGGCGGTGAAATTCAAACTGCCGGTCGCCGCCACGGTTTTGGGCCCAATGGGGCTGATGGACGGGGCGTTGTTGGGCGTGCCTTGCGCCAACATGAGGGCTTGCAAGGCTTTGAATCCATCCAACATGCCGGCTCCGCAAGTGGTGCGACCAAAGCAGTAAGTGCCGCTGGGGTAGGCGCGCGCCGTGTTGGTGAGGTAGGTTTTGACCTCGGTGGGCGTGATAGAGGGCTTGATCTGGTACATCATGGCGGCCACCCCTGCCACTTGGGGGGCAGCGAAGCTGGTGCCTTTGCCGCCGATGTAGGTCTCTGAACCGGGAACGGTCGTGCCGGTGTTTGAAGTTGAATAGATGGTGCTGTTGTCCCCGGCAATGGTCAGCCCTAGGCCGCCACCGGGCGCGCTGAGTGTGGGGTTAGGCCCAGCGCCTGATATGGGTCCTAGGTTTGAGTAATCGGCAAGATCGCCAGTCCGCGTGTGCGCACTGACCGCAATGACTCCTGTGCAGTTAGCGGGAGCCCCCATATAACTCGCCTCGTTCCCAGCCGCGACGACCACGGTAACGTTGGCGTTGAAAGCAGCGGTAATGGCATTTTGAAACGTGACAGAGCAATTCGATTCACGATTGCCTAGGCTCAAGTTAAGTACTTTGGCCGGATGTGAGTTGACGGGCAAGCTGCCATCGTTGACCCCTATGGCCCATAAGATTCCAGCTGCGATGTCGGAGGTATAGCCCCCGCACACTCCCATCACCCGAACCGCCAAGAGCCTGGCTGCGTGAGATACCCCAATAATGCCCGCGTTGTTATTCCCCTGCGCGCCAATGATGCCAGCCACGCGCGTGCCATGCCAACTGGAGTTGCCCGTGGTGCATTGGGTGGGGTTGGTGTTCCAGTCGCCAGGGTCAGCCGGATCGGTATCTCGGCCATCACCATCATTGGCCGTGAAGAAGGGGGAGCCACTAAGGTCGCCCGACACAAAGTCATAGCCAGGAACCAAGTTGGTGTTTAGCTCCGCATGGGGGCGGTAGCCCGTGTCCAGCACGGCCACCGTGACGCCTGTGCCGTTGTGCGAGCGGCCCCAAGCATTGGGCATATTGGTTCCCGCGAGCTCTGCGGCGGGAGACTTGAGGTTCCATTGTCGGCTGACGTAGCTGCTGTCGTTGGGCAAGAACGTGGGGTACACCGGTTCGTCGATTTCGGCGTACTCCACGGCGGCATCTTGCGCAAGGGTGTGTGCCAGTGCACGCAACTCATGGCGGCTGAGCGCAGTACTGCTGACCAGCACATGGCTGTTGCGGTTGATGGCTTTGAGGTGGCTTAGTTGGACGTTTCGGTGCCCATTGCCGGGTTCTTGGGCCAGTGCGCTAAGGCGCGTCGCGCGTTCGGCCTCATCGGGTAAAGCCCTGCGGCGAAGCCTGCCATCACTCTCATCTTTGTATTTGACGATGAGTCTGCGCAATCGCTCTTCGCGTTGTGGCACTTGGGCAAGAGGCGCGGTTACCTGGTCTTGCTGTGGGTCTGCCAGCAAATTGCATGGGGTCAATGCCAGCACGGCCAAGCCTAGCGCCGCGAGCAGCGGGTTCCATTGCGGCCAGGTCAGGGGTGCGCGCACGGTGGAGGCGTTCAGTTGCTCGACTTCGCCTTTTGATCAGCTTCCACGCGCAGGACATTGGGTATCTCACCAATTTGCAGCAGCAGTTGCCCATAAGTGCTACCCAGCGGTGGGGCAAAAGCAAAGACATGGGTATCGGCCGAGACTGCGTCAATGTAATCCGCAGTGGCCTTGGTTTTTGTGCGCACAGCACGCAAAAAGGTGGTGGCGTCGAAATCAGCGCCCCGTTGGAATTGCACAATGACCCGCAGCGCCGGCAGTTGACTGGGCGCGGGGGTGTTTTGTGCACATGCTACAAGGCTTGCCAAGCCCAAGAGGAGGCCCAGTAGCCTGCGGCGGTTTGGGGTGTGGGGCACGGGGCAAACTCCAACGTTGTTGGGCCCTATTGTAACTTTTGTAAGCTGTGGAGGCCCCTCGAGGATTGCCTGCTCTAGGCGCGTAGTGACGCGCTTATTAGCAAATCAGCCCGGCGCTGCGGCCCCTTCAGGCTGGCAAGAATCCTTCAATAGACAGGTAGCGTTCGCCCGTGTCGTAGTTGAAGCCCAAAATCGTGGAACCTGCCGGAATCTCAGGCAGTTTTTGCGCAATGGCAGCCAGCGTGGCACCGCTGGAGATGCCGACCAAGATGCCTTCTTCGGCAGCACTGCGGCGGGCGAATTCGCGGGCCGGTTCTGCATCCACTTGGATCACGCCATCGAGCAACTCGGTTTTCAAGTTGGTGGGAATAAAACCCGCGCCAATGCCTTGGATGGGGTGAGGCGAAGGCGCGCCGCCAGAAATGACGGGAGATGCGGATGGCTCTACCGCATAGACCTTGAGGTTGGGGAACTTGGCTTTGAGCACTTGCGCCACGCCACTGATGTGACCGCCGGTGCCTACGCCGGTGATGAGCACGTCGATGCCATTGGGGAAGTCGGCCAAGATTTCTTGCGCGGTGGTGCGCACATGCACATCAATGTTGGCAGGGTTCTCAAACTGCTGGGGAATCCATGCGCCAGGGGTGCTGGCTGCCAGTTCTTGGGCGCGGGCAATGGCTCCTTTCATGCCTTTTTCGCGGGGTGTTAAATCGAAGGTAGCTCCGTAAGCAAGCATCAGGCGGCGGCGTTCCACGGACATGCTGTCGGGCATCACGAGTATGAGTTTGTAGCCCTTTACCGCAGCCACCATGGCCAAGCCTACGCCGGTATTGCCAGACGTGGGCTCGATGATGGTCGCGCCGGGCTTGAGTGCCCCGCTGGCTTCGGCCGCTTCAATCATGGCCAGTGCAATACGGTCTTTGATCGAACCACCGGGGTTGCTGCGTTCCGACTTGACCCAGACGTGGTGGGTGCTGCCAAACAAGCGGTTGATACGGACATGGGGCGTGTTGCCAATGGTTTGCAGAATGTTGTCAGCTTTCATCGATTGCTCCTAGTGGGTGTGGTATCGACCTATTTTGTATGAATTAATGGATAGAAACTGGTATATGGATATCCCTATCCACGATAATCGCTGCGTGAAGCTCGCCAGACCACCGCTGGTGCAATTTGGGAAACCAAGCACTGGAGGAACGTCCGGACTGCATAGGGCAGCGTAGCAGCTAACGGCTGTCCACTGACAAACTTCCCACGCAAGTGGGAGGCCCTAAGGTGAGGATTAGAGCAACAGAGACGAGTCGACATAGATAACCCATGGGTGTTCTATGCGTGTAGCGCGGCGCAAGCCGTGCCCCGGGTAACCGGGTGCGCATAGCCGCACGACAGGGGCTCTGCCCATGTCGGGTGAAACGGGCAATCTCTACGCGCAGCAATACCAAGTAGGCACACGTTGACGGGGCCCCCGGAGTGTGCGGGTAGGTAGCACCGAGCTGTTGGGTGACCAGCAGCCAAGAGTAATGGTGGTCACATGAGGGGAAACCCTCATGCACAGAATCCGGCTTATCGGTGGGCTTCACACTTATTTTGAGTTATGGTTAGTTTTTCGATGCTCTTTTTGAGGAGGCACTATGCGACCCATACTGGACTTGTTGAAAAAACGCGATGCGAACGTGTGGAGCCTGAGCCCCAGCGACAGCGTGTTTGACGCCTTGCAGCAGCTGGCCAATCACAACGTGGGGGCCATGATGGTGATGGACCAAGGGCGTCTGGTGGGGGTTTTTTCGGAGCGCGACTACACCCGCAAAATTGCCTTGGCAGGCAAGTCATCGCGCGACACGGAGGTCAGAGACATCATGACGGCCAATGTGATCACCGTAACGCCACAAACTCGGACCCGCGATTGCATGGCACTGATGAGCCAGAAAAAAATTCGCCATTTGCCTATTGCGGAAGGAGACAAGGTCTTGGGCATGATCTCCATTCGCGACATCATGGACGACATCATTGCCGACCATGAACTCACGATCAGCCATCTACAGAGCTACATTGCGAGCTAAGGGTCTTGTGGAGCAGTGCGTCACCGCCGCGGGGGCGCCTAGAACTTGGCTTGGAGTCCTACGGATATCAGGTTAACGTCGTCATACGGCTTTTCCCACTCGGCCCGTACGCCCAAGGTTGGCGTGATGTTGTAGACGCCGCCAAACCCGAAGCTGATGCTGTTTTTGTCCTGGGTAGTGCTTACCGTTGTGCCTGAGGTGCTTCCGCTGGATTTGATAGTGCCAATGGTGTAACCAATTTTGGCTAAGACAGATGTTTGGTAGTTCAGGGGCGAAATGCCCACCAACGAGAAGCCCATGGCCGTGGCTTTAGAGTCCACCGAAATGCTGCCGCCTGTGAAGGTGGCGTTGTAGTTGACAACGCCCAAGTCGTAGTAGCCGCCTTCAAACGCCATATAGGGGTTGACCTGGTAGCCCAAGATGATTTTGTAGTTTTTGGCGCCGCTGCCTAGGCTGGACTGCACTACGGTTCTGCCAAGGCGCGCCAACTCCGCATCGGTACTGGTTTGTGTGCCACTGCCATAGGAGGCACTGCCCATGGAGCCTAAGAAATACATGTCTCCCGCCAGAACGTGTCCAGCTGTGGTGGATAGACAAACCAAGAGTGCGGTGGCTGCGTGTTTCATGGTGGTGTGCATGTGAGGGGCTCAATACAGTTAAAGGGCAAATAGGCTCGGGCAAGGCTCGTTTCAACAGACGATTGCGGTCAATTCGCCAGCTTCTATCGCTGCGCGCAAGCCCATCCTAAACCGATTGCGGCCAGTGCAATGCCGCAAACTGAGTGACAAAGGTCCCGCATTTGAGCCCTCAAGCGCAGCTCAAAACAAGCTGCTGGGGGCCTAGAACCGCTCGTAGGCTGCCAGATACCGCCACTGGCCTACAGGCAAGTCGCTCAAAGCCACTCTCCCCAGACGAATGCGGCGCATCGCCAAAATATTGAGCTGTGCCCGCTCGCACAGATAGGCCACCAGTCCGGGGTGCGAGCCCTTCACGGCAAAACGTAGCTTGCTGTGTTCAGCTTGGGCGCTGTTGATACTCACCTTGGCTTGTGGCAAGGCGTTGCGCGGGTCGTTCAAAATTTTGGTGAGGTGCAGAATCGAGTCACCGCCCACCTCACCTTGCACGTCCACAATGAGTTCGTGCTCCATGGCGCCCATGTCTTCGTTGAGTTTGCGGGCAGTGCGCCAGTCTTGGGTAAATACACACAGGCCGCTGGCGCCTGTCTCTAGCTCTACCGAAGTCTCTAAATGGTTGAAGTGGCGCTTGAGCACCTTGATGTCGCTGGGGTCTTGCGCACAGTGGTTGGAAAGGGTTAGCAGGCTGCGCGCGTTGTCGGGCAGTTTTTTGACGGCTTTGCCGCGCGCTGCCGTTGCGTGGCTTGTTTTCGTGTTGGGGCCTGGACGTTTGGGGGCCGGTGCTTCGTCTTCATCGTCCTCGTCATCTTCATCGGTGCCGTCTAGAAAATGGGGTGGTTTGTGCAGCAAGAGCGTGATGGCCGTCATATCCAGGAGACTGGCATTCGGGTCTATGCTGATGGTCTGTTGGGTCACGCGAAAGTGGGGTTCTTCGACTACGACTCCGTTGACGGACACCCAGCCGCCTTCAATGTACTGCTCGGCCTCGCGGCGCGAGCAAGGCACCATTTGCGCGACACGTTTGGCCAGGCGCTCGCCTTCTTCGGCGTGGGGGATAGATCGGTTCATAAGGCGCCTTTGGCAGTGGTGTAAGGGGTTAGCGGCTTTGCAGCCACTGGATGCGTTCGACATGTGCCAACAACGAGCGCTTGGCTACAGGCCAAATGCGCGGGGGGACATCGTCGTATGCCAAGGGCAGCCAGTCGTCTAGCGTGCCATCGGGCAGGGCTTGCATGGCCGCCAGCACCTTGGCCTCGCGGACTAAGCGGTGGGCTTTGAGTCGGTCGATTTCAGCAACCGCCCCATCCATCACGTGGCCGTGGGCAGGCAGGATGAACTGCACTTGGTGCGCAATGCAAGCGGCGCGTAGTGTATCCAGTGAATCTAGATAAGCTGCCATATTGCCGTCTGGCGGGTCCACGACGGTGGTGCTGCCGTTCAAAATGTGGTCGCCTGTAAACAGCAGCCCATCTTCTTGCAGCAAAAAGCACACATGGTTGGCGGCATGGCCTGGGGTGTGAATAGCTAGCAAGTTGTGACTAGGTTTTTGCGCCAAATTGGTCTCTTGCGCCCGTGGATTCAGCGTAAGCAGCTCTCTATTTTGTAGCGATTTGTCCGGTCTGAAGTAACTTGCAGTGCGTGCAGAGGGGGCGGAGGGTAGTCCCACAATGGGGGGAGTGTGTCCGGCTTGGATGCACAGGGCCTGCAAAGGCGCCGCACCGGGGGCGTGGTCGGCATGCGAGTGGGTGCAGGCAATGGTGTGGATATTGCCGCCGCTGCCGTCGGGGTGAACCGCAGCGCTGAGCAGGCGTTGCAGGTGGTCTGCGTCTGCCGGGCCCGGGTCGATGACGATGAAGCCGGTGTGCGCATCACCTACCAAGTAGCTATTGGTGCCCGGCCCCGTCATCACGCCAGGGTTGGGGGCGGTGAGGCGCAGCACGTTGCGCAGCAGCGCCACCGGGCGGTCTGTTTGCCATGGCTGGTGAGGTGGCATTGGGCCAAAGGCCGGATTGAGAATGGAGCTTGTTCGTACCATGCAGTGCATTTTGCAGCCAAATACTGCGAGTGGTCTGCACCAAGGCCGCCGTGTTGCGGCGCAGGGCCGATAATTGTGCCCATGCGAATTCAGTTCACCAAAATGCAAGGCGCCGGCAACGACTTTGTTGTGCTTGATGAAACCCGTGGCACCCTGGGGCTCGGTGCGGCCCACTACCGTTTTCTAGGCAACCGCCATTACGGGGTGGGTGCGGACCAAATCCTGACCGTGCGCCCGTCCCCTTCCGAGGGTATTGACTTTGAGTACCTGATTCACAACGCGGATGGTCAAGAAGTGGAGCAGTGCGGCAATGGCTCGCGTTGCTTTGCACGCTTTGTGCACGACCGTGGGCTGACCGACAAAACCACGATCCGCGTGCAGACCATGAAGGGGGTGATTGCGCCAAAGCTCAACCCGGATGGCCGTGTCACCGTGGATATGGGGGCTCCGCAATTTGACCTGCCCGAGATTCCGTTTAGCACAGCTGGTCTGCAGTATGTTGCTGACGGTACATGGGGGAAATGGCTGCTTGCGCCCGTGAATACAGCGCAAGCAGCTACTGAAAATGTAGCATTCACACCAGTTTCCATGGGTAACCCACACGCGGTGCTGGTGGTTGATGATGTAGACACAGCGCCAGTGGAGCGCCTGGGGCCCTTGGTGCAAGCGCATGGTTGTTTCCCCCAAGGGGTGAACGTAGGCTTTATGCAGGTGCAAGACCGCAGCCACGTGCGCCTGCGGGTGTATGAGCGGGGTGTGGGCGAAACCCTGGCCTGTGGCACCGGGGCTTGTGCCGCCGTGGTCAGTGGCATTCGCTTGGGCGTGCTGGACGCACGGGTGGATGTACAGGCCCGTGGCGGCCTGCTCACCATTGAATGGGCTGGCGGGAATGCGCCCGTGTTCATGACCGGTCCTGCGGTCACCGTTTTTCAGGGCGAAATTGATTTGCCCGACGATATTTCTTGATGCAGTGCCCCATGGGGCGAACTACCTAACTTTGACGCTATGACAACTCCTGTGAATCACGCTTTGGGCAACCCCATCACCGAAGACGACATTGCCAACTACCTGGCCAACACGCCAGACTTCTTTCAGCGCCATGCCGAGTTGCTGGCGGCTGTGCAGTTCACCAGTCCGCACAGCCACCGCGCAGTGAGCTTGCAAGAACGTCAAGCAGAAATGCTGCGCGAAAAGATCAAGCTGCTGGAGCAACGCATTATGGAAATGGTGCGCAATGGCAACGAAAACGTGATGCTTTCTGACAAAGTCCTGCGATGGGCCAGCAAGCTCTTCCTAGCGACAGAGCTTGCAGACCTGCCTTCGCGTGTTACCCAAGATATTCAGGACCAGTTTTCGGTACCTCAGGTCGGTGTGCGGCTGTGGGGAGTGGCTGCCTCCTTGAATAGCCACGTCTATGCCCAAGGCGTGAGTGATGACGCCAAGCTGTTTGCCGCCTCACTCAATGAACCGTTTTGTGGTCTGAACACCGGGTTTGAAGCCGTTAGCTGGTTGTCTGAGCCTGCTGACGTGGCTTCGCTGGCCTTGATTCCACTGCGTGTCACTGCGGTTGATGGAACCGTCACCACCTTCGGTATGTTGGTGCTGGCCAGTGGCGATGCTTACCGCTTCAGCAGCGGCATGGGGACCGACTTCTTGGCCCGTATTGGTGACATCGCTGGCGCAGCGCTGGCTCGTTTGCGCTAGGGCGAAAGTGCAAGATAACGCTGCATTGGTTGCGCGCTATCTTGCCTACGTGCGCTTTGAAAAGCGCTTGGCCGAGCGCACCGTCTCACTCTACACGCTGGACTTAGAAAAACTGCAGTCGCACGCCGATGCCGCGCAGGTGGCTCTGGTGCATGTTCAAAACCACCACATACGGCGATGGGTAGCGCAAATGCACAGCGGAGGACGCACTGGCCGCGGTATTGCGCTCATTCTCTCGGGGTGGCGTGGTTTCTATGTGTGGCTAGGCCGAGAAGGTTGGGTCACCAGCAACCCCGTGCAGGACGTACGCGCCCCCAAAGCGCCCAAACCCTTGCCCAAGGCGCTGGCGGTGGATGACGCCGTGCAGTTCGCCGACTTTGAGAGTGAAGACAACCCCTGGCTGGAGGCGCGTGATGCGGCCATGGTGGAGCTGCTCTACGGCAGTGGCTTGCGCGTGGGCGAGTTGGTGGGGCTGGATGTGGTGCCGAGCAAAACGGCGCGGGGCTGGATTGATATGCAGGGCGCGCAGGCCCATGTGCTAGGCAAGGGCAACAAGCAGCGCGGTGTGCCCGTGGGGCGGGTGGCACTGGAGGCCTTGGCACGTTGGCTGACCTTACGCGGACCCATGGGCACCTTAGGGGTGGGTATGGTGGCTGCGTCTGAAACCAATGCAGCCGCGGCATTGTTCACCGGTCGCTATGGCACGCGACTTACGGCCCAGTCGGTTTGGCAGCGATTGAAGCGCCGCAGCCAGCAAGCGGGGCTAGCGAGCCCTGTGCACCCGCACATGCTGCGCCACTCGTTTGCCAGCCATGTGTTGCAGTCCAGTGGTGACTTGCGGGCGGTGCAAGAGCTCTTGGGCCACGCCAATATCACCACCACGCAGGTGTACACCCGGCTGGACTTTCAGCATTTGGCCAAGGCCTACGATGCAGCGCACCCGCGGGCCCATGCAAAGGGTGGGAAAAAAGACGATTAATGCAGCAAGCCTGCAACGTGGCCGCTGCCTTGCGGTGACGCTGGTAAGTTGAAGAAGGCCACCGCTTCAACTTGATCATTGGCCAAACTCTTGAGCCCGCTGGCTGCGGCAGCCATTTGTTCGACCAAGGCGGCGTTCTGTTGAGTGGCATGGTCCATGTGGGCGATAGCTTCGCCAATCTGCGCGACGCCAGACGCCTGCTCGCTGCTGGCGGAGCTGATTTCGCTCATGAGTGTGGTGACCCCTTCAATGGCGCTAACCACTTCGTTCATGGTTTCACCTGCGGTGTCGACCAAGCTAGAGCCTTGTTCGACTTTTTCGACGCTGGCCAAGATGAGGGATTTGATTTCTTTGGCTGCATCCGCCGAGCGCCCAGCCAGGGCGCGCACCTCGCTCGCGACCACGGCAAAGCCACGCCCTTGCTCACCTGCGCGGGCCGCCTCAACTGCAGCGTTCAAGGCCAAGATATTGGTTTGAAACGCGATGCCGTCAATCACGCTGATGATGTCGGCAATTTTGCGTGACGAGTCGTTGATGCCCTTCATGGTCTCTACCACTTGGTTGACGACGTGCCCACCTTTGGCCGCGACATGGGAGGCATTGGCCGCCATTTGGTTGGCCTGGCGCGCATTGTCAGCGTTTTGCTTGACGGTAGCGCTGAGCTCTTCCATGGATGCGGCGGTTTGCTCCAGTGCGCTGGCCTGCTGTTCGGTGCGGGCAGACAAGTCATGATTGCCAGATGCGATTTCTGCGCTGGCGTTGGCTACACCCATAGAGCCCGTGCGCACGGTGGAGACCACCTTGGCCAAACCGGTTTGCATGTCCTGCAAGGCCTGCAACATGGCGGCAGTTTCGCTTTTGCCGGAGCTGGTGATTTGCATGGCTAGGTCGCCACTGGCCACATGCCTTGCTATTTCTACCGCTTGTTGCAGCGGCTCTGTGACCGCACGAATCAACAGCCAGGCCAGCCCGATTCCAAAAGCCAGCGCCAGCGCGACAACGGTTGTCAGCACAGCAATGGTGTGCTGGTAAGAAATGACGGCTTGGTCGTAGACCGACTTGGCCTCCGTTAGCTGCACGTCGGCGAGCTCGTTCAGCGCTTGGTGGAGGGGAGACAGGGCGTCGTACAGTGCGCCGTATTGCTCCATGACTTTGTCGTTATGGCCCACCTCCAAGGCCACCCGCAAAGCGTCGACCTGGGGCTTGGCTTTGGCCATCAACGCTTGCGTTGCTTCCACCACCAACTTTTCTGCGGGTGTTAGCTCCGTGGCCAAGTATGCATTCCATTGGGTATCAATGGTTGAGATGGCTGTCGTTACACGGTTCAAACCTACCTTGGGGTCGAGCAAGCCCACGGATACGCGGTTGGCGCTGTCCAAAATGTTGGAGGCATACATGTCTGTAACAGTCTTGAGCTGGCTCAAGGGCACCACGCGGTCATCGTAGACTGTCTTGAGGGACAAGTTCGCTTGGCGGACTTGTGACCATCCCAGCGCGGCGATGCCCGCAACTATCACGATGAGGATTCCAAAGCCCATTTTGAGCAGTGTGGCAATCTTGAAGTCGGTCAGTTGCATGGCGTACATCCATTGAGAGTGGTGACACAAGCCTTATAAAGGCCAAAGGCTTGCGCGGTCAAGTGAATCGGTCGCAAATTGCACCGACAATGGCGCCTATGAAAACTATTCGACTACGCGAAGGCAAAGAGCGCTCCTTGCAGCGCCGCCACCCATGGATTTTTGAGTCTGCCATTGCCAAAGGTGGCGCAGACCCTGGTGAAACCGTGCGCGTGGAGTCCTCTGACGGTAAGTTTTTGGCGTGGGCCGCGTTCAGCCCGAGCTCCAAAATACGGGCGCGGGCCTGGAGTTTTAACGAAGCAGATCGCATTGATGCTGCGTTTTTGATAGCTGCCTGCGCACGTTCTATAGGCGCAAGAGCCAGATTTGACGTACAAAGCGATGGCGTGCGTCTGATCCACGGTGAGGCAGACGGGCTGCCGGGTTTGATTGTGGACCGCTACGGTGACACCTTGGTGGCCCAGTTTTTGTCGACTGGCATAGAGCGCTGGAAGTCTGTGATCGCAGATGCCCTGCTCCAGCAAACAGGCTTGAGCAAGCTCTACGAGCGCTCAGATGCCAGCAGCCGTGCCCTCGAAGGTTTGCCCGAAGCCACGGGTTGGCTGCGTGGAGATGGGGCGGTAGAGCTAGAGCTGCAAGAGCACCAATGGAAGCTGGCCATCAATATTGCGGAAGGCCATAAAACCGGGTTCTATTTGGACCAACGCGATAGCCGTAAGAAGTTTGCCGAATATGCCGAGCGCCTGAAGTTTCAACGTGTGTTGAACTGCTTTTGCTACACCGGCGGCTTTTCTGTTGCAGCCTTGATGGGTGGCGCCCAGCATGTGACGTCCATTGATTCGTCGGGTCCGGCCCTGCAAAAGGGTGCGGCCAACGTGGCACTCAATGGTTTAGACGCTTCGCGCGCGACCTGGATGGACGCGGATGTGAATGCATCACTTAGGCAATTTGCCACGCAAGGGCGCAGCTTTGACGCCATTGTGTTGGACCCACCCAAGTTTGCGCCTACGGTGGCCCATGCGGATAGGGCCGCGCGTGCGTACAAAGATATCAACCGCTTGGCGTTCAAGCTCTTGGAGCCAGGTGGCGTGCTCTTCACGTACTCGTGTTCAGGCGGGATCAGTGCTGATTTGTTCCACAAAATTGTGGCGTCCGCAGGCATCGATGCGCATGTGGATGGTTTCATTACAGAGCGCTTAGGTGGCGCGCCAGATCACCCCATGACCATCAACTTCCCAGAAGGGGAGTACCTCAAGGGATTGGTGGTCATGCGCAAGTAAGTGTCATGTGCGCTAGGTGCATTGCGGTACAGGCGCCACGCAGTTGCGGCCTTGAAATGGCCGCTAAACTCCCCAAGTAATGTATTTCAGGGTATTCCAATGAGCCTTATTCCCGCCACCATCCTGACCGGATTTTTAGGTTCAGGTAAGACCACTTTGCTCAAGCGCGTGCTGCAAGAAGCCCATGGGCAGAAAATTGCGGTCATTGAAAACGAGTTCGGTGAAGAAAACATCGACAGCGACATTCTGGTGTCTGACACCAAAGAGCAAATCATCCAGATGAGCAATGGCTGCATTTGCTGCTCGATTCGCGAAGACCTGCGGGCTACTTTGCGCGATCTGGCTGAGAAAAAGCGTAAAGGCGAGTTGGATTTTGAGCGCGTGGTGATTGAAACCACCGGCGTTGCCGACCCCGGTCCTGTGGCGCAAACCTTTTTTATGGACGATGAAGTGGCTGAAAGCTACTTGCTAGACTCTATTTTGACCCTGGTAGACGCTAAACACGCGCCAAGCCAGTTGAATGAGCGCCAAGAGGCAAGGCGCCAAGTGGGGTTCGCTGACCAAATCTTTATCAGCAAGTCAGACTTGGTTTCGGCTGAAGAGCTGGAGGCGCTGACGCACCGCATCAAGCATATGAACCCTCGCGCGCCGCAAAAAGCAGTGCATTTTGGTGAAGTGGCATTGAATGATGTGTTTGACCTGCGTGGCTTTAACTTAAATGCTAAGTTGGACATTGATCCTGACTTCTTAAAGGAAGAGGGCCATGAGCACCATGACCACGCAGAGGGCGAACACTGCGATCACCCCTCCCATGCCCACGACCATGGCGCGGGCCATCATCACCATGTGGATGATGACGTTAAGAGTTTTGTATTCAAGTCCAACCGCCCCTTTGATGCTGCCAAGCTAGAGGATTTTTTAGGCGCTATCGTCAATGTCTATGGCCCTCGGATGTTGCGCTACAAAGGCGTTCTCTATATGAAGGGTACAGACCGTAAAGTGATTTTCCAAGGTGTGCATCAGCTCATGGGCAGCGACCTAGGGCCTGCTTGGGCTGAGGGGGAAACACGCTGCAACAAAATGGTGTTTATTGGCATCGACCTGCCCAAAGACATCTTTTTGCAAGGCATGGAGCAGTCACTAGTGGATGCGTAAGGCGTTTTAACTTTCGGGGTAGATGTCAAATGATTGTCTCGATTTTGCAACTTATGGGTTTTCCGATAGCGAAGCCTGTACACTCGCGCGCCGTAGATGCCCCGCTGGCCAAGGCACAGAAGCTTGCAAGCGGAGCAATCGCGACCACTGATCATGCGCGGACGGGTACTGCCAGGAGACAAGAAGTGAAATCCAGTAATGGGAAAGATGCCAAGGCCAAAGACACCAAAAGCAAAGCTAAGTCGGCCAAGGTAGAAGTAGCGAAAGCCGCCAAAGCTGAGCATAAAGTGCCAGCCAAGGCCGCGGCCAAACCGGCCCCTAAGGCTGTTTCAAAGCCTGTGGCCAAAGCGGTAGCAAAGCCCGCTGAGGCTTCGGTGCCTAAGGCAAGCAAGTCTGCAAAAAAATCAGTGGAAACGTCGGTAGCCCCAGTGGCCACCAAGAAGTCAGTTAAACCGGTTGTTGCAACCGAGATCCCCAAGGCAATACAAAAAGTGCAAGCAAATACATCCGCAGCAAAGCCCGTGGCATCCGAGGCCAATACAACGTCGGCAGTACCGGCGAAAGCAGGTCGTCCGTCTTCACGCTTGGCCCAATTGACGGTGCCCTCTATGGCGCAGTCAGTCGCATCGACGTCGGCGAAAGCGAGCTTTTTTCAATCCGCTCCCGCCCCGGTGATCATTCCCGCATTGGCTTCTTCGATCAAAAAAGACCCAAAGCTAGCCAATAACTGGAAAACCAAACCCGCTGCCGAATTGAGTGATGCCGAACTAATGGCGATGCCGGACTCGGAGTACATGAATGAAGTGCAGTTGGCAGTCTTTCGCCTAAAGCTTCTTAAACTGAAAACCGACATTTTGAGCAACGCGGGTGAAACTACCGAGCATTTGCGTGAAGATACGTCGGTAGTGCCTGACCCGGCAGACCGTGCCACGATCGAAGAAGAACATGCGCTTGAGTTGCGTACCCGTGATCGCGAGCGCAAGTTGTTGAAGAAGATCGAGCAGTCGATTATTCGTATCGATGCTGACGACTACGGCTACTGCGATGAAACTGGCGAGCCTATTGGCGTGGGCCGGCTGTTGGCTCGCCCCACAGCCACGCTGTCCTTAGAGGCGCAGCAGCGCCGTGAACTGAAGCAAAAGATGTTTGGTGACTAAGGTTTTGATGCGATCTGGTGTGAACGTTCGCTAAGGTAGTCATGGCTACACAGAACGACCGTCTCAGTTTATTGTCCAAGGTGGCACTGTTTGTTCGCAATCCCACCAAGGATTGGGCCGAGCTAGATCGGCCTGCCCCGAATGCAGAAAGCGGTTACGACAAGCAGGCGTTGAAAGCCATGATTGAGCGCAAGCGCCAGAACGACTTTGTGCGCAGGCGAGAGTTCGATCACCTGCGCAAGTTAAGGCGTCGCGAGTCGTCTGAGGTAGGCGGGCTTGCGCGTCCATCGATCTTTCAGAACAGCATGGCAACCGACCCTGATGGGCGGGCGGTCACTCTGAAGAAGATTGATGAGATTGAAGCCCAAATGTCCAAGCAATGGTGGAAGGGCAAGGCGGAGCCTGTTGCAGAAGCCGCTTCCACGTTGCCTAGCCCCAAAGAGCCCGCAGCGGTTGCCCCAGTGGTTTCTGGCCAAACCTCTTCCGGTAGTTTTCAATCGACAGTTCCCGGGGAGCCACTGCGCCGAGCGACCGAGTTTACTGAGACTGAAATGGGCCCAGGCATGCAGCCGACTTCGTTGCATGTCGCGATGTTTAAACGCGCACAGGCTATGGCGCCCACGGTTCCTGCTGGCTTCGGCGAAAAAGCTGATGCGGCAGAAATTGGCTTCTCCACCTCCAAGTTGTTTGCAATGGAGGGGCAAGACTTGGCCACTGACCCGGAGCTTGAGGAGGCCGCGATTCGGTTTGCAAACGGTGACGACCTAGGGGCAGAAGAGGGCTTGCTCACAGCCTTAAGAGGAGATGCCTTGTTGCCGGAGGTTGCGCTGTCTTGGGCGGTTGCATTGCTTGATCTGTACCGTGCCACCAACAATCGGGATGGCTTTGATCATGCTCTCGATGAATTCGCCCTCCGTTTTGAAGGCTTGTCGCCAATATGGACTTCGTTCTCCGAACCTGCGCCGCAACGCTCAGATCCTGGCGTCAGCTTGGCCTCAGCGCCAACGGTGTACCAGCCTTTCGGCAGTGAAGCCGCCAATGTGCTTTGGAGAAGTCCGTCGGAGTTAACGGTGGATTCGATGGAGCAGTTGCGCAGCTTGTTGGCCGCGAATGCGACGCCTTGGAACCTGCGATGGACGGGTTTGTTACATATTCAGCCTGAAGCGGTTCCGCTGCTTGGCGGCCTTTTGGGGAGCTTGTGCGATGAGCCGGTGTCGCTGGGATTCTTGGGAGAGGAAGATTTAGTTGCCTGTTTGCGTGACATGACGCCGTCCAATGACCGTACTGTGCCGCCCCAATGGTGGATGGTTCGGCTCAATGCCTTGCGTGTCATGGGTTTGCACGATGAGTTCGAATTGGCGGCATTGGACTACTGTGTGACTTTTGAAGTATCTCCACCGGCTTGGGTGCCGGCTCGCTGCGTAATTGAAGACCTTGACTCCCAGCAGTACCCTGTTAGTGGTGGCAGTGCTTGGGACTCCAGTGCGCGTAAAGCGTCGTCAAGCGGGTTCGCTTCCACGGCAGTACTCCCGATCACCCCAATTTTGGAGTTGCGCGGCGCTGTGTTGGGGGACGGTGCCAAAGCCTTAACCGAAGACGAAACCCCCATAGCAGGCAAGGCGATTCACATTGGATGCCATCACTTGGTTCGAGTAGATTTTTCTGCTGCGGGAAGCCTGCTGAATTGGGTAGCTTCAAAAGAAGCTTTGGGTTACCAGATCCAATTTGTAGGGGTGCATCGTCTGGTCGCTGCATTTTTCACAGTGATTGGTATCAATGAGCACGCTAAGGTGTTGACACGCTCCATTTAGTGCCCAAGGTTTGTTGTGGACTACAGTAATACATAAAGCTATGGAACAATTTCACGGTACCACCATCATTAGTGTTCGGAGAAAGACTGCCGATGGATACTCGGTGGCGATTGGCGGTGATGGTCAAGTGACCTTGGGCAACATTGTGGTCAAAGGCACGGCGCGTAAAGTACGTAAGCTTTACCATGGCAAAGTGTTGGCGGGGTTTGCAGGTGCTACGGCCGACGCTTTCACCTTGTTTGAGCGCTTTGAAGCCAAGCTAGAAAAGCACCAAGGGCATTTGGTTCGCGCCGCGATTGAACTGACCAAAGATTGGCGCACTGACCGCGTACTGCGGCGGCTTGAGGCCATGCTGGCCGTGGCGGATAAAGATGCCTCTCTTATCATCACTGGCAATGGTGACGTTTTGGAGCCAGAAAACGGCATAGTTACCATCGGCTCTGGTGGTGCATATGCCCAGTCCGCTGCGGTTGCGCTTTTGAACCACACGGATATGTCTGCCCCAGATATTGTGAAGCGTTCATTAGAGATAGCTGGTGAGCTGTGCATTTACACCAATATGCATCACACCGTGGAAACGCTCTAACCAGTTACTTTTCGCGTGCCCATGCCGAGGCGCGCAACTTAAGTGAATACCCATGCAGACCCTATTGCCTCGCGAAATTGTTGCAGAGCTTGACAAACACATCGTCGGCCAAGCGCAGGCCAAGCGCGCAGTCGCTATCGCACTGCGTAACCGTTGGCGCCGCCAACAAGTCGAGCCCAGTTTGCGCGTTGAGATCACACCCAAAAACATCCTGATGATTGGCCCGACGGGTGTCGGGAAAACCGAGATCGCGCGACGTTTGGCTCGGCTGGCCGATGCGCCATTTATCAAAGTGGAAGCAACCAAATTCACCGAGGTGGGCTATGTCGGTAAAGATGTCGATGCCATCATTCGTGACTTGGCTGACATTGCCGTTAAGCAGACACGTGATACTGAGAAACGAAAAGTTCGTGCGCGCGCTGAAGACGCCGCGGAAGATCGGATTTTGGATATCTTGATCCCTCCTGCGCGCACAGACTACCCTGCGGCGGCGGACGAAGCGCCCGAGAGTGCGGCCCGACAAACCTTTCGCAAGAAGCTGCGGGAGGGGCAACTCGCAGACCGTGAGATAGAAATAGACGTTCTGCAGTCCACGCCACAGATGGAAATCATGGCTCCACCTGGAATGGAAGAGGTGACGGGCCAGTTGCGTGAAATGTTTGGCCAACTAGGCCAAAACAAACGCCAGTCGCGTCGACTCAAAATTGCGGAAGCTTTCAAGCTACTGGCCGATGAAGAGGCCGCAAAACTTGTTAATGAAGACGACATCAAGGCGCAGGCATTGTTCGCACTGGAGCAGAACGGCATTGTGTTTATTGATGAGATTGATAAAGTCACTTCGCGCAGTGAAGGGAGTGGTGCCGAGGTGTCGCGACAGGGCGTTCAGCGCGATTTATTGCCTTTGGTCGAAGGTACTTCTGTGTCTACGAAGTATGGAATCGTGAAAACCGACCATATTCTGTTCATTGCGTCCGGTGCGTTCCATTTGAGCAAGCCCAGCGATCTAATCCCCGAGTTACAAGGAAGGTTTCCGATTCGTGTGGAGTTGCAGTCTCTTGCGGTCCAAGACTTTGAAGCAATACTGACCCAAACACATGCGTCCTTAATGCGCCAATACCAAGCGCTTTTGTCGACTGAGCAAGTCACTTTGGAATTCAGTCCTGCTGGCATCACCCGTTTGGCGCAAATTGCCTTTGAAGTGAATGAGCGCACGGAGAACATTGGGGCGCGGCGCTTGGCAACCGTTATGGAGCGATTGCTAGAAGAACTCAGCTTCGATGCCTTTGCCCATGCTGGCGAAACGGTGACTATTGACGCTGCGTACGTCGACCAGCGCTTGGCGGCCCTCAGCCAAGACGAAGATCTGTCTCGTTATATTCTGTAATCGATCCCTAAGGCGAAAACGCCTTGTCCTTCAAGCATCACTTTCACAACGGATGCTAAGTCCTTAATTTAGAACGATTTTTGGGTCATTTTGACTTGCAAAATCGCTGCTAAGTTATTGATTTCATTGGAAAAATTAGAACAGACCCTCTTGCAAGAACTTCATTTGCTGATACAGTGCAAAAAAGTGCAATTTAGTGGTGAAAAGTGCCATTAATTGTCAGGTTTGCCGGAATTCTGTCAAAAAGGGGTTGGTTAGCGTGTTTCAAGGGGCTTCGTCACTCAGTCTGGATGCTAAGGGGCGGCTATCAGTGCCGACTCGGCATCGTGACGTCTTGAGTGCGACCGCTGGAGGACAGCTAACGGTGACTAAGCATCCGCATGGGTGCTTGATGGTTTTTCCGCGCCCAGAGTGGGAAAAATTCCGCGAACGCATTGCTGCCTTGCCCATGTCTGCGCAGTGGTGGAAGCGTATTTTTCTGGGCAACGCAATGGACGTTGACATGGATGCAACGGGGCGCGTTTTGATTTCACCCGAGTTGCGCGAGGCTGCAGGAATCGCCAAGGACACCATGCTGTTGGGTATGGGAAACCACTTCGAGTTGTGGGACAAGGCGAGCTATGACGCCCAAGAGGCAAAAGCCATGCAAGGCGAGATGCCTGATGTGTTCAAGGACTTTTCTTTCTAAGGTATGGCTGTGGACACCGTTTGGAATCACTCCACGGTATTGTTGAACGAAGCGGTTGACGCATTGTTTGGTGATAGCGGCCAGTACGCAGATGCTGCGCAAGGCACCTACGTCGACGCGACGTTTGGGCGTGGCGGGCACACGCAACTTATCTTGTCAAAGTTAGGCACCCAAGGGCGGGTCATCGCCTTTGATCGCGATCCTGACGCAGTGGCGCAAGCGCAGCAGATTCAGGACGCGCGTTTCTCGATTCGGCATGAAGGGTTTTCCCACTTGCGAGAACTGCCCAAGGCCAGCGTTGCGGGACTTCTGATGGACTTGGGGGTGAGCTCCCCCCAAATTGACAATCCCGTGCGCGGATTTAGTTTTCGCTTCGACGGTCCTTTGGACATGCGTATGGACACCACGCGTGGTGAAAGCGTGGCTCAGTGGCTGGAGACAGCCGAGATTAATCAAATCGCGGAGGTGATACGTGACTATGGCGAAGAACGGTTTGCTGGGCCAATTGCAAAGGCGATTGTTGCGCGCCGACAGGAACGGGGCCCAATTTCAACCACCACCGAGTTGGCCCAACTCGTGGCTGACACGGTCAAAACCCGCGAGCCGGGCCAGAACCCTGCAACGCGCACATTTCAGGCTTTTCGGATTTTCATCAACGCCGAGCTTGAAGAGCTGCAGCAGGCGCTAGAGGCCAGTCTGACCGTGCTTCAGCCGGGTGGACGTTTGGCTGTGATCAGCTTTCATTCGCTGGAAGATCGCATCGTCAAGCAGTTCATAGCCAAACACTCCCGCGAAGAGTATGACCGGCGCGCACCCTTTGCAGTGCCGAAGGCCATGCGGCTCAAGGCCTTGGACCGGGTCAAGCCCAGTGAAGCCGAAGTCTCCGGCAACAAGCGGGCGCGGAGCGCCATCATGCGCGTGGCCTTGAGGACGCAAGAGCCATGATGCGACTCAACCTCATGTTGATTTTTGCGGTGCTATTGAGTGCCTTGTATCTAGTCAACGTGCAGTATGAGTCACGCCGGTTGTTTACTGAGCTCGATCGCGCGCGCAGTGAAGCCCATAGGCTCGAGGTGGAGCATGAGCTATTGCAAGTGCAAAAGCGCGCGCAGGCCACACCGGCGCGCGTGGAGTTGTTGGCAAAAGACAAACTGCAGATGCGTCAGGTAACGCCAGGCATTACCAGCTACGTGACCTACAGTGCACCAGACGCTTCGATTTCGGACGGGACCGCAGCCACCGCCTCACAGGTACATAAGGTGGCCCCGTGAGTCGCAGCATTCAATACACATCCAGCCCTTTGTTGGCAAGTCGCACCCCGGTTTGGCGTAGCAAGCTGCTTGTGGGAGCCTTGGCGCTTGCGTTTTTTGGGTTGGCGGCACGGGCGGCTTACATCCAGGTCATCGCCAACGACTTCTTTTTGCATCAAGGTGAGGCACGCTTTGCGCGCACCCTAGAACTCCCCGCTAACCGTGGACGCATTCTGGACCGCAATGGCCTGATCTTGGCATCCAGTGTGCCAGCGCCCAGCATTTGGGCCATTCCTGAAGACGTCAACCTTGATAAGGCTGAGTTGGCCAAATTGGCTAAGTTGTTGGAGATGTCGGTTCAGGACTTGTCCAAGAAGTTAGAGGATGAAGACAAATCGTTCGTATGGTTGAAGCGCCAAGTCAGTGAAGCAACAGGTAAAGAGATTGCGGCAATGGCGCTGAAGGGTGTGTATCAGCGCAAAGAATACAAGCGCGAGTACCCTGAAGGCGAGTCAGCCGTGCATGTCGTGGGATTCACTAACATTGAAGACAAAGGTCAAGAGGGTGTTGAGCTGTCCTTCAATAAAGAGTTGTCTGGTCGCAGTGGCTCCCGTCGCGTCATTAAAGACCGCTTGGGCAGAGTTGTAGAAGATGTGGGTGAGCAAATTCCCCCGATGGAAGGCAAAGATCTACAGCTCAGCATCGACAGCAAGATGCAGTTTTTCGCTTACCAAAAACTGCGGGATGCAGTGCTGCTGAATAAGGCAAAGGCAGGCAGCGTAGTGGTGTTAGATGCCGTAACTGGCGAAGTATTGGCGTTGGCCAACTACCCAAGCTACGCGCCCGACAAGCGCCAAAACCTCACCGGAGGGCAACTGCGCAACCGAGCGTTGACTGATACGTTTGAGCCGGGCTCTGTGATGAAGCCCTTTACAGTCGGACTGGCCCTTGAGACAGGCCGTGTGAAGCCATCCACCATTATTGATACCGCGCCAGGCACTATCACTATCACGGGGGCCACGATTCGTGATGCGCATCCGCACGGGGCGCTGACTGTCGACCAAGTGATTCAAGTTTCTAGTAACGTGGGCACTACCAAAATTGCGATGCAAATGCAGCCCAGTGAAATGTGGCAAGCATTCTCCTCGGCAGGCTTCGGGCAGAAGCCTCAAATTGAGTTCCCCGGCGCGGTGTCGGGCAAACTGCGACCTGCCAAGACTTGGCGTCCGATCGAGCAGGCCACTATGTCTTATGGCTACGGTTTGTCTGCGTCCCTGTTTCAGATGGCACGCTCATACACCGTGTTCTCCCATGATGGCGAGTTGATTCCGGCAACTTTGCTGAAAAGCAATCAAGCAGCAGTGGGTGTCCCTGTCTTCAGCGCCGATACGGCGGTCAAAGTGCGCAACATGCTCAAGATGGCTGCAGGCCCTGGTGGTACCGCGCCCCAAGCCCAAACGATTGGTTATTCTGTTGGCGGGAAGTCAGGCACGGCCTACAAACAAGTCGGCAAAGGTTACGGCAGTGACGGCAACCGCAAGTACCGCAGTTGGTTCGTGGGGATGGCCCCGATTGAGCAACCCCGCGTTATCGTGGCCGTCATGATCGATGAGCCAACCGCTGGTAAGTACTACGGCGGCGCAGTCGCAGGCCCAGTGTTTAGCGAGACCGTGCAACAGACCCTGCGCTTGATGGGCGTACAGCCAGATATCGCGGTTCGGCCTATGGTGGTGACACAGGCAGAAGAGGAGAGCTTCTAATGCCGTTGCTGTCCACTCCACTTGCAGCAGCTCAGTGGTTGCGTACCTTGGGAGCGCGCACGCTCACTTCTGACAGTCGCAAAGTAGTGCCAGGAGCGGGCTTCATTGCGTGGCCTGGTGCCGTGTCTGATGGACGCCAGTATGTGCGGCAGGCCTTGGAACTAGGCGCAGTTGCATGTGTGGTGGAGTCTGCGGGTGCTCATCAGTTTGACCTCGCAATAGACGGCGTAGCCACACTGGACAACCTAAAGTCACACACGGGAAGACTTGCCGCTGAGTTCTATGGCAACCCATCTGCCGAACTCGCAGTCATTGCTGTCACTGGAACCAACGGTAAAACCTCCAGCGCATGGTGGCTTGCCCAGGCGTTGTCTGCATTGCAAGGGGAGCATGCCACGCCTTGCGGAATGATTGGTACCTTGGGTGTAGGCCGTCCCCCAGCTATTGGTGACGAGCCCATGGTGGGGGCTGATAGCGTGCTCAGCACCGGTTTGACCACTCCAGACCCTGTCGTGTTGCAACACACTTTGCGCGAGTTTGCGAGCAATGGCTTACGAGCTTGTGCGATTGAAGCCTCGTCCATCGGAATTGAAGAACAACGATTGGCTGGATGCACGGTTCGCGTGGCTGTCTTTACGAATTTCACACAAGACCATCTGGACTACCACGCAAGCATGGAAGCGTATTGGACTGCCAAAGCGAAGCTATTCGGGTGGCCAGGTTTGGAAAGTGCGGTCATCAATGTAGATGATGCCAAAGGCGTCGAGTTGGTAGCTCGCTTGGCGGGCAGTGGCTTGGATGTGTGGTCGGTCTCCACAAGAAAACCCGCCCGTCTAAGGGCACAAAACATCCAGTACGGGCATGAGGGATTGAGCTTCGATGTGGTCGAAGGCGTGCTTTCCGTGCATGTCGCGACGCATTTGATTGGGGACTACAACGTCTCTAATCTGCTAGGTGTGATCGGTGCAATGCGCTGCTTGGGGGTACCTTTGCAGCAAGCGACAGAGGTGTGCAGTGGACTCCGACCTGTGCCTGGCCGCATGGAGTGCTTGGGTTCAGCCGCACAGCCCATGGTCGCCGTAGACTATGCCCATACCCCGGACGCGTTAGGTCAAGCGTTAGCCGCTTTGCGGCCTTTGGCGCAGGCGCGAGGCGGGCGTCTATGGTGTGTATTTGGCTGCGGTGGCGATCGCGATGCGTCAAAAAGACCCCTTATGGGGGCGATTGCGGCCCAACAGGCGGACCAAGTGGTGGTCACCAGCGACAACCCACGTAGCGAGCGGCCTGAATCCATCATTGCCCAGATCCTTGTCGGTGTGCCGCACAACCCTTTGGTGAGTGTGCAAACTGACCGTGCTCTTGCAATTGCTCAAACCATTGCGCAAGCATCCGCACAAGACGTCATTTTGGTTGCAGGTAAGGGCCACGAGGACTACCAGGATATTGCACACGTTAAGCATCCATTTTCAGACCGTGAGCATGCGCAGTCCGCACTCATCGCACGCGAAAGAGGTATGGCGAGCCCAGCGCTAGACCCGCTCATGACGTTGGCGTTCGCTGCCGAGTTGTTGCCCGGCAGCGTACTCGTGGGAGACCCCGAAACGGTGGTCTACCGTGTCCACACGGACACCCGTAGCATTGCAGTAGGTGATCTCTTTGTTGCACTCCAGGGTGAGCGCTTTGACGCCAATGCCTTCTTGCAACAAGCAAAAGACCAAGGCGCAGCAGCCGTCATCTGCCAGGCTGGCATGGCCGCTAGTTCGTATCCCCAAGGCTTGGCACGTCTGGAAGTCGCCGACACCAAACTGGCGTTGTCTGAGTTGGCAACCAAGTGGCGTGCACGCTTCAACTTTCCTGTCATTGCAGTTACGGGCAGTAATGGCAAAACCACGGTCACGCAAATGGTGGCCGCTATTTTGGAGGCGCACAGCCCCCAAGGCGGCTCATTGGCTACGCTCGGGAATTACAACAATGACATCGGCGTGCCGCTTACGTTGCTGCGACTGCGTGCCAACCACAGCATAGCGGTGGTGGAACTGGGCATGAACCACCCCGGCGAAATAGCGGTGCTCGCGGCTATGGCTAGGCCCACAGTGGCTTTGGTCAACAACGCACAACGCGAGCACCTTGAGTTCATGCACAGCGTGCAGGCTGTCGCGCAAGAGAATGGACAAGTTTTAGCCGCATTACCAGTTGATGGGGTTGCAATTTTCCCTAGCGATGACGCGTATGCAGCGGTCTGGCACAGCTTGGCGGCACCGCGCCAAACTCTCACGTTTGCCGCGGAGGGGCCATCCTCATCAGCAAGCCTGTGTGTGCAAAGCGCCCACTGGCAAGATGGCGCTTGGGAAGTCCATGCGTCCGGTTTCGGCGTAGACCTGCGCTTTAGGCTCGCAATCGCCGGCCGTCATAACGTCAAAAACGCTTTGGCAGCAGCTGCGTGTGCTCTGGCCGCTGGCGTGCGCAAAGAAGCTGTCGTGGCTGGGCTCCAAGCCTTTGTTCCCGTCAAGGGACGCTCACGGGCTTTGTCTGTTCGGGTGTCAGGGCGGCTGGTCACCTTGGTGGACGATAGCTACAACGCCAATCCTGATTCGGTGCGCGCGGCCATCGATGTACTTGCTGAGTTGCCCGGCCCGCGTTTGCTGGTGTTGGGTGATATGGGTGAGGTGGGCGATAACGGCCCCGCCTTTCATGCGGAAGCGGGCCAGTACGCCGCGCAGGCGGGTATTGAGCAAGTGATGACCTTGGGCGAGCTGTCTCAACACCTTGCACACACGATGCCGAGCGCGCAGCACTTCGACTCCATGGATGCATTGATTAGCGGCGTACTTGCTGCACTCCCTAGCTTGGGCAGCATATTGATCAAGGGTTCACGCTTTATGCGCATGGAGCGGGTCGTAGATGCCGCGCGTGGACAGGTTGCCAGCGAAGGAGGGCATTGAAATGGAATACAAAATGGCAAACGGGAGTACCCCATGTTGTTAGCGTTGGCGCAGTGGCTGCAAGGCTTGTCGCCTGAGTTCGGTTTTTTCCGGGTCTTTCAGTACCTGACGTTTCGTGCCGTGATGGCGGCCTTGACCGCATTGCTGATCGGACTGGCCGCTGGACCCGCGGTGATACGCCGCTTACGGGAACTCAAAATTGGCCAACCCATACGCGGCTATGGCATGGAAACCCACTTAAGCAAAAGTGGCACACCCACCATGGGTGGCGTGTTGATCTTGCTGGCCATCACGGTGTCCACCTTGCTATGGGCAGACTTGAGCAACCGGTTCATTTGGATTGTCTTGGTGGTCACCTTGGCGTCTGGTGCGATCGGCTGGGTGGATGACTGGCGTAAGGTGGTCAACAAGGACCCCGAAGGCATGCGTTCGCGCGAGAAGTATTTTTGGCAATCTGTGATTGGCCTGTTGGCGGCCCTGTACCTTGTGTTCAGTATCTCGGAAAGTTCCAACCTCAAGGTCATGGAACTCTTCATCAACTGGGTGGGGTCTGGTTTTGACGTGAACCTGCCTCCCAAAGCAGGCCTGTTGCTGCCCTTTATCAAAGAAGTGAGCTACCCCCTGGGGGTTTTGGGCTTTGTGATCCTGACGTATTTGGTCATTGTGGGTTCTAGCAATGCCGTGAATTTGACGGATGGGCTGGATGGCTTGGCCATCATGCCCGTGGTGATGGTGGGATCTGCGCTAGGTGTGTTTGCGTATGTCGCCGGCAGTTCGGTGTACTCCAAGTATCTGTTCTTCCCGCATATCCCGGGCGCAGGTGAGTTGTTGATCTTTTGCTCGGCCATGGCGGGTGCCGGTTTGGCTTTCTTGTGGTTCAACACCCACCCTGCGCAAGTGTTCATGGGGGATGTCGGTGCCTTGGCCTTAGGTGCTGCGCTGGGCACGATTGCTGTCATCGTCCGTCAAGAGATCGTTCTGGCCATCATGGGGGGCATCTTTGTAGCGGAAGCCTTGTCAGTGATGCTGCAAGTCATGTACTTCAAGTACACCCGCAAAAAATACGGCGAAGGCCGCCGTCTCCTGAAGATGGCGCCCTTGCACCACCACTTTGAAAAGTCCGGGTGGAAAGAAACCCAGGTGGTTGTGCGCTTCTGGATCATCACCATGCTCTTGTGTTTGGTGGGTCTTTCAACCCTGAAGCTGAGGTAAGCCGTGAACCAGCTGCAAGGGCAAAACGTTGTGATTCTTGGCCTTGGCGCATCGGGCTTGGCCATGGCCCGGTGGTGCGCACGTTTGGGGGCGCAAGTCACAGTGGCTGACACACGCGAAGCGCCCCCACAGTTGCCTGTGTTGCGCGAACTTTTGCCCCACGTGCGCTTTGTGTCCGGACCGTTTGACGCCGCCCTGGTCGTCGGCACTGAGATTCGTGCTGTATTCAAGAGCCCAGGACTATCGCCTCAAGAAACCTTGCCGGTCATGCAGGCTGCCACTGAAGCTGGCTTGTGGATTGGCGGTGAGTTGAGCCTCTTTCAGCAAGCCCTGCTTCAGTTGAAGGAAGACAAGCAGTACGCGCCAAAGGTCTTGGCAATTACAGGTACCAACGGCAAGACGACGGTGACTTCCTTGACCCGCCATTTGCTGGCTTGGGCAGGCAAGTCTGTGGCTATGGCCGGCAATATTGGCCCGACCTTGTTGGACACCTTGGCGCAAGCGATGGATGCTGATCAGTTGCCTGACGTATGGGTGCTGGAGCTTTCTAGCTTTCAACTCGATATTGACGCCAAGTTCGAGCCTACCGCCGCCGCAGTGCTCAACGTCAGCCAAGACCATTTGGACTGGCACGGAAGCCTTGCTGCGTATGCCGCAGCCAAAGCACGCATTTTTGGACGTGATGGACTGATGGTGTTGAACCGAGAAGATCCCTTGGTCATGGCCATGTTGCCGGAGCCGGTGCGCGTCAAGCTGCAGCGTCCCGTGGAGCGGGCGTATCAGACCTTTGGCACTGACATGCCACGCAGGCCCGGAGACTTCGGTTTGGAAGAAGTCAATGGCATGGCGTGGCTGGTGCGCGCCTTGGAGTCGGATGAAACGCGCAAGAAGCGCAAAGACGATGAAGAAGAGCTGCATATTCAACGCCTGATGCCTGCAGACGCCTTGCGCATACGCGGGCGCCACAACGCCAGCAATGCGTTGGCTGCCCTGGCGCTGTGCGGCGCTGCGGGATGCGCGCTGGCACCTATTTTGTTTGGCTTGCGTGAGTACCACGGAGAGCCACACCGTGTGGAGCCGATTGGCATCATCCATGGTGTCGAGTTTTTTGACGACAGCAAGGGCACCAATGTCGGCGCCACCGCCGCAGCACTGCGAGGCCTCGGCGAGGAACGCAAGCTGGTCGTGATACTGGGTGGAGAGGGCAAGGGCCAAGACTTCTCCCCCTTGGCTGCGCCGCTTGAGCGTTACGCGCGCGCTGTGGTGTTGATTGGTCGCGATGCGCCATTGATTCGTGCAGCACTCGGCAATGTGGGTCTGCCCATGCAGGATGCCGCGACCATGGAGGCCGCAGTGGCTATCGCCAACCAACGTGCCCACGCAGGCGATGCCGTGTTGATGTCACCCGCTTGCGCAAGCTTTGACATGTTTGACAACTATGAGCACCGGGCCCAAGTGTTTTGCGCAGCGGTGAAAGACTTGGCTTTGGACGCTGGGGTTGACATGGAGAGCCTTGCATGAGCCTGTCTGTGCAGTCCTTGTCCGCGTGGTTCACCAGCAAATGGGCGCCTGCAGCCGCAGCCTTGCCTGTGCGCCTGGGTGCCCGAGGGACTCTGACTGCACCTAGCGCATCTGACAGCGCGCGGGGTGTGGACCAAACCCTGATCTGGGTGGTTGTAGCCCTCTTGCTTTGGGGCATTGTGATGGTGTACTCCGCATCCATTGCCATGCCAGATAACCCTAAGTTTTCCAATTACACCCATACGTATTTTTTGACCCGCCATGCCATTTCGATTGGGGTGGCCTTCGTTGCGGCGCTGATGGCTTTCCAGGTGCCGGTGCAAACCTGGGAAAAAGTAGCTCCTTGGCTGCTGGTCGTGTCTTTGGTCTTACTCATTGTGGTGCTCATTCCCTTCATCGGTAAGGGGGTCAACGGAGCCCGCCGCTGGATCTCGCTTGGGGTACTGAACTTTCAGCCTTCAGAGCTTGCCAAGTTTGCTGTGCTTTTGTATGCCTCGGACTACATGGTCCGCAAAATGGAAGTCAAAGAGCGGTTCTTCCGTGCGGTGATGCCCATGGCCATTGCCGTCGCGGTGGTCGGGCTTTTGCTCCTGGCCGAGCCCGATATGGGCGGCTTCATGGTCATTGCCGTGATCGCCATGGGCATCTTGTTCTTGGGTGGTGTCAATGCTCGGATGTTCTTCTTGATTGGAGCCATTTTGGTCATTGCCTTCAGCCTCATGATCGCCATGAGCGAGTGGCGCCGGGACCGTATCTTTGCGTACCTCGATCCATGGAACGACAAATACGCATTGGGCAAGGGTTACCAACTGTCTCACTCCCTGATTGCGATTGGCCGGGGTGAGGTGTTTGGCGTGGGCCTTGGCGGCAGTATCGAGAAGCTGCACTGGTTGCCCGAAGCACACACCGACTTCCTGCTAGCCGTTATCGGTGAAGAGTTTGGGCTTGTGGGGGTCGTGTTCGTGATCGGCCTGTTCCTATGGCTGACCCGACGCATCATGCACATCGGGCGTCAAGCGATTGCCCTGGACCGGGTGTTTGCCGGTTTGGTGGCGCAAGGCGTGGGCATTTGGATGGGATTTCAATCCTTCATCAACATGGGAGTGAACCTAGGCGCTTTGCCTACCAAAGGTCTGACGCTTCCGCTGATGAGTTACGGCGGGTCGGCCATTTTGATTAACCTGGTCGCCATTGCCGTTGTTTTACGCATTGATTACGAGAACCGACAGCTCATGCATGGAGGTCGCGTATGAGCACCAAGATACCGTGCGCACTGGTCATGGCGGGCGGCACTGGGGGGCACATCTTCCCCGGGTTGGCCGTAGCCAAAGCCTTGCGCGATAAGGGCTGGCGCGTGCACTGGTTGGGTGCTCCCAACAGCATGGAAAGCCGATTGGTGCCGCCCCAGGGCTTCACGTTGGAAACGGTGGACTTTTCCGGCGTTCGCGGCAAGGGTGTAAAGACCTTGCTCATGCTGCCGATTCGCTTGCTGCGTGCCTTCACACAAAGCGTTCAAGTGCTGCAACGGGTGCGGCCTGACGTGGTCATTGGTCTGGGTGGCTATATCTCATTGCCGGGTGGACTGATGGCGGTGGCTATGGGTAAGCCTTTGGTTTTGCATGAGCAAAACTCCATCGCCGGCTTGTCGAACAAAGTACTGGCGCGCCTGGCTAAGCGGGTTTTCGCAGCCTTTCCGGGCACCATGGCCCAAGCCCAATGGGTGGGCAACCCCCTGCGCAGCGAGTTTTTGCTTCAAGCCCAACCCCAAGTCCGGTTTGCCGGTCGCAGTGGCCCGCTTCGGGTACTCGTGGTGGGTGGCAGTTTGGGGGCGCGCGCGCTGAACACCGTGGTACCACAAGCATTGGCATTGATCCCCGCTGCCGCACGCCCCGTCGTTATTCACCAAAGCGGCGAAAAGCAACTGGAAGAACTGCGTGCCAACTACGCCAATGCGGGTGTGGAAGCTGAATTGACCCCGTTTATTGACAACACTGCAGAGGCATTCGCCGCCGCCGACTTGGTGATCTGCCGCGCAGGCGCGAGTACGGTGACCGAGTTGGCTGCCGTGGGGGCTGCTGCTCTCTTTGTACCGTTTCCGTCCGCTGTGGATGACCACCAAACGCATAACGCGCGCTTCTTGGTCGCCCAAGGTGCGGGTCAGCTTATGCCGCAGCCCGAGTTCACTCCAGAGGTGTTGGCACACATGCTACAAACAACAGAGCGCTCTGTGCTTGTCCAATGGGCGCTGCAGGCCAAAACACTTGAAAAAACGGCTGCAACCACTGCGGTGGTTGCAGCCTGCGAGGAACTCGCTTTATGAAACACGCAATCAAACATATTCATTTTGTCGGAATCGGCGGCGCTGGTATGTCCGGCATTGCCGAAGTGCTGCAAAACCAGGGCTATGCCATCTCCGGTTCAGACTTGTCAGACAGTGCTACCTTGCGCCGCCTGGCGAGCCTGGGCATGACCACCTATGTAGGCCATGCCGCTGCGCATGTGGCCCATGCTGACGCGGTGGTCACATCGACCGCAGTGCAATCCGACAACCCAGAGGTGCTACGGGCACGGGAGTTGCGCATTCCGGTAGTGCCTCGGGCCGTGATGCTCGCAGAGTTGATGCGCCTGAAGCAAGGCATCGCCATCGCGGGGACCCACGGGAAAACCACCACGACCAGTTTGGTTGCCAGTGTCTTGGGTGAGGCGGGGCTGGACCCAACCTTCGTGATTGGCGGGCGCCTCAATAGTGCTGGTGCCAATGCGCGCTTGGGCAGCGGAGATCACATTGTGGTCGAGGCCGATGAATCGGATGCGTCCTTCCTGAACCTCTTGCCTGTGATGGCGGTGGTTACCAATATTGACGCCGACCATATGGAAACCTATGGCCACGACTTTGGTCGCTTAAAGAAAGCCTTCGTCGATTTTCTCCACCGCATGCCCTTTTATGGCACCGCTATTTTGTGCACCGATGACGCCGCTGTGCGGGACATCGTGGACCAAGTGACCTGCCCCATCACCAGCTACGGCTTCAACGAAGATGCGCAGGTGCGCGCCATCAACGTGCGGGCGGTAGGCGGCCAAATGCACTTCACGGTGCAGCGGCGCAATGGCGTGGTTCTGCCCGACCTCGATATCGAGTTGAACCTTCCGGGCATGCACAACGTGCTTAACGCGCTATCCGCAATTGCGATCGCTGTCGAACTCAATGTGCCAGATGCGGCCGTTCAAAAGGCCTTGCGTGAGTTCAAAGGTGTCGGACGTCGTTTCCAGCGCTATGGCGACCTCGCGTTGCCAAAGGGCGGTCATGTCACCGTGATTGAAGACTATGGCCATCATCCCGTCGAAGTAGCCGCCACGCTGGCGGCTGCACGCGGAGCGTATCCCGGTAGGCGTTTGGTACTGGCATTTCAGCCGCACCGATACACCCGCACCCGCGACTGTTTCGATGACTTTGTGAAGGTCATCGGCATCGCTGATTCCGTGCTGCTGTCAGAGGTGTACGCCGCCGGTGAGGCGCCTATCGTGGCGGCTGACGGACGTGCTTTAGCCCGCGCCTTGCGTGTGGCTGGCAAGGTCGAGCCCATCTTTGTCGACGACATTGCGGCCATGGCCCAAGCGGCGATTGACAACGCGAAAGACGGAGACGTTTTGATGTGCATGGGCGCGGGCTCCATTGGGGCTGTCCCCGCTAAAATTGTGGATATGCTACATAAAACAGAGCTAGCTACGCAGGAAGGACGGGCGCAATGAGCCTAAATGCCCAAAAATTCGGGAAAGTTGCCGTACTGTTCGGTGGCGCCTCAGCCGAGCGCGAGGTGTCGCTCATGTCGGGCAATGGCGTGCTGGCTGCGCTGCGTTCCAAGGGCATCGATGCGCACCCATTTGATCCCGCAGAGCGGGACCTCAGTGACCTCAAGCGCGAGGGCTTCGCCCGATGCTTCATCGCCCTGCACGGACGGTTTGGTGAGGACGGTACGGTGCAAGGCGCGCTGGAGTTGCTGGGTATCCCTTACACCGGCTCTGGCGTCATGGCATCCAGCGTTGCGATGGACAAGGTCATGACCAAACGCATTTGGCTTGCCGAAGGCATTCCCACCCCACGCTACACCCTGCTGCATAAAGGTTCGTTTGAGCGTCGCGAGGTCATTGAAGTACCAGATACCTTGGGCTTGCCGGTCATCGTGAAGCCAGCGCGAGAAGGTTCGTCCATCGGCGTTACCAAAGTCATGGGTTACTCAGGGATGGCCAGTGCCGTGGAGGCTGCAGGCCAATTGGATGCCGACATCTTGTGCGAGGAGTTCATTGAAGGCGAGGAAGTAACCTGCCCCGTGCTGGGTACGGCAGATGGCGCACAGGCATTGCCTGTCATTCGCATTGTGGCGCCCGAGGGGCAGTACGACTATCAGAATAAGTACTTTACGGACACCACGCAGTACCTAGTTCCTTGCGGCTTGCCTGCGGGCGAAGAAGAAGCTATTCAGGCCTTGGTGCTCAAGGCCTACCGTGTTCTCGGGTGCCGCGGCTGGGGTCGCGTGGATGTCATGATCGACGGCAAGACACGCAAGCCCTACCTGTTGGAAATCAACACTTCGCCTGGTATGACGGGGCACTCTTTGGTACCCATGTCAGCCAAAGCGACGGGCTTGAGCTACGAAGACCTGTGCGTGCGCCTCTTAGAAAGCGCCACGACGGACGCGGGAGCTGCCTAATGGCCGATGCTGTGGTTGCCCCCTTGGACGTAAAGCTCATGAACTTGACCGCCTCGGTCTTGTTTGTGGCATTTGCGTTTCTGGGGGTGCTCACGGCGGCGCGTTGGGCGTCACGCCTGCCACTGTTTGACATTCGTTCCGTAGCGGTGGTGGGCGACGTCAGTCACAACAACGAAGTCACCCTGCGCGCCAACGTTGCGCCACGCATGCGCGGGACCTTCTTCTCGGTGGATTTGGATCGGGTGCGCGCAGCGTTTGAGGCAGCGCCATGGGTTCGTCAAGCCATCGTCCACCGGCAATTCCCCAACCGATTGCAGGTCGTCTTGCAGGAACACCAAGCGGTTGCCTACTGGGGCAGTGATGCAGAGTCCCGCCTCATCAATAGCTATGGTGAAGTGTTTGAAGCCAATCTGGGGGAGTTAGAGCAAGAAGGACTGCCGCGCTTGCTGGGTCCCGAAGGGCAAAGCGCAGAGGTACTGACCATGTACCGCGCGGTGGCGCCATTGTTTGCCCCCATGGATATGGTGATTGACCAGTTTGAGATGACTGCACGCGGCAGCTGGCGTGTGCGTTTGGAGACTGGGGCCAGCATCGAAATGGGACGGGGTGATGTCGCTGAGGTGGTGTCGCGCGTGCACCGATTCCTGAAGACCTTGACCCAGGTGACCTCCAAATATGGCCGCCAAGTGGCAGCCTTGGAAGCCGCGGATTTGCGCCACGACAACGGGTATGCGCTACGTTTGCGGGGCGTAAGCACCGTGGAAGTGGTCACCGCAGTGAAGAAATAGCACAGAAAGTTAGAGCAGGTAAGCATATGGCAAAAGAGTACAAAGATCTGGTAGTCGGGCTAGATATTGGCACCGCCAAAGTCATGGTGGTCGTGGCCGAAGTCATGCCCGGTGGCGAGCTCAAGCTAGCGGGGCTGGGCGTAGCGCCCAGCAATGGGATCAAGCGCGGTGTCGTGGTCAATATTGACGCCACAGTGCAGAGCATTCAGCAAGCCTTGAAAGAGGCTGAGCTCATGGCGGACTGCAAGATCACGCGGGTCTACACCGGCATTACCGGAAGCCATATTCGCGGCATTAACTCCAGCGGTATGGTGGCGATCAAAGACCGGGAGGTGACGGCCGCAGACGTAGCGCGTGTGGTCGAAACGGCCAAGGCGATCAATATCTCCACCGACCAGCGATTGCTGTTGGTAGAGCCGCAAGAGTTCATCATCGATGGCCAAGATGTGAAAGAGCCCATCGGCATGAGCGGCATACGCCTAGAGGCCAAAGTTCATATCGTGACGGGTGCCCAAAGCGCGGCAGAGAACATCATCAAGTGCGTGCGCCGCTGTGGTTTGGAAGTGGATCAGTTGATGCTGAATCCCTTGGCGTCCAGTTTGTCAGTGTTGACCCAAGACGAGCGTGAGTTGGGCGTGGCGCTGGTAGACATCGGTGCCGGTACTACTGACGTCGCCATATTCACCAATGGTGCCATTCGCCACACCGCGGTGATCCCGATTGCGGGTGACTTGATCACCAGCGACATCGCCATGGCCTTGCGTACACCCACCAAAGACGCGGAAGACATCAAGGTAGAGAGTGGCCACGCCAAGCAAATGCTGGTGGATCCCGACATCCAAGTGGAGGTGCCTGGCTTGGGTGACCGTGGCCCGCGCATGCTGAGCCGCCAAGCCTTGGCCGGGGTGATAGAGCCCCGTATTGAAGAAATCTACTCCTTGGTTAACCAAGTCATGCGCGACTCTGGTTACGAAGAAGTGCTTTCTTCCGGGATTGTGCTCACCGGCGGCAGCTGTGTGATGCCAGGCATGGTGGAGTTGGGCGAAGACATTTTTCTCAAGCCCGTGCGACGGGGTATTCCGAAGTACTCCAGTTCATTGGCCGACATGGTGGCGCAGCCCCGCGCTGCCACCGTAATGGGCTTGATGGAAGAAGCCCGCATGGCACGCATGCGTGGCTACAAGGTTGCTCAGAAAAATGGGTCCATGAAGACCGCTTTAGGCCAGATGAAAGACTGGTTTGTGGGGAACTTCTGACCATGAAACACCCTATTCACTTTGCCCGTGGAAGTCCCTATGGATTCGGTTCCATCGCGGACCCTCCTTCGTAATAAGGAGACCGCCTCATTGAACACTGACACAAGCGTTAAGTTAATCCAACCGTATACAGATCGAAATCAAAGGAGTCCACAAATGCCTATCGAATTATTTGAAGAAGAAGCGTTTAACCAAGGTACACAAATCAAGGTGATTGGTGTCGGTGGTGGCGGCGGAAACGCCGTTGAGCACATGATCCAGACAGCCGTGGGCGGCGTGGAGTTCATTTGCGCCAACACCGATGCACAGGCCCTGAGCCGCAGCAGCGCACACAAAACCATTCAGCTCGGCGCAAGCGGCTTGGGTGCTGGTAGCAAGCCTGACAAGGGACGTGATGCTGCGCAAGTGGCAGAAGCTGACATTCGCACCGCCATCGAAGGTGCCCACATGCTGTTCATCACGGCAGGTATGGGCGGCGGCACTGGTACGGGTGCTGCACCCGTGATTGCACGCATCGCAAAAGAAATGGGCATCTTGACCGTGGGCGTAGTAACCAAGCCTTTCGAGTTTGAAGGTGGCCGCCGCATGACCAATGCCGATGGCGGCCTCTCTGAACTAGAAGCCAACGTTGATTCTCTGATCGTGGTGTTGAACGAGAAGTTGCTTGAGGTACTGGGTGATGATGTGACCCAAGACCAAGCCTTCGCGCACGCCAATGACGTGCTGAAGAACGCCGTGGGTGGTATCGCCGAAATCATCAATGTGCCAGGCCACGTCAACGTCGACTTCGAAGACGTCCGCACGGTCATGGGTGAACCAGGCAAAGCCATGATGGGTACTGCATTGGCCAGCGGCCCAGACCGCGCCCGTATTGCCGCTGAGCAAGCGGTAGCGTGTCCACTGCTGGAAGGTATCGATCTCTCTGGCGCCAAAGGTGTGTTGGTCTTGATCACGGCCGCCAAGGGTTCGCTCAAACTGGCCGAGTCCAAACTGGCGATGAACACCATCCGTGCCTATGCATCGCCAGACGCACATGTGATCTACGGGACTGCGTATGACGACAGCCTGATGGATGACATCCGCGTCACCGTGGTGGCCACTGGCTTGAGCCGCCAAGGTATGCGCCGCACCGCGCCGCCTTTGCAAGTGCTGCGCACCGGCACGGACAATGTGCCGTTTAACGTGCCGACCCTCAACACCATGGCTAATCCTAGTGCTGCCCCTGCAATGGGCAACGGCATTGCGCAACCTGACTACGGCAGCATGGGTACTCCGGCTGTATGGAGAGGACGTACCTCGGCAGCGGCTCGGGTCGACGCTTTGTCCAACGGAGGCATGGATGATTACGAAATCCCTGCCTTTTTGCGCAAGCAAGCAGACTGATCCCTCTCCTGCTTGGCTCGCGAGGGAGTCAGGCTTGGCGCTAGCCTAGCTAGGGTTAGCGCCAAGCCGTTTGTAGGCCCATAAAGGGCACAATGCGTGCCCTTGGCCGCATACTTTTACAATACCCTAGTGCTAAAACAACGAACTCTCAAGTCTTTAACCCGTGCCGTGGGTGTCGGCCTGCATAGTGGCAAGCGTGTGGAGATAACGCTGCGCCCGGCAGCGCCTGATACAGGCATTGTGTTTCGCCGGATAGATTTACCAGAGCCTGTCGATATTCCAGTGTCAGCGCTGGGCGTTACGGAGACCCAACTGGCGACTACGTTGTCGGTCGGCGCTGTGAAAGTGCTGACGGTTGAGCACTTGATGTCCGCGTGCTCAGGCTTGGGCATTGACAATATGTATGTCGATGTCAGCGATGAAGAAATCCCGATTCTGGATGGTTCGGCTGCTTCGTTTGTCTTTTTGCTGCAAAGCGCAGGCATTGAGCTGCAAAACGCCGCTCGCAAGTTCATTCGCATCAACCGTCTGATAGAGGTTCGCGAGGGCGAGGGGGCCAATGAGAAGTGGGCGAGGTTTGAGCCATACCACGGCTACAAGCTGCGCTTTGAGATTGTGTTTAACCATCCTGCAGTCGATGGCAGCGGCTCGGTCGTGGAATTCGATCTGAGCAAGGACTCCTATACCAAGGACATCGCACGCGCTCGCACGTTTGGCTTCACCAAAGACGTGGAAGCCATGCGAGCCAAAGGTCTTGCTATGGGGGGAGGCTTGGACAATGCCATCGTGATGGACGAATACAAAGTCCTCAACTCGGATGGCTTACGTTACGACGATGAGTTTGCAAAACACAAAATTTTGGATGCCATGGGTGACCTTTACGTCATAGGCAAGCCCTTATTGGCCAGCTACAGTGCGTTTCGTTCCGGCCATGCCATCAATAACAGACTATTGCGTGAGTTAGTTGCGCATCCCGATGCGTGGGACGTCGTAACGTTCGAAGATGAAAAGCGTGCGCCGAGTGGTTTTTCCAAGCTCGCTAACGCTTGGTAAGTACTAGGCAAAAACCATCCCACCATGCTGCTCTTTCGTTGGACTATGCTGATGCTCCTGCTAGGTGCGGGAGTATGTTTTGCTCTGTACATTGCCACCGGCCAAGAGCGCTTTAAGCGGTTTGGCCAAAAAACCTTGAAGTGGACCATGCTGGCTGCATTTGGTTTTTTTTGCGTACTGGTCTTGGAGCGAGTAGCTTAGACAGGTCGAGGTGCCTAGGTCGGACTGCATGGTCCCTGCCTTCCGTTAGCTAAGACTAAACTCACGGTCTCGCCCATCCCTTTTTTTGAATAAAGTCCATGACTATGCATCCCGTTCAGTCCGTCCGCATATCGCTGGCAGAGCGAAGCTATGACATCTCCATCGGAACGGATTTGCTAAGTGCCACTGACCAGTTTGCGGACTTGCCAAAGGCAAGCGCCGCATTAATCGTCAGCAATGAAACAGTCGCACCTTTGTACTTGAGCCGCTTGCAGGCTACGTTAAGCCTAAGCTATCGACAGGTTCACACAGTGGTCTTGCCGGACGGGGAGGCCTACAAGCATCTCGATACCCTCAACACAATTTTTGACGCCTTGTTGGCGCACCATTGCGACCGTAAGACTACGCTTTTTGCACTCGGCGGGGGGGTGGTCGGGGATATGACCGGGTTTGCCGCTGCCTGCTATATGCGGGGGGTGCCGTTTGTTCAAGTTCCAACGACGCTGTTGGCCCAAGTGGATTCGTCCGTAGGTGGAAAGACCGGCATTAACCATGTGATGGGCAAAAACATGATCGGCGCCTTCTATCAGCCGTTGAAGGTCATTTGTGATTTGGGCACGCTTCAGACATTGCCTGTACGTGAGCTCAGTGCGGGTCTGGCTGAAGTGATTAAGTACGGCCCCATTGCAGATATGGAGTTCTTTGTCTGGATTGAAGATAACTTGGACCGACTGCTTTCGCGGGACGCTAGTGCCTTGGCCCATGCGGTAAAGCGCAGCTGCGAGATCAAAGCATGGGTGGTCGGTCAAGATGAGCGTGAGGCTGGGCTGCGCGCCATCCTTAACTTTGGTCATACGTTTGGACACGCTATTGAAGCAGGTCTTGGCTATGGCCAATGGCTGCACGGTGAAGCGGTGGGCTGTGGCATGGTCATGGCTGCCGAGTTGTCCCATCGCCTTGGCGGCATTGATGCAGATTTTTTGGCGCGTATTCGGACCTTGGTCGCCCGCGCAGGTCTGCCTGTGACTGCACCTATCTTGGATTCGACCAACAACGTGGCGCGCTACATGGATTTGATGCGGGTAGACAAGAAGGCCGAAGCTGGCGAGATTAAGTTTGTCGTGATCCAGAAGCCCGGTGTTGCCGCGGTTCAAGGCGCCCCGGATGCGTTGGTGCACGCGGTGATCCAAGCGGCCTGCGCCTGATGGCATCCCAGCTTGAGTCCTAGCTTTTTCTCTTGGCTTTGCGTCCGAAGGTCTCCACCATGAGTCTCGCCGTTTACGCGTCTGATCCATCGAAGACAAGAGGCCGCAAGTACCCAGAATCTGCTGCACCCACCAGAACTGAGTATCAGCGTGACCGGGATCGCATCGTGCATTCCACCGCTTTCAGGCGTTTGGTCTACAAAACCCAAGTGTTCCTCAACCACGAGGGAGATTTGTTTCGCACCCGTTTGACGCATTCACTTGAAGTGGCTCAACTTGGCCGATCCATCGCTCGGACCTTGTGCCTCAATGAAGATATGGTGGAGGCCATTGCACTCGCCCATGACCTTGGCCACACGCCATTTGGTCACGCTGGGCAAGACGCTCTGAATGAGTGTATGCAGGCGGCGGGAGGGTTCGAACACAACCTACAAAGCTTGCGCGTAGTGGATGTGCTTGAGCAGCGGTATCCAGCTTTCAACGGCTTGAACCTGTGCTTTGAAACCCGCGCTGGTATTTTGAAACACTGCTCACGCGCCAACGCACTATTGCTGGAAGCCCAAGAGCACCGCTATGTCGACAGCGGAGGAGGAGTTGCAGCGCGATTTTTGACCCGAACGCAGCCCAGTTTAGAGGCGCAACTGTGCAATTTGGCCGACGCTATTGCCTATAACGCGCACGATATGGACGACGGTGTGCGCTCAGGCTTGTTGACTGTCGATCAATTGTCTGAAGTGCCGGTGTTTAAGCGCTTTCACCAGCAAGTATTGGCTTCACACCCCCACCTGGCCAAGGCCTCGGAAGCACGTCGACTTTTGTACGAGGTCATTCGCTGCATGCTGAGCGCTCAGGTATATGACGTGATCGAGACCACAAAGAATCGTTTGCTCACCGCGCAGCCACGCTCAAGTGAAGAAGTGGGCGCCTTGCCACCCTTGGTAGCATTCAGTGAGGCCATGTCTAGGGAGGCAGGGGAGATGAAGTCATTTCTTTTTGCAAAGCTGTATCGCCATACCAATGTGGTCAATCAGATGACATTGGCCAAACAAGTGATACGTGACTTGTTTGCTGCCTATACGGGGAGCCCTCAGGAGATGCTCAAAAAGGAAGGCGACACATTGGTTGCCGAAGAAGGCCGCGATGCCGCGCATGTGGGCAATGGGGACCCACGCGCAGTGGCCGATTACATCGCCGGCATGACCGACCGTTTTGCACTGAAGGAGCACGAACGTATGACGGGGCAAAAGCTATTTTCGGCTTAGCAGTTTGTACGATGCTGTCTTACACCGTGGCCGTGCGTTTTGCTTTGCGAGCGATGCGCTCTGCATCGCATGTTGAAACCTAAACTGGAAATACCATGCAAAGCTCGGACATAGCAGAAAGAGCGATCCAAGACACGGTTCGCTGGATAGAGAAGGCTGTCATTGGACTCAACTTATGCCCGTTTGCTAAAAGCGTGCACGTCAAGGGCCAGATCCACTACGCAGTGAGTGCCGCTCTGACTCCCGAAGAGCTATTGCAGGACTTGGAGAGTGAGCTTGGACAGCTCCGTGCCCTTGATGCGAAAGCGCGGGACACTACACTTTTGATAGCGGTTTCCTGTCTGTCCGACTTCTACGAATACAATGCCTTCCTAGAGCGAGCGGATCGGTTGCTAGTAAGGCTTGATGCGCAAGACGACTTCCAGATTGCGTCCATGCACCCGCAGTACCAGTTTGCGGGCACATCACCTGACGACATCACCAACTACACCAATCGGTCGCCGTACCCCACCTTGCACTTGCTTCGAGAGTCCAGTATTGACCGCGCTGTGCAGGCATTTCCGGATGCGTCCGCTATTTTTGAAACCAATATGGAAACGATGACTGCGTTGGGCTTAGAGGGCTGGCAGGGCCTGGATGTGGGGCCACATCCAGTAATATCATGAAACAAAAGCTTCTTACCAAAAACAACCAGCGCTCCACTCCATTGAGTGCCGCGACTGCGCTAGCGGTGCCCCCGGAAATTCGTCCCGGGCAGTCCATTGAACTGCTCAAAGAGTTGCACATTCTGACGAGGGAAGGCAAGCTAAACCAAGACTCGCGCCGCAAGCTCAAACAGGTGTATCACCTGTACCAGTTCATTGAAAAATTGCTGCTCGAACTGGTTTCCTCAGGCGAGGGTGGCGCGCGTGGACTTACCTTGGCTGACCATGGGGCAGGGAAGTCTTACCTAGGCTTCATCTTGTACGACTTGTTTTTCAAGGCGCAAACCACTGGGACTTCGCTCGGTCATATCTATGGAATAGAAACGCGTTCTGAGTTGGTTGAGCGATCAAAGGCGTTGGCTGAGCGCCTAGGCTTTAGCCGCATGTCTTTCTTGAATATATCTGTGGCGCAGGCCACCATTGCAAGCGATCTGCCTGCAAGCATGGACGTCGTTACTGCACTGCACGCATGTGACAGCGCAACCGACGACGCGATTGCGTTTGGCTTTGAAAAGCAAGCCAAGTACATGGTGCTGGTGCCGTGTTGCCAGGCAGAAGTTGCCCGGCATCTGACCCAGAGCAAAGCGCTTTCATTGGCCCGCACGCCCTTGGCTGAACTCTGGCGGCACCCCTTGCACACGCGTGAAATGGGGAGTCAGCTTACCAACGTGCTGCGTTGTCTGTATTTGGAGGCCCGTGGCTACCAAGTCACGGTGACCGAGTTGGTCGGTTGGGAGCACAGCATGAAAAATGAGCTCATCATCGCCCGCCACATCGGTAAGCCCAATGTCAAGGCCGCGACTCGGCTACGTGAACTTCTGCAGCAGTTCGGGATCACAGAGATGCTTCATACACGCTTTACACTGCCACCCGACAATCTGGGTGGCGTCTGACAACGCTTTAGGGACTTGATGCGTTAAGCATGGATGTGGTTGTTTTTTAATTTGGAGATCGAAATGGGTTCAGTCATTAAGCTGGTGTGCGCTTCTGCGTTAGTAGGGCTCTTGGCCGCTTGCGCAAGCAGCAGTCCAGACGTCATTAAGCGCGGGGATACCCAGCGCATGGCCCAAGTGGAAGACGCTGTTGTGTTGTCCATTCGCACGGTGGTGGTCGATGGATCTCAAACCGGTGTCGGTGCGGCTGTAGGTGGAGTGGTGGGGGCGCTAGGAGGTTATGGCGGTAGTGGCGTTCAACGCGAGGCCCAAGTGCTGGGCGTATTGGCTGGAGTCGCTGGTGCCGCGGCAGGCAACGCGATTGAACGGTTTGCGACCAAAGAAGACGCGATTGAAGTACTCGTGCAACTTAAAGGCGGCGATCGCAGGGCGATTGTTCAGGCCAAAGGTACCGAGCAGTTGGCTGCAGGTGACCCGGTCATCATCATCACCACCGGTGGCAAGGTCCGTGTCACCAAGGCTCCGAAGTAGCCTTTTGTTGAAGGCTGCAGTACGTCAATAGAGCTCGAATCGGCTTGTGGCGCGACTCGCTAGGCTCTCCGTCCCCGGGTGTTTGCACCATGTCTCTCAGCGTGGTAACAATGGGCAGCCCGTGTTTCGCAGTGACGTTGATTACGCCTTGTTCCTCAGCTTGCTGCGTGAACACGCGCAGAAGTTCAAGGTTGCAGTCCATGCCTTTTTACTCATGCCTGACCATTTCCAGCTGTTGCTCACACCCTCGGCTGAAGGGGCGCTATCGAGCATGATGCAAGCCATAGGACGAACCTATGTGCGCGTCTACAACAACAGCTATGGCCGTTCAGGCACTTTGTGGGAAGGGCGCTACAGAAGCACTGTATTGCAGCCTGAAACCCACTTGTTGCCGACCATGGTTCGAATGGATGCGTACCCAGCGCTGGTGGGCCTTGGCGATGAGGCCAGTCCCTATCCATGGTCTAGCCAAGCACACTACCTAGGCTTTGCAAACATCAGTTGGCTCACCAGCCACCCCACGGTTTGGGCACTTGGGAATACACCGTTTGCACGTGAGGCGCGCTATGCTGAGCTGAGCCAGTCTGCAGTTAGCACCAGTCAAGGACTGGATTTGATGGACACAGCGAAGCATGGCTGGGCTGTGGGCGATCAAGAATTTGTGGCTAGTCTGCAAAAGAAAACAGACCGAAGACTCCAAAAACTATCCCCAGGGCGTCCCACGAAATTAACTCCAAAGGCCTTGCAATAGGCCAAGGACTTTTCTTTATCTGGCCTTATTGCTCGCATCTTTGATGTGTCCCCATTTTTATACCAACAACCATACAAGCAATTAAAATTGTATCTGACCCCATTTATTTTGCTTTGAAATTCTGCTGCACTGCAGTATTCTTGACGTCCCTGTGAAATTAATGAGGAGTGCGCCATGACTACGGCAGCCGAGATCCAGCATTTGAACGCCAACGGTTTGTATTCCCAAGAACACGAGCATGACGCTTGTGGTGTGGGCTTTGTGGCCCATATTCGTGGAGAGAAAAGCCACAGCATCGTTAAAAACGCGCTGAAGATTCTTGAAAACTTGGATCACCGTGGCGCGGTAGGTGCTGACAAACTCATGGGCGACGGTGCCGGAATCTTGATTCAGCTGCCAGACGCCTTGTATCGGGAAGAAATGGCTGCGCAAGGCGTCGCTTTACCCCCATTGGGTGAGTACGGCGTGGGCATGATTTTCTTGCCTAAAGAGCACGCGTCCCGATTGGCATGCGAGCAAGAGATGGAGCGTGCCATCAAGGCGGAAGGCCAAGTGTTGCTGGGCTGGCGCGATGTGCCGGTCAACCGCGACATGCCGATGTCGCCCACCGTGCGGGAAAAAGAACCTATCTTGCGCCAAGTGTTCATTGGCCGCGGTAACGACGTCATTGTGCAAGATGCCTTGGAGCGCAAGCTGTACGTCATTCGCAAAACAGCCAGCGCCCACATCCAAGCCCTCGGCTTAACGCACTCCAAAGAGTACTATGTACCTAGCATGTCCAGCCGTACGGTGGTCTACAAAGGCCTGCTCTTGGCCGACCAGGTGGGCGTGTACTTCAAAGACTTAGAAGATGCGCGGTGCGTATCCGCTTTGGGCCTGGTGCACCAGCGTTTTTCTACCAATACATTTCCTGAATGGCCGCTTGCCCATCCGTATCGCTATGTAGCGCACAACGGTGAAATCAACACGGTCAAAGGCAACTACAACTGGATGAAGGCCCGCGAAGGCGTTATGTCGTCGCCGGTCTTGGGTGAAGACCTGCAAAAGCTCTACCCTATTAGCTTTGCAGGCCAGTCCGACACAGCCACGTTCGATAACTGCCTTGAGTTGCTCACGATGGCCGGCTACCCCATCAGCCAGGCCGTCATGATGATGATCCCAGAGCCGTGGGAGCAACACACCACAATGGACCAGCGTCGCAAGGCTTTCTATGAATACCACGCCGCCATGATGGAGCCATGGGACGGCCCTGCATCGATCGTGTTTACCGATGGTCGCCAAATTGGCGCCACCTTGGATCGCAACGGCTTGCGCCCCTCTCGCTACTGCATTACCGATGACGACTTAGTGATCATGGGCTCCGAGTCAGGTGTATTGCCCGTTCCAGAAAACAAAATCGTCCGCAAGTGGCGCTTGCAGCCAGGCAAGATGTTCCTGATCGATCTTGAGCAGGGGCGGATGATTGACGACGAGGAGCTCAAGGCCAACTTGGCCAACAGCAAGCCGTATAAGCAGTGGATCGAGAATTTGCGCATCAAGCTCGATGATGTGTGCTTTGCGGAACGTCGCGCAAGCACAGCATTGTCACAGGTGGTCGCGGGTGTCGAGCCTAAACGCGTGACCGACAAAGTATCGTTGCTGGACCGCCAACAGGCCTTCGGGTTTACCCAAGAGGACCTTAAATTCCTCATCGCCCCCATGGCAAGTGCGGGGGAGGAAGCCATTGGCTCCATGGGCAATGACAGTCCGCTGGCAGTTCTCTCTGACAAAAATAAACCGCTGTACAGCTATTTCAAGCAACTGTTCGCACAGGTTACCAATCCGCCCATCGACCCGATCCGAGAAGCGATCGTGATGTCTTTGGTGTCCTTTATTGGGCCTAAGCCCAATCTCTTGGACATCAACCAAGTCAACCCGCCCATGCGCTTGGAAGTTTCGCAGCCTGTGCTGGACTTTGCAGATATGGCCAAGCTGCGCGACATAGAAAAGCACACGCAAGGTAAGTTCCGCAGCTATACCTTGGACATCACCTATCCCTTGACATGGGGGCATGAAGGCGTAGAAGCCAAACTGGCCTCACTGTGCGCAGAGGCGGTCGATGCCATCAAGGGTGGCAAGAACATTTTGATTATCAGTGACCGCAACGTCACCTCTAGCCAAGTTGCTATTCCAGCGCTGTTGGCTTTGTCTGCCATCCACCAGCACCTTGTGCGTGAAGGCTTGCGCACTACTGCCGGCTTGGTAGTCGAAACGGGTACCGCCCGCGAAGTTCACCACTTTGCAGTGCTCGCAGGGTACGGCGCAGAAGCGGTTCACCCTTACTTGGCAATGGAAACCTTGGTCAGCATCCACAAAGACCTGCCTGGCGATCTGAGCGCAGACAAGGCAATCTACAACTACATCAAGGCGGTTGGCAAGGGCTTGTCCAAAATCATGTCCAAGATGGGTGTGAGCACCTATATGAGTTACTGTGGTGCACAGCTGTTTGAGGCGATTGGCCTATCAAGCGCAACAGTGTCCAAGTATTTCACAGGCACACCCAGCCGCGTGGAAGGCATTGGCGTCTTCGCAATCGCCGAAGAATCCATTCGCATGCACAAAGCAGCTTTTGGTTCTGACCCCGTGTTGGCCAATGCCTTGGATGCGGGCGGCGAATACGCCTGGCGTGTGCGTGGGGAAGAGCATATGTGGACCCCTGACGCCATTGCCAAGTTGCAGCATTCGACACGCGCGAACAACTGGAATACCTACAAAGAGTACGCGCAGATCATCAACGACCAAAGCAAGCGCCACCTCACGCTGCGCGGCTTGTTCGAGTTCAAGATTGACCCAGCCAAAGCCATCTCCGTAGACGAAGTAGAGGCTGCAAAAGAAATCGTAAAGCGGTTTGCTACAGGCGCTATGTCCTTGGGCTCTATCTCGACCGAAGCGCACGCAACCCTCGCCGTCGCGATGAACCGCATTGGTGGCAAGAGCAACACGGGAGAAGGCGGCGAAGACCCCGCACGCTACCGCCAGGAGCTCAAGGGTATCCCAATCAAACAAGGCCAAACCATGGCCGACATCATTGGCCATGATGTTGTGGAAGTGGACATCCCACTTGAAACAACAGACTCATTGCGTTCCCGGATCAAGCAAGTGGCATCCGGACGTTTTGGTGTGACCGCAGAGTACCTCAGCAGCGCCGATCAGATCCAGATCAAGATGGCCCAGGGCGCTAAGCCCGGCGAAGGCGGCCAACTGCCCGGTGGCAAAGTGTCTGATTACATTGGCCGCTTGCGCCACTCGGTGCCTGGGGTCGGCCTGATATCTCCCCCGCCGCACCATGACATCTACTCTATTGAGGACTTGGCGCAGCTCATTCACGACCTGAAGAATGTGGCGCCGCACGCCAGCATCAGCGTGAAGCTGGTGTCCGAAATTGGCGTGGGCACTATTGCGGCAGGCGTTGCAAAGTGCAAGAGCGACCATGTGGTGATTGCAGGGCATGATGGCGGCACAGGTGCCTCCCCCTGGTCCTCCATCAAGCACGCAGGCAGTCCTTGGGAAATCGGCTTGGCCGAAACCCAGCAGACGCTGGTGCTGAACCGTTTGCGTAGCCGTATCCGCGTGCAAGCCGACGGCCAGATGAAGACGGGCCGTGACGTTGCCATTGGCGCACTCTTGGGGGCAGACGAATTTGGCTTTGCGACGGCGCCACTGGTGGTTGAAGGGTGCATCATGATGCGCAAGTGCCACCTCAACACCTGCCCAGTGGGCGTTGCCACCCAAGACCCTGAGCTGCGCGCCAAGTTCTCTGGCAAGCCTGAGCATGTGGTGAACTACTTCTTCTTCATTGCCGAAGAAGTCCGCCAGATCATGGCGCAGTTGGGTATTCGCAAGTTCGACGACATGATTGGCCGTTCCGACTTATTGGATATGCGCAAAGGCATTGAGCATTGGAAAGCAACCGGCTTGGACTTCAGCCGTTTGTTTGCCCAACCTCAAGTGCCTGCAGATGTGCCACGCTTCCAAGTCGAGTTGCAAGACCACGGCTTAGAGAAAGCCTTGGACAATGTGCTGATTGCCAAGTCCCGCGCAGCGATCGACAAAGGCGAGAAAGTGCAGTTCATCGAGGTAGCGCGTAACGTGAACCGTTCTGTGGGTGCCATGCTGTCCGGCGCAGTGACCAAAGTTCACCCCGAAGGGCTGCCTGACGACACCATTCGCATTCAGCTAGAAGGTACCGGCGGCCAGTCCTTTGGTGCGTTCTTGACGCGCGGCATTACGCTCTATCTCATTGGTGACGCCAATGACTACACCGGTAAAGGCTTATCGGGCGGCCGCGTCGTAGTGCGCCCCAGTATCGACTTCCGTGGTGACGCCATTCGCAACACCATTGTGGGGAACACGGTGATGTATGGCGCAACCACCGGTGAAGCCTTCTTCAGCGGGGTGGGCGGCGAACGTTTTGCGGTGCGCTTGTCGGGTGCAACCGCGGTGGTGGAGGGTACGGGCGACCACGGCTGCGAATACATGACCGGCGGCACTGTGGCTGTTCTGGGTAAAACGGGGCGCAATTTCGCTGCAGGTATGAGTGGCGGTGTTGCCTATGTCTATGACGAAGATGGCCAATTCGCATCCCGCTGCAACACCGCCATGGTGAGCTTAGACAAGGTTTTGCCGGCAGCGGAACAAGAAGCCAGCGTATCTCCCGCGATCTGGCACCGTGGCCTAACCGATGAAGCGCAATTGCGCAAGCTGCTGGAAGAGCACAACCGCTGGACGGGCAGCAAGCGGGCGCGTGAACTATTGGACAACTGGGACGCAGCACGGGCCAAGTTCGTCAAAGTGTTCCCCAATGAGTACAAGCGCGCTTTGGGCGAGATTCATGCACGAAAAGAGGCTGTAGCGCTCACCAGTCGTGCGCAAGCCGCTACAAAAACAGAAGCAGCTCCGGCTAAGTAAGCCAGCGGCGTATTGCAATAAAGGACGGTCATCATGGGAAAAGTCACTGGCTTCATGGAGTTTGAGCGCATCGAAGAGGGCTACAAGCCCGTCACCGAGCGCTTGAAGCACTACAAGGAATTTGTTATTGGTTTGGACGATGCACAAGCCAAAACCCAAGCGGCCCGTTGCATGGACTGCGGCACACCGTTCTGCACGAACGGATGCCCGGTGAACAACATCATTCCGGACTTCAATGACTTGGTGTTTCGCCAAGATTGGAAGGCTGCAATTGACACACTCCACAGCACCAACAACTTCCCTGAATTCACAGGACGTATTTGCCCCGCGCCATGCGAAGCTGCATGTACCTTGAATGTGAACGCAGACGCTGTGGGTATTAAGTCGATTGAACATGCCATCATTGACCGAGCTTGGGCTGAAGGTTGGGTGACAGCCCAGCCGGCCATCCACAAAACCGGCAAGAAGGTTGCCGTAGTCGGCTCAGGTCCTGCAGGCTTGGCAGCTGCCCAACAGCTAGCGCGTGCAGGGCACGCTGTCACTTTGTTTGAAAAGAATGACCGCGTTGGGGGATTGCTCCGCTACGGTATTCCAGATTTCAAGATGGAAAAATCGCATATTGACCGCCGCGCTGACCAGCTAAAGGCAGAGGGCGTGACGATCCGAACAGGGGTGTTAGTCGGAGAGATGCCCAAGGGTAGCAAGGTGACCAACTGGGCTAAAGAGACTATTTCAGCAGCGCAACTCAAGGCTGATTTTGACGCCGTGTTGTTGACCGGCGGCTCTGAGCAGTCACGTGACCTGCCAGTCCCTGGCCGTGATCTCGATGGCATTCATTTCGCCATGGAGTTCTTGCCGCAGCAAAACAAAGTGAATGCAGGTGACAAAGTCAAAGGCCAACTGCGTGCCGACGGCAAGGCCGTGATCGTCATTGGTGGCGGCGATACGGGGTCCGATTGCGTAGGGACGAGCAATCGGCACGGTGCGGTAAGCGTGACGCAGTTTGAGGTGATGCCCCAGCCTCCGGAAGTTGAAAACCGCCCGATGACATGGCCCTACTGGCCGCTGAAACTGCGTACCAGCTCTAGCCATGACGAAGGATGCGAGCGCGTTTTTGCCATCTCCACCAAAGAGTTTGTCGGGGAAAAAGGCAAAGTCACCGGTCTGAAGACTGTGAAGGTGGAATGGAAAGACGGCAAGATGGTGGAAGTTGCGGGCTCCGAGCAAGTGCTCAAAGCCGACTTGGTACTGCTTGCCATGGGTTTCGTAAACCCTGTCGGCACCGTGCTGGATGCCTTTGGCGTTGGCAAGGATGCGCGTGGCAATGCAAAAGCGAGCGTCGATTTGGTAGGGGGCTACAGTACGAACGTGGACAAAGTTTTCGTCGCTGGTGACATGCGCAGAGGGCAAAGCTTGGTGGTTTGGGCCATCCGTGAAGGTCGACAAGCCGCTCGGGCCGTAGATGAGTACTTAATGGGTGTAAGTAACCTGCCCCGCTAATAGGTGTAATCCCGTATGATCCAAAGGCCGGAAATATACCGGCTTTTGCATTTATGGAATCCAACGATTTAGCTCCCCCCTTGATAGAGTTTCGCCACGTGAGCTTCGGCTACGGGGGGCGCTTGATCTTGGATGACATCAGTCTTAGCATTCCTCAAGGCAAAGTCACAGCATTGATGGGCGCATCGGGTGGGGGCAAAACGACAGTGTTGCGTCTCATCGGTGGGCAAGTCCAAGCCCAATCGGGAGAAGTGTTGCTCCATGGGGGCTCTCAAGAGGCTGCTCCACAAGATGTGGGACGTCTGGGGCGCGAAGCCTTGTTTCAAGCACGGCGTCGCATGGGCATGTTGTTTCAGTTCGGGGCTTTGTTTACGGACCTCAGTGTTTTTGACAATGTTGCCTTTCCCTTGCGTGAACACACGGACCTGCCGGAAGCCATGGTCCGCGACGTGGTTCTCATGAAGCTCAATGCAGTGGGGCTGCGCGGAGCGCGAGATCTCATGCCTTCCGAAGTGTCCGGGGGTATGGCCCGCCGCATCGCTTTAGCCAGGGCAATTGCCTTGGATCCTGAATTGGTGATGTACGACGAGCCCTTCGCTGGTCTAGACCCGATATCGTTGGGGACTGCCGCACGCCTCATCCGACAGCTTAACGACGCCATGGGACTGACTAGTATTGTTGTGTCGCATGATTTGGATGAAACTTTTCAAATTGCGGACCACGTCATCGTGCTAGCCAATGGGGCCATAGCCGCGCAGGGCACACCCCAAGAAGTGCGTGATAGCCGGGACCCATTGGTGCATCAGTTTGTCAACGCACTGCCCGAAGGGCCGGTGCACTTTCATTACCCTGCGGTCGACATTGACCAGGACTTTGCGCAGGAGTTATTGCCATGAAGTGGTACGACCCTCGCGAGCTGGGTTACGCTGTTCGCGGCAAGCTTGCAGATATAGGTTTTGGGGCTCGGCTCTTTCTGCGATTACTGACCTCTTTGGTTGCCACAATGCGTCGCCCGTCCTTGGTGTTGGACCAGGTGCACTTTATGGGTAACTACTCCTTGGCCATCATTTCGGTGTCGGGCGTGTTTGTGGGTTTTGTTCTTGGGTTGCAGGGCTACTACACGTTGCAGCGCTATGGATCGTCTGAGGCTTTGGGTTTGCTGGTAACCCTGAGTTTGGTTCGAGAGCTTGGGCCTGTGATCACGGCGCTCTTGTTTGCTGGACGCGCAGGGACCTCACTGACCGCTGAGATCGGCTTAATGAAAGCTGGCGAGCAGCTCAGTGCGATGGAAATGATGGCGGTAGATCCTGTGCAACGTATATTGGCCCCTCGGTTTTGGGGCGCTGTAATTGCGATGCCCCTATTGGCTGCGATATTCAGTGCGGTTGGTGTGATGGGGGGCTGGTTGGTCGGGGTCTTGCTGATTGGTATTGACTCAGGTTCCTTCTGGAGTCAAACCCAAGGCGGTGTGGATGTCTGGCGTGACGTTGGCAATGGGGTGTTGAAGAGCGTCGTTTTTGGTTTTGCAGTCAGCTTTATTGCACTGCTGCAAGGCTATGTCGCACAAGCAACGCCCGAAGGTGTTGCAAGGGCGACCACACGCACAGTTGTGGCGGCCTCGCTCGCGGTGCTAGGGTTAGATTTCGTGTTAACGGCGATGATGTTCAGTATCTAGGTGGGGTGTTTATGCAACGTTCGAACAGTGATGTGTGGGTAGGTTTATTTGTGTTGCTGGGGGCTGCCGGGATTGTGTTTTTGGCCTTGCAGGCAGCGAACCTGCTTTCCTTGGGTTTTGATAAGGGATATGCTGTAACAGCGAAATTCGACAACATTGGTGGATTAAAGCCAAAAGCAGCTGTGAAAAGTAGTGGCGTAGTGGTCGGTCGGGTGGAATCCATAACCTTTGATGACAAAACCTACCAAGCCAAAGTTGCTTTGGCAATGGACAAGCGTTATGCCTTTCCTAAGGACAGTTCCTTGAAAATACTCACGAGCGGCTTGCTTGGGGAGCAATACATTGGCATTGAAGCAGGCGCTGATAGTGTGAATTTGGCGCAAGGCGACAGTATTTCAACGACGCAGTCCGCCGTGGTGTTGGAAAATCTGATCAGCCAATTTCTATACAGCAAGGCGGCTGATGGCCCTTCTTCTGATAAAGACAAAAAGTGATTCGGAGCCATATGTTTGTGATTGGTCGAGTTACCAGCGGGTGGTTACGGTGTCTGAGCTTGGGCGTGGTCATTGCCTTATTACAAGGTTGTGCCAGTGTGCCCAACCCGGATGCACGGGATCCCTTTGAGTCGGTCAATCGCGGTGTTTTCTCCTTCAATGACGCGGTCGACCGGGCAGTGGCCAAGCCAGTGGCTACGGTCTACAAGGGCATTACGCCTTTTTGGTTTCGTAAGGGCGTCGGTAACTTTTTTGGTAATTTGGACGACGTTTGGTCAGCCTTCAACAATGCCTTGCAACTTCGTGGGCAAGAGACTGGTGACAGCATCGGTCGTGTAATGGTCAATACGACCATCGGGCTATTGGGTGTGGTGGACGTGGCCAGTGATCTCAATATCGACAAACACCCCTCCAACTTCGGTTTGACATTGGGCCGATGGGGCGTAGCGCCAGGCCCCTATCTTGTGCTGCCTTTGCTTGGGCCGAGCTCCTTGCGCGACGCCGTAGGGCTTCCTGTGGATAGCCAAGGCAGTATTCTTGGCAAAGTATCAGATGTGCAAGTTCGTGACACACTAACTTTGGTGAATTTGGTAGACACCCGAGCCGCTTTCTTGGGGGCTGGGCAGGTGGTCGAAGAGGCTGCGTTGGATAAGTACAGCTTCATCCGTGATGGCTATTTGCAGCGCCGAAGAAACCTAGTCTATGATGGAAACCCTCCCGAAGAAGATGAGGCTCCGTTGGGTAAGTAGGTGCTTTTCAGCACGGTGACTGCACAAAACGTGCGTCACGCCGATAATGGGTTGTCTGACTGGAGAAATATGTTGGTTTTTGTTCGTGACTTTCGTAATTTGTTCCTCTTGCTCGTGGCGTGTCTGAGTTTGGCGCTGCCACGTTTGTCTCATGCGCAAGATGAGCTGCCTGATGTTTTGATTAAGCGCATTTCCACAGAAGTATTGGATACGATTCGCGCAGACAAAGCGATCCGCTCTGGTGATCTCAGCAAGGTTATCGTTTTGGTGGACTCGCGCATCATGCCCAATGTGGATTTCCAGCGCATGACAGCCTCGGCGGTGGGCCCTGCGTGGCGTCAGGCTAGTGCTGAGCAGCAAAAGCGGCTTGAAGAGGAGTTCAAAATACTGCTGGTTCGTACGTACGCAGGTGCATTGGCGCAAGTGACTACGCAGACCATTTCGATGAAGCCGTTTCGAGCGTCACCAGATGACAAAGAGGTCGTCGTACGCAGTGAAATCAAAGGGGCTGGTGATCCAATTCAACTGGACTACAGGTTGGAAAAAACCCCAGGCCAAGGTTTCGGGTGGAAGATTTATAACCTCAACGTCTTGGGTGTGTGGTTGGTGGAAACATATCGGACGCAGTTTTCCCAAGAAATAAATGCCAAGGGACTTGATGGTTTGATTACTACTCTCTCGGAAAGAAACAAGTCCAACAACAAGAAGGGTTAACGTGCTCAGTCTACCCGCCACCCTCACCCAGAACGATGCAAGTGCTTGTTTGGAGCAATTGACCGCAGGTTTACGGTCAGAAGCCGCACAAGTGGTTGTTGATGCGGCCCGCTTGCGAAGTTTTGATACTTCGGCCTTAGCTGTCTTACTTGCATTGCGCAGAGAATGCGCGCGTGCGGGTAAGCACTTTACAGTGCAGGGTTTGCCGCAACGGCTGCGGGATTTGGCTTCCTTGTATGGGGTCGAAAGCTTGTTGCCAAGCGCTTAGCCCGTACCTCAATCTGACCGCACGAGACTGCGGCATCTCATGTCCGCTATTTCATTTACATCCGTTTCTAAAGCCTATCCGTCGCCCAAAGGACCCAAGGGAAGTACCTTCTTCGCATTAGATGGTGTCAATCTCGACATTCAGGAAGGTGAGTTTTTTGGCTTGCTAGGCCCCAACGGGGCAGGCAAAACGACCATGATTAGTATCTTGGCGGGCCTGTCCAAGGCAACGGCAGGCACCGTCTCAGTGTTAGGCAGCAATGTCCAAACTGATTTTGCACAAGCGCGACGCAAGCTGGGAATCGTTCCGCAAGAATTGGTGTTTGACCCATTTTTCAATGTCCGCGAAGCCCTGCGGATTCAGTCAGGGTATTTCGGCATCAAGAATAACGACGCATGGATAGACGAGCTACTTGAGAGCCTAGGTCTTGCCGACAAAGCCAACGCCAATATGCGTCAACTGTCCGGGGGGATGAAGCGTCGTGTATTGGTGGCGCAAGCCTTGGTACACAAACCCCCTGTTATTGTGTTGGACGAGCCTACGGCGGGTGTGGATGTGGAGTTGCGTCAGACGCTATGGCAGTTCATTGCACGGCTCAACAAAGAAGGCCACACCGTGCTGTTAACTACGCACTACCTAGAAGAGGCGGAAGCGTTGTGCGGCCGCATTGCAATGCTTAAGACCGGGCGGATCGTAGCGCTAGACAGCACTACTGAATTGCTAAAGGCGGCCTCAAGCAACGTGTTGCGCTTCAAGATTGACGGAGTGTTACCAACGCATTTGCTGAATAAAGCCCGAATTACAGGCCGTATCGTTCAGTTTCCTGCCCATAGCGCAGTGGAAATAGAGCACTACTTATCCGAAGTACGAAAGACAGGCTTGGTCGCGCAGGACGTTGAAATTCGCAAAGCCGATCTGGAAGACGTCTTTTTGGACGTCATGACCAAAAACAAGGACTCTGTCCACGGAGTGTCACGATGAATGGTTGGCAAACGCTGTTGTACAAAGAAGTCTTGCGCTTTTGGAAGGTGGCTTTCCAGACCATTGCTGGGCCTGTGCTCACTGCCATGTTGTACTTGCTGATCTTTGGTCACGCCCTCGAGGCGCACGTCAAGGTGTATGACACCGTCAGCTACACGGCCTTTTTGGTGCCTGGCTTGGCAATGATGAGTGTGCTGCAGAACGCGTTTGCCAACAGCTCGTCGTCCTTGATCATGAGCAAAGTCATGGGTAACTTAATTTTCTTGTTGTTGACCCCTTTGTCCTACATGCACTGGTATGTGGCCTATGTGGGCGCGGCAGTTGTTCGAGGGGTCGTTGTTGGGGTTGGCGTGTTTTTGGTCGCGGCCTTGTTTACGCCTATTAGTTTTGTCGCGCCTTTGTGGATCTTGGTTTTCGCCTTCATGGGGGCTGCTTTGATGGGCACACTGGGGCTGATCGCTGGATTGTGGGCGGAGAAATTTGATCAGTTGGCCGCCTTTCAAAATTTTGTCGTCATGCCGATGACATTTTTGAGTGGCGTGTTTTACTCGATCCATTCACTCCCCGCGTTTTGGCAAAGCGTGAGCCATTTCAACCCATTTTTTTACATGATCGACGGTTTTCGCTATGGCTTCTTTGGCGTTAGCGACGCTTCACCTTGGTTAAGTTTTGGCGTGGTCGCGGGATCATTGCTTGCCGTAAGTGCTGTGGCGATTCAGTTATTGCGCACAGGCTACAAACTCCGTAGCTAATTTTTATTTGTACTTTCCATGACTTCTGAAGAACTGACCTCCCTGATTTCCAACGGCTTGCCTGTGGAGCATTGCCACCTTGAAGGTGACGGTCGGCATTGGTACGCAACGATAGTGTCCGCCTCGTTCGAAGGTAAGCGCTTGATTCAACGCCACCAAATGGTGTACGCGACTTTGGGCAATCGGATGCAAACGGATGAAGTGCATGCTTTGTCCATGAAGACCTATACACCCACCGAGTGGGCGACGTCTGCTGCCCAATAGGAGCGCCAACCGATGGATAAATTATTGATTCGGGGTGGGCGGAACTTGGCGGGGCAAGTTCTGATTTCAGGTGCCAAGAATGCGGCCTTGCCTGAGTTGTGTGCTGCGCTTTTGACGCGCGAGGCTGTTACTCTGCGCAATGTGCCGCGGTTGCAAGACGTGAACACGATGCTGAAGCTGATTGGCAACATGGGCGTGCAAGTCAGCCAAACTGAGCTTGGTGTGGTTTGTATCAATGCGAGTTCGCTTAGCTCTCCCGAGGCACCTTACGAATTGGTGAAGACCATGCGTGCATCGGTGCTCGCATTGGGCCCTTTACTCGCTCGTTTTGGTGAGGCGACCGTGTCACTTCCTGGGGGCTGTGCTATTGGTTCACGCCCGGTAGATCAGCACCTTAAAGGGCTTACCGCCATGGGTGCGGAGATCGTGGTCGAGCATGGCTACATGATTGCAAAACTTCCCAAGGGAAGAAGCCGGCTTCAAGGTGCCAGAATTGCGACCGACATGGTCACGGTCACCGGTACGGAGAACTTGCTTATGGCTGCAACCCTCGCAGAAGGGGAAACTATCCTCGAGAATGCAGCGCAAGAGCCAGAGATTCCTGATTTAGCAGAAATGCTTATTGGGATGGGGGCCCAAATTGAAGGACATGGAACCAGTCGAATTCGTATTCAAGGCGTTGACGCCCTGCATGGGTGCGATCACCAAGTGGTGGCAGACCGCATTGAGACAGGCACTTTCTTGTGTGCCGTGGCCGCGACCGGCGGGGATGTCGTGCTCAAGCATGGGCGAGTGGAACACCTTGAGGCCGTGGTTGAGAAGTTGCGTGATGCGGGTGCTACCGTGACCGCTGTTACCGACGGAATACGTATCCAAGCGACTGGACGCTTGAAGGCGCAATCGTTTCGCACCACCGAGTACCCGGGCTTCCCGACCGACATGCAAGCCCAGTTTATGGCCCTGAATTGCATTTCACATGGCCATGCCAAAGTCACAGAGACGATTTTTGAAAATCGTTTCATGCATGTGAATGAATTGGTGCGACTGGGCGCGCGAATCCAGATCGACGGTAAGGTGTCCGTGATGGAGGGGGTAGAGAAACTATCGGGGGCGACCGTGATGGCCACTGATTTGCGTGCATCTGCCAGTTTGGTGATCGCAGGTTTGGTCGCTGATGGTGAAACGGTTGTTGACCGTATCTACCACCTTGACCGTGGCTACGATCAAATGGAATCCAAGTTACGCGGAATTGGTGCGGACATAGAGCGTATTCGCTGAGCCGTAATGAATGAACCACACATGAGCAACAGCATGATTACCCTAGCCCTATCCAAAGGGCGTATTTTTGAAGAAACTGTGCCCCTACTCAAAGCAGCGGGCATTGAAGTGTTAGATGATCCAGAGAAGTCTCGCAAGCTGATCCTGGAGACCAACCAGCCACACGTGAGAGTGCTGGTCGTGCGCGCAACGGATGTGCCAACGTACGTGCAGTATGGTGGGGCAGATCTAGGCATTACTGGCAAAGATACGCTCTTGGAGCACGGTAGCCAAGGCTTGTACCAACCCCTGGACTTGCAAATTGCCAAGTGCCGAATCAGTGTGGCAGCACGCGCAGACTTTGACTATGTATCAGCGGTGAAGCAGGGGTCTCGCTTGAAGGTTGCGACGAAGTATGTCGCCATTGCCCGTGATTTTTTTGCGTCCAAAGGTGTGCATGTGGACTTGATCAAGCTATACGGCAGCATGGAACTTGCCCCGCTAGTGGGACTCGCGGACGCCATCGTTGACTTGGTCTCTACAGGAAACACCTTGCGCGCGAATCACTTGGTGGAAGTAGAGCCCATTATGGAAATCAGCTCGCGCTTGGTGGTGAATCAAGCCGCACTCAAGCTCAAACAAGACCCCATTCGGAAGATCATTGATGCATTCGCTGGCGCGATTGGCCAAGGAACCTGAGTAACGCTATGAAAATAGTAGCTTCCCCCGCTTATCTGTCAACGGCTAGTGCCGACTTTTTCCAAAATTTCCAAGCCCGATTGCATTGGTCAGCTGACACGGATGTAGCCATTGAAGCGCGTGTGGCTGAAATCCTGCAGGATGTGCAATCCCGTGGCGATGCTGCCGTGTTGGAGTACACCGCGCGATTTGATGGCTTGACTGCCGCCACGGTGCAGGAACTAGAGCTTTCGCAAGCTGAGCTGAGAGCAGCATTCGATGCTATTCCCTCAGCCCAACGCAGTGCCCTTGAGGCTGCGGCACATCGCGTTCGTTTGTACCACGAGGCGCAGAAGCGCGCATGCGGTGAGAGCTGGAGTTACCGCGATGCGGACGGAACTTTGCTCGGGCAAAAAGTGACTCCCATTGACCGTGTGGGTATCTATGTGCCCGGTGGCAAGGCGGCGTATCCTTCTTCCGTATTGATGAACGCAATCCCTGCGCATGTGGCGGGTGTGGGCGAAATCATCATGGTCGTCCCGACTCCAAGAGGAGAGAGAAACCTGTTGGTGCTTGCCGCCGCTTACGTAGCTGGGGTGACGCGCGCCTACACCATGGGAGGTGCGCAGGCCATTGCGGCCTTGGCTTACGGCACCGCCACCATCCCCGCGGTTCATAAGATCACGGGGCCTGGCAATGCCTATGTTGCAGCGGCAAAGCGGCGGGTGTTCGGCACGGTGGGCATTGACATGATTGCAGGACCTAGTGAAATTTTGGTTCTCGCCGACGGCACAACACCACCCGATTGGGTGGCTATGGATATGTTTAGCCAAGCCGAGCATGATGAGCTCGCTCAGAGTATTTTGCTGTGCCCAGACCCCGCCTACATTACAGAGGTTCAAGCGGCCATTGATCGCTTGTTGCCCGAAATGCCCCGCGCTGAAATCATTGCCAAATCCCTTTCAGGGCGAGGCGCTTTGATACTCACCCGCAGCATGGAGGAGGCTTGTGATCTCAGTAATTCCATTGCACCTGAGCATTTGGAGGTCTCCAGCCAAGACCCACACCGCTGGGAACACCTGCTTAAACATGCAGGGGCGATTTTTTTGGGTGCTTATACCAGCGAATCCCTGGGTGATTACTGCGCGGGGCCCAACCATGTATTGCCGACCTCCGGGACTGCGCGTTTTTCAAGTCCTTTGGGCGTTTATGACTTCCAAAAGCGCTCTAGCTTGATTGAAGTAACCGCAGCGGGTGCTCAGGTCTTAGGTCCAATTGCCGCCGAGCTTGCCTATGGCGAGGGCCTTCAAGCCCATGCACGTGCCGCGCAAATGCGCTTGGTGTAAGAATAGGTTGATAGGTCCGACTTAAGGCCATGTTGCATACCTCATTCAAATCTAAGTGGTCCTTGGTAGGGCTTGCTGTGCTGTCCTTTTTGATGCTAGCGAGCAATGCCCACGCGATGTCGATACGTGAACTACGTGGCTTGGAAAAATCGGACAAGTCACATGGCGAAAACTACGTCAACTATTACTTGGTCGGCACGATGGAGGGTGTTCTAGAAGCGCAAGCGCAGTCTGCTCGTACTGGGGTTCTCGTTGCTGTTTGTCTGGAAGGTCGGAAGCTTGAGCCCAGTATGGCGAAGAGTTTGTACAACACCGAACTCAAGCGCAATCAAGGTGTTTATGAAGCGGATATGCCGGTGCAATTGGTCATGTTCAATGCCCTGAGCACCGTGTATCCCTGCTCTCATTGAATTATTCAGTTTCTTGAGGGCAAGCGTTTAGTTTTCGAAACCACTAACGGCACAGCCAGCTTGCGGTAAGCTGCGCGCATGAAAGATAAAAAAGTCACAAAAACGAAGCCGGGCGCGCGTACAAAGGCCCCGCGCCGAGCGAACGGTCCCCAGTCCCATGAAGTTCGAATCGTAGGTGGCCAGTGGAAACGCACCAAGTTGAAAGTTGCCGATAAGCCAGGTTTGCGACCCACGCCAGACCGGGTGCGCGAAACACTGTTTAATTGGCTTGGACAAGATCTCACCGGTTTACGCTGTGTAGATGCATTTGCAGGTACAGGTGCTTTGGGATTTGAAGCCGCGTCACGCGGTGCAAAAGAAGTTTTGCTGGTGGAGTCAGATGGTGAGTTGGTGGTCCAACTTACGAACATACAAACGCAGCTTGGCGCTTCGGCCGTGCGTGTACAACGAGGCGATGGCGTGGCGGCATTGAGACATTTGTCGGCACGAAGCCAAGACGTTATCTTTCTCGACCCTCCCTTTGATGCCAAAGTATTCGAGGCCGCAGTGGAGGCAGCCGGTAAAGCTGTTGCCGCGGAAGGGTATATCTACTTAGAGGCCCCTGAGCTGTGGGATGAATCTAGACTTGCCAATGCTGGGCTTGCAGTGCACCGTTACCTAAAGGCCGGTGCAGTTCACGCACATTTGCTGCGCTGCACAAGTGCCGTTTGAGGAAGGATGACGATGGAACAAGCGCACACAGTAGCGGTCTATCCGGGCACGTTCGACCCGCTGACGGTAGGCCATCTCGATTTAATTCAGCGGGCCGCGGTGCTGTTTGGAACAGTGATCGTGGCGGTTGCAACTGCCCACCACAAGAAGACCTTGTTTTCTTTTGACGAACGTATCGCGCTTGTTACGCAGGAGTTGGCACCATTTCGCAATGTACGCGTCCACGGATTCAGTGGTTTGGTGGTCGAGTTTGCATCTCAGCACAAGGCAAGTGCCATGGTCAGAGGTATTCGCTCGGTGACGGACTATGACTATGAAGCACAGTTGGCGGGTATGAACCGCACACTTTGCTCTGCGGTTGATACCGTCTATCTCAGTGCTGATGCTCGCTACCAAGCTATTTCGAGTACCTTGGTGCGTGAAATCGCGGCCTTGGGGGGCAATGTGGGCGACTTTGTCACGCCGAGTATTCACCAGGCATTGCTACAGAAGTTTCCCAAGGCCCCGTCCCAATCCACTAGGAGTTCATGATGCGTATTCTTCTTCCTGTTGATGGTTCGCTACTAGCCCTAGAAGCTGTGCATTACGTGGTTCGATTGGTCAAAGCAGGACTTAATGCAACAGTGATCCTTGCCAATGTCCAAGAGCCCGCGTCTTTGTACGAGCTAGTGCTTGTGCATGACGCGGAGGCGATTGACCGAGCAAGTGCGCAAGCGGGATTGCATGCTTTGCAAGATGCCTTAGCTTTGCTGCGCGCCGCAGGCATAGACTGTGAATGTGAGGTGGCCAAAGGCGACCCCGCCCACACCTTAATTGAGATATCTGAGCGGTTTGATTGCGATATGGTCGTGATGGGTGCGCGGGGTACCAGTACGTTGAGAAGCGCCATGATGGGCTCCGTGTCCAATGAACTCTTGCACTCCAGTAACGTGCCTGTGGTGGTTGTTAAACCCCAAGAGTAGTGCGGCGTCAGTTGGGGCTTTGGTGCTCTGCGTTGGTCCTCGGTACTGTCAACTGGGATAATCCCATTATGCGCCCCCATTATTTCTTTTCGTTTTCACGGTCTATGGATTCGTCATGGCACTAACCATTACCGATGAATGCATCAATTGCGACGTCTGCGAGCCCGAGTGCCCCAATGAGGCCATCTATATGGGCACCGCAATCTATGAAATCGACCCGAACAAATGCACAGAATGCGTCGGGCATTTCGATGAACCGCAGTGTGTTCAGGTCTGTCCGGTCTCTTGTATACCCATCCATCCCGAGTTTGTGGAGGCTAAAGAAACCCTGTGGGAAAAATACCGCCGCTTGCAGCAAGCGCAGCCCCCGTCGCCACCATCTGTTTGAGCATTGGCTAGTCGGTCACTGATTGGGAGTTAAGGCTTAGGGCGCTTAGGTGGTTTTTCGGCGCTGGCAGTGAAGAACTCCGGAGCGTTCTTTTTATTTGTTTTTGCCTTTGCCTTGGTGCCTTTTAGCTTGTCCTTAGACCCGCTTTTCGCCTTGGCTTTGGCATTACCGGAAGTTTGTTCCGGTTTTTCAGATAAAGCTTCTTCCGCCAAGCGCTTTTTCTCTAAGCTCTGGGCTTGTATCCAGTTTTTTTCGGTAGCGACTTGTGCATGTCTAGCTTGTTCGGGCGTGCGCGCATCTTTTGCTTCTACGAGTTCACTACCGGGGCAAGGCAATTCACTGTAAGCGTTACCGCACTTATACACATTTGTGGCCACGGCGCTTGTAGAATAAGCGCTACAAGCTATAAAAAACATAGCGAATGTTTTGCACATTGAGTTCGACCCCACGATGCTGTTAACCGTCATGTTGGGTTTTTGCTGGTGGTCTCAACCACTTCTTGGGCAGCGGCTGCGGGCACCGCAGGCAGGGTCTGCCTAGGGGGCTTAGGCCGAGCGGGTTTGCTGGTGTGAATCTTCAATGTTGCTTTGGCTATGTCCCCAGCTAAGAGGTCTGGAAGCGCCAACACAGTGCGATCAATACACTGCGCAATGGCAATGCGGTGGTCTAGGCTGGGCTTTTTCAGTACCCAGTGGACCACTTCCGCCTTAACGCCCGGGTGTCCTACTCCTAGGCGTAAACGCCAATAGGCATCGGTGCCGAGCTGCGCGTGGATATCGCGTAGACCATTGTGGCCAGCATGGCTGCCACCTAGCTTTAGTTTGGCTTCCCCTGGCGCAATGTCAAGCTCATCATGAACCACCAAAACTTCGTCTGGAGCAATCTTGAAAAATTTGGCCAAGGCAGCGACTGATTTACCCGAGAGATTCATAAAGGTCTGGGGCGCCAAGAGCCAAACCGGTTGGCCTTGTACCATGGTCCTTCCGGCCAAACCGTAGTAGCCCTTTTCTGGTTGTAAAGTTACCTTGAGCTGCTGCGCCGCAGTGTGAAGCCACCAGAAGCCCGCGTTATGGCGTGTCTCTTCATACTCGGGACCAGGGTTACCTAAGCCAACCAATAATTTAATCATGTGAAATGAAATGTAGACACTGACATCACGCGTAAGATGTTATGCCATTTTCCCAAGGCACCAATGAAAACGGCCCACCTAGGTGGGCCGTTTTACCATCCGCTAGCGCAGATTACTTCTTGGCAGCTTTACCACCCTTAGCGCCGGCCTTGCCAGCAGGTGCGGCTTCCACAGGTGCAGCGACTTCAACGGCCAACGGCACAACAGACACCAACACGGGGTTCTTGTTGCCACCGCGGGATACGGCTGTCACGCCCTTTGGCAGAGTGATGTTGGCCAAGTGCAAAGAAGCCCCCTTCTTTAGTCCGCTCAGGTCCACAGCCACGAATTCTGGCAAGTCTGTGGGCAAGCACAACACTTCGATTTCGGTGACGACGTGGTTAGCCAAGCAGTTGTCTGTCTTCACTGCGGGGGAGTTTTCTTCGCCGCTGTAATGCAATGGCACTTTCATGTGCAGCTTGGTGTTCGCATCGACGCGTTGGAAGTCGATGTGCAAAATCAGTTGTTTGAAGGGGTGCATTTGCACGTTGCGCAGCAGAACCTTGCTGTCAACACCATTCAGTTCCATGTCCAATACGGACGCGTGGAACGCTTCCTTCTTGAGGGCGTGCCACAAAGCATTGTGGTCGATTTCAATGGCCAAAGGTTCGGCAGAACCACCATAGACGATACCGGGTGTACGGCCGGAAATGCGGAGACGGCGGCTCGCACCCGTGCCCTGCTTAGCGCGCTCAAAAGCGACAAATTTCATAACTTACTCCAGAAGGAGTCCACCGCGACCAGTGTGACTCCGGTTTAAAAAGACGCCGACTTACACAAATGCGACGTCAACTTTTGGTCTCGATCAGAACAAATTGTCCTGGTCTGAGAACAAACTCATCACAGACTCACCCTTGGCAATGCGTTGTATGGTTTCACCAATCAACGGAGCCACGGTAAGTTGGCGAATTTTGCTGCATGCGATGGCAGCACTGCTGAGAGGAATCGTATTGGTTACGACAACCTCATCCAATGCACCGCCGTTAGCGATGCGCTCTATGGCGGGGCCGGAAAAAATAGGGTGTGTGCAATACGCATAAACCTTCTTAGCGCCACGCTCTTTCAGGACTTCAGCTGCCTTAACCAATGTTCCAGCAGTGTCAATCATGTCATCCATGATCACGCAGTTGCGACCTTCAATTTCGCCGATCACGTGCATGACTTCACTGACGTTAGCCCGTGGACGGCGCTTGTCAATAATGGCCAAGTCACATCCTAGTTGCTTGGCTAAAGCTCGTGCACGCACAACACCGCCAACATCAGGAGAAACAACGATCAAATCTTCGTAGTTCTTTTGACGTAGATCTCCCAGCAATACGGGAGACGCATAGATGTTATCTACGGGAATGTCGAAAAATCCTTGGATTTGGTCCGCATGCAAATCCATGGTCAAAACACGAGCAACACCCACAGTTTGAAGCATATTCGCCACTACTTTTGCGGTAATGGGGACACGGCTTGAACGAGGCCTACGGTCTTGGCGCGCGTATCCGAAATAGGGAATCACTGCGCTGATCCGCTCTGCGGATGCACGCTTCAGTGCGTCCACCATGATGAGCAGTTCCATGAGGTTTTCATTGGTCGGCGCACATGTACTTTGCACCACAAACACATCCCGTGCCCGCACGTTCTGGTTGATCTCGACGGTAACTTCCCCATCGGAAAAACGGCCGACAGTCGCAGAACCCAATGAAATTCCAAGATGACGTGCAATATCTGCCGCCATGCCAGGATTGGCATTGCCAGTGAAAACCATGAAATCAGGGGGGGTAGGTGCCTGCATGTGAGTTCCAGCGAAGAGAGTGGGTTTATGCCTGTACTATGCAAGTGCTGTTTCCGGCACCTTCCGGCTAACAGATTTGGCAGGGGAAGAAGGATTCGAACCTTCGCATGCTGGAATCAAAATCCAGTGCCTTAACCAACTTGGCGATTCCCCTACACGGGTTGGCAGCTAACAGCTACCCACCTATAAACCATCTCTGGTTGCCCATCCATATAAAGGATGAACTTCCAATACATTACAAATTCTCGCTTGCGTCCCGCTTGGCGCGCCACACAAGTCAACTTCGCTCAATGAATGTGCAAATACAGCACTTCCAGACCCAGTCATCTTTGCATTTAAGCCCTTGGAGGCTAGCCACGAAATTGTTCGTGTAATGCTCGGACACAGCTTTTCGGCTACGGCCTGCAAGTCATTCTGGCCGTAGCCAAAAGCATCTGCAGCGAAGCCTGAAATTATAGCAGGCTCTGTATCGCGTTTCAAAGAACAATCTGAAAAAATTTTTTGAGTCTCTAGTCCTTCCTCTGGCTTCGCCACTGCAAACTGCCCGTTGGGTAGGTCGATGGATGTCAATTGCTCGCCAATGCCTTCTACCCAAGCATGGGTGCCATGCAAAAAGAAGGGTATGTCGGCACCAAGGGACAGGCCAATTTGGTGCAATGTTGAAAGTGGGAGATCTAAACCCCATAGCTTGTTCAATGCCAAAAGGGTGGACGCAGCATCAGACGATCCACCGCCCATGCCCGCTTGGGCGGGTATAGATTTTTCTATGCCGATATGGGCGCCCAAGGGGCAATGGCTGTGTTGCTGCAAAGCTTTGGCAGCGCGAATGATTAAGTCATCTGCTGGCAAAGGCGAGCTTAAGTCTTCTCGGCTAATGTGGCCATCCGCTCTCACATCGATGTGCAGCGTGTCGCTCCAGTCGATTAGCATAAAGACTGATTGCAGCAGGTGATAGCCATCTGCGCGCCGCCCTGTGATGTGTAAAAACAAATTGAGTTTGGCGGGGGCGGGAATGTCGTAAAGCGACTGCATGAACGTGCGTTGTTACTGCGATAAGGGATTAGTCAGAGCTTAGGATTATCTTTAGTTCAGCGGTGGTGGCGATCACGCGTCTGGCTTGAATACGCATGTTTTGGTAGTTGCTCAGGTCTGTTTGCCATCCTTCGGCAGAAGTGTCTAAACCCTGCACCCAGTCAAACAGTTGGGCCACGGGCAAAGGGGTCCCTGTTGCATGCAGAACCAACGCCTCCAAAGAGTCAAACTGTTGGGTCGATCCCTGCGCAGTTAGCTGCGCTCCTGCTGGCGACCAATTCAACGCAGCCAGTACGTTGCCCAGGGGCGAGTTCAGCCGCAGTGCGCCTTTGTCTTTGTTGCCTTCCAACTCAAAATCGGCTGTTAGAGACGTCGGGGGCGTGTTGTGCACGGTGAGCGACAAGCGCCCTTGCCAGTACGGCGTGTCGGTGCTTGTTTTAAGCTTGTTTGTTGCGGTGCTGGCGCAGCCTGATAGAAGCACAGTCACCCACAGAATACAGGTGCAAGCCAACGCGCGTGAGATCGTGCGCATAAGCTCTAGGGCTTCAGTCGCTTCATGGTTTCGAGCAAAGTCTCATTCTCGGCATTCAAGCCAAGGCCCTTTGTCCACACCTCTTGGGCCTCAGTTTGTTGCCCCATGCTCCACAAAACTTCACCTAAATGCGCGGCAATTTCAGCGTCCGGTTTTGCGGCAAACGCTTGCCGCAGCAGTCTCAATGCTTCCTGAGAGCGCCCGCTTCTAAACTCGGCCCAAGCTAAGCTGTCTACGATGTAGGGATCAAGTGGCGCAAACGCTAAGGCTTTTTTGATGAGTGCAATGGCTTCTGGCAGTCGTATGTTTCTGTCTGCAAGCGAATAGCCTAGGGCGTTGTACGCATAGTGGGCGTCCGGCTTTGCGGCAATTACGCCACGAAGTAGGCGCTCCATTTCGTCCAGCGCACCTATCTTTTCCGCAACCATTGCCTTGTCGTAGGCCAAATCAGTATCTCCGGGGAAGCGTGCCAACGCATCGCCAAGCAACTGATGCGCTTCTTGAAAGCGCTTGTGGTCCCGCAATAGTTGGACTTCCGCATTGAGCTTCATTCGTGCGTCTTCCGGCTGTGACTCGGGTAGATTGCGAATTAGAGCGCGTGCCTCATCCACTTTGCCTTGCCGCGCAAGTAAGCTTGCTTTGCGCGTCTGAATTCGAGCGATGTCTTGGCTACTCTTGATTTTTTGCAAGAACTGGAGCCCTGCATCGTACTGTTGCTTGCGCTCCTCGATTTCCGCCAACAAAAGGTAGGCCTGAACCAAGCCGCGAGGTGTTTCCTCTGTTCCTTTGAGAGTTGGGATAAGTAAATCGACGTACTTCTTCAGTGATGCTTCCGCCTGGGTATGGCGTTTGTCTTGCAATTCAAGCGATCCACGTACAAGCCACCCGTCCCCATAGTCCGGATGTTTGCCAGTAAGCAACAGCATTTGCGCGTATGCGTCCGGGTAACGCTGCGCATCCAACAGTTTCCGTGTGTAGGCCATGCGCATGTCTGCAGTCGGGCTTCCTGCCAAGTAGGTTTTTACGATGGCCTCAGCGGCGGGCCTATCCGGGCTGATCAGATTCAGAGCCAAGGCAGCAGGCTCTTCGGACATTGGGTTGAGCTTCGCTGCATTTTTGGCTGCCTGCAACGCGCCCTCTGAGTCAGACGCTATCAAACGCATTTGTCCTATAACCGCCCAAGCTAAAGGGCCGGTTTCCACATGGCTCAGCTCGGATTGCAGTGCTTGCTCCACGGTAGTGGTCGCAGCTTTCTTATCCGTCGCACGTGCGAAGTAGCGAGGTATCAGCGCGATGGCGACTAGCTTGTCGCGCACGGACGCAACTGCAACCTCTTTTTTGAGTGGCTCTAGTGCTTCTGGAATACGGTTCAGTCCAATCAGAATCTGAATGACATAGCGATTGGCTTCGCGGGAGGCAGGAAACGCTTTGGCCCATGCCTGCGACGCCATAAGCGCGGACGGGCCATTGCGCGCACTAAGCGATAAGCCAACCGCGCGCTCATACAACTGTTCAGAGTTGGCGCGGCGGGCCGCATCCAGCATTAATGAAAAAGCCGAATCAATGTCTCCACTCTCTGCGCTCAACTCGCTCACCAAGAGCTGGTGGAATAGAACGGCGCTCAAATTTGAGTTCTTGACTTCTGGTGGTTTCTGCAGAGCTTGCGCATAGGCGCAGCTGGCTACAAGCAGCCCCAGTGTGAAGCCCATCAGGCGTTTGATTCTGTACATCAAGCCATAATAATCCAACTACATGGACGACACACTGCATGCCCGAATTACCTGAAGTTGAAGTCACTCGCTTGACCCTGGTTGCAGGTATTCGTGGCGCCAAGGTGCAGGCCCTTTACTTGGGGAAACCACTTCGCTGGCCGTTGAATTGCCCCACCGACGATTTGATTGGGCGGCGAATCCTCGGCGTGCGCAGGCGTGGCAAATACTTGTTGTTTGACTTGGAGCATGGGCTACTGCTTGTGCATTTGGGTATGTCTGGCAGTCTGTCATTTGCAACCACACTGCCGGCACGCGGACCTCATGACCATTTTGAGCTGCTCACAGACCAGGGCACTTTGCGCTTGCATGACCCACGCCGATTTGGCGCGGTGGTGTACGCAGATGCCGAGTCAGCGCCCATCGCGCAGAAGCTTCTTGGCAAATTGGGTATGGAGCCTTTGGGTGATGGTTTCCTCTCGTCAGACTTTGTGGGCGGACTCAAGCGCCGCAATTCGCCCATTAAGCAAGTACTGTTGGCTGGTGACCTTGTGGTCGGGGTTGGCAATATCTACGCTTCTGAAGTTTTGTTTATGGCAGGTATACGGCCCAGTACAAAAGCTTCGACACTCAGTCGACCCAAAGTCTTGCGCTTGCACCATGCGATTCAACAGGTGTTAGCGCGGGCAGTCGAGCTAGGGGGCACAACTCTGAAAGACTTTTCAAACGCACACGGCGATTTAGGGCACTTCCAGCACGAAACTATGGTGTACGGACGCCAAGGCTTGCCGTGCAAGGTCTGCAACTCAGAGGTTCGGATGATTCGTCAAGGTCAACGCTCCACCTATTTTTGCCCCACTTGCCAAAAGCGATGAGGCCCAAACGGGGCGGAATGCTATATTGAAGGATTCCGTGGGGGACTCTTGGCTACATCATTCAACGAACAATTTGACCAACTCGGCACTTGGCGGCGCGAGTTTGCGCTCCGTCTAAAGCTGCTAGCTGAGTGGATGAAGGACCACGATCTGCTGGACGCAGGCGTGGAAGAGCGGTTGCGCCGTTTGGAAACCCAGGTGCGCTCCGATAAGGTAATGGTTGCGTTTGTGGCGGAGTTTTCGCGCGGCAAATCCGAGATGATTAATGCGGTGTTTTTTGCCGGATATGGCCGTCGCATCATGCCCGCCAGCGCTGGGCGCACGACGATGTGCCCCACAGAAATGGGTTACGACGCAGATGTACCACCCTGTTTACGACTTTTACCGATAGAAACACGTTTGCAGCCACAGGCACTCATGGAGTGGCGAATGGCCCCGGAAAAATGGGTGCGCTTTGACTTGGATGTCAATAATCCACAGCATTTAGCAAAGTCGCTTGAGAAAGTGGCAGAGACAATCAAGGTTACCCAAGACGAAGCGCGCTCGCTTGGGTTTTGGCATAACCAGTCGCCACAAGACAACCCCATGGTGGACGCTCACGGCATGGTGGAAGTTCCGCGTTGGCGTCATGCGTTGATCAACATTGCGCACCCTTTGTTAAAGCAAGGGTTGGTGATTTTGGATACCCCGGGCTTGAATGCCATTGGCGCTGAACCAGAGTTGACGGTCAGCCTCATTCCCCAGGCACATGCCGTGGTCTTTATTTTGGGAGCAGACACCGGAGTTACCAAATCCGATTTGTCTATTTGGCGTGAGCATTTGATCACCGAATCTAGCGAGGCGGATACACGCTTGGTGGTGCTTAACAAGATCGACACTATGTGGGATGCGCTTAGCACCCCGCAGCAAATTGACTCTGAAATTGAGCGTCAAAAGGCATCCACTGCACAGATTCTGGAAATCGCGCAGGACCATGTCATCGCAGTGTCGGCACAAAAAGGATTGGTTGCCAAAGTCACCAAAGACGATGAGCTTTTGCAACAGAGTTGTTTGCTTCAGCTGGAGGATGCACTTGGCAATGGCATCATGGGGCGCAGGCAAAAAATCTTGAGTCAAGCGATGGCGGATGGCATCAAGGCTTTGCGCCAAGAAACAGGCCGGGTTATCAACATTCGCAAGCGTGATTTGAACGAGCAGACCTTGGAGCTCAAAGGCTTGCAAGGGAAAAATGCCACCGTCATCAAAAACATGCGCGCACGCATTGCTGACGAGCAAAGCGAGTTCGACGTGGGCGGTGCGAAGATTCATGCGGTTCGGTCTGTGCACTTGAAACTCTTGCGAGAAGTTTTTCTGCTTCTAGGGTCCAGCGTGCTGAAACGAGAAATGGCCGAGTTGACCATCGTGCTGACTCAAAAGGGCCTCAAAATTGGCGCCAAGAAAGCCTATGGGGATACTTTTGAGAAGCTGCGTGCCAATCTCAAGACGGTGCAGAGCATCGTTGCTGAAATTCAATCGATGTTGAATGCCTCATTTCGCCAGCTCAATGCGGAGTACGGCTTGTCTTTGCAAGCACCTAGTGAGCCCCAAGTCTCGGGGGTCATTGCAGAGTTAGACATGATCGAACGCAACCATTTGCAGTACTTGGGCGTGGGTAATGCCTTTAAGCTGGCTCAGGTGGAGTTTTCTGACCGATTGGTCCGCGCACTCTCTACCCGTGTGCGCAGCGTGCACGAGTCAGCTCTGGCTGAAGTTGAGCTGTGGAGCAAAACGGCCGCAGCACAACTCGATGCCCAAATGCGCGAACGTCGGCGCAATTTCACGCGCCGCATCGAGGCTATTGACCGGATTCAGCAAGCCTCCGGTGGTTTGGAAGATCGCATTGTTGAAATTGACCAGCAGGTCCATACCCTGAGTCAACTAGACGTCAAACTCACTGAGCTAACGTCTTACTTAATTGCCGCACACGACAGTGCAAGGCAATTGGCCCCCTCAGCTTGAGTACGCCTATGGAGTCGGGTGTGTTCGCCAGCGCAGTGGTGGCATGGCAAGCTGTGCATGGTCGAAACAGCTTGCCTTGGCAGAACACCCAAGACCCCTACCGGGTGTGGTTGTCAGAGATCATGCTGCAGCAGACCCAAGTGGTCACCGTCAAGGACTACTTTGCACGGTTTTTGGCGCGATTCCCCACGGTGCAAACATTGGCCGAAGCCAGTTTGGACGAGGTGTTGGGCTTGTGGAGTGGCCTTGGCTACTACAGCCGGGCCAGAAATCTGCACCGTTGCGCCCAAGACGTGATGCACCTGCATGGCGGTAGTTTTCCAAGTTCCGCCGCTGTCCTCGTCACGTTGCCCGGCATCGGGCGTTCTACGGCGGCGGCCATTGCTTCTTTGTGTTTTGGCGAGCGTGTTGCCATCATGGACGCCAATGTCAAGCGCGTGCTGACCCGCGCGCTCGGGTTTGATTCGGACCTAGCCTCGGCGCGCAACGAACGCACGCTGTGGGACCTAGCGGAGACGCTGTTGCCAGCGCAAGCCGAAAATGCCCAAGCCATGCCCCGCTATACCCAAGGCATGATGGATTTGGGTGCAACAGTGTGCACCCCCAAAAAACCGCAGTGTTTGCTCTGCCCGGTCAACCGGTTTTGCATGGCGGCCAAAGCTGGAAACCCAGAGGTTTATCCCGTTCGCACACGTAAACTAAAGCGCTCAACGCAGTCGCTTTGGCTGCTCTGGGTGCACACGGCGGACATGGCGGTGGCACTCTCTCAGCGGCCGACACCGGGCGTGTGGGCGGGTTTGTATTGCCTTCCTCTGTTTGACAGTGAAGCCGAGCTATTGGCAGCGGTGCCGGAGCATTTGCAACGGCAACTGCATCCAGCGCCCGTGTTCACCCATGTGCTGACCCATAAAGATTTGCACATGCACCCATGGTCTTTAACTGTGGCTCAGCCAGACTGGAAACCCCAAGACAGCCAATGGATGGCGCGAGACACCTGGGAGGCCATGGGCCTGCCGGCCCCCATCCGCAAACTGCTGTCACCGCTGGCAAGCTAATGCACCTGCAAAGCGTCCATTTCACGGTGGCGTTTTAGTGTGACCCACTGCGTCTCAAATTGAGCAGCCAACTGCTCCACCAAATACACAGACCTGTGCTGACCGCCCGTACAGCCAATGGCCACGGTGACGTAGCTGCGATGGTCTTTGGCAATAGCGCCCAACCAGTGCTCCAAGAACTGGGCAATGTGCTGCTGCATGACGCCTACTTCGGTTTGCGCACGTAAGTAGTCGGCAACGGCAGGGTCTTTGCCCGTCAGGCGCTTGAGTTCGGCCTCGTAATGGGGGTTCGGCAGCATGCGAACATCAAATACATAGTCGGCGTCGGTGGGCACACCGCGTTTAAACGCAAAGGACTCAAATACCAACGTTAATTGGTCTCCCGGGGTCGCAATCAGTGTTTTGACATAGCCTTGCAGTTGCGCCGCGCGAATGATGCTGGAGTCAATGACATGGGCCTGTTCGCGCAGCACAGCCAAAAGCTCACGCTCCAGCTCTATCGCGTCCATCAGCGCGCGCCGATCATCGTCTTGAGGCATCCGCGTGTCCACCTGCGAGAGTGGGTGCTTGCGCCGTGTCTCTGAGTACCGGCGGACTAGAGTTTCGGTAGCCGCGTCTAGAAAAATGAGCTTAACCACCACACCTTGTGCCCGCAGGGCCTCAAGCTGCTTGGGAACGATGGGGAGGGAAGTCGCACTGCGTACATCCATGGCAATGGCCAAGTGTCTGACTTGATGTTGCCGCTCAAGTTCAACAAACGGCATCAAGAGCTCGGGTGGCAGATTGTCCACACAGTAAAAGCCTGCGTCTTCGAGGGCGTGCAGGGCGACCGATTTGCCCGAGCCAGACATTCCCGTGATCAGCACGATCTCCATCGACATACCCCTTTAGTTGTGAATTTACAGGCCTGTTACCAGCATCTCGCGCGCATGGGCCAGGGTGGCATCCGATATCTTTTCACCTCCGAGCATGCGTGCTATCTCGGCAACACGCATGTCACCTTGAGCAACCGAGACTGTACTGAGCGTCTGCTTTGCATCGCGTTGCTTGGCAACCACCAAATGGTGATCGGCACAGCTTGCGACTTGGGGCAAATGGGTGACAGCCAATACTTGGCGGTCTATGCCCAATTGGCGCATGAGGCGCCCGACAGTTTGGGCGACCGCACCGCCCACGCCGGAGTCCACTTCGTCAAAGATGAGGGTTTGCGCAGTGCCCAGCTGGCTGGTGGTTACCGCAATGGCTAACGCCATGCGTGACAACTCACCGCCTGAGGCCACTTTGCCCACGGGCCTAGGCGTGCTACCTGGGTGGCCCGCTGCCAAGAAGCTCACGTCTTCTAGCCCACTTTGCATCGCTTGTGGGCTGGCCTCAAGCGCCACATGAAACTGCCCACCTTGCATACCCAAGCCTTGCATCGCTTGGGTAATGGCCTGTGCCAGCAAGGGCGCTGCCTTGGTTCGGGCTTTGGAGATGGATTTGGCTTCTGCCATATACGCAGCTTCGGCTTTTCTCTCACGCTGCTGCAGGCCTTCTAGGTCGGTAGCCGCATCGAGTTGCAGGCGTTCTGCCTTCCAGCTATCCAAGAGGGTGGGCAAGTCTTCGGGGCTGCGTTTGTAGCGCCGTGCCAGTGACACCCAGAGCCCCAAGCGTTCATCCAAATCGGCCAAGCGCTCGGGGTCTAGCTCAGTGCGCCGAATATAGGCGCGCAGGGTGTGCACCGTGTCTTCCACCTGCGCAATGCTAGACGCCAATAGTTCAGCTGGCTCCTTAAAGTCTGCCTCTACATGGCTTTGGCTTTGCAGCTGTTGCATGGCCCCGTGCAGCAGCGTCAGCGCATTGCTGTCTTCGTCCTCCAACAGGGTGAGCGCGCCCTGTGCCGCATCCAACAAGGCTTGCCCATTGGACAAACGGCTGTGGCTGGTGTTGAGCTCATCCCACTCGTCGGCTTGGGGGGCGAGCTTTTCAACCTCTCCAATTTGCCATGCCAGCCGCTCACGTTCGCGTTGCAGCGAGTCTTGCGCATCTTTCGCTTGGCTCAGCGCGGCTTGTGCCTGGCGCCAAGCACTCCACAGGGTGCTGAGCTGGGCCGTAGACACCTTGGCATAAGCATCCAACAGGCCGCGCACTGCGTAAGGGCGGGTAAGGCTTTGCCAGGCGTGCTGACCGTGGATGTCTAGCAATTGTTCCCCAATGGCACGCAGCTGCTGCGCTGTAGCGGGGCTGCCATTCACCCAAGCCCGGCTTTTGCCTTGTTGGTCTACCGTGCGGCGCAGCAGCAAGACCTCGGCATTGTCAAAGCCCGCTTCTTCTAGCAAGGGCAGCACCTGCGCTGGCGTGTCAAATTCAGCGCTGACATCGGTGCGGCTGGCGCCTTCACGGATCACGCCGACGTCGGCCCTTGCGCCGGTTACCAGCTGCAAGGCGTCAATGAGGATGGATTTGCCGGCCCCGGTTTCGCCGGTGAGTACCGTAAATCCGCTTTCAAAGTCCAGTTCTAGCTCGCTCACGATGACAAAGTCACGCAAGACAATTCGTTTGAGACCCACTACGCTTGCCTCCAAGTCAGGCACAAAGTGTTGTGGTTTGCACGCATTTAAACGGCTCCTTCATTCCAATGTAGTTTTTGACGCAAGGTGTCAAAGTACGACCATCCGCGCGGATGCAAAAAGCGCACATGGTGCTGCGATTGGGTAACCACGATGCGGTCACCGTGCATCAAAGTGGCCAAAGACTGCATATCGAAATTGGCACTGGCATCACGTCCCGCTACTATTTCTATAGCTATCTCCGCAATATTGGCGAGCACAATTGGCCTATTTGATAATGTGTGTGGCGCAATTGGCACCATTACCCACCCGGGGATAGAGGGATGCAGCAATGGCCCCCCAGCCGACAGTGAGTAGGCGGTAGACCCTGTGGGGGTGGCGATGATCAAGCCGTCCGCCCGCTGGTTAGCCACAAAGTGCCCGTCGACTTCCACCCGCAGCTCCACCATGCCAGATGTAGCGCCACGGTTGACCACCACATCGTTCATGGCCAGTGCAGAAAACACGCAATGGCCATCACGCATCACGCGGGCTTGCATCAAGCCCCGGTGGTCTTCCTCAAACTCGCCAGCCAACATAGGCAGCAGCGAACTCTGGAACTTATCGAACGGAATGTCGGTGATAAAGCCCAAGCGCCCTTGGTTGATACCAATGAGCGGCACCCCGTACTGCGCCAGCTGGCGACCAATGCCGAGCATGGTGCCGTCGCCCCCAACCACAAGGCACAGGTCACAACTCTCACCTATGCCTGCCACATCCATCTCTGTGTAGCGGTGCAGCCCCATATTGGCGGCGGTGTCTTTCTCAACCACCACGTCACAGCCATGGTCCATCAAGAAATGGGCGATTTTTTCCAACGCGTGCTTCGAAGATGCCCCCCCCGCACCTGCGGCAGTGGCCTGGTACTTGCCAACGAGAGCAACCTGTCTAAATTGGGACTTCATTGGCAAATTACATCACTAAAATGTGTCGATGCTTGATGATCGTTCTAAGTTGTTGATGAAAGCTCTGGTTGAGCGTTATATCGCTGACGGTCAGCCTGTGGGAAGCCGTACTTTGTCTAAGGCCTCTGGCCTAGAGTTGTCTCCCGCTACGATCCGCAATGTGATGTCTGACCTAGAGGAACTGGGGCTCATCGTAAGCCCGCACACCTCGGCAGGGCGCATCCCCACCGCGCGTGGCTACCGCTTGTTTGTGGACACCATGCTTACGGCGCAACCGGCACAGTACGCCAGCCACAGCTTGGCGCCTGACCAGCCGCAGCGCGTGATTTCTAACGCCGCGAATTTGCTCTCCAGCTTGTCGCAGTTTGTAGGCGTTGTTGTGGCACCGCGGCGTGCGTCTGTGTTCAGGCACATGGAGTTTTTGCGGCTCTCTGAGCGTCGTGTGTTGGTCATCATTGTGTCGCCCGATGGCGATGTGCAAAACCGCGTGATCTACACCGAGGTGGACTACACCCAAGCCCAACTGGTCGAGACGGCCAACTTTCTCAATAGCAACTACCTGGGTCTAGACATTGAGCAGGTGCGCGACCGGCTGAAGGGCGAAGTAGAAAGCCTGCGCTCCGAAATCGCCAGCCTGATGCAAGCCGCAGTGACCGCTGGCACAGAGGCCATGACCGAAACCCAAGATGACGTGGTCATCTCGGGCGAACGTAACTTGCTCTCTGTGTCCGATTTTTCCAGCGACATGAGCCACCTGCGCCGCGCCTTTGATCTGTTTGAGCAAAAAGCCCAGCTCATGCGCTTACTGGACAACACCGGCCAGGCCGAAGGTGTGCGTATATTTATTGGCGGCGAGAGCCAAGTCGTACCGTTTGAAGACCTGTCCATCGTGAGTTCACCCTACGAAGTCGATGGCAAAGTGGTAGGCACCTTGGGCGTGATCGGCCCCACCCGCATGGCCTACGACCGCATGATCCAAATAGTGGACATCACATCAAAATTGGTGAGCAACGCTCTAAGCCACCACAAGTAGCCCGTTACAATAGCGGGCTGGTTCGGGGCGTTAGCTCAGTTGGTTAGAGCAGAGGACTCATAATCCTTTGGTCGACAGTTCAAGTCTGTCACGCCCTACCATTTAATACCGCGTCAGATATAGAAAGCCTGCTATTCAAAAGATAGCGGGCTTTTCTGTTTTTGGGCTCATGGGGCACTGGCGGGACACTGCGGCAGAATAAGTCAGAACAATTGCACTATTGCTAGCACGCTGCTAGCCCTTTACTAGCGTCACTTTTGGAGCATTGGGAAGCGGTTTTTTGACGTCACTGCCCCGCCAGTGTCCCAATTTGGTTGGGCAACCATAAAAAACATATATAAAACAACGGTCTATTTAATTAGATCAATGGATTGTTGATCTGTTGTTGCCATTTATGCCCAGTTCCGCCACACTCCTTTCATTAGTTTTCAATGATTCAAGGGGGCAACATGGCGGCAATCGAAAAACGGCAGAACGCGGACGGCTCATTCAGCTACAGGGCAAAGGTTCGGCTTAAAGGCCATGAACCCGTAAGCGCGTCATTTGAGCGCAAGACTGACGCTGTCGAGTGGGCTAAGAAGATTGAAGCGGAGCAAAAGGATCGGCGCTACTTTGGAGCGTCCAAACGTCATACGCTCACAGAGTTGATTGATCGGTACACCACTGACGAACTGCACAAGCTCAAAAGCGCTAAGACGGTAGGCGCAAGGCTTGATTATTGGAAAGACTCCATTGGCAAGCGGCTGTTGTCGGACGTAACGCATGACGTGCTTATGAAGGCGCGTGACACGCTGAAGGCCACACCTACGGAACGGGGCGGCAAGGTTCGCTCTGGCGCTGACGTAAACCGGACGCTGGCGGCTCTGTCTTCGGCGCTGTCGTATGGGACAAAGGAACTGCGCTGGATCGCAAGCAATCCACTGAAAGACGTTCGCAAGTTTTCAGAATCAAAGGGACGGGTTCGCTATCTGTCTGACGAAGAACTTCCAAAGCTGTTAGCGGCGTGCAAAGCTTCAGCCAGCCCCCACCTTTTGCTTGCTGTTTGCCTTGCGCTGTCCACTGGAGCGCGTAAATCGGAAGTGTTGGGCCTATGCTGGAAGCAAGTCGATTTGAAGGCTCAGACGGCCCTTCTAGGCGATACAAAGAACGGGGACGCTAGGACACTGCCCGTAGTGGGGACGGCGCTGCAATTGCTCTTAGAACGCGCCAAAGTCAGAACGCTGAAGGAAGACCGGATATTCCCGCCAACGGCGCGATCCACCAAAAGCGAGTATTTCGACTTGCGGAAGGCTTGGGACGCGGCTGTAAAGACTGCTGAACTGGAAGACTTCCATTGGCACGACTTACGCCATACGGCGGCAAGCTATCTGGCAATGTCCGGCGTTAGTCCATTGGAGATATCCAAGCTGCTAGGCCATAGAACAATGGCAATGGTTAGCCGATATGCCCACCTTGCACCGGGGCGCAAGATTGAGATATCGGGCGCTCTGGCAGCTAGATTGGGGGTCTGATGGCGCACATTAAAAAGTTTGATACGAATTGGTTGGATCAGGCTTGGCGTATTAGTAGCGTAATCGCTGACATGCCAGATAGCCCACCTATGTCACTAGTTGAAGGTGTAGGCAAGCCACCACAATTGAGTGATCTACAAAGGACTTTGATTGAATTGCTTCAGGATCACATTGAAGTGTTCTTGCAATACAGGTCTAGGCTCGTTCACAAAATCACGGTCACATTGCCGGACGGGGCAAAAGCCGACATTGCTCCGCAGTCACGCAATCCAGTCGCAACTGCAAAGACACTGGCATTGCTGCAGAAAATCGGCGTCAAGTTGAAAGACGTGGATTTGTGGGCCTATGACGCGCACATGAAGCTCGGGCGCATATTGATTGATCGTTATGTCTGTCCAGAGTGGAAGCGGCAATTGCCCTTAATCGTAGCTTCTATTAGTGGAGAAACAACCAGCCAGACGGCAACGCTCAAAGCCAAACAAACTCGCAAGGTTGATCGTAGAAGCACCTTGACAAGGGCAGTCGCAGAACAAAGGCGGTTTGATCCGTTTGCTTCGGCTGCTGAAATATTGGATCGTCTGTGCGGCGGCGATGTGGTTAGAGAAATGAAGGGCGGACGGGTTTGGTACTGGGACGTGAAGGGCGATCTAAAAGACATTGGCCTTGATAGGTTCGAGACAATTTTCGGAGAGCAAAAACCTTCCACGGGTTAGCCGGGTAACCAATAGGTGCATTTTCAAAATCCTTTTACTCCAAATGTCGCAGGAACAATCCAGCGGTTGGGGGCACAAGGAACTGACTTGGAAAAGCAATCTTCACCCAATCTCGCCACGGTCGAGAACGCAGCTAAACACTTCGCCAATGCCGGACAGACGCCCGGCGCTATTCGCTGCAACGTCTTCAAAGCAGATAGCCGTCTGAACTCACGCGGCGAAACCATTCAAGGTAACGGCCTAGCGGCTCACGGCGCAATCATTCGCCGTGGTCGCCGTGTCCTGATTGATCTGGATCGCTATGGCGCATGGCTGGCAGGTCAAGCACCAGAAAGCAAGGTGGCGTAAATGACGAACTCCACCAAAACAACGCTTAAGCCTGCTAGCAAGTCGGCACACAAGGAAGCCCAATATCAGCGAGTCGACAAAGGGTTTGATTACCCCGGCAAGCTCATATCTACCATTGACTTCCGCAAGTTGGGCGTCATTCACCCGTCCGGACGTATCAAGGAAATGAACGAACGGCACGGTTACAACATCGCCAAGGTTGATCAGCGCACCGTCTACGACGATCAAGGCTTTCCACACCCGCGCATTGCCTTCTATGAGTTGATCGAGCGTCCCCATAGCGCTACGTCAAAAGTTGCGGAAGGACACTAACCATGCCGTCAATACTGCACATTGCGTTACGGATAAAGCTTGCTGTCCTGACATTCCTACAGCGCGGAAGGATCAAACAATGATCCATTCATTCAATGACGACTTCCGCTTTTCAGATACACCAGCGGCCTATGAGTTGGTAATCAGGGCGTGCAAAGCCGAATTGCCGGACTGTATCGGCCTGAAGCGTGCAAGCCATGCCGAAGACAAAGCAGGCGTTGATTTTTGGGCACATATGCCGGACGGCTCACGCATTGGCATTGATCTGAAGCTTCGCCGCAAGGACTACGGCGCTCAGTACGGCAAACCCTTGGATTGCGTTGTTGAACTTGACTGTGCTGGCTCGCATGGTTGGTTAAACAAGGCTGGTGGCGCTGAACTGATCCTGTTTGCAGCAAGTGACACCGGGCGCTATTTCATGGTGGCGGCTAACGAACTTCGTGCGGCTGTGATTACGGGTCTTCCCCGTTGGATTGCGGCAGGCAAGGTGCACGAACTGGAAACCACGTCCAAATGGGACAAGGGCCAGGACGGAAGGCAGTGGCAATCTAAGGCTGTGGCGATAGGCTCAGATTTGATTCAACGCCAGATACAGGCGCTGAACTCTTGCGCTGCTGACTATCAGACTCCGCTATGAGTGCAAGTGGCTTCTTCAAGATGCAAAAGCTCAAAGGCTCTGGCAAGGTCTTGGCAGCGAGTCGCCACAACAAGCGCGCAATACAGGCAGAACAGGGCGCTGACAGTCACATAGACGCGGCGCGTATCTGTCTGAACCTATCGCTTCACGGGCCTGATTCACCTGAAGCTGTGGCACGTCTCGCAAAGGATCGCATGGCAGCCGCTGGCGTTAGGCCACAAAAGAAGAACGCTGTGCTGGCGCTGGAACAGGTCTTCAGCTTGCCAGCAAACACCGACATTGATCTGAAAGCCTATTTCAATGATTGCGTCCATTGGGTGGCGCGGAACTTTGGCGGGTTGGATAACGTGCTTTCTGCTGACGTACACCTAGACGAAAGCGCTCCACACCTGCACGTCTTGATATTGCCCTTGATCGACGGGCGCATGAATGGCAGCGATCTGTTCGGAAATCGGCAGCGCTTGCAATTCCTGCAAAACGACTTTCATGCTGCGGTAGCAGGGCGCTATGGGCTTGCAAAGGCTCCGGCAAGGCTACAGGGACAAGCGAAGGCTAAAACGGCTCAGACGGTCATGAATCACATTCATGCCACCATTGACACCGCGCAGACTTCGGCGCTATGGCCCTTGATACGCGATTTGATCGCCCGTGATCCCGTTGCTTGCGCTCAGGTCTTGGGGCTGGAAGTAACCAAGACTGCGGACAAGCCACAACGATCAACGGCGCAAATATTCACAAGCAAGGGCAAGGGTTCAAACAAGCCTTTGAAGCCTATAGGGTTTGCCTACAGCCCAAAGCCTATAGGGTTAGAACGCTCTGGAAACAGTCTATCCCTATGCTCTGTAGGGTTAGGCAACAAACCAACCACACCAGCGCAAGCACCACGGCCTGCTATCCAGCTAAATCAGAACGAAGACACCCGCGTCATTGTTCGTGAAGACTGCGACTTTTCAGGCTGGCAGGACTCCGAAGCATTTGAACAAAGCGCGTGGCAATAACGCCATTGCTAAAGCAGGACTTTTACAAGCATGACTGAATCAAAAAACAAACGGCCCGGACGGTGGAAAGCTGGCGAATCTGGCAACCCGGCAGGCAGAACACCCGGCAGCGGACAGCTACAAAAGCTCAGGGACGCAATCGCTGAAGACGTGCCTGAAATATTGGCTTCATTGGTTGACGCTGCAAAAGGGGGCAACATAAATGCGGCTCGATTGATCCTAGAGCGCGTATTGCCACCACTGAAGGCCATAGAACAGGCTGTAACGCTTCAACTGCCTGACGGCACTCTAACTGCCAAGGCAGGGGCATTGCTTGACGCTGCGGCCCTTGGAGAACTCTCGCCAGCACAAGCGGCCCAACTGATCGCGGCTGTCGGCACGATTGGAAAGATTGCCGAGTTTGACGAACTGAACGCACGCATAACCCAACTGGAGCAACGCAATGCAACAAAGTCTTGAAAAACGAGTGTCGGCATTGGAAAAGTCTGCCCCCCAAGCAGACAAGGTGATCTTCATAATTCTTGTGGGCATGGGTGAAGTCGGCATGGAGATAACCCACATTCGTGACAACCACGGCAACCAGTGGAACCGACGTCCTGAAGAAACGGAAGAAGCCTTCAAAGACAGGGCAAAGTCAGAAACACCGCGCAAGGACAATCAGGCTGTCATGTTGTTTGGTGAGATTGCTCACATGGGACACTGGCGGGACACTGTGGGACAAACAGTCGGAACAATTCAAAACAATTGAAAGCACTCACTTACGCTGAAACCCCCATAAACATTGCGCTCACTTGTTTTGATTTATTCCAATAGGACACTTGAGACAGTCTCATAATCCTTTGGTCGACAGTTCAAGTCTGTCACGCCCTACCATTTAAACAAATGAAAAGGCCTGCGATGTTTCGCAGGCCTTTTTGCTTTGGGGCGCGTGGCGCATGTGTTGCGCCGTGCGGTGATTACTTCACCGCTTTCATCCGTTCGGCTAAATGCCCATGGCAGCTTTCGTTGATAACACGTAGCTCGGCCAAGGTCACGTCGATTTGGGCGCGTTTGCGTTCTAGGTCGGCGATTTCTTTGGCGGTGCGGTCAATCACGTACTGCAGTTGTTGCATGCGGCCTTCGCCTTGGTTGCCGTACAGGTCTAGGTAGCGTTTGATCTCTGAGAGCGGCGAGCCAATGGCCTTGGCGCGCAAGATCAGGGTGATGCGGGCGCGGTCACGGCGGGTGTAGACGCGTGCACCATTGATGCGGCGTGGAGAGAGCAAGCCCTTGTCTTCGTAAAAACGTAAGGCCCGCAAGGTGATGCCGAAATCTCGGCATAGCTCGGTGATGCCGAACAGTTCGGTCTCTTCCACATCGCGGTGGGAGTCGACAAAGGCTTGGGCTTCGCTCAGTTCCATTTAAATCACTCTTTGTAAACGCATGGCCACACTCATGTCGCCCGAGACCTTGAGTTTGCCAGCCATAAAGCCAGTTGCGGGTTCTAAATCACCGCTCAACATCGCGTTGAGGTTGTCCAAGGTGATGCCCACGGTGCAGTCGGTATCGGTGTTGGTGTTGCTCACGGTGTTGGGCGTGGACTTGCCATCAATCACGATGACACCGTCTGCACCCATGTCGAATTTTAGGGTGGCGGCCAAACCGCTGTCAGCGCCTACTTTGCTGCGGATGGCGTCAGTACAAGCTTCTAAGTTCATGGGGTTTCCTTGGGGTGGGTTGGAAGGGGGAAGCACTGGCGCAATGCTATCAGCGCAGCATGCCCTATACCCTAGTGAAAACACCTATTCGTTATTTGGTTGACGTTAACGTAACCATGTTTTCTAATGGCCTACGTTTTCACAAGGACCTGACGCCATGCCCGCACTTCGCTCCAAGATCAACCCGCGCTCTTCTGCATTTGCTTCCAATGCCCAGCGCATGGGCGACTTGCTGGCAGAGGTGCAGCGCCTGGAGGCGATGGTGATTGCCGAGTCGGAGTCTAAGCTGGATAAGTTTGAGAAACGCAAACAACTCCTTCCGCGCGAACGCGTGGCCCGCTTGCTCGACCGTGGCACCACGTTTCTAGAGCTCAGCCGTTTGGCGGGCCTCAATATGCACGACGACGATGGCAAGAAGTCGGTCTTGGGCGGTGGCTCCATCGTGGGTATTGGCGTGGTGGCGGGCAAGCGCTGCTTGATCTCTGTGAACGACAGCGCCGTCAAAGGTGGCACCGTGGCGCCCATGGGTTTGAAGAAAGGCCTGCGCGCACAAGACATTGCCCGCGAGAACAAGCTACCCATCATCTCCTTGGTCGAGAGTGGTGGTGCCAACCTGATGTACCAGAGCGAAATCTTCATTGAAGGGGGCCGCAGCTTCGCCAACCAAGCGCGCATGTCAGCCGCGGGCATTCCACAAATCTCAGTGGTGCACGGCTCCAGTACCGCGGGCGGCGCCTACCTGCCGGGTCTGTCGGACTATGTGATCTTGGTGCGTGGCCGCTCCAACATATTCCTGGCCGGGCCACCCTTGGTGAAGGCCGCCATTGGCGAAGACTGCACCGAAGATGAATTGGGGGGGGCCGAGACGCACGCTCAGGTCACGGGCTTGGGCGAATACCTGACCGAGGATGACGCACACGCCATTGCTATGGCTCGGGAGGTGATGGACAAGCTGCGCTGGGACGCTGTGCCCACATCGGCTGGCTTTGCTGAACCGCTGTTTGATGAGCAAGAACTGATGGGCATTGTCCCTGCCGACGAGCGCGAGCCTTACGACGTGCGCGAAGTCATCGCCCGCTTGGTCGATGGCTCAGACTTCTTGGAGTTCAAAGCTGAGTACGCGCCCGAGATGTTGTGTGGCCATGCACGCGTACACGGACAGCTGGTGGGCATCTTGGGTAACAACGGGCCGATACAGCCCACAGGCTCCACCAAGGCGGCGCAGTTCATTCAACTCTGCGATCAAACCGGCACGCCCTTGGTCTTTCTGCAAAACACCACCGGCTATATGGTGGGCTCGGCGGCAGAGCGGGGCGGCGCGATCAAGCATGGCTCCAAGATGATCCAGGCCGTGGCGAATGCGCGCGTGCCCAAGTTCACCTTTGTGCTGGGCGGCTCCTACGGGGCGGGCAACTACGGCATGTGTGGCCGTGGGTTTGATCCGCGTTTCATCTTCGCCTGGCCCAGCGCGCGCACGGCGGTCATGGGCGGGGCGCAAGCTGCCAAGGTGATGGACATCTTGAATCGCTCCAAGATCGAGCGCATGGGCATGGAGGCCAATGAAGATGCCCTCAAAGCCATGTCGGATGGCCTACGCCTGCGCCTAGACAAAGAATCTGCCGCTTTGTTTGGTACTGCGCGCCTGTGGGACGACGGAATCATTGACCCGCGTGACACCCGCCGCATCTTGGGCTTGTGCCTGGCGTTGGCGGCTGAAGCTGACCAACGCCAACTGCGCCCCAACACCTTTGGCGTGGCCCGCATGTAAACGCCACCCATCACCGCCCCTCCAACCCATAACCACCCGAGAAGACACCATGAAATTCACACCTGAGCATGAGCAAATTGCTGACACCGTCCGCAAATTCGTCGCCAACGAAATCAACCCCCATCTGCCCGAGTGGGAAAAGGCCGGGCAGTTTCCCGCGCACCAGGTGTTTAAGAAAATGGGCGACTTGGGCCTCCTGGGCATCAAGTACCCCACCGAGTTTGGTGGCATGGGCTTGGACTTCAGCTACTCCATGGTGATGGCAGAGGCCCTGGGCGAATGCAACGCGGGCGGCGTGCCCATGGCGATTGGCGTGCAGACCGACATGTGCACCCCAGCCTTGGCCCGCTTTGGCTCCGACGAGCTCCGCGCAAACTACCTCGCACCCAGCATTGCGGGTGACATGGTGGGCTGCATTGGCGTGAGCGAAGTGGGTGGCGGCTCGGATGTGGCAGCGCTAAAAACCACAGCCACCAAAGACGGCGACGACTACGTGATCAACGGCTCCAAGATGTGGATCACCAATGGCATGCAGGCCGACTGGTGCTGCCTCTTGGCCAACACCTCTGAGGGTGCGGTGCACAAAAACAAATCGCTCATCGTGGTGCCTATGGATGCCGCTGGGATTACCCGCCAAAAGATTGAAAAAATTGGCATGCACTCCAGCGACACGGCGCAGCTCTTTTTTGACAATGTGCGCGTGCCACGGCGCAACCTCATTGGCCAAGAAGGCATGGGCTTTATGTTCCAGATGCTGCAATTCCAAGAAGAGCGGCTCTATGGTGCAGCGGGCTGCCTGCGCTCGCTAGACCGCCTCATCGACCAAACCATTGAGTACACCCGCCAGCGCAAAACCTTTGGCCAGCCTATTTTGAACAACCAAGTGGTGCACTTCCGTTTGGCCGAACTGCGCACTGAAGTAGAAGCCCTGCGCGCTCTGACCTATCGCGCCGTGGAGTCCTATGTAGGCGGCAAGGACGTGACCAAGTTGGCCTCCATGGCCAAGCTCAAAGCAGGCCGCTTGTCGCGTGAGGTGTCCGACAGCTGCTTGCAATACTGGGGGGGCATGGGCTTTACGGCCGACAACCCGATCTCCCAGTCCTACCGCGACAGCCGCTTGATCTCCATTGGCGGCGGTGCCGACGAAATCATGCTCGGCATCATCTGCAAGCTAGAAGGCACCCTGCCTGGTAAGGGCCAATAAGGCAGATTTGCGCCATCAACAAGAGCCAAATATGCCACTGTCGCCCATGGATACTGCGCAAGCAGCTATCAATAGTGAAGCAAATCCGTTTCAAACCATTGCCGTAGAGCAGGTGGGCGGGGTGCTGCATGTACGCCTCAATCGCCCCGAATCGCGCAACGCCATGTCCTTGCACATGGTGGCAGAGCTGCGCCAAGCGCTGTTGTCGGCCGAGCAAAGCGCCGGCCAAACAGGTGCCGTGCGTGTGCTGGTGCTGCGCGGGGAGGGCGGCCACTTTTGCAGTGGAGCCGACCTCAAAGACATGGCGGCTGCGCGTGCACGCTTGATGCAATCCCCGTCAGATGCAGCAGAGGCTGGCACGGGCTTGGACCCCATTGCCCAAGCCAACGCGGCGTTTGGTGAACTCTGTGCGGCCTATGCACAGACGCCCTTGGCGGTGGTGGTTGTATTGGAAGGCACCGTCATGGGCGGCGGCTTTGGCCTAGCCTGTGTGGCCGATGTGGCCTTGGCCAGCACCACGGCCAGCTTCCGCTTGCCCGAAACATCCTTGGGTGTGGTGCCTGCCCAAATCGCGCCATTTTTAGTGGAGCGACTGGGCTACTCGCAGGCCAAGCGCTTGGCGGTCACCGGTGGTCGGCTGGACGCCGCCACTGCACTGGCCTTGGGCTTGGTGCATAGCGTGCACGCACCCGAAGCGGTTGAAGCGGCACTTAACCAAGTGTTGGTCGACATCTTGGCCTGTGCCCCCAATGCCTTAGCGGCCACCAAGTCGCTCATGGCGCGCGCCCGCTGGTGCGCGCCCCAGGACTTGGTGCACGAGGCCGCTCGCACCTTCTCCCAAGCCGCCCAAAGCCCAGAGGCCATGGAAGGCATGGGCGCATTTCTTCAAAAACGCAAACCCCAATGGGCCCTGCAATGACTTTTTCAAAAATCTTGATCGCGAATCGGGGAGACCAGCCGCAGCGCGGTGCAGCGGCGAAGCCAAATTGCATGGCGCACGCAGTGCGCACAGGCGATTGCTCCCCGATGGGAGGTGGCCATGTTTAACAAAATATTGATCGCGAATCGGGGAGAAATCGCCTGCCGGGTGATTCGCACCGCGCGTGACCTTGGCTACCAAACGGTGGCGGTGTTCAGCGATGCCGACCGCGATGCACCCCATGTGCAGTTGGCAGACGAAGCCGTGCACATTGGCGCGTCGCCCGCTGCCCAGTCGTATCTGCGCGTTGCCGCCATTTTGGAAGCCGCCCGCAAAACCGGGGCGGACGCCGTTCACCCGGGCTATGGCTTTTTGAGCGAAAACGCTGGGTTTGCGCAGGCCTGTGTGGACGCGGGGTTGGTGTTCATCGGGCCGCCCGCCGCAGCGATTGAGGCCATGGGCGACAAGGCATTGGCTAAGCGCCGCATGCTGGACGCGGGTGTGCCCTGCGCACCGGGCTACTTGGGCCAAGAACAAGACAACGAGACTTTGTTGGCGCAGGCGGAAAAACTGGGCTACCCCTTGCTGGTCAAGGCGGTGGCAGGTGGGGGTGGCCGTGGTATGCGCTTGGTGCGTAGCGCCGCTGAGTTGCCGCAAGGCTTAGAGGGCGCACGCCGTGAGGCCTTGAGCGCATTTGGTGACGGCACCTTGATGCTGGAGCGCCTGATCGACCATGGGCGCCATATTGAAATTCAGGTGTTTGCCGATGCCCATGGCAACGCGGTGTACTTGGGCGAACGCGATTGCACCGCACAGCGCCGCAGGCAAAAGGTGATTGAAGAGGCTCCTTCGCCAGTGGTGAGCCCCGCCATGCGCCAGGCCATGGGCCAAGACGCGGTAGCGGCTGCCTTGGCCGTGGGGTATCAGGGGGCAGGCACGGTGGAATTCATCGTGGATGAAAACCTCAAGCACTACTTCTTGGAAATGAACACCCGCTTGCAGGTGGAGCATCCGGTGACCGAAATGGTGACCGGCTTTGACCTGGTGGAGTGGCAGCTGCGTGTGGCCAGTGGTGAGCGCTTGCCAGTGAGCCAAGACCAAATCCAGATGACGGGCCACGCCATCGAAGCCCGCTTGTATGTGGAAGACCCCTACGCCGCCTTCGCGCCGCAAACCGGCACGGTGCTGTGGTGGCAGCCGGAACAGGCGCTGCACGCTGGGGTGCGCATTGACCACGGCATACGCCAAGGCAGTGTGGTGTCGTCGTTTTACGACCCCATGGTGGCCAAAGTGATTGTCCATGGCCGGGATCGTAATGACGCCATACGCCGCATGCGTGCTGCCTTGGCCCATGCGCCCTTGCTAGGCCTGCGCAACAACGGCCGCTTTTTGTCGGACTTGGTGGACCACCCGGCGTTTCGCGAAGCCAAGATGACCACCACCCTCATTGACCAATGGTTAGAGACCCAAGAGCCTTTGCTCCAAGCTCCTGTGGCGAGTGACGAGGTCTGGCGCATCGCGGCACTTGCATTTGCCGTGCAGCACGGCAGCAGCTGGCGCGCCAACAGCGTGGCCGCCTTTGATGTGCGCTTGGCCTTGGGCGACAGCACACGCAGCTTGCGTGTACAACCGGGGCAGGGCGGTGAGGTGGTCGTGACCCAAGGCGGTACCAACCACGCATACCGTGGTGTGGCTTATCAAACGGGCGCACTGTGCTATGAAATTGATGGCGTGCTACGCAGGCTGATTGCGGTGTTTGAGGGCAATGCCCTGCATCTTGCCATTGAGGAAACCTGCTTTGTATTCACAGAACCTTCTGCCATGCCCAGCGCTGACGCCTTGAAAGATGCCAGCCGCGCGCGCTCACCTGTGGCGGGACGGGTGACGCAGATTCTGGTGCAAGTAGGTGACACCGTGCAAGACGGCCAGCCCATGGTGTGCGTGGAAGCCATGAAGATGGAAATGTGGCTGAACGCGCAAGCCCATGGCACCGTGAAAGCGGTGCACACCCAAGTCGGCGAGCAGGTGGAGTCGGGGGCGCTCTTGGCGGAGTTAACCCTCGGCGAACCCGCAGCCACCCCCACCGCTTCTTCATCCGCAACCTAGGAATCCCCATGGAAAAAGCCATACTGACCTGCGCTCTGACGGGTGTGTTGACCAACCCCAAGCAGCACCCGGTGCCGGTAACGCCTGCGCAAATGGCTGCCGAAGCCAAAGACGCGTTCCATGCAGGTGCCAGCATCATGCATGTGCATGTGCGCAGCCAAGAAGAGGGCATGGGCCACATGCCCTCGTGGGACCCTGAAGTCGCAGCCCAAGTGGTTGACGCCATCCGTGAGGCATGCCCCGGCGTCATCATCAACTTAACCACGGGTGTTGTGGGCAAAGACATCTCCGGCCCCTTGAACTGCATACGCCGCGTCAAACCCGAGATTGCGGCGTGCAACGCGGGAAGCCTGAACTACCTCAAAATCAAAGACGATGGCCAGTGGGCGTGGCCCCCTATGGTGTTCGACAACCCGGTGGCCAAGGTGCAGCAATTCTTGGATGTGATGGGAGAAAGCGGCACGCACCCTGAGTTTGAGTGCTTTGACGTGGGCATTGTGCGCAGCGTCACCATGTACCTCAAAGCGGGCATGCTCAAGCCCGAGATGGGCCGAGCAGAGTACAACTTGGTCATGGGCGTAGCCTCGGGCATGCCCTGCGACGCGGATCTCTTGGCCTTGTTGCCGCAATGGATGGCACCCAACAGCATTTGGCAAGCCACGCTGATTGGCCGCTCCGAGATATGGCCCGTGCACCAAAAGACCGCTGACATGGGCGGCATGCTGCGCACTGGACTGGAAGATACGTTCTACTTGCCCAATGGTGAACGTGCCGCTGGCAATGGCGTCTTGATCGAGGCCTTGGCCCAATGCGCACAAAGGGCGGGCCGGTCAATCGCAACGCCTGCAGAAGCGCGGGCCTTGCTTGGACTCAAGTGATCGTGTGGTTCAACTATTGTCAGAAAACTTTGAATTAGTTCGCTGAACCCGAAAAGCCGTGCTACAATACACTTCTTAGCGGCTGTAGCTCAGCTGGATAGAGTACTTGGCTACGAACCAAGGGGTCGTGGGTTCGATTCCTGCCAGCCGCACCAAAAAGTAAAGGTCTGCAATCGTAAGGTTGCAGACCTTTTTCTTTTTCCGTTTCACTTTTGCATGGTGCCCACTTGGGCACTATGAATCACGTGCACACTCTCCGCTATGAGTAAAGCCTTCACCAAAGAGACAGACCAAGACGACGACGATGAAGTGCGCTTGCCCGCCATTCCTGCTGGCAGCAAGAACTACATCACACCAGCGGGCTATGCGGTCATGCGCCATGAACTGTTGGACTTGATTGACAACGAGCGCCCCAAGATCGTGGAGGCTGTATTTTGGGCGGCTAGCAACGGCGATCGCTCCGAGAACGGGGACTATCTCTATGGCAAAAAACGCTTGCGTGAGATTGACCGCCGCATCCGCTTCTTAACCAAGCGTCTAGAAATTGCCGAGGTGATTGACCCCTCGGTGCATCACGGTAACGAGCAGATTTTTTTTGGCGCGACCGTGCGTTACGCCGACGAAGAAGGTGTGGAACGCACCGTGACCATCAAAGGCATCGACGAGTCCAATAGCGCGGCGGGGGAGGTCAGTTGGATATCGCCCATCGCCCGCACCTTGCTCAAAGCACGTGAAGGCGATGTATTGAAGCTTTTGGTCCCTGGGCGTGTGAGTGAAATTGAGGTGCTCAGCGTGCAGTACCCCATGCCCCTAGCCGCTTAAGCCACTAAAAGGTACTGGCGGCCGACTTGCGTGAAGCGCGCAAGACAAAACTGGTTCGCGCGAGCGCCCGCAAAACGCCTTCTAGGTGGTTGTGGTCCCGTATTGCAATGATAAAGCGCAAGTCTGTTGCATCGTGTTGACCCTCTTGTCCCATGTCGATATGCACGATGTCGGCTTCTGCACTGGCCAGCGAGGCGGCAACTTTGGCGAGCACACCTTTGCCATTGGTAACGGTGACCACAACTTCTGTCTCAAACGGCCGCACGGGCTCATCGGACCACTCCACGCCAATAAAGCGCTCGCTGTCTTTGTATTGGAGTTTCTTGGCGACCTGGCACTCGTCACGGTGCACCACCAAGCCTTCTCCGCGCCCCAAGTAGCCCAAGATCGCATCGCCAGGAATCGGGCGACAGCAACTCGCAAACTGAACGGACGCGTTCTCACTTCCGTCTAGCGTAATGGCCCGCAAGGTGGACGAGTCGTGATTGGTAAATCGTTCACGTGTAAGTAACAGTGCGTCAGGGCGCGTGCCTTTCTCCATCAGCAGATGAACGAGGCGCTTGGCAACGATGTTGGCGATGCGTTTGCCTAGGCCAATGTCGGTCAGTAATTCTTGGCGTGTCTTGTTGCCAGTGAATCGAAGTAGCTTTTCCCACACGCCGTCGTAGGTGGGGTCATCGTGCGTGACGTTGTCGATGCCTTCCGCGCGTAAGGCTTGCACCAAGAGTTTTTCCCCAAGCTCTTGCGACTCTACGTGTGCCAAAGTCTTTAAGTGATGTCTGATCTTAGAGCGCGCTCGGCCGGTTCTTACAAAGCCCAGCCAAGCAGGGTTGGGCGTAGACACAGGCGCTGTGACCACCTCCACCACGTCACCATTTTTGAGTTCTGTGCGCAGAGGCACTTGTTCCCCGTTGATACGGGCCGCCATGGTCCGGTCGCCAATGTTGCTATGGATCGCATAAGCAAAATCCACCACCGTTGCACCACGCGGCAACGCCATGATGCGACTTTTCGGAGTGAAAACATACACCGCATCAGGGAATAAATCCACCTTCACATGGTCCCAAAACTCTGCCGCATCACGGGTCTCGTTTTGTATATCGAGCAACGACTGCAACCACTTAGTGCCCAAGCGGTCATTACTCGGGTCCTGGGCACCGTTGACTTTGTACAGCCAATGGGCAGCAACGCCAGACTCTGCCACCACATGCATGGCTTCCGTGCGCATCTGGAACTCGACGTTCACCCCCGAGGGGCCAACTAAGGTGGTGTGCAGCGATTGGTAGCCATTGACCTTGGCAATCGCAATATGGTCTTTGAATTTGCCCGGCACCGGCTTGTAGAGCTGGTGCAGCAAGCCTAAGGCTGTATAGCAGTCAGTGATGGTGGGGACCAGCACTCTAAATCCATAGATGTCGGTAACTTGGGCAAAGCTCAGGTGTTTAAGGTCCATCTTTTTATAGATGGAGTACAGGGTCTTTTCTCTGCCAGCTATGCGCACAGGCATGCCTGCTGCAGCGAAGCTGGCCTCTAGTTCCTTGTGAACCTTTTGAATCAAGTCCCGGCGGCGGTTGCGAGCTTTCGCAACCGCTTTGGACAAGATTGCATAGCGCCACGGGCGAAGGTGCTGAAACGACAGGTCTTGCAGCTCCCGATAGGTCTGGTTTAGGCCAAGGCGGTGCGCAATCGGGGCATAGATTTCAAGGGTTTCTGATGCAATGCGCCCCCATTTTGAGCGAGGCATGTCGGATAGCGTGCGCATGTTGTGCGAGCGATCAGCGAGCTTGATCAAGATCACGCGTACATCGCGCGCCATGGCCAGCAGCATTTTGCGAAAAGACTCGGCTTGGTTCTCTTCTCGCGTGTTGAATTGCAGCTTGTCCAGCTTGGTAAGACCGTCGACCAGTTCCGCCACCGGGGCATCGAAGCGTTCGATCAGCTCTGCCTTGGTGACGCCGCAATCTTCCAGTGCGTCATGCAAGAGGGCTGCCATGAGAGCTTGCGCGTCAAGCTTCCATTCAGCGCATTGCGCCGCAACAGCAATAGGGTGGGTAATGTAAGGCTCGCCGCTATTGCGCATTTGCCCTAGGTGGGCCTCATCAGCAAAGCGATAAGCGAGGCGGACTTGTTCAATGTCTGCGGGTGAAAGGTAGTCTAGCTTTGCGGTAAGCCCGGCAAAACTGGCCGCTGCCGCGTTATTGGCTGCCGGGTGGGCTGCAGCAGCACCCGCGGTTTGGGTCTTGCTGTCCCCGTTGACTGTTGGATTGAGAGAGTTGCCCATCCCGTAAATGTAGCGTGTGGTCTATTTTCGTGTCTCGTTCAGGCGAAAAAAAAGCACCGCTTGCGGTGCCCTTTTCCGTGCGCCTGATTTACAGGGGTACTTTTTTCAGCATTTCAATGCCGACTTTGCCAGCAGCGATTTCACGCAAAGCGGTAACGCCTGGCTTGTTCTTGCTTTCAATCTTGGGTGTATGCCCTTGGCTCAGCATGCGTGCACGGTAGGTTGCCGCCAATACCAATTGAAAACGATTGGGGATCTGCACAAGGCAGTCTTCTACTGTGATACGGGCCATGGGATTCTCCGAAAGACTAGGGGATATGCAACGCTTTGAACGTTTCGGCTCTGGCGCGACGCTGCGCTGCAAATTTGAGCCGTTGGGAGTGAACGATGGCCTTCAAATCGAAAAGCGCTCGGTCAAACAACTCGTTAATTATAACGAAATCGAATTTTTCCGCGTGTGCAACTTCAACCTGGGCGTTCTTCATGCGCATTTCAATGACATCGGGCTTGTCTTCCCCGCGTCGCTCCAAGCGTGAACGCAGCTCTTCCCAGCTCGGCGGGAGGATAAAAATACACACCGCGTTCGCAAAGATGTTCTTGATTTGGACTGCGCCTTGAAAGTCAATTTCCAAAATCACATCTTCGCCATGTGACATGCGGTCTTCAATGGCTTTCTTGCTAGTGCCGTAACGGTTGTTGTGCACGTGGGCCCATTCGACAAACGCATTGGCCGCGACCATCGCATCAAACTCTTGTTGGGAGGTAAAGAAGTACTCGCGCCCGTGCTTTTCTTGGCCACGCGGCGGGCGGGTAGTGTGTGACACAGACGGTTGAACATGCGAATCTAGCTCAAGCAATGCTTTTACCAAGCTGGACTTGCCAGCCCCACTAGGGGCGGCGACGACAAAAAGGTTCCCGGGGTATTCCATACAAAGGGCGCTGGAGGCGGTAGCTGAAGTCACCCTATTCTATGTTCTGTACCTGTTCGCGCATCTGTTCTATCAGGACCTTCATGTCTACCGAAATATGCGTCAACTCCAATGCCGCCGACTTGGAGCCCATGGTGTTGGCCTCGCGGTGCAGTTCTTGGATCAAAAAGTCCAGCCGCTTACCTACTTCACCCCCCTTTTTTAGCAGCCGTTCTATCTCGTCAAGGTGTGAATTGACCCGGGTTATTTCCTCTGCAACATCAATTCGAATGGCAAACGCCGTTGCTTCCGTGAGCGCCCGGTCTTGCGCGGCTTCAGGCAGTGTGGTGCCGTCTGTCAAAGCCATGGCCTCTTTCCAGCGGTCTAGAAAACGCTGGCGTTGCTGAGCCACTAACTGGGGAACTAGCGGACTGGCCTGCTGCACCAAAGTGCGAATCTGTGACACGTGGTCGCTCAGCATGGCAGTTAAGCGCGCGCCTTCGCGTTGGCGTGCACTCAGTAGCTCTTTGAGCGCCTTTTCGGCCACTTGCAGCACTGTGCCGCTCCAGTCATGGTGACTGGACTGCTCAGCGGCGCACAAGCGCAACACATCGGCCACACTGAGTGGGTTGGCCTGTGGGAGCCACGCTTTTACATTGTCTTGTACCGCGTTGAGCCGCTGCAGCAGTTTGGGGCTGGGGTCTGGCACACTGCTAGAGCTGCTGGTTTCCACGGATGCACGCACTTCCACCTTGCCTCGCTTGAGCTTGGCAATGAGCAAATCGCGCAGCGCGGGCTCGTAAGGCCGCAAGTCTTCGGGCAACTTGAATGACAAATCCAAAAAGCGGCTATTGACGGAGCGAATTTCCAAGCCCAGCTGACTGACCAGTGGGTTTTTAGGTTCGCCGTCAACGGCGGAATTGGCTGTGCTGTGCTGTGCACTGGCATAGCCAGTCATGCTGTAAACTGCCATGGCGGTTTCTCGGGACGTTGGAACGGCTCCGAGAATAACCCGGTTCAGATGCACCAGACGAGATACCAACTCCAAATTTATGTCAAAGGTCAAGCCAGCACCCTTACCCCCTGACTCCGTAATCGGTGGCTACCGCATTGTTCGTAAAGTTGCTGCGGGGGGCTTTGGACTGGTGTACTTGGCCTTGGATTCCGATGGCCAGCAAGTGGCTGTCAAGGAATACTTGCCGTCATCCTTGGCCTCACGTGCGCCCGGAGAGTTGCTACCTAAGGTTGCTCCAGAAAAGCTGTCTTTGTACCGGCTAGGGCTCAAGAGTTTTTTTGAAGAAGGGCGCTCACTGGCCCAAATCTCTCATCCCTCCGTGGTGAGTGTGTTGAATTTTTTCCGCGAAAACGAGACCGTGTACATGGTCATGAACTACTTGGAGGGCTGGGCCCTGCAAGATTTCATTGTTACAGCGCGCGATCTCAAACAAAGCAAGGTCTTTCGCGAGTCCACCATCCGTTCCTTGTTCGACGAAATTCTGCGCGGTTTGCGCATCGTGCACCAGCACAAGATGCTGCACTTAGACATCAAACCCGCCAATGTTTTTATTACCGATGACAACCGCTCGGTGCTTATCGACTTTGGCGCTGCACGTGAAGTGTTGAGCAAAGAAGGTAACTTCATTCGCCCCATGTATACCCCGGGCTTTGCTGCGCCAGAGATGTACCGCCGAGACGCGCCCATGGGCCCGTGGACGGACATCTATGCCATAGGGGCGTGTATCTACGCTTGTATGCAGGGCTATCCGCCCAATGAAGCCCCGCAGCGCTTGGAGAAGGACCGCATAGGTACTGCGTTAGCCCGCTTGCGTGGGGTGTATTCAGACAACTTGATTGAAGTGGTGGAGTGGTGCATGTCCTTAGATCCGCTCTCAAGACCGCAGTCGGTGTTTGCCTTGCAAAAAGAGTTGAGCCGTGAGGGTGAACGGCGTTACACCAAGCTGAGTGTCGGCGAAAAGGTGCGCATGCAGTTTGACACCATCGTGGCTGACACCAAGAAAACAGTGCAAGGTGGCCTGGGCCGTGGGGAAAAATCCTCATGAAGTTTTCGGTGTTTCAAATTAGCCGCCGCGGTGGACGAGACAAGAACGAAGACCGCATGGGCTATTGCTATACCAAAAGCTCGGGTTTGTTTTTATTGGCTGACGGTATGGGGGGCCACCCGGAGGGGGAAGTGGCGGCCCAGATCGCACTGCAAGTCATCTCCGCGCTGTATCAAAAAGAAGCGCAACCTGAGGTCAAAGACGTCAAGGCCTTCTTCAGCATGGCAGTGATGACGGCCCATCGGCAGATCTTGCGCTATGCCGCCGAGCACGGGCTGATGGACACCCCGCGCACCACACTGGTGGCGGCCATCATGCAAAACGGAGCTGTGAGCTGGATGCACTGTGGCGATTCCAGACTGTATTTTGTGCGCCAAGGTGAGTTAGTGGCGCGCACACGGGACCATTCTTACTTGGAGCAGCGCCAGACGGGTACTGGGCCTAAAGCAGATCTCCCTGCATCCTTTAACCGCAATGTGCTGTTTACCTGTTTGGGGTCGCCGTCGAAACCCACGTTCGACATTGTTGGCCCCGTCTCTTTGCAGCAGGGGGATAAGGTCCTGCTGTGCTCCGACGGGCTATGGGGTTCTATAGACGATGCCGATATCGTGTTCCATTTGGGCCAAAAGCCAGTCGCCGTTGCCGCGCCTGATTTGGTGGAGCGGGCCTTGATCAAGGCGGGCACCCACAGCGACAACGTAACGCTGATCGCCGTAGAGTGGGAGACGCCCGACAACTTTGAGTCCACCCGTGGCACGATCTCTACGGACCATATTGATGAAGGCGTATTCGCTTCGACCGTGCAAGCAGGTTGGCTGGATGGTGCGGAAGACGACTTGGATGACGCCGCCATCGAGCGCTCCATTGCCGAGATCAATGAAGCGATCCGCCGCTCCGCCGAGCGCAAGACTTAGCCCCGCAGGGGCCCACCAAAGGTTCAACTATGGCTGAATTTATTCGCAGCGAAGGCCGTGCGGCCGACCAACTGCGCCCTGTGCGCATCACCCGGCACTACACCGTGCACGCCGAAGGCTCTGTGCTCATCGAATTTGGTGGCACCAAAGTGCTGTGCACCGCCAGCGTGGAAGACAAAGTGCCGCCGCATAAGCGGGGCAGTGGCGAAGGCTGGGTCACCGCCGAATACGGCATGCTGCCCCGGGCCACCCACAAGCGCAGCGACCGCGAGGCAGCCAAGGGCAAGCAAAGCGGGCGAACGCAAGAGATTCAGCGCCTTATTGGCCGCTCCATGCGCGCGGTGTTCGACCTCACGCTCTTGGGCGAGCGCACCATCCAGTTGGACTGCGATGTGATTCAGGCCGACGGCGGCACCCGCACCGCCGCCATCACGGGCGCCTTTGTAGCGGCGCAAGACGCAGTAAATGGCTTGCTGGCTAGCGGCAAGCTCAGCCAAAGCCCTATCGTGGCCAGTGTGGCGGCTATCTCAGTGGGCGTGGTGCATGGCACGCCGCTTTTGGATTTGGAATACACCGAAGACTCTGCCTGCGACACCGACATGAATGTGGTCATGACGGGCGCGGGCCACTTTGTCGAAGTACAAGGTACGGCTGAAGGCCAGGCTTTTAGCCGGACCGAGATGAATCAGTTGCTCGATTTGGCTGAGAAAGGCGTTACCGAGCTGATGCGTCTGCAGCAAGAGGCGCTACGTAATTTATAGCGACTAGCGCAATAGCTGCGGGCGCAATCGGCACATTTTCTCTTTAGCGCTCATCAAGGGGGAGCAAGAAAGAGTTGGCACTCGTTCCAAACTCAGACCCAGGGGGGGAGCTATCCCCAAAGCCCCTTACTTCGTTGCGTCGGTCTTTGAGTCGCTCGTGGAGCTGTGCCTTTGCGTGCGTGAAGTCATTGCTATGGGCTTCGTCCGCAGAGTTTTGAAACGTTGCTTGGCCAACTTTTGAAAAGTCGAACTTTGCTTGCACCTTCTTAAGGTCGTCTAAGTAGTCGCTGCTCAGCACCCAGTAATCAATGCCTAGTGAGGCCATGATGGAAGCTTTAAGCCTCACATCTTTTCTCTTTCTTGATGCGGGGTCGTAAAAGTCGATGCATGCGAGCACATGGGTCTCAGCATCCATCACTACAAAGAGAAACACCAGATGCTCAATGCATTGAAACAGCGCCTGCGTTTTCGCTTCATCTGCGCTCACCACCATTCTTGTTAGCGATGTCTTGACCAAGACGTCCTGGCCTTCGTAAACATGCCTGACCAGCTGATAAATCTCGTACTCTTGCTGATTGAGTAGCTTGCGCTTTCGCAGCGGAAATTCCGCCGCGGTTGCCTTCATGAGCCTCGCAATCAGCGCTCGCTTTTCAGCCTTTTTCCTGTCGGGAAAAAGATAGGTGAATAAAGGGCCCAACATAGTGCTTCCTACTGTGAAAGCTCACCTCGGTGAGCACAATTGATCAGGCACCAAAGCCCCAATGGACATACGGCATGTCCCGCGCAAAAGGCCGGACTTAGCTTGCCTCGGTGAGAAAAGCGGCGCGCCGTTTCTCGCTCCAACGTGGGGTTTCCACCTCGCCGTCTATTTCATACAACTGCACCAACGCTTCATCGCTGTGGCACAGGTCGTCTACATCTTTGTTGCCGAGTAAATGCTGCGCTGGTTGCGTAGCACGGGGTTTGGGGGTGTCGTAGTAACTCATGGCGGTCAGATGCATTTAGAACGGGTAGGCGGGCGTTGCCGCGTCGATAGGGGTCCACTGGCCGGTCGCCAGCTGGTTGTGCTTGCCAGGAGCCAAGGCATAGAAGGTGAGTGGAGCTATGGGCAGAGCTAAATCGGCCACAGAGTCCAGCGCGGTTTGGCTTAGCGGAATGCCGTACATCGCAAAATGCTTGCGCATGTCTTGGCCAATGATCTTGGAGCTCAGCACGTAGAACAGGTCTTCGTTTTCAATCGTGTTATTCGCAAATCGACCCATGCCGTACTTGGCCTTGTTGTTGGCATCCCAGGCACGGGCCACCAGTCGGTCGCCCTTGGTCAGCAGTTGGAAAAACTCCAAAGTGCTCTCCATCGTAGGTTGCGCCAGTGCAGCGCGCAGCTTGCTGTACTGAAAAGCCATCTGAAAATGCACCGCGCGCATGGGGTCTTGGCTAGGGCCTTGCCATAGCCTGACTTCCATATCGGCACGCAAAGCCTCCCCCGCTAGGTTGGTCGCACGGTTAGCCACAATGTAGGCGTACAGGCCTTTGTGGTCGAGGCTGTGGCCGGTGTCTTCACCCAGCAAGGCTGCTTGGCGCAGCATGGTGGCGCTGGCCAGAATGTTGTTGTCACACTCCACCACGCAGCCCTTGCCATTGGGGGCAATGTGCATCACGCGTTGCACCGTGTTGTGGCCCAACTCATGGGCGTGGCCCCAGCCACTGCCAATGCCTGCAAATCCGTCAGACGGGTTGCCGGAGCACAAAAAGCCGCATGTTGCAATCCAGCCAATGAAATGCTGCACGCCGGGGGCGCGGTGCAAGGGCCCTGTACAGGTCCACCCCAAGCCATCGCACAGCGCTTGGGCGCGGTCTGACATGGGCATGTTGTTGTAGCCGTTGGCAAAGTGGTTGCTGTCAAACAGCATGTTTTTGAGGCGGCCCACCACATAGTCTTCAGGGCTCAAAGTGCCCATGGCACTTTTGGCGTAGCCAATGGTTTGCTGCACTTCGCCGCCCACTAGCTTGTTGGTTTGCCAGCCAAAGTCACCACGTTTTAGGGCTGCAGACGCTTCGGCAATCTCGGCCTGCGACGGGTTGCGGGTGAAGTCATAGTGCGCGTACTTCGCACCGCCTTTGATTCGCAGCTTCACCACGCTGCCCGCCGTGGCACCGCTGTAACTCAGCATCAAGGGCCCGCCAAAGGGTGTGACAAACACCGTGTCTTTTTGTTTGGAAAGCGGAATGCCAAATGAGTTGGGACGGCGTGGGCGTTTGTACACCGCCTCATCGATCGGGCTCCCCCACACACGCAAATAGCTGGTTTGCAGGCCTAAGGACGTGACGCCCGCTGCGTCGTCAATTTGCACTGTCACGGTCTTGCCTGGCACTGCTCCTCGGCCAATCAGTGTGATGCCGCTGGACTGCGGAATGGTGACATCGATCGACTCAAAGTCAGCTGCAACCGGCAATGCGGCTGCGGCAGCAGGCATGTAGTCGCCAGAGCCCTTGGGCGGCACGGTGGTGGCCGCACGGTTAAATGCCAACCAAGAGTCCGAGGCGTAGGTGCGCAAAAATTGGTCCGAATCTCCGCTTATCGCCAGCGGCGCGCCGTACACCACGCCGGTGCGGTACTGGTCGGCCCACAAAATAAGGCTGCGGTACAGGTCGGCATCAGGGTCGGCAAACACATCGCCACCACTGCTTTGTATGGCGGCGAGCCCGTTGTGGATCGCGTCGATGGCTTTGAGCGTAGACCGGTCGTTGGCCAGGTCTAGCTTCACATCGTTGCGACTCATTAGGTTGAGCGTGGTGGCCAAGGCGCCAAACTGGTCGCCATTGGCCAAGCTCGCCTCACGCGTGCGGGTGCTGCCTACCGACTTGATGAGGTTGGTATCACTGGCAAAATAGTTGCCAGGGTAGCCACCCATGGACATACCCAGCGCGTTGACCACGCTGCGCCCTCCCGCTGAGTCTTGCCAGCCTTTGGTGTGCATGTACATCACCGCCTTGCCGGCCTCCAAGTAGCTGCGCACCAAAGCGCTCAGGCCCGCGCTGTTCACAGTGTCACCACCAAACACCATCAAGTCCAGGGTCTGCCAGCAGGTGTTGCTGGGGTCTTCAATTTTGCAGCTGCTTGCAGTGGCGGTGCTGCCCACGCGAGTGGCAAATTGCTTCACGCTGTTGACGTCGTAGCCCGCGGTGGCCACTGCAAAGTTGGCTGGCAGTGCGCCTGCGCCGTCACCCGTCATCAGCCACCTGAATGCGCGTGTGAATAGCGGTAAGTGCTGCTGCTGGGTGGTGGTTCCCGCCATCATGCCCAGCACGTTGGCGCCGTAAGCCAGGCCCCGGCCTGTGCCCACTTGTGCAATGGCGGCCATACCCGTGCCGCTGTCGGACACGATCAAGGGCGTGGCAATCGTGGTTTTGGTGGCGGTGATGGAGATGCTGCTGTTGGAATGGTCCAATGCGAGCTGCGTGATGTCTGCGCTGTACATCGAGCTCAGCGCTTGGCTTTGCTTGCTGCGTAAGCTTGTGGCAGTGGCAAGGGCGCGCTGCATCAAAACGTCGCGGTCGGTGGCGGTGAGCGCGCGTGGGTCGCCCGTTTGCAAGGCCAAGGTGATCGCATCCGTGCTGGGCGTAGCAGTGGGGGCGGAGGGCGAGGGTGTGCTGGTGGTGCCAGTGGCCGAACTGGTCGCAGAACCGGAGCCTTTGTCGCCGCCGCCACAGGCGACCAAACTCAGGACCACTAACGACGTAAGCGCAAGAATCGATTGTTTTCTCAAAATTGACGTACCCAACATATGTTTTTTTGTGTAAACTGGTGCACTAATTTGTAAGTTACTGTGACGGTCATCTCCGCATGCTGCAGTCCGCTTACTACGGCAGTTACGCCTAATCAGGTGAATTCCAAACGCTCACGCACAGGCGAGCGTCCACTGGGCTGCTGATAAGATTCCCAGTAAACGAGCTTAGAAGCCTCGACCCTTTTAGGCTGCTACCTTGACGCTCACCCATGCTGCAAATGCGCTCAGTGGCGGCACTTACAACACTCCCCAATTGATTCACCCTGCACCCCCGCAGCGTTGACGATGTACGACGATTACGCTTACGAATATGTGCCGCAGTTGCGGCACTTCCAAGTCTTGCTGGCGCGTTACCGCAGCCAGCCTGATGCGTTGCACACCTTGCAAACCCACTTTGGCTTGCGCCGCGTGGCACCTTCAGACCCTGCACCTTTGTTGCCCGAAATGGCCTTGCAAATTGGCGAGTGGCTGCACGCCCAGGGCGACCCCCACGCCATTGCTTGGCTCGCTGGTGAGCTAGACCTAGGCGCGGGTGACGGGCTGGTGTACTACTTACGCGCTCACGCCACCTTGCAAGATGCATTCGACGAGATTGCCCGCATGAGCAACCTCTTGTTTCCGGACGGGCGCATTGCCATTGAGCACCGTGGCAATACCGTGCGCCTGGTGGTGAGCCCCACGGTGCTGGTGGACCGGCTCGGCATGCGGCTGCGCTATGAGGCTATCGTGGTGTGGCTCATGCGGGTGCTACGCGACATCACTGGCGTGCCTTTGGCCGCTGAGTACGTGGAGTTAATGACCAACGCCGCTACAGACAATACAGAGCTGTTAGAGCTGTTGGGGGTTGAGCCGCGCTGGGGCGCTGCAGAGTTTGCATTGGGCTACAGCACAGCCGTGTGCAAGCTGCACCTGCCCGGCGCCAGCGAGGCGCTGCGCAAGGCCATCCGCCCTATGTTTGAGCGACGCCTTAACAGTGCACTGCAGCGCAACACCACGCTGCGGCGCGTGGTGAACTGGCTGGGTCAGCGCAGCAGCTTGGCCAACGTGGGGCTGGAACTGGCCGCCGCAGAGCTGTCCTTGGGGGCCAGCACACTGCGCCGCCAACTGGCACAGTCAGGCAGCAGCTTCTCTGCGCTGCTGGCCGCGCAGCGCGCGCGCACCGCCATGGATGCAGTACTCAACACCGACGAAAGAACAGAGAGCATTGCCCTGCGCACTGGCTATGGGGACCGCAGTGCGCTGGAGCGGGCATTCCGAGAGCGCTTTGGCATCACTCTTGCGCAATGCCGCAAGGCCGCGCAGCGCTGGGTGGGGGAGCGCCGCGACACCGACTGGAGCGCGCCTTCTGCTTGGCATCGCCATAGCCCCCAGCTCGCCTATGTGCGCGAGTCGCTGGCGCAGAGCAACTACGAAGCCAATACCATGTGTGCGGCCTTGCGTGCCGACCCCGTGCTGCACCTGCGCCTGCTGGCTTATTGCATGCACGCAGGCCAGCTGCCGGTGGGCGCTTGCGCGCTCGATGCGGCGTTGTTAGAGCGCGTGCCGTTTTACGTGCTGTGCAACTTGGTAGACGCAAGCTTGCCTAAACATGAACTTGCAGCGGAAGTCAAGGCCACCAAGGCCTGGCAGCTTGCCAACTTGGCCGCCCGCGCCAGCGTGTTGTTGGCACCGCATCTGCTTGCCAATATGCAGGCCGACATGCCAGCGCGCTTGGCGCTAGCCGCCATGGCCCATAACCTTGGCGCACTCGCCGCACCGGAGTTGCAAGGGCCGTACGAAGACGGCGTGGACTTCACCTGGCTCCTACTCGCCGCGTGGGATGTACCGCCCAGCCTGCTACAACTGCTGCGCGCGCGCTATACCGCAACGGACGGTGCTGGTCGCGTACTGGCGCTTTCCATTGCTTGGGCTGAGGCCGTGGTGAATGATCCGGCAAGCACTGCGCGCAAGGCGCTAGAGGCTGACTTGGCAACCCAAGTTCCAGCGCCAACTATGGCGCAGCTGGTGGCCTTGGCTGCTCGCCTGTGAGGCTGCAGCGCACAACTGATATGCGTTGCGTGCTCTGTAATTTGTAGCTTGCGGCGCGGTATCCATGGGCGCACAGGGTGCTTTTTCTCGTGTACCTAATTCACTGAGGCCCCATTGCAGCCGCAAGCCTAGCCCTCTAGCTCATGGGGCTGGCTTGCCTAGGCTGCTTGTGTTTTAGTTCGCACCTGTCTGGCGCTGGATATCAAAGAACGTGGTTTGGATCACCAGGGGTGCGTCAACGGTGGGGTTCATGTAAAACGGATTTTTGACTTTGAAACCGTTGCCATCGCTCATGAAAGTGGCGCGCACGGTGTGGTAGCGAGGCGCAGGGTTCGTACTTGCGAGGTCTTTGGCCATCTCGTTGTACCAGCCGGTCGGCATGCGCCATTCAAAGGGGAACGAGTAACCGTTTGCGGTGAAGTAGTAGCCGCCACCCTGCTGGAACTGTGCACCCGTGCCACCACTAGGAATCATTTCTGCGTTGGCATAGTCTGGCCCGCTGCCACCTTTGGGGTCACCCACCACCGCCGTGAGCGTTATGGTCTGCACGGGGGCAGCGAGCGTGGTCAGGTCCCCATCTTGGGTGTGAACAAAGTATTCCATTTTGAGGTTGATGCGCTCTCCTTTTACTGGGCGTGTCACGGTCGGGTTCGCGCCGGTGCCACCAAATAGCTTGGTGCTCCAAGCTTGGTTATTGCCGCGCAGCATAAAGAAGGGAAAGTAACCGTGCGAAGGCCAGGTTTGCACCCCTCCCGCAGGCATGGGCCCAACCGGCCAGCGATCAAACATTGCTTTTTGCTCAACAGCACCCAGCAGTTGGCCATTGTTTGCCTTTGGATCGCCGCCATAGGCCATCCATGTGTGATATCCACTGACCCCACCAATGCCAATGTCACGGCCTGGGGCATACATAAATGCGGAGCGGTGGCCCATTTCTGCAATGCGGCCAGATTCGGACTCGCTCCAGATGGACGCTAACTTTGAGTTCATGGGAAATGAAGTCATCGCGCCGTAATCGTTCGTTGTCTTGACTGGACCGCCCATCAAGTTGCTTGTGCTTCGCGCGAAAGCAATGGCGTCAAACATGGGACCCCCTATTCCTATAGCGGCGGCATCCACCGGTGATGGCCCATGACCGCCGTTGAGGTTGGACATGGCCGCAGCTTGGGCTGCAACTGTTTTGTAGCCAGACATGTAATTCCACTGGGCACCAAACAAGGCACGCGCAAAGTTGTAAAAATCCAGCGCATTGGTCTGCCATTGCTTGTTCAAAATGCCCATGCGGTAAGCACCCACCTCCCACTTTGGGAGTTCGGCAAAGACCGGAGTGGTGCCTGTGTATTCTTTCCAGACCGTGTTGTCACCGAAGCGTATGGCGTTGTACCAAGTGATGATGTCCTGCCGCTTGGTGCTCCATGCATCGTTGCCTTTGCTGGTAGTGCCTTTGAACGAGTTGTACGGCGTCGCGGCGAAGGTGGGGATATCTGCCGGCAGGTCTGGCACGTTGTCGAGCAAGATCGATTTCGTATAGAAGTCGCTGCCGTTCGCAGTGACGGCTGTGGCCAAGGCGCTCGTCATCGTGCTCTTGGCGGGCGCTGTGCCAACGGCTGAGCAGGACGTGGCGTTGCAGGCCTGCACGGTGTAGGTATAGGCGGTGGATGGGATTAGGCCTGCATCCGTAAACGTGCCCTTGCTGATGTTTACTGCAGGTGAGGCAATAGGGACCCCATTGCGTGTAATCACATAGCGGGTCGTATTGGTGTCCACAGGCCACGTCAGCAACATGCTGGTGTCGTTCACTACCACCACTCTGAATACAGGCGTTATGGGCGTTGCTGAAGTGCTTGGACTGCTTGGACTGCTTGGACTGCTTGGACTGCTTGGGGGTGCCTCTGGGTCTACGGGCCCAGGACCGATTGGTGCGCTGGGGCTACCTGTCGTAGCGCCTAATGCGTCTTTCTCGCCACCTCCGCAGGCAGATAAGGCGGCCACGGCCAGTGCCGTCATGAGGGTGATTGTGCTAACGCGGGTGGACATGGGTTTCATCGAAAGTCGGGGTGCAAAGTGGCAAAAATTGCGCCGTCGACTATTGGCAATGAAGCGGGTCAAGCCCAGCTGGCACAGAGGGCCTAACGACGCAGGCCGCAGCTTATGAAAGCGAGCAACATATCCCTATGGCATGGGCGCTCACCCTTGCTACAAATACGCTTACCCTGGATCGGCGTTACGTGTGGCTTACAAATAGCAAGCGTGGCTACAGTGCTTCGCTTGCGTGATGGTTGCTCTTTAATTGATAGCTGCTTGTGTATTATTCATGGGCGAAATCGAGTGTTTCTGATCGGGTGTTCATTCGTTGAGCGAGCGCATCAACGTGACCCGGTCGTCCTGGCCAGCAACACTTTTCGTTGCAATTTAGTCGCCCCGCTTGCGGGGGGAGCGATATGGCTCCGCACGATTGCGTCTGCCTTGCATATGGAGCTGTTGATTCAGTCCGAGCATATTTGTCGCATTGCTGAGCGCTGATGGCGTATAGATAACTCTCTCGTGTCACTAGGCTGCTAGGTGCGTCGTCGGAATCCAAGCAAAGGGCCAAAGAGTCCTTCAGTCACTTACTTTTTTCGCCACTAGTCGGCGAGTCTCATACCAACAAGGAATACATGAAATCGTTTTTTCAAGCCGCTGCTGTCACGGCAATTTGCCTCGGTGCAACCACTGCGTTTGCCCAAGACTCCAATGCATCTAAAGCTTACATGGGCGCAGAGTTTGCGTCCTTCAAGTGAAAAGACCAAACCAGTATTGCTTCTGGCTTTGTAAACGCAGTGGGCGGTACAGCTACTAGCACTCAAGATGCGGGGATGAGTGCTGGTCGTTTCTTTGGCGGTCTTGCAATCTCTGAAAACTTTGGTGCCGAATTGGGCTACATCACTACGAGTACAGCAAGCGCCACAGTTTCTGGTGTAAGCCGTAGCGCAGTAGCTTATTCCCTTAGTGCGACAACGAAAACCAATGGCGTTGATTACTCTGCGCTGATTCGTCCAAGCCACTCCACTGGACTCAATGGCCTGTTTATCCGCATTGGCGGACACACACTCAGTACACAAACAGACGTTAGCGGAGTTATTGGAGGCGTGTCTGGAATAGAAAGCAAAACGACGAGCGGTTCTGGCGCCTTGTTCGGTATGGGTTACGACGCAAAAATCACAGAAGCGCTCGGCGTTCGTGTCGCCTACACGTCTTACAACAGCGTTTCAGGCCTCAGCAACAACGATGTTTCATTGCTTAGCGCTGGGCTAGTTGCCAAGTTCTGATTGCCTCTCGCACGTGAAATGCCCACTTCGGTGGGCTTATTCATCGCCTTAGCCTGCCTGAAATGAATGGGCGCTAATTGATAGACGCTGTGCCTTTTGCACGGTCGCGCGGTGTACAGCGCAGCACTGCGTCGGCTGGCGTTTGGCGGACGATAGCTTTGCGCTAAGTGCTACGGTTTAGATAGCTGCTTGCGCAGTTTTTATAAGCGCTAGAGGGTGTCTGCCTTGAAGCGGCTCGGTGAGGTCAACGGCCATCGGTGCAAGACATCAAGTTCTTGTCGTTGCACCACTGCAGGGGGCGCTTTGACTTCTAGCCTCTACCGTTGGAATCGTGCCATGTGACCGTGCGCTAACGTGGGGTACGCTTGTGTCCAACAGTCAGCCTTGCTCAGGTATAAACCAGTGAGTTCCAAATCAAAGGAGCGTGACTATGACCCTCAGCGGGCTTATTCATGAAGCTGGCTTCACCTGCTACCAAGTGCGGGTCCTAAGGTGCACGGACTGCGCCTTCAAGCTATTGATTGGAGTCCGAAAACTCATGCTGACAGCCTTATGCCACTGCGGCCAAGTTCGTATCCAGATACCTCATGCTTCTCACACGGCGACCAATTTGCACCGCTCTATGTGCCGCCGCCTCGGTGCACTCTGGTCATTTTGCGTAGTTGGTGAAGCGGACACTTGGTCATTCATCGATAAGCGAGAATCATGACTCCGATCTATCCATTGCAGCGGGCCTGCAAGTGGTTCGCAAGCTCAGATCCACTGGGTTGCCAACCCGCTGTATTTTTTCTCTACGCCTATGTTGTCGCCTGAAGTCCGAAATTCCGCCGCCCGCAGCGTTCTGTGCTGGCTTGCAACTGTTGATGAAAACGGCCAGCCCAATGTCTCACCCAAGGAAATCTTTGCTGCTTTTGATGCTGAGCACCTTGTCATAGCGAACATCGCTTCACCCACCAGCGTGCGCAACCTTGCAGTCAACCCCCTTGTGTGCGTGAGCTTTGTGGATGTGTTCGTCCAAAAGGGTTTCAAGGTAACGGGGGAGGCCCGCAATGTGCCTAGACAAGACGCCGACTTCGCGTACTGGGCAGCCCCACTGGAAGCGAAGGCGGGGCCGCGTTTTTCCATGCACAGCGTGATCTTAGTGCTCGCCAAAGCGATTGAACCCATCCTCGCTCCTAGCTATCGGCTTTACGCCGCCGAGACGACAGAGCAGTCTCAGGTTGCATCCGCTATGCGGGCCTACGGCGTGCAGCCAGCACGCGATGATGGGTGACCTGTCACGCGGCATAGGCAACTGAAAGCCGCAGAAACGATTACTGAGTGATTGCTATAGTTTCAATAGCTGTCTACGCAATATCCATAAGCGCTGAACGCATTTTTTGCCTGTTTTCTTAGGATTTGGGTACAAGCGGCGTGGCTGGCTGCCCCCCCCCATCAGCCTTTGAGCTGCTTCAGACCCGTGGCCCAGTCTTCGAGGTGGTGCACGCGCACGATCTGGCCGTTGTCAATCTCATGGATATCGGTGGTGTCGATCTTGAAGGGCTTGCTGCCGTCTAGCTCCATGCCCATGAAGTTGCCCTTGGGTGAGCCGGTGGCCACCGCTCTCACCACGACTTTTTTGCCGTCCACGCCAATCACCAGGTCCTGTGGTTCCCATACCAAGTTGGGAATGAGCTTCCAAAAACCTGCCACTTGCTGGATGAGCGTGGCTTTGTCCTTGCTGCCTTGGCTGTTGATGGACTGAAAGCTGTCGGCCAGAATTTTTTCCAGCACAGCCGTAGACGTGGTCTCGGTATTGACCGTGAGGGCCTGTTTGTAGAAAGGGGCAACGATGGCTTGTACTTCGTCTTTGGTCATTTTGATTTCCTTGGGGTACTTGAAGGGTTATTTGGCAGAGAGTTGACGTAGCGCGCTGGCCCAGTCTTCCACGTGGTGGGCGGTGATGGTTTTGCCATCTTTGATGGTGTGGATGTCAATGGTCATGATCTTGAAGCTCTTGCCACTGGGGGCCACGCCAAAGAAGGGGCCCACCGGTGTGCCGCTGGCTTCGCTGCGCACGATGATGCGGTTGCCGTCCACCAGCACGTCTTTGATGTCCCACTTCAGGTCGGGGATGAGCTTGCCAAAACCACCCACCTGGGCCACAAAGCCATCGCGGCCTTTGAAGTCGGTCTCGCTGGAGTAAGACTTCCAGTCGGGCGACAAGGCTTGCTCGGACAGCGCTTTGATGTCTTTGGTGGCGGGCTGGTTGAGCATTTCGTAGAACGGTGCCACTTGCTTGCGGGCTTGTTCCACGGTCATGGTTTGGGCCCAGCTTGGCGCGGTGGCTGCGAGTAAAGCAAGAGCGACGAGGGGGCGAAGGGTAAAGCGTGTCATGGTCAGTCTTTCGTGGGATTGCTTAGTAAGTTGCGAATGCCCTCAGTGTCTTCCGGCGACGCGCTTTCGGCGAGGTCAAATCAAGACTAACTATGGTAAAAACTGGACAGAATGACCACCACTGCTAGCTCCAAAACCATCATCCCCGTGGGCTTTAATCCGCCTAAAGATTCGCACTTGGCGGTGGAGGTGATGTCGATTGCTGAGCTTAGGCAAAAGGCGCCGCCCGAGCATTTTGAGAAGCTGCAGCGCGCTGACTTTTATCGCCTCATTGGTGTGCTGGAAGGGCAGACCCACCCTATGGTGGATTTCCGCACACTGGTGGCCAATGCGGGTGACTGGCTCTTGGTGCGGCCAGGCCAGGTGTTTCGCTATGACTTTGCGCAGGGCTGGGACGGTTGCCTGATGGTGTTTCGCCCCGACACCCTGGCGGGCGCGGGCAACAGCCGCGCGGCGCAAGAGATGGACTTTTTGCGCCGCGTGGAAGACCTGCAAAGCTTGCACGCCTTAGCCAGTGCAGCGCACGCGTGGATGGTGCGCGCCATGCGGCAGATGCAAGAGGATGCGGCCCTTGCGGTCGAAGTGGCCGTGCGCAATGAGCTGCTGCGCTTGCAGTTGGCGACGACGCTGCTACGCCTGTCGGTTTGGCAGTCACCAACCGCAGCGGTGGGGCAGGCTGAGCTCACGTGGCAGCAGGGTTTCAGGCGCTTTCGCGCCTTGCTGGAGTCTGACTTCACCCGGCAACACCAAGTGCAGCACTACGCCAAGGCGCTGGGAATGAGCGACAAGACCTTGAGCCGCGCCTGCCAAGCAGCGGCAGGCGCTTCTGCCAAGGCACTGATCCACCAACGCCTGGCCTTAGAAGCCAAGCGCCTGCTGGCCCACACCAGCGCAGCCATGCAAGTGGTTGCGCAAGACTTGGGGTTTGACGAGGCGACTAACTTTGTGAAGTTCTTTCGCAAAGAAACAGGCATGACGCCCCTGGCGTTTCGCAAGTCGGTGTAGCGCGCTGGGCCATAGTGGTGCAAAAAAAGGAGGCTAATGGCCTCCTTTTTGATTGCTATCTAAACAATAGCTGCTTGCGCAACATCCATGAGCGCAAATGGCACTTTTTGCCAGTGTTTCGCCCGGGCTACGTGCCTACACAGCCTCTGGCATGCCGCTGTGCAGCGAGCGGGTGATGGCCAGGCCAATTCGGGTGGCTTCTAGTGCGTCGGACAGTGTGAGCGTCAGCGCTTGCTCGCCACGGCAGGCGGCTACAAACGCAGACATCTCTGCGCCGAAGGCGGCTTCGAAGCGTTCGTAAAAGTCTTTGACCACACCGTGGCGCACGCCCAGCGCGTCGCTGCGGATCACGCGGTCGTTGGCGGCGTGCTCCCCAACCAAGAGCTTGCCTGCGGTGCCAATAATTTCGGTGCTGGTTTCGTGGCCGTGCGCCATGGTGCGCGACGCGTAGAACACCGCGCGTTGGCCGCCTTCAAACTCCACGATGGCCATGCCGTTGTCTACGTCGCCAAACTCGGCGAGCGCTGGGTGCAGTGCGTTGGTGCCAGTGGCAAAGGCGCGGGTGGCTTTGGGCCGGCCCAGCATCCAGCGCGCGAGGTCGATGTCGTGCACGCTGCAGTCCATAAAGATGCCGCCGGAGGTGGGCGCAAAGCGCACAAAAAAGCCTTCGGGGTCGTTTTGGTCACAGGTTTGCGAGCGCACCAAGAAGGGCCTGCCAATGTCGCCCGCCGCCACAGCGGTATGGGCATGCAAGTAGCTGGGGTCAAACCGGCGCACAAAGCCCACCATGGCCACCAGCGCCGGGTGCTTGACGGCTTCTGCCAGCACGCGTTCGCAGTCGGTCACGTTCAGGGCCAAGGGCTTTTCTACCAACACATGCTTGCCAGCTTGCAAGGCGGCAATGGTTTGGTCGGCGTGCAGCGAGGTGGGGGTAACCAGCACCACGGCGTCGATCTCGGGGTTGGCCAGCATGGCCGCGTAGTCTTCGTACACATGGGCCACACCCAGTTGCTGGGTGGCGTACTCACGTTCTTGGGTCACGGGGCTGCACGCGGCAACTAACTCGCAGTGGCGGGTTTGGTGGGCCAGAGCTTCGGCGTGGCGCTTGCCTAAGCGGCCCAAACCGGCAATGCCGACTCGTAGGTTTCTCAGCATGGTGTGCCTCAGTTGAAGGTGATGATTTGGTTGGTGGCAGCGCTCTTGGCGGCTGCGTCGGCCAGCACTTGGGCATCCACACCGTCTTGCACGGTGGTGCGGAAGGTCCCGCCCTTTTGCAGCACGGTGAAAAAGTGCTCAATCTCCAAGCGGTAGGCGGCGGCGTAGCGTTGCAAGAAGAAGGCCTCAGGGTTGTCGTGGGAGGTGCCTTGTGCGGTGGCCTGGGTTACTTCGCTGGGCTTGTGGTTGCCACACTGCAGCATGCCCTTGGAGCCAATGACTTCAAAGCGCTGGTCGTAGCCATAGGCCGCGCGGCGCGTGGTGTTGATCTGGCACAGGCGGCCCTTCACGGTTTTGATGGTGACGGCGGTGCAATCGAAGTCGCCCGCTTGGCCAATGGCGGGGTCGGTCAGGCAAGAGCCGGTGGCGCTGAGCCATGCGGCCTTGTCGCCGTCGCCACACAAGATCCAACGGAACACGTCAAAGTCGTGGATCAGCATGTCGCGGAAGATGCCGCCCGACTGCTGGATGTATTCCACCGGCGGCGCGCCGGGGTCGCGGCTGGTGATGACCAGCATTTCGGGGTTGCCAATGTCGCCGCGGTCTAAGCGGGTTTTGGCTTCGTTGAACGTGGGGTCAAAGCGGCGCTGAAAACCAATCATGCAGGCCACACCGTTTTGCGCCACCACCGCGGCGCAGGCTTGCGCGCGCTCGGCCGACAGGTCGACCGGCTTTTCGCAAAAGATGTGTTTGCCGGCTTGGGCTGCGCGGGTAATCAGGTCGCTGTGTGTGGTGGTGGGGCTGCCAATGACGACCGCGTCAATCGACTTGTCTGCAAAGATGGCTTCAATGCTGTCTACGCGGGCGCCATGCTCTTGGGCCAAGGCTGCGGCGTTGGCGGCCATAGGGTCGCTCACGGCGGTGAGTTCAATGCCGGGCATGGCGGCCAGGTTGGCGGCGTGAATGCGGCCAATGCGGCCAGCGCCAAAGAGTGCTACTTTTTTCATAGGGGGTGTCGTCTAAGTGGTGGGGTGAAATGTAGGAATCAGGCCCGGGTGGGCTTGTACTGCAGCTCTAGCCGGTAGGCCAGGGCCATAAAAAGACTTTGCGCCACCGTCATGGTGTTGGTCAGTGCGCGAAAGCCAAACACGCTGGTTTCGTTCACCAAAATACTGGCTTGCGCCACGCGGCACATGGGGCTTAAGCTGCTGTCGGTGATGCAGATGATGTGCGCGCCGCGCTCGCTGGCCTCGCGCACCACGGTTTCAGTTTCCGGCGCATAAGGCGCAAACGAGATGGCCACCATCACGTCGCCCTTGCGCAGGCCGCGCAACTGGCCGTCTTGCATATTGCCCAAGGCCGTGATGTGCTGCACGCGCTTGTCGGTGTGCTGCAGCGCATAGGCCAAGTAGGTGGTGATGGCAAAGGAGCGGCGCGAACCCATGAGCCACACGGTGTCAGCCTCAAACAGCAGGTTCACCGCTGCATCAAATGCGGGCTCTTGCAAGCTGGCTTCAAGCTCTTCCATACCGGCAATGCCTGCGCCAATCATGGCGTGCACGATGTCGCTGCTGCTCAAGTTTTGCGCGCCCGACTCAATGGCACCGCGAATGCGCGACTGGTAGTCCCGGCTGGGTGAAATCTGGCGCGCCAGGCCTTCGCGAAACAGTTTTTGCAGCTCGGAGTAGCCGCTAAAGCCAAAGTGTTTGGCAAACCGAACAATGGCCGAGGGCTGCACTTGGCACAGCTCCGCCACTTGCTGGATGGACTGAATGCCCAACTGACCACGGTGTTGCTCGACGTACTGGCCAATTTGCTTGAGCTGGCGGCTCAAACCGTCAAATTCGCGCGCAATGGCAGCGATCAAGGCTTCTTCGCTGGCGGGGGCGCTGCTGGGTTCGGTTGGGTTCATGGCTGTCTTGCGCTGGGTTTCGCGGGGGCAACACACCATTTGCGGGTGGCAAATGGCACGGATTTTCAGAACAAATTATCCGTCAAAGGATTTGCATAGAACGAATATTTATTCTAGGGTTTATCCCTATTAGAAAATCATTTCTAAAATTTAAGAAAATAGATAAACTTTGTCGCAGATGCCGGGAGTCCTTGGTGACTGCTGCCGTATCTGCTGTTTCGCAGCGAACTGTCCCTTACCTGTTAACCACTTGTTGAACTAGAAAATTGGAGACTGTATGAAAAGCCTGAACCTATCCCGCAAGTCGTTTGCTAAAACTCTGTTGGTCACCGCCTTGGTGGCTGCCAGCGGATTTGCAGCGGCGCAATCCAAGATCGCCCTGATCAGTCACGCGCCCGACTCTGACTCTTGGTGGAACACCATCAAAAACTCGGTCAAGCAAGCTGGTGAAGACTACGGCGTGCAGGTGGACTACCGCAACCCCGCCAACGGCGACTTGGCCGACATGGCGCGTTTGATTGAGCAGGCCGCAGCCCAAGGCTATGACGGCGTGATCGTGACGATTGCGGACTACAACGTGCTGCAAAGCTCCATCAAGAAGCTCACGGACAAGAAGATTCCGGTGATCACCATCAACTCCGGCACCACCGAGCAAAGCGAGAAGCTGGGCGCCATCATGCATGTGGGCCAACCTGAGTACGAGGCAGGCAAGGGCGCGGGCATGCGTGCCAAAGCTGACGGTGTGAAGTCTTTCTTGTGCGTGAACCATTACGCCACCAACCCTGCATCGTTTGAGCGTTGCCGTGGTTTTGCGGAAGCCATTGGCGCGGACTTCAAGAAGAGCACCATTGACTCTGGCGAAGACCCAACGGGCATCGAAGCCAAAGTGTCGGCTTACTTGCGTCAAAACCCCACTACCGGTGCGGTGCTGACCCTGGGGCCAACCTCGGCCCACCCCACTTTGAAAGTGCTGGAAAAAGCAGGCCTGAAGGGCAAGATGTGGATGGCGACTTTCGATTTGTCCGACGAAATTTCCAAGGGCATCAAAGACGGTTCGGTGAAGTTTGGTATTGACCAACAACCGTACTTGCAAGGCTACATCCCTGTGGCGGTGCTTGCGACCATGAAGTCCACCAAGTCCACGGATTTGGCCGCTGTGTCTGCCGCAGTAAAAGCCAACGCCAAGACGGCTGCACGCTTTGCTGAATACGGCTTGGCACCTGCTTACGGCCCACGCCACATTGGTTCTGGCCCTGGCTTTGTGACCAAGGAAAACATTGGCAAGGTTGAAAAATACGCTGGCCAATACCGTTAACGCGTAGTCCCCCAGGGTCTTAGGCACACGCGTGCCTTTGACCCTGTCTTAAGGCCTCTGAAAAGGCCCTCCATTTCCTCGTACCCCAAGCCAAAGCCAGAATGATGGACGCGACCCTTATGACCCCCCAAGCCCCCAACCCAGCACCTGCTGCACCCACGGATGACCGGGTGCGCGAGGTCAGCCCCTTGCGCAAACTGATGTCGCGCCCCGAGTTCGGCGCCTTGGCGGGAACCCTGTTGGTGATTGCCATGTTTGCGGTCAGCGCAGGCGGCTCTGGCATGTTTAGCGCCGAAGGCGTGGTGAACTGGAGCACTGTTGCCGCTTACCTGGGCGTGTTGGCCGTGGGCGCAGCGCTGCTCATGATTGCCGGTGAGTTTGATTTGTCGGTGGGCTCCATGATTGGCTTTGCCGGCATGCTCTTGGCCATACCCGCCTTGTACTGGGGCTGGCCTTTGTGGTTGGCCACCGTATTTGCGTTTGCCGTCGCATTGGCCTTGGGCTGGCTCAACGGCTGGCTGGTGGTGCGCACCGGCTTGCCGTCTTTTATTGTGACTTTGGCCTTCTTCTTTATTCTGCGTGGCCTATCCTTGGCGGTGTCCGTCATCTTCACTGGCAAAACCATTTTGAGCGGCAATGGCGACTTGGTCTTGCGTGACATGTTTGCCACCGATCCCGTGATTTCTTTCTTCTTCCATGGCTACACCCTGACGGGGGTGTTTGATGCACTGGCCCGCATGGGGGTGATTGCTGCGCGTGACGATGGCACCGCCTTGGCAACTGGTTTGCCCAAGGCCGTGGTGTGGTGGTTTGCGTTGACAGCGGCAGGCGCCTTTGTGTTGGCCCGCACCCGCATGGGCAACTGGATTCAGGCCGTGGGTGGTGATGCCAACGCGGCCAAGAATGTGGGCATACCGGTGGCGCGCGTCAAGATCAGCTTGTTTGTGTTCATGGCGTTTTGCTCCACTGTGTTCGCGGTCTTGCAAGTGGCAGACGCCGGCTCTGCAGCAGCCGACCGGGGCTTGCAAAAAGAGTTTGAAGCCATCATCGCCGCGGTGATTGGCGGCTGCTTGCTCACCGGTGGCTATGGCTCGGTGGTGGGGGCAGCGTTTGGTGCCTTGATCTTTGGCATGGTGCAAATTGGCATTGGCTACACCAGCATTGACAACAACTGGTACCGCGTGTTCTTGGGCTTGATGCTGCTGATTGCGGTGCTCTTTAACAACTACATCCGCACCCGCTTTGCCTTGGGCCGCCGCTAAACATTGACAGAGAAACAGCATGACTGACTACATTCTTCAGCTCGAAGACGTGAGCAAATACTTTGGCTCGGTGATCGCCCTGGGTGGCGTCACACTGCGCCTGCGCCGTGGCGAAGTGCACTGCCTGCTGGGTGACAACGGGGCAGGCAAGTCCACCCTGATCAAGACCTTGGCGGGTGTGCATGCCCCAGACAAAGGCCAGTACATCTTGGAAGGCAAGCCCGTGCGCTTTAACTCGCCACGCGAAGCCTTGGACCTAGGCATTGGTACCGTGTACCAAGACCTGGCGTTGGTGCCCCTGATGAGTGTGGCGCGCAACTTCTTCATGGGCCGCGAGCCGGTCAAAAAACTGTTCGGCTTTTTGCCGGTGATGGACCACCACCATGCGGCCCGAACCGCGGGCGACAAGCTGCGCGACATGGGCATTCGCATTCGCGATGCCAACCAGATGATTGGCACCATGTCGGGCGGCGAGAAGCAGTGCTTGGCCATTGCCCGCGCGATTCACTTTGGCGCCAAGGTGTTGATTCTGGACGAGCCTACCGCTGCCTTGGGGGTGAAGCAATCGGCCAATGTGCTCAAGCTCATTGCCAAGGCCCGTGCGCGGGGCATTTCGGTCATTTTCATCACCCACAATGTGAACCACGCTTACCCTATCGCAGACAGCTTCACGCTGCTCAACCGGGGTAAGTCTTTGGGCACGTATTTGAAGAAAGACGTGAGCAAGGACGAAGTCTTGGACATGATGGCCGGTGGCGAAGAGATGCAAAAACTCATGGCCGATTTAGACGGTGTAACCATTTAAGGCGCGCATGACACACTTGAAATTTCCCGCAGGGCGCGACTTTGACTTGGCGTGCTTGGGCCGCCTAGCCGTTGACCTGTACGCGCAGCAAATGGGCAGCCGCTTGGAAGACGCGCGCAGCATGGCCATGTACTTGGGCGGCAGTTCTGCCAACCTGGCATTTGGTGTGGCCCGCTTGGGGCTCAAGAGCGCCATGATTTCTCGCGTGGGCAACGAGCAAATGGGCCGGTTCTTGACCGACACCTTGAACGCCACGGGCTGCGACACCAGCCAAGTTCAAGTCGACCCCCACCGCTTAACCGCGCTGGTGCTTTTGGGTATCAAAGACCGTGACACATTTCCGCTCTTGTTTGTGCGCGAAAACTGCGCCGATATGGCCTTGGATGCACGCCTGATTGACGAGGCCTTTATCGCCCGCTGCCGCGCCCTGGCCATTACCGGTACGCACTTGTCTACCCCCGGCACCCGTGCTGCGGCCCAGGTAGCGCTGCGCCATGCGCACACCCATGGCGTGGTGCGGGTGCTGGACATTGACTACCGCCCTGTGCTGTGGGGCCTGACCCCGCGCGGTGCTGGCGAAAACCGCTACGTTCCCGACGCCGCAGTCACCCAGCAACTGCAAGAGGTGTTGCCCCAGTTTGACCTGCTGGTAGGCACCGAAGAAGAGTTCTTTATTGCCGGCGGCGTGGCTGACGATTTGATTGCCAGCTTGCAGGCCGTGCGTGCGGTGAGCAAGGCCACTTTGGTGGTGAAGCGCGGAGCCTTGGGCTGCGCGGTGATTGAGGGTGACATTCCGGCCAACATCAACGATGCCCCGACCTACCAAGGCGAGCGTGTGGAAGTGCTCAACGTGCTGGGCGCGGGCGACGCATTTTTGTCGGGCCTCATGGCCAGTTTGCTGCAAGGCAAAGACTGGGCGCAAGCCACGCAAGTGGCCAATGCCTGTGGCGCCATTGTGGTGTCGCGCCACGCGTGTTCTGCCGCGATGCCTACGCCAGCCGAGCTGGCCCATTGGTTTGGGGGCAGCCGCAACCCCAAGGTCGATGCTGACCAACAACTCAAGCATTTGCACCGCGTGACTGCCGCGCGCCCTGTGTGGAACGAGCTGTGCGTGATGGCCTTTGACCACCGCAGCCAGTTCTTTGAATTAAGCCGTGAAGCAGGCGTTTCTGATGCCCGCATCCCCGCCTTGAAAAAGCTGCTGGTGCAAGCCGCTGAACAGGTAGAAAAAAGCCACCAACTCCAAGGCCACACCGGTGTGCTGGTGGACGGTGGCGACTACGGCGCCGACGCCTTGGCCAGCGCGACCGGCCGTGGCTGGTGGGTGGGTCGTCCTGTGGAGCTGCCTGGCTCACGCCCCTTGCGCTTTGACGGCACACGCTCGATTGGCACCGCGCTCACCCAGTGGCCCACCGAGCAAGTGGTGAAATGCTTGGTGCACTACCACCCCGATGATGCGTATACCCTGCGCCTAGAGCAAGAGCAGCGTGTGCTGGAGTTGTGGGAAGCCACACGCGCCAGCGGTAACGAACTCTTGCTAGAAATCATTTGCCCCCGCGCCATGACGCCAGCGGGCACCGAAGACGCCGCCGTGCTGCGCGCAGTCAAACGCTTTTACAACCTGGGCGTGAAGCCCGAGTGGTGGAAGCTAGCGCCCTTGCAAGCACAGGGTTGGAGCGACTTGCAAGCCTTGGTGGCGGAGCGCGACCCCTACTGCCGTGGTGCGGTGATTCTGGGCTTGAACCAACCTTTGCAAGTGCTGGTGGACAGCTTTGCACTGGCGACCAACCCCATCGTCAAAGGCTTTATGGTGGGGCGCACGCTATGGGCCAGCGCGTCTTTGCGTTGGTTGAAAAACGAAATTACGGACGCTATGTTGGTGCAAGAGGTTGCTGCTAACTTTGCCGTCTTGGTAGACGCCTGGCGCAAGCGCAAGTCCTAAGCACTGCGCGCAAGTCACAACTTACACAACGATTCGGATGACAACGCAAAAACTCACCATGACCCAGGCCCTAGTGCGCCATTTGGCTGCACTGCGCGTGGAGATGAACGACGGCACCGTGCAGCCTTATTGCGGCGGGGTGTTTTCTATTTTTGGCCACGGCAATGTGGCTGGTCTGGGCGAAGCCCTGTGGGCCAGCCGCACCGACTTGCCCACCTACCGGGCGCACAACGAGCAAGCCATGGCGCATGCGGCTATTGCGTACAGCAAAGCCCAGTTTCGCCAACGCATCATGGCGGTGACCACCTCCATTGGCCCTGGCGCTACTAATTTGGTCACCGCCGCAGCGCTGGCCCATGTGAACCGCTTGCCCGTGCTGCTCTTGCCGGGCGACACCTTTACGTCGCGTGCGCCGGACCCGGTGCTGCAGCAAATCGAAGACTTTGCCCAAGGCGACCTCAGTGCGAACGATGCCTTCAGGCCCGTGACCCGCTACTTTGACCGCATCACCGATGCCCGCCAAATTTTGACGGCCTTGCCACGCGCCATTCAGGTCATGACCGACCCCGCCAACTGCGGCCCGGTGTGTTTGGCGCTGCCACAAGACGTGCAAACCCAGGCTTTGGATTGCCCTGAGAGCTTCTTGCAGCCTGAGACGATTCGCTTTCGCCGTCCGCCAGCGGATGCGTTTGAGTTGCGCCGCGCCACCGAAGCGCTGCGCGCTGCCAAGCAACCGCTCATTGTTGTGGGTGGTGGTGTTTTGTATTCGCAAGCGTGGGATGCCTTGCGTGCCTTTGCGCAGGCCCATGGCGTGCCCGTGGTGGAGTCGCAAGCGGGCAAGAGCAGCTTGGCCTGGGACCACCCGCTGAACTTGGGTGCCATTGGCGTTACCGGCTCGCCCGCAGCCAATGCCATGGCTGCCGAGGCCGATGTGGTGCTGGCCGTGGGCACGCGCCTGCAAGACTTCACTACCGGCTCGCACAGCCTGTTTGCCAAAGCCACCATCGTGGGTTTGAACGTCAACAGCATGGACGCCCACAAATGGCGCAGCCTGGCCTTGGTGGCTGACGCCCGTGTGGGCCTGGAGCAGCTGAGCAGCGCCTTAGGCGCGTGGGTAGCCGATGCTGCGTGGACCGCACGTGGCAAAGACCTGGCCTCGCGCTGGGAGGCTCGTGTCACCGCGCTCACCATTGCTACGCCAAGCGATGTGCTGCCCTACGACGCAGAGGTGATTGGCGCGGTGCGTGACTCGCTGAACGACACGGGTGGCAACAGCGGCGAGCATGACGTAGCGGTGTGCGCCGCAGGCACATTGCCTGCCGAGCTGCACAAGCTGTGGCGTGCAACCCTGCCGGGCAACTACCACATGGAGTATGGCTACTCCTGCATGGGCTACGAGATTGCGGGCGGCATGGGCGTCAAGATGGCGCGTCCCGCGCAAGAAGTCATCGTCATGGTGGGCGATGGCTCTTACATGATGATGAACTCCGAGATCGCCACCTCCGTCATGCTGGGCAAAAAGCTCATCATCGTGGTGCTGGACAACCGGGGCTATGGTTGCATTCAGCGTTTGCAACTGGCCACGGGCAATCCGCGCTTTAACAACCTGCTGGACGACTGCGTGCCTGAAGGCGGCAACCCCAGTGAGATTGACTTTGCTATGCATGCCCGCAGCATGGGCGCAGGCGGCGTGCATGTGGCCAATGTGGCGGAGCTCAAAGCCGCCATGCAAGCCGCACGCGCAGCCACCAAGACGCAGGTGATCGTGATTGACACCACACACACCCGCACCACGGAAGACGGTGGCTGCTGGTGGGAGGTCGCCATCCCAGAAGTGTCTGAGCGTGCCGAAGTGAAGGCGGCACACCTCCAATACCTGGTCGCAAAAAATGCACAGCGTGTGTAGCACCACCCCCCTATTCTTGAGAACTCAGCAGACACTGCAAAAGGAAAATTCATGACTTGGAACGTACAAATCGGCATCAACCCTATTTCTTGGTTCAACGACGACATGCCCTCACTAGGTGGCGAAACGCCTCTGGAAACCGCGCTGCGCGAAGGCAAAGAGATTGGCTACGTGGGCTTTGAGCTAGGCAACAAATTTCCCAAAGATGGCCCAGGCTTGAAGGCCAAGTTAGACGAGTACGGGCTGGCCTGCGTGTCGGGCTGGTACTCAGGCTTTTTGGCCGAATTGGAGCCAGGCCAAACGAACTCGACGGCTGTAGCCGCTGAAATCGAGCGCTGCAAAGCGCACATGAGCAAGCTGCAATACAACGGCGTGAAGGTGGTGGTCTATGGCGAATGCGCGGGCACCGTGCAAGGCCAAATGGATACACCCGTGTCCAAGCGCCCGCAGTTTGCCAACGATGCTTTGTGGCTTGCCTATGCCGAGCGCCTGAACGCCTTTGGTGAACACCTCATCAAGACCTACGGCATCAAGCTGGCGTACCACCACCACATGGGTGCCTATGTGGAGTCGCCGACGGACATCGACAAGCTGATGACGCTGACCGATCCTGCCAAGGTGTTCTTGCTGTACGACACCGGCCATGCCTACTTTGGTGGCGCAACCGACACCGTAGCTTTGCTCAAGAAACACGTCAAGCGCGTAGTCCATGTGCATTGCAAAGACGTGCGCACCCCGGTCATTGCCCAAGCCCGCAACGACGGTTGGAGCTTTTTGAGTGGTGTGCTCAATGGCACCTTTACCGTGCCTGGTGACGGCAGCATCGACTACCGCGAAGTGCTCACCACCTTGCGTGAAGCAGGCTATGAAGGTTGGCTGGTGGTGGAGGCGGAGCAAGACCCTGCTGTAGCCCCCAGCTATGCCTATGCCAGGAAGGGCTTTGAAACCCTGAACGCTTTGGTTAAGAGCCTGGCCTGAGACGGCAAATATGGTCAGCCCTTTACTAGCCAAAGCCGCCCACCAAGGGCGTGAGATTGTGAACGTGACACCCGAGCGCGCGGGCTGGACCCATGTGGGCTTTCGCGCTGTGCGCCTGCAAGCGGGCGAGTTCGAGGCGTTTGGCACCGAAGCCCGCGAGCTGTGCTTGGTAGTACTTACCGGCACGGTCGATGTGACGGTAGACGGCACCACCTACCCCGCACTGGGGCAGCGCCAAAGCGTGTTTGAAGAGGTGTCGCCCGCCGCCGTGTATGTGCCTGCAGGCAGCCAAGTGCAGGTGCGCGCCGTGTCTGCAGCGGAAGTTGCGTTGTGCACCGCGCCAGCAGGTAGCACCCCTGGCAGCGTGCGGGTGATAGACCCCGCCACCATGCGCCGCAGTGTGCGTGGCAAGGGCACCAACACCCGCTACATCTGCGACGTATTGCCCCACGACGACCCCACCGCCGCGCACTTGCTGGTGGTGGAGGTGGTAACGCCTGCCAGCCACTCCAGCAGCTACCCGCCCCACAAGCACGACATTGAGCAACCGCCGGTAGAGACCCAGCTCGAAGAAACGTATTACCACCGCCTGAACCCGCCCCAAGGCTTTGCGTTCCAGCGGGTGTACACCGACGACCGCAGCTTGGACGAGGCCTGTGCCGTGGAGAACCACGACGTGGTCATGGTGCCGCGTGGCTACCACCCGGTGGTGGCCCCCCATGGCTACGACCTGTACTACCTCAACGTGATGGCCGGGCCCAACCGCTTTTGGGTCTTCAAGAACGACCCCGCCCACGAGTGGATGCTGGCCCCCGCCAGCGTCTAGCCCCACTTATTGAAAGCCTTGCATGTCTAGCCCCCCATCCATTCCTACTTCCATTGCTCACTACATCCGTGGCCAAGTCACCCCAGGCACCAGTGGCCGCCAACAAGAGGTGTTTAACCCCGCCACCGGGCAAGTCACTGGCTCAGTCGCCTTGGCCAATGCCGCCGAAGTGGACGCAGCTGTCGCCTCAGCGCAAGCCGCGTTTCCGGCCTGGTCAGACACGCCACCCATTCGCCGTGCACGCGTCATGTTCAAGTTTTTGGAGTTGCTCAACCAGCACAAAGACGAGCTGGCGCACATGATTACCGCCGAGCACGGCAAGGTGTTCACCGATGCGCAGGGCGAGGTCTCGCGCGGTATCGACATTGTGGAATTTGCCTGCGGTATTCCTCAGCTGCTCAAAGGCGACTTCACTGACCAAGTGAGCACAGGCATCGACAACTGGACGCTGCGCCAGCCCTTGGGCGTAGTGGCAGGCATTACGCCATTCAACTTCCCGGTGATGGTGCCCATGTGGATGTTCCCCGTGGCTATTGCGGCGGGAAATACCTTTGTGCTCAAGCCCAGCCCGATTGACCCCACCCCCAGCTTGTTCATGGCCAAACTTCTCAAACAAGCGGGCTTGCCAGACGGCGTGTTTAACGTGGTGCAGGGTGACAAAGAGGCGGTGGACGCACTCTTGGTGCACCCCGATGTCAAGGCGGTGAGCTTTGTGGGCTCGACCCCCATTGCCAACACCATCTATGAAACCGGCGCTCACCACGGTAAACGCGTGCAAGCCTTGGGCGGCGCGAAGAACCACATGGTGGTCATGCCGGATGCCGACATCAACCAAGTGGTGGACGCCCTGATCGGTGCAGGCTACGGCTCGGCCGGCGAGCGCTGCATGGCCATTAGCGTGGCCGTGCTGGTGGGTGATGTGGCGGACAAAGTCATCCCTAAACTGCTGGAACGCACCAAGGCGCTCAAGGTGCTCAACGGCACCAACCTGGCTGCAGAAATGGGCCCCATCGTCACGCCCGCAGCGCATGCGCGCATCAGCGGCTATATCGACCTGGGCGTGCAAGAAGGCGCGAAGTTATTGGCCGATGGCAGAGGCTTTGACGGCACCCAAGCCGGTGAGGGCTGCGCACAAGGCTTCTGGCTGGGCGGCACCTTGTTTGACCATGTCACCACTGACATGCGCATTTACAAAGAAGAGATCTTTGGCCCGGTGCTGGCCTGCGTGCGTGTGCCTGACTTTGCCAAAGCCTTGCAAATCATCAACGACCACGAGTTCGGCAATGGTGTGGCCTGCTTCACCCGCGACGGCAACGTGGCGCGCGAATTCAGCCGTCGCGTGCAAGTGGGCATGGTGGGCATCAACGTGCCCATCCCTGTGCCCATGGCTTGGCACGGCTTTGGTGGTTGGAAGAAGAGCCTGTTTGGCGACATGCATGCGTATGGCGAAGAGGGCGTGCGCTTCTACACCAAGCAAAAATCCATCATGCAACGCTGGCCCGAAAGCATCGCCAAAGGCGCAGAGTTTGTGATGCCAACGGCGAAGTAGGGCTAGGGCTACTTCGGGCCAAGACTACGGCGTAGTCTCTTGGGTAGACAGCGCATCAGTGAGTAAGTGGCTGAGGTGGCGATCTTGACTTGCCGCTGGCTAGGCCTGCACCCAACGCACCCCTCGCAACGCTATGGGGGTGGCTTGCGGCGCTTCTGCATGGTGAACCTGCCACACGGGCGGGAAATCCAAGGTTCGCGCGGGGGTCGAAGCCTGTTGCTGAGGTCTACACGGCGACGCGCGCGCTATCCGTGTGGATGGTGCCAATGGTGGAATTCAGAGACCTACAATCAACAGCAGGGCCCTGACCTGGGATCATCTTCCCAACACTTCGTGGAAAGGTCTAGGAGCCGCATCCAATAAGCCCGTCATCAATGCCTGAAAGAAACCATGTTCGATAAATCTGGCCAGTGGATCCACCTGGAGACCTTCGACGAATTCGACAATGGTCTGTCTGATCTGATTGACCTGTGGTCGAGTACCGAGAAAACGGCGACGCAAGCCGCCAAAGAAGCGGCACTCGCGCACTTCAAAGAAGACCTAGAGGCCGCCACCCTCCAGTGGGTCGACAACCGAGCCAAGTCCAAAAAATATGCGGCCATTGCCGCAGAGCTTGCGGAGTTTGAAGAGGCTCTCAAGCTAGGTGGATAAAACCCAATAAGGCAGCCTGCGCTGCATGCCCACCTAGGCAACGGGGAGCGACCGTGGGGTTTATGCCGCCGCGAGTCGCCACAAGGACGTCACCTCGCGCGACCGCGCTTGGTGCAAGGCGTCACCAGCGTCCGCTGCCTTAGGGTGCAGTGGCTTGGCGTCGATGCGGCTGATGACCTTCAAGCCGTTGGCCTCAATGGCCGCCAAAAGCTCGTCGCGGGAGCGCAAACCCAGGTGCTCGGCCAAGTTGGACAGAATCAGCCAGCCCTCTCCCTTGGGCGCCAAGTGGGCGGTCAGACCCTTGAGAAAACCCGCCAACATTTTTCCGCCCTCGTCGTACACGGCGCGTTCAACGGGGGAGCTGGCGCGCGCTGGCAGCCAAGGCGGGTTGCAAACAATCAGCGAGGCACGTCCTTCGGGGAATAGGTCTATTTGGGCCACGGTCACTTGTGCCTCTACACCCAGCTGTTTCAGGTTTTCACGCGCGCAGTCCAACGCGCGGGGGTCTTGGTCGGTGGCAATCACTGCGGCCACACCGCGCTTGGCCAGAACGGCAGCCAACACCCCAGAGCCCGTGCCAATGTCAAATGCCAACAGCGTACTTTGCCCGGTGGGCGGCTTGGGCAAATGGGCGGTGGCCACCAGGTGGATGTACTCACCGCGCACGGGCGAAAACACGCCGTAATGCGGGTGGATGCGGTTGTTAGGGGCATCGCCCAGCGACGGAATTTCTACGCCGACCCTGCGCCATTCGTGTGCGCTGGTCACGCCCAGCAGTTCCCGCAGCGATGCCACCGAGGCCACCTCAGTAGGAGCCGCTGGCCCCCAAGCATCGGTGCAGGCGGCTTGCACATCTGGTGCGCGCCGCAGTGGCACGCTGTAGTCGGCGTTGAAGGGGATCAGCAGCATGCCCAACATACGGGCGCGCTGTGATTGGGCCAGCCGGTGCTGGTGAAACGCATCGACGATAGGCACTTCTTGCGCTGCCTTCTTGCGCTTGCGTGCAGGCACTTGGTCGGCCCGCCGCCCCAGCGCCTGCAGCAGTTGCCTGCCATTGTGAAAGTCTCCACGCCAAAGCAGCGCGGTGCCTTCACACGCCAAGCGGTAGGCCGTGTCGGCGGTGGTGGTGTCGTCTGCTAGGACCACCTTTTTAGGGGCGGGGCTGCCCCGCTCGGAGCGCCACCGTGCATGCTGTTCTTCGCCATGTTCAGTCCAGTAAATGGTGGGCATGGCGGGGCTGGAGATGTCTGCGCCGGGAGTAGGGTGGGTCATGGGGGTCGGTGCAGAGCACAAGAGGGAGAATGAACCCTTTTAACAGATTGAGGCGCTCGTGTGCTCCGCCCGTCTGGCCGTCGCTGGCTCCTTCATTTCGGTACGCACCGCAGTGCAACGCCTTCCACCCGGCCATTGCCATGAATCGCCTCCCCAAAGGTGCTGAATTTGTGATGCCTTCGGCGAAGTGGCTGCTAGGCGCCAGGCATATGCTGCCTATGCGATGGCGTAGTTTGGTTTTTGATATAAATGGTCGCTAGCGCTTACGGCGTATGCGTAACTAGCTACTGAATTGATAGTGCGGACTTTTGACTAAGCCTGCACGACGGTGGCGTGTCCCGCGGCAATTTGCCACGTGCTGTTTTCGGTACGTTGCCATATGCGTGAAAACCGCAAGTCATTCTGGAAAGGTGCACTGGCATACGTGCCAGTGACCTTGGCCCGGACCGATACATAGACAACACCACCCAGAGCCAAGACGCGTTGTTCAGAAAGCGCTATCGAGTGAAATTTCAGTGTGCCTGACTGGTGCGCTGCCAGATCTTCTTGTTTCGTGATGACAGAGCCAAAGTGGGTGGTGAACACCAAGTCTGGCGCAATGAGTGCATCCAGTGCTTGCACATCAGACGCAAGCATGGCGAGCCTCAGTTGCTCTTCGCTGTGGTTAATTTCTGTGGTGATGTTGTCCGTCATTTGGAATAGCTCCCTTTCGCTGTTGTGGTGTGCCATTCCAATGTACAGCCAATGCTTTGCCCAAGCTCCGCCCCTGCGTTGGTCCACTTGAAACATGCGCTCGTTAGACTTGCGCCTTTGTTATCTCGCACACCATGACGCCCGCCATCACACCCCCTGCCAGCTACGACTGGCGCACCATCACGGCGCTCAACATCGTCTCTGCGTTGGCGCAGGTGGGGCAGTTCGGAATTCTGTATGTGATTGTGCCGGTGTGGCTGGCGGAGCAGGGGCTCAATGCCGCGCAGCTGGGCTTCTTTGCCGCTTCCTTGTGGATGGGGCAGTTACCGGGCTTGGCGCTTGCGCCTGCGCTGTGCCGCAGCTTGGGGCCGCGCAGGGTGGTCATTGCTGGCTTGCTGTGTACCTTAGTCGCACTCTTTGGCTTGGCCGTAGGGGCCTGGCCTGTGTATTTGCTGTGCGGTGTGTTGGCTGGCTTTGGCATGGGCTTGCGCTGGATTGGTTTGGAGCCCTGGCTGTACCACATTGCCCCAGCGCATGCGCGGGGTCGCTTGGTGGGTTTTCATGAAACGCTGATTGCTGCGGCGCCCGTGGTGGCCCCTGTTATTGCTGGGCAATGGGGTGTGCAAGGTAACACGGTGCTGTGGGTGGGTGCTTCGTTCACCGTGTCTGCATTGGTACCTCTGGCGCTGGCCAGGCGTCCACCGGTGGCGGATGATGCACACACGCAGCCCAGTTGGTCCCAGAGCTTGCGCAGTGCCTATGGGTATGGCATTTTTCGTGCGGGCTTGGCCATTGCACTGTTTGGTGGCATGTTGGAATCTGCCGTGGTGGGCTTGTTCGCCATCTTTGCGCAAGACCGCAGCTTTGCGGTGGGAGAGGTAACCCAGTTGCTCACTGCCTTTGGCCTAGGGGGATTTTTACTTCAATACCCCGTGGGTTGGCTTGCCGACCATTGGGGTCTTAAAGCCACAGGCGTGGTGTGCGCGGCGGGTACAGGCCTGCTAGCTGCAGCGCTGGCCATGTTGCCAGGTAGCTTTTTGGCCTATGGCGGCATGTTTGCACTGGGTGGACTCATTACGGGTTTCTTAACCTTGGCACTTGTCGCGGCCACCAAAACGCCTACGGCCGACATGGCACGCAACGTGAGTGCCTTGTCGATGGTGTATTCCTTGAGTGCGGTCGTTGGGCCAATCGTCGCGGGTTGGGCCATGACAGCCACCCACAGCCAAGCGCTTATGTGGTTTGCAGCCTGCGTGGCGGTGTTGATGGGCTTTGTGCTGGTCTATCAGTCGCAGGGCGTGCTGGTTGTGGACGCGAACGCTTCGCAGACTAGGTAGCGCGCTGGCCTAGCCATGTTTCAGCTGTGGCCAGCCGCATTGCAAATTTCTGCGTTGCTCATTACCTCGGTGTGGGATGGCGCCTTTACGCCTCGCCAGCGACGCACAGCCTGTACTTGCGCAGGCCGAAGGCGTTGGTTGCCCCCGGCGTATTGAGCCTAAGTTCAGGTCACTGACAAGCCACCGTCGACATCCAGGACCGCACCACTCATAAATCCGTTGGTGACAGCCAGCACAACGACTTGCGCGACTTCATAAGACTCTGCAGTCCGACCCACCGGAATTCGGGCGGCAGCGCCAGCGAACATCTGCTGCTTATGCTCTTGGGGCAGGTGATCGTAAGCCTCTGTATCCGTCAGGCCTGGCGACACAAGGTTCACCCGTCGAGGCGCAAGTTCTTTGGCCAAGGTGCGGGTGGCGGATTGAAGTGCCCCGTTAACCACGGCCAAACCTAGTGTGCCAGGCAATGCCACGCGCCCGGCGGCACCGCCCAGAAACGTAATGGAGCCATTGGCCGCCATGACTGGCAATGCGGCTTGCGCAACGCCGAGATAGCCCATCAGTTTCATTTGCAGCGCCGTGACGATGGCACCCATGTTGACGGCTGAGAAGGCGCCCCATGCAATGTCGCTGCTGCCCGCCAGCACTAGGTTGTCCAGAGCACCGAGCTTATCGAAGGTCGCCGCAAACGAAGTGGGTTCTTTTAGATTCAGGACCACTCCATTGGCAAGCGAACCCAAACGGGTGACGGCCTTGTCAACAGACTCCGGGCTTAACCCTGTAATGGTTACGCGGTGCCCCAATTGCAGTAACTGCTGGGCTGTGGAAAAACCGATGCCACGCGTACCGCCCACGATCAATGTGTGTTTCATATCTGCCACCGTGGTGCTTACGCTTTTTGACCCAGCAGGCTAAAGCCGTGGGTCCAATGGTTGTTGCGAAAGCCGTAGCTGATCCACACCATGGCCAAGGGCTCCAGCAAGCGGCTGGCCGTGATGTCACCCATGTCGATCGGCGCGCGCCAGCCAAAGGCAAGTAGCAATGCACCTACGTGTGCTTTGGCCTCGGCGTCATTGCCGGCAATCAGCATGTCCGGTGTTCCATCCAGCAGCTTGGGGTGCACCATGTGGCCCGCGGTGATGATGTTGAAAGCTTTGACGACTTTGGCGGTTGGCAAGAGGCGTTGCACGAGCTCGCCTGCAGAGTCGGTATGGCCAACGGCCAGGGTTGGTGCACCGGTGGAGAAGTCCAGTGGATTGCTGGGGTCAATAACCAGTTTTCCAGCCAGGTTCTCAGCGCCAGCAGCCAAGACGCCTGCCTCTAGGCCCGACCATGGCAGTGCCAAGACCGCCACGCTGCTCGCACGTGCGGCCTCACTGAAGGACGCAGCCGTTGCCCCGGGCACGGCAGCCAAGGCCTGAACCGTTTTTTCGCCTTGCGCATCGCGGGTGCCGAAGACGACCGCATACCCCAGCTCTGCAAAGCCCTTGGCCAGCGCGATGCCGACCACGCCATTGCCGAGGATGGCCACTGTTTTAGGGTTGGTGTTTGTCATGGTGATTTCCTTTGAAGTGAAATAGATGGTGGGTGATAACGGACTGAAGTGTCAGCGTATTGATTCGCAATGTGAATAGCACTCATGTGCCGCATATTCACAACCTCATGTTTACAATGTGCCATGGATGCAACCCAACGTGTGAGAGCCATGCTGTCCTTTGTGCAGGCGGCAGACCGTGGCAGTTTTGCGGCCGCTGCGCGTGCGCTGGGCATCAGCTCAGCGGCGGTTGGCAAGAACGTGGCCGGTTTGGAAGGCGCCTTGGGCGTGAGGCTGATGAACCGCAGCACCCGCTCTTTGCAACTCACCAGTGAAGGGCAGGCGTTCTTGCAAGGTGCACGCGAGGCCATTGACGCGCTGGACGCGGCCATTGATACCGTGGCCGCGCAGCGGGCACATCCGCAAGGACGAGTTCGGGTGTCGACCAGCAATGCCTTTGGGCACCGCTACTTATTGCCTTTGCTACCGCGTTTGGCAGAAAAGTACCCCGCTATCGTGATGGAACTCGACTTTGATGACCGCAAGGTGGACATCGTGCGCGATGGCTTTGATATTGCGGTGCGAGGAGGTCAGCTGACCGACTCCAGCCTGGAGTCTCGGCACATCTGCAACCTTGTCACTGTGTTGGTTGCCGCACCTAGCTACTTGGCAAAGTTCGGCGTACCTAAACGGGTGCACGATTTAGACCACCACCGCTTGATTGCTGTGCGCTTTTTGACGGGCCAAACCTCCGCATGGACGTTTGCCGTTGCGGGTGCATTGCAAGAGCGTTTGCCTGAGCCATGCGCCCTGGTGGTGTCCGATCCTCAAGCTGCAGTTGAAGCGGCGGTAAGCGGTATGGGGATTGCGCAAATTGGTCTTCACCATGCGTGGATCCACTTGAAAGCGGGGCAGTTGAAGGTGGTGTTGGCCAAGGCGCATCACAGCGGCAGCAGGTCTATGGCCTTGCAGTATCCTCATCGTGCGTTGGTGGCTCCCCGTGTCCGAGTGACGGTAGATTTCTTGCTTCAGGAGTTGGCACACGCTGAGGCGCTGCACGCCTCACTGTCAGAGCTCCAAGCGTTTTCGGCCTAGTCGGAGCTCACCGTGCCGCTGCCTTGTGAAGTAATGCGATGACGGAAAATTGGCGCACATCACACGAGTCGGCAGGCTTGGCGTTTCGCTTTTTGGCAATGTGCACTTATTTCTAATGAAAAACTCTGTTCCATTGACTCATTGCCCTTGGCTTCGCTTGAGTGGCCTTTTCCTTTTTGTGTGTGGGTTGGCAGCATGTAGCACGTCTGGACGGAACGTAGATGCTCCGCAAGCTTTGCTGGTGGGCTCGCAGCACTACCAAACCAAAACGCCGTACGCACCTCTGCAAGACCTAGCCAGTTACGAAGAGCCACCGGTGGGCTTCCGCCCTGTTTACACGCAGCTGGTGGCGCGGCATGGCTCGCGTGGCTTATCAAGCATGAAGTCTGACTTGGCCATCTACAACCTGTGGAGACAAGCGCAGGCAGATGGGGCGCTGACCCCTTTGGGTGAGCGCTTGGGGCCTGATGTGCTGCAGTTGATGAAGGCTAACTTTTTGTTGGGCTATGGCGTTGAAGGCATCAGCAACCCTGGCTACGGCAACGAAAGCTTGGTAGGCATAAGTGAACACAAAAAATTGGCCCAACGCATGCTGCAGCGCCTGCCTGGATTGTGGGACGAGGTGGCCAAAGATGCGCCGGCGCGTGAGCTGGTGGTGGTGACCTCGGGCGTGGACCGTGCGGTGGACAGCGGCAACTATTTTGTGCAGGGGCTGGTCACAGGGCTGCCAGCGCTCAACCCCTTGATTCGAAAACCTGCCGCCCCGGGCCCTTACCCGGAAGGTGGTTCGGTCGTAGCGCAGCCTGAGGGTACCAACCGATTTTTGCTCTACTTTCACAAGCTGGTGAAAGGGGCCGATGCAGTCACCAACCCCGCCAACCCCCTGGCCCGAACATACGCTGCAAGCCAAGCCTACCAACGCTACAAAAACAGCGATCCAGAGCTGCAGGAAAAACAAGCCACGCTATTGGCCACAGATGCCGCCAATCATGCAGGGCGTGCGGTGTTGGAGCGTTTGTTTACCAAAGCGTTCATCGAAAGGCTCGCGTCGGGCCAGTACCGCTTTTCCAACAGCGGCACCATGGCTTTTGTGAGCGAGGATGGGAAGTTCTTGCCCCGTCTGACGGGTGACGGCAAAGCCACCATTGAGAGTTTGGCAGACGCGGGGACCATGTTGTATGAGCTGTACGCCATCGCCCCGGGTCTACGCGAAGAGGCCAAGCTTGATTTCTCGGTATACATGCCGCTCGCTCAAGCGAGGGTGTTTGCAGAGCTCAACGATGCCGCCGATTTCTACGACAAAGGCCCAGGCATGACAGAGAAGGGGGATGTGAGCTACAAAATGGCGCAGATACTGGTGGACGATTTGTTTGCCGAGGTGGACGCTATTGCGGATGGCCAGTTCAAGCACGCGGCCAAACTGCGGTTTGCGCATGCAGAGATCATGATTCCTTTAGCGGCACATATGGGGTTACCGCGTGCCGGGCAGCAGCTTGGGCAGGCGTACGTGTTTAGCTATGCCAGTAACCCATGGCGCGGTGCAGAGGTCTCACCGATGGCCGCGAATATGCAATGGGACGTGTACCGCAATGGCGATAACCGGCTGTTGGTCAAGCTGCTGTACAACGAAAAAGAGACGGACTTCAAAGCCAGTTGCAGCAGCGCCAAGCTCAGTGCCACTAGCTACTTTTACGACTACGCCAAACTCAAGGCCTGTTACTACCCGTAGCTACGGTGCGATACTGCGCCACTATGAAGTGGCACAGTGTGTACTGGGTTGTAGTAACTTGCATGGTGAGCGCATGCTCGTCGGGCACGAACTTCTCGCAGCACCCGGGCTTTGCCAGTTACTACGAACAACACCCACGGCGAACCACGGTCGCCGATGCCCAAGAACGCTTGCTGCTAGAGCGCCACAAGCCGCATGTGTGGTTGCCCGCCGGTCATGCAGGGCCTATTGACTTTTATGGAGACTACATCGCCCATGGCACCCTGGTCTCGGGTGACGGCAAGGTCCAGGTTCAAGCGCCCAGTCAAGACGTTCTGAACCGCTTCAAAGCCGACCCCTTGGCGGTTTTTTCACACAGGCCCAACTCCTCTGCCCAAACTGCAGGTGCCAAGGTCTTTGCCCGTGTGGACATTGCAGATGTGGCGCTGGGCGTGGGACCGCCCCGTCGGTTTAAATTTTTGAGCTACCACTTGGTGTTTCGCCATTCAGGCTTGGTGGCCGGTTTGGCATGGTGGCAGGCTTGGGCTTTGCAGTGCATGGGGGATGTGGACGATTGGCACCAGTTAGACCACTACACGGCCGCCACCGTGGTGTTGAATGAGTCAGAGCGGCCCGTGGCGTTGATGCTGCAGCAGCACAACGGTGTGCGTACCTATGTTTTGGGAGAAGGGGTGAATGGGCAAAGTGTCCAGGTGGCTAGCGATGGACGTTTGGAGTTAGATGTTGCCGTGCGGTCAAATGAGCTGTATCCCCACCGTACTGGACGCACCATCCGGAGGGCTGTGGGGTTTGTGAGTTCACAGACCTTGCCCTACCTGATGGAGTTGGCACCTGCGTCGGGCATGGCATCGGCGGACGTGAGCGACCCCGCGCACGAGGCCACTTACGCACTGGCTTACTTAGCGCCTAGCGACGCGTTCTACAGCTTTGCGGGTTATCTTGGGGAGCGCCGAGTGCTACCCGGTCGCGACGGCCCGCCGGGGGCTGACTACAACGCATTCCCCAGCTTTAAGCCTTTGGGCACACAGCTGGTGGCCAGCTATTGGCGTGAGGGAAATGCAGACGACTTGGCTCGCCTACTGCCCGTATTGGCGCATGACAGCCCTGTTGTCTCAGCTATCCAAGCGCAAGCGGCCGAACTTGGGGCCACACTGCGCAAGCTAGGGCATTAGCGCACGCGTGTGTAAGCAGACAGCCACTCATGGTGGCTTGGGCCCATCAGGGTGCAGCGAGGTAAGTGCCCGACTTGCCGCCGTGTTTTTCCAAGAGCTTGACGTCAGTCATCACCATGCCTTTGTCCACGGCTTTGCACATGTCATAAATGGTGAGTAGGGTGATTTGTACTGCGGTCAGCGCTTCCATCTCCACGCCTGTGCCTCCGGTGGTCTCTGCAATGGCCAAGCATTGAATGGCAGGGCCCGTAGTGGCCGTTGCCGGTACCGGCTCAAACTCAATAGCCACCCGTGTGAGCATGATGGGGTGGCACAGGGGAATCAAGTCACTCGTCTTCTTGGCGGCCATGATTCCGGCTACGCGGGCCACGCCCAGCACATCGCCTTTGGCAGCTTGTGCGTTTTGGATCAACTCTAGGGTGCTTTGCTTCATCTGGATGCGTCCACCCGCCACGGCCTTGCGGTGGGTGGGCAGTTTTGCCGAGATGTTGACCATATGGGCGTCGCCCTTGGTGTCAAAGTGGGTCAGTGCGGAGCTGTTGTTCGGGGTGTTGCTCATGGAGAAATCCTTGTCTACCTAAAGGTTGCGAGGGTCGCACTTGGACGCCAGGTGCGACCTATGCCTCAAGTGTAGGTAAGGACGGTGTGCCGGAATTCAAGCTGCAGGTGGCTGGGGCGCCTGTAGGCGGCGCAGTTGCCGCCCACTGTGCCAACGCCCGTAAAAGGTGTTGACCAACAGGCCCAGCAGAATCAAGCCAATGCCCAGGCTTTGGCCCACGGTGGTGGTGGTGCCAAAAATGAGCCAAGCAAAGAGCAAAGCAAAAATGGGAACCAGCAAGGCCACGGGGGCGACTTCAGCGCTGCTGTAACGCGCCATGAGGGTGTTCCACACCCAGTAGCCAAACACGGTGGTGGGGTAAACCTGAAACGCGAGGGACGCCAGCGCCACGCCGCCAAATTGTTGCGGCAAGTCGGTAAACACCGCGCTGCCACCACTGGCGTATGCCAAGCCGAACAGGGGCAGCGGCGCAAACAGGCAAGACCATGCCAAAAAAGCCAGCACATTGGAGGCTTGGATTCCAGAGCGCTTGACCACGATGTTGGCCACACTCAAGGCCAAGGCCGCGCACAGCACCAAGGCAATACCTGTCGCGGAGGTGTTGCCGCCTGTGGCTGCAAGCACCACCCCAAATCCGGCCAGAGCAATGCCCGCTCCTAGCCTTTGCCCTCGGGTCCAGGCGTCCCCCAGCCACAGCATGCCCATCCAAGGCGTGATGAAGGCGCTGGACTGCAGCAACCACGCTGCGAGCCCTGGCGTCAAGCCCGCGCGCACGCTCAGCGTGACTAGGCCCCAGGTGCCCACGCCAAAGGCGAGCCCGTAGAGCACCAGCCAGCGCCAAGCCACGGACCGGCGTGGCAGCCACAGGATGAGGGGCAGCGCCGTGAGGGTGAAGCGCAAGCCAGCCAACACAAACGGGTCCACATGGGCCACGCCGAGTTTGATGAAGGAGAAGTTGAGTCCCCAAATCGCCGCAACGGCGATAGCAAGGCAAAGGTCTTTGGTTTTCATGGGGGTAGCGCATCTGGGTTGAAACAGTTGCGTATTCTTTATCGTGCAAATAGCAATGAAAAACGAATACTTAACACAGTTAATATGTGCAAATTGCACAGTCAAACCAGTTGCAACTGCGTGAGGCGCTTCACATTCTTTGCACTTGAACGCCGCAACACTGTGCACAACACCTTCATAGACACACGCCATGACACCAAAGACCTTGCCTTCCTTGGCCGCACTCCAGTCGTTTGAAGCAGCGGCGCGTTTGGGGAGCTTTACCAAAGCGGCGGTGGAACGCAAGCTGACGCACAGTGCGATCAGCCGCAACATCCAATCGGTGGAGCACTGGTGCGGCGAAACCTTGTTTGACCGCAAGGGCCCTAAGGTGTTGCTGTCCGCGAGCGGGCAACGTTTGCGCCAGCGTCTGAGCGAGCCCTTGCAAGCGCTGCACGCGGCCTTGGAGCTTGAGGAGGTGGCCGCTGCCAAGCAGCCGCTCAAGGTGCTGATGCTGTCGTCCATCGCCTGCACATGGCTTGTGCCGCTGCTACCGGCTTTTGCGCGTGCTTGCCCTCAGGTCCAACTATCGGTGGAAACCGGCTATGAGATAGTGAGCCTGCCGCCCTTGCAGCCTGCGGTGGCCATTCGCTTTGGGCACTTTGCCCGCGCAGGCTTGCGTTGCCAGCGCCTGTGGTTTGACCGTTTGGTGGCTGTGGCCAGCCCTGACTGGGTGGTGCAGCATGGTTCCCACGCTGCGCAGTGGCCCGCACACCAGCTGCTGCGCCACAGCCACGAGCCGTGGCCTGCGCGGCTAACCGTGGAGGGTCTTGGCACCGCGCCAGTGCGCCTGACTGTGGCGGATGGTTTTGAATTCAACGACGCCTTGCTCTTGGCACAAGCTGCCTTGATGGGCTGCGGCGTAGCGTGGGTGCGGGAATCGCTGGTTCAGGGCTTTGTCTCCGAGGGGCGCTTACAGGTGTTGGCGCGCAGTGAGCAGGTGTCCGACAAAGCGGTATGGTTGGTCTGCCGCGAAGACACGGCGGACTTGGGTGCGGTGCGCGCTTTTTTTGCCTGGGCCACCCGCCTGTCATAGGTTTGGGGCGTGACTGGCGGTGGCTCCCACTGCACGCGCAGTAGGTGCCACTACCGCTGCGCGTATTGCCAATGTCCAGTTGGCCAGACTATGTTCATCGTTAACCCACGGTGGGGTGGTGGCCGCTTTGCGTTCATCCTGTCAGATGGCCTGCATTTCCACTCGCGTGACGCTGGCGCGCTCACGTGAGCGACAGGCGAGACACCATGCCCAGCCCAATTCAAGCAAATGGCGTAGGCCTAGCGCCTGCGTCCGTCTTTGTACTTGCCCAGCAGCGCGCTGGCGTTGCCACCCAGCCCATCGGCTTGTGCGATGCGGGCCATGGCCTTGCCCGCATGGGCGTGCGTAATGGCCATGCCAAGCGCATCGGCGGCGTCGGTACCCGGCAGGCCAGAGAGCGTGAGCAGGCGGCGCACCATTTCTTGGATCTGGGTCTTGTCAGCGCGGCCGTAGCCCACAACCGCTTGCTTCATTTGCAAGGCGGTGTATTCGGCGACCGGCAAGTTGGCCGATACCAAAGCCGCGATGAGCGCGCCACGGGCCTGCCCCAGGAGCAAGGTGGACTGGGGATTGACGTTGACGAACACAATTTCCAACGAAGCGCAGTCTGGCTGGTAGCGCTGCACTACCTCGCCAATGCCGTCAAACAGCACTTTGAGCCGCGTGGGCAAAGCGCGGGTGGCCATGCTGTTGGTACTGATGGTGCCGCTGGCGACGTAGCGCAGGTCTGCCCCGTCAACATCCACCACACCAAAGCCGGTGATGCGCAAGCCAGGGTCAATGCCCAGAATTCTCATGCTATATTTTTAGTAGCTGCTTGCGCAATATCCACGGGCGCTAGAGGTTGAAATACCAAATGGCAGAGTGGAAGAAAACGGGTGCTGCAAAGCACAGGCCATCGACCCGGTCTAGCAGGCCGCCAGCACCGGTGACCGCGCGCACGTTAACCCCCCAGCTGGGAATGCCGCGGTCCCGTTTCAAGGCCTTCATGACCAAATGCCCCAAAGAGCCCGCCACGCAGGCGATGAAGGAAAACGCAAATGCGGTGCCCGGTACCCACGGGGTGATGCCGGCCAGCAAAGCGCCCAACAAGCTGCCTGCCGTCACGCCGATCCACCAGCTGGGCCAGTTAAAGCTTTGGCTGATGGCTGGAATGGCAGGCGCGCGCTTGAGTTTGCGTGATACCAGGTGCTGGGTGACCATGCAGGTTTGCACCACAAACACCAAGAAAAACACCAAGAAGGCGCTCTTGTTGTTGTAGCCCGGAAACTTGAGCAGCAAGAGTGCAGGCACGTGGCTGATGCCGTAAATGCAGACCATGATGCCCCATTGCAGCTTGGCATTGCGCTCCAAAAACCGGGTAGGGTCATTTGCCAAGGCGCTGGCCACCGGCAGCGCCAAGAACACATAGACGGGAATGAACACGGCAAACATATTGAAATGCTCGGCCCAGATCAACCAATACTGCAGGGGCAGTACCACAAAAAAGGCTAGCACCAAGCTGCGGTGGTCGCCGTAACGGGTGGGCGACAGGGTCATGAATTCGCGCAGGGCAAAGAAAGACACAAACCCAAACACGGTCAGGGCCACCCAGTCACCCGTCACCCAGCCCACCCAAAACACCAACACCATCATCCAGCTGGTGCGGATCACGCCTTGCATGCTGGCCAGGTCTTTGCGGCGCTTGTCGCCTTCCGCATCATCCGCGTGCTCGCGAATGGACATCACAAACGTCACGATATTGGCTAGTAGCAAGAAACCGAACACGAAGATAAACAAGGCCCCAATTTGGTGGTTGGGGCTGAGGTCTCGTAAGTAAAAGTACAACATAGGGAAGGCCGCTCAGACGTCACGCAGGGCCACAACGGCCTCACGCGCGCGTTTCAAAAACACACCACGGTCTTCATCGGGTCCTAGCGCAAGGGGGGCGCCAAAGGTCACGCTGCACAAGACGGGCACGGGTACCACTTCGCCCTTAGGCAGCACGTGTTGCACGTTGTTAATCCACGCAGGCACGAGAACCGCATTCGGACATTTCTTGGCCAAGTTGTACAGGCCCGCTTTGAAGGCCTGTGGCTCGCCGGTGTGTCCGCGCGTGCCTTCAGGAAAGAGGATGATGGAGTCGCCATTGCCCAGCGCTTCAATCAGGGGCTCCAACGGGTCTTCGTCAGACGTGCGATCCCGCGAGACGTAAATGACGTTGAACACCTCGGTGGTGAGCCACTTTTTAAACGGTGTCTTAGTCCAATAGTCCTTGGCCGCAATGGCACGGGTCACGCTGCGCAGCTCTTTGGGCAGTGCGGCCCAAATCATCATCAGGTCGGCGTGACTTTGGTGGTTGGCGAAATAAATACGTTGTTCGGCTTTGGGGGGGCAGCCGTGCCATCGCGCTTGGGATCCGGTGAGTACCCGGATCAAGCCCAACAGAAACATGCCCATGAGTTTGGCTAGCATGGTCGAGATGATACAGACCCCTTTTATTGGTTTGCGGGTGCGCCAGACGGCGGCACAAATGCGGGAAAATCAGGGCTTATTAACGAACAACCAGATGACTCTCCCATGACCGACGCCATCCAACGCCCCGAATTGCCAGACCACCTGTCCATCGATCCCCGCAGCCCCCACCATGTGGCCGCTGTGTTTGAGCATGACATTGGTATTCGTATCAATGACAAAGAGCGCTTTGATGTGGAGGAATATTGCATCAGCGAAGGCTGGATCAAAGTGCCCGCTGGCAAGACAGTGGACCGCAAGGGCCGCCCCTTGCTAATCAAGATCAAAGGCAAGGTTGAGGTGTTTTACCGCTAGGCAGCGCTGCGCAAGGGGCTTCTACGGAAGCTCTGCGCCGCCCATGCGCCCCACAATCACACCGGCTCGGCCGGTGAGGTAGGCCGAGTTGGGCATTTTTTCAAAGTACTTGGGCCTGGGCAGCATGACCGCCAAGCGCGCGGCCTCAAACGCGCTGAGTTTGGCAGCTGGCTTGCGGTAGTAATGCTGTGCCGCGGCCTCAGCCCCAAAGACGCCTTCACCCCATTCCACGTTGTTGAGGTAAATCTCCAAGATGCGCTCTTTGGTGAGCAGGGCCTCTAGCAGCATGGTGAGCACAAACTCTTGGCCCTTGCGCACCAGCGTGCGCTCGCCTGATAAAAACAGGTTTTTGGCGAGCTGCTGCGTGATGGTGGAGCCGCCCACTACCTTGGGCGGCTTGGCATTGGGTTTTGCAGTGGCTGTAGGTTTGCGCGCGGCAGCTTTTTGCTCTGCCTTGGCGTTTTTCTCCCAGGCTTTTTCTAGGGCGTCCCAGTCCACGCCGTCATGGTTGGCAAAGCCATCGTCCTCTGACGCGATGACTGCGCGTTTGAGGTGGTCTGAGATGTGTGCGTAAGGCACCCACTCTTGCCGCCAGCGCAGCTCCCCTTTTTCAGTCACCACGCGCCACATCTCAGAACGCTGAAAGCTGGTGGATTCTGGTGCCAGCACCGCCATAGCGGCAATGCGGGCCACAAAGAACAACTGCAAGGCCAGCACGGCCAGCAGGCACAGGGCGAACCAGTTGAAGACGCGTTTCATTATTGGGCTGCAGAGACGTTGGCTTCTAGCGTTTCGTCCCGGGTGAATTTGAAGCGCGACACGACCACAATTTGATCCGCTTGGCGGCGCATGGCCTTGGTAAACCGGCCAAAGGGCCCCGCGCTGCGGGCAATGGCCTTGGCACGTTTGTCCAGTGTGGGGTTGTCAGACGGCTCTACCACCTCGGCGTCCAGCACAGTGCCATCGTGGTTGATGGTGATGAGCATGGTGAGTTGACCGTACAGTTTTTTGCCTTTGGAGGTGGGGAAGTTCACGGTGCCACGCTCTTCAATGGTATGGCGCAAGGTGTCGTAATACACCGCATACACCTCTTCCCGGGTAGCTGGGCTGATGTACCGCTTTTTAGGGCGCGCATTCTCGGCATTGATGCGTTTTTCAATCTCTGCCAAAAGCTTGATCAACTGGCGTCGCTTCTGTTCACGCTCGGCGCTTTCCGCCTTGTTGGCGGGGCGCGGGTCTTTAGGCGGGAGCGCGGCGAGTTGGCTCTTGATCGACGCCAACATCAGCGTTTGTTGCTCTTGCAAGGCCTCTAACTTGCGGCTGGCTTCTTCTTCCTCTGTGTCGCCCAGTTGGGTGAGTGCCGAAGGCGGAAGGGGGCTAGTGGCGCGGCCTTTTTCAGCATCGCCGCCCCCATTGAGGGTGGCCTGTGCAATCGCTTTGGCTTTGCTGGGGTCTGCATCATCGGTGGTCTTGGCATTCACCAAAATCACTTCCAAGGGCGTGTCTTCAAACACCCGGTTAAAGCGCTCTGGATCGACGATGCGCAATGTCAACAGGCCTGCGTGCACCGCAATGGATGCCGCAAGCGCAATCTGCATAGTGCTAAAAGACCGAAGGTTCACGGGGCAGGATTATCGTTGCTGGTTTCAGGGTTTTCGTTTACATCTACCGCAATGGCGATGGGGCCAGCGACTTCGTCGTCTTCGTCCCCAGCGGCGTCTAGATCTTGCTCGGCGGTGGCCACGGGGCTGTCCAAGCGTTCGATCACTGTGCCGTTCACGTCCAGCGTAATCAGGTCCATTTCGCCTAGCTTCACGCGTACCCGCGCGCCGCGCGGCAGGCCTTGCGCACCCAAGACCGGCAGCACCAAGGGAATGTCGTCTGCCCGCACCATATTGTCTTTGAACACACTGGCGGTGAGCTCGGTGATGCCGTTTTGCTGCACGTACTGCAGGGTCCAAAAGCGCTCCATAGCGCCTTGGTAGCCGTTGTAGGCGCTGTAGGCCGCGTCAAAACTGGAAATGATGGAAAACAGCTCCGCATCTTTGGGCTTGAACGGGGCTGCCAATGCAGCAGTTTTGCCGTGGCGCGCGCACGCAATGATTTGCCATTGGTTGACCAAATCGGTATAGCGGCGTAGCGGTGAGGTACTCCAGGCGTAGCTTTTGACGCCAATACCTGCGTGCGGCAGGGCTTTGGTGCCCATGCGCACCTTGACGCCGGGCGCCAAAGAGGCCTGGCTGCGGTAGATGCCGGGCACACCCAGTTCACCCAACCAACTGCCCCAGGTGCTGTTGGCCAGAATCATGGCCTCGGCCACCATCAAGTCCAGCGGCGCACCGCGTTGGCGGGTGGTGATTTGCACGGGCTCGTGGCCTTGGGGCTCGGTGCCAGCCTCGTAGTCCGCTTCACGGACCAAGCGGAAGTTGTAGTCGGGGCGATTAAAAGTTTCGGGCTTGCCACGCACCACTTCGCGCTTGGCTTTGAGGTTCTTTGCCAGGTGGTATAAAAACGATAGCTGTTCACGCAGTGCTGGTAAGGGCTGTGGCGTGTTTTCATGCTCAAAACCCGCATCTTCCAGCCACGCGCTGGTGACCACGGTGTCGAGCTGGTCATGGCGCAGGTTGTGGGCGATGTGCACGCGCTCTAGCTTGGTTTCGCTGCCCAGAATGTCGAGTGTGGCTTCGTCAAAGCGCACATAGAGCGACACCGCAGGGCAATCGCGCCCTTCTTGCAGTGTGTAGTTTTGCACCACCGCATCCGGCAGCATGGTGACCTTGTAGCCCGGCATATAGACCGTGCTCAGGCGGCCTCGGCCCACCTGGTCTACCGCGCTGCCCGGCGCAATGGCCAGCGCTGGTGCTGCAATGTGGATACCGACGGTGACTTGGCCGGTGCCCAAGCCTTGCACGGACAGGGCATCGTCAATTTCTGTGGTGGCCGAGTCATCGATGGAATAGGCCTGCGCGGGAGACAGGGGCAAATCGTCTGTAATTTGCGGTGCTTCCAAACTGGCTGAGAAGCCGGTGCCTTTGGGGAAGTTCTCCAGCAAAAAACGTTTCCAGTGAAACTGGTACGGCGAGCTGATGGCGCCTGCCTTTTGTAGCAGCTCCAAGGGAGCGGTGTGGGTGGCCCGAGAGGCATCCACCACGGCTTTGTACTCAGGTGCGTTCTTGTCTGGCTTGAACAGAATTTTGTAGAGCTGCTCTTTGATGGGCTCAGGGCAGGTACCAGCGCCTAACTCGGCCGCCCACTGGGCGATTTGCGCGGTGATTTGCTTTTTCTTTTCAATAGCAGCCAGGGCTTGGGCCAAAATTTCGGCGGAAGCCTTTTTGAAGCGCCCTTTGCCAGCACGGCGGAAATAGTGGGGCGAGTCGTAGAGACGAAAAAGCGCACCCGCCTGTTGCTCAAGGCTGGCCTGCGCTGAAAAGTAGTCACGCGCTAGGTCTGCAAAGCCAAATTCCTCATCTGGCGCAAACTCCCATGCCATGTCGAGTTCAATGCTTAGGCCGATCGCTTGTGCGCTCGCCATCATTTGGGCGGGCGAGGGTTTCTCAAATTTCAGCAGGATGTTGGCGCCCTTGACCTTGACGCGCTTGCCGCTGTCCAACTCCACCTGTGCAGAAGATTCCGCTTCTGACAGTACCCGACCGGCCATGAATTTTCCGGCTTCTTCAAACAATAAAAACATAGGCGGCATTGTCCCAGTAAATTTGAGTGCCCATTCATTAGGCAGTTTCACTTCGCTTGTTCTGGGGGGGGGACTTGGGTTGAAAGGCCTTAAGCGAGCTGCAAAAAGTCCATCACTGCGTCGATATGCGTATCAAAGTCACTGAGCGCGTGGTCACTCTCATCAAGCAAACGTAGGTGGCTAGCGCTGTATCTGTTGTGCATTTCACGCCAATCGAGCAGTTCATCGCCTTTGGCAATGACGGCCATATAGCGCTCGGGCTGACTAAGGGGGCCACACTGCAGGTCACTCAGTTCTTGCACGTACTCAGGTGCAAAGTAAAAGTGGGCTGCCGGGTCATGCCAGCTGGTTTGTTCGCCAATGTACTTCTCTAAATCCCGTGACGGACTGACGGCAGGATTCAGCACCACCGCCGTGCACCCCAAGGTTTCCGCCACGTAGGTAGCGTAAAAGCCACCGAGTGATGAACCGACAACTGCCATCTGCCGCACAGGCCAGTTTTGGATGGCTGTGCGCACCAAGGCCATGGCAGCCTTGGGAGAGGGCGGCAATTGGGGACAAAGCCAGCGCACTTGAGGATGGTGCTGCGCAACGTAGTGGGCCACCATGCGTGCCTTGTGTGACTGAGGAGATGACCTAAACCCATGCAGGTACAGCAAATGGGTGGTTTGCAGGGGACTTTCGGCGGGGGGAGTCGTGGTCATGCAGGCTTGGGGGCGTTGGGGTGATGGTCTGCATGATAGTTGGCTGGATAATCCTTACCATGGCGCAATTTGGAAAACCCTCTCTCAGGCATCGAGTCTTACCCTGGTTTGCAGGCTTTGACGGCCCTTTGGCGTTTGCCGTCTTTGTTTTGGCTTGCGCGGGCATGCTCATCATGTACTCGTCGGGCTATGACCATGGAACCCGGTTTCAGGACCATGGCCGCAATATGCTGATTGCCGCCACCATCATGTTTGTGGTGGCGCAAGTTCCGCCCCAGCGGCTGATGGCCTTGGCGGTACCTTTGTATGTATTTGGCGTGACGCTCTTAATTGCGGTTGCCGTGTTCGGTATCACTAAGAAGGGGGCCAAGCGCTGGCTGAACGTCGGGGTGGTGATTCAGCCCAGTGAAGTTTTGAAAATTGCTATGCCTTTGATGCTGGCATGGTGGTTCCAGAAGCGCGAAGGGCATTTACGGCCTTTGGACTTTGTGGTGGCAGGGGTTTTGCTGATGGTGCCGGTCGGGCTCATCATGAAGCAGCCTGACTTGGGTACTTCTTTATTGGTCCTCATTGCGGGCTTGTCGGTGCTGTACTTTGCGGGCATGAGCTGGGCACTGATCGTGCCACCCGTGTTGATTGGTGTCATAGGCGTTGCGCTGCTGGTCGTTTTTGAGCCGTCTTTGTGTGCAGACGGTAATCGATGGCCGGTGCTGCATGACTACCAGCAACAACGCATTTGTACGCTCTTGGACCCTAGTCGTGACCCTTTAGGTAAAGGGTTTCACATTATTCAAGGAATGATTGCGATTGGTTCGGGAGGCGTGTTTGGCATGGGCTTTATGAAAGGCACCCAAACCCACTTGGAGTTCATTCCAGAGCGCACCACCGATTTCATTTTTGCAGCCTATTCTGAAGAGTTTGGGCTGATTGGGACGCTGTTTCTCATTGTGGCTTTTGTGTTTCTCATCTTGCGTGGCTTGGCGATTGCCTTGGAGGCTCCCTCGCTGTTTTCACGGCTTTTGGCCGGCAGTGTGACGATGATTTTCTTCGCATACGCCTTTGTGAATATGGGTATGGTGAGCGGCATTTTGCCGGTGGTGGGGGTGCCTCTCCCTTTTATCAGTTATGGCGGCACTGCGATGGTGACGCTCGGACTGGCGGTAGGCATTTTGATGGCCATTTCTAACGCAAAACGCTTGGTGCAGTCCTAAAACCGCACGGCAGGGCTGCCTTCTGTGCGCAGCTATTGCACGCGAATGCGACGCGGGGCCTAAAATGTCCCCATGATCTCTCGCGAACCTACTATCGAACGTTTGGCCGTAGCCAAGTCCCTGCTGTTGACGCCTTTTGGATTGGACGAGTCGCACTTGACCCGTGCATTGCAAGAGATCAAAGCCCACCAAGTCGACGATGCTGACTTGTACTTTCAATACACCCGCTCAGAGGGCTGGAGTTTGGAAGAAGGGATAGTCAAGACTGGGTCTTTCAGCATTGACCAAGGTGTAGGCGTGCGAGCCGTGAGCGGCGAGAAAACTGCGTTTGCTTATTCCGACGACATTTCGGAGGCCTCACTCTTGGATGCAGCCCGTACGGTGCGTTCTATCTCGGCTGTGGCGCAATCTAAACGCACCAAAATTGTGGCTTCTAAAATTGCGAAGAGTCGCAAGCTCTATCCAGGTGTCGATCCGATAGCGAGCATGGACAGCACCACCAAAGTGGAACTCTTGGGCAAGGTGGAACGCCTGGCCCGCGCCAAAGATCCACGGGTTGCCCAAGTGATGGCCGGCTTAGCCAGCGAGTACGACGTGGTGATGGTGGCACGCGCAGATGGCACTTTGGCGGCCGATGTGCGTCCTTTGGTGCGCTTGTCTGTCACGGTCATCGCCGAGCAAAAGGGCCGCCGGGAAGTGGGCTCCAGTGGTGGGGGAGGCCGATTTGGCTTGGCCTATTTTGACGATGCCCAGATCGAAGAGTATGTGAACCAAGCCGTACATGCGGCCTTGACCAACCTGGAAGCCCGCCCGGCCCCTGCGGGTGAGATGACGGTAGTCCTTGGTGCTGGCTGGCCTGGCATTTTGTTGCATGAGGCGATTGGCCATGGCTTGGAGGGCGACTTCAACCGCAAGGGCAGCAGTGCCTTTAGTGGCCGCATTGGCCAGCGCGTGGCCGCCAAGGGAGTCACCGTGCTGGACGATGGAACGATTGCGGACCGCCGCGGCTCACTCAATGTGGACGATGAAGGCAACCCTAGCCAGCGCAACGTACTCATTGAAGACGGCATTTTGAAAGGCTATATCCAAGACAGCATGAATGCGCGCTTGATGGGAGTTGCCCCCACGGGTAATGGCCGACGCGAAAGCTATGCCCATGTTCCCATGCCACGCATGACCAACACCTATATGTTGGGTGGCGATAAAGATCCCCAAGAAATTGTTAAGAGCATCAAAAAAGGCTTGTATGCCACCAATTTCGGTGGCGGACAGGTGGACATTACGAGCGGTAAGTTTGTGTTCTCCGCGAGTGAGGCGTATTGGGTAGAAAACGGGAAGATTTTGTACCCCGTCAAAGGCGCAACGATTGTGGGCAGTGGTCCTGAGTGCCTCAAGCGTGTCAGCATGATTGGCAATGACATGAAGCTCGACAGCGGTGTGGGGACATGTGGCAAAGAAGGCCAAAGCGTGCCCGTTGGCGTGGGCCAACCAACTCTACGAATTGATGGCCTTACTGTCGGGGGAACCGCCTGACGCTGCGCTGTGGTACAGTGATCGCTATGAATTTGTCTCGTTTTTTCTTTAGCTACTTTTGGTTCTCAAGCGCTTTCGGCGGTAGAGAGATCTAAACGTACCTAGAAACAGCGTACAGATCCTTCAAAAACCGCCGGCACCACCGGCGGTTTTTTTTTGCTTTTCCGACTTTATTTCAACGACTTAGGAGCCTCACGATGAATGCAAAAACCACTGTAGCCGGCACCGATGCCTGGTATGCGAACACCTCGACGCATCCCTCCGACCGCACCAGCAAAACTGACGACGAACGCATCAAGGACATCACCGTGCTGCCACCTCCTGAGCATCTCATTCGCTTCTTTCCTATCCGTGGCACCGCCATCGAGAGTTTGATCAGCAAGACACGTCGCAATATCCACGACATCATGGCGGGCAAGAATGACCGCCTGCTGGTGATCATTGGGCCTTGCTCCATCCATGACCCAGCGGCTGCCCTGCATTACGCTAAAGAGCTGCTGGTGCAGCGTGAGAAGTACGCGGACACTTTAGAAATTGTGATGCGTGTTTACTTCGAGAAGCCGCGCACCACCGTGGGCTGGAAGGGCCTGATCAATGACCCCTATTTGGACGAAACCTTCCGCATTGATGAAGGCCTGCGTATTGCGCGCCAGCTGCTCATCGAAATTAACCGCTTAGGTTTGCCCGCAGGCAGTGAGTTTTTGGATGTAATTTCTCCCCAGTACCTTGGCGATTTGATCTCCTGGGGGGCTATCGGCGCTCGCACTACCGAGAGCCAGGTGCACCGTGAGCTGGCCTCTGGTTTGTCGGCCCCCATTGGCTTCAAAAACGGGACGGACGGCAACATCAAAATCGCTACCGACGCGATTCAAGCTGCAGCGGGCGGTCACCATTTCTTGTCCGTGCACAAAAACGGCCAAGTGGCCATTGTGCAAACTAACGGCAACCCGGACTGCCACGTCATTTTGCGTGGTGGCAAAGCCCCTAACTACGACGCGCAGAGTGTTGCTGCCGCTTGCGCCGATTTGGAGAAAGCCAAATTGGCACCCTCACTGATGGTGGACTGCAGTCACGCCAATAGTAGTAAGCAACACGAAAAGCAGTTGGAGGTGGCACGCGATATTGGTACCCAAATCTCTGGCGGATCCAAAAGCATTTTTGGCGTCATGGTGGAGAGCCATCTGCACGCCGGTGCGCAAAAATTCACACCCGGCAAAGACGATGCCTCCAAACTGGAGTATGGCAAAAGCATCACCGACGCATGCTTAGGTTGGGGGGACTCGCTGAGCGCCTTGGAGGTGTTGTCGCAAGCGGTATTGGCGCGCCGCGCTTTGTAAACTTGCGCTGAGGGGCTTTCTCGCCCCTAGCGCGCGTCCTTATTGCGTAGGTAGCTATATTGTTTGTAGCGCTAGCTGTAGTTTTTGATGGATGCCACCAAAACCGCCGTTGCTCATACACACAATGTGGTCGCCCGCTTGCACATGGGCGAGCACTTGGGCGATGACCTCATCCACGGTGTGCCCTACACATCCTCGCGCGCCCATGGGGGCTAGGGCTTCGGCGGCGTTCCAATCCAGGCCGCCGCTGTGGCAGAACGCGAGGTCGGCTTCTTCTAGGCTCCACGGCAATTGTGCTTTCATGGCACCCAGCTTCATGGTGTTGGAGCGGGGCTCAAAGACCGCCAAGATGCGTGCGTTGCCCACTTTGCGCCGCAGCCCGTTGACCGTCGTGCGAATGGCGGTGGGGTGGTGGGCGAAGTCGTCGTAAATGGTGACAGGTAAGGCTCCCGCACTGGCATCTGCTGCTAGTGTGATGGTGGCGCGAACCTCCATGCGACGCTTGACGCTACCAAAGCTGCCCAGCGCTTGTGCGGCGACTTCGGCTGCAACGCCCACGTGCTCTGCGGCAGCAATGGCTGCCAGCGCGTTGAGTTGGTTGTGCACGCCCGTGAGGCCCCAAGCCACATGAGCAACCACTTTACCTCGCTGCAGCACATCAAACTGGTGGGGTTCACCCACGGCGGAAAAGTCGCTGACTGCCGTTCCAAAGCTGCGTACCTCGCTCCAGCAGCCTTTGTGCACTACGCGGGCTAAGCTCTCTTCTAGTCCATTGACAACTACCCGACCTTGGCTAGGCACTGTGCGCACCAAATGGTGAAACTGCCGCTCTATGGCTGCCAAGTCATCAAATATGTCGGCGTGGTCAAACTCTAGGTTGTTGAGCACGGCGGTGCGCGGGCGGTAGTGGACGAATTTGCTGCGTTTGTCAAAGAAAGCAGTGTCATATTCATCCGCCTCAATCACAAAGGTGTTTCCCTTGCCGATGCGGGCTGAGACCTCGAAGTTCATGGGCACGCCACCTACCAAAAACCCCGGCGCTAAGCCTGCGCTCTCCAAGATCCAGGCGAGCATGGCGGTGGTGGTGGTTTTTCCGTGTGTACCTGCAATGGCCAGCACATGGCGACCTTGCAGCACATGCTCTGACAGCCACTGCGGCCCACTGGTGTAGGGCGAGCCGCTGTTCAATATGGCTTCCATCAGTGGAAATTTTGGCGTGCCATCGGGGTAGTGCACCCGGCTCACCACATTGCCAATGACATACATATCTGGCTTGAGCGCGAGTTGTTCAGCGCCAAAACCTTCAATGAGCTCAATGCCAAGTGCTCTGAGCTGGTCGCTCATAGGAGGGTAGACCCCAGTGTCGCAACCTGTGACCCGATGCCCCGCTTCACGGGCCAATGCGGCCAATCCACCCATGAAAGTTCCGCAAATGCCTAAGATATGTATATGCATCCAGAGATTTTAATAGGCATCATTTTTGACACCTCCGCAAAGCCGTTCGGGCGCTAGGCCATCTGGGGCGGGTGCAAAATAGGAGCATGGACGCACACAAAGATGAAATTGCTAACTTAGCCGCCCGCATGGTGGTTGAAGAAGGTTTGGAATATGGTCCAGCCAAGCGTCGTGCGCTGAAGCAGTTGGGTTTGTCAGCGCGTGCAGCATTACCAGACAATGATTTGGTAGAGGCTGCCGTGCAAGACTACATTGCCCTTTTTTGTGCCGAAGCCCAGGCCCAAGAGTTGGCCGCATTGCGCGCCATTGCCTTGCAATGGATGGAGCGCTTGGAGCGATTTCGGCCCCATCTCAGCGGTGCGGTATGGCATGGCACTGCTACGCAACGCAACGATATCTACATCCAACTGTTTTGCGATGACCCAAAATCTGCCGAGATTGGCCTGATTGATATGGGTGTGCGTTTTGAAACCCATGCGACGACGGGGTTCAATGGTGAAACTGTGGATGCACTCAGTGTCAACGTTCGTAGCCCAGTTTTGGGGACCTTTATTGGGGTGCATTTGTTGATCTTCGACTACGACGACTTGCGTGGAGCCATGAAGCCGGACGCAAGAGGTCGCCGACCGCGTGGTGATACCACTGCGGTTCGTACTTTAGTGGTGGCCCAGCCTGAAAGTTAAGATTTTTTCTATGAATGAACCAGATGATTCCTCTGACGGCTTGGCTGAGGCTGTGCCATCCAAGCACCGGCGCAACTTGCTTTTGGCTGCGGCCGGCGTTGCGGCTGCATCTGGCGCGACCCTTGCTTGGTGGCATGGGCATGGCGCCATGAACAGCGCAAACCTTGATCCTTTAGAAGCACTTTGGACATTGAAGTGGGAAACCCCTGCAGGTCGCCAGTTACAGATGTTGTCCTTCAAAGGCAGGCCGTTGCTGCTTAATTTTTGGGCGACATGGTGCCCGCCTTGTGTGGAGGAGTTGCCTCTCTTGAATAGTTTTTTTGGGAAAAACAAAGAAAATGGGTGGCAGGTGCTTGGTCTGGCGGTGGACAAACTCGCACCAGTGCAAGCGTTTTTGCAGAAAATGCCGGTGGAATTCCCAGTCGCCATGGCTGGGTTAGCAGGGGCTGATCTGGGGCGTAAGTTGGGGAACATGACGGGCGGCCTGCCGTTTACTGTAGTGTTGGGTAAGGATGGTCTTGTTGCACATCGTAAAATGGGACGAATCAGTGTGGAAGACTTGGTCCTTTGGGCATCTATAAAATAGCAGCTCTCAGCTAGTTTTTCGACTGTGCAGCCTAGGATTAACCCTAGAAGTTGCCAGATGCTTGCTGGTAAATCTTGTGCATTGACCTCAAATAATTGCACTTATCGCGTTTTCGCTGAATTTATGCTGTAAATTCGCCGCTTCACAAATGACGGTAGTTGGAGGTCTCATGGATTTACGAAAACTTAAAACACTGATCGACTTGGTGTCTGATTCCAATGTGTCTGAATTGGAAATTACAGAGGCGGAAGGAAAGGTTCGCATTGTTAAAGGTGGCGGTGCGGTTATGCAAGGTTACGCGCAGCAACCCGTGTACGCTCAGATGCCGCAACAGCCAACGGCAGCCCCTGCACCTATCGCTGCGGCAAGCGTGGTTGCTGCGCCTGAAGTCGTCAGTGGCCACACCGTCAAATCACCTATGGTGGGTACGTTTTACCGTTCTTCGTCGCCCGGCGCTAAAGCATTCGTTGAAATAGGTGACTCTATTAAGGAGGGTGACACCATCTGCATTATTGAGGCGATGAAGATCCTCAACGAGATTGAAGCAGACAAGTCGGGGACGGTGACCAAGATTCTGTGTGAGAACGGTTTGGCGGTGGAGTACGGCCAACCTTTGTTCATCATCGAGTAATCTTTCGACACACGCACATGTTTAAAAAAATTCTGGTTGCCAACCGTGGCGAAATCGCACTGCGAATCCAGCGTGCTTGTCGAGAGCTTGGGATCAAGGCAGTAATGGTCTACTCCGAAGCCGACCGGGAAGCCAAGTACGTTAAATTAGCGGAAGAAGCCGTTTGTATTGGTCCCGCCGCCTCTGGTCTGAGTTACCTCAACATGCCTGCCATCATCTCTGCTGCAGAGGTGACAGATGCTGAAGCGATTCACCCTGGCTATGGTTTTTTGAGTGAGAACGCAGATTTCGCGGAGCGCGTGGAGAAAAGCGGGTTCCAGTTTATTGGCCCAACGCCTGAGTCAATCCGCATCATGGGTGACAAGGTGTCCGCCAAGCAAGCGATGATTCGCGCAGGCGTTCCATGCGTGCCTGGTTCGGAGGGTGAGTTGCCGGATGACCCGGTTCAGATTCGCCGTATTGCGAAGACCATTGGCTACCCCGTCATCATCAAGGCCGCGGGCGGTGGCGGTGGTCGCGGTATGCGCGTGGTGCACACAGAAGCCGCATTGGTGAATGCCGTGACCATGACAAAGGCTGAGGCGGGCGCTGCATTTGGCAACCCTGCGGTGTATATGGAGAAGTTCCTTCAGAATCCACGCCATATTGAGATTCAAGTGCTTGCTGATAAGCACAAGAATGCCGTGTATTTGGGCGAGCGCGACTGTTCTATGCAACGCCGGCATCAAAAGATTTTGGAAGAAGCACCTGCGCCCGGCATCAATCGCAAGCTCATTGAGCGTGTTGGTGAGCGTTGTGTGGCAGCATGCAAAAAAATTGGTTACCGCGGTGCTGGAACTTTTGAATTCTTGTACGAAGACGGTGAGTTCTATTTCATTGAAATGAACACCCGCGTCCAAGTGGAGCATCCTGTCACGGAAATGGTGACCGGCATTGACATCGTCAAAACGCAAATCATGGTGGCAGCTGGCGAAAAGCTGCCCTTTACCCAGCGTCAAGTGGAAGTGCGTGGACACGCCATTGAATGCCGTGTGAATGCAGAAGATCCGTACAAATTCACGCCCTCACCAGGCCGGATCACAATGTGGCATGCCCCCGGGGGGCCAGGCGTTCGTGTGGACTCGCATGTGTACACCAATTACTTTGTTCCCCCAAACTATGACTCGATGGTTGGAAAAATCATTGTCCATGGCGATGACCGTGAGCAAGCTATGGCCCGTATGCGGACTGCGCTGGCGGAAACCGTGGTCGAAGGAATTAACACCAATATTCCATTGCATAGGGAATTGTTGGTTGATGCTAAGTTTATGGATGGCGGCACCAATATCCATTACCTAGAGCAATGGCTAGAGCAGCACAAGCGCTAGAGGCAATGCCCATGTATGAACTAAGTTTGATGTGTCCTGAGGACGGGGTGGAGACCTTAAGCGATGCTTTTGATGCTCTGGACGCACTTAGTGTCAGCGTTGAGGATGCGGATGCGCAAACGGACGCAGAACAAGCGTTGTTTGGCGAGCCTGGCATGCCACCGCCCAAGGAAGGTTGGCAGCGTTCGCGCATAACAGCATTGTTCGCGGAAAAAGGTCTTGCAGAGCAAGCACTCGTCTTGTTGCAAGCGCAAGATTTTTTTGCCAACTGTAGCGTTCTCGGTATCAGTGAATTGGCGGAGCAAGATTGGGTGCGCTTGACCCAATCGCAGTTTGCACCTGTCGAGATAACGCCCAGTTTTTGGATAGTACCCACTTGGCACGAACCGCCGACTAAAGCGGAGCAGGTGATTCGCTTAGATCCGGGACTGGCATTTGGTACGGGCACCCATCCCACTACACGGATGTGCTTACGTTGGGTTGCCGCGCACCCCAATCCTACGCGCGTTCTGGACTACGGCTGTGGCTCTGGAATCTTGGCCATAGCGGCTGCCAAGTTTGGGGCCCAAGACGTAGTGGGCGTGGATATTGACACTGCTGCTGTGCAGTCCACAGTGGACAATGCGCGTGCCAATGATGTGGTGCTTAGTGCAGGCTTGCCTGACCTTGTGGCAGGCCAATACAAGGTTGTCTTGGCCAACATTCTCGCGACCCCCTTGAAGGTGCTGGCTCCGTTGTTGTGCAGTTATGTACAAAGCGGAGGGCACTTGGTAATGGCCGGTATTTTGGAGCGCCAAGAGCAAGAGTTGGTGCAGGCCTATGCGCCCTATTGCAATCTGACCGTGGCAGATCGAGAAGACGGCTGGATTCTCATGACAGCCATACTTTGAGCGGCGGTTGTACCTATTAGCGATGCGCTCCAAATGAGTTTTGTAACTCGTTGCCCAGCCTGTAGCACCATGTTCAAGGTGGTGCCTGATCAATTGCGAGTCTCGGATGGTTGGGTACGTTGTGGTCAGTGTGATGAGGTATTCGATGCCAACATCCACCTGCAGGGACAAGAGGCTGTTTATCGCGATGGGTATGAGTCCACGAGGTTTTCTGATGACGAATCTCAGGGGGATACGTCGCTATTGGTGGACGATCCCATCGAGGCAACAACAGCGATAGTGGGACTTGATTTTCCAACGAGGCCCTACGTGCAAAATGCCCGAACAGGGCCTTCCGCCGTGGGAAAAAGCCTGCGACCAGATGCGCCAGGAGCGCAACGGGATCCAATCCTTGACCATGAGCCCCATCAGTCTTTGGTGCCTGAAGGGGCTTCTGCCTTTGAACGTGTTATCACTCAAGAGCCGCGATGGGACCCAATGCCGACCGACTTATCGCGTGGTCCTGCGGACGAGGTAAGGGCCCCCGGGTTTCCGTCAATAGCACTGCCTAAGTTTGAATTGAACACGGGTGACGCTTCTGATGCGCAGCCAGAGCGAGCGACGTTCATGCGTTCGCAGTCCGAGCCGTCGACCAAGCGTAGCTTGGCTATTCGTACCGTCTCTTCGTTAGTTGCACTGGCATTTTTTGCCCTCTTGCTGGGGCAGGTATCCGTACACGACCGAGATCGACTGGCTGCCAAAGCGCCAGCGTTTAAGCCCTTGTTACAAGCAATTTGTGAGCTCGCGGCCTGTCAGCTGGGATTGCCTCGTGAGATTGAGTCGGTTGTTATTGACAGCTCTTCGTTTGTGAAGATCAAAGCGGAGGTCTATAAACTGAATGTGACGCTGAAGAACACGGCGAGCACGGAGTTGGCAATGCCCTCTTTGGAGTTGACCTTGACGGACTCGCAAGACCAGACCATCGTGCGCAGGGTAATTGCAGCCACTGAGATTGACGTGCTCAAAAACAGTGCATTGGCGACAGGTTCGGATCTATCTGTCTCGGTACCCGTGAGCGTAAAGTTACCTAGCAACTCTGAACGAGTTTCTGGCTATCGACTGTTGGCGTTCTATCCTTAGACCATCTTGGTTCACAAGAAAAAAGCCCGAAACCTTTCGGTTCGGGCTTTGCGCCAACTATCCGATGTGCCTTTAAGGCTTGCTGGAAGTAGGAAACGGCCAAGCAGCTTGCGGGTTGAGGGTCGTCTGCGCTGAGGGTGCCGCAGGGGCCTTTTTTGCGATAGCCTTCTTAGCTGGTGCAGCCTTCTTAGCTGGTGCAGCCTTCTTAGCTGGTGCAGCCTTCTTAGCTGGTGCAGCCTTCTTAGCCGGTGCAGCCTTCTTAGCCGGTGCAGCCTTCTTAGCCGGTGCAGCCTTCTTAGCCGGTGCAGCCTTCTTAGCTGGTGCAGCCTTCTTAGCTGGTGCAGCCTTCTTAGCTGGTGCAGCCTTCTTAGCTGGTGCAGCCTTCTTAGCTGGTGCAGCCTTCTTAGCTGGTGCAGCCTTCTTAGCCGGTGCAGCAGCCTTCTTAGCCGGTGCAGCAGCCTTCTTAGCCGGTGCAGCCTTCTTAGCTGGTGCAGCCTTCTTAGCTGGCGCAGCCTTCTTAGCTGGCGCAGCCTTTTTAGCTGGCGCAGCAGCTACTGGTGCAGCTTTTTTCGCGGGAGCAGCCTTTTTTGCGGCTGATTTTTTTGCAGTTGCCATTATTTTCTCCTTGATCAATCAACAAAGAGCACTTCTTGCATCGTTGCGTGCAGGAAGCGATTCATGGTGCTGGGCAGGTACCCAGCACCATGAACTCGGTGACACGCTTGATCTAACCCCACTTTGGGTGGATAGGGTGGGCGTGAAATTCTCAACATCATGTGGTGTGTCAGTCCCAAGACAGGGCGCCGCCTGACTGGTATTCGATGACGCGTGTTTCGAAAAAATTGCGTTCCTTCTTAAGGTCAATCATTTCGCTCATCCATGGGAACGGATTCTCTTCATTGGGGAAGAGCGCTTCAAGGCCGATTTGTGTCGCGCGACGATTCGCGATGTAACGCAAATAGCCTTTGAACATGGACGCATTCATGCCTAGAACACCACGCGGCATAGTGTCTTCTGCATAGCGGTACTCGAGTTCGACAGCAGTTTCAAACAACGCTTTGATCTCAGCTTTGAATTCAGCGGTCCACAACTGGGGATTTTCAAGTTTCAGCTGATTGATCAGGTCAATGCCGAAATTGCAGTGCATAGACTCGTCCCTCAGGATGTACTGGTACTGTTCTGCGGCACCCGTCATCTTGTTTTGACGTCCCAAAGCCAAGATCTGTGTAAAGCCCACGTAGAAGAACAGGCCTTCCATCAAGCAGGCAAAAACGATCAAGGACTTCAGCAGTGTCTGATCGTCTTTGAGCGTTCCTGTGTGGAAGTTCGGGTCCATGATCGCCTCAATAAAAGGGATCAAAAACTGGTCTTTGTCACGGATCGATTTGATCTCGTTATAAGCGCTAAAAATCTCACCCTCGTCCAAGCCCAGCGATTCCACTATGTACTGATAGGCATGGGTATGAATAGCTTCTTCAAATGCTTGCCGCAACAAAAACTGACGGCACTCAGGCGCCGTAATGTGTCGGTACGTGCCAAGGACAATATTGTTGGCGGCCAAGGAGTCCGCGGTAACAAAAAAACCAAGATTGCGTTTGATGATGCGTCGCTCATCATCGGTTAATCCATTGGGATCCTTCCAAAGTGCGATGTCTCGGGTCATGTTGACCTCTTGCGGCATCCAATGGTTCGCACACGAAGCCAGATACTTTTCCCAAGCCCACTTGTATTTGAATGGCACGAGTTGGTTGACGTCAGTCTTGCCGTTGATGATGCGCTTGTCCGCAGCGCGTACACGCTGGGCGCTTTGCTGCGCGACCGCAAGCCCTAGCGCAGTCGCGCTGATCACGTCGTCTTTGCGCACAGCAGCACTGCTATCTGTAGAGGGCAATGGTGCAGGGTTCATGGGTGCGAAACTCGGTGGCACGGAGGGCTTAATTTCTTCTTCCCAGGTCAACATATGTATTTCCAATCAGCGGATTATGAGAGCAGCGAATTGAATTGAAAAGCAATCACGCTGCTGTCTAAAAAATGTGTTGCTCAACAGCATCGGGAAGCCATCGGTTGGCTTCCCTTAGGCTTATTGGCAGGACTCACATGTGGGGTCGTCTACACCGCAAAACTTAATGTCAGTGGCCGCGTTTGTGGCCATTTCAATCTGCATATTTGCAGCAGCCGCTGCAGCTTCCAATGCACTCATTTTGGACACTGGCGCAGGGGTATCCATATTGGAGGACACCGCATTCATGCGTCCAGCCGTCACGGTGGATTTTTCAGCATGTGTTGCTGACATGGTGCGTAAGTAGTAGGTGGTTTTCAACCCACGCAACCATGCGAGTTTGTAGGTCTCATCCAACTTTTTACCGGAGGCACCAGCCATGTAAATATTCAGTGACTGCGCCTGGTCAATCCACTTTTGACGGCGGGCTGCAGCTTCCACTAGCCATTGGGTCTCGACTTCAAAGGCGGTGGCATAGAGGGCCTTGATTTCATTGGGCACCCGGTCGATGGGGCCTAAAGAACCATCAAAGTGCTTGAGGTCCATCACCATGACATCGTCCCACAAGCCCAGCTTCTTCAGGTCTCGGACCAAGTAGCTGTTGATGATGGTGAACTCACCCGACAGGTTGGACTTGACCGACAGATTCCCAAAACTTGGCTCAATAGAAGCGTCGACACCGATAATGTTAGAGATAGTGGCCGTCGGCGCTATTGCTACGCAGTTGGAGTTGCGCATCCCGTCTGCTGCAATTTTCTTGCGCAAAGCGTCCCAGTCTAAGGTGGATGAGCGGTCCACATCCACATAGCCACCGCGGGCTTTCTCTAGTAGATTCAAGGTGTCCAGAGGCAATATGCCTTGGTCCCACAAAGAGCCTTTGTAGCTTGAGTACTGACCGCGTTCTTTCGCCAACTCCGTAGATGCCCAGTATGCGTAATAGCTAATCGCCTCCATGGACTTGTCGGCGAATTCCACCGCTGCCTGGCTTGCATACGGTATACGCAACGAGTACAAGCTATCTTGAAAGGCCATCAAGCCCAATCCAACAGGGCGGTGGCGCAAGTTGGAGTCACGTGCTTTCTTCACGGCGTAGTAGTTGATGTCGATCACGTTGTCCAACATGCGCATCGCTGTGGAAATCGTGCGCTTGAGTTTGTCGTGGTCGAGTGCGCCATCCTTCATGTGCTGCAGTAGATTGACAGAGCCCAAGTTGCAGACGGCAGTTTCGGTGTCTGAGGTGTTCAGTGTGATTTCAGTACACAGATTGCTGGAGTGCACCACGCCAGCGTGTTGCTGAGGGGAGCGCACATTGCAAGCGTCTTTGAATGTAATCCAAGGGTGCCCCGTTTCAAACAACATGGTGAGCATCTTGCGCCACAGGTCATTGGCTTGAATGGTCCGTGCAGGCTTGAGTTCGCCCCGAGCTGCAGCTGCTTCATACGCCACATAGGCTTGTTCGAAGTCAGCACCAAACTTGTCGTGCAAGTCAGGCACGCTGGAGGGCGAGAACAAGGTCCACTGGCCTTTCTCCATGACACGGCGCATGAACAAGTCTGGAATCCAGTTGGCAGTGTTCATGTCATGGGTGCGTCGACGGTCATCACCGGTGTTTTTGCGCAGCTCCAGAAACTCCTCGATATCCAGATGCCATGACTCCAAGTAGGTACAAACAGCCCCTTTGCGTTTGCCCCCTTGGTTGACAGCCACAGCCGTGTCATTGACTACTTTGAGGAAAGGCACGACACCCTGCGACTCGCCATTCGTTCCTTTGATGTGCGAACCCAACGCGCGCACGCGTGACCAGTCATTGCCCAGTCCGCCAGCAAACTTAGACAGCAAGGCGTTCTCTTTGATGGACTCGTAGATGCCATCTAAATCGTCGGGCACCGTGGTCAAGTAGCAAGACGACAGTTGGGCGCGCAATGTGCCGCTGTTGAACAATGTTGGCGTGCTGGACATGAAGTCAAACGAGGAAAGCACTTCGTAAAACTCAATGGCGCGGTCTTCGCGATTGCTTTCATTCAGGCTCAGGCCCATAGCCACCCGCATGAAGAATGCTTGTGGCAATTCAATGCGTGTTTTGCCTTCATGCAAAAAGTAGCGGTCATACAGAGTTTGCAGACCTAGATAGTCAAACTGCAAGTCGCGTTCCGCTTTAAGTGCGGAGCCCAACTTCACTAAATCAAATTGCAACAATACGGGGTCCAAGAGCTCTGATTTGACGCCGCGTTGAATAAAACCAGGAAAGTACTCTGCGTAGGCCTGCCCCATATCGGCTTGTGCCACATCTTTGCCCAATATTTCGCGTGAAATCGTATGCAACAGCAAGCGGGCTGTGGCGTAGGTGTAGTCTGGGTCCTTTTCGATCAAAGTGCGAGCGGCCAAAATGGACGCCTTGTAGACTTCATCGATAGGTACGCCGTCGTACAAGTTGCGCATGGTTTCTGCGAAGATGGGTGCTGCACTGACTTCAGCGCCTAAACCCGCGCAGGCGGTTTCAATACGCTGCTTGAGTTGATCGACGTTCAATGCTACGCGTTGGCCAGCGTCCAGCACGTGCAATACAGGGGCGGCAGGCGTGGCTTGGGCGACTTGCTTTGCACGCTCTTGGTTGTGGTGCTCGCGGTACAGCACGTAAGCGCGAGCTACTTCGTGGTGGCTGCCACGCATCAGTCCAAGTTCCACTTGGTCTTGCACATCTTCAATGTGAAAAGTGCCGCCGCCCGGCCGAGAGCGCATCAGTGCACGCACTACTTGCTGGGTTAACTCGTCCACGGTCTCGCGTACGCTGGCGGACGCAGCACCTTGGGTGCCGTGCACAGCCAAAAAAGCTTTCATCATGGCGATCGCTATCTTGCCTGGCTCAAAGGGCACTACAGCGCCATTGCGGCGGATGATTTGGTAGTGGCTGAGCGTGCTGGAAGCGACGGTTTCCGCCGCGCTTGGTGCACTGGTGGTCAAAATGCCGGTGGAAATAGGGCTTGGAGTAAGTGAAGCGCTTTGCATGGTTCCCTCGATGAAGTCGGTATTTTTTATGTGCTGGTGGAGATGTAGATGGGGCGTTATGGAGCTTTTATCTTCAACGCCCCAGAAAGCTATGCACACTATATCTGGTGTTTGAGGTGCTTGCAAGCTACTACAGGTAGTGTTCTGTAGGAAAAATATGTGCGTGGTTTTTTTGTTGTTTGTCTGGGGTTTGTTCGGATGGATGAAATGTCTTGGGAGCGCAATGCCACGTGAGGCCCCATGATTGCTTAGCTTTGAACGTGGTCTCTAAGGCTGGTGTGGCTTTGCGCAGGATTTTGTTTCGCAGGCCGCATGCCTTGAGTGAACGCGCAAGAACGACATTCAAACAATGAATGCGTTATTCGACTAAATTGGGCTAATTTCGCAAAATAAAACAGGTCTAACGCACGGGGTCTGGAAAACACCAATTTTCTAAGGCGGGCGATTGTCGCATACGTTCCCAATCAAATCCCGGCCCAGGGTCCTGCTTTCTCCCCACTGCAATATGTTCGTGCCCTGCTAAGTACTTCAAGCTATAGCGCTGTTTGAGTTGATTCAGCAGATCTTCAAGCGCCACATACTGGGCCGCTTCAAACGTGTCACCTTCCAAGCCCTCCAGCTCGATGCCAATAGAGTCGTCGTTGCAGTTGTCACGTCCACGGTAACTCGATTTACCAGCGTGCCATGCGCGGTCATCGCAGCTCACGAACTGCCAAACCGCGCCAGTGCGGCGGATAAAGAAATGGGCTGAAACTTGCGTGCCTTCTATGCTTTTGAAATAGGGGTGCGCCTCCCAATCTAGCCGATTGGTGAACAAGTCCAATACTTGATCACCTCCATACTGTCCCGGAGGCAGGCTAATGGAGTGCACCACGACCAAGTCAATTGACGCATGGGCTGGCCTGACGCCGAAATTGGGCGAAGGCAAGTGGTGCGCGCTCGATAGCCAGCCCTCAGTCCAAGCTGTGAGAGGGCGAGACGACTCAGCTGCCATCGTTTGACTCGTCTTGCGCTTGAGGCGCATCAATTCGCAGGCGAGCGATACGGTAGCGAATCTGGCGCAGTGTCAGCCCCAATCGGCTCGCAGCCAACGTGCGGTTGAAACCTGTTTCCTTGAGCGTGTGAACCAAAATTTCCCGCTCTTGCTGGTCCAAGTGACTTTGCAAGTCGGCAGGAATCGTGACTTCCTTCTCCGCACTTTCTGCATGGGTGCCCATTGGCTTATCGGAAGTGTCGGACACCGTCTCATTGGTGATGGCCGCTGTGCTTGCGAAGGCAGGGGCATGCGATGCATGCGCCTCAAAGTCTTCAAAGAGTAGTTCATCCCCATCGCTGAGCGCTACCGCACGGTGCAAAAGGTTTTCTAGCTCGCGCACATTGCCATGCAACGGTAGTTGCATAAGCTGGCGTAGAGTTTCTTCAGACATGCGTGGCGCAGGCAAGCCCGATTCATCGGCAATCTTGCTGAGTAGCGCGTGGCATAGGTCAGGTAGGTCTTCCATGCGCTCTCGCAACGGTGGAATCACGATATCTATGACGTTGATACGGTAGTAGAGGTCTTGGCGAAACTTGCCTTGTGTCACTTCCTCAGGCAAATTTTTGTGTGTCGCGCTCACGATGCGCACGTCAACCGACTCTTCTTGGTTGGAGCCAATAGGCCGCACGCATCGCTCTTGGATGGCGCGCAAGAGCTTGGCTTGCATGGACAAGGGCAGGTCGCCGATTTCGTCCAAAAACAGCGTGCCGCCTTTGGCGGCTTGGAAAAACCCATCTCTGTCCTGGTTGGACCCTGTATAGGCTCCTTTTTTGGCACCGAAGAATTCAGCTTCCAGCAAGTTCTCCGGAATGGCGCTGCAATTGACCGCGACCCAAGGTCCATCCGCGCGGTGGCTATTGGTATGTAGCGCACTTGCAACCAACTCCTTGCCGGTTCCCGACTCTCCCCGAATCAAAACGGGCGCCATGCTACGCGCCACTTTCACAATGCGTTCTTTAACGTTGCGCATGCTGGCAGACTCTCCGGCCAATCGGGCCAAGGAAGTGTCTGCGGTGCCATGGCGCTGTGGTGCAGCACGTCGCTTGCCTGCAAAAGAAGCCTCCAAAGACGTTTGCTGCAGTGCGGCGGCGTTGTGGACAGCTGACGCAATGACCGTTCTGAATTGCTTTAAGTCCACGGGTTTGGTGAGGTAGTCAAAAGCCCCGGCTTTGAATGAGCTGACCGCGTTTTCTGCGGAGCCAAAAGCAGTAATCACAACGCAGCGCTCAGCGCGGCGTTGGGATTTGATGCCACCTAGTATGTCCACACCCATGCCATCGGGCAGGCGCATATCGGTGATGACCACATCAAACGATTTGTCATTGAGCAGTTGCCATGCCTCTTGCAGGCTTCCGGCGGTGTCTACACGATAGCCTTCTCGCAGAAGGGTGAGTTCGTACAAGGTGCGCAGGTCGGGCTCATCGTCAATCACCAAGATTTTGGCGTCGTTCAGTACAGCGTGGTTTGCCATGGAGTCGTCTGGGTTTCGGATTGCGTTGCGCGCGCGGGTAAGGGGGTTGTATGCATAGTGATCACAAACTCATTGCCTTCTACCCACTGTCCGCGCGCGTTTCTGCTATTGCGTTGGTAAAAAATGGTGGCACCGTGGCGCTCGCACATTTGCCGGCAGATGAAGAGGCCCAGCCCGCTCGAACGGCTTTCCGACGAAAAAAAGGGTTCAAACAAATGGCGCTCCACCGACTTGTCCATGGGCGGGCCGTCGCTCCAAACCGACAGCATGGCTCGCTGATCTGAGTGTTCGCGCGTATTGATTTGAATCGCTTGGGCTTGCGTGGTGGCATAGCGCAAGGCGTTGTCCAGCAAGTTCACCAGCATGCGGCGCAAATGCTCATTGTCAAAACGTACCAGCAGAGACGATTCAGGAAGGTCCACCGATACGCGCTTTTGTACCTTGTTTTGTGCAGCCCAATCGCTGCACGTTTGCAACGTTGCCTCGTGCAGGTTGACCACCGACAGCGTGACGGCCTCAGACTCGGTCTGTACACGCGACACATTGAGAATGTCGTCCACAATCTTTTCTAGACGTTTCGCGTTTTGCCCCACCATGGCAGTTAACTTTTTGAGCCGAGGGTCCGTGAGGTCTTCATCGAGCAGCGCGTTGGCTTGCACGATGGCCGCCAAGGGGTTGCGAATTTCGTGCGCGACAGCGGTAGACATACGGCCCATACTGGCGAGCTTTTCGGTGCGCATGCGGGCTTCGAGCTCACGCTGGTCCTGCAAAAAAAGCACACACAGGCTGTCCCCGTCCGGGCTAAACGGGGCAGCGAGGCTGGTTCGAGCCCGAATCTTTCGGGGGCCTTGCCCGCGCATTCGAAGCGTGACGTCTTCTTCGTGGCTTTGACCCGTGGCCACACTCAGCTGAGTCAAGTTGAGCAGGGGCATCCAACCGGGTTCGTCTTTGAGATCAAACACCGGAATACGTACATCTTCTCTAGGCCCTAAAAACGCCCGTGCCGCAGGGTTGGCCGCTCGCACACGCCCACGCCGGTCTACGATGAGTACCCCCTCTGGCATGGATTCGATGACGAGTTCGTTGACTTGGCGCTGCACACTGGCAGCCAGCTGGTTGTGCAGTGCGCGTTTGCCTTCACTGGCGATCCGTGCCGACAACTGCTGCGCTAAAAACGCAATGACAAAGTAGCCCACCCCGCTTAAGGCCGCTTGCACAAAGGACGAGGTGGCATCCCCAGGGTTTTGCAAATAGTTCCATGAGGTATTGGCTAGCAGCAGCATGGAGACACCTGCCGCTGTGCCCAGTGCCAAGCGTAGGGTGCCTAGGACCGAGGCCAACAAGATGGGCAGAGCAAATAGTGGGGTGTAGTTGATGCTCGTACCTTGCATGAGTTGCAAGACAGAAAACACCAGTACATCGAGCCCCACCAAAGCACCCCAGGTGCGGTTGAAGGACTTGCCCAAGCGCGCGGGTTTTCCGCTCATCTTGCTGGCAACTGTGCCTATAAAGTAAGCCAAACAAATGGCGACCAAGGCCTTGCTATGCGAGGTGCTACTGATAAACAAGCCTGCTTGCAATGCGAGCAGTACGGTGCCCAGGGTCAATCGGGCTGTCATAAAGCCCTGCCACAGGCGTTCGAATTCGTAGGGTTCGCGTAGTTCAGGCGTTAGTGTTTCGATCTCGGTGGGGCCCAACCATGAATGCAGGGGGTCAGCGCTTGCCACTTATCCCTCCAAGCTTCGGTGGTGCGCGGCGCTGCAGTACTGGCCCAAGCGCCCTTCAATTGCCTCTTGGACAGGAATATGCGTTCCGCAGTGCCGGCATGGCACCATGTCTGTGGTTGTCGATGGCTTCTTGACTGGTCTTACACGCGGGCTGTCTATGTCTTGTCCAGCGCGCCACGTACGAAAACGCCACACCAGCAACAGAACACCGGCTATCAGCAAGGCGTACCTCATGGGGTGCGCCTTAGCAATACTTCCATGACGAACTGTGAGCCTACGTAGGCCAACAGCAAAAACACCGAGCCCACATAGAGCATGTTGACGGCGCGCTTGCTGCGCCAGCCAAAAGCGCGTCGGCCTAACAGCAAGACGGCAAACGTCAGCCATGACAACACGGAAAACACCGTTTTGTGGTCCCAGCGCCATGCTTTGGCTTGTCCGTAGACAGCCTCGCCAAAGACAAAACCCACAAGCAAAGTGGCGCTCAAGACCGCAAAGCCTGAACCTACAAAGCGGAATGTCAGTCTTTCCAGTGTCAACAACGGAAGGCCGCTATGCGGATCTTCTGCCAAACGAATGCGGTGCTCCGCGCGCGTAAGGAACCACGCGTGAACCACTGCTGTGCCAAACAATCCGTAGCACGCTACGCCAAACGCCAAGTGCAGGGGGAGCCAGCCGGATGCCGAACTCGCCATGGCGTGTCCCGGAAAAAGTGCGCTGAGCACAACGGCCACTGCGCCTAGTCCGCACAAGGCCCACCGGGTCTGCAGCTGAGGAAAAATGTGCGCCTCTACGGCATAGACCGCTGCGACGAGCCACGCGGTCATCGACAGCGCGGGCGCAAATCCAAAGCGGGGGGCGTCGCCCAACAAGCTCCAGCTCAACACAGCGCCATGCAATGCCCAAGCTGCCCACACCCACTTGCGTGCGCTAACGGGGCCCATGTGCGCGGCACGCACAGCGGGCCATGCGTAGGCTGCTGAGGCTAAAACTGAAAGAATCAGTTGGGTGGGGGGCGCACTGGCTAAAATCATGGCTACAGTTTAGCGTTTTGCACCTTGCCAGCCCATGCTGGTCTTCACTACAGGTTCCGTTCACCGGAATACGACCTATGGCCTCCGCCCTTACCGACAAACTTTCCCGCCTCGTTAAAGAATTACGGGGTCAGGCACGTATTACGGAATCCAATGTCTCCGACATGTTGCGCGAAGTGCGCATGGCCTTGTTAGAGGCCGATGTGGCTTTGCCCGTGGTACGCGACTTTATTGCCCGCGTGAAGGAAAAGTCCTTAGGTGAAGACGTGCTGGGGTCCCTGCAGCCCGGCCAGGTGCTGGTCAGCATTGTGAGCAAAGAGCTGGCCGCGACCATGGGTGAAGGCGTGAGTGACATCAACCTCGCGGCCCAGCCACCGGCGGTGATCTTGATGGCTGGCTTGCAAGGTGCGGGTAAAACCACCACCACGGCTAAGCTGGCCAAGCACCTGATTGAAAAGCGCAAAAAGAAAGTGCTGACGGTATCGGGCGACGTCTACCGCCCCGCGGCCATTGAGCAGTTGAAAACCGTGACGGCCCAAGCCGGTGCCCAATGGTTCCCCAGCACGCCCGATCAAAAGCCGGTGGATATTGGCTTGGCCGCACTGGACTATGCCAAGAAGCACTTTTTTGACGTGTTGCTCGTGGATACCGCCGGTCGCTTGGCGATTGATGAGGCCTTGATGGCCGAAATCAAAGGTTTGCACGCCGCGCTCAACCCTGTGGAAACCCTGTTTGTGGTGGACGCCATGCAGGGCCAAGATGCGGCCAACACTGCGCGCGCTTTCAAAGATGCCTTGCCACTGACCGGCATCATTTTGACCAAAACGGACGGTGACTCACGCGGCGGTGCGGCGCTGTCGGTGCGCCAAATTACCGGCGCACCCATCAAGTTTGCCGGTACCAGCGAAAAGCTCGACGGGCTAGAGGTATTCGACGCTGAACGCCACGCAGGGCGCATTTTGGGCATGGGTGACATCTTGGCCTTGGTGGAGCAGGTGACTGCCGGGGTCAATATGGAAGCCGCGCAAAAGCTGGCAGCCAAGGTCAAAACCGGCGGCGGCTTTGACCTGAACGACTTCTTGGCCCAAATTCAGCAAATGAAGCAAATGGGCGGTCTCTCCAGCCTCATGGACAAAATGCCTGCGGCCGTGGCCGCCAAGGCGGGACAGGTCGATATGGACCGCGCGGAGCGGGATATCAAGCGCAAAGAAGGCATCATCCAAAGCATGACGCCGCTGGAGCGCCGCAAGCCTGAGCTCATCAAAGCCACCCGCAAGCGCCGCATTGCCGCTGGTTCCGGCGTGCAGGTGCAAGAAGTCAACCGCATGCTCAAGGAATTTGAGCAAATGCAAGACATGATGAAGAAGATGAAGGGCGGCGGCATGATGAAAATGATGAAGCGCTTGGGCGGCATGAAAGGCATGCCCAAGATGCCCTTTTAGTGATTTTTGATGGTTTTTGGCCTGTAGCGCGCATGGATGCTGCGTGAGCAGCTTCATTATTTATAGCAACTTGATGTTTGCCCAAACCGTTCCGGTTTGCGGCCTTTGACCCTATGTCCAATTTGATCGTTCACGGTGGCGCACCTTTAGCAGGGCGCGTCATTCCTTCAGCCAACAAAAATGCGGTGCTGCCTATTCTGTGCGCCACCTTGCTCACGCGCGCGCCGGTGCGCTTACGCGGGGTGCCGGACCTGACCGACGTGCGCAAGATTTTGGAAATTTTCCGCACCTTGGGAAGCAATGTGTCCATGGACTACGCCACAGGTGTTTTGGATTTGGAGCACCGAGACACCTTCTTCGACGCCGCCGTGCACCGCTTGCCTGAAGAAATGCGCAGCTCCATCATGCTGGTGCCTGGACTCATGGCCCGGTTTGGTTCTGCACGGATTGAAGATGACGTCACCGGCTGCACTTTGGGCGTGCGGGAAATTGACCCCCATGTGGAGGTCTTCCAGCGGTTTGGCGCCAAAGTGCATCGTGGAGATGTCGGTTTGGTGTTGTCGGTCGATGGCAAGCTGCAAGCCAACGACCATTGGACGGATTACGCCTCCGTCACCACCACCGAGAACTTTGTGCTGTGCGCCGCGCTGTCGCAAGGCCAGTCCACCCTAATGAACGCGGCGTCTGAGCCGCACGTGCAAGAGTTTTGCCAGTTCATGCGCATGCTAGGCGCGCAGATCGAGGGCTTGGGCACCTCCAAGCTCAGCATCACCGGGGTATCCACCTTGGGCGGGGCTGACTTTACGTTTGCGGAAGACTTTCACGAAATCGTGACCTTCTTGGCTTTGGGCGCTATCACGGGTGGCTCGGTAGAGGTAAAGAACTCTACGCCCGAGCAGTTTCCCTTGATCGACCGCACCTTTGCCAAGTTTGGCGTGCAAATTGTGCATGAAGGTGGGTGGTCGCGCTCGGTGACAAACGGCCCTTTGAAAGTCAAAGAGCCGTTTACCCGCAACATCTTGCAAAAGGTGGAGGCCGCGCCTTGGCCTTACTTGCCGGTGGATTTGCTGCCGATTTTTGTGGCCTTGGGAGTGAAGGCCGAAGGCAGTGCCATGTTCTGGAACAAGGTGTATGACGGCGCCATGGGCTGGACCTCGGAGTTGTCCAAGTTCGGCGCGCACGCATTCTTGTCTGACCCGCACCGCATCATCACCTTCGGCGGCAAGCCTTTGACGCCCGCTGAGGTAGAGAGCCCTTACATCATCCGCGTGGCGATTGCCTTGCTGATGGTGGCTTCCAGTATCCCTGGTCGCTCCATGATCCACCACGCGGCACCCATTCGCCGGGCGCATCCACGTTTTGTGGAAAACATTTGCAGCTTGGGCGCACGCATCGAGTGGACCTGATGCGGGCAGGCCGCTTGCGCCCCTGGCCACGGGCGCAAGCGCTCTAGAAATTACAGCGAGAGTTCAGCGTCTGCCGTGGTGAGCACTTCGCCGCGCAAGGTGTAGCTGCGGGTCTCGGTGATTTTGACGTCCACCAAATTGCCCACCAAGCGCGCAGGGCCTGCAAAGTTGACAACGCGGTTGCACTCGGTGCGGCCCATGAGCTCACCGTTGTCCCGTTTGGAGCTGCCCTCGACCAAGATGCGTTGCACTGTGCCCAGGCGGCTTTCGCTGATGCGGGTGATGCTGGCGTTGATGGTCTCTTGCAGGTGGTGCAAGCGGCGCAGCTTGACCTCGTGCGGCGTATCGTCATGCAAGTTGGCCGCAGGCGTTCCGGGGCGGGGGCTGAAGATGAAGCTAAAGCTGTTGTCAAAGCCCACATCGTCAATCAGCTTCATCATCTTGTTGAAGTCGTCCTCGGTCTCACCGGGGAAGCCCACGATGAAGTCAGAGCTCATGGCCATGTCGGGGCGAATGGCGCGCAGCTTGCGCACCGTGCTCTTGTATTCCATGGCGGTGTAGCCGCGCTTCATGGCCATCAAAATCTTGTCGCTGCCATGCTGCACCGGCAGGTGCAAGTGGCTCACCAGCTTGGGGATCTTGTCGTAGGCTGCAATCAGGCTGGGCGTGAATTCATTGGGGTGGCTGGTGGTGTAGCGGATGCGTTCAATCCCGGGGATGTCGGCCACATACTCCAGCAGGGTTGCAAAGTCCGCCATTTCAGCGGTCAGCGAGTTTTCGCTGCCAATCATCTTGGCCCGGTAAGCGTTGACGTTTTGCCCCAAGAGGGTGACCTCTTTGACCCCTTGGTCTGCCAAACCGGCGACCTCAACCAGCACATCTTCAAATGGGCGCGACACCTCTTCGCCCCGTGTGTAGGGCACCACGCAGTAACTGCAGTACTTGGAGCAGCCTTCCATGATGCTCACAAAAGCGCTGGCGCCTTCGACCTTGGCGGGCGGCAGGTGATCAAACTTCTCAATTTCGGGGAAGCTGATGTCCACTTGCGGCTTGTTCAAAGCCTTGCGCGCGTTGAGAAGCTCAGGCAAACGGTGCAGGGTTTGGGGCCCAAACACCACGTCCACATACGGCGCCCGCGCAATGATGGCCGCACCTTCTTGGCTGGCTACGCAGCCGCCCACGCCAATTTGCACGCCCTTGGCTTTGAGGTGCTTGATACGGCCTAAATCTGAGAACACCTTTTCTTGGGCCTTTTCGCGTACGGAGCAGGTATTGAACAAAATGAGGTCGGCTTCGTCTACGTTTTGCGTGGGCTCATAGCCTTGGGCGGCGCCCAGAACGTCGGCCATCTTGTCGGAGTCGTACTCGTTCATTTGGCAGCCAAAGGTTTTGATGAAGACTTTTTTGGACATGGGGATGCTCACTTGCTATATGTTTAATAGTGGCTTGCGCAATAAAGATGGGCGCAATAGCCTGTTTTTCCCTTGGTGTGGACTTGCTGCGGTGAACTGAGGCACAGGCCTCACCCGGGGCTGTCGCACAAGCCTAGGGCGCTGGCGTTTTTTGCGCGATTTCCGCTGCGTTCAGAATCCACACTTCGTGGATCAGGCCCATCGGCTCACGCACATAGTTCACCACCACGCTTTTACCGACCAGGGAAGCCGACATGGTCAGCATGCGGGTGTCGCTCCAAATTCGCGCACCGGGCGAGAGGCGCTCTGTCTTTCCGTTCAGGGTCAGTTCCGGCGGCGCTGTGACCACCATGGTGGCGCGCTTCGCGGTGGCTGGGAAGGGGCGTACCGATTGGCTCACTTGGGCGAGCGCGGAGCCGACCAAGCAGGCCGTAAGGCCCAAGGCGGCGAACTGCCGAAACAAGATTCGGCGCGGTGTTGATGCAGGGCAGCGGTTCATGGTGTATGTCCAGAGGCTGTGGAGAAAAGGGGCGCATGGTACCACGGGGTTGCCGCACTACAATTTGACGCAGCAGCCCACTTAGGCTGCGCTAGGGGCAAACACAGTGTGAAGAAACTATTGCGAGGCTCGCATCTATCTGGATTTGTGCGCGGACTGGTTTTGCTGGTTTTGGTGCACATCGTGGGGACCTTGGGCTACCGCATCATCAGCGGCGGCACGGCCACGTGGGTCGACAGTTTCTATATGACGTTCATCACCGTGGCCACCATCGGCTATGGGGAGACGGTGGATCTGACTTTTCACCCCTATGGCCGCTTGTTCACCGTGGCCATTGCCGTGGTGGGCATTGGCACCATGAGCTATTTGTTCTCCACCTTCGTGGCTTTGCTCTTGGAGTCTGACCTGAATACGGCATTAAGGAAGAAACGCATGCAACATGAGATTTCGCGGCTGTCTGGGCACTACATTGTGTGCGGCATTGGGCGTGTGGGGACCAACGTAGGGCTAGAGTTGTTAAAAACCAAGCGCGATATGGTGGTGATTGAGAGCGACAAGCAGGCCCTAGATCGTTGGTTGGAGCACCACCCTGACGCCTTGTATTTGCACAGTGACGCAGCCGATGATGACACGCTCTTGGCCGCAGGCGTTACGTCGGCAGCCGGGGTATTTGCTGTGACGGGGGACGATAGCCACAACCTCATGGTGTCCCTTTCCGTCAAGTTGCTGAACAGCAAGGCACGCGTGGTAGCGCGATTGCACGATATTCGCAACGCCAATAAGGCTCGCAAAGCGGGGGCGGACGAAATTGTGTCGCCCGACTTCACCGGCGGCATGCGTATCGCCTCGGCCATGCTGCGCCCCCATGTGGTGAATTTCATGGACAAAATGCTGCACAGCGACGAAGGCTTGCGCGTGGAGGAGGTCGTCGTTCCGGCCCATATGCCACCGACCGCCTTGGGCAAACTGGTGCCGAAATCACGCGACTACGTGCTGATGGCCACGCATGAGCAGGGCAAATGGGTGTTTAACCCACCGGATGAGCATGTGCTGACACCAGGCGTTGCCTTGGTGCTGATGGCAACGCCGGGTGGGCGATTGCAACTGGAAAATGCGCTGAAGCCCTAGCGCAAGGAACGCCCGCAACGTGGGCAGAAACAAAAAAGCCCGCTAGACCAAGGGTTAGCAGGCTTTGTGTTGTGAACCGAAGTTCAGCAGTGTTTGGTGGTCGTAGGTGGATTTGAACCACCGACATCAGCATTATGAATGCTGCGCTCTAACCAACTGAGCTATACGACCGAAGCCAAGAATTATAGCAAAGTCTTTTTTGCTTTTCTATAGATTTTTGAATTCCGCCTGGCGTTTGTTTACAAAAGCGTCCATGCCTTCTTTTTGGTCAGCCGTGGCGAAGAGGGCGTGGAACAGGCGGCGCTCAAACATCAGACCGTCAGACAAGCCGCTCTCAAAGGCGCGGTTCACCGTTTCTTTGGTGGCCATGGTGGCAATTTGCGAGTAGCCGCTGATCAAAAGCGCGGCACCCAAGGCTTCGTCCAACAATTTTTCTACTGGCACCACGCGACTTACCAAGCCTGCGCGTTCTGCTTCCACGGCGTCCATCATCCGGCCGGTCAGTGCCAAGTCCATGGCTTTGGCCTTGCCCACCGCGCGTGGCAAGCGCTGCGTGCCGCCTGCGCCTGGAATGATGCCCAGCTTGATTTCGGGTTGTCCAAATTTGGCTGTGTCAGACGCGATGATGAAGTCGCACATCATGGCCAGCTCACACCCTCCGCCCAAGGCAAAGCCACTCACGGCGGCGATGACGGGCTTGCGGACGCTCCGCAGGGTTTCCCAATTGCGGGTGATGAAGTCGCCTTTGTAGGCGTCGGCAAAGCTGAATTTGGCCATGGCAGTGATGTCGGCTCCAGCGGCAAAGGCCTTTTCGCTGCCAGTGATGACCATGCAACCAATGGAGGCATCTGCGTCAAAGGTTTTGAGCGCATGGCCCAACTCGTCCATGAGCTGGTCGTTCAGCGCATTGAGCTGCTTGGGTCGGTTCAGCGTGATGATGGCGACTTTGTCACCTTCAATGCGGGTGGTAATGCATTCGTAGTTCATGGTGCTCGGTGCAGAAGTTGAAAAACTATTTTGCCGCAGGGTTGCGGGTGTTGCCTAGCCAGTTACTCACCAGCTTGGCATCGCGCACGGACAGTCGCACGGCCTGACTGGGTTTGGGCATGGCGAGGGTGAGTGTGGTGAGTTGCCCATCGCGCGCGACCAGCGCTTTGACTTCTTTGGCATTGCCGGTGTACAGCAAAAAGTCGTCTAGGCTGCGCACGCGCCATGGGCCAGGCGCAGGGCCTTTGAGGTTTTCAACGGCGAGCCACTCGTCGCCGCTGGCAAAGCCAGCCTTCTCGGCCACGCCGCCGCGCAGGATTTGGTGAATGAACAAGCCGTTGCCTTCTTTGACGCGCAGGCCCAGTTGCTGTGCCACTTGGTCGGGCTCACGGTGCACTTGCACGCCATGGCGCTCCAAGAGTTCGGCGACCGGCAGCTCTTTGGTGCTGTGCACCCAGGCCGCGAGTTCCTTGGCATAAGAGCGCCCGGACAACTGCTCTAGCACGCTCAAGACATCTGCTTCGCGCATGGGGCCACCTGCGCAGCGCTGCCACAGGGCTTGCATTACGGTATCCAAGGTGGTTGTGCCTTCTGCCCGGAGTGTGAGGTCAAGGCACAGCGCCACCAAAGATCCTTTGGTGTAGTAACTCACGGTGGCGTTGGGCGTGTTTTCGTCTTGGCGGTAGTACTTGACCCATGCATCAAAGCTGGATTGCGCCACGCTTTGCACCAAGCGCCCAGGGGTTTGCTGCACTTGGTTGATGGTTTGTGTGATGAGTTTGAGGTAGGTCGCGTCGTCAATCAGTTGGGCGCGGCGCAGCAGTAAATCGTCGTAGTAGCTGGTAAAACCCTCAAAGAACCACAGCAGCTCGGTGTAGTTTTCCTGGGTGTAGTCGTAACTGGCCAGTTCAGACGGGCGCAGGCGTTTAACGTTCCACGTGTGAAAGTACTCGTGGCTGATCAGGCCCAAGAGCTTGGTGTAGCCCTCTGGTTGCTTGTGTGTGGTGGGTGCCAACGAAGTGCGTGCCAAGCGGGGCAAGTCTTTGCGCGTGCCAATCAAGGCTGTGGAGTTGCGATGCTCCAATCCGCCGTAGCCATCTGCGACGGCGTTGAGCATGAAGACGTAGTGACTAAATGGCGCTTTGCCAGGCCAAAAGCGAATTTCTTCTTCGCAAATGGCGCGGGTGTCTGCCAAGAGCTTTTCACCGTCAAAGCTGGGGGGTGCGCCAGCCACCACAACGCGGTGAGGAATACCCCCGGCCGTGAAGCTACCGCTCCAGAACGACCCCATCTCCACGGGGCAATCGACCAGTTCGTCATAGTTGGCGGCACGGTAGGTGCCAAATCCCGCCTTGTCAGTCGCCACGGCGGTGAGCCCGGTAGCCAAGCTCCAATGCGGCGCGGCTTGCGGACTGGCAATGTGGACAAGGTGCTCGGCTTGGTCTTGACCTTCCACTTGTAAGAATAGGCTGGTTCCGTTGAAAAAACCGCGTGTCGCGTCCAACCATGCGGTGCGCACGGAGTTGTCAAAGGCATAGACTTGGTAGCTGACCTCTAGGGGCTGCTCCGGGTCGCAGCCCACGGTCCATGTGGCTTTGTCGTCTTGCTGGTGCTTGCGCAGGCGTGTGCCTTGGCGGCACTGAAGATGCTGCACGTGCTTGGAAAACTCTCGTACCAAATAACTGCCAGGAATCCAAACGGGGAGTCGCAACACCTGTTGCGCCGCAGGCTTTGCAATACGCAGCGTCACGCTGAACAGATGGTCGTGCACAGTCGCCATATCAACGGTGTAGTGCACCGGCGTTAACGCTGCTTTTGCGGTGCCAGAGCTGTGACGTTTTTGAGTCGGTGTTTTCATAAATAGTGCCGATGACGCTCTTCTATACTGTGCAAGTGGCTATGAAATGTATAGCAAAAAATGGCGAGCCACGTGTGCCAAGGTACGTACGTGATGTGTGCGGGCTAGCCTTTAATCTCGGCCAATGTCTTTTCGAGTTGTGCTGCGTCAATGGCGCCTGGAACACGTGTGCCATTGGTGAAGAGCAAGGTCGGCGTGCCGTTGATTTTGCTTGCGCGGCCCGCTTCTACATTGCGGTTGAGTGCGCTGGTATCGCAGTTGGCAGGGGTGCTCGGCAGCGCTTGGTCACGCACCATCCAGTCTTGCCATGTTTGGGCACGGTCTTTGGCACACCAAATGGCCTTGGACTTCTCAACGGAGTCGGCTCCCAAGATAGGGTACAAAAACATGTAGAAAGTGACGTTGTCAACTTTTTGCATCTCGCGTTCAAAACGTTTGCAATAGCCGCAATTAGGGTCTTCAAACACGGCGATCTTACGTTTACCGTTGCCACGCACGATAGTGAAGGCATCTTTGAACGGAAGCTCATCAAACTTGATGGCCGTGAGCTTGTCTACGCGCTCTTCGGTCAGGTTGCGGCGCTTTTTGGTGTCAATCAAGCTGCCGTGAATCAAGAAGTCTCCCTGCGCGTCGGTGTAATAGACATCACTGCCGTTGACGGTGATTTCATACAAACCTGGCATGGCAGATTTGCGCACATCTTCAATGTCTTTGAGTTGGGGCACGCGCTGTGCAATATTTTTGCGGATCACTGCTTCTTGGCCGATAGCACTTCCTAAAGTGACTAGCAGGGAGAGGCTGAGCAAGATACGGTACATAAGGTTCATGGTGGGTTTACGTTTTAGTCAAATAGTATTCGCCGCGCCCATTGCGCGTTGAGCAATCCAGTGCTTGAGAGGGCCACTGCGTTCAAACTGGTTCATGCCCCAATTCCGCAAGGTTTGCAATCCGGGGTGGGCGTGAAAAAATAGTTGTTGCAAGGTGTCGCCTGCTTGGTTCACTAAGGCAAAGTCGGCACGCCGCGCACGTTCGTAAGCCCTCAACAGCTTAGGGTCTCCGACGGTGCGCCAATACGCACGACCATCTAAGACCCGGCTCAACTCGGCGACATCTCCTAGACCTAAATTCAAGCCTTGCCCTGCTAAAGGATGCACCGTATGGGCCGCATCTCCCGCCAAAACCCAGGCACCTGCAGCGCTTTGTCCACACCAGCGCTTTGCTAAAGCTTGCTGTAAAGGCCAGCTGGAGCGCGGACTGCTGAGTTGCAAGGACCCCAGGGCGTTGTGGCTGGCAGATTGCAGCGCCGTACAAAACTCTTCGGCACTGGCACCTAGCAGCTGCTGGGCACGTTCAGGTGAGATGGACCACACAATCGCGCATAAGTTCCCTTGTGCGCCACCTAGTGGCAAAAAGGCCAATACTTCGCCTTCATGGAACCACTGCCTGGCGGTTTGGGCGTGGGGCTGGGTGCACTCTACGCGCGCAGCTACTGCGCACTGTGCATAAGGTAGCGTTGTGAACTCCACGCCCAGTTCCACCCGGGTTTGGCTGGCTTTGCCTTCGCAGATGACGGTAAGGGCCGCTGGAGGCGGTACGTCGCACACTTCAATGAGGGGTTGGAACCGAACTGCTTCTTCTAGGCGCGTCTCAAGTGCAGGCACGTCGACAATCCAGTTCAAGGCACTCACCCCTTGGCTTGCTGCTGAAAATGAGACATGGCCACCTTGGTCACCATGGACCTGCATGGCTAGGACGGGCGTGGCATGCACGTCGTCTGGCCAACAGCGTATACCTTCCAGCAGATTGCGCGCAGCTTGGTTCAGTGCATAGGCTCGCACGTCAGAAGCGGGCGAAGCCTCGGGGGCCGTGCGGGGCAAAACGGTGAGTGCCACCCGCAACCGTTTGCCGGCCAAGTGCAAAGCTAAAGTGCGACCGACAATGCCAGCGCCGCGAATACAGATGTCAAAGGGTTTTGCCATGGCGAGATTGTAGGAGGCCATGCCCAGCGTGCGGGGCCGGTCGGGTTATCCCGGCAATTGCTGTGTCATTGCGTGGGATGGTTGCACGGTTGTCGCTAGGAAGCTTGCGGTTCGCTCTGCATCAAACCCCGAGTCCGACCTGTCAGACGCAGGCATTGTGTCGAAGTGCTCTAAAAACCGAATCGGGCGGCGCGACTTGGGAGCAATATCAGCGAGTAAGTCACTGAGCAAGCCCATCACCGTGTCGGGGTTGGGAACAGATTCATTGAGCATGACGCAGGCAATGTGAAATTGCAAAGACACTTCTGGTTTGAGCTGCGGTAAGGGTATGAGCCCGGACGCTATGAGGCTGACCATGCGTTCGCTGAGGGCCTGGCGGGTGCTTACCCCTTCCAGCACCATGCCAAAGCGAGCTGCGGAGACGCGTCCGGCGGGGTCTACATCACGCAGCACCCTGTGTAGCTTCACCACAGCCCGCAAGAGGCATTGCTCAGCTACAGCCTCACCATACAGTTGTTTCAAACGACCATGGTTGACGACTTCGACCAGCACGATGGCGGCAGGTTCTTGGTCGCGCTGCGCACGCTTGATGGCGCGCTGCACCAGGTTTAGGAATACCGGTTTCACAAGCAGCCCGGTCAATGCGTCTTGTGTGCCAAGGGCATTGACGCGGTCTTCGGCCTCGTGCCGAGCACGTGCGCGCAGGTGCAGGGCATGCAACATCAATGGCACCGATACGCCAATGGCCAGCACTACACCGTGCAGCACTTGCCACCACGGGGGAAGCAGGCCAAACCCTTGGGCAGCAACCACCATCACCCCCACGCTCTGTGGCCCGTAGGCGAACAAAAGCCATTTGCCCACCACGTCACCCCGTCGCCATGCCAGCAGTGGCGCGGCAATGACAACCACACCGGCCACCGCATAGTAGATGTTGAAGAAGGCGCTAGCCGTGGTGCGGTCCAGCATGGCGCATAGCATCAGCAAGGGGAGGCAAAGCCAGCCATACCATTGCAAGGCGTGGGAGAAGCGCGGAAAGCTCATGTGCAGTGCGCACACATGGCGGGTAAACAAAACGGTGGCGCCCGCGCCCACAATGGGAATTGCTGAGTACGCAAAGTTCGTCCACACAGGAGAATCCGGCCATACAAATGCACCAGCAAAACCGGTGATGGCACACACCACGCATGCACTAATGGTGATGTACGCAATGTAATAGGCCTCAATGGCGTTCTTGGATGTCGCATACTGAATGCAGCAATTGCCCAAGACCATGAGCAGGGTCCCTAGGACCACACCAATGAGCACGAATTCAATTTGCCGTTGGCTCTCTCTGGCTTCTGCAGTTTGGAGCTTTAAGGGCACCGCAACTGCCTTGTAGTTGCGTACTTTGATAAACACCTCCACCACCTCTGTGCTCGCTAGTTGCAGCTCGAACTCTGGGTAAAGGCCTGGGCGTGCCCACCGACTGACCGCCGTCACGTCCCCGGCTGCATGGCCAATCCACTGGCCCTTTGCGTCCTTCTGAAACAGCGTGACGCTGTCAATGTAGGGCAGTGGCACATGCAGCGTCCAACTCGATGGTGACGGGGATGTGCGCTGAAGTTGGAGTCGTAACCACAACGTGTTTGCTTCTGTCAGTGCGAAAGCCTGGTCACTGGGGGCCATGCTGAATCGGCTGGGCAGGGCCACAATGGTCTCAATAGGGCTACCTGCACCCGCTTCCAGGTACAACGCAATGTGGTGAGCCGGCTGTATGGTTCCGTGGCGGGCATCCAGAACCAAGGGTTCGAGTGCGCCCCGACTGTCTGAATCCTCGGCTGCGTGGCTGTGCAGGGAACATAGTGCAATCACTACAACCATGCAGCACCTGAGCCATGACATGCTCTTCCACGCTTTCATGGCGCGAGTTCTTCGGCCTGCAAAATGCCCGCTTGGGTAGGGACCGCTTCTAGGAAACGAATGGGCCTATGGGTGTGTGGTGACATGTCATCCAGCACTTCTTCCAACTCACCCAATGCGCTTTCGGGTGGCACCGGGTTTTCATGCAAAAGCACACAGGCCACGTGAAACTGCAAAGTGACTGGCGGCGTCAAACCCGGAAGTGGAATCAAGCCAGAAGCTATGAGCTGCACCATGCGCTCCGTCAGTACTTGGCGTGTGGGAACGCTTTCAAGTAACAAGGCAAATTGGGCGGTATCAACGCGCCCCGCCGGATCTACGTCACGCAGCACACGGTGCAGCTTGACGACCGCGCGCAGCAGACTTTGCTCTGCCACGGGGTCGCCTAAGGTGTTACGAATATGCTCGTGGTTGACCACGCGCACCATGACCAATGCAATGGGCTCTCGGCTTTCGATGGCGCGCGAGTACGCTTCTTGCAAGTGGGTAGAAAACTTTTCTAAGGTCAGCAAGCCTGTCAAAGCATCTTGGGTGGGCAAATGCTCAGCGCGGTTTTTGACTTCAGCCCGGTCGTGCGTGAGCTTGCTTAAGGCATAGACCAAAGAGGGGACCGACAAAGCGACAGCAAACGCGGTGTAGTAGCGAGCTTCCCATAAGGTCGGCACCAGCCCCAGGGTTTGCAAAACGAGGCGAATAACGCCCAAGTATTGGGGAACATAGGCCAGGAGCATCCACGCCCAAATGGGCGAACCTCCGCGCCACGACAACACAGCCGCTGCCAGCCCAACGGTGGAAGCAAAAAAGATGATGGCGCTACCAATGCTGTCCGCCGTCACGCGGTCCAGCACCAAGAAGCTGGCAATCCAAGCCAGCGTGCCCCAACCGGTTGCCGCCAAAAATGCGTCGTATCGGTGGTACTGCGTGGAGAGCGCATACAAGTCCCGCACAAACAGCAAAGAGACTCCCACTGCGAACAGCGGCAAAATGCTGGACGCATAATTTCCCAACTGTGGCAGGCTAGACCATAGCGTGGCACTGTTAATGCCACTGAACTGTGCGACGCTCAGCAAAATCAAAAGGCCATAGACACTGGCCCGCAGGTCGGTCGGGTTGCGGTGCTCCTTGTACCGAATGAGCGACAGCGCAGCGACCGACAGCAGCCCCCCGACCATGAGCCCCATGAGCAGCGTCTCTACGAGCCTATGGAATTCACGCGTTTGCTTGTTGGCGATGCGTATCGGAATGTTCAAGCGATGGAAGTCGCGTATCTGTAAGTACACATCTTGAGCGCCGGCCGTGTTGAAGCTCAAATCAAAGTCTGCGTAAAAGCCCCTGCGCGCCCAGGCAGACTGCGGCCAGGTGTCACCTGCAGTTTGCACACTCCATTTGCCGGTGCCGCCCGCCTCCTTCTGAAATAGGCGCACGGAGTCAATGGCGGGTATGGGGACGTTCAAGGTCCACGCATCGGTGTTTCCTTCCACCCTGAGCACGCGCAGCTTGATCCACAAGGCGTTGTCTCCAGTGAGCTCCCTGCCCAAGCTCGCTGGCGCCGAATCAAACCGTGCGGGGTCAGACACGGCCTCTTCGATCGTGGCGATGCCTGTCGGGTCTATCCAGCTGCGCAACTCGGACTTCACATCAAAAGAAGGGTTGCTGTCGCTTAAAACGATATTGCGCATGGGCGCTGGTTCGGACGCCCATACTAAGCCGCTTGCGACGCACAGAAAGGCTAAGAACAGGCGGGTGAGCAGGTATGACATACACTTGGCACCCAGTTTTTAGGGGTTTTTATGAGCTTGAAGTGTGGCATTGTAGGCCTGCCCAATGTAGGAAAGTCGACCTTGTTCAACGCCTTGACCAAGGCAGGAATCGCAGCGGAGAACTATCCGTTTTGCACCATCGAACCCAATGTGGGTGTGGTGGAGCTGCCCGATCCGCGTTTGCAACAGTTGGCAAACATCATCTCGCCAGAGCGCATTGTGCCGGCCATCGTTGAGTTTGTGGATATTGCCGGTTTGGTGGCTGGCGCCAGTACGGGCGAGGGTTTGGGTAATAAATTTTTGGCCCATATCCGCGAAACAGACGCCACCGTGAACGTGGTGCGCTGCTTTGAAGACGACAACGTGATCCACGTGTCCGGCAAGGTTGATCCCATCTCGGACATTGAAGTCATTCAGACCGAGTTGTGTTTGGCAGATTTGGCCGCGGTTGAAAAAGCTTTGCATCGCGTGACCAAAACGGCGCGCTCGGGCGACAAGGAATCCGCAAAGTTGGTGGCCATTTTGGAAAAATGCCAATTGGCTTTGAACGAAGCCAAGCCCGTACGCACCTTGGACTTCAGCAAGGAAGAGTTGCCGCTGCTCAAGCAGTTTTTCTTGATCACCGCCAAGCCCGCCATGTTTGTGGCCAATGTGGCAGAAGATGGCTTTGAAAACAATCCGCTCTTAGATCGTCTCAAGGAATACGCTGCAGCGCAAAATGCGCCCGTGGTAGCCATCTGCGCCAAGATGGAAGCGGAGATGAGCGAGATGAGCGACGAAGATCGTCAGATGTTCTTGGAAGAGTTGGGCCAAGACGAACCAGGCCTGAACCGTTTGATCCGCGCCGCGTTCAAGCTGCTGGGCTTGCAAACCTACTTCACCGCAGGCGTGAAAGAAGTGCGCGCTTGGACCATCCATGTGGGCGACACCGGGCCACAAGCGGCGGGCGTGATTCACACCGACTTTGAAAAAGGCTACATCCGCGCCCAAACCATTGCGTTTGACGACTTCATTACCTACAAGGGTGAGCAAGGTGCCAAAGACGCGGGCAAGATGCGCGCCGAAGGAAAAGACTATGTGGTCAAAGACGGTGACGTGTTGAACTTCTTGTTTAGCTCATAAAGCCGGTTTATCGAGGCCAAATCGGCCTCTGTCGCTCATGGAATAAGCGCAAGCAGCTCTTAATTTGGTAGCAAATTGAGAGCTGTTTTTATTTGGGGCGCAGCTTATGTGGCTACCATAGCTTCCACAGTCCGGTGAGTGCCGCGGTCATCGTGAGGTAGCGCGCAAACTTGCCGATCGCCATGTAGACCACGCATGGCCAAAACGGCAGTTTGAGCCAGCCAGCCACTGCACACAGCGGGTCGCCCACTAAGGGGAGCCAGGCCAGCAAGCAGGCTTTGGGCCCCAGTTTTTCCAGCCAGTCCAAGGCGCGCAAATGCACCTGCGAATGGGCATACTTGTGGGTCAGGTGCCGCGCGCCAAACCCCATCCACCAATCCACCGCGCCGCCCAAGGTGTTGCCCACGGTGGCCACAGCAATCACGGGCCAAAACATGCTGGGGTTGAGTTGCACCAGCCCAAACACCACGGGCTCTGAGCCCAGCGGTAGCAAGGTGGCTGAGATAAAAGACACCACGAACACCGCGCCAAGGCTGTACTGGGGCAGGGCCAAGAGGGTAATCAGTTGCTGTATCCAGAGTTCCATGGTGGGCTCAGTATAGGAACATTGGGCTCGTCACTGGCGCGCGCTACAGCACCCCAAGGTTCAAAAACTAAGTCAGCCTGCAAACCTTAAGGGAAGCTAGGGTAAGTTCCCAATAAAGATTTTGGTTGCTGAAATATTGGGCAGCTACAATACCCCCGGCTTTCGCCACATCCCCCAACCCTCCCCGTTTTATTCACCGTTCAACGCATGTTCATTGGCCAGTTCGCTTTGGCGAATTCCCTATTTGTGGCTCCTATGGCAGGGGTGACAGACCGTCCGTTTCGCCAGTTGTGCAAGCGGCTGGGGGCTGGCTATGCAGTGAGCGAAATGGTCACCTCGCGCCCAGACTTGTGGGATTCGCTGAAGACCTCGCGCCGGGCCAACCATGAGGGTGAGCCCGGCCCGATTGCTGTGCAAATTGCAGGTACCGAGGCGCAAATGATGGCGGACGCAGCGCTGTACAACATTGACCGTGGTGCCCAGATCATCGACATCAACATGGGTTGCCCGGCCAAAAAGGTTTGCAACAAATGGGCAGGCTCTGCCTTGATGCAAGACGAAGATCTAGCCACCTCGATTGCCCAAGCCGTGGTTGAGGCCTGTGCCCCCCGCAACGTGCCAGTCACCCTCAAGATGCGCACCGGCTGGTGCCAAACCCATAAAAACGCCTTGACCCTGGCCCGCCGCTTTGAAGACGTGGGCATTCAGATGCTCACCGTGCATGGCCGCACCCGCGAGCAAGGCTACAAAGGCTATGCCGAATACGACACAGTGGCATCAGTGAAGGCAGCAGTGCGCATTCCTGTGGTCGCTAACGGCGACATCACCAGCCCCGAAAAGGCGCAAGAGGTGTTGCGCCTGACTGGCGCTGACGCGCTCATGATTGGCCGCGCCGCCCAAGGGCAGCCCTGGATATTCCGTGAGATTGCCCACTTTTTGGAGCATGGCACGCACCTGGCGCCACCGCTGGTGAGCGAGGTCAAGCGCTTGCTGGTGGAGCATTTGTACGACCACTACAGCCTGTATGGCGAGTTCATCGGTGTGCGCTCCGCGCGCAAACACATTGCTTGGTATGTGCACACCTTGCCGGGCGCGCAGGCTTTTCGGGCGCACATGAACACTTTGCAAGACAGTACGGCGCAAGTGCAAGCCGTAGAAGATTTTTTTGACGAGTTGAATCAAACCATGGACCGCATCCCCGCAAGGGCGAGCGCGGCAACGGATGTACAGGGAACCCAGAGTATGGAATTAGCGCTATGAGCACCAAACCATTAGACGAGAGCGTGCGCGCTAGTTTGCAAGCCTATTTTCAAGACCTCGACGGCATTGAGCCGCATGGCATGCACGACATGCTGGTGCGCGCTGTCGAAAAGCCCTTGTTGGAGGTCGTGATGGAGCAGGCTGCTAACAACCAATCTAAAGCCGCCCAATGGCTGGGGCTTAACCGCAATACGCTGCGTAAAAAGCTGCTTGAACACAAGCTAGCCGAGTAAGCCTGCACTCACTTTTTTAACTTTACCCACTCGCTTTATGACCGCCACCCAAACAGCACTCTTGTCTGTCTCTGACAAGACTGGCATCGTTGAACTCGCCCAAGCGCTACACGCCCAAGGCGTCAAGCTCCTGTCTACGGGAGGTACTGCCAAGCTGCTGGCCGACCAAGGTCTGCCCGTGACCGAAGTGGCGGAGATGACCGGTTTCCCCGAAATGCTGGATGGTCGTGTCAAGACGCTGCACCCCCGTGTACACGGTGGCTTGCTGGCGCGTCGCGACTTCCCGACCCACATGGCAGCGCTGGCCGAGCACCACATCAACACCATCGACTTTCTGGTGGTGAACCTGTACCCGTTTGAGGCGACGGTGGCCAAGGCCGGCTGCACGTTGGAAGATGCGATTGAGAACATCGACATTGGCGGCCCCGCCATGGTGCGCAGCGCTGCCAAGAACTGGAAAGATGTGGCCGTGCTGACCGACGCGGCCCAGTACGACACCGTGATCGCCGAACTGAAGGCCGCTGGCCGCGTGAGCGACAAGACCAAACTGGGTCTTTCGATTGCCGCGTTCAACCGCATCAGCCAGTACGACGGTGCCATCAGCGACTACCTGTCGGCCATCCAAATTGGCGACGAAGTTCCGGCAGGCGACAAAGCCCCGGTGCTGGATTTGTTCCCCGGCCAAAGCAATGGCCGCTTCGTGAAAGTGCAAGACCTGCGCTACGGCGAAAACAGCCACCAGCAAGCTGCCTTGTACCGCGACCTATTGCCTGCTCCCGGCTCGCTGGTCACCGCCAAGCAATTGCAGGGCAAGGAGCTGAGCTACAACAACATCGCCGATGCCGACGCGGCTTGGGAATGTGTGAAAAGCTTTGACACGCCTGCGTGTGTGATCGTCAAGCATGCCAACCCCTGCGGCGTGGCCGTGGGTGCAGATGCTCTGGAGGCCTATAGCAAGGCCTTCCAAACCGATCCTACCAGCGCGTTTGGCGGCATTATTGCCCTGAACACGCCACTGGATGAGCGTGGTGCGCTACAAATTTCGAAGCAGTTTGTGGAAGTGCTGATGGCCCCCAGCTTCACGCCCGCCGCGCTGGAAGTTTTCAAGAGCAAGGTCAATGTGCGTATTCTGCAAATTGACTTGCCCAAGGGTGGAGCGTCGGCATGGGATCAGGGCCGCAACCTGATGGACATGAAGCGCATCGGCTCTGGCATCTTGCTGCAAACGGCCGACAACCATGAGCTGGCGCTGAGCGATCTGAAGGTGGTGACCACCAAGCAACCTACTGCCGAAGAACTCAACGACCTGCTGTTCGCCTGGAAGGTGGCCAAGTACGTCAAGTCCAACGCCATCGTCTTTTGCAAGGGTGGCATGACCATGGGCGTGGGTGCTGGCCAGATGAGCCGCTTGGATTCCGCCCGTATTGCTTCTATCAAAGCTGGCCACGCCAACCTGTCTTTGGCAGGTACCGTGGTGGCGAGCGATGCGTTCTTCCCCTTCCGTGACGGCTTGGACGTGGTGGTGGACCACGGCGCGACCTGCGTCATACAGCCCGGTGGCTCCATGCGCGACCAAGAGGTCATTGACGCGGCCAACGCGCGTGGTGTGTCCATGGTGTTCAGCGGCGTGCGCCACTTCCGCCACTAAGCATGGCCGCAGCTATGAAAATTGTTTTGGCGTCCAACAACCAAGGCAAGTTGGCCGAGTTGCAAGCCATGTTTGCGGGCTTGGGCTGTACCTTGGTGCGTCAGGGCGATTTGGGCGTGCCTGAGTCGCCCGAGCCTTTTCGCACCTTTGTAGAGAACGCCTTGGCCAAGGCGCGCAATGCGGCGGCGCACACGGGTTTGCCAGCTTTGGCTGACGATGCCGGCTTGTGTGTCGACGCGTTTGGCGGCTTGCCGGGGGTCGATACCGCCTACTACGCCACGCAGTTTGGCTACGTCAAAAGTGACGACAACAATGTGCGCGCCATTCTGGAACAAATGCAGACCATCGATAACCGCCGAGCTGCCATGGTCAGCACGCTGGTGGCGGTGCGCTCTGCTGACGATCCTGAGCCCTTGATCGCCGTAGGCCGCGTGGTGGGCGAGATTGCCCGCGCGCCCGTGGGGAGCAACGGGTTTGGCTTTGACCCCGTGATGTGGTTGCCTGAGTTTGGCCAAACCTTTGCCCAGCTGCCCACTGAGGTGAAAAACGCCCACAGCCACCGGGGGCGCTCAGCGCAGGCCATGGCTGCTTTGATCCGTGAGCGTTGGTTGCCCGCAGCGGCTGGCGCATTGGCGTGATTCCTATCCTGCCCGCGAGCGAGGCGGCACAGGCAGTCGTGCCGCACGACATTCAGCACTACATGCGCCCTGGCACGCTGCAACTGGCGGCCTTGCCGCCTTTGTCTTTGTATGTGCATTTGCCTTGGTGCTTGAAGAAGTGCCCTTACTGCGACTTCAATTCGCATGAAATGGCTCCCGATGTGGTGCCGCAGCAGCGCTACATCGATGCGGTGATCGCAGATCTTGAAGCGGCACTGCCGCTGATCTGGGGGCGCACGGTGCACAGCATTTTTATTGGTGGGGGCACGCCCAGCTTGTTCTCGCCGGAGTCTATCGATCGCTTGCTGGGGGATATCCGTGCCCGCTTGCGCTTAGAGGCTAACTGCGAAATCACCATGGAGGCCAACCCCGGCACTTTTGAGAAAGATCGCTTCAAGGCGTTTCGCCATGCCGGGGTGACGCGTTTGTCCATCGGGGTGCAAAGCTTTAACGATGCGCACTTGCAGGCCTTGGGGCGCGTGCACAATCGTGCCCAGGCCTTGGCCGCGGTGGAAGAGGCGGCGCAGTCGTTTGACACCTTTAACCTGGACATCATGTACGCCCTGCCGGGCCAAAGCTTGGCGCAGGTAGAGCAAGACATGGCGCTGGCTTTGCAGTTTAAGCCGCCCCATATCTCGATCTACCACCTGACCATCGAGCCCAACACCTACTTCGCCAAATACCCGCCTGTCATTCCAGAAGACGACACGGCCTATGGCATGTTGGACCGCATCACCGAGCTGACCAGCCAAGCCGGCTTGGACCGCTATGAGGTGTCCGCCTATGCCCGTGATGGCCACCGGTGTTTTCATAACCTGAACTACTGGCAGTTTGGTGACTACCTAGGCATTGGCGCGGGGGCCCACAGCAAACTCAGCTTTGCCCACCGCGTGGTGCGCCAAGTGCGCTTGCGTGAACCCCGGCTCTACATGGACAGGGCGCTAGCCGGCAATGCCTTGGCCCAAGACGAAGAAGTGGCGCGTGCCGACTTGCCGTTTGAATACATGCTCAACGCCCTGCGTTTGCGCAATGGTTTTGGCTTGCGCGACTTTACCGAGCGCACGGGGCTTGCCATCACCGCCATAGAGGCTGCGCTCAGCGAGGCAGAGCGCAAAGGTTTGATTGAGCGTGACTTTGCACGCGTACGTCCCACGGTGCGGGGCTTTGATTTTTTGAGTGATTTACAAGCGCTTTTCCTCTCCCCAAACACCTAGCTGCGCACTATAGTGGCTCTCACGCGGGCACCCAAGGCTGCCGTGCGTGAAGGAGGGCAGTCATGTTTTCTGTGTATGGATTGGGTGGGCGCTTGTTTCATGGCCCGCTGGAAGACCTGTACCGGGTGGGTCCGCCACAGGCCTTGGCGCGCATGCACAGGGTGCAGCCCATTGGGCAAGATGCACAAGACCATGCGCCCTTTCAGAATCACTTGGCATCTCAAATGCCTAATCCCGAGCCCCACGATATCGCGCATCGCGTTGCGGTCTCCAGTTACCAACACGCGCACAACGAGTCACCGGCACGCCACCCTTTGTCGCAGGTGGCTGCCATCATGAGCCATGCACTGGTTACCGTGCAAGACGAGTACACAGTCGAGCAAGCGTGGTCAGTTTTGTCTGAGAAGGGCGTGGGGCAAGCGCCCGTGGTCAATGCGCAAGGCAGCTTGGTGGGCTTGCTCTCGCGTGCAGATTTGATGCGCCCTGAGCGCTTGCCCGGGCCACAAAGCCATGCCTTGGTGTGGCGTGCTTTGTTGTTGCAGGCGGTGAGCGAAGTTATGTGGACGCCTGTTCCCAGCGTGGTGCCAGATGCAGACATTCGCCGTGTGGCGCGCGTGCTGTTGAGCACGGGTTTGCCTGGCTTGCCGGTGGTCGATGCCGCGTCCGCCTTGGTCGGATTTGTGTCCCGCTCCGATATCTTGCGGGCAGTGGTGGCAGAGCCGCCGCTTGATTTGTGGACGTGACAAGCGGCTATGCGCTGCAGTCGGTGGATTTAGGGTTTGAGGTTCTGCGCCCAGCGCTGGTAAATGGTGCTGGCAATGGCTTGGCTATTTGCAAGCTTGGCATCTAGGTGTTCAAGGGCTTGGGCCGGAGTTTGTACCGCAGGGGACATGCTGGCTGCAATCTCCGCCGCGCCTGTGCGCAGCCAGTCGCGCACTTTGGGCGCATCCACCTCGCAATGGAACTGCATGCCGATATGCAGGCCGTCCACCACATAGGCTTGGTTGGCGCAATAGCGGCCTGTGGCGATGCGTGTTGCCCTAGCCGGGATGCTGAACGACTCGCCATGCCACTGGAACAATTCCAAGGGTTCGTGGGTGCCTAGCCACTCGGTGGCGAGATGGGATTCCGCGCGCAATGTGCTCCAGCCAATCTCTGCATGTTCAGCGGCTTGCACGGTGCCACCCAAGGCGCGGCTCAAGAGTTGACCGCCTAGGCAATGTCCGATGACCGGCTTATGTTGTGCGATGGATGCCTGGATAAGGCCAAACATCGCGGGGTAGTAGGGCATGTCGTCATTGGCACTCATAGGGCCACCCAAAATACCCAAACCCGAAAAGCCATCCAAGGTGCTTGGCAAAGCCTCACCTAGGTCCATGCGAAACATGTGGTGGGCGAATCCATTTGCCCCTAGCCAAGTCGCAAAAAAGCACGGTCCGTCGTTGGACGCATTTTGAACAATGGCGATGGGAAGCATGGGGAGTGTGACCTGTCTTGGTGATGGAACGCAACAAGAGGGTGATGCCAGCGTGGTGCGATGCACCTCAGTGGCGGAAGCTGTGACCGCAGAAAGTGCAATCGCAGAATCTCGCAATTACTCTCAGTTTATCGCAAGTGCTTATCGGCATTGGAGAAAATGTCCGCCACTCGCTCCAAGTTTGCCTCATCTCATCTAGCCTGCTACAGTTCTATTTCAATTTTGAATGTGGATTGAAATGTTGATAGAACTGAGAGCCTTTGATGGACGATGCAGCCAAAAACAATAAATCAAAAACCCCGAAAAGCCGCGCCCGTAATAGGTTTACGGCGGTTGCAGTGCGTAATCTCAACGAGGTGGGTTACCACCACGATGGCGGAGGGCTCTATTTGCAAGTCAGCCCCACCAAAACAAAATCTTGGGTGCTGCGATACACCTTGGATAAATCTGTCCGATACATGGGCTTAGGTTCTGCCGCCGACTGGACTTTGGCCGAGGCCCGAGAACGTGCCCACAAGTACCGTCAATTGCTAACTGATGGAATAGACCCTCAGACCTTCCGCGAACAAGAACGCTTGCATAGGACTGCCCAAGAAACAGAAGCATCGCGACTGCGGCGCACGTTTGCCGAATGTGCAAAGGAGTACCACGATGCCAATGCAGACGATTGGAAAAACACCAAGCACAAAGACCAGTGGATTAACACCCTGACCACTTACGCTTTTCCAGTCTTCGGAAAAGTCCCCATGAGCCAATTGACCCGCGACCAGATTCGCCAAGCCTTGCTACCCATTTGGAAATCCAAAGCGGAAACTGCTTCACGTGTGTTGCAGCGCATCCGCACCACCATTAATTACGGTGCGGCAATGGGCTATTGCAATGGTCTTGACAGTGAACAATGGGTTCAATTGAAAGAGACCCTACCCAAGAACAGCAAGCAGTTGGCCGGAGAAAATCACCCATCGTGTCCCCACGGTCAAGTTGGTGCGGTACTTCACAAAGTCATGCACGGCACTTCCTCAGATGCCGTGAAGCTGGCGTTTGCATTCATTGTTTTGACCGCTGCACGCTCGGGTGAAGTGCGCTTCGCAGTGTGGGAAGAAATTGACTTGGAAGAGCGAATGTGGACGATTCCAAAAGAGCGGATGAAAGCAGACCGTGTGCACACGGTTCCGTTGTCAGAAGCTGCCATGTCTGTGCTTGTGCGTGCCAAGGAGTTGCGCTCTGAGTTGTTCACAGCGAAAGGAAAGCCCACTGGCCTGATTTTCCCCAACATTAATGGTGGAGCACTCAGTGATATGACATTCACCCAGATACTTCGGCGCATGAAGGTTGATCACACCATGCACGGGTTTAGAGCTAGTTTCCGCACATGGGGTGCAGCCCTCACGACCTATGAACATGAAATGTTGGAGTTTGCTATTGCGCACGTTGTAGGTGACAAAACGGTGCAGTCCTACCAGCGATCAGATATGGTGGAGAAGCGGCATCAATTGATGCAGGACTGGGCTGACTACATCAAGTCAAAAGAGGGGGTAACGCTGGTCCAGAATCCCGAGTGATGATTTCGTCAGACAATTGCTAACGGCAACAAAAAGAAGCAACCGCCTAGACTCGGTTGAGAAATTAAAGGGATCGTCGCTGATGGCCAAGTACGACATCGTTATTGATACAAATATCTACCATAAAGATCAAGCAAGATCAAAGTTGCCCTTTTTGGCGCTGTCTCGTCTCTGTAAGGCGGGGGTTGTTCAACTCCACATTCCATATATTGTTGAACGAGAGTTTCAGACGCATTTGGTTGCTGGCGCGAAGGACAAACTGGAGGCGACTCAAAAAGGCCTTGAGTACTTGGTGCAATACGAAATTAATGTCGAACGGCTGAACTCAATGAAGGTGTTGCTTGAGAATTTGCTCAACCAAGAGAATGCAATCATTGGCAACGTAGAAGCTTCATTCATAAGTTGGTTGGATTCAGTTGGCGCAGTGCGCCATTCTGTAAGCGAATCAAGTGCGAGAGCCGCACTTGAGGCATATTTTCTAGGCACATCACCGCTGACTTCGCCGAAGGTAAGAGCCGACATCCCCGATGCCTTCATTTTTCAAACCATTGTTGAACTATCCAAGGTATCAGCGCAACTTTTTGTAATTTCGGCCGACGGAAAGGTTGCCCAAGCATCTGAGGCGCTGAAGGGCGTTTCCGTACTTAAGAGCTTGGGCAGCTTCATTGAGTCAGACCCAATTCAAGCTGAGGTACTGCATCTGGACGTCGTCGAGAACCTTCCGCTCATTTGCGCAGAGTTGGGAAAATACGAAGCCGAAAGCAACGAAATTTTTTATGTCCTACAGAAAGAAGCTAACGAAAAAATAGTTGGTCGAACTGTCCATTCGCATTCGATTCCAGACGACAACCATGAGGCAACAATTCAAGGATATTACGATCCCGAAAACATTGAATTGGACCTCAATAACCTGTCGTATTTTGGTGGCGGTGAGTTCGGATTGCCATATAGCTACACATCAACCGTTACATTGATCTATTACATCTACAAGGCTGACTATTACGCGCTACGTGATGATGATTCTCCAAGTGTGACTGATCACAACGATCACTACTTTCAGGCGGAAGAGGAGCGTGAGGTCACAGTCAGAGGCATGTTGAAAATCATGATTCCAGCCGCCGTGCTGGCGGATGTTTCGACTGAGGACGCTCTTGATGGCAATGTGGAAATCAGCATTGACTCTGTCGATAGCGTCGAATTGAGTGAAGACTAGGCTCGAACTTCAATTATTTACGAGTCGAGTAAAGACAAACTTCACACCTCCTGGACCCTTGAGTTCAAGGTCCCCCTCAATATTGGCAATCCAGCGAAAATGCCGTATTTGAGATGGTTCTCCGTCCAAAAGAGGGACATCTACAGGAAGCGATCTTGAAAACACCATATTCCCATTTTCTGCACTTTCACTTCTGGACATAACTGTCGTCATATTGCCTTCAATAATCCAGTCATTGCCCTTGCGTACCACTGTGTACTTCAGTCCAGTCTTGATTACACCAAGCTTGCATGAAGTGCGGTTCAAATCGCACGTTCGGGCGACACTGACGTAGGGCCCAGCCAAATGGGTTTGGTTTGGGTCACTTTTCAAGTCAAGAGACCCAACTGAACCAGTTTTTAACTTGTCATTCAAGTCATCCTTTGCATCCTCATACTTGAGTTGAACAACAAGAGATGATTTGGAATCGCCTGACGATTGAACTGTTTGCTTGTCGTTTACCGATGCGCATCCACCCAAAATGACGAGCACTAGCAGCGGTAGTGTTGTTTGGCAAATTGACTTCAATTGTTACCCCCTTGAAAGGGATCATGATACTTCGCTAGCAAAGTGAAAGGGCGCGCATCAGCATAGACCGCAGTGTGCCCCGTAGGATTCCTATTGCGGCGGCAAGATGAAGCGAACTTGATTGGGCTTACCTGCTGGCATCAACTCGAAATGGTGGGGAAATTTCTTAAAGAGCTTCGTGGAGGTCGCGCTCTTGGCAAGCAATTTTTCGTCATGCAAGACCTTAGCAACATCACCCAACGGTTGCCATTGCCCAGCCTTCAAATTTGGTACCGCCGCTAGGATTCTTGGAACTGTGACGGCATCGCTTGCCGCGCCCGTGGTCTTCTTGGCAGGGACCTTCTTTGCCACCGCTTTCTTAGCTGCTGCTGGTTTGGGGCTTGCAGTCTTAACGACAGGCGATTTTGTTGCTGCCTTTTTTGTGACGGCACGTACTGGTGCGGTCGCCATTGGCTTGGGTTCTACGGCTTTGGGCCGGTCAACTTGATCACCACCCACATAGATCACTTGATCGTAGGCTGGCACAGCATCCTGCGCCATCTTGCTCCGTTCGGTAACGCAAACGACCTTGATACCCCGCTCCCGAAGTCGCACAACCAGCGGCACAAAGTCCAGATCACCCGAACCGACAACAACCAGCTTTGGTCTTGGAGCCATGCAGGCTAACTCCATCGCATCCACTGCCAAAGAAATATCAGTGGTGTTCTTGGGGAGGGGTAGATTGACGAATGGACGAACAGCCCATATACGCAGCGTGTCTGCTAGCCCTTTCAAATTCTCAGCACTACCATAGGCGCGTCGAATTGAAATTGAGCCCTCTGTTCGCTCAAGCGTCTGGAATGCCTCATCTATCCATGCCGGTGATGAGAAATTGTCGGCGTCAATCAAAAATGCAATCACTGTCGGTCTCCCCTGTTTACTGACATTAGAACAGCGATATTAATTTTCATACCCTGTCATAATGGAATCGGCTTTGGGCAGAAGCCATCCACCCGTCAAAGAAAAGCTGTTGACAGCACTGCCGACATCCACTTCCCACCTCTTCATTTCATGTTCAGGTCCGAGAAGCGGCAGACGGGTGACGTTTTGCGTGGGCCGGGAGAACTGTTATGTCGAGTGAGAACATTCGTCCGTCAACTTTGGACGGCATTAAGCGCCTAGCCAAGTCAATCAAAACCGAACGTGCAATTCAGCACGCAGTGGCCCTTGATGAAAGTGCTCGATTGGCTGGGTTTGAGAATTTCCGTCATGCGCGCAACAAGCTGCAATTTGACCAGCCCAAAACACACAAGTTACGCAGCGTCCATCGCGTCTTTCTTACTGTGTACTGGCGCGACAAAAAGACTGACATCCGAGGACGCGAAACGCTTGAGCTTCACCTCTCCACGTTGTGGAGTGATTTGATCCAGCCAGTCCATTTTCAAAACCACCGGGCGATGGCGAACTTTCGCCGCGAAGGGCCGGATCATCTAGCCAAACCAGAACTTGCTGACTCGCAGTCACGTGCAAGGTATTACGCCTGTGCGGCGGCACGCGCTCTACAGTTTATGGATGCGACCAAGCTTCGGCCATCAAAAAGCCACAGCCGAGCCTACCCAGGTGGGCGCTCCAGCAATGCCGTGCCTGCTCACGATCATGAAAGTATTTGGTACGACCCGGAAACGAAGCGGTATCTGTACGTTGACGAGCCCTATGAGGCGGCAGTCGAACGGGCGACGAAAGAGCGGGAGGCTTGGGCAATACGCCATGGTTTCACAATCATGAAGCCAACGTGGCCCGGAATGTACTTTCCAGATGGTGGTTCCCGCCTTTTCCTTATTGCGGATTCACAGAAGGGAATTCCACTGGCACCTGTGGTCGCTGCACTTGAGCGGCTGCCCGCTCCGATAGTAGAGGCAACTTGGGATGGTGAGTCTGCATCCTCCTTACCGTACTTCATCAGTCCGGGCACTATTGAGCATGCAAAAGCAATCAAATTGCCACCGCAGAAGCCCAGCAAACCGACAACGGGCAAGCGCAATACCGTTGGCTATGTTCAGACTTTTGTTGGTGCACAGCGGCGACCCAACGGGACCATGCCAGTGGAGACGCACGCCAAGGTAGGTGAACTCTTGAAGTCTGTGCTGGTTGCCAGCTATCACCGCAAGGGTGTCTACAACCGAGTCGACGGAATTCGCAGCGAACTTGATGAATGGACTATGCGGGAATACAACCGCGCAGAGCTACCCAGTGAAGTGTTCTTTGACCTCTACTATCACGAGTCTGGCAACACCTATGAACGCTCACTTTCTGAAAATGAGCGACTGAAACATACCCACAGCTTGGAAGAAGTGAAGCGCATTCTGGCGGCGCATTACCCGGACAGTAAACCGCTGCGCACCGTCTTGAATAAAGTCGATGGAGCAATCAAGTCTATGCAGAATTGGGGTGCCTAGATGCGTGGTGACAGGCTCCCCCTGAATTGATGGAACCTGTCACCATTTCTGCGACTGTCTCGAAAAACATAAATGGAACACATATACCACCGTCCTGCAATTGTTCAACCGAACTCGCCGCTTAGAAGAATACCCGCATCATTTAACGTCAGGCAGCGTGCCTACTTTGATGGAATCGTCTATTCCATTGAAATCGCTGACATGGCATACCGGCGACTGAGGGAAACGCTTTGGAGCATATCGAAGAGGATTGATGAGGAAGATGACATTCAAGAGTATGTCCATGCTGTCGCTGATGCTTGGCTGGCTATCGACTCTCTCAACCGTTTGAGAGCACTTTGTATGTCAGCACCATTGATTGCTGAAGCGGAATACTGCCGAGGCTTTGTCCAGAACTTGCATCCGGTCAAAGGTATGCGAAACAACGTGCAACACCTAGACGGTCGAATCGACATCATGGTCAGAAAGAAGCAGCCTGTATGGGGATCGCTTAGCTGGGCCGTAGTTACTGACAATCCCCCTACAAAAGCCAGACTTCACACATTGGTTGCTGGGTCATTTAGGCCTGGCGAACATGAGATGGTCGATATCGGTGGGCGCAGTTTTTTGATGCCCGTGGACGCAATAACTTTAACCGCAGGTGGCGAGTCGTTGGAACTCAGCGAGTTGATGGTTGCCACTGCGGATTTCACTGCGCTGGCCGAGGCTGATTTGAGTCAGCTAATTCAGCCAGGTGAGCCGTACACCAGAGACTTGCATCTCATGACCGAGGTTACGTTCAACGATAGCCAAGTGCCATCTGGAAAACTAAAGATTACGTTTTCCTGATTCATGTTTGCTGCCGCTTCGCATCACAAAGTTCGCAGCACCAAAATTCACAGTAGGCTAGGCGTCTTGTTCGAGAGTGGTCTGACATAAGTCGCAAGGTGCACATCATTGACATGACGAGTCACCGCCCTTATCTGCCAGTTTGCAAGGCCAGCCATTGAACCTTCGGTACAAAAACCAGCCCTAAGCGAGTGCCCACTGAAATCATCAGCGTTTGCCCCTATGCGTGCAGCCGCTCGTTTGACAATCAACGCCACGCTTTGCGGTGACAGCGCACCCGGTAGTACACGGTCGCTGCGTGACACTGCCCGGAACACTGGACCCTCAACTATCTGCGCCAAAGCAAGCCACTCTTGAACTGCGGCAACTGCACACCGTGAGCCGTTCGCCTTCGGTACAAAAATCGTCTGTCCATGACCTTCGCCATCAGTCTTACTGCGACGGACCAGCACATCCATTCCCCCATCCAAAAACGTCAAGTCAGCTACCTCAAGCGCACACGCTTCGCTGCGTCTCAACGCACCACAAAAAGAAAGCATGAGGACTGCTTTGTCGCGGGCAAAAGCTATTTTTTTCTGGCTCTGCTCTCCGACGATCATCATTTCAATCAAAGTGCTTTTAACAACGGGTGTTACACGTCGGGGACGAACTCCATGTGTACGCCGGATACCTGCCAAAGCTTGCTGCACGGGTAAAGATTTGACGGGAGATGGCAGGTTTTTACGCATCGCGGCCTTGTGCAGCGAAACCATGCGCCGTTCCAGCGTGCCGACTTTGTGGTTCCCAGCATATTTCGCCAGATATTCAAGAACAGCGGCGGGAGGGCTTTCTGCAAAAATTTCATTTATAGCCAGGTGGCGCATGTCACTGTCAAAGTTCCGGCGTGTGGACTCAGCGGTTGCGGCTTGAATGTAGCCCTCGGCAATGGCAGCAAAATCACCGCAAACCGCCTTTGGCGGCTTCTTTGGAGCTTGTCTGTTGGTGTGTGGCTTGCTGGTCTTGGCATCGCTCAAAGCGGCTGCATTTTGGTCAGGGAATTTGGACATTTTTTGCCTTTTCAGATGGGTGAAACGACGTGCAAAACCATGCTCCGAAGCTATTGCTTTGGAAACGGAATCACTACGGTCGATGGGTTCAAGAACAATTTAATTTCCCCGCGTTTTCAGGCGTTCAGACGTGCGAATTCAGCACGAGCCAAGGGCATGGCAAGAAGAAAATTAAGCGGGGAAACTAAGGAGAAAAAACCAAACTGACACAGCGTGCGTCAGTCAATACTCCTCACCATTGCAGTGAAAAGTTATGTTGTATTTTCTCAGGCTATTGACAGCCAGGCAAGCGGTGGATTTTTCTCAAGTTAGCCCAGTTGCCGGACACCTTTGCAAGTCGGAAACTTTGAGCAACCCCAGAATTCACCACCAGCATTTCCACCTTTGCGCGCAGTTCGTTTGACCATGCTTGACCCACACTGCGGGCAAATTGGCTCAATGACAGCTTTGGACTGTGCCATTGTGGGTTTGCTAGCTGGCTGTTGAGCGGTAGCTGTTAGCGACAGTTTCGCCTGCTTGATCATGGAAAAAAGCTTGGGGCCGTCCACCAATTGAACATTGCGACCTTCTGCAAACGCTTTCGCATCGTCAGTAAATCGCCCGGAAGTGACAACAAATCCGCCAGTAGCGCCTTTTGCAGCCATCACACCGTACAGTTCCCGCACCACATCCACACCGACTTTGTAGGCTTTCCACTGCTTGCACTGGACAAGAAATTTCTCGCTGCCCTTGGTCAAAGCCAAGTCAATGCCTCCATCGGCTCCACCACCTCCGGTTTCGGTGACGCGGTAACCCTGCAATCTGTACGCTTCGCCGACAAGCATTTCAAACTCACGCCATGACATGCCGTCAAGAGCACTGGCGCTTTGCGCCTGAGCGACATCTGTGACCAAAGTAGTCCGCTGTTTGCGTCGAACCAATGACATAGCGGCACCAACCAAGCCGACAAGCGGAACCAGATACTGCCCAATCGAAGCGAAGCTTGTGAATACCGTTTGCGTAATGAGGTTACCGACTTGTCCTGGCTGGACAGCCGTCACGTGAACCGGAGCGGCCATGCGGTGCAGAACCACATAGCCAATTGCGGCAATTGCAACACCAGCCCACCATGGCATCAATGACACCAAATCGAGCATGTCCTCTAAGGGACTTGTTTTACGCTTTCTAGCCATCGAAATCTCCCTGCGCTTATTCTCTTTAATGTCATTTGTGCTTGAGTCAGTCCAATAAATGCCGGCCCGAGTCGCAATCTCAGGAAAGATTATCTGCTGACAAAGCTTGGGCAAATTGCGATCAATTTCAGCAAGCACTCTTTTCTGACTTCCAACGCCCAGACTTTGCTGTCAATCCACCGGGGACACATCTTCGGCCACGTCGCAGGCGGCACATTTTCACACGTCATAATCATCTGAAACGGGGTCAAGCTTCATTGATTCCAAGGGAAATTCATGCTCGAAGACATCAAAAAAACACTCTGGGCAACGGCTGACAAGCTGCGTGCCAACATGGACGCGGCCGAATACAAGCATTTGGTGCTGGGCCTCATCTTCGTCAAGTACATCTCGGACACGTTCGCCGCCCGCCGTGCTGAGCTAACCACGCGCCTCACCAACCCGGCAGACGACTACTTCTTTGCCAACGCAACTCCGGCCGATCTGGAGCAGGAGCTGGAAGACCGCGACTATTACAAAGAGGTCAACGCTTTTTGGGTACCGGAACCCGCTCGGTGGGAAAGCCTGCGAGCCGCCGCCAAACAGCCGGACATTGGCAAGCGCATCGACGAAGCCCTGACGCTGATCGAGACGGAAAACGCCAAGCTCAAAGGCATTTTGGACAAACGCTATGCCCGCGCACAGTTACCCGATGGCAAATTGGGCGAGTTGGTGGACTTGGTTTCCACCATTGGTTTTGGCGACAACCCCAGCACGGCTCGTGACATTTTGGGTCAGGTATACGAGTATTTTCTTGGAATGTTTGCCAGCGCAGAGGGCAAGCGCGGCGGGCAGTTCTACACCCCGGCCAGTATCGTCAAAACACTGGTGGCGGTACTCAGCCCGCACAGCGGACAGGTTTATGACCCCTGCTGCGGCTCAGGTGGCATGTTCGTTCAGTCAGAAAAGTTCATTGAAGCCCATGGCGGCAAGCTAGGCGATGTATCCATCTATGGTCAAGAAGCTAACCCCACCACGTGGCGGCTGGCGGCCATGAACCTAGCCATTCGCGGCATTGACTTCAACTTGGGCCGCGAACCGGGCGACACCTTCACCCGCAACCAGCATGCCGACCTGCGGGCCGACTTCATTCTGGCCAACCCGCCTTTCAATATCAGCGACTGGTGGCATGGTAGCCTGACCGGCGACCCGCGCTGGGTGTATGGCGACCCGCCGCAGGGCAATGCAAATTACGCTTGGTTGCAGCACATGTTGCACCATCTCAAGCCAACTGGCCGTGCTGGAATAGTGCTCGCCAACGGCTCCATGAGTTCCAGCCAGAACAGTGAAGGCACCATCCGCGCCGCCATGGTGGACGCCGACGTGGTGGAAGTGATGGTGGCGCTACCCGGCCAACTGTTCTTCAACACCCAGATTCCGGCCTGCCTGTGGTTTCTGGTCAAGCAGAAGACCAAGCGCAAGGGCGAAGTGCTGTTTGTGGATGCCCGCAAGCTGGCGACCATGATTAGCCGCGTGCAAAGCGAGTTCACAGATGAGGTAATCGAGCGAATTGCCACGACCGTGGCTGCGTGGCGCGGTGAACCTGATGCAGGCGAGTATCAAGACATTGCTGGTTTTTGTCGCAGCGTCCCGTTGGCAGAGATTGCGCAGCATGGTCACGTGCTCACTCCGGGCCGCTACGTTGGCGCGGAGGAAGTGGAAGATAACGATGAAGACTTTACTGTCAAGATGCAGCAACTCACCGAAAAGCTGGGTGAGCAGATGTCTAGGGGTGCTGAACTTGACCAGTTAATCCGACAAAAGCTCGGAGGGTTGGGGTATGAGTTCTGAGTGGAACACCTCGACTATCGGGGCAGTTTGTGTAAAGGTCTTTTCTGGTGGGACGCCAAAGTCAACCAATACTGAATATTACGGTGGGTCGATACCGTGGCTCCGAACGAAGGAAGTTAACTACGGTAAGGTATATGAGACAGAGCAGCACATCACGCAATTAGGCTTGGAGAATTCATCAGCGAAGCTTGTGCCGGTGAACGCTGTAATTGTTGCTATGTACGGCAATGGAGATACCGCTGGACGTGTTGCGGTTAACAAAATCCCATTAACGACCAATCAAGCCTGCTGCAATCTTGTAGTAGATCCTGAAAAGGCAGATTTCAGGTTCGTCTACTACTATCTTATGGACCGCTATCAGGAACTCGTAGACCTGAAGAACGGTGGTGCTCAGCAAAATCTAAATGGGCAATTGATCAAAGCATTTCCGTTTGTTGCGCCGGAATTGAAAGAACAAGAAGTCATTGCCACCATCCTTGAAGCCCTAGACGACCGGATTAACCTCCTACGCGAAACAAAAGCGACACTGGAAACCATCGCTCAGGCGCTGTTCAAGTCGTGGTTTGTCAATTTTGACCCCGTACGCGCCAAGTTGGAAGGTCGGGCCCCTGAAGGCATGGACGAGGCAACTGCTGCGCTTTTCCCAGACCGCTTTGACGAGTCGGAGTTTGGATTGGTGCCGAAAGGGTGGAGGGTGCAGTCACTAGACACTATTGCCACATTCCTAAACGGACTGGCACTCCAAAAATTTCCGCCCACCGGGATTGACGACCTACCAGTTATCAAGATTGCGCAGCTACGCAAAGGCGATACCGTCGGTGCAGATCAAGCATCACGAGACATCAAGCCCGAATACATCGTCAAAGATGGCGACGTTTTGTTTTCCTGGTCGGGAAGCCTTGAAGTGGAAATATGGTGCGGCGGTGAAGGCGCATTGAATCAGCACTTATTCAAAGTCACATCTGAGGATTTCCCCAAGTGGTTCTACTACTTCTGGACACGTCATCATCTCGAAGACTTCCGACAAATCGCTGCCAGCAAGGCGACCACGATGGGGCATATTCAGCGAGGGCATTTGACCGCTGCAAGAGTTTGCATTCCGAATGAGGGAATGCTGAGGGTAGCAACTTCCATACTCGGACCTATGGTTGAAATGCTTATTGAAAGCAGTTTGCTTGCCCAAACCCTTAAGACTACCCGTGACACCTTGCTACCGCGCCTGATCTCCGGCCAGTTGCGCATCAATCACCTTACCGAATAGCCAACGCTTGGAACTCACTATGGCATTTGTACCCAACGAGAAATTCACCGAACTATTGGCTCTGCTCAAAACCGGTGGTACATCAATCCCGCGAAGCAAAACACCCGAGCACATCGCATTTGCAAAGTCTTTTCCTGCCAACACATTGGCGACACTGACGCTTGACCAGTATTGCGTTGGCAAGAAATCGCAGGAGAGCTTTTGTTGGTGGATTGAGCGTGGTCTTCAATCAGTCTTGGGGCGGTACATGCCCGGCACCTCCAGAGGACATATCGTTTACTTCAAGCCGGATGGTGAGGTCTACAAAAACCGCAAGTTGCGTGACCTGTCGGACACGGATGCGCTTCAGTACACCTTGAAAATTCAGTCTGCCATTGCGAATGCAGACGTTACCAAAGACCTCAGTTGGATAGACGATGACGAGCAGCTATACAAGCGTGCGGGTGTAACACCACGTGTCACTATCGGTGACGGTCGGAAACTACGCATCCTGAGTTGCTATAACCCCGACGCAGTGCTGCCGATTTCGTCATCGCATCACTTGAAGCACTTTTTGGAGTTGTTTGGCTGTCCAGTTGCGGACATTCCCAAGGTTGAGCAGCCCGTTGCGCGCTCAATGCTTTTGCGTGAACTGTTTTTTTCCGCTCAGAAACAGATACCCGGCATTACCCCATACGACTTCATGCATGTCTTGTATAGCCCGACTGCTGGATTCGCTCCGGTCAAAGAGGCAAGTGCAGAAGTGGATGACGGCTCTGACGACGAGTCGGTACTGCTGCCTGTTGCAGGGGATGATGAGGATTCGGAACTTCCGACTGGTCTAAACACGATTCTGTATGGTCCACCAGGAACAGGAAAAACGTTCACAACCATTGATGAAGCCATCAAGATTTTGGACCCCGAGTTCTATGCCAAGAATGAGAGCGAGCGCGAATCCCTCAAAGAGCGATTTGATGATCTGGTTGCAAACAATCGCATCAGGTTCGTGACATTTCACCAGAGCTTTAGCTACGAAGACTTTGTTGAAGGCTTGCGGGCAGAGACTGACGAAGCTGAAGGCGGGCAGATTCAGTATGTCATTGAGAAGGGGGTATTCCAAGCGATCTGTGAAGACGCAAGCAAGCCCATTCAGAGTGCAACCGCAAAGCTGGGTGTTAGCGACAGCCCCCGAATTTGGAAGATTTCCATTGATGGAACTGGTGATAGCGCAACCCGTCAGTATTGTTTAAAACATGGCGAGGCCCGAATTGGCTGGGGTAACGTCGGCGACCTAAAGACGGCGCAATTGAATGACCCTTCGTTCACATTGGGATCAAACGACAGAAGCACTCTCGAACTCTTTGGCAATGAGATTGCAGTTGGCGACGTCCTGCTCTGCATCGGAAGCAACACAGAGGTGGCGGCGATTGGCATCGTCAGTGGCAACTACCGCTATGAGGCAACGCCGCCTAGCAGTGTTCGGGCAGATTACAAAAACGTTCTGCCCGTGAACTGGATAGTCACCGATTGCAATTTTTCAATATTGAACCTCAACAGTCAAAAACGCTTCACGTTAAAGACGGTCTACGAAATTACCCGCTTCAGTTGGCCCGAACTGCTGAAAGGTCTAAGCGCAGCGGGTGTTGATTTGAAAGCTGTTGGCCCCACTGAAATCACCTCAGCTCCTTTCGTTCTGATCATTGATGAAATCAACCGTGGCAATGTCTCCCGCATATTCGGTGAACTCATTACGCTGATTGAACCCAGCAAGCGACTTGGCGCGAAAGAGTCTTTGACCGTCACATTGCCCTATTCAAAGAAGCCATTTGGCGTACCGAAAAATGTCTATTTGATTGGCACGATGAATACGGCTGACAAGTCGTTGACTGGCCTCGACATTGCGCTGCGCCGCCGATTCGTCTTTAAGGAAATGCCTGCTAAGCCGGAGCTGTTGGACAAGGTGACTATCTCCGGGCTGTCCGTGGGCCAGATGCTGCGGTCGATCAATCAGCGCATTGAAGTTCTACTTGACCGGGACCACTGTATCGGCCATGCCTACTTTCTACCGCTAGACAAGGACCGCTCCATTGAACGTTTGTCGGCAATATTCAAACAGCAGGTTCTGCCACTACTTCAAGAGTACTTTTTTGAAGACTGCGAGCGTATTGGCTGGGTACTGAATGATCACCGTACCAAGGGTGAGCCGTTCATTCGATCTGGCGGTCATGGCTCAACGTCATTGGCAAAACTCTTTGGCTCGGAAGTGGCGGGCGGTCTTCGTGACACACGTTGGGCGGTTAACGAAGCTGCCCTCACATCCATCGACAGTTACATCAACATTGTTGGAGTTTCAGAGTGATTGTGCAATCGGTTGTGGTGCGCGAATACGCACGTCTTACGACTGAAAAAGTGGATGGCACGTCCATTGAAAGCACGCTTGATCGGGCACAGATTTCACAGTCTGCCTTCGATTGGATTTGCAAGTTAAACCAAAAATTCAGTGCGGCTGGTGCATCTCTTGCGATAGTCGAGGGGCGGACTTGGTTGCGGCTGGATAAGCATGTCGGGGTCATTGAGACTCCGTGCGGCACACGGATTGAAATTCTGCCCAAGCATCACGAATCTGGCGACGTGATTCACGAAAGCAGAGCCCTCTTACAGCGAATGATTGCGGCTTCGTTTGACCTGCCAGCGCGTGAGGTCGGAGCAGCGGACCTGCAGCTATTTAATGCGCCGCTGACTGAATGGGTCATGGGTCGGTTCTTGGCTGCGTTGGAGCGCATTGTTAAAACAGGCATCCGGTTCGACTACCGCAGAGTAGAGGAAGAGCAACGCTACTTGCGCGGGCAATTGAACACCGTGCGTCAAATGCGACAGCCACCGGGCAAACAGCATTTCTTCCATATTCGGCACGATATTTTCGACCCCGATGGTGCGGAAAACCGGCTTTTGAAGCTGGCTCTGGAACAGGTATCGAAGACCACTCGGGACGCTGCGAACTGGAAACTTGCCGGTGAATTGCGTAGCCTCATGAGTGAGATTGGCTCCAGCAAAGACGTAGATGGTGATTTCAAGCGGTGGCGCAATGAAAGACTCATGAGCCATTACCGCCCGGTTAAACCATGGTGCGAACTTATCCTGAACCAACAAATGCCTTTGTCCGTTGCGGGCAACTGGCATGGCCTCAGTCTGCTGTTTCCCATGGACAAGCTATTTGAACGCTATGTTGCAGCGTGGTTGCGCCGCAGTATTCCGCCAACGATTCGACTACGAAGCCCCGCTGCCAGCGAGTACCTAACAGTGCACGATGGCGACAAGATGTTCCGGTTGGAGCCTGACCTATTGCTGGAGTCCACCAACGATAAGTGGGTGCTAGATACCAAGTGGAAGAAGTTGGATGCCGCAGACCGAGGCAATAAGTACGGTTTGAGCCAGGGCGATTTCTACCAACTGTATGCATATGGAAAAAAGTACCTCGCAGGGCAGTCGTCAAGCGAGCTTGTGCTTATCTACCCGGCGACCGAATCGTTTTCAAAGTCTCTGCCTGTGTTTGACTATGGCGATGGGATGAAGCTCTGGGTTCTTCCCTTTGACCTAACGGGTCAGGTTCTAATTGATTCGGAGGAAACGACACTTCCAATTGGGTTTCATGCATTTGAGAAAAAGGCGGCGTAACTAAGCGCCATTCAGGGAAAGACGTAATGACCGAAGACCAACTTGAACAGGAAACACTTGGCTGGCTGCAAGATGTGGGTTACACCCATCTCTACGGCCCGGACATTGCATTTGACGGTTCAAGCCCAGAACGAGCCAATTACCGGCAAGTGGTGTTGCCGTTTCGACTGCGTGAAGCCATCAATCGGCTGAATCCTGACATCCCCACCGCCGCTCGTGAGGATGCGCTGAAGCAAGTCATCGACCTTGGCATGCCGGTATTGCTGTCTGCCAATCAGCACTTCCACCGCATGCTGGTGACGGGTGTTCCTGTGCAGTACCAATTGGCTGGCGAAACGCGGGGCAACTTTGTGCGCCTGATCGACTGGGCGCAACCAGACCGCAATGAGTGGCTAGCGGTTAACCAGTTTTCCATCCGTGGCCCACATCACACGCGCAGACCGGACGTTATCCTGTTCGTGAACGGCCTGCCATTGGTACTGATCGAACTCAAGAATCCGGCAGACCTGAACGCTGACGTGTGGAAAGCCTACGATCAGATTCAGACCTACAAAGAGCAAATTTCCGACACTTTCCAGTACAACGAGGTGCTTGTCATATCCGATGGCACGGAGGCATTGCTCGGGTCCCTGTCTGCTGATGCCGAACGCTTTATGGCGTGGCGCACCATTGATGGTGTCACCCTTGACCCCTTGGGTGAGTTCAATGAACTCCAAACTCTTGTGCGCGGGGTGCTGGCACCGCAGTATTTGCTGGACTATCTGCACTACTTCGTACTGTTTGAAGACGATGGCGCTTTGGTTAAAAAGATAGCCGGGTACCACCAGTTTCATGCCGTGCGCGCTGCCATCGTGCAAGTGATCGAAGCTTCTCGACCTGGCGGAAACCAGAAGGGCGGAGTGGTCTGGCACACGCAGGGCAGCGGCAAAAGCATCACCATGACGTGCTTCGCGGCACGGGTGATGCAAGAACCCACTATGGAGAACCCGACCATTGTGGTCATTACCGACAGGAATGATCTTGACGGTCAACTCTTTGGCGTGTTCAGTCTGGCACAAGACCTGTTGCGCGAACAGCCGGTACAAGTCAGCACCCGGCAGGATTTAAGGGCAAAGCTTTCCAATCGTCCATCTGGTGGCATCGTATTCGCCACTATCCAGAAGTTCATGCCCGGTGAGGACGAAGACACGTTTCCGGTACTCTCAAGCCGCCACAATATTGTGGTCATCGCAGATGAAGCCCACCGCACGCAATACGGCTTTGAAGCCAAGCTAAAGGTTCGCAAAACGTCATCCAAGGCGATTGCTACTGGTGACGGTCAGGTGACACCGCACCGTGCAGAGTTTGCGCCACCAGAATACACAGAACGGTATGAAGTGGGGTATGCCCAGCATTTGCGTGATGCCCTGCCAAATGCAACATTCGTCGCCTTCACTGGCACACCCGTCAGCAGTGAAGACCGTGACACCCGTGCAGTGTTTGGTGATTACATCCACGTTTATGACATGCAGCAGGCTAAAGAAGATGGCGCAACGGTTGCCATTTACTACGAGTCTCGCCTTGCCAAACTCAGTCTGAGTGCGGCGGACATGGCGGCAATTGACGTTGAAGTAGACGAACTGGCGGAAGACGAAGAGGAAAGCACCCAGTCACAACTCAAAAGTCGATGGGCTGCACTGGAGAAAGTGGTTGGTGCGCAACCCCGCGTGGTCAGTGTGGCCGCCGATCTGGTCGCGCACTTTGAAGAGCGCAACAAGGCGCAGTCCGGTAAAGCCATGGTGGTTGCCATGAGCCGCGAGATTTGCGTCCACCTGTACAACGAAATCATAAAGCTGCGCCCGGATTGGCACAGTGCAGACCCAGAGCAAGGGGCCATCAAAATCATCATGACCGGCTCCGCCAGCGACAAAGCGTTGCTGAGGCCCCATATCTACAGTTCGCAGACCAAGAAGCGGCTGGAGAAACGCTTCAAAGACCCGGTTGATCCTTTGCGTTTGGTGATCGTGCGTGACATGTGGCTCACCGGCTTTGACGCCCCATGTGTACATACGCTGTATGTGGACAAGCCGATGAAAGGCCACAACCTGATGCAAGCCATTGCGCGTGTCAATCGAGTATTCAAAGATAAGCAAGGCGGCTTGGTGGTCGATTACATTGGCATTGGCAATGAGTTGAGGTCTGCCATGAAGGAATACACGCAGTCCAAGGGGCGCGGCAGACCGACGGTGGATGCCCACGAGGCGTACAGCTTGCTAATGGAAAAGATCGACGTTCTGCGCTCGATGTTGCACGGCTTCGACTACCAAGATTTCATGACCGCAGGCCACCGCTTGCTTGCTGGTGCTGCCAACCATGTGTTGGGAATCAAGGATGGCAAAAAACGATTCGCGGATGTTGCACTTGCCATGAGCAAAGCATTTACGCTTTGCTGCACCTTGGACGATGCCAAAACTGTCCGTGAAGAAGTAGCCTTCTTGCAGGGCGTCAAAGTCATTCTGACAAAGCGCGACATAACCGCGCAGCGCCGTACCGACGAAGTGCGTGAACTGGCTATCCGTCAGATCATCAATTCTGCGGTGGTGTCTGAAAGCGTCGTTGACATTTTTGACGCTGTTGGCCTTGATAAACCGAACATCGGTTTGCTCGACGATGAATTCTTGGCGCAAGTGCGCAACTTGCCCGAAAAGAATCTGGCGGTAGAACTGCTGGAGCGGCTGCTTGAGGGTGAAATCAAGAGCCGGTTTGCAAGCAATTTGGTCCAGGACAAGAAGTTCTCGGAGATGCTGACCAACGTCATTACCCGGTATCAGAACCGTTCCATTGAAACCGCGCAGGTCATGGAAGAACTAGTCGCCATGGCGAAAAAGTTCCGTGAGGCGGCTTCGCGTGGTGATGCGCTCGGACTCACTGAAGATGAAGTCCGCTTCTATGACGCATTGGCGAATAACGAGTCAGCGGTTCGGGAACTCACCGACGAAACGCTCAAGAAGATTGCGCACGAACTCACGGAAAACTTGCGTCAAAACCTGAGTGTCGATTGGTCAGAACGTGAGAGCGTTCGCGCCAAGTTGCGTCTGATGGTCAAGCGCATATTGCGCAAATACAAATACCCACCAGATATGCAAGATGCCGCTGTTGAACTCATCCTTCAGCAAGCTCAGGCGTTGGGCGATAGCTGGTCTGAATGACGGGTGCCCTAGCGTAATCCCCTTGCTTTCGAGGCGATGATTAGGACTTGCCTATTAAAGCTGGGATTGGTCGAATAAATCGCCTGTTTTCAGGCACTTTTCAGGGGTGCAAGCCAATCGTCCAGCATGCCGTTTAGGGCTGTTAAGGACACCATCGGGGAGCTTGTATTGGCATCAAACAGGGCAGTTTGAGCCGCCGTCAGCGTCCATTTGGCTCTATATGCAAAAATGGATCTAAAACAATTGCATTTGTATGCTATAATAGCATATGTAAACTGTTTTACAACGGTTTCTAGTTATTTACTCTCTATTGCCATGCTGCGCCGCAGCAATTCTCTGGCACCACTTTTCCAAAGATTTCCACGCTTTTGCTCTTGAGTTGGCTTTGCTATGCACGGTCACTTTGGCGTGCTCGCGTTTATTTTTTATCAAGCACTGTTGTGAGCATCTTTAACTCAGCAGGAGAACAACCATGCACCTCGATGAATCCATCACTACCGCATTTGAAACTATCCGTGAATTCACCAGCTTTGACAGCCACAGTCTTGTGCCGCACCCTGAAAACCTAGTGTTTCAGACAATTACAGAGAGTCGCTTTCTGCACCGACTGGGCACCAAGTTGGCCGAGATTGTGAGCAATCCCGCTGGCGAAGATTTGCAGTATTGCGCCCACACCGTGCGCCGCTACTTCTGGAACGAGCTGGGGCTATCTCAGCCGCCCGAATTGCCCACGGATGTACCTAGATTTCTTCTCCATCCAGATCACACCTTAGAGCACAGAGTCAACGCACAGGAATTGGCCGACCAGTTGGTGCAAGTGCCAATTAAAGAAACGCCCGTGCCGTGCATCGTGGCATCCAAGCTGGCGCTGTTGCAAAAGCTGTTGAATTTGAGCGATACGGCCATCCAATATCTGACGCTGGCCTACGTACATTGCAGCATCCACAGCCTGACCAAAGACGAGTCCAGTAGCCTCAAAGTCGCACTGGCCCACATTGGCTTGGCAGACGATGCCCACCGAAACCGCGCAGTATCCGTTTTGTTGAATGCGCCGCTGGCAGATGTTCAGGCCCTGTTTGCATCACCGTCCATACTCGTTTCTTTGCGATTCGTTGATGCTGCCGCCTTTAACCAAAGGCGAACTTTGCGGGATGTATTTGTACTGACGGATGAGTTTGTCACGCTGCTGGAAACACCGTACCGATCACACCAAGCACTGCTAGCAGGCATTCTGGAGCCCGAACAAGACCTCGATTTAATCGACGATGGCACCACACCTCTAGGCTACCTCTATGAAGTGCTCCCCAAGGAGATAGCAGAAGCCTACGAATGTGCGGTGCTAGACCGGCCATTGAAATCCATTCACATCCAAGCATTGGTGAGTTGGTACACCGCAGGGTATCGCATGCTCCCATCGTTTTACTCGCCATTGGCTGGTCACATCACAGTAGAAGCTCTGCGCGATGCGATCAAACGAGTGGCACTGGAATGTGCGCAAATCAACAAACCCTTGACATCACATGCACTGGTCAAGGCGCTGTATGCCGCATCGTCGTAAATATATGAATTGACTATTCCAACCGATGTTGAGGACATAGCTATGCGCACAACAAGCCACGGAATACTTGACCCCAATGAAGCCCCAGCGGGCTTTGTAGCGGTGCTCAAAAGCGAAGTAGCAACTGAACGCCTTGGAAACATCTGCCGCGCTTGCGATTGGCGCAGCGACTGCAACGGCTTTGAACACCGCTGCATGCCCTATACGGTTATCAGCAGCAAAGACGGGCGTGAACTCAAACGCCAAGATGGTTGTAGCGTCGTGTTCAAGCGTCGCGCCACCACAGACTGATTTTTTCTTAGCCGTGCCACGTATCGGTTAGCCCATGCCGAGGCTTCGTTACGTGCATTTATTACTGCAACGTTTCACATACAAGGAGAAGACCATGACCGACTTTCATGCATTCACTGACACAGAGCAAAAAAAGCCATCCGTCACCATCATCACCAATTCCGCAAAGTTCGCTCTAGGCCAGGTATTAGCGACTCCGCAAGCCATCCGTATATTGGAAGAAACTGGCAGAAGTGCCGCAAGCATTCTGGCAATGCACATGCACGGCGAATGGGGCGATGTGTGCAAAGAAGATGCTGAACTCAATGAGCAAGCTCTTGCCAATGGCTCCAGAATCATGAGCGTGTACCGCTTATGTGACCCACAAACATTGCGAAGTACCCCCAGTCATAGGCGTGCAGCATTGCCAACGTTGTGGTGTATCACAGACGCGGCCCTCGATGAAAACCATCCTCGTACCTCCCGTGAAGTGACGACATTGCTCACACCTTCCGAGTATTAGCATGGCAGCAGAGTCAAAAAACAAAGCAGCCGCATATCGGTTCAGTCGCTATTACGCTGAATTGCAAGCTGGCCCCACACTGACGGTGCAAACGAAGCGACAAGAACCTATTTCTATCCATTTCGCACAAGGCTCAATTTGCTCTAGCTGTGGCCTTACGTGCTTGTGCATGGTGCTGTCTGCCTATGGCCTAGCCAAACCCAGTGCCTTAGAAAATATGTCACATCGGCAGTCAGGAATAGCTGCCGACGTATGGCGCGTGCTAGGGCCGTTCTTTATGACTGGCATCACAGCACCAGAACTTAAAGCGGCCATAGAAAGTTTGTCTCTACCCATCAAGTTGAGCATGCGCCACTGCACCAGCAAGACGAATGTTGCGCAACTGGCAGTGGTCAGTGAGTTTGCGGTGAACTGCTTATTCAAGGGACGATTCACGATGCTGGCCTATGCCAGCTTAAAGAATCGTCACCAGCACTGGCTTACTGGAATTGGCGTAGAAGGGCTTGCTGTGTCACATGCTGCACCGGCGATTACCAATGTGGACACCTTGCTAGCGATAGACCCAGCCGATGGTATTCAGCCCTTCACGGTCAGTAATGCGCGGCTTCGTCGTGATGTAACTCCGCGTCGCAAAGCGAGTCCGCGTTGGGTGTATGAAGCTGCTGGCTTTAAGAGTGAGCCGGTTTCGCTTGTCTCTGCGCTGTGCTTTGAGTTGCTGGAGTGAGTGAGAGAGTCACAAATGGTTAGTGAAGTCCACGCGCTGTAGCGGTGTCTTTGCGCACTGGTTTGGCCCCATTGGCGCGACGACGTAAAGCCGAAGGTTCAAGCCAAGTCGGTTTGAGATTCATATCTGCGGTGATGGGTTCAACGAGCGTAGCCAAAGAGATTTTTAGCGCGTGGCAAATCGCAGAGAGTGTGTAGATCGTTGGATTGGCCGTGCCAGTTTCTATGGCACCAATGGCAGTGCGAGTGAGTTCCGCTTCGCCACCCAATTGCTCTTGACTCAGACCGCATGCGATTCTCAATTCTTTGAGTCTGGCCCCGAGCTTTTTTGACAACTCCATTTGGGCCAATTCACGCCGACGCTTGACCGCATTCTTTGCGCGGTCTTCCCGTGCTTTCAACTTTGCGGCGGCATCTGATGCTTTGGTGGCAATTGCAGAAGACGGCTGAATAGCCTGCTTCTTCGCAGCCCCCTTCACAACGGGTTTGGTGGTTTTTGAGTTCGCTGACATGTGGGCGAATCGTGACCGACGTACCCAACACTATCAACATGATAGACACAACATAATATGATGTGTAAACACATCAATTGCTAAATGCAATGAGTTTCAACCCAAGCAAAAAAGGAGAGAGAAATGAGTGAATTCGTACCCTGCTGTGGCTGCGGCGCACAGCTTCATGTGACAGCGCAGACTTGCCCGAAATGCGGAGCACCACAGAAAGCGGCTGGCGTTCCAGCATCAGCACAAAGCACAGCAAACGCAAAGAGCGTGGCTAGTGCTGCCAAAACACCAAGCAGCTATAGCGATGTGCCGTGGTTCCGTCGCCGCTGGCTTGTCTTGATAGCTGCGTTAACCGTATCACCCCTCGCAGGGCTTATAGCGGCCACTGGAGACTTGTTCTATGCAGCCAAAGATGGTGCAGTCAAAACGCTGCCAGCGAACTTCAAGACCGCGTTTTACTTTCTGTCTGCTGGCTGGGTTATCAATCTGTTCATGCCGGAGGGCTCTGCCAGTTCGATCTTGTTTGTGATCGGTGCCATTGTGTTGGCACTGGTGGTTGGATTGAGGAAGTGAGCCATGACATTGATGCAAATTTCTAAACTCTTGGCATGGGGTAGATTAGCTCTTTGTATTCCAGCATTCTCCCAATCCAGCAACCCCTATGCTGATGGCAATGCCGCCGCGCCTGACGAGTGGTTGTTGGTCAAGAAAGGCAATCCGTGGTGGTACGAAACCAAGCCGAGTCCGACGCCTGTTCAACTTCAAAAGCGCGCACCCACGGCAGCAGAGCAAGCCATCATTGATCGAGCACGCGCACTGGTGGCAAATCGGCCAGCCAAAGCGTTTGTTTTGATGGACGGTGACACGGTGCTGTACTCGGAGACAAAAGCGCCAGCAGACGCTGATTCCGTCTTCTTTGGCTTCTCCATGGGCAAGACGGTCACAGCTATGGCCGCTGGTCAGGCCATTTGTGCAGGAAAGCTCAAGCTGGAAACCAAGGCCAGCGAAGTTATGCCGGAACTGAATGGCAAAGCATTGGGCAACGCCACCGTGCGCGATCTGCTGCGCATGGCATCCGGTGCGGCTGATCCCAACCCAGACAGTTCAGTATGGACACCTGACCAGTTCAAAGAGTGGGGGCGTGGCAATCTGAATCTTGTTAACTTGGTGACGGAAGATCGCATTGCCAAAGCAGCCAAGGGCGTATTCTCAGACTTCAAACCGGGTGAAGTGTCCACATATAAGAGCACTGACCCCTACGTGCTGGGCATCATGGTCAGTCGCGCCACGGGCACAGTGTGGAGCCAATGGATTCAGGAGCAAATCTTGAACCCAATGGGCGCGGCCAAACCGGGACTGTACGTTCAGGACCGTCAACAAAACGGACTGGCAGACAGCGGTTTGAGGATGCGTTTAGAGGACTGGATGCGATTCGCCGTGTGGGTCAAGCGCAGTTCCAAAGAGGCAGGGTGTTTCGGTGACTACGTGCGTGCAGCCACCAGCACACAGATTTCCAATGGAAGTAACCCCAGCACCCGCAAAATGGGCAAGCTGTTTGGTGGTTACGGCTACTTCACTTGGACGGAAAACAGCATTGTTCCGAACACGGCATGGGCTTCTGGCTGGGGTGGTCAGCGCATCGGCTGGAATACAGACCCGAACAACAATCGGATGGTCATCACTTTCTCCAACGTGGAAAGCTGGATGCCGGACGTTTACGAGCTTTCCAAAGACTGGAATCGCTTGTCCAAGTAGTCGAGAAAATGTGAACCGTGCCGCTCACTTGTTACAGTTTGCGGCAACAGCGCCAAGCTGAAACTTGGCTTTGCAAGAAGAGGGTGTATTTTTGGGAACTGAGACAAAGATTGTTTGCTCAGTTCCCATTTTCAAGTGTTAGCCTGCCTTTGTAGATCCTGCACGCAAGTCCACACCCAAGTAGATGTTGAAATTGCTGCGCTTGCGACGCGGGTAGCCAGCCGACTCCATGCGGATGTGGAAAGCCTTCTGCGTCAGAGGGTGACGACCAAGGCGTTTCGTATAGTCACAGTAGCTGGTGTACGCCATGCTGGCTTGCAGCGACTCGCCTTTGCCAGTGACGCACCATTCTGCAATCCACGCGCCCAATGTGTCGGACTCCTTGCGCATGCTGCGTTTCTTTTCATCAACCGCCGTACACGACACTAGCTTTCCCTGTTCGTGGTAACGGCGTGCGCCGCGCAAAGCCCAATTCAATATGCCCGCGTGCTCTTTGAGTAATTTCTCCTCGACATCATCGTCACGATTCACCCCGGAAAAATTGCCGTTGAACGGAACCGGAAAGATGCGACGCCACATGGCCTTATCGTTGGCACGGATGTCTGGCATATCGTTCGTCGAGAGCCACAGCTTGGCCTCTGGCTTGAACGTGATGGTGTCGCCATAGTTCGCCCGCGTCGTGATGCTGTCTCCGCCTGCAAATTGCTTCACAAACGCGGTATCGAACCCGCGTGACTCCGGCAACTCAGTTGCAATGGCAAGACGCTTGCCCTTGAGCGCCATCAACGCAGAGTTGGCTTGACTCGCTGCGCCAGCATAGGCTGAGGTCACCAAGTTCGGCGCAAGCTCGGTTGCATAGTCACCCAGCATTGCCGTTATGGTGCGCATGAAGACACCTTTGCCGTTCTCACCAGTTCCTTCAAGCACGAAGAACGCCTGTGCCTTGGTGTGACCGAACAGGGTGTATCCGATAGAACGCTGAAGAAAGCCAGCGAGCTTGTAGTCCTCACATGTAATTCCCGCCACAAAGCGTTTCCACTCGGGGCAACGAGCCTCACTGTCAAACGCAACATTGCAACGGCGACGCAGATAGTCATGTGCTTTGGCCTGACGGAACAGTCCGGTACGCAAGTCAATGACACCATTCATGACGGCCAGTAGGTTTGCGTCTTGATCAAACTGGTTTTCAGAAATATGTAGCACCGACTCAAGTTCAGCAAGCTTGACCATGCCGGTCATGCCCGCATGGCTGCGCAGCTTTTTGACGGATGGGTCTTTCTTTCCTTCTCCTTCGCTTAAGTCCGTGACCAGGAGACGAGCCGCACGCATAGGCGCTTGCTTGTCAGCACGCCACACCACGCCGTCGAAGGCATACCAAAGTCCCATTTGCGGGTCAAAGCGCAACATACCTTTATATGTTGTTGCAAACAATTGCGCGGCATCCATGTCATCGAAACCACTTGCAGCGCCAGCGCGGCGTGAAAGCCAGAACAGAGAATGGATATTGATTCCACCCTTGGCCTTGAAATGCTTCCACGTCTTTAGTTGTACCACTTCGTCGAACTTTGTCCCATCCTTTGACCATGCAGTCCACAATGCATAACCCTGCTTGCTGGGGGCTACCGAGTGGATAGCCATACCTGCATGCAGCCACATATTGCGATCATCTGGGGGTAGGGCGGAAAGTGCCTTCTTGATCTGAGCCTGCTTTGCAGCAGTCAAAAGCTTTTGGGGTGTGCAATTGACTTTACCCATTACTTCGCTAGCAGCTACTGGCATTCCAGAGGCTGCGGACTTTACTGGTTTCTCCACTTTCAGGCCCAGAGCACGCACCAGTTTGCCAACCGCAATCGGCGCACGCGGCACTTCAAAAAGTGTTTGTGCCATTACCGGGCTGCGGTGGTTCCAGTTGATTGAGCCGGGTAAACGCATCATGCGTGCGGGATCGCACACCTGAGGATCACTGTCAAAACGTTGGGCTAGTGCGCGTTGAATACGCTTAAACATTTGAACAGTACAGTTGCTCACAAGCCAATATGCGTGCAATCGACCATACGAAGTCGTCACAATTATGTTGGGTTGAAGCGGCAGCTTCATCAAGTCGTTCTCAGTGGTATCGCCACTGTCAATGTCAATGAAAACAGCGTTGATGCCGGTGACGTTGTCATTGGATCGCTTGCTGGACTGAATCTGGTTGACGGCTACTGCTATGTTGCGCCCCTTGATGTTGGCATCAATTAGCGTGTCTAGCCAACGGGCTGGCGTGCCAAATTGTTGCGCATCAGACTCGTAAAGTTGGGCCGCACTGCTCTTGCGATACTTCAGGAACCACGCAGGCTTGTTGCCGTGCAGCAGCTTAATGAATCGAAGCATTTCAGCTTTGTCTGGTAGGGGTGATGATTTTGCTTTGTTGGTCATGCTGACCATCGAATGATTAAATTTCATAAATTTCTTTCAAATTGTTGAGGCGCTGTTTCCCCTGAAAAAAAAGAGGGCTTGGTGCGCAAACAGTTGATGGTGTGGAGTGGGTGGAAGCAAGTCAGAGAACTGACAAAAGTGCTTCTCACTTGGTATTGTTTTTTTCTTCAAAAACTTTAGAAAAAAAGCTCCACTCGCTCCACCTGTTTTTGCACCCCTTTTTTTTCTTTTTTTCGGGGAAGACGCCGGAGTTGGTATCAGAGACTGGCTTGAAGCTACTTGGACATTGCCGCGCTGTGGTGAGCCTCAGTTAGACTTTGTTGTGTGCTGCACGATGCAGCGCTGCTAGGTTTGGCTTTCAAGTTCATTTGAATTTCCTCAAATATGCAGGAGCGGCTGTGCAGAATTGCCCGCATCGCCCTTGCGAACTTCATTTACAAGAAGCACAATTCAAATGATGAATAGAGAAATGAATAGAGGTATTATTTGTCCACGAATTGCAGGTAGTACATGGTTGCAAACTGGGAAAAGAACTGGATATTTCTGACCGCATTGAAGCGGTTGGCGATTGACTCCAGGCTGTTCGTTTCTATTGAAAACGCGGAGTCTTGCTTGCCTCAGGTGTTCGACGATGCACTTGCAGGGCGTTTCGGGCGCTTGCGTGAGCGCGAAGACATGAAGCTATTGGCAGCAGTCCTGCCGAGCGTACTGGAACGACTGCGCAAGAAAATGGAGTCCGTTGGACTAAGTGAGTCCGCCAAGTTTCCGCCGGTGGTGTGGCTTCGGCTGATGCATGAAGCCGATGTAGAACCAGTGAGCGCAGTTTTAAGAGTGTTTGAAGACTGGCAAGAGCAGATGCGAGCGGATGGCATGACTGTCCTATACCGTCGTTGGGATAGAGCTACGCAGAACTATGTCGGCCCTGAACGTGAGCGCGACGGATTGGGCACATTGGTTGGATATACGGTTGAGGAAATGCTGGTTGAGCAGCCGAAGAAACCCAATTGGCCTTACTGCCATCAGTGGAAGTTCTTCGGTGAGCCATCAGTAGGTGTTGTTGTTCCGAAGGTTCCTCCATTGGAAGTAGTGCTCCCCAAGCTCGCTCCTGAGGTCTCAGAAGGGATTCGGAAGGTCAAAGTCGGCGTCGATCGACATATGAAGCGACGGAAGCGTAGTCGTCAGGATTTAGAGCGGGCGTGCGGCAAACGGGTATTGGTTGCTTTGGACGAATGCTTGGCTGTGGAATTCTCAAGGAAACGCAATGGTGTGCTCGAAGCAGGCCGAAAGAAAGACCATAGAACCTATAAATGCCAGTTGTCTTTGAATGAACTGGTTTCGGAGTTGAAGCGAAAGTACAGCAAGCAGTTGACTTGGTCAGATAGCACGCTTAAGAGTGCCTTGCCTTACTTCGTGGCGTGCCCACGTGGCAGACCGGGTGGCTTGGACTGAACTGTGTCGTTGCTAGGCGAGGGCGTTCCACTTTCAGGTGGATTCCTTCCATGTACCTGCCTTGAATGCGTCCAGATCGGACATCAGCCAGAATGCGCCTTTGCCTCGTTGGATGGGTTTGGGAAACTGTCCGTCGGCGCGGCGGCGGTATAGGTTTGACTCAGACTCGCCTAAGTAGTGGGCGGCAAATGCGATGCGAACAGCGGGGTCGATGCCGCTGGCTCGTTGTGCATTCACGCGCTGAAATTCCTTTTGCAGCCGGGCGAGTTTGGCTTGCTTTTTTGCATCAATAGGCTTGGACTGTGCTGGTATTGCGGCTGAGGGGACAGTTGCTGGAAGTGCGAGTTTGGATGGAGGCGCTGGCGCACGGGGCGAGTTGACTGGAGCATTTGCTGCACTACCGAGAATGGTGCGAACGCTTTTTTTCTGGATGGGCGCTGAGGATGTGAGGGTTTTTTCCACTGTCCCTATGACGCGAAATGTCTCGCCTGTCTCGGTGTGTACAAGATATTTCTTGTGCTCTGATGCTCGCTTGTAGCCTGGTGTGGAGTTGACTGGTACTAGTACGACTTTGGTATGTCCTGGCGCGGGAGCGGTGGAGGCATATACCGCACCGTTAATTAGCAGGGTTTTGCCTTCCAGTTTTAAGCGGATGCGACCGGATTCGTTCAGCCCCAAATACAAATATTTTGGGTGCTTTTCTAGCGCAGATTGTGCGGCAGGCTTTTTTGACTGAACGGTACTCATGACCGTTTATACCGTCATTTCGCTAGGCAAATTAACTTGGATTCACGTGCCCGCAGCAGATCGCCAAAAGCTCGCAGTTGCTCGCAAGTACTCTCACCCAAGCGCAAAATGAAATGTGGATAGAAACGTGTGTTGAGGCGTTTCAGAACTGTTGATATTTTATAAATCTTATTATAAATCAACAGCTTACGATGGTTTTTCTGGCGGAAGCTGTGAGATTCGAACTCACGGAGGGGATAAACCCTCGCCGGTTTTCAAGACCGGTGCCTTAAACCGCTCGGCCAAGCTTCCAGAAGGTCGGTATTCTAACTGCTGTGTGCCTCTGTTTTGCGTAAGAGCCGGAAAAAGTGTTTTGATCCATTGACCAAGCACCTGTGCGCAGGTGCTTATTGCGCGTGTTGGGCTTTGCGTAAATGTTTCTCAAAGCGCCTTAGCAGCAGCGACAAACTGATGGTCAGCATGAGGTATAGCACCGCGACCACGTTGTAGGTTTCTACCGTCAAAAATGAGCTAGAGGCATGCAACTTACCGAGTTGGGTGATGTCGTTCACACCTAAGACCGACACCAAAGAGGAGTCCTTAACGATGGCAATAAAGTCGTTGCCCAAGGCGGGCAAGATGCTGCGCAAAGCTTGCGGCCACACGACCAGCCGGAACGTTTGCACGCGGTTAAGTCCCAAGACCTTGGCTGCTTCAATTTGCTCGCGCGGTACGCATTGGATGCCAGCCCTGAAAATCTCTGCCAAGAACGCGCTGTAGGCCAAGGCCAAGGCGATCACGCCACGGGCGAGGTTAGAAAAGTCACGCAGCTGCCAATCGGGCATTTCGCCTTGCGCAATGGCAGTTTCAAACAACCACTGGTAAGCCTCGATCACCAGGGGCGCGCCCGCGAAGGTGACATACAGCAAGATCACCAAAGTGGGCAAACCCCGCAGCACTTCGGTGTACAGGCGGGCGGGCTGGTTGAGCCACGTGTGTTTGGACAATTGCGCCATGGCAATCAGCAGCCCAAGCGATGCTGCCAACGCAAACGCCAGCACGGCCACCAGCACAGTGACGCCAATGCCTTGCAGCAGCGTGGTAAAGATGAGCCAGTAGCGGCCATCTTTGACTAAGAGTACGGCAAACAACAAAAAGGCCAGCAGCACCGCTGCCAGCCAATAGGGTTTTTGCGCTTCAACGGGTGCGTGCACGTGTTACTGGTTCAGCTTGTAGTCCACAAACCATTTTTGGTTCAGCTTGTCAAACGTGCCGTCTGCTTTGAGCTGCTTGATGGCTGCGTTGATAGGCGCGACCAGGTTGGATTTGGGCTTGAAGATAAAGCCAAACTCTTCGTGTCCCATGGGCTTGCCCACCACTTTGTAGGTGTTGGGGAAGGCCTTGATATAGCCTTGCGATGAGGCGCTGTCGGTCAGCACCATATCTACGTCACCCGCTTTGAGGGCTTGCATGGACAGGCCAAAGGTGTCGTACAGCTTGATGCGTGGGTTCTTTTCGTTGCCGTCTAGTACTTCGTAGACCGCGGTGAAAAAGTTGGTGGTGCCACCTTGTGCGCCCACGAGGAGTTTGGCGTTGGCTTTAAAGGCTTTGGGGTTGTCAAAGCGCTTTTCATTGGCGCGCACCATCATGAATTGCTCAGACACCATATAAGGATCGGAGAAGTCCACTTGTTTTTTGCGGTCGGCTTTGATGGTGATGCCATCCATGCCCACATCGAACTGGCCTTGGCGCACCGCTTCAATCATGGTGTCCCAGCTGGTGAGTTTCCACTCCACCTTGGCGTTGAGGCGTTTGGCAATCTCGTTGAAGGCGTCATATTCCCAGCCTACGCTTTCGCCCGTCTTAGGATCTTTGAAATTCAGGGGGGGATAAGCGTTCTCGGTGACCGCCACAATGGTGCGACCTTTGAGGTCCGGCAGGGCCTGTGCGTGTGCGGCGGAGAGTCCGGCCATGGTGCACAACAGTGCAGCACCAGCCAAAAGAAAGCGGCGAGTGGAGGTCATAAAGTTCCCGATCGATAAGGGAGTAAGCGAAGCCTTGAGTATAGGCAATGGTGCGCAGCCCCAAGCGGTGCCAAAATCGGGGCATGACCACGCCCAGTTCTACACCTCCTGCACCGCCCAACCCTCCTGCGCAAGCCCGCAACCCCTTGCACGGCGTGACGCTGGAAATGATAGTCACGGCCCTGTCGGAGTATTACGGTTGGGAGGAACTGGCGCAGCGCATTCCCATTCGCTGCTTTGCGCTGGACCCGAGCGTGAGTTCTAGCCTGAAGTTCTTGCGCAAAACGCCTTGGGCCCGCGAGAAGGTAGAGGGCCTGTACCTGTTTATGCAGCGCGAGCAGCGCCGCGCCGGTAGTCGCTCCCAGCCGTCTAGCCGTGGATAAGGGCATGGTGATGCTGCCTACCCAAGCTGCTTGCGCTGTGGCGGGCGTTGCGGTTTACTGGGATTTTGAAAACCTGCACGCCAGTCTGTCCGAAGCCAAGTGGGGCGAGGGCAGCTACGGCAAGCCTGATGGGCGCTTTAAGCTGCAAGATCCATTGATCGATGTGCAGGCTGTGGTGGATCTGGCGGCAGCCTACGGGCCCATCGCAGTGCACCGGGCCTACTGCAACTGGCAGTTCTTTGGCCGCTACCGCGATGCGCTCTTGCAGGCGGGCATGGATCTGGTGCAGCTGTTTCCCCCTGGGGCCTCAGCCAAAAACGGGGCCGATATTCGCTTGTGCCTGGATGTGGTCGGTGACCTCGCTCGTTTCCCGCATATCGGGACCGTGCTGGTTGTGAGCGGCGACAGCGATTTCATGCCCTTGGCCCAAAGCGTCAAGGCGACCGGGCGCACCCTGATTGGCATTGGTGCTCGCAAAACCACCAACCGCCACTGGGCGCACAGCTGCCATGGTTTCTCGTACTACGAAGACTTGATGGAAGCCAGCGCCAACGCCGCGCAACGCTTTGCCGATGACCCGGCCATCCAGCGTGTGGCCCGTGCGCTGACGGTGCTGAGTGAAATGCACGGGCAAGCTTGGGTGGCCATCGCGGAGGTGGTTTCCTGGTTGCGCCGTCAAGAGCCCAGTTTCTCCCCGGTGGAGCAAGGCTATCCCACCTTGGCGGCTTGGCTAGAGGCGGTGCCGGATGTGGTGGAACTGCATGCCGATGCATCTGGGATGTGGGTCCGTTTGCGCTGATTTCTTAGGCAAATTGGCCTGTGGTGCTCATGCCTATTGCGTGACTAGCTACACAAATCGTAGCGTTTCCCAAAACCAATTTTGGCTCATCGCACGGCGTTTTGCGCGCCTGTGCGTTTGCGTCTGCACGGGCAAAAACTTATGTTTCGAGGGTTTACACCGGGTTGGCATGTGCTTTCATGTTCGTAAAATTACTTCAAATGTTCATAAAACTACATTGAATATTTGTAAAATTACAAACTCGGGCAATGCGTGGAGTTTGTAGTGGGTACACAAAGGCCACTTGGGGTGGTCTACGTGGGCTTTTATTAAACGTGCCTCTTAGGAGAAAACCATGAAGACAAGTACACCACAGCGGTGGTCGACGACTAAAAAAGTGCTGCTTTCCAGTATGTTGAGCGCTGCTGCGCTGGGCGTTTCCGCCAAAGAGTTGACCTTTTGGTCGATGTGGAATGAACCTGAGCCGCAAGCCAAGGCTTTGCGCTCCGTGATGGCGGCTTACACCAAAGCGCATCCCGATGTAACTTTCAAGGTGGTTTGGAATGGTCGCCAAAACCAAACCAAGTTGCGCGGCGCTTTGCAAGCTGGCACCAAGGTGGACTTTATGGACCAAGACGGTGACCAGTTGTACGGTGGCCTGCAAGCCGCTGGTGCGGGACTGGAAATCACCAAAGACCTAGACAAAGCCTTTAAAGACAGCTTGCTACCCGGTGCATTGGATCTCTATGCCAACAACGGCAAGGTGTATTCCGTGCCGTATGTCTACAACACCGTCAACTTTTGGTACAACCGCGACCTCATGAAAAAGGCAGGTGCCACACCGCCTAAAACGTGGGATGAGTTGCTCAATCTGTGCGCTGCCGTTCAGAAGGTCGGTAAGAGCGCTTTGGTGATTGAAGGCAATGTGTCGGACTACAACATGCTGTACTTCTCACACCTGTTGGAGCGCACCTATGGCGCCAACAGCATGGCGAAGTTGTTTGAAGACAAAACGGGCAACGGCTGGACACAAGCAGGTGTGCTGGAAGCCGCCCAAATGACGCGGACCTTGTGGGACAAAGGCTGCATCTCCAAAGATGCCCGCGGTTTTCAGTACCCTGCTGGACAGCAAACCATTGCCTTGGGTGACACCTTGGGCGAGTTAGTCGGCTCTTGGCTGCCAACGGAGCTGAGCGAGAGCGCCGGTAAGGACTTCCCATGGAGTGCCTTTAACTTCCCGACTGTCAAAAACGGAAAAGGTAAGCAAACGGACTTGCAAGTGGCTTTGCTTTCCATGATGGTGTTAAAGACGGCTCCGAATCCTAAAGAGGCCGTGGACTTCATCAAGTTTGTGGCTGGCGAACAAGCGCAAAAAATCTTGGTGGCTGAAGGGCAAATTGGTTCCACGCGCAAAGGTGTGGCGTGGCCCGCCGTCTTGGCAGATGCTGAGAAGTCGGCCCGCGAAGCCACGGCCTTGTCCAACTTTGGGGGCGGTTTGAAAATGGTGTACCCCGAGTTCACCGCGACCGTGCTGGCACCTGAGTTCAACAAGATGTTCTTGGGCGAGGGAACACCTCAGCAATTGGTTGCCACTCTGGCAGCCAAGACCAAAGACTTCTGGGCCAACAAAAAGTAAGACTGCAGGTCAGCTGCGACACAAGCCTAATTGCATCGCAATGCACGGGGCTTGTGTCTCAGCCTTCAGAAGTTTTCGCCTGGAAAGTGTTTCTTCCTAACTAAGGAGTCGTGAGTGATTAGGCCTCGCATGGTTATCTCGTTTCTAGCGCCCGCACTGTTGCTATACCTCGGCTTGCTAGTGTTTCCGTCATTGCAGGCCTTTTACATCAGCTTGTTTAAAACCTCGGGCTTCTCCGACACCATGCAATGGGTGGGGCTGGACAACTACATCGCTCTGTGGAATGACAAAGTGTTTTGGTTGTCTTTACTCAATATGGTGCTGATCTTGGTGGTTGGCGGTGCCTGCGTGTTTGGCTTGGCCTTTGTGTTCACCATGCTCCTTAGCTCTGGGTTGTGGGGCAAAAAACTTTTCCGTGCGCTGATTTTTATGCCCAACGTGATTGCTGTGACAGCGATCACCACCTTCTGGTCTTTTGTGTTCATGCCGCGCTACGGCCTGCTCACCAATGTGCTCAAGAGCGTAGGCCTGGATAGCTTGGCTTCTGTGTCGTGGACCGCTCCAGAGAATGTGTTTTGGTCCATGTTGGTGGGGCTGGTTTGGATTTCCAGTGGCTTCTTCACCATCTTGATTTTGGCTGGGGCCGACAAAGTGCCTACCGACATGTTTGAGGCTGCGCGCCTAGAAGGCGCTAGCCAATTGCAAATCTTTCGCTTTATTACCGTTCCCATGATTTGGGATGTGATTGTGATCACGATGGTCTTGTGGTGCATACAAGCTATCAAGATCATGGAGTTTCCTTACGCTTTTGGCGGGCCCAATATTTCGCAAGACGTGTACACGCCCGCCATCTATCTCTACATCATGGGGTTTGGTCAGCGTGACCCGGTTTACGCCTTGGGCTATGCAACCGCGATTGGGGTTGCTATGTTCGCCGTCACCATTGCGGCGGTGCTCGCCATGCGGGCTTGTCTCAAGCGCGAACCTTTGGAGTTTTAAGCATGCAGCCAGCATCTTCATCGTCCCGCAGCACCTCGCTCAAGCGTGGCATAGGGCGCGCCTTCACCTACGCGACGGTAGGCGCTTGGTCGCTATTCACCGTATTTTTTGTGGTGTGGATTGTGATTGCCTCACTCAAGAAAACCCGCGACCTGTTCAGTGAGCCCTGGAGCCTGCCGCTCAAGCCGGTGTGGGGCAACTACGTCAAGACGTGGGTGAGCAGCCATTTTGGGGACTACTTCTTGAACAGCTTGTGGGTGGTGTCCATTTCGGTTTGCATGTTGTTGGTGGTCTGTGTGCCAGCGGCCTATGTCTTGGCGCGTGCTCGCTTTCGGGGGCGTGAGGCACTGGCCAACTTCTTCATTTTGGGCATGGGTGTCCCCATTCCACTTTTGTTTGTGCCGCTGGTCGTGATCATGACCACATTGCGCATGGGCGATAGCCTGTCGGGCTTGTCCGTGGTGTACGTGGCTTTGTCAGTGCCATTCACCATCTATGTTCTCATGGGGTTTTTTGCATCCTTGCCGGGGGAAATCGAGTCGGCCGCCATCATTGACGGATGCTCAGACTTTCAAACGTTTTGGCATGTGATGATGCCCTTGGCGATGCCAGGCATTGCCACGGTAGCCATCCTCAATTTCGTGGGCTTGTGGAACGAATACCAGCTCTCATTGGTGCTCATTAACAGCCCGGAGAACCGCACGCTGTCGCTGGGCATTTACTCACTCATCTCATCGATGCAGTATTCGGGGGGCGATTGGCCGGGCCTGTTTGCCGGCATCACCATCGTTATGGTGCCCACCATCATCATGTTTGTGGCAATGTCAGAGCGCATGATTAGCGGCATCACCATGGGGGGCGTCAAGTGAGCAGCAACCACACCCACGTGCGGTGGACGACGTGCACTATGCCCATGTCGCACTTGGGCTCGCCCAACCCGCTGCCGCATTTTGCGCACCAGCAACCGATACAAAGCAAGCCCACGCCGCCGAATCGGGGGCTCAATGCGCAAGAGTCCAGTCGCGGCTTCGCGTGGGGCGCAGACTCCATCTTGCCGTACCAGGTCTTAGACCAATACGATCGTGCGCAGACGGTGGGTGAGCTCCGTGTGTTGGAGATCAGCAATGGCCGTTTAACGGCTTTAGTGGCTCCCCACTTGGGGGGTCGCTTGCTCAGCTTGCGTGACGAAGCTGCCGGACGCGATCTTTTGTTTACAAACCCAGTGTTTCAGCCAGCCAATCTGGGCGCATTGAATGCCTGGTTTTCAGGTGGTGTGGAGTGGAATGGGCTGATCCCAGGCCACACCCCAGTGAGCTGCTCGGCAGTGTTTGCGGGCGTCGTACAGACGGAGCGCGGACCGGTGCTGCGTGTGTATGAGTTTGACCGCATTGTCGAAGCCACTTGGCAAATAGACCTGTACCTGCCCGCTGACGATGACCGCCTCTTTGTGCATGGGCGCATTGTGAATGCCGATGCCTTGGATAAAGAAGCCTATTGGTGGACCAATATGGCCGTTCCTGCCACTCCCGGTATGCGGGTGCTCAGTCCCGCTGACTACGCCATTGAGCATGTATTACCGGGCAACCAATTGGAACGCTTTGCGTTTCCCGACCCCGCGCGCTTTGACGGGTCCTACCCTGAGCGTTGGGTCGATGCGACCTCGGTGTTTTTTCGCACGCAAGAGCCGCAACCCTTGTGGATTGCAGCCTTAGATGCACAAGGCACAGGCCTCGCGCAGGTCGCAACGCCGCATATGCAAGGACGTAAGTTCTTCTACTTTGGCACCGGCTCCGGAGGCCAGCAGTGGATGGACTTCTTGTCGCAGCCACAGCGCGGCAACTATGTGGAAATTCAAAGTGGCATGACGCCCACCCAGAATCAGCGCTTTGCATTGCCTGCGCACAGCGAAGTGCATTGGACCGAGGCTTATGCCTGCGTGCAACTGGAGCCAGAATGGGCGCACCAAGCGGATTACCAAGGTGCGTGCCGCGCCGCGGGCGAGGTGGTGCACGCCCGCATAGGCCCCGATGAACTGGCCGAGATTGACACGTTCTTGCGTGCAGTGTCTAGCCAAGCGCTGACCCAGCGTCTGCACGCAGGTGCGTCATGGGGTATGCGCCATGAACAGCTGACCCAGAGCGCGCTGGCGCAGGGCTTGGACTTTGGTGTGCGCACGCCCATGCAAGGCATGGACCCCTGGGACGAACTCTTGCACACGGGTCGCTTCAGTGCGGCTAGCCTGGAATCAGTCCCTGCAACCTGGGCCATGTCCCCGCGTTGGTGTGCCGCTTTGGAGCACAGTGCGGCCCTGTATGGCAGCACGTGGTTGCATGCCCTGGCGCTGGGCTTGGCCGCCCAGAATCGAGGCGATATGGCGCAAGCGCGTGCGTGGGTGGAGCGCAGCCTAGCGCTTAAGCCCACGTGGCTGGCGTATCGCCAAAGCGCCTTGTTGGCGCCCAACGCCTGCACGCGGGAAATGGCGTATCTGGTCGCCTGGCGGCTGCCAGGTGCGCCTGCTGCCTTGGCGGTTGAAATCGTCCATGTTTTGCTGCAAGCCGGGCGCATGGATGCTGCACGTGCCTTTGTTGACGAGCTGCCGCCGAACGTTCGCGCGCTGGAGCGCATCCACACGGCGCAAGCGCAGTTGGCGGCCCATGCGCAAGACTGGCCGCTGCTGGCACGCCTGCTAGACCACCCGTTTGCCACTGTGCGCGAAGGTGAAACTTTGCTAGACACCTTGTGGACGACCTTGCACCAAGGTCTGTGCAAAGCCCATTGGGGCGAGTGCTGGACTCCCGCTGCATGGCAAGCTTGGCAAGCCCAATACCCGGTGCCTGCGCACCTCAACTTTCGCATGCAAGGTGCCAATGTGCATCTTGCAACCCCCTCTGATTCGGAGCATTCCCCCCATGGCTAGCGTTGAACTGCAAAACATCCACAAGTCGTACGGTAACGTCGAAATCATCAAATCGGTCAGCCTGCAGGTGCAAGAGGGCGAGTTCATTGTGCTCGTGGGCCCTTCGGGCTGCGGCAAGTCCACACTGCTGCGCTCTATTGCAGGCTTAGAACCCATCACCAGGGGCAAGCTCCTGATCGATGGACAAGACCTCACCCACGCCGACCCTGTCGCCCGTGGGGTGGCCATGGTGTTTCAGTCGTATGCCTTGTACCCCCATATGACTGTGGCGCAAAACATCGGGTTTGGCTTGAAGATCGCTGGCGAACGCAAAGAGGCTATTGACGCACGGGTGCGTGAAGTCGCAGATATCTTGCACTTGGGCGCACTCTTGGAGCGCAAACCTAAAGCCCTGTCTGGCGGCCAACGCCAGCGTGTCGCCATTGGCAGAGCATTGGCGCGCAAGCCCCGTATTTTCTTGTTTGATGAGCCCTTGTCCAACTTGGACGCGTCTTTGCGTGCTGAGATGCGGGTGGAGTTGGCCAAGTTGCACCAAGAGTTGGGCAACACCATGATTTACGTGACCCACGACCAGGTCGAGGCCATGACCTTGGCCACCCGCATGGTCGTGATGCAGGGGGGCGTGGTCGAGCAAGTGGGCACACCGCTTGAGCTGTTTAACAAGCCTGCAACGCGCTTTGTTGCGGGCTTTCTTGGACAGCCGCCTATGAACTTTATTCGCGTGGAGTCCTGTGCTTGCAGCCCTGCGAGCAGCGACTTGTTGCTGGCCGGGGGCTACCGCTTGACCTTGGATGCGCGTGTCAACCCCGTCGGCACCCCCGTGCACGAATTGGGCGTGCGCCCAGAAGACTTTCAGCTCAGTTCCGATGCACAGGCCTTGGCACTTGCCGTGGAGGTGATTGAGCAGTTGGGCAGTGACACCATTGTGTACGGGCATTTGGTCGATGGGCAGCGCATCACCGTGCGCTTGCAAGGACAGGCACAGTTCCACGCAGGGCAGCGCATCGGTGTGGTGCCTGTGAGTGCCCGTGTCATCGCGTTCGATGCACAGGGCCACAATCTGGCCATGCATGCAGCCCCAACGCATGGCTAGCTCCGCAAGTTCCAACACTGTGCCAACAAAGACGTCTATGACCTCAAACCGCCCCAGCCATTCATTGATCGAAACCATCACTGCGGAACTGGCCACCACGAGTACGGCCTTTAAGCGCGTCAGCACCTACTTGCTCAAGGCGCCCGGGGACTTTATGCACAAGTCCATCCAAGAGATTTCGAGCGCAGCGCAGGTGAGCGAGCCTACGGTGCTGCGCTACAGCCGCCACTTTGGCTACAAAGGCATTCCAGAGTTTCGCATCGCGTTAGCCATGTCTTTGGTGGACCAGGCCAACGCACAAGCGGCCAGCCAGCAATTTGTAGAGCCCAATGTGGCCGACAAAGCCGTGGTCAACCGAGACTTGAAACTAGCCATTGGCAGAGCCGCTGTGCAGTTGTTAGAGCCGGACCGCGCCATTATTTTGGACTCTGGCTCTACCACGGCGATCTTTGCGCGCCAGTTGCGCAGCGTGGCGGGACGCACTATTTTGACGACGGGTTTGAATGTGGTGGAGGCTCTGTGGGGCGCTGAGCAGCACACGCTCATGCTGCCTGCCGGAACGCTGCGTTTTGAGTCCAAATCTTTGAGTGGCCGGATGGTGGAAACCACCTTGCAAAACATGCGCTTTGATACCGGTTACTTTGGTGCCGACAGTATTGATCCAGAGGCCGGACTCAGCACCTTTAATGAGGCAGAAGCCCACCAAGGCGCTGCCATGATGGGGGCGTGCACGCGGGTTGTGGTGCTGGCCGACTCCAGCAAGTTCAAGTCGCCCGCGTTGCACCGTATTTGCGCCCTCGATCGCATCCACACCATCGTCACCGACACCGGTCTTCCCCTTGAAATTGCCAACGCCTTGATCGCGCGGGGCACACACGTCATTCGCGTTGACCCCGCGCCAGCTACCGCCTAAAACTATGAACCGTACATCCACGCCTTCGGCTGACAGCAGCCAAAACGATAGCCAGTTTGACCCACTTGCCGCCATGCAGCAGTGGCACACCTACCGGGAAATCCATGCCCAACCCAGGGTGTGGAGCGCTTGGGCTGCGCAATTGGCGCAGCAATTGCCCGCGTTGCAGGGGTGGCTGAAAGACGCAGACTATGCGGCGGTATGGTTTTGTGGGGCCGGGACCTCCGCCTTCATCGGTGAGGCATTGGCTAGCTACCTCAATCCCCGCAGTGCCACGCCTCGCTACCGGGCGGTTGCCACCACGGATGTGGTGGCCCAGCCCTACCACGCCTTGCAGACTGCTGGCAAGCTGCTGGTGGTGTCGTTCGGGCGCAGTGGCAACAGCTCGGAAAGCCTGGGCACCTTGGATGCGCTAGACGCATTGGCGCCCCATGCAGACCGCTTGCACATTACCTGCAATGCCACAGGGGCTTTGGCTCTGCGCAGCGTGCCTGGGCCCGGCGTTTTACGCACCGTGGTGCTGCCTGCTGAGACGGACGATGCAGGCTTTGCCATGACGTCAAGCTACACCACCATGCTGCTCACCGCTTTGGCGTGTTTTGATGCGCAGCCACCGCTGCCCGTGCAGCAGCTTTTGCCCGCTCTGGCGCAAGCTGCGCAAGCGCTGCTGGACGGCATGCCCGCTTGGGCGGAAAAAAATGCACACACCCGCCCGTCCCGTGCCGTGTTTTTGGGCAGTGGGCCCTTGCTTGCGGCGGCCCGCGAAAGCGCCTTGAAAGTGCTGGAGCTTACGGCGGGTGAAGTGGCCACCTTGTGGGACTCCACCTTGGGGTTTCGCCATGGCCCCAAGGCGTTTGTCAATGCGAATACGCGGGTGCATGTGCTGGTGTCGTCTGACCCTCACACCCAGCGTTACGACCTGGATGTGGTGCACGAAATTCGCCGCCAGTTTGGCCCCAGTGCGGTTTGCACCATAGGGCCGGATCAAGCCCAGTGTGACGTGGTCGTGCCGGTGGTGGGCAACGATGGCTGGAGCGTGGTGCTGTATGTGCTGTTTGCCCAGTACATGGCTATGCACTGGTCCCATGCGATGGGGCTCCAGGTGGATAACCCCTTCACCAGCGGCAACCTGACCCGCGTGGTCAGCGGTGTAACGCTGTACCCCGTGCACGCGGTATAGGCCGGGAGTTCACTGCATGCTAGGTGCCATTGACTTAGGCGGGACCAAAATCGAGGCTTGCGTGTTTGACCCGCAGCTGCAAGCGCTGCAGCGCCAGCGTAGAGCTACGCCCCATGGCTCTTATGCCGAACTGCTCGATGCCATCGTCCAGCAGTGCCTGTGGTTACAAACCCAAGCGGGCAATGCGCAGTTGCCCATAGGCATTGGGATACCGGGTCTCATAGACCGCCGCTCTGGCTTGTCAACAACCGCCAACCTCGCGGCCATGGGGCGCCCCCTGCAAGCAGACTTGAGTGCGCGACTTGGGCGGCACATTGCGGTAGAGAACGACTGCAAATGCTTTGCGTTGTCGGAGGCCCAAGGTGGCGCGGGGCAAGGGCACGGCGTGGTGTTCGGTTTGATACTGGGCACCGGTGTAGGTGGTGGTGTGTGTACCCAAGGGGAACTCATGCTGCACCACAATGGTCTTAGCGGTGAAGTCGGGCACATCGCCTTGCCCGCGCAATGTGTTGCGCAGTGGGGGCTGCCGGTTATTCGCTGCGGCTGCGGGCGTACTGGTTGCTATGAGACCTATGTGTCTGGCCCCGGCATGACCCGGCTGTGCAAGCACCTCACCGGGCAGGCACTGAGTGCCCCCGAGATTGTGCAAGGCAATGCGCATGGCGACCCACTGCTGCAAAGCGTCTTTGGGGTGTGGGTGTCCTTGCTCTGTGAGCTGCTCCACACCGTGCAGCTGGTGGTAGACCCAGACTGCGTGGTGTTTGGTGGCGGGCTCTCGCGCATACCTGCGCTGGCCGAGCACGTGGCGCGTGCCTTCCCCTCACACCAACTCTCAGGCCTGCGTGCACCGCACTTCACCAGCGCCACATTTGGCGACAGCAGTGGCGTGCGGGGAGCCGCCATCTTGGCGCAACGCCTCATCTCTTCCTAAGAAATTGCCATGCAAACCCTTCTCGACATAAACCACCGTAACCGCAGCAACCCCGACGCGCTGGCTAGCATGCCATCGGTCTGTTCTGCACATCCGCAAGTCTTATTGGCCGCCTTGTTATTGGCCAAGGAGACACACCGTCCGCTGCTGGTAGAGGCTACGAGCAACCAAGTGAACCAGTTTGGCGGTTACACCGGTATGCAAGCGGCTGACTTCATTGCCTACGTCTATGGCATTTGCGAAAGCCATGGCGTGGAGCGCACGCTGGTACTTTTTGGGGGGGACCATTTGGGCCCCCAGGCTTGGCGTGACCAAGATGCCCACGCTGCCATGGGCCATGCCAGTGCCTTGGTTGCCTCTTATGTGAAGGCTGGCTTCAGCAAAATCCACTTGGATTGCTCTGAGGGCTGTGCGGGAGAGCCGGGCCAGGTCGGCGATACCGTCAGCGCCGAACGCGCTGCGCAACTTGCCCAAGTGTGCGAAGAAGCAAGCAGTGAGACAAGCAGCCTCAGCTATGTAGTGGGAACTGAGGTGCCACCCCCAGGGGGTGCCCGCGCTGAAGACGGCTCTATGCTGGTGGTGCCCACCTCCGCAGACAGCGCCCGTAAGACCATCGCTGCGCATGCGCAGGCCTTTGCCCAGCGTGGCCTGCAATCCGCTTGGACCCGTGTGGCGGCATTGGTGGTGCAGCCGGGCTTGGAGTTTGCGCCTGACCACGTGCATCACTTTGATCTCGCTTCGCCGGATTGGCTGTCGCAGGTACTGGTGCCTTACCCGCAACTCGCGTTTGAAGCCCACTCCACCGACTACCAAAAACCAGCGGTATTTGCAGAGTTGGCGCGGCGGCACTTCACGGTACTCAAAGTTGGCCCTGCGCTCACGTTTGCTTACCGCCAAGCGGTGTATGCCTTGGACGCGCTTGCCCATTGGCTGGCGCCGAACAGCACGCGAGCCAGAGTGCCGCAGGTTATGGAGCAGTTGATGTTGGCGGAACCACGGCACTGGCACAAGCACTACAGCGGCGATGCCCATGCGGTGTACCTGCTGCGTCACTTCAGCTATGCCGACCGTGTGCGCTACTACTGGGGCCAACCCGCTGCCAGCCGCGCGGTGGAGCAGCTCATGCAACTCTTGGCGTCAATGCCTGCGCCCTTGGGGCCGCTCATGGAGCAGCACTTTGCATCTGATGTCTTGGAGTCAAGCCAAGCCCTGCAAGCCCAAGGGTTTGCGTGGGCCCAGGCCTTGGTTTTGGCGCAAGTACAAGCAGCGCTGCGACCCTACCTGGTGGCCAAGCCCGTTGCCTGAGCGTATGCACGGCGACCTCTCTACACTGCGGCCTGCGTTTGATTGGCGTCACACCCCTGCGTGGTGTGTACATGCCCCTCAGGTCTTTGATGGCCAAGCGTTCTTGCCGGACACGGCAGTCACCGTGAGGCAGGGTCGTATTGCGGCCATAGGCCCCCTGCAAGCGCCCATGAACGTGGGCTTGCCGGTGTGGCACACGGCGGGCACCGTCGCGCCTGGCCTCTTTGACATTCAGGTCAATGGGGGGGCAGGGCGCATGTTCAACAACACACCCGATGCCCCCACGTTGCGCCACATTGGAGATGCGCTTGCCCGGGCGGGTACCACCGCCTGGTTGCCCACCTTCATTACCGACACGCCAGAGCGCATGGCACTGGCAGCACAGGCCATACAGGCCGTGTATGGCCGCCATGGCGTGGTCGGTGTGCATTTTGAAGGCCCCCATATCAGCGTGCAACGCCGTGGTGCCCATTTGGAGCAACGCATTCACCCGCTCAGCGAGGCGACTCTGGATCTGCTGGCGGGCTTGCGAGCCCACAACATCCCGGTGCTGCTGACCCTTGCGCCTGAAATGCAGCGCCCCGGCAGCATTGCCCGCTTGTGCGCGATGGGGGTTGTTGTCTCCTTGGGTCACACGGCGGCTACCTCTGCACAGGTGAACGCTGCCTTGGCCGAAGGGGCTACTTGTTTTACCCATTTGTTCAACGGCATGACCCCCATGGGCTCGCGCGAGCCTGGCGTGGTGGGGGCGGCGCTGGACAGCACGGCGTGGTGCGGCGTGATTGCCGATGGCCACCATGTGGCTGATGCAGTGTTGCGCATTGCTATTCGCGCACGGCCGCGCGCTGACCGCACGGTGCTGGTTTCAGACGCGATGGCCACCACACACGGGCCTTCGGAGTTTTCGCTGTATGGCGAGACCATACGCGTGGTGGACGGCAAACTGGTCAACCAGGCGGGGTCGCTAGCGGGGGCCCACATTGACCTGGCCACATCCGTACACAGGCTGATTGGCCAAGTGGGCATAGAGCCTGAGCAGGCCTTGCGCATGGCGACCCACAATCCCGCAGAACTGATGGGCCTGACCGATACCGTAGGCCATTTGCGTCTGGGCATGCCTGCCAACCTGGTGCTGTTCGATCCCCAATGGCATCTGCTGGCCAGTATGGATAGTTCTGAATAGAAAAAGGCCTCTCGCGCGCATGGATACTGCCTAGACAGCTATGTAAAATATAGCGTCTAGCGGGCGCTGTCCGAGCGCTCTGTGGGGTCGCAGCGTGCGGCCCGGTGTATGGAGGTTTTCTGGTGTTCAAACGCATGGTGTCTGTGCTGCTGTGCTCTGCAGCGCTACAACTCCACGCCGCACCCGCAACGCCACCTGTGCACCACTATGTGTTTTTTATCCTAGAGCGCGCTGGCATCCAAAAGCCCTGGTTCGCGCGCTCCAAGGTGTTTGAGGGGGCGCAACTGAAGTACACGTGGCGCTCCTTGGAGCCGCGGCCTGGGGAGTACGACTTTGCGGCGATTGACCAAGACCTGGCCACACTTAGCGCCCAAGGCAAGCGCCTGTTCTTGCAAATCCAAGATGTGTCTTTCAGTGAAGACATCGTCAATGTGCCGGAGTACCTGCGCACCGACCCTGCGTTTCATGGGGGGGTGGACCGGCAGTACGAGTTTGCCAACGACAAAGACGCCAAGCCCAAGTTAGGCGGCTGGGTGGCCCGGCGCTGGGACAGCGCGGTGGCCGAGCGCTTTGCCAAACTCTTGGCCGCACTCGGTGCAGGGTACGACGGGCGCGTTGAGGGCATCACCCTGCCCGATATTCTCGACTTTGCCCAGCAAACACTGGGTGCCAGCTACATCTTTTGGTACCCCGAAGAACCTTACTTCACGCGGGAGGTGTTGCCCGCCCTGCAGGGGCAAGGCGCTACCGCGGTGTCTCGCTAAATCGGCTAACTGCGGTGGTACACGGGCGCAGTTTGGAGCGTGGGCTGGTGCCCATGGAATAAGCGCAAGCAGCTATTAAAAATATAGCTTTTCTCTGTGGGCGGTGCGCACCCTGCCTGTGCCACTGCACTAGGCCTCGTTCACCATGTCGGCAATGGTTTGTTGAATGGTTTTCAGACCCACGCGCAGGCTGGCCATGTCGGCCAAACCCATGCTCAAGCGGATGGCGTGCGGTACCGCACTGCTCGTGGCAAAGGCCTCAGAGGTCGCCACCAATATGTTGCGCTGCGACAACCTTCCCGCCAATTGGTCGGCCCGCACGTTGGTGGGCAGCATGATCCAGGCGAAATAGGAGTTGGGGTTGCCAATCACGTGCAGACCTTCCAGCATAGTGTGCGCCAGTGCCTGAAGTTCTGCAGCGTGGGCGCGCTTTTCGGCCTCAAAGCGCAGCACCGTGCCGTCTTCCAGCCAGCGCCCGCACAGTGCGGTGATCAGTGTGGAGTTGCTGATCGCGAGCGCGCGCAGGGTTTGGTCCAAGGCTGCGAGATGTTGCGGTGGTGTGACCACGTATCCAAAGCGAATGCCTCCCCCCATGGGTTTGCTCAAGCCCGATACGTAGACCGTGCGCTCGGGCGCTAGTTCGCGCAAAGGCGTAGGCGCGTCTTCCACTAAGAATGCATAGCTTCCGTCTTCAATGATCAGCAGCTTGTGCTTGCGTGCGAGCGCCACCAACCGGGTGCGCGCCGCTAGCCCCATGACCCAGCCCATGGGGTTGTGCAGCGTAGGCATGGTGAAGATGGCCTTAACGGGGCGTTCCCGCAGCAGGCGCTCCAAGGCGCTGAGGTTGGGGCCTTGTGGCGTCATGGGAATGGCCACCAAATCCAAGCGGTGTGTTTGGGCCAAGCCAATGAAGCCGGGGTAGGTAAGCGCGTCTACCGCCACCACGTCGCCTGGGCGCAGCAAGGCCATCACGGTGAGTGCCAAGCCCTGCTGCGCGCCGTTGACGATCACTACATCTGCCGCATGTGCGTTGAGACCGCGCTGCTTTAGGTACTGGGCCAACAATCGACGCTCCGCCTGCCGACCCTGGGCAGGCTGGGGTGCAATCAGGCTGTGCATGTCGCCGCCAGTGGCAAGTTCACGCAGTGCGTGGCGCAAGGCATCGGCCTGCGCGGGTAGCTGGGGGTAGGTAAAAGCCAAGTCCAACACGCCCGAGCGCGCATGGTCATGGGTTTGCCAATAGCCTGGCGGCACATGCAGGTCGCGCACATAGGTGCCTCGGCCTGTTTCACCAATCACCAAGCCCATGTTCTCAAGCTCTGCATAGACCTTGGTGGCCGTCGCCAGTGCAATGCCATAGTCCTGCGCCAAGACCCGGTGCGTGGGCAAGCGCATGCCAGAGGGCCAGGTGCCCTGGCGGATGTTCTTGGCAAACTCATCAACCAAGGTCTTGTAGCGCGGTGCAGGCATGTGGGTTTGTATCTATGACAATTAAAAAATTGTAATGCAAAGAGGCTTTAAGCTTGTGGGTAAGCCCTATCCAAGACACTGCACAGAACGCCTGCGCAGCTGATGCTTGGTACTGGGGCAGCACTATGCACGCCGCTTTTTGAGAGAACGCTATATGGAACTACTACCTTTGCAACTTGTCTTGTCACTCGCCATGTTTGCGTTTGTGACATCCATCACACCTGGCCCCAACAACATGATGCTGCTGGCCTCCGGTGTGAACCATGGATTTGCGGGTTCGCTGCGCCTACTCTTTGGCATTGAGTTTGGTTTCTTCATCCTGCTGTCCGCTGTCGGCTTGGGGCTTGGAGAGTTGTTTGTGGCCCTTCCCATGGCCCACACGGCCATGAAATGGTTGGGTGTGGCGTACATGCTGTATCTGGCCTGGGGTTTGGCCCACAGCGCGGGCTCTGGGGCCGAGGGCGACGGTGGCAAGACCCTGGGGTTTTGGGGGGCGGTAGCGTTTCAGTGGATCAACCCCAAGGCATGGATCATGGCCATTGGCTATTTCAGCACCTATGTCCCTGCGGGCAAGGGCCCCATCTACTTGGTGGGCATGGCGGCATTGTTTGCCATAGTGGGTTTGCCCTGTTGTGCAGCGTGGGCACTCATGGGCCAGCACCTGCGCCGTTACTTGGCCGATGCGAAGCAGCGCCAAGTGTTCAACTGGGTGATGGCGGTGCTCTTGGTCTTGTCCATCATTCCAGCGCTGCTCTGATGGCTTTTTGCCCGCATTGCGCAGCCCAGGGGGCATCCCACCCCCGGCCTCGATAATGCGTGCTCATCCGTTTAACCTTTGCTTCTATGACAACCCCATCGCAACCCGCGCTCAGCTATCGCATCGCCACTGCGGCTGACGCCCCTGCCATTGCAGACCTGGTCAATAGCGCCTACCGGGGCGACTCCAGCCGCCAAGGCTGGACTACGGAAGCTGACTTGCTGGAGGGCTCACGTACCTCTGCGCATGAGGTGAGCGGACTCATTGCAGCCCCAGACTCCGTGGTCTACCTCTGCTTTGCAGACGCTGAAGCGGCGACGGGCGCACCCTCCGAGTTGGTCGGTTGCGTGAACTTGGCCAAGAAGGGCGATGGCGCCTACCTCGGCATGTTTGTCGTCAAACCTACGCTGCAAGGTGGCGGCTTGGGCAAGCGCTTCATGCAAGAGGCCGAGCGCTATGCCCAAGCGCTTTGGAATGTGCAGAAAATGTGGATGACCGTCATCACCGTGCGCCATGAGTTGATTGCCTTCTACGAGCGCCGTGGCTACCGCCGCACCGGCCGTGTGCACCCTTTCCCCGCAAACAACGGCAAAGAAACCATGCTGGTGGAAAACCTGATGTTTGAAGAGTTCGAGAAGGTGCTTCCCCAAGCTTGAGGTTTGCGGCTCAGCCTGCAGTTTGTGGGAGCTTGACCTAAGGCATTGCAGCGCAAGGCGGGCAGTGCTAGCCTGTGGCGCATGAATTGGTTTACCGTCTTGAAAGGCTCTCAGCGCTCGGCCAGTGGCTTGGAGTGGCAGATTTGGCGCAAACTGCCGCTCATCGCCTTGCTGGGTAGTGTGTTGCCCGCTTTGCTGTGGCTGGGCCTAGACCTGTGGCTCGATGCTGCAAGCCATGCGAAAGACGCCCGGTTCCTGTCGACAGCGGGCTACGTGGCCGTGGGCGCCGTAGTGTTTCATTTGACCATGGTGCTCACCGTGGGCATAGGGTGTTGGGTGGTCATGGTCATGAAAGGCCCGGGCTACGTGGCAGATGCCTATCCTGTGCCGCACCGCGACAGGCCGAGTGGCAGCGATTCGGAGACCTCAGACAGCTCGGCTTAGGACCTCTCTGCAGTTAGCACTCAGCATGCACGCCCTAGGTCTTGGCAGTGCGCCCCGCAATCGTGAAGCCCGTGGTGTTGCCCTCTATTGGACTGGCATCGACCCACGCACCCTCCTTGCATAAGTCATGGACCAACTGATGCGTCAACTGCGCTACCGCAGTGGCCGCGGTGGAAATGGGGATGTGCTTGGACGCACACAAGCTCACTACGCGCTGGAGCGTGGGCAAAACGACTGGAATGGCCTTGAGCGTCCCCGCATCTAAATCGGCGCGCAGCGGCATGACGGGCAGCAGCGTGTGGCCCATACCCGCGAGCAAGGTGGTCCGCAAGATGCTGATAGAACTGATGTCCGCCACCACATGGGGCGGTGGGTAAGCACGCTTGCGCGCAGCCGCTTCAATGGTGGGGCGCACACCATGCGGGTCCGCGGGCAAGATGAGGGGCAATGCCAGCGCCTTTTTGAGGGTGATGGACTTCGCCACGCGCAAGGCCGGTGACTGGGTGGAGCCAATGAGGCTTAAGCGCTCGCTCAGCAGCGCTAGCGTGGTGAACTCATCCAAGTGCCCATCGTCAAACAGCACCGCCAAGTTCAAAACTCCAGTGCGTAACTGCGGGATCAAGTTGCCGGTGAGCTCCTCTGTAAGTTCTAGCTCCACCTTGGGCAGACGCTGGCGCACCGCCTGCAAGAGTGGCAGGGCCAGCGCGTTCGAGACACTGTGGGGAATGCCAAACACCACTTTGCCAGACGGTTCCCCCAAAGCACTGCGCACGCTGGAGCGGGCATCTTCGGTCTGACGCAAGATGGAAATAGCATGCGCCAAAAAAACGCGCCCTGGTTCGGTGAGCTCCACGCCCCGGCGTGTGCGTAGCAGCAGTTGCACCCCCAGTTCGTCTTCTAGCTGGGCGAGTTGGTGGCTCAGGGCCGACTGGGCCACGAACACCTTGTCAGCGGCTTTAGAGAAAGCGCCGTGTTCGGCAATGGCGACAAAGTAGCGAAGTTGACGTAATTCCATGGGAGGTGCCCTGGGTGCAAGGTGTTGGTGCCTTGAATTATCCATCTTGAATCCAGATGGAAGTAGATGAATTCAGTATTTGTCAGATGGTTAATGGCGTGCTGAAATACCTAGGCCTTCAAGCAGTTTCACCCAAGGCCTACAGGTCTTGGGGCGTGGCAGACCTTGCCCACATACGCTGCCGCAGGCGCTTCTTACCGGAAGTGCAATGACAGAGCCGCAAGCGCGCCGACCACCCACCATGGTGCGCTTGCGGGTCGCCTAGGCGACTGAAGTCAGATCCTTGTGCGGGTTTCTCTCGGGGCGCACAACACTGCGCCCCATCTAAGATGAAACGCGCGGGCCGCGTCGGCCCACAACTCCTCATTTCCGCTCATGTATCCACACAAACAGCTGCGTTTGCGGCTTCTTCTATGCCTAGTAGCGACACTGCTGTCCGCGTGCACCCAAGGCCCCGAGCCTGATCTCATTTTTCACGGTGGCCCGGTGCTGACCGTGAACGCCAAAGATGAGGTTGTATCTGCCTTGGCAGTGCGAGATGGCGTAGTTCAGGCTGTGGGTTCAGACGCTGAAATCATGGCCTTGCGAGGAGCGCGCACCGAAGTGATTGACCTCCAGGGCAAGGCGCTGATGCCTGGTTTTGTGGGGGCCCATGAGCACCCGACGCTCAGTGCTGTTTTCAATGGCGCGGTGGACTTGTCTGGCTTTACCCACCCCACCAACGCGTCGGTGTGGCAAGGCTTTCGGGATGCCGTTGCAAAAGCACCCAAAGGCAACTGGGTGTATGCAGGTGGCCTAGACCCCATTTTGACCCCCGACTTGCGCATACCCAGCCGCAAGGAATTGGACGCACTCGCGCCCGATAACCCTGTGGTGTTGGTGTCGCAAACCTTGCACTCGTTTTGGGCTAACTCCAAAGCGTTTGAGTTGGCAGGCATTGATCGCAATACGCCTGATCCTGGGCATGGAGCCTACTACCAACGTGATGCACAAGGGGAGTTAACAGGCTTTGTTGCCGAAACGCGTGCTGCGGTGCCGCTGATGAAAGAGCTCAAGTCGCCGCTGCGCTTGTATGGGCGCTACGTAGATGTGCTCGATGGTTTGCTGGCCCATGGTTTTACCTCCGTTGCATCGTTGGGTTACAACGTGCCGCCCCTGATGGCACGGGTGGCCGCCTCCCACCAGTTGCAGCCACGCATCCGGCAGTTTTTCTATTTGGTGGAGAATGAGCTCCAATATTTGCCCACAGCACCAGACACTAGCAATCCGTTTTTCCGTGTCCTTGGCGTCAAGCTGTGGCATGACGGCTCTCCCTATACCGGCAGCATGTACAGCAGCGTTCCTTACTTGGACACGCCTTTGGGGCGTACCCTAGGGATTGCCCCGGGGAGCCATGGCGAGGCCATGTTGACCGAGCCGATGTTGGTTGAAAAGCTCAAGCGCTACACGGCACAGGGCTGGCAGGTCGCCATTCATAGCCAAGGCGATCAATCTAATCGAGACGTGTTGCAGGCCATTGCCGCAGCCGGCCCACTCGGGGGGCAAGCGCCTACAGTGCGCATGGAACATGGTGTGATGTTGCCCTTAGACGGTGTGCAGCGCATGGCAGCTTTGGGCGTAACGCCGTCCTTCCACATCCACCATATCCGTTACTACGGGGATGCCTTGGCCCACTCCATCATCGGTCTGCTCGCTGCGCAGCAAACCTTGCCGGTGCGTGCCGCTTTTGAGCAAGGCTTGCAACCCACTTTGCATGCGGATAGCCCGATGTTCCCACCCAAGGGTTTTGCACTCATGCAAACTGCCATGAACCGTGCCACCAGCAGCGGTGCCAAACTCAATGCCACCCAAAGCATTGATGTGCAGCAAGCCCTGCGCGCCATGACGATCCATGGGGCGTATCAGCTTCGCTTGGCCACTGAAACCGGTAGCTTAGAGCCGGGCAAGTGGGCTGATCTTCAAGTGGTCACACGCAACCCATACAAAGAGCCTGTTGAATCTTTAGCCACGATTGCGACAGAGCAGGTGTATGTTGGCGGCAAGTTGAAATACACGGCAGCGCCGGGACCTTAGCCCCACATGTGCTGCGCCATGATGGGCACTTGGTGCGCGTCGTACAGCTGCACTAGGCGTACCTTGTGGGCAGTGCCTCAACGCAGCCATGGGTGATTTGCACATCGTCGGGTGAGACCGCTAGGCCCACGGCCAGCGCCCGCTTGGCAAGCACGGCACGCAGCAGGGCATTGCCTCTGGGCTGCGCTGCGGTCACCATGGACAAGCTGGTGCGCCTGGGGGGGCGCACAAAGTAGCCCGAGCGCGGCGCGCTTCTAACCAACCCTCGCTCTCCAAGTGGCGGCTCAGTTGCATGGCGGGCGACGTGTGGTGCTGCTCCAGCCATGACTGCTACACGCTTTCAAGTGCCGAAGGCTGTATGGCGCAACGGTGGGGGCGGACCATTCGTTGCACGAAGCGCTGGCTTGGTCACACGATCGTTTCCTGCGCATGGCCAGCGCGGTTTTTGGAAGAAATTAAGTCCAAAACAGACCGAGATATACCCCGCAGCTTTTCGATTCAAAAGCGATGGCTTATTTGACGCTATTGATTCCACTTGCGGTCATTTTTCGCGATGAAGGAGCCAGACAGAGCGTCCATGCTTCCTATGATTTTGGTAGCAACTTACGCTTGATGCATAAGGCCCACAGCCAAAAAAGATCCATAAAGTGGGTATTGCACCCTTAAATGGGCGATTACACCAAATGGGCGCGGGGCATAGTGTGGGGAAACCCTCCGTACCTAAGATGACAGAAAACCGCATCTATGTCACCCAGCCGCATCTGCCACCGCTAGAGGAGTTTATTCCCTACTTGGAGCAGATCTGGAGCAGCAAAGTTCTCACCAACTGCGGGCCATTCCACCAGCAATTCGAACAAGCGCTGTGCGAATACTTGGGCGTTAAACACATCAGCCTATTCACCAATGGCACCATCGCACTGGTAACGGCCCTGCAAACTTTGCGCATTTCCGGCGAGGTGATTACTACTCCGTATTCTTTCGTAGCAACCGCCCATTCCTTACTTTGGAACAGCATCAAACCGGTGTTTGTCGATATTGACCCGGTAACCCTCAACCTGGACCCCGATCGCATTGAAGCGGCCATTACCCCAAGAACGACTGCAATCATGCCGGTGCACTGTTACGGTCATGCTTGCGATGTGGAACGCATACAGAAGATTGCGGACAACTATGGGCTCAAGGTGATTTATGACGCGGCCCATGCATTTGGTGTCCAGTGCCAGCATGGCAGCGTGTTGCGATACGGAGATCTGTCGGTTTTGAGCTTTCACGCGACCAAAGTGTTCAATACCTTTGAGGGGGGCGCTATCGTCTGCCCCGATGCAAAAACCAAGAAACGCATCGATCAGTTGAAAAACTTTGGCTTTGTCAACGACACCACAGTCATTGCTCCCGGAATTAACGGCAAGATGAGTGAAATCAATGCGGCCCTGGGCTTGTTACAACTGAAGGGGATTGATGCTGCCATCCAAAAACGCGGCGTTATCGACCAGACCTACCGTGACGGATTGACTCCAATCAAAGGCATACGCTGCGTGCCGGATGCCGCTGAAACTGTAGGAAACTACGCTTACTTCCCGATTCAGGTGGGCCCGGAATACCCAATGACAAGGGACGGATTATTTCAAAAACTGCACGATCACGGCATCATTGCACGACGCTACTTTCACCCACTGATCAGTGAATTTCCCATGTACCGCGGATTGCCGTCATCCGCAGCCGCTAATCTACCAGCGGCCTCCAAAGTGGCACGCGAGGTTATTTGTCTGCCGATTTACCCAAACTTACCACCCGAGCAGGTTGAGTTCATTGTGAGCCTCATCGCAAATCAAATAACGTGAAGCCAATCACTATGCCAGCATCACCCTTGGTGAACTACAACCAGAGAGAAACCACAACACTGGTTTTCCCAGCAACGCACCTTGACGGACTGGAATTTATTGAGTCGGCCCAACAGCAAGGCATCAAAGTGGTTGCAGCCACATCGGAATGGGATGCTGATGTAGCCCAAAGAGTGGGGGACTTGATGACCCTGCCCTATATTTATGACGAACGCTTCCCAGCCTGCTTTCTCGAATTGGTTAGCGCGCAAAACATTGACCAGGTCTATTGCCCCGTGTCATCTGTCTACATCTGGCTCAATAACTTCATCCAATCGAGAGGTGTGCCAATTGCGCTGTTAGGAGAGTCTCCAACCCAAAAGGAAGTTCAACGCCATGAGAAATTGCTGAAAAAAGTCGATTTACACCGAACTTTTATTGACCAATGCTCCGATGGCGCCTGCAATATGCGCAATATCGAAGTGGCTGCAGTTCTACGTATGGCTGCAGATATTTATGGTGAATCCAATGAGCAGAAGATTGCGGCAATGATGGCCATCTTCTCCAGCGTCCCCAAAGGGGATGTTATCGAAATTGGCTCACTCGCTGGAAAATCTGCCGCGGTGCTCGCGCTCATGGCACGCAGGCACAACATTGGAAATATCCTGTCAGTAGACTCGTGGCAGTGGGAAGCAGGTACGCAGCATGACTCACCGGAAAATGTGAGTGTCAGCATGGCCAATGCATGGGACCTCAACGTTGTCCACGATATCTTTACCGTCAATTTATTCCCGATTGGCGTTGGTGTATTCAATTACATCCACAATGAATCTGCCCAGGCATTTGAGATCTACCGAAGAGATCTCAGCGTGTACAGCGCCACATTCGGTCGCACTGATTACACAGGCAAGATCGCGCTCATCCATATTGACGCAAACCATGACTACGTCAAAGTCAAACTAGATTGCGACCTATGGTTGCAAATGCTGGCTCCGGATGGATGGCTGATTCTGGATGACTACCTGTGGGCCCACGGCGATGGTCCATACCGGATGGGCAATGAACTACTGGCACAACGTAGCGATACTATTGAGCGCGCGTTTGTGTGCGGCAAAGCATTGTTCATAAAGTTCAACTCGGCCAAAAACTAACACCATGCCAAAAGTGCTCTTGGTGGATACGAATTTTTCGTCCACTCCCATCCACGATTACTTGTTGCAAAGTGGCTACGATGTTTATGTCTGTGGTGGCAACCCGCTAGATTCCCTGGCGAAGTCGTGCAAGAACTACATCAACATTGATTATTCAGATACAGAGGCGATGCATGCCCTGGTCAAAACAATGAAATTTGATTTTGTAGTTCCCGGATGCAACGATCGCTCTTATCGCGCCTGCGCAAACTTGGTTGGCGACATGTATTTCGGCTTGGATTCCGCTGAAACCGAGCAAATCATCAACAACAAAGAACTGTTCAGGGCCTTTGCACTTGAGCATGGGTTGTCCGTTCCCCGTGTCGTTGCATCACCCCTCACACAAGACATTTGGCCTTTGATAGTCAAACCGGTCGATGCATACAGCGGGAGAGGAATGTCAATTATTTCCACATCCGAACAGCACAAGCTTCAAAACGCCATCACAAAAGCGGAAACATTTTCAAATACAAACACCTGCATCATTGAAGAGTTCGTACAAGGGCAACTCTATAGCCATTCCGCCTTTTTAAGGAATGGCGACTTCCAAGCCGAATTCATCGTGGAAGAACACGGCACTGCCAATCCATTTGTGGTGGATACAAGTTGGGTCGTGCATGATTTCCCAGAAAAAATGCTGGAAAAAGTCCGGGCAGACATTCTCAGAATGGCAAAAGAGTTGCGCCTGACGGATGGCTTAATACATACGCAGTTTATTGCCAATGACTCGTCATTCTGGTTAATCGAGGTAACACGGCGATGCCCAGGTGATCTTTATAGCAAGCTGATAGAAAGTAGCACAGGGTTTAAGTACATCGAAGCTTACGTGGCACCATTTTTAAATCAGAATTTTTTCGCCGATAAGCAAAAACATCAATATGTCAACATATTACGGCACACCATTTCCCAGTCCGAAGAAAAAATATTCAATTCTATTCAATTTAATACACAGTTAAGAATCAATGCGTACATACCGTTGTGTATGCCAGGCGATAGAGTGAAGGCCAGTCCTTTCGGAAGGATTGGTCTTCTGTTTGCCCAAGTATCTGAACAGCAGGCGTTTCTCGCATTGCAGCAGAAAGTCCTTAGCCGAGATATCTATACGCTTCATTAGGAAATGACTCCATGCGCACACTCCGTGGTCAAACCCAAGGTCCTGTCAGGTTAGCCGTTGTCGGACCGGGCTTAATGGGAAAACGGCATATTGAGCTCATCGCAGCCAATGCCCAGTGTGAACTCGTCAGCATAGTCGCGCCAGAGCATGCATCGCATGAACAATTCGCCCATCAACTCGGGATTCCCCTGTACCACAGTATCGAAGCAATGCTGCAATCCACCGCTCTGGATGGCGTCATTATTTCCTCCCCCAATGTTTTCCATGCTGCACAAGCGGCACTTTGCATTCATGCCGGCATTCCTGTTCTAGTGGAAAAGCCTATCAGTCACTCGGTTGAATCTGCAAGCCAACTTGTTGAGTTGGCAGATAAAAAAAATGCCAAGGTATTGATAGGCCACCACCGCGCGCACAGTCCCCTATTGGCTGCAGCGCGGGACATCATCCAGAGCAAGGAGCTGGGAAATGTAGTCGGCATTATGGGAAGTGCGCTTTTTTACAAGCCATCTAGCTATTTTGAGGCTGGACCTTGGCGCCGTGAGATTGGTGGCGGCCCTATTTTGATCAACTTGATCCATGAAGTAGGGAATTTCCGGTCACTGTGCGGAGAAATTACTGCGGTGCAAGCCATCACATCTTCCGCCATTCGGAAATTTCCCGTCGAAGATACGGTGGCCATCAATTTTCAGTTTGCCAGTGGGGCGCTCGGCACCTTCCTTTTGTCGGATACCGCCGCGTCCAGCAGGAGCTGGGAACACACATCGCAGGAGAACAAAAGCTACCCTGCGACTGAAAATGGGGAGTGCTATCTGGTGACCGGGACGCGCGGATCGTTGTCTATTCCCAATATGCAACTTAGCTACTATGAAGGTGAACGCACTTGGTGGACACCACTTCAGCAAAAAATATGGCCCGTTGAAAGGCAAGATCCTCTCGAATGCCAGTTAAACCACTTTATTAAAATCATCCAGGGATGGGAGAATCCACTTGTCACCGCAAGAGATGGCTTTGAAAATCTCAGAATTACTGAGGCTATAAAAGAGTCTTCATTAAGCCAAAAGATGGTTCAACTGAGTTAAAAATACCTACATATGCAAGTTTCATGAATATGTAATTGAAAATACTGGAGCACTAATCGCTGTGAATGAAAGTCTATTTGGCGACTTGCCAAATCTTTATCTTGTCGTTGCGACAATTGAGGCTATTTATTTTATGGCGAGCAGAATTTTTTCACGCATTTCATGAGAGCTTTCACAAAGCACTCCTAGAAAATCGCTATTTCGAAGCGAATATGTTGCAAAAACGTTTGGTGCTTGTGTCCCTAGAGAACTCGGACCGCATTTCACTAACAGTCATTGCTCTTTGCAACCAGTCATCGATTATGACTATCTCTTTAAAGCCAAGTGACGCAATGAACTCCGGAAAGTTTTCTGGATCATAGCCAGCCGCTCTCATCCAAGTTGGCGCCCACTCTATAACCATTTTTAAATCCTTGCTTGATT